>JANOQN010000068.1:0-370852 GCA_031422315.1 Rhodanobacteraceae bacterium
CCCATTGCCATTGATCAAAACCATGCTCTCCCACAGGTATCTCTCCCAAAAGGCGTCGGCTACTCTGCGCGATGGCTTGCCGCAAGTCTAACGGTTCATGTGGAGAAACGGGCAAAGCACACTTTGGGGCAAAGCTCTCCCTTTATAGGAGAGGGGTTGGGGGGAGGGTGTTTTAAGGTCGGCCGAGTAGCCAACGAGATTGGCGACAACTTTATGGGAGAGGGTGTTTTAAGTTCCCCAACTCGAATATGGCGCATCAACTAAATTCGAGTTGTAGTAGCGCGCATCGTCGGTTACCTCTACACCTAGCCACTCGGGTTTTGGGTAGTTGGCATGTTCATCATCAAGCTCAAGCTCAGCCACAATAAGCCCTGCGTTATCACCTAAAAACTCATCGATTTCAAAAACATAGCGCTCAATATTGACGTAATGTCGAATTTTATCAATGCCGGGCGCTTCCGCTAATAGCAACAATGCCTGGGCATCGGCGAGCGGCAGCGGATACTCAAATTCTTGCCGCTTAACGCCTAATTCCCGGCTTTTGATGTTTAAAAACGCCATTTCACCGGCGATGCGCACGCGCATTGAGCAGTGCGTGCCACCTAAATACGCCTGCTGCATGCGCTGGAATCGCAGGACTTGCGCACGCCAAGCGTCCGATTTCAGCAAAAATTTGCGCTCAATCTCTATGCCCATGCTACCCACCGGCCTTGGTAAACAGCGCAATCGATTCAACGTGGCTGGTGTGGGTGAACATGTCCATCACGCCGGCCGAATGCAGCTGATAGCCGCGCTGATGTACCAAAATTTCGGCATCTCTGGCGAACGTGGCCGGGTTGCAGGATACATACACGATGCGCTCTGCGGATAGGTTCGGCAGCTCGCGCAAAATTTGCTCCGCGCCTGCGCGCGGTGGGTCGAGCAACAGCTTGTTATATGGCGCGCGTGCCCAGGCGTTTTCAATTTGCGGCTCGAATAAATTCGCCACGCGATACTCAATATTGTCTGCTAAACCCTGGCGCTCAGCGTTGGCGCGCGCTCTTTTGACCAAACCGGCATCACCTTCCACTGCAAAAATTTTCGCCCCAGTTTGCGCCATCGGCAAAGTAAAATTGCCCAGCCCACAAAATAACTCGAGCACCGAATCCCCAGGTTGCAGCGCCAATAGATCTAGCGCCTGCGCCAGCATTTTCTGATTCAAACTTGGATTAACTTGAGTGAAATCAAGCGGTAAAAACTCCACATCCAATCCGTAAGCGGGCAGCTGATAGCGCAGCACTGCTGGATTTTGGCTGATGCAGTGCACCGTATCCGGGCCTTTGGGTTGCAGCCAAATTTGTAAATCAGCCGCTGCCCCATAGGCTTGAAGTTTGGCTTGATCAGCGCCCGAAAGCGGGCTTAGGTGCCGAAATACTAGCGCGCAGGCGTTATTGGCCACGGCGATTTCGATTTGCGGAATTTCCCGGCGCGCGTCCAATGTTTGAATGAGTGCCGTTAGCTCAGCAATGCGCGTGCCGACCACCGGCGCTAAGGTGTGGCAGTGCGCAACGTCCGCCACAAAGCGGCCATCTAGTTCGCGAAACCCAACCAGCACTTTGCCCTTTTTCTGCACGTCTTTCACGCTCAAACGGGCTTTGTGGCGATAGCCCCAGACATCCGCAGTCAAAGGTGCAAGCCAATGCAGTGGTTCAACCCGCCCGATGCGCTTTAAATCCTCTCGCAAGTGATTGTTTTTATAGCGAATTTGCGCAGCGGCGTCCAAATGCTGCAAGCTGCAGCCCGAACACACGCCAAAATGTGCACAGCGGGGCTCAGTGCGCTCCGGGCTGCGTTCGATGACATCTTCTAAGCTGGCCAGAGCGCCTTGGTCAAAGGCTTTGCCCTGATGCAAACGCTGCACCTGCACTTTCTCTCCCGGCAGCGCTCCCGTTACAAATACGGCTTTGCCGTCACGATGCGCAATGCCGCGCGCATCGTGGCTTAAATCATCAATGGTTAATTCAATCATGGTTTACGGCGTTTCCAACTTAGAAGTTGGCGCATTCTAGTGGAATTGAGGTGCGCGGATGCTGGGTAAGTTGTGCCTCAAATATTTGGTTAGAGTTTGCGGTGAATCGCTTGTTCGTCGCTGGGTGGCATCAAAACGAGTACATTCGAACTGCCGAATCATTAAAGTGCTATTGAGAGCCAATTCCATGATCCTTTTGTCGATTGCATCGCTATTTCTATTAAGTACAGAGGTTCCTAAGGGCTGCATCGGCAGTACGTTTCCACTCGGAACGCGCACGCACAGCTATATTGACGCCGATCGCGGCAATCGCGTGGTCAGTGTTTTGCTGCGCTATCCGGCGCAGCCGCCCGGTGGTGAAAATGCGGCGCCGCTGCTTGGCTGCCAATTTCGCGCGCCGATGCTGAGCTTTGCGCACGGTTTTACTATTGCTAATTCGAGCTACGACTACTTTGCACGCGATCTAGCGCGCCTCGGATTTGCTGTGGTTTTACCCGGCACCGAAGCCGGGCTTGCGCCGAATCATTTGGCGCTGGGCTTGGATTTACGATTTGCCGCTAACGCAGTGTTTGCCGATCCGTTTTTCGCCGGTGCGCTCAGCGGCGAGCGCGTTTATGGCGGCCATTCGATGGGCGGCGGCGCGGCTATTTTGGCCGCCGCAAAAGATCGCAGCGCAAGCGGGCTGTTTGTGATGGCACCGGCCGAAACCAATCCTTCCGCGATTGCCGCCGCCTCAAAGGTGCGTGCACCAAGCTATTTCGTGGTCGGCAGCCGAGATTGCGTTACCCCGCGCGCCAGCAACGCGGACGCCATATTTGATGCAATGAGTTTTCCTGGGTTGATAAAATATGTCGAAGAATTTGAGGGCGGTAGCCACTGCCAGTTCGCCGCAGCTAGCTTTACCTGCCAACTCGCCGAGCAGGCGTGTGGTGGTCAGCCGACCATGTCAGAGCAAGATCAGCAGAACATTACGGGAATTGTGCTGAGAGAGTTTTTATTTGCATCCGCAGGCAGCAACGATACGGTTTATGTGGATGATTTTGAGTAGGTGATTGCCTGGCTACTAGCCTCGTGTATTTCAGCACGCTTTGACGTCAATAGTGACGTATTTCAGAATCAACGTACTTCAATACGGAAGTGAATCAGCATGCGCGTTTCGATGCGGCACTTGTCCGGATTGTAAGAACCATCTGACAGAAAAAATGGCGCATACATATGGCTTAGTTGCCCGCAATCGACCAAACTTAAACGATGAGCTATCCAGACTTTCCCTCCCTCGCCGATACCGGCGCAAATGTACTGATCGCCGACGATGTCGAGGTCAACCTTCAGGTATTAGAAGATCTTTTGCATATGCTGGGCTTGAAGCCGGTCAAAACGCAATCGGGCTCCAGGGCACTGGAATACGCGCAGCAGCAGCGTTTTGATTTTATGATTTTGGATATTCGTATGCCGGGCTGTAACGGCGATTTATTGCTGCGCACGCTGCGTGCTGATCCACAGGCTGCCAGCCACAACAGCCCGGCGATTGCGGTGACTGGCGAAAACGATGACGAAGGTTTTTTTACAGAGCTGCTTCGAATCGGGTTTCTGAAGGTAATTGCCAAACCCTGGCGCAATGAAGAAGTGCTGCGCACAATTTACGAGCAGCTGAGGCCGCGCGAGCGCTTTGCGGCAAAGGGTTCACTGGATACTACGCCTGAGCAGCTGGCCCTACTTCGACGTATGTTTCGCAAAGATTTAATCGTGCAGTTGCCCATTCTGGAACGCAATTTCATAGGGCCGCCGATGGCCTATAACCAGGCAACACGGGATGGCGTGCACCGCATGATCGGCGCCATTGGCTTTGTCGGTGCGCCAAAGCTACTGTATGCGTTGGAGCTGTTTAAAGTGCACCGTACCTGGGCTTCATGGCTCGCGTTTAAGGCCGAAGCGCAGGCGATTTTGGACGAGGGTGATGCGCCAGTGATAGCCGAAACAGTCAACCCTAATGCAGCGTAAGCTGTAACAACTTCTAAGGCCGTAACAATTAAAACGACTAACAACACGCATCAATTCGCAACATTAGCCGTGCATGCGGGCGGCGAGCCCGACGCCCAAACCGGCGCGATTGCCCCGCCAATTCACTTAAGCACGACATTCGAACACCCGGCAGATACTGCGCTTTTAGATGGCTTTATCTATCAGCGCTATGGCAATCCAACCCAAGATCGGCTCGAAACCGCACTTGCTGCGTTGGAAAGCGAAGGCTCTGACTTGCCAGCCAAAGCGCTATTTTTCGCGACAGGCATGGCTGCAGTTTCGGCCATATTAGCCAGATTAAAGCCAGGCCAGCGCGTGATATTGGCGGACGATGGCTATTTTGCCGCGCGCAAGCTAATGGGCATAGAAGCGCAGCGGATTGGCTTTACGCTTGATTCGGTTGATTTAACCGATGCAAGCGCTTTGCATGCCGCTTTTAGTGCGCCAGTTGATTTGGTCTGGGCTGAAACGCCGTCAAATCCACTTTTGAAAGTAACCGATATTGCAAGGCTAAGCCGGTATTGCAGAGCCAGCGGCGCGTTGATGGTGGTAGACGCCACATTCGCTACACCCGCATTGCTAAAGCCATTGGCGCTGGGCGCCGATGTAGTGATGCATTCGGCCACCAAGTACATGGCTGGCCACAGCGATTGCATGGGCGGCGCGCTAGTTATGCGCGATGGTTCTATATTCGAAGAACTCGCTGAATTGCGCAAACTGCACGGCAGTACGGCGTCACCGTTTGCTGCTTGGTTGACCTTGCGCGGCTTGCGCTCACTACCGGCGCGGCTTGCTTGGCAATGCCGCAGCGCGGCGCAAATTGCCGAGTTTTTGATTACGCATCCGGCGGTTGCCAAAGTGCATTTTCCGGGACTTGCCGGCCACCCGCAGCATGCCGTTGCCGCTTCGCAAATGCGGGAATTTGGTGCCATGCTTAGTTTTGAAGTGCATCAGGATGCAATAGATAGCGGCCGTGCCAAGGCTATTGCGGTTGCTGCAAAACTCAAGCTATTTATCAATGCAACCAGCTTAGGCAGCGTGGAAAGCTTAGTCGAGCATCGCCAATCTGCTGAAGGTAAGGCAAGCACCACGCCGCCTAGTTTGTTGCGTCTTTCGATCGGCCTTGAGGCTGCGCAAGATTTGATTGCGGATTTAGCGCAGGCGTTGGCGGATTAGCTATTTGCTTTTCTGAACACCGTTACCGATAGAAAATTCCAATCGTCAAAACATCCACTGAATTCGGACGGCATTTAGTTTGACGCGCGTAGGCTCGCCGGACATTCACAACCGAGAATCGCCATGCCAACAAGCATCAGAACGCGCAGTTTGTGGGTTTTTCTGCTGATGTGGGTGCCGTTGGCGGTTGCGGCGGGGATCAACGAATTGAAATATGTTGATGGCGATTCTGAGGTCTATCGGGTTTCGCGCGCTGAGGCAATGGCCGCTGCCACTAAAATGCAGGTCGCTGCACTCGAATTGGACGTGTATCTCGCATCAGATGCGGCCAAGCAATTTGACGCTGAGGAATCGGAGGAAGAGCTACCGGTAGAAGTGCTGGCGATATTAAGCCGAGCTGGCATCGATAGTGATTCCGGCGAATCCGCGATTCCGGTCATTGGAACGATGCTTTTTAAAGTATGCGACGGCGAAAATGCCGCGCTGTTACAGCTTCGAACGCAGTGGGTGGCGCGCATAGCTGATCTAACTTTCGTAGCATCAAGTACAGAAGAGAAAAACGCCTATTCACCCGCCGCAATTGCGCAAATTCGCACTTCGATATTGCCTATCGCTCAAAGTTTTGCCGACAGTTTGCTCGTTAGCGCGGCATCGAGTGTTGGTTGCGGCGCGCAGGCGCTGCGCTATGCGGATTTTGCACTCGCTGATTCCACCCATAAGCTGGCAGATGCGCTGTTAGGCATGACCAGAAGCGGCTTGCTTCTTAATGCGAGTAACGGCAATAAATCCTTGATTGCTGCGGCGTTGGCGGCGCACAGCGAGGCCATGAATTCCATGACGCGCGAAGTAAAGCTTTTTGAGCGGGCGCTGCGAAAACAGACTTCGGAAATAACAGACGACGCTTCGGACATTTTTGAGCTAAGTCGAAACTATTCTGTTGAGTTTGAGCGAGCTTTAACCATGCGACACACACCGAGGTGGCAAGCGCAGCTGAGTGCGGGCGCAAAAACGGTAAGCATTAACCGTTTCCGATGCGGCACTGGCGCTGCGCTATATCGCCTATACCTTGGCTTGGCTATGCCAAACTTGCCTAGCGCGCAGGCTGCTTTGCATGCACGCGGCGATCATCAGTCGCTGGCCGATTATGCCTTGGCTGACATGTTCGACAGCGATGATCCAGTGAGCAGGCTTATGCATCAGCCAATTTGGGCCGGAGAAAATGATCTAGAAACGATAATTTGGCAGGTCTACGGAAAGTCTGAAACCAAGGCGGAGCTAGAACGCGCCGCTGCAGGCATTGTGCTAACCGCGCCCGAAAGTGGCATCGCCATTGTGCAGATTTTTGGGCACTCATTTCAGCTCGCCAGCGGGGAAATTGACTACCAAGAAACATCGCCTGGGACGCGCTGGTTTTCTTTAGTGGAAATTCAAACGAATTTTCGTGTTTCCTACGCTTTCAAGGCCTTGAGCGACTCGAACTAGCGCGCATATGCAAACGCTTCAATTACGCCGATTACTTCGCAGGTCCTGCAGTCTCAACAATTGCAATTTGCGTTTGGCTGGGCACAAGCTAAGTGAAAACATCACAAAAGCGACGCGCGACGAAAAGATTTTTCGTACTTTCCATGACTTTTATTCTCCGGTTTGGCTGCCGCGTAAGACATTTGCGGCTTTCCGGGTTTGCGGCCAGTTGTAAGCGGAACGGTGCACTTCAATTCAGGCTTAATACTGATGAGTTGTCCGGCGCAGCAAACGCTGTAAGGTCAGCGTGCTTGCGAACTCCGGCAGGCGAAATTCGAGTTATTAACAAACCAGCATTCAAACCCACAGTAAAATCGGGCAAGCTTGCCGGACGTAATTAATCGCAGACGAAATTGATGACCCCAATAATCAAAAACTGCAAGACTTGGTGGCGCTTGCCATCTTTTTGGATGCTGATTGCATTGGCTGCCAGCATCGCGCTTTACCCATTTGCCAACGAAGCGCGCTGGCTGCGGCAAGCCGCGCAGCTGATGGACATTGCTGTGGTTTTGATGGTGGTACGTTTGCTGCGCCAACACGCAGTCATTTGGCATAGCGGCTGGCTTATCTCGTTGCCACTAATCGCACTACAAATTGCGCATTTATTTTCTACAGCACCCTTAGTTGAGCTCGCGATGCTAATCGCGCAGGTTTTATTTCATTTGTATGCGGTGATTGCGCTGTTGAGCTATGTGCTGACCGATGACGTCATCGATTTAGACGAAATGCTGGCACTAGCATCTACCTACGCTTTGCTGTCGCTTTTGTGGGCTAGCGCGTATGCGATTGTCGTGCATTTTGATCCGGCCGCAATTTTTATCAATCCGACCAACGATCTAAACCAGCACACTGATTTTTCTGATCTGGTCTATTTTTCGCTGACCACGTTGACTTCGACTGGCTACGGTGAAATTACCCCACTTTCCCCGGCTGCGCGGGCGTTGGCGATGTTGCAGCAGTGGTTTGGCGTGCTATTTGTGGCCATGCTGATTGCCAGATTGACTAGCTTGTATAAGCCAAGCGTATGAGCCAATCCGCGCGCATTCCAACACTGCTAGATATGGACTTTGCCATTGAAATGGCGAACTGGGCGCAAAGCGCGGACGAAATTGCGGCCTATCTAGCGAATCAACTGCTAGAAACTTCACCGCAAGCACAGCAGAAAAACTATGGCTTTGGCGCACCGGGCGAGCGTTGGGTGTTAGCCAAACGCTGGGTAGCCGATAGCGCGCCGATTATTATTGGAACGCTGCGAATCGCTCGAAAAGTGCTGGACGCGGGTGCTGTGCCGCCTATTTTCTCAAACGCTGCCATGACCGCGGATTTTTTGTATGTATCCGACCCCGCTTGGCGCGCGCGCGATGTGCTGGCGATGCTTCTGCAAACGGCTGCAGATTTTGCCGCCAGCTTGCAAATTGCTGAGCTGCACTTTAGGGCTGCGGCAAGCTTAGATTCTGCGCACCGATTTGAGCCGCATCAAATTGACACCGAAACAGCGCTCTTGCAGCAGGGCTTTACCGGTGCAGTCTCTGGCGATTGGCGTAAAGCGCTGCCCTTACAATTACCAATCGCCCGAGTGGGTGCGGTTCGGGCTGAGATAGAACGCCCAGCGGCTATGCTGATCGGCAGTAAAACCAAGCTCGAGCTGCAAGCGGTGTATTTGCAAATTGCCAAGCTCTCGCGGCATGAACTGATCATCTACACCCGCGATTTAGACGGTCAAGTTTTGGATTCAATGCCGATATTGGATTGCTTGCGGGCGCTGTCATTGCAAAAAGGCGCGCGTATTCGCATTTTGGTGCAAGATTCTGGGCGCGCTTTAAAAGATGGGCACCGCTTGCTAGAGCTGGGCCGCCGAATGAGCTCAGCGTTTGAGTTTCGCAGCCCACAAGCCGAAGATTTGCAATACAGCAGCGCGTTTATCGTCAACGATCAATACGGCCACGCGCTGCGTGATTTGGCGACGCGTTTTGAGTCGGAAGGAAATTTGTCCGAATTAGCCAGCGCGCAGCGTTTAAAGCGCTATTTCGATGAAGTGTGGGAACGCTCACCGGTGACCGCCGAATTTCGCAGGCTATCATTCTGACTAGCATGTTGATGGGTGCGCGTAAATTCAAAAAACCCAGGCTCTGGTGGGCTTTGGGTGCGCTACTGGTTTTGACAGTCTGCGTGCTTTCACTGATTCGCATTCCGCCGATGCCGCTTGAGTTGCCCAGCGTCGGCGATAAATGGCAGCACGTGCTGGCCTATTTCGCCATGATGGGCTGGTTTAGCCAGTTGATTGTTCGCAAATCGACGCTCATCAAAGCGGCACTTTGTTTTTTTGCCATGGGCATTTCGCTGGAATTTTTACAGGGCTTAACCGGCTATCGCAGCCTAGATTACTTCGATGTTTTAGCAAACAGCACCGGTATTTTATTAGGATTCGGTTTGGCTTTTACGCCGCTGGCGCTGGTTATAAGCTGGGTCGATCATCGGGTGTTTGCGGTGCTGTGATTTACCTTACTCGGGCATGCGTAGGCAACTTAACTTGTGGGATTTGCGTTGAATTCCATGACGCCGTATCGTCAGCGAAGGTGGGAACTCAGGTTTTTCGAACTTTCACTGGATTAATTGGCGAATGTAATCAAAATGGCAACGCAAGGATGCCGACAAATTCCGACTAATCCTGATAAATCGCCACCCGCACCGCATGGCCGTCAAACCAGCCGCGATACATGCCTTCAGAGTTGTAAGGTAGGTGGATTTCCCCCGCATGATTGATCGCGATGACACCGCCCGTGCCGCCCATTTGCTCAATTCGGGCGAAAGTCGCGCTGGCTGCTGCGGTTAGGCTCAAACTGCCGTACTGCATTTGCGCGTGCAGATCAAAGCACACTACATTGCGAATGAAATACTCGCCGTGCCCGGTGGCGGATGCTGCCAGCGTTTGATTGTCGGCCCAGGTGCCTGCGCCAATTATTGGCGTGTCACCACAGCGGCCGGGCATTTTGTTGGTCATGCCACCGGTGGACGTGCCTGCGGCTAAATCGCCAAAACCATCGCGCGCGACCGCGCCAACCGTGCCTTTTTTGTCGTGCGGGCTGGGCAGGTCTGTGGCTTTGTTCGCGTTGTAGACGCTGCTGTGATCCAAAGTCACCACGCCTAGGGCGGCTGCCTGCTTTTGTTGTTCGATGCGTTCTGTGGTCAAAAAATACGCCAGTTCAGCCGATTCTGCGCCGATGGATTGCACAAATTTATCCACGCCAGCACCAACCAAAAGCACATGCTCGGTGCGTTCCATCACCGCTCTTGCCACGCTAATCGGGTGCTTGCACGTCGTGCCTGCGGCAATCGCGCCGCAGGCACGGTTTCGACCATCCATGATGGACGCGTCAAGCTCAACAATGCCCTCAGCATTGATGACCGCGCCATGCCCTGCATTAAACAGCGGAAAATCCTCTAGCTCACGGATGGCAAATTCCACGACATCAAGCGCACTTTTTCCGGATGTAAGTAAATCAACCGAAGCCTGCGTGATGCGACTAAGTGCATCTCGAAACTGCGACTCTTTCTCGGCACTCAAGCTGGCCCGATCAATCACGCCCGCGCCGCCGTGCAGCGCAAATCGTATGTGGCTTGCGTCAAAATTAGCGCCCGACATTTAAGCGGCTCCACGCGCGAGCAGCGCATCTATGCGATCCAATGCTTCAGTCGAACCACACAGATAAATGGTGTGTTCTAGCGCGGGTGATGTGGTGCTGCCGGTGATGGCTAATCGAACTATCGGGCCTAGCTTGCCCATGCCAAGGCTCAGCTCAGCGAGGGTTTGCTCGATGGCTGTCAAAATAGCGTCCGGGCGCCAGTTTGGCAGCGCTGCGAGTTTTGCCCGAAGCGCGCTTAATGCGGCACACGAAGTGGCATTGACCTGCTTGGCGTATTGCGTTTCGTCGTAGCCCGCCAGCGGCGTGAACCACACAGCGGCTTTTTCGGCCATTTCCAACAGCGTGACGGCGCGCTCGCGCAGCGCGGTAATAATGTCGTCCGCATGCTTGCTGGCATGGGTTAAACTGCGCTGTTGCAAATGCCAGGTCAGCTCCGGAGCTAGCTCAGCCGCAGGCAGCGTTTTAATGTAGTGCTGGTTGAGCCACTTGAGCTTTTCTAAGTCGAACCTGCTAGCGGAATGATTAACATCGTCCGCGCTAAACAGTGTAGTCAGCTCGTGCTTACTGAAAATTTCCTGATCGCCGTGGCTCCAGCCTAAGCGAGCCAAATAGTTCAACAGCGCGTGCGGTAAAAAGCCATCGTCTCGGTATTGCAGCACGCTGACTGCGCCGTGCCGTTTGCTGAGCTTGGCGCCGTCTGGCCCCAAAATCATAGGCAAATGCGCAAAGCTTGGCACTGCCCAGCCGAGCGCCTGATACATATTGATCTGCCGGGGCGTGTTGTTTAAATGATCGTCACCGCGAATCACGTCCGTCACGCCCATATCGTGATCATCCACCACGACGGCGAAGTTATAGGTCGGTGCGTTATCGCTGCGCCAGATCACCAAATCGTCTAGCTCTTCGTTCTGAAATATCACTTCACCGCGCACGCGATCATGCACGTGCACCGTCCCCGTCAGCGGATTTTTGAAGCGAATAACGCCGATTTCACCGATGGGTGCCGGGTCGGAGCGATCACGCCAAAGGCCGTTGTAGCGCGGCTTCTCGCCGTTAGCCTCTTGCTGCGCACGCATGGTTTCAAGCTCAAGCTTGCTGCAATAGCAACGATACGCGCTGCCCGCCGCTATCATTTGCTCAGCCACTTCCAAGTAGCGCGCAAAACGCTGCGTTTGAAAATAGGGGCCTTCATCAGCCTGCAATCCAAGCCACGCCATACCATCAAGAATCGCCTGCACGGCTTCAGGCGTGGAACGCACCAAATCGGTATCTTCAACCCGTAAAATAAACTGCCCACCGCGTTTTTTTGCTTCCAGATAGCTAAACAGCGCAGTGCGTGCGCCGCCAACGTGTAAATAGCCGGTCGGGCTTGGGGCAAATCTAGTTTTCATCGGTGTAGTCGCTAGTAAATTGAAAGGTGCGGAAGGTTAGCAAACTTGGAGCTTCGACTCCCATTTTCGCGTGAACAATGAAGCCGCTTGTCGCATACTCCAGCGCTGATAAAAAAGGTGCGACGATGCCAACCCAGACGACCAATTCCGTCCAAACCAATCCCGTGCAAACCATTGCCGTCTATGGCGCAGGCTCCTGGGGCACCGCGCTCGCTGCACATCTTGCGCGTGGTGGGCATCAGATTGAGCTCTGGGGCCGCAATCCGGTTGAACTGGCGCAAATCGCGCAGTCTCGCTGCAATCAGCGTTTTTTGCCAGGGATCGCATTGCCCGAAAATCTGCGCTATCAGCCGGATTTGGCGCTCGCGGCGGCGAAAGCGCAGTGGCACTTAATTGTGGTGCCGAGCCACGCGTTTGGCGAAGTCTTGCAACAGGTCGCGCAAGCGCGCGTGCCGCGTACCGGCGTGGCCTGGGCGACCAAAGGTTTTGAGTTAGGTTCTGGGCGGTTTTTACATGAAGTAGCTGAGCAATGGGTCGGCGATGCACCCAATGCGGTCGTCACTGGCCCTTCGTTTGCCAAGGAAGTGGCTATCGGCTTGCCGTGCGCGTTGACGGTACATTCGGATGATCAAGCCTTTGCCACACTGGTAGCCGCCGCCATGCACGGCGTGAGCATGCGCGCCTACACCGGTGATGATATTCGCGGCGCAGAATTGGGCGGTGCGATGAAAAACGTGCTGGCAGTGGCCACTGGCATTTGCGATGGCATGCAGCTGGGTTTGAACGCGCGCGCAGGCTTGATTACGCGCGGTTTGAACGAGATGCTTCGACTCAATGCCAAGCTCGGCGGCAAAGCTGAAACGATTATGGGCTTGGCGGGTCTTGGCGATTTAGTGCTGACGTGTACTGGCGATTTGTCCAGAAACCGCAGGCTGGGGTTGGCGCTTGGGCAAGGCAAGGGCCTGAAAGCGGCGATAGCCGAAATCGGGCAAGTAGTGGAGAGCGTGCAAACCGCTGATGAAGTCATGCGCTTGGCCGAGCAGTTGGATTTAGAATTGCCAATTAGCGAGCGCGTACGCGCCGTATTGCATGAAACGATTACGCCCGAGGCCGGTGTTCGAAGCTTGCTTGCGCGCGATCAAAAGCCGGAGTACCGCGATGAAGCTTAAGTTGAGCCACAATTTGGACGAAAATTTAGGCCGAAAATTGAGCCTGCAGTCATGCTGAGCAGTCTGCCAATCATTCTTGCGATTGAGTTCAAAGAAGCTACGCTACCTAATCTTTACTTCCAGCGTGATCGAGCGCAAGCCTTAGCGAATCAGCTTTCTTTTGAGCTGGCTAAACAGCTTAAATCACTGGATGGCTTAGGCTTGGTTTGGATGGCTGCCAGCTATGACAGCGCGCAAATTTTGCGCCCTGGCTTGCCGATTTTTAAAGCGTTGGACGAGCTTTATCGTGCTGGCTTGCGTGATCCGCTCGATGCCCCGCAAATAATGACGCTGCAGGCGCTGCGCGGCCAGGCGCCAAGCCCTGATTTAGCCGTTGAAGCAGCGCTGCTCGGCGGGGCTATGGTGTTTATTCCACTGATGCTAATGGGAGAAGCGGCTGCCATTGCTGAGGCCAGCGCGGTGTTAGAAGCCAACCTACTTGAAACCGGGCTGACCGATGCCAGAACTGCACTCATGTTGGTGGATGCTTTAGGCCATCAAGCCGAACACGCTCGGCTAATGACACTTAATGATCTGGCCGCGATGATGTCAATGCAATACAGCCATGTTGGCATGGATGAGGTGTGGCAAGTGATCGAAGCGGCGGTTTTATCGGCCACGCCGTCGGTAGCACCAAACATCACTGGTTCCAGCACGCTGAACTATCAAAACGGAACAGCGGTTATGCAGCTGCAAAATTTTGATCCTGTTGACGCACCCGAAGCCCGTGCGCTGCACATCGAAGTCATCCTCAAACAGCGCCAGATGTTGGCATTGCTGCAAGCGCATGCAGTGCCGGTTGTGCTCTTTGCTGATACGCGGCGCGGCTGGCACAGTGAAATTGTTGGCTTTGACTATTGGATAGAATCGGAGACGCACAAAGATAAATCACCGAAGCAGGCCACCGAGTATCGCGCGCTCATTGATCCTGCAAGCGGGCTAATTGCGTGCGAACTATTTGATGCCACCCCCGACTCGATAGGTTTTGCCTGCCCGCTATCAGAGCAAGGCGCGCAGGCATTAAGGGTGAGGCTTGCGGATTTAAAGCGGTTGGCGAGTGTGATGTTGGGTGCGTAACGATGCGCTAATCTGGTCTGCAATCGCGCGGTAGGCGCTCAAAAAAAAATCAGCAGTATGCTAGTGCGCCAGCAGAGCCAACCGGGGAAGTTGAACGGCTCGTTTGGCGCTGATGGGCTTGATCAAGTTGCTTGTTTTTGAGCTAATCCCCCAAAACCCATCTGTCGCGCCCCTGATGTTTGGCTTTGTAAAGCGCCAAATCGGCGGCCCTTATCAACGCCTCGAGCGAACGTTTGCTATCTCCTAAAACTAATCCCGCGCTGGTGGTGTAGCGAATGACATCTTGATCGGCAGCAAGCGCGCTCGCGGCTAAAAGTTTCGTTTGCGCTACGCTTCGCTGCCTTGCAAGGGTAATTATTCGCTCGCCAAAAGCTTCCAGCTGGTGCTTGGACACATTAAACAGCAGCACCACAAATTCTTCACCGCCGTAACGCGCAGCGAGCCCTTTGCTAGCGGCATAACCAAATTCAGTGGGCCCAATTTCACTTTGCAAAAACTCTGCAAAATCCATCAGCACGGCATCGCCCACATGATGCCCATAGGCATCGTTAATGCGCTTAAAGTGATCAAGATCGGCGACGAAAACGCTTAGAATGTCGCCTTTTGCAGCGTGATAGCGCGCAACTTCAAATAAATGCCGTCGGTTTGCCAAACCCGTGAGCGGATCTAAAGTCGCCTGAACTTTTAGCTGTGCATTAGCCTGTGATAGCGCTTCGGAGGCTTGCTGCAGCAATGAAGTGCGTTCGGCAACCTGTGCTTGCAGTACTTCAGTAAATTGACGCGCTTGCCGAATGCGCAGACGCACCGCAGTATAAATCACCAAACTTGCAGCCAGCGCAAGCAGCAAACGGCCCCACCAAGTTTCGTGCCAAATATAAGCAATTTTGAGCGTTAATACCTCCGATATGGCTTCAGCACTACCCAAGCGTGCACGAACTTCGAGTTGATTTATCCCGCTGGGTACGCGCGCTAACACCACGCTCTTAGCATCGCCCAGTTCGGTAAATTCTGCTTCAAGATTTTTCCAGCGATATGCATATTGCACCTGCGATGGCCTCGAAAAATTAAGGCTTGTCAGCTCGACTTGCAGCGCCTCGTGCACGTGGGGCAGGTTTAAGGCGCGAGCGCTGATTCGCCATGTTTGTTGCCCCACCCGCAGGCGGCTAATCTGCGGCTGTAGATTTTCCTTTCGATCTTTCATGTGCGCCGGATTAAATGAAATTAGGCCGCCGATGCCGCCGAAGTAAATCCGTTCGTAAATCTCATCAGTAGCGCTTTTCGCGCTTGCGTTAAAATTGAGCTGGCTACTAATAAGGCCATCAAAGCGATCATATGGCTGCGCAATTTGAAGTTCAGGCACGTAGCTTGCTAAGCCTGAAGGTCCGCCCAACCACAACTTGCCCGTACGATCAAACTCGATGCTGTTGATGGTTTTCATGCCAATGCGATCTAGCGCAGGGTGCCGACTAAAATGCGGTTGATCACGCGTGCCGGAAACCGAAACTAGCCCGCCTGAGGTGCCTAGCCAAAGCGTGCCGGATGCATCATGCTTTTGCACCCAAACCGCAGCACCGGGCAGTTGATCAGACGCCGTACCTTTTTGGTGCAAGGCAATCACTTGCCAGCGGCTGTTTTCAGCGCCTCGCATTACGCGTATGAGGCCATTGCCGGTGCCCAACCAAAGCTGTTGCTGATGTTCAATGATCGACCAAATGCCAGCAGGTAATGGCTTGTCCGCGCTCAGAGCTTGCAAAGGTATCGCTTCAATCACACTTTGGCCCGCTGCTATACCTTCCCTGTAAAACCCGCGCGTCGTACCGATATAGCGCGTGCCATCTTGTGCGACAAAGCTTGCACGAATGCTTTGTAGTGTTGCCGTTTGGGCGTATTTTTGGCTTGCTTGCAGGCGAAGCTCCATGACATCAGGTGGCGCTGCGCGATACAGCCCAATACCGGTGCCAATGGTTAGCTGCCTCATAGATCCGCTGATATGCCAAATAAAGCTAGCCTCAATCGGTAACCCTGTTGTTGGCGCTGAAAGTTCCGGTTGCAAAGGTAGTCGGTTAAGCGCCCAAGGCTCACCGATAAACTGTCTTTCGCTATCAATAAACTGGACTCCACCGCCATAAGTGCCAATCCAAAGCCGCTTATCGGCTACGTGCAGCGCCGAAACCATAGGGTGTGCAAGCCCCGCGCTGGGCGCGATTTGGCTATCACGCTTTACCTGCCGCTCAATTGCTTCGTCAGTTTGGTTAAAACGCACGAGTCCGCCACCCCAAACGCCAGCCCAAATGCCAGAAGCTGCGCCAGAGTTTTCAAGCATGAGTGAGTTAACGATGATGCCAGCGCCGTCGAGTTGATCCCAGCTTGGGTGATTAAGCCCGCGCAGGCAATCACAGCTCGGGTGATAGACCACCATGCCGCGATTGGTAGCAATGTAAAGCCGATCTTCGCGAGCGGCAAATTTGTAAATGCTGGTGGATCGCAGTGCGCCAGCGCCAGTTTGGCCGGGGTGAAACCAACGATGCTTGCCAGTTTGTAGATCAAGCTTGAGCAAGCCATCGTTCCAGTAACCAATCCACAGCGTGCCTTTTGGAAATTCGTAGCCCGCCATCGCGCGAACCGCGCCAAATTTCAGCGCAGGTTCGTCGATTCTTAGCGATACCGCATACGCGGTGTCTGGAATCAATTTCGAGCCTGATTCACTTGCCAACTCAAGCTGGTAGCTGCCCGATTCGGCAAATAGCCACGCGCCGCTTGCGCCAAATTGGATCGCGCTGATGCCAGAAGTGGAATCATCTGCCAGTAGTTCAATTGGCGAAGCGCGAGCACTGATCGCATCGCGCCAGGCCCACAGCAGTGAATCGCCAACGGCAAAAATAGTGCCATCTTCTCGGCGCGCCAGCGTTTCTGCTCTGAACGTCTCGCCTTTGACATTTTGAATCAAGCTGAGCGTGTGCGTTTTAAGATCGTAGCGCCAAACCCGAACTGCGCTCGCAATATACATAGCGCCCGGCACCGCGAGTAACTCACTAGCTTGGCTATCGCGCAGTGCCTGAAGATCAGGGGTTAGCTGCGCAGAATCTTGTAGCATTAAGTCAACGCGCAAAAACCGATGCCCATCGAATCGAAACAAACCGTCGTCTGTGCCTACCCAAATAAAACCGCGTTCGTCTATTGCGGCGGCTTGGACGGAGAGGTTGTTTAAGCCCTCGTTTTGCCCGAATTGCATTGCGGCGTAAAGCGGCGATCCTGACCCAGCAAATAGTAAGAAAGCGGCCAACAATCCCGCAGTAGTAACCATTTGTGTGATCGCTTGGCAAAGCGCGACACATATTGAGCATCGAATATAAGCGAAGATATTAGGATCCTAGTTGGGTAGCCTTAGTTTGGGCATTGAGTCGCGAAACCGCGCAATACAATGACCAGAATTGAGGTTACACCAACGCCTAACGTTCAGTTTGAATTTTCCGTGAAAGTTTAAAGCAATGGGCAGTCAAGCAATCGCAGGCGCTTTGACTTCCCCAATTTGCCGCAGGTTGGGGTTAGGCCAGCTCGGCCATAACATGTTGCCGCGCAGCGTATCTTAACTTTTGGCAGGTGAGCAGCGTCTCTTTAAAAAAATCGCCCGAAAATTGAGTGTTCAGTCATGCTGAGCAGTCTGCCAATCATTCTTGCAGTTGAGTTCAAAGAAGCTACGTTACCTAATCTTTACTTCCAGCGTGATCGAGCGCAAGCCTTAGCGAATCAGCTTTCTTTTGAGCTGGCTAAACAGCTTAAATCACTGTTTGGATGGCCGCCAGCTATGACAGCGGCAAGTTTAGCGCGCACGTCTCAGCAAGCGCCGCCGACGCCACCACCAAAATAAAACCATCGGCAATCCAATTGCGGCAAGCAAAATCAGACCTATTAATGGCAAGCCGAGTGACGATCGCACATCGCGCCAAAGCTCGTTGCTTAAACTTGTGGCAAATTCCACCTTCGGCATTTGCAATTGTTTAACGCCCTGCCAGCGATTTTGCACGAAGGCTTCAAGCGTGTCGGCAATTTCAGGGTGTGAGAGCCACAAGTCATTGTCATGGCCGGCGCCATTAACAATCAACTGACTTGCCGCAGAGAACCCGGGCAGTGCGGCCTGCATATTGGCCGGTGGCGTGCGCACATCCAATGTGCCGGTAACAAACAGCGTTGGGATTGCGCTTATCAGCGGCGTGCGAAATTCATCGCCCAAATCCGGAATGCCCAGCTCAGCGCCGATGCTAAAATAAGGGAAATTGAGCACATCGCCCAGCACGCTCTTGGGTGTTTGCGCGTTGATGATCGCCATGCGTTCTGCGCTGACACCGCTGGCAATATCCATGGCAAGCGGCATGGCATTAAACGTCTTCATGCCGAGCTGCGCACCTTGCACGTATTCACCCAATAAGCCCCCTTCACCCTTCACTGCCAGGCCTATGGCGAGCGGAATATGCCGTGCAAAATCCGAGCGAATTAGCATGACGCTGATGCCCAGCTGGGCTTCGAATTTGCCAATCTCGATTTGATCACTACTTCGTAAAAGTGAGGTTTTTATCGATTGGCGCTCAAGTTTTTCCAATAGCTTGCGGGTATTTTCTAGCACCGATTTAAACTCGGTAGGAAGTTTAGGATCAAGCTGTGCCATCGCTTCGATCTGACCAAGCATTTGATCAGCCACCAGCGGAAATTTGTAGGTGTCGGGCGGGCCTTCATAACCCATCAGAATGGCGCGTTCGATGTGTTCACCGTGCAGGCGCATTACGCTGCTGGCTAGATGTGTGCCATAGCTCATGCCCCAGAGCGTCAGCTTGGGAACCGCGAGCGCTAGGCGCAGCGCATTGATATCGTGTGCGCTTTCGACCGTGTTGAATGCGTCCAAATCAAGTTTTTGCGCTCGCCAAAATTGCATGCAGCGTTTTGCCGTTGCGAGCTGACTGGCAAGCAGCTCTTCACGTCCAAGCGGTAGCGCTGCTTCATGCGGGCATGCAGGCGGCAGGCTGGATTCACCCGTGCCGCGCTGATCGAACAGCAATACATCGCCGTGCTGGCGCATGCGATCAAAGATCGGCCAGCGTGCACCTCGAGCGGTGCCAACGCCAGAGCCGCCTGGCCCGCCGGCTAGATAAATCATTGGCGCTTGAGTACGGGTGGCCTCAGGTGTGCGCAGCCGCACTATGCGCAAACGCAGCTGCGGCCCAGATGGCTCGCTGTGTCGAGCGGGCACGTCAAGCCAGGCAATTTCGGCGGCTTGAGTGCCGTGGTTTTCAGTCTTTAACCCGTAAGGCGCGAATTGTAGCGTTGCCGAGGCGTCTGCTGCGGTGGTCAGCGCCAAACTAAAGAAAACCAAGCTAGCGCGTAAAAATGGCCACATGTTTGCACTCCATTGAATCAAGGTGCTTAGCATGTGCGTAAAAATGGCATGCGCAGATAAAGCGCCACCCGAACCGCTCGTAGCGGCGGTTGAATCTCTCGTTTGGGGCGAATTGGCTTGATTAAGTCGCTTATTTCTAGGCTAATCCGCCAAAACCCAGCCATCAGGCCCTCGATGCTTGGCTTTGCAAAGCGCAGATAAACTAAGAAACGTCATTTGTTTTAAGCCCTTCGTGCGCCTGCACACTGAACTAGCCTAACAATAAGTAGATAGTTAGCGGACCATATAACTTCGAGCCAACCCCAATGATGCTTCCTAACAATACGCTGGTGCTGGTCGCGGATGGCCGGAAAATGCTGTTTTTACGCAATCACGGCGATGAAGCCAAAATGGACTTGCAGCTGGAAGATCATCAAGCGCAATCGAATCCGGCAACTCACGAACAGGGCACAGACCGCCCGGGTCGAAGTTTCGCCAGTACTGGCGCGCGCAGAAGCGCCATGGGGGAGACGGATTTTCATCAAGTCGAAGAAAATCGGTTTGCCGCCGAGGCCGCGCGGTTGCTACAGGTGCGAGCGCTGGCGCATGATTTCGGCGCTTTAGTGATTATTGCGCCGCCGCGCACGCTTGGCGAGCTGCGCAAACATTATCACAAGGAAGTCGAAAGCCGGATCATTCAGGAGCTGCATAAAGATTTGACGGGTTTTTCAGTTGATGATATTGCGGCAGCTTTGGTTCGGGCTGAGGCGTCAAAGCGCGCTGAATAGTCTTGTTACTAACTTCGCTCCACACCCTTGCGCCAGAACAGCTCCGAAAGCTTGATTTGCGCAAAGTCCTTAAACTCTCCGGCATCATAAAAGCGGCTATAGCAAATCGGGCAGCTTTCAAACCAGATATGCGGCTGTTTTGGATCCACCATACGCAGCAATTGGGTGTTCGGGCACTTTGGGCAGGCAATCTGCATTAACCGATTGAGCTTTGTGCTGCTGCTGTTAGCGCCTAAATCTATAGCATCGGCACGCGGCTTGAAATCTTCATGCTCCATATTGTCAAACCACAAGCCGTGGCATTGCTTACACCGATCTACTACGCCATCTTTGGTTTTAACTTCAGCAAAGTCGCCATGGCATTTTGGACACTTCATAGTGAGCTCCAGGAAGTAAGTAGTGCGTGAGTTTAACTCATGCAGAGTGACAAACGTGGTGAACGTCATTCTGCGCGCAGTCGCAGAATCCACGACCCAGCGACTACGCGAAGTGTCGACATTTTGGTTGCTAGCTTAAGTTAATGACATTGCCACCCAGCCTACGTTTGTACATTGCCGAGATAAACAGAAAACATCAGTCTAGATCGCACCCTTGCAAAGTCTTTTTGTTTCCACCAGCCAATAAAACAGGCACACTTTAGGGATGAAAGGAAATTTATTGGTCATTGCGGCGCCGTCAGGCGCTGGAAAAACATCGCTAGTGCGGGAATTGCTGCGCGCGGATACTAAATTGCGAGTATCAATTAGCCACACGACAAGACTGCCAAGGCCGGGTGAAGTTAACGGACAAGATTATCACTTTACCGATGTTGCGCATTTCCAAGCGATGCTGCACGAGGCTGCTTTTTTCGAATCAGCGCTGGTGCACGGCAATTATTATGGAACGTCACGCGCGCGCGTCATGGCCGAGCTAGAGGCCGAGAACGATGTGATTTTAGAGATTGACTGGCAAGGCGCTCGGCAAATACGCGCGGTGTTCCCACAGGTTCGCTCAATTTTTATTTTGCCGCCGTCGAAAGAAACGCTGCTGACCAGATTGCGAAATCGCGGCCAAGATAGTGAAGCGGTGATCGCCAAACGCGTTGCTAACGCGCGTGAAGAAATGTCGCACTGCGATGAGTTTGATTATATTGTCGTCAATGATCGCTTTGATCAAGCGCTGCTTGAGCTGAACACCATCATCCAAGCTTGCCGACTATCCTCGGCAATCCAACAGCAGCGGCATGCGGATTTGCTTGGCAAACTTTTGGGGTGATGAAGCTACTTGAGTAGCTCGCATAGTCAAAATCGCTCGCAGTTTCACCCCACCTCGTCATCCCCGTGCAGGCGGGGATCCAATGCAGGTGTCAACGATCTAATCTACTTTCAAAACACCCAAATTTGCGCGTTTTACTCCAACGAGGGCGCTAGAGGCTCGGTGAACCTGGATTCCCGCCTTCGCTGGGAATGACGATAAGGACACCACTTTAAGTCAACGATATTTTCCAAAAACAACTATGTCCGAAAACGGCGAGTATTTGCCTGTTTGCCGAACTATCATATCGACATGAATTTTGCGATGCCCAGCTTTGAGATTTGCGATCGCGCCCGATTGGCGCGCGATGCGCGTTTTGACGGCCTGTTTTTTATCGCCGTCAAAAGCACCGGCATTTACTGCCGACCGGTTTGCCCGGCGCCATCACCGAAGCCTGCCAATATTACTTATTACCCAAATGCGGCGGCCGCCAGCAGCGCTGGCTTTCGCCCATGTTTGCGCTGCCGGCCTGAGTTAGCGCCCAATGCCATGCAGCACCGCTATCACGATGTGTGGGTAAACCGCGCTTTGGCGTTTATTGCCGAAGGCGAGTTACACGAGGGCTCGGTGGAAACGCTGGCGGCAAAAATTGGCTTGAGCGCGCGCCAAATCCGGCGATTATTTCTGAGTCAATTGGGTGCAACTCCGATTGCGGTACACACAACGCGCCGTTTGCTGCTGGCAAAACAATTGCTGACCGAAACCGCGATGCCGATGACGCATATTGCGCTGGCGTCCGGATTTAAAAGCTTGCGGCGATTCAACGCTGCGTTTGCGGAAAGCTGCAAAATGGCGCCGAGCGCGATTCGCCGCTTGCGTACTGAAGCGCCGACGGGTTCGTTGATCTTGCGATTGGCATATCGCCCGCCGTTCGATTTTTCCTTGATGCTGGCGTTTTTGGCAAAGCGCGCGATTCCGGGCATTGAGCGCGTCACCGATGTCAGTTACGAGCGCGTGCTTGGGCCTCTGGATGGCTCGACCTGGATTCGCGTGACCGCTGCTAGCGAAAAGCCTGAGCTGATACTGGAGATTTCCGATACTGACCCGAGATTGATACACGACATTGTGCAGCGCACGCGGCGCATGTTCGATCTGGATGCCGAGCTGCACGCCGTGCACGCGGTATTGAGCACTTCGGAGTTATTGCGCAAAGCCATAGATCGCCGGCCTGGCCTGCGCGTTCCGGGCAGTTGGGACGGGTTCGAACTGGCCGTGCGCGCCGTGCTTGGCCAGCAGATCAGCGTGGCCGGCGCAACTACGCTAGCTAGACGATTGGTGGCGCAATACGGCGAAAAACGAGCAGTTCAGCATGCGCTGGATCGCGCATTTCCGAGCCCTGAAGCGATTGCGAATGCGCCGCTGGAGCAGCTTGGTTTGCCAAAATCACGCGCGGCGACCTTGCGTTCGATGGCGCAGGCGATCATAGGCGGCGATCTCAATTTTCAGTCTGGGCAAAATTTAGAAGCCTTTGCCAATCAGTTCACCCAGCTGCCAGGCATTGGGCCATGGACTGCAGGGTACGTCGCAATGCGGGCGCTGCGCCAGCCTGATGCATTTCCGGCCGGTGATTTGATTTTGCAGCAGGTGATGGGCGGCGCTAAGCGATTGACTGAAAAAGAGACCGAAGCCAGCTCGCAAGCCTGGCGGCCTTGGCGCGCCTATGCGGTTTTGCATTTATGGCATTTGTATGGTGATCCTCTTGACGACCGTAATTAAACTAACTACCAACAAACTAATCGAGAAAGCTATGTGGTTCGATGATTTCAATACGCCGATTGGCAAACTGCACGTGGCCGTGGATGATTCGGGCCTGCGCTTTGTACTATTTGAAAACAATAAGCACGATGCGCCGCACCGCGAAACGTGGAAACGAGACAACAGCGCCACGCGCATTGCGCGCGAGCAATTGCTGCAATATTTTGCTGGCGAGCGGCAAACGTTTGATCTGCTTTTGAATCCGGTAGGTACCGATTTTCAAAAGCAAATTTGGCACATGCTGGCAAAGATTCCATTTGCGCAAACCTGGAGCTATGCACAGGTTGCCAGCAAAGTAGGAAATCCAAAAGCCGTGCGTGCAGTCGGCGCAGCCAATGGCCGCAACCCCATTCCCATCATTTTGCCCTGCCACCGCGTGATTGGCAGCAACGGAACACTGACGGGTTTTGGCGGCGGCTTGCCAACTAAACAATGGTTGCTAGCGCATGAGGCCAGATGATTTCATGCAGGATTTGGGTGCCGAGTTAGACCGATTAGTAGAGTCGAGCACCGACGCTGTAGCCAAAGCCCTATTTTTGCCACATTGCGCAACTCAATTCGCTCAAGAGTCAGCCCTAAATCCTCCTCGCATCAAACACATTCGGCAAGGCGCGCAGCTTGCCTAAAAGCTGTGATAGCTGACCGAAATCGCTGACTTCTAAGCGGTAGTCCATCAACGCGGTGCCCTCACTCGGGTCGGTTTTAGTGCTGGAACCTAAGATATTGACTTTGGCTTCGGCGAATATGGTGCCGACATCGCGCAGCAGGCCGTTGCGATCAAACGCGCTAACTCGCACCAGCACGTTGTAACGTTGGCCTTCGCTGTTGCTCCACTGCACTTCTACGAGACGTTCGGGCTCTAGTTGCGCAAGATGCTTGACGTCTTTACAGTCACTGCGATGTACTGATAGCCCGCGCCCACGCGTGATAAATCCGCTGATCGCATCACCCGGCAGCGGCTTGCAGCAATTTGCCATCGTGACTAATAAATTGCCGACGCCGTCGATGCGTACGGCGTCTTGGTTTTTGGTCGCTTTGCCGGGTTTGAACGGTTTGACGACGCCCTCTTTGAGCTTGCTGGTGCTTTTGACTGGCGCCGCCAAACTCGATTTCGCCGCTGCGGCTTTTGCGCTTTGATACTCGTTGATCGCCCGGGCGAGCTGGCCCATGGTCAAATCACCCAGCGCAATTTGAAGGTATAAATCTTCGGATTTTTTCAGCTGGTAGCGGCTCAGCAGCCATTCCATTGGTGGTTCAGATAGCTTGACACGCTTGAGCTCTTTCTCAAACAACTCGCGCCCGGCGCTTAAATTTTGTGTGGTATCTAACTGGTTGAAATAGCTGCGCACTTTGGCTCTGGCGCGCGGCGTTCGCAGATAGCCTTGCTGTCCATCAAGCCAGTTGCGATTAGGCTCGCCGACATTTGCGCGCAAGATGTCAATTTGATCGCCGGATTTTGGCTGATGTGTCAGCGGCACAATGCGCGAATTAACCTTCGCGCCCCGGCACGTGTGGCCTAAGCGCGTGTGAATGTAGTAGGCAAAATCGAGCACGGTTGCGCCCGCTGGCAACTCCATGACTTCGCCTTTGGGCGTCAGCAGATAGACGTGATCTTCCAACAATTCGGTGGAAAAACCGGCCAGTAGTGACGCGTCATCGCCATCCCGCTGATCCAGCAGTTGGCGCATCCAGCTAATCTTTCGCTCAAATTCTGCGCTACTGGCGCCGCCTTCTTTGTAGCGCCAGTGCGCCGCTACGCCTAGTTCAGCGTGTTCGTGCATTTCTGGGGTGCGAATTTGCACCTCAACCGCTTTGCTGTCCGGGCCCAGCACGGCGGTGTGCAAGGATCGATAATTATTGCCCTTGGGGTGCGCGATATAGTCATCAAACTCATTGTGAATCGGCTGAAACAGCGAATGCACCACACCGAGTGCCGCGTAACATGAAGGCACATCTGCGGTCATAACGCGTACCGCGCGCACGTCGTAAAGCTCGGAAAATGCCAAGCCTTTTTTTTGCATCTTTTTGTGGATGCTCCAAATGTGTTTAGGCCGGCCTTCAACCTGCGCCGCTAATCCGGCTTTGCTTAAGCCTTGGCTTATCGCGTCAATAAAATCGGCAATGTAGGTCTCCCGCTCTTTGCGGCGCTCATCCAGCAATGTGGCGATTTTTTTGTAGGTTTCAGGCTGCGAATAGCGAAACGCCCAGTCTTCAAGTTCCCATTTGAGCTGCCAAACGCCCAGGCGATTCGCCAGCGGTGCGTGAATATCCGCTGTGACAATCGCAGCCTGTTTGCGAGTGGCGTCATCCGCTTTTACTAGTGATCTGAGTAACACCAGCTGTTCGGCCAATAGAATGAGCACCACGCGCACATCTTTAATCAGTACCAGCAGCAAGCGCCGAATGCCTTCAGCGCTAGAGCCTTGTGGCCTAGCTTGATAAACCGGCCAAACTTTTTTGGCAATTTCATGGCCTTCAAGCAGTTGCACGGCTCCTGACGAAAGTGCTGGTCCGGTGCGAATAAGCTCATGCGCGTTTGCCCAAAAAGGACAAAACAGCGCCGCGACGCGGGTTTCCTGATCAGCCTTTAAAGTGCGCAAAATATCCTGCACTCGCAAAAGCTCGGACTGCTGGGGAGTAGCCGGCATTAAATTGTCTAACAGCCAAGCGCAGGCCTGCTGTAAGCGCTCTGATTCTGGCTTAAAGCTTTCCAAGAGCCCTTGCTCTGCGTGGGGCAAAAAGCTGCCAGAGTCATTGGTAGAGGTGATCGGATTCAATTAGGTAAAGAGCTCAAAAATTTCGCGTCAAATATGCAGGTTGTGTCAAAGTCTGGTTAAGCTAAGCTGTGGGCGCAAACTGCAGCACAATTCTCAGCCTTGACTTTGCCAGTTCATAGCCTAACGTGTGTAGTGTAGTTAGTGCTGGCGCATGAACTAGGTTATTGTTAGGCGGCGCCGTTTTTCTGAGTCGCACCAATATTTATTTTCAGCGATTTTGATCTAAGGCATACTTTTTCAATCTCCAGGAGCTTAAAAATGAACTCACCTCCCGTCTTTACCGCTGGCCACGCGATTCGCACGCCGGTTAATCAAGTTTTACGCAATACCTATTTGCTGCTTTCGCTTACCCTGGTTGCCGGCGCGATTGCTGCTTACGCCGCCATGGTTACCAACGCGGGAATCATTAATTGGTGGCTTTATTTAGGTTTTGCTATCGCCATGCCCTATGTGATTCACGCCACCCGCAATAGCGTTTGGGGCATTGTGACCAGCTTCATTTACGCTGCTGGCTTGGGTTACATTGCTGGTCCAATCATCAGCATGTATTCCAGAACCTTGGGCGTACATATTCCCATTTATGCCTTCACCGCAACCGCCACGATATTTCTAGGCCTTACTGGCTACGCGATGGCCACCAAACGTGATTTCAGTTTCATGCGGGGTTTTATGTTTGCCGGTGGCCTGGCAGTCTTAGCGGCTATCGTCGCAAACATGTTTTTGAACATCCCACTGCTTAGCGTAACGATTGCAACGGTAGGCGTGCTGCTCAGCTCAGCCGGTATTTTGTACAGCACCAGCGCGGCGATTAATGGCGGTGAAGATAACTACATCGTGCTGGCAGCTGATATCTACGGAAGCTTGTGGGCACTGTTTATGAATCTGATGAATATTTTGGGCTTTTTCAGCGGCGATTGATTTTTCAATCGTAAAGGTCGAATGCAAAAAACCCCGGCTTGCCGGGGTTTTTTGTGAGTAGCTATACAGCAGGGCCAAGACCTTCAAAATCGGCCAAGTTACCGGTCACCATTGCAGTAGCGCACTTGGGCAGTACTGCTCAATAAAATAACGGTTTGCCGTAATGCAACTGGGTTGCGTGCAGCTCAAACGCCAATTGCGGGCGCGATCTAGAAAATATAGCGGCGTGCCTGTTCTATTTGGATCAAGTTGCCACGGCGGCTCATTGACGCTTTGCCGCCAAAGCCCGCTAGCGCCTCTCGAAAGGCCGCGCTCGTGTATTGAATTCCCTGATCACTGTGAAATAGAAAACGCGTCGGTTTGCGACCCAAGGCTGCGCGGCTCAGCGCCTAAATCGCCAACTCGGCGCGCATGTGATCGGCCAGCGCGTAGCCCACGATCTTGCGCTCGCCAAGTCCAGCACAATGGCTAAAAACTGAGGGTATCGGCGTTTGCACATCCGATTCACCGTCGCCGCTTAACGTTACAACTATTGGAACTTCACTGCCTGGATCACTGCTGGTGGAGGAGACTTGCCTATCGGCACCAGCTGCGTGGTTCCCAGCAACCAATGCCGTTAAATACCTGAGTAATTTTATGATTCTTATGCGGCGCTCCGTCAATTTATTTGTGCTTCAGTAAACAGTTTAACCGTGTGAAAGTTAAGGCAATTATCCCCAATTGCGCTCACTCATCCTCAAACCCATTTTGAAAAATCGCATCAGAACCCAATGCAATTTTGACTAAACTCAACTGCCCATCTGCCCGATCAATGACTACGCCAAAGTTGTTTAGCGTGCCCAAAACTGCATAAACCGAATCGCCATCTGGCGTGAAGCTATCCGCCGCCAATGCCACACTTTGCGATAGATTGAACTGTTGCGCGCTAAACAAGCTGCCGTCAAAAGCAAAGATCTGGGTTGATAGCGACGATGCTGTGGTGTTGCCCGCGTTACCGCGCAGCCAAACCAAGATTCCGTTGCTGTCTGGATCTTGCATCAACGCAACGACTCGGCCAGCCTTGGGTGCGGTGCTACAGCCAAGTTGGACGCCCGCAGCGCTGAGCCGACAAATACGTACCGGTGCGCCGAGTGGCGTGTTTGCGCGGGCTTGCAGTCCAACATAGATATCGCCGTTACTTGCGCGCGCCATGACAGTGTTGAGTGAGCTTTGGGTGCTGGGCTGATAATCGCGCTGCGGCTCGTTGATTTGCGTTTGCCAAATGCGCGTGCCATCGGTAGCGAACAGCGCAATGGCCGAAGCAAATAAGGCGTTGCCGTTCGAGCTGTCATTCAATCGCGCGCTAGCAAGGGTTTCGCCATTGGCAAGCGTCTGCACGCGATCGGTGCGCAGTGGGAACGCGCCTGGGCTGCTTTGAAATGCCAGCGTTGCGCCCGCGCTGTAAACGGCATCGGCGTTAATATTGGCAAACTGGAACTGACTGTTTACGCCATCTACTATTCGGGCACGCAGTTGGTCACCGCTTCGGCCGTAATCCAATAAATTTGCTGCAGCGGCGGGCGCTCCAGTAATTGCGCGCACTTGTGGAATTTGCGTTGGAACTAAGCAAAGTAAGCGGGTGAGCGCTTCACTGGTTAAGCTACAGGCTTTACCGCCAATGACATTGAGCGCCTGCAGTGCCGGCGTGGTGTGGGTGTTCAAGACAAGGCCATCGCCGAGGCGTAGTTCCCAAAGTGTGCCGACAGTACTGCCAGGGAAACTCTCGGTTGCGCTAATAAGCACCGTGCTGCCGTTAATGGCAAAGCTGGCTTTTTCAGCATCATAACGGGGTGTGCTAAGCGTTTGCTGCCAAAGCACTTGCCCGTCGGCGCGTACATTTTGAACGACTAACTGCTGGCGAAAGCCATCGTGTCGATAGCCGACATGTAGAGCAGAAAAAGTCTGGCCCGCAGAGCCCACAAGTTGCGCTGCGGGTCGCCGTTCGAGCGGACGCGTAGGCAGTGCGAAAGTCAATTCCGGTGCTGAAAGTTCACTAATGAGGTTGCTACTCACGCTATAACGGCGCACGGTCGGCGTGCCGACGCGGGCACTGGCTGGACAGAATCCACCGCCCGGGCAAAAGACTGCGCTCGGTGTCGGAAATACAAGTGGCTCCAGGCTTGAATCAATAGAAATTGCCTCGACCCCGGCCAATGAACCGAATGCGAAAATGGCGCGCTGTTGCGGTAATACGGCGCTAATGGAGCTTGTCTCAATACCGCTGGCGCTGGAAATGTTGCGAATAATTCCTCTGCGATCCGCATTTAAGTAGCCCAACACGCGGGTATTCTCTGCGCCAATTTGCCAAATCGGCGGGTGTGTAACATCACTCCACAGAGGCTGCTGGATAACCCATGCAGCGCTGCCGTTGGCATTGATAGCTGCGACGCGAGACGCCGCCGGGTTGCTCAAAAGTACTCGACTGCTATCAAAAAAGCCGACGTTTTGGTAGTCCAGCGCCGCAATATCAAATTCAATCGCGCCGTTGGTTTCAATGCGTTGAAATCTTATGCCTATGCGCAGCCAAGTGCTACCGCCAACGGCTATTTGCGCAGTTCGAGGGATATTTTCTTCATCGGCTACGCTTTTGCTCCAATAAACTTGATTCTCGTTGCGTAGCTCAAAGCGCGCATTGCTCCAAGTGCTATCAATGAAATCGCCTTCCTTGATCAGAAAACCTACGTTTTTGCGAAAATCGCCCACTTCAAGCCGCAAGACGCTGGTGATGTTACTTAGCAGGTTGCCTTGATAGTTGTATGCACAGGCTCTGGCCGTTTCGCTGCCTGAGCCCGCATAACCCACCACCAAGCTCTCATCGTCGGTTAGAAACATCCGGTGCGGAATACCGTTCGGATTGCCGCCTTTATCAAGGCACAGCTCATTGACCACATCAGCACTAAATCGCACCTCGCCATTGGGCCCAAAAACACTGAGCTGGCGATTTTGCAATAGTGCAACGCCGCCTTCAGCAGTGAGTTTGAAATCACTAATTCTTGAGCTGATCGACAAAATTTGGCGTTTCCACAGCAACGCGCCGTTTGCGTCCAGCTTAAAAACCTGCCAGCTGCGCGTTCCTTGAATCGAAGGCGGCGCAACCGTAAGGGCATTGCTTACTTCGATATCCGCCGTGTTGATCGGAACAGCAACAAAACTTGCGTTGTTGGTCGCAACTACACGATTAAGCTGAAAACTAGGGCGAAAATCGATCGGTCCAGCGGTTTCTGGCCCAAAGTAAGCGGCTCGGCTAGGCAGCGTAACAGCTTGATCGACGCGCCATAGCAGCTCCCTTGTTTGCGCATGGGTTGGGCTTCCTAAAAGGCCCAGCAATAGGGCGCTAGCGCAGCTTGTCAAAAAGAAGTTTGAGGGGTTCTTCATATAACTTGAGTCCAATCGTTAAATTCCATCACCAAATGTTAGCCTAGTTCGCCGCTAAACGGTGCCTAATAGCACAGCGATTTTCGGTAATTCCTTGTATTGTTGTGCCACTTTCCTTACCTGGCAAACTCATGAGTTCAACGTTTCAAACAGTAGACGGCGCAAAGCCGGGTTTTTTGGCGAAATCTCGCGGAATTTTGGCGTTGGGCACTTTGGTTCTGACGTATTTGTGTAATTTGCCTGAGCTTGCCAGCCAGGGTACACCTAGCGTTAGCACGCTTGAACAAGCCATGGGTGCTGAATTTGATGCCGCAGATGGCAATGAACTTGCTGCTGCGGAAAAATATCTGCGTGCTGCCAAAGCAGAAAAGCGTAGCGACTATGCCGAGCGAGCTGCACGTTTGGCGCTGTTTGGCCGTGATTTCGGGCTTGCCGAACAAGCCGCAGAGGCGTGGCTGAGCTTAAAACCTGATGCCGAGCAGGCATTACAAACGCAGGTCTTCGCGGAATTAGCGCAAAACAAGCCCGAAGCCAACGCGCATGTGCGCGCGCTGTTACTTGCGAACACTGAAAAAAGCATCGGCGCGGTATTAGGGATCGTCAACACTGCTGAAGCCCGGGCGGGTTCGATCGCGATGCTCAAAGCACTAAAAGATGATGTTGAGCTGGCCGCATTGGCGCCTGAGCGCGGTCTAATTCCGATTGCGCTTCGACTTAAACAGAACAAACTGGCGCTGCGCTTGGCAACCAAGCGAACTGAAGCCTCGCCTGAGTTGAGTAAGGCTTGGCTTTGGCGCGGTTTGGCGGAAATTGCCGGTGACGATAAAGCTGCCGCCCGTATCAGCTACAGCAAGGCGCTCAAACTTGACCCGGCAAACGTGCCGCTGCGTTTGGGCTATGTGCAGATTTTGAATGACCTTAAACGGGTCGATGACATTGATAAAGCGCTGCGTGCAGCCCCAGTGCAATCCGAACCGGTGCTGCGTGCTCGCATTGCCTTCGCCAGCGCAAATTCCGATCAAAAGACTTTAAAAGCGCTGGCTAAAACGCTCAAAAAGCCAAGTCCAGTGCTTTCAAACTCACTTCGAATGCTGCTGAGCGCGCAATTGTTCGAGCTGATGGACAACCCGAAAAAAGCGCTGGACAGCTACGCCAAAATACCCAGCGACGCGCCCGAATGGCCGGATGCGCAGCTGCGCCAAGCGGTTTTGTTAGCCGGGCCGGATGTCAAAAAACCAAAACTTGCGGCTGCGCGCAAAATTTTGCGTAAATTGCAAGCCAGTAAAGTCGACAAGGCGCAGCTGATCAACGGTTATTTATTAGAAGCGGAGCTGCTCAGCCAAACGAAGCAGCATGATGACGCCGCAGAGGTGCTTAGCACCGGATTGCAGCGCTTTCCAGAGGATGCCGGCATGTTGTACGCCCGGGCGTTGGCGTCACTGGCGCACAAAGATTTGGTGCAAATGGAGGCAGATTTCCGCCAAATAGTCGCGCTTGATCCTGAAAATGCGAACGCCTGGAATTCTCTGGGTTACAGCTTATTGACTGAAACTGATCGCACTGAAGAGGCGATGGCGCTGATTGAGCGCGCCTACCAGCTTGATCCAAAATCGGGCGCGATTGCCGATAGCTTTGGCTGGGGATTTTTCAAAATGGGGCAAGTTGATCAGGCCATTTATTACCTGCGCGAGGCCTATAAATTGGAGCCGGAAGCTGAAATTGCCGCGCATTTGGCAGAAGCTTTACATACGCTGGGTGCTGATCCTGAGGCGATCCAAGTGCTGAGCGAAGCCAAGGCCAAATACCCCGAATCGGTGCCGCTGCAAGAAACGATTGAGCGGCTCAAACTGCCGCTGCTAAGCATCAAAAGTGCCGTGCTTGACACTGAAAAAATTGAGATTGAAATAGAAGAAAATCGCGGCCACGAGCACCGCGAATGAGATCTAAGTGCATTTGGATGCTCGGAATGCTGCTCGCGCTCAGCGCCTGCAAAAGCTTGCCTCAGCGCAGCTCCACGCAAAGTGCCAAACTCAATCAGCAGCAGCGCACTGATATCCTAAGCGCATGCGTAGATTTTAATTTGCGCGGCAAGCTGGCGATTACCCAGTTCAGCGCAAACGGCTCCGATGGTGGCAGTGGGCGATTTGTATGGAAGCAAAAAAGTGATGTGTTGGATTTTCGCCTCAGCGCGCCGCTTAGTAATCAAACCTGGCAACTGCAAGGCATGCCCGGCGCCTACACATTGACCGATAGCAGAGGTATCGCCCGTCAAAACGCCAGCGCCGAGCAGCTGATTCAAGACGCCTCCGGCTGGACTTTGCCAGTTACCGAGCTGCGTTTGTGGGTGTTGGGTTTGCCCACGAGTGACGCATCAAATACGATTTCGCGCTACGAAGACGGCACGCTCAAGCAGTTCTTTGAACGCGGCTGGCAGGTGGACTATCAAAGCTACACCGACGCCGAACCGAGACTGCCGATCAAAATTAAAGCCGTGCTGAGTGAATCCGGCAAAACCAGGGCGAGCGTCAAAATTATTGTGCAGGATTGGTCGGGTTGCCAGTGATAGGCTGTGCGGCGCGTCGTACGTGCGAAATGAGCAAGGAAACCTATGGTTGAGTCATCGAAAATTGCAGTAGCAAGCTCTCGCATACGCGAAAAGCACTTCAATACTGCGGGCCCGAACGTTGCCGAACTTCACTATGGCTTAGATCCTTTGGTTCGTATTGATAGCGACACCATTGTCAATTTGATCGATCAGCAGCGCTATTTTGTGCTGCACGCGCCGCGCCAAACCGGAAAAACGACCTGCCTTTTTGCGCTGCGCGATTACCTAAATGCGGGTGAAGATTACGCTGCAATTTACGCCAATATCGAAGGCGCGCAGGCCGCTGGGCATGATGTCGGCGAAGCGGTGCGAGCGATACTTTCAAGAATAGCTGACAACGCCGATGTAACGCTCGGGATTAGTGGCCTGGCGGAGAACTTTGCCGCACGTATTTTGGCGCGCGGGCCACTTGATGCGCTGACACTCGGCTTGCGCACTTTGACTGGGTTAGTGAAGCGTCCTCTAGTGTTATTTCTAGATGAGGTTGATTCACTTATCGGTGCATCGTTAATCAGTTTGCTTCGGCAAATTCGCGCGGGTTATGGAGATCGTCCGAAAAACTTTCCGCAATCGATTGTGCTGTGCGGCGTGCGCGATGTGCGCGATTACCGCATGAGCATGAGTGACGGTGAAATCATCACCGGCGGTAGCGCCTTCAACATCAAAGCGGAATCGCTGCGTTTGGGTAATTTTAGCCAAAGCGAGATGATTCAGCTTTACCAGCAGCATACCGATGCGACCGGTCAACGATTTACCGACGCCGCGCTCGAACTTGCCTGGGCCGCCACGCAGGGCCAGCCGTGGCTCGTCAATGCTTTAGCGGAGCAAGCCGTGTGGAAAACGCCCGAGAATTTAGTACGCACTGTCAGCATTGACGAAGACAAGATGCGCGCCGCGCGTGAAGCACTCATTTTACGCAACGATTCGCATCTTGATCAGCTCACTGACAAACTCAAAGAGCCCCGCGTTCGCGCGGTTATTGAGCCTATGCTGACCGGCCAGATATTCGTGCCTAGCGATGCGGATCGCCAGTATTTAATCGATCTTGGATTGGTTCGGCAAAGCAAGTCGGGTTTGGAGCCGGCCAATGGCATCTATGCAGAAGTTATGCCCAGAGTATTGAGCGAGTCGCCGCAATCTATGATGCATATTGATTTGATCGAATCCAGCTGGCTAGGCGTGAATGGCAAGATGGATCCGCAGCGATTCATGAAGAATTTCTTCGTGTTTTGGCGCGAGCATGGTGAGGCAATGATGAAAACTACGGCCTATCATGAAGCCGCGTCGACGTTGGTTTTGATGGCGTATTTGCAGAGGGTTGTGAATGGCGCTGGCAGAATTGAGCGCGAATATGCCGCAGGCTCAGGCCGCATGGATTTGCTGGTCGTGCATAACGAGGTGCGCATGGCCATTGAAGTTAAAGTCTGGCGCGAGAATCGCGTCAACCCAGAAAAAGACGGGCTTATCCAGATTGAGCGCTACCTCAACCGATTGGATTTATCAGATGGGTTCTTGGTCATTTTCGATGAGCGCGCCGAGCCGCTGCCATGGGAACAGCGGATGCAATCGAGTCAGGCGACAACGGCGAGCGGGCGCGTGATTACAGTGTTGCGGGGCTAGGAATCAGCCCTCCCTAATCCACTAGACTCGATAGTGATCTTGCATCGGATAATTCCTGGCATAGGCCGCAAACGCCGCTGCTGCGACTAGCGCAAAGCCGGCGAAGAAAAACATCAAAAACGCGCTTTCGCTCATGCCGGTTTCAGTGATTTTTGCCATCACTGCAGGATTTCGAACAGTGGCGTTGGTGATCAAAACCCACAAGTTGCCAAAGGTTACGCTGAGCAGCCAAAAGCTCATGATCACGCCTTTCATCGAGCTGGGCGCTTGGCTGTAGGCAAACTCTAAACCGGTGGCTGATACCAACACTTCTGCAAAAGTCAGCAGCGCGTAGGGCAACACTTGCCAAGCAATGGAAACCGGATCGCCGCCATCAATCCAGAGTTGAATAATGCCAGCGCAGATCCAAGCTAGCCCGGAAAACGCAATGCCATAGCCCATGCGCTTAAGCGGCGTCGGCTCAAAGCCAAGTTTGCGCAGGGCAGGGTAGAGCACCATATTATTGAAGGGAATCAACAGCATCACTAGCAATGGATTGAGCGCCTGCATTTGCGCGGGTGTCGTTACGAGCCAGCCGATCCAGGATTTTGGATCGAACATCAGCATTTGCCCGCCTTGTAAAACCCAGGTCGAGGCTTTCTGATCAAACAGCGACCAAAATGGCGTAACAAAGGCAAACACCACCAAAATACGCAGCACCGCGCGCACCGCATCGACCGATTCACTCGGGTGCAAACCGCGCGCGCGTTCTAACTGGATTGAAGTGCCGACGCCGCCAAACAGCATGACGGCACCCAGTGCAATGCAAAACGAAATCACAAAGCCCAAATGCTCTGGCCAGAACGCAGGTTTTGTCGCCCAAAACAGCATGACCGCAGCGGCCAAGCCCGCGCCAAAAACAGCAATCCAAAGCCCATTACGCGATTGCCCAGGGCCTGCCGCAAGCAGTGCCGTTTTCGCAACACCCATGAAGCCATTTGGATTGCTCGGGCTAGGCGGAACCTGCACGTACCGGTGCCGGCCCGCCCAAAAAATCACCGTGGCGATAAACATCAAAATACCCGGCACGCCAAATGCCCAGGCTGGACCGTATTCTTTCATGATGCGCGGCATTAACAGCGAAGCGAAGAACGAGCCAAAATTGATCGTCCAGTAAAACGCGTCGTACACCAGCTTGGCTTTGTGTTTGTTGGTTTGATCGAACTGATCACCGACAAACGCTGACACTAGCGGCTTGATTCCGCCCGAGCCGAGCGCAATCAGCAGCAATCCGACATAGAACATGGTTCGGTTGTCGACATAAAACGCCAAAAAACCTTGGCCCACGCAATACAGCAGGGATAGCCACAGCACGGTTTGGTATTTGCCGAAAAACCGATCCGAAATCCAACCGCCCAACAGCGGGAAGAAATAAACCCCGATCACAAAGCTGTGGAAAACTTCTTTCGCAATGCCAGCGCGCTCAACTAGCGGTGCATATAGCAGCAATGACGTCACTAAAAACGGCGTCAAAATATTGCGCATGCCGTAAAAACTAAAGCGCTCACAGGCTTCATTGCCTATGATGTATGGAATTTGTGAGGGCATTTTACCGCCCTGATGAGCGGGCTGAGCTGGCTGTGTCATTTTGGTAAGCCTTGAATTCAAGCAAGCGCGGATCATGCCACGAGTGCTGCGCTTTCGTCGCTGGATTTGATGGCGTTGAACGCATGGCTCTGCGCTATGCTAATGCCGAGCTTAAAGGAACCGCATGATTGATCCAAACGCACCCACGACCGATGGCACGCCACGTACTGCCACCGTTGACGGCATGCCTGAACGTATCGGGCCCTATCGCATTTTAGAATCGCTCGGCCAAGGTGGCATGGGGCGCGTGTTACTTGGTGAATCTGACGTACCTAAGCGCAGGGCAGCGATCAAGCTGCTGCTCGGAGGTGCACTGAGTGCAGATATGTTTGAACGCTTTCGCCGGGAAATGGACGCGCTAGCAAAGCTCGAGCACCCTAACATTGCGCGGCTATTTGAAGCGGGAAGCCTTACGCAAGGTGATCGCACAGAACCCTGGTACGCGATGGAATTTGTTAATGGCATGCCGCTAGACGCCTATGTTTTACATCACCAACTAGCGCCGCCTGCCGTGCTGCGTTTGGTCGGGCAGATTGCCCGCGCCTTGCACTATGCACATCAGCGCGGAGTCATCCATCGGGATATCAAGCCCGCCAATATTATGGTGAGCCAAGATGGCGTGCCCAAGCTGCTGGATTTTGGCATTGCGCGTTTAATTGATGACGATGCCAGTGGAGTACGCACGCGCTTTGGGCAAATTATTGGCACGTTAGCCTACATGAGCCCCGAACAGCTGGGTAGCGCGGCGCATGTGGATGTGCGTTCTGATGTGTATGCCTTGGGTGTTGTTTTGTATCAGCTGTTGACTGGCGATTTGCCGCTGGAAATTAGCACAACTAGCTTGCTGGACGCGATACGGGAACTTGCCGAAGGCAAACGCGTTCCGCTCAGTGAGCGCAGGCCCGCAATGCGGGGAGAGCTTGAATTAATTGTCGATACCGCAAGCCATCGAGATCTAGACCGGCGCTATGATTCGGCTGCCAGTTTTGCCAATGATTTAGATAATTTTCTTATGCTGCGTCCACTTTCTGCGAGGCGGGCCAGCATTGGCTATTTGGCGCAAAAGTTTGTTCGGCGCAATCCTGGATTAGTGGCTGCGATGGCATTGGTGGCGCTTGCGCTGATTGCTGCAACGACTATCTCATTGATCTCCGCTCAGCAAGCGCGCATTGCCCAGGCGCAAGCAGAAGCACGCGCAGTGCAACTTGCTACCGTGAATCGCTTCATGCGCGATGTTCTAGAACAAGCTGACCCGAGCAACCCCGCTGGTGGCAGCCCAACCATGAAAGATGCGCTCATAGGCGCCGACGCTGCATTCGCGGCGCTGCCGCCTGATCCATCGCTCAGAGGCGCGGTGGGTGAACTGCTCGCCGCGGCGTGGAACGGCTCAGGGGATCACGAGCGCGCTTTACAATACGCAGAAGGCGCACTGTCAGCGCTAAAACCTAGCCAAGGCGCTGATTCCGAGGCCATGCTCTCGCTTGAGCGTGCGCGCATCATTGCGCTTAACGAATTGGGCAAGAACGATTTAGCGCTGCAAGCCATAGATGCACTGCTCGTGCGCGCAACTGCGCAATACGGCGCAAATGCCAATGCCGTCATCAAACTCAAGGCGGAAAAAATGGTGACTTTGAGCTATTTGCAGCGCGCGCCCGAAGGTGTGGTGATTGGTGAGGCGCTGCTGAAAGATCACAGCACCCAATTTGCCAATATGGGCGGGTTTGAGCTGGCGACTGTGCGCCGGAATACCGCCTTGCTGATGCGTCAATCTGGCCGTTTGCAAGAGGCACTGGCGATCCATCAGCAGTCCTGGAATGAAGCCATTGCCGCAGGCACTAGTCGCCACCCGAAGAGCCTTTTTGATTTGCATTCGCTGGCGATGGTGCAGGGCCGATTGGGTCAAGCTGAGCTGGCCCTTCGCAATTTTCGCGAAGCTGCCAAGCTGCGCACCGAAGTGCTCGGTGATCGCCATCCGGCAACCATTAACTCCGAACTCAGCGTGGTAGGCGTGCTAGGGCAGTTAAACCTACCGGCGGACGCTATCAAAATTGCTGAAATCGTGTTGCCGCGGGCGAAAGCAGTATTTGGTGATTCACATATGGCCTATTTGGGCGGGCTTAATAACTACGGGCTTGCTCTGGAAGATGCAGGCAACATTCAAGCCGCCGAAGCGGCGTTCAACGATGCCATTATGGGCGCCGAAGCCACAACCGGTGTATCACCGGGCTCGTTACGTTTTCGATTTAATCTAGCTAAGTTGCTCACTGAGCAAAAGCGGCTAGAGCAGGCGCAAACCGCTTACGAATTTATCCTATTGCACGCGCGAACCAAGTTCACTGACAGCGATTTATCACTCGCAGATTTTCGCGCCGGCGCGGCGCAGCTTGCACTGTTGCAAGGCCAAAAAGCCGACGCTGCGGCATTGTTCGCACTCGCATTGCCTGAGATGGAAAAGCAATTGCCTGCCGATGATAAAGGGCTGATTAAAGCGCGTGAGGGGTTTGCGCGCGCTAAGCTGTAGCCGCTATTTACCAAGCAGCTCCATGACTGCCACCGTCATAGCGGTAGCGCCGGTGATAATCGAAGCCTTAGGATCGACTTTAAACAAACCCGAGTGATGCCCAGAAACTGCGGGGCCGCCATTCTTCTCGGCCTCAAATGCCGCTGCGTGCGTGCCGCCAACGGCAAAATAAAACCCAGGCACGTTCGTGTCAGCCGCTACCAAGTAGGCAAAATCCTCCGCGCCCATACCGGTTTGCTCGAACGGCGTTACTGCATTGCTGCCCAGCTCACGTACAAATGCGCCGTTGATGCGCTTTGCCAGCGCAGCATTGTTGATTGTTGCAGGCGTACCCGCTGGGTTTTCAATCTTAGGCAGCAATGCGTCTGGCAGGCCGTTTGCTTGGGCGATGCTGGTCGCGACGCGGCGCACCGCCGAGTTGAGCTGCGCGCGCGTTTCTTCATCGTTAGCGCGCACCGTGATTTGTAGGTCAGCATGATCGGTAATGATGTTCGGCCGATTGCCGGCATTGAATGCGCCGACGGTAATCACGCCCGGCTTGAGCGCGATTTTTCTCGGCTAATAATGCCTTGTAGCCCTAATACGATTTGCGAGCCAATGTAGACCGGATCCTTACCCAAATGCGGTGAAGCGCCGTGAGTCGCGACGCCTTGTACCGTCATATTAAGCGTGTCAGACGAGGAATATTGCACGCCTTCTGAGCCGCTGACTTGTCCGGTAGCAAGGCTTGATGAAACGTGCAGCGCAAGCGCGTAATCGGGCTTTGGAAAGCGCGTGTAAAGTCCATCTTCAATCGTGAGTTTTGCGCCGACTAGCGCTTCTTCCGCCGGCTGCACGACAAACACGATGGTGCCAGACCATCGTGATTTCATTGCGGCAAGCCGTTTTGCAGTGGCAATCATCGCGGTAATGTGGGTGTCATGCCCGCAGGCGTGCATGACCGGCGATTCAATGCCATCAACCCCTACCTGTCGCGCGGTGGAGGCGTAGCTCAGCCCGTTGGTTTCCTCAACCGGCAGCCCGTCCATATCAGCGCGCACCAGCACAGTTGGGCCCGCGCCATTTTTCATCACGCCAACCACGCCGGTTTGCCCGACTTTTTCAGTGACCACTATGCCGGAAATCGCGCGCAGCTCTTTTGCCATGCGCGCGGCGGTTTTGAATTCGCGCAGCGATAGCTCAGGGTTGCGGTGAAAGTGCTCGAATAAGGAAGCTAGCGAACTATCGTAATCAGCCCGGATGGCTGTTGCGTAGTCGGGTTCAGCAAGTGCTGCGGTGCTGGCTAATACCATTGAAATGAATATGGCAAGGCGTGATTTTGCGACGAAGCATTTCATGATTTGAGCCGAGAGTTAAAAGCTGAGCTTAGCGCAATAAAGGCTGTACTGCCCGAGATTTTGCGAGCGTTATTCAGCGCCTAAAGCTCACACCGATCTTCAGCGCACGCCCGTGCTTTTGCATTCGCTTTCTTAGCAGCGCGCGCAACCAGCCAGCTAAAAAACCAGGTAATTCCAATTTTCGACAAGAACAAGCGATTGTCCGCAATCCATGGATAAATTCGATCCCAAATCGGGCGTAAAAAAGGGTTGCTCCACATTTTCTCCATGCCGGTAATGCCGGTCGCGCCGTAGGCCGCAGTAAACACCGGCACGCCGATGAGCCACTGGCCAGAAGCATCTCTGGCGTGTACTAGGCGCATCATCTCGGCCCGGCGATAAGGCGATTGATCGGCGTAAGCATCGGTGAAGTTTGCGGGCGAGCAATCAATCAGCTCCAAGCGATTCAACGAATCGTAGCTTTTCAACGCAAACATCTCGCGCCTGCATAGCGGGCAGGAATCATCGTAGTAAATCCGTAGCGGAAAGCTGATGCTCATGTGGAACGCTAGACGCCTAAATAATCCAATTTACCGATTTGCACGCCCTGGTTCCGCAAAATCGCATAGGCGGTGCAGGTATGGAAGTAAAAATGCGGCAATACAATATCTCGCACATAATCAGCGCCCAAGCCAGCATAAGCGTGCCCGCCGAGCGTCAGGCTAATTTCACGATTTTCACAGCCGTCAAATTTAGCTGGGTCAATTGAAGCGATAAAGGCCAACGTTTTTTCGATCCGTGCGGCAAGCTCTGTCAGCGTTTTTTCATGGTCATCGTACTTGGGGTTTTCGACAGTACTTAAGCGCGCGCACGCGCCTTTAGCAAAATCACCAGCAATTTGAATTTGCCGCGCTAGCGCATGCATATCGGGTGCTAATCGGGCATTGACCAACACGGATTCATCGAATTTGCGCTCAGCGGCATAAGTCTGCGCCTTGGCCAAAATGCCGTGTAGGGCTTTTAGATGCCGTGTGAGGAGCGGGACGGTTTGAGTGTAAATGGGGTTCATGGTGGTCCTTGAGATGGCTGCGATTTAGTTGTGTGAGTGGGTAATTCTAATCAAGTGGGTAATTCTAATCAGATACTGAGCGAATTAAATGAGTATTGGCTAGGTGCAGGGTGGACATCAAGTCAAGGCATGACCTTTCAAGTAACGCAGCGCATCACAAGGCCAAGAATAGAGCCCCAGACTACCTTGTGCCGCGCTTTCAGCGCTAACACCTACGCAAACCCAAGAGATCGTGGCGAGTACCCAAAAAAACATCAGTTTGGTTCGCACTACCCCAACACTAAACAAGCAGACAAGCTGCATTTGTTCTGTACGATAGCCGTTTGTCTATTGAGCCCACACTATGACATCCGTTGAACCCACCTCCAGCTTCGATTCGCCCGCACTAACTGCGGCAACCCAAATTCGCGCCGGTTTTACTGAGTTCAATCGGCGCTACCGGGAGGTGACGCAGCGCGCTAAGCGGCATTTTGAGCAAAAAGCCTGGACGGCGGCGCGTAGTGACGCGGTTGAACGCATCGGCATTTATGACGCTTCAATCGATGTAACCCAGCAGGCATTGCGGGAAATTTTGAGCACTAATACGCTGGACAAAAACACCTGGGCGGCGGTGAAAGGGCACTTTAGCGCTTTAATTGCTGGTGACGTTGATCAGGAGTTGAACAAGACTTTTTTCAACACGTTAACGCGGCGGTTTTTCAAAACGCGCGGCGTGGATTCTGGGGTGGAGTTTATTGCGCTCGATATTGAGCCGACTGATCGCATAACCCGGCCGGTGGCACGCCTGACCTATTCGGCGTCGAGTTCGCTGCGGGCGCTGTTTCGTAATGTGCTGGACGATGTGGCGTTTAGCGTGAACTATATAGACCCTGATCGCTGCGCGACGCGTATCGCCAGCGCCGTGCAATCGCAGCTGCAAGCCTGGGGCGAGCATCCGGTGCGCGCGGTTGAGTTGTTGACCACGATTTTCTATCGGGAAAGGCGCGCATATTTGGTGGGCCGGGTATTTGGTGAAACGCAGTTTGCCCCGATTGCGATTGCGCTCAAGCATGACGAGCAGGGCCTGCGCAGCGACGCGGTAATGACTGATCGTGATGATTTTGCTGCACTTTTTGGTTACACCCGCAGCTACTTTATGGCGGATCTTGAAACCGTGGGCGATGCGGTGGTGTTTTTGCGGGCTCTGTTGCCGCGCAAGCCGATTGATGAGCTTTACACCGTTTTAGGGCGATCTAAACAGGGCAAAACTGAGCGCTATCGGCACTTTTTCCGGCATTTGGAAACCCATGATGAGCGTTTTGTGCTGGCCGATGGCGAGCGCGGTATGGTGATGGCGGTGTTTACCATGCCGGGCTATCCGCTGGTGTTTAAAGTGATTCGCGATAAGTTTGCGCCGCCGAAAAATATTTCTCGTCAGGAAGTTATCGATAAGTATCAAATGGTGTTCAAACATGACCGCGCCGGTCGGCTGGTGGACGCGCAGGAGTTTCGCTATTTGCGCTTTCCCAAGGCGCGCTTTTCACCGGCCGTTTTGGCTGAGTTAGCCACATGTAGTGACAGCGTAATTGATGAAGGCAACTTCATCACGATTACGCATTTGTATGTTGAGCGCAAGCTCGTACCGCTCAATCTATACATCAAGAATGCCTCGCCTGAGCAGGCGCAGGCAGCCATATCAGATTACGCCCAGGCGCTGGCCGATCTGGCCTACAGCAATATCTTTGCCGGCGATTTATTGCTGAAAAACTTCGGCCTGACCAAAGGCGGCCGGGTTATTTTCTATGATTACGATGAGCTGTGTTTAGTCACCGAATGCCGCTTTCGCGAGCTGCCAGATTATGAGGATGAGCGCGAAGTGTACGTCGCGCCGAATGATATCTTCCCGGAAGAATTTCCACGCTTTTTGGGGCTGACGCCTGCGCTTCGCAGCGCGCTAATGGCAACCCATGCGGACGTTTTTACCGTGCGCTGGTGGCTGGATGTGCAAGCCCGCGTGGCGGCCGGAGAACGGGTCGAAATTCCACCGTATGCACAGCGTTTGCGGTTTTGATTGGCTCGTGCGAGTTAACGCATCTAAGCTGCACGTAGGTTTGCATGTTTTAGCGACTGTGCCGCTCGCTTGGCTGCTATTTGAGTTGTTCCAGGCGCGTTTGGGCGCAGATCCAGTGCGCGAATTAACACATCGAAGCGGTTGGTGGGCGCTGGTGTTTTTGCTGGGCTCGCTTTGCATGACGCCATTGCAACGCTTAAGCGGGCAGGGCGCTTTTATTCGGATGCGCCGGCCGCTTGGGCTGTGGTGTTTCGCATTTGCTAGCTTACATTTTGCAACGTTCATTGCGCTCGACTTGGCGTTTAGATGGTCAGAAATTATCATTGAGTTAACCCAGCGGCCATTTATAAACATCGGCTTTATTGCGTGGCTGTTACTGGTGCCGCTGGCGCTAACGTCAAACAAAATCATGATGCGCAAGCTAGGCCGCAATTGGCAGCGCCTACACAAGCTGGCGTACGTGATAGGCGCGTTGGCCTGCCTGCATTTTTATTGGGGCGCAAAATCAAACGTAGCAGAGCCGCTGTTATTTGCCGGGGTTTTTGCGGCGTTGATGCTGCTGCGGTTGGCACAATTCACACCTAGGCGCTAGACGCCATCTAGCCACTAGGCCAAACTCGGGTTAATTCGACGGCGAACACAACGCATGACTGACGCAGCAACATCCGCTACTGAAACACCCATTGAGCTACAAAAACGCCTGCGTTGGCAATGTCGGCGCGGCATGTTGGAGATGGATTTTTTACTACGCCGCTATTTGGACAGCGTGTTTTTGACCACCTCAAGCGACGCAAAGTCCGAGTTTGAAGCGCTGCTAAAGCTTGAGGATGACTTGCTTTGGGATTATTTGCTCGGCACCAAATTGCCGGCTAATCCCAGCACACGAGCGCTTATTGATGCGATCCGAACCGGATTTGCGGCTTAAACTTCGGCGTTCCGCATTTGCGGTTTGCTTTGCAGTATTAGCAGGCGCACTGGTGGGCTATGTGGTTTGGCTCGGACTTCGCGCAGCAGACTTCCCGCTTTGGATAGCCATCAGCAGTGCGGTCGTGATCGCTTTGTTGATGTTTTCCTGGCTGTTTCGTTCGCGCCAAACTTTGCAAATTGAACCCATTTTTCGCGCCACTGGCGGCTGCTGGCTGGGCAGTAGCGCTGAGCTTGTGCAGGCCAATTCCGGTGAGCTGCCAGCACTAACCGCCTATCAAAACTACTTTGGCCTGCGTTATTTTGAAAATGGCTCAGGGCAAACGTTATTGCTTTGGCCGGATCAACTTGATAACGAAAGCGCGCGCAAATTGCGGCTATGGGTAAAGGCGCAAATACGGGGAAAGTAGCGTGTCGGCATGGGAATTTCAAATTGCTACGTTAGCTAGTTTTGCATCTGACTTCGAAGTTGCAACATCGTCATTCCCGAGCAGCGAACCCAGGATCCAAGAACCACATCCGCGATCAACCTTTCGAATTAAACTGCGCCAATCGCTCGCGAAACTTTGCGGCGGCGTCAGGCGATAGCGTCTTGGCTAGCTCTTCAAGGGCCTTACTATTAATCGATAGCGCAGGTTTTGGCGCAACCACTGCTGCAGCGACTGGTTCTGGTGGCTTTGAAGCGGGGACTATCGGCGCTACAACCGGCGCTGGCTTGGCAACGACCGCTGCCGGTGCCGCCTGCGGCATTACTGGCCTTGGCGCGGGAGCGGAGGGCGCTTGAATAACAGGCGCAATAGGCTGAGCCACGGGCTGAGTTCTGGGGGCATCGTCAAAACGTACTTTTAAACTCGCAAGATCCCGCTCAGAGCCAAATTCGCCAGAGCCGGAAAACTCCATATTCTTCTGCACGGCCTGCTCGGCGTAGCGCGAAGCCATTTTTAGCTCAGCTAAAAAATCCAGCTCACGATCACGCGCATCAACTAACGCTTGCGCAAGGGCTTTTTGCTCTTCGGCGGTGGGCTCGGGCTTTTCGAACTGCTCGGCGGCGTCGGCCATCGTGTTGGATTGCAAGCTAACTGGTGCTTCTGGCTCGGGCATAACCACTGCACGATCAAATACCTCTAAACCACGAACCCACTGTTCGCGGACGAATAAATCGTTCTCACGCAGCATAAATTCGCCCAGTCGATCAAACACATCGGGCCCCAGCACATTGGCGGGTAAGGATCGGCGCACGCTGGCAAGCTGATCAACGTTCTCAAACGCAAACGACACGTTCGGCTCGTCCACGTGCGCTGAAATCACCACTTTGCACGCGATAACGCCGGTCGCTTGCGCGCTGGCTTGGCAAACTTGCCCGGTAGAGTTGCGTTTTTCTTCGCGAATGCCGCCAAGGTGAAAGCGCTTGAATATCTCAGACAGCGTACGAATGCGGTCATAGCTGGGTAAGTTTTGCCGGGGCGCGCGTTCGGTATCGACTCTGGATTTCCAGCTCAACGTGATCGTGTGCGAGCTCGGCATGGGCTCGGCGAGTGAGATTGTCCAATCCGGTGATGGAATCGCAAAAAATACGCCATAGCCGGTCAAATCAAAGGTTTGCTTTAGCTGCGGCCGCACGACTTTTAGGTGCGAAACCAGCTCACGCAGGTACGCTTCGAGTGCTTGAATGGCGGGCAGCGTGATTTGCTCGTAGTTCGCTCGGCGCATTTGCACTTCCGTGCGCGCGGAGCCAGCGTCTTCACGACGCTCAAGTGCCTGTTCGGTAAGCCTTTTCAGTAAAGACATAGTTTCAGATGGGCCAAAGTGATCTAGAGATCATCGCAAAGATTAAGCGCAACAGTAACAACTCAGGCAAGCTTTGTCAGGACTATTACCAGTAAATTTAAAAAGTTTCAAAATCAAATGGAAGCGGCAGGATCGGCGATGCAAAACGCCCAGTTTTGCTGGGCGTTTTGGAGAATGTTTTTAGTGTGACTTGGGGCTAGTGAGCCGGGAATTACGCCTGCCGTAAAAGGCGTAAATTGCAGCACCAATAGCGAAATACGACAAAAGCACGGTGATCGGTACCCAGTTACCCCGCATCAAGCTCGTCCATTTGTCCCAAAAGATCAGGCCAATAATGCCGGAGCACAAAATGATGCCGAGAATTGGTGTAAACGGGTAAAACGGCACGCGGAAAGGGCGAACCAGATCTGGCTCGGTTTTACGCAAGTAAATGAGCGAAATACACACAATGCCAAACGCGGCAGCAGTGCCGAGTGATACCAGCGCGCCGAGCAAATCAAGTGGTAACACAGCGGCGGCGAAAGCAATCAAGATTCCTAGCAGCAGCGTACCAGCGGCTGGTGTTTGGAATTTCGGATGCACTTTGCCGAAAATGCTCGGTACTAAGCCATCTTTTGACATCTGATAAAACACGCGAGTTTGCGCATACACCAGCGCTAACATGACCGATGAAAGGCCCATAATTGCGCCGATTTTGATCAAAAATGTCAGCAAGTTGATGGTGCCGGATTTGACAAATGGCCATGGAACCTGCGCCCAAGCGGGGTTCATGGCGTCAATCGCTACCGCAATCGGCGCGGAAACCCCCAGTTCTTTATACGGCACCACGCCTGTCAGCACGGCAGCGACTAGCATGTAGATAATCGTACAAACCACTAGCGAGCCTAAGATGCCAACCGGTAAGTCGCGCTGCGGATTTTGTGCTTCACCAGCGGCAGTGGACACCGCTTCAAAGCCCACATAGGCGAAAAAGATGATTGTGGAAGCATACGCCACGCCCATAAAGCCGAATTTGTTCCACGGCGTGCCTGGCTCGTGCGGCGGTACGAAAGGCACCCAGTTTGCCGTGTTGATATACGAGAGGCCCACCGCGATAAAAATAACCAGCACTGAAACTTTAAGAATAACCGCGAAGTTGGTGAATTTTGCTGATGCGTTCACGCCTACCACCAGCAGCGCGGTAACTGCCAAAATGCCGAGCGCGCCGATCAAATTGAACTGCGGCAACATCTGCGCTTGCAGCACGATGGTGTCAGCAACTAGCCCTGGCTGTTCTTTAACCACAAAGCTTGCGCTGGTCAAAAACCCAGGGATCACCAGATCAAAATCCTTCAAAATCTGAACTAAATAGCCCGTCCAGCCTGCGGCTACCGTCGATGCGGCGATGCCGTATTCAAGTAATAACAGCCAGCCCATCGCCCAGGCAAACACTTCACCCAGCGTACCGTAAGCGTAGGTGTAAGCCGCACCGGAAACCGGCATGGTGGACGCCAATTCGGCGTAGCAAAGGCCAGCAATCGCGCACACTAAACCGGCCAACACGAACGAAATCATGACCGCAGGGCCGGCGTAGTTTGCGGCGGCGTTGCCGGTCATGACGAAAATACCAGCGCCGATAATCGCGCCAATACCGAGTGCAACTAAGCTTTTTGCGGTGAGCGTGCGTTTAAGCTCGCTGTTTTTTGCATCCGCTAAAATTTGAAAAATGGGTTTTTTCTGAAAGATTTGGCTGGCCATGAAGTGCTCAGAAAGTGACGAAGCCGGTAAGATACTCAATAAAAGTGGTGCTGGGTAAAAAAAATGACACAAAACGCAATTGAGACGCTGCACGCGAAGTACAAACCTATTGAAGCCGTCCAGTAATGCGCCCGATTCAATCCTTGCTTGGCCAATTTGCGCATCAACCTGAGCTGGTAAAGCGCTTTTTAGCTTTTGATCAGTTAGGCGAAGCCGCTTATCTGCGCACGCATATACCTGGTCATTTCACCGCATCGTGTTGGCTGGTTGACTGCACTGGCAAGCGAGTATTGCTGACGCATCATCGAAAGCTAAACCGCTGGCTACAGCTCGGCGGCCATGCCGATGGCGATACTGATTTAGTGCGCGTTGCATTGTCGGAAGCGCGGGAAGAATCCGGGCTTAGCGATTTATTGATTACGCCGCAGATTTTCGATTTAGACGTCCACGAAATTCCCGCACGCGCATCAGACCCCGCGCATTTGCACTGGGATGTGCGCTTTGTCGTGCGCGCCATGGGCAGCTTGGATTTTGTAACGAGCGCGGAATCGATTGCGCTAGCTTGGCGAAACATAAGTGAAGTAGCTAACGATGCGGCTGGGCTTTATGATGACTCGGTGCGGAGGATGGCGCTGAGGTGGATTGATTTACCAACTCGGCTTGCGTCGCAGTAGCCTAATATGGAATCAAATCGCATCCAACTATGAAACCCTGGATCCGCGCGCTGTTAGCAAGCTCACTGCTTTTTGTAGCGGCTGCGCTGTGGCTGCTTGCTAGCGCATTTCCGAGCACCTGGAAGCTGATTCGCGCTGAAATGTTTTTGCAGGATGCGACGCTTATTGAGGCGCAAACTAGCTCGGTTTGGCAAGTGCTTAATCAGCAAAGCTTGGCAAAGCAGCGGGGCGTGTATTGGCTGCGCTTTAGTTTGCAAGCGCCGTTGAATGCAGCGCCGCTGGATCAAACGCAGGGCCTGTGGCTGGCGCTGCGTGCGGCAAGTGAAGTTTATCTAGATGGGCAATTGCTGGGCCGCAATGGCGTAGTTGGCAGAACGAAAGCCGTTGAGGTGCCCGGCAGGGTCGATTGGCAGGTAGCATTGCCCAATCTTCGCCGCATCGACTCGGGCAAGCCTGCGAAAATCGAGCTGCTGATTCGCGCGTCTAGCCAGCGGATGTCCGTCACTTTTTCCTCTGCCGATGCCTTTGCCATTGTCGGAAACTATGCCGACCTGTATGCCTTTCGCACCACGCGCTGGCTGGTTGCTGCGCTCGCTTACGGTGCAATTTTGGTCGCGTGTCTTTACTTTGTTGCAATTCGCCCACCCATCAGAGTTTCGGCCGGCAATGTGGCAAAAACCAGCGACTACAGCGGCGTTTGTTTACTGCTACTCGGTGCGGTTGGTTTGCTACTGCCTGGCGTAGAAGCTTGGCGATTTTTGTGGGGCTATAGCTATCCGTGGCACGGCACGCGATTGCTGTTACTACAGCTATTGCACACTATCGCTGCGTTGCTGCTGCCGATCTATTTGGCGCTGCGTTTTAGAGTCAACCCGCACCGAGCTTGGATTTTGTGCGGGCTTTTAGGCGTTGGTTTGCTGTTTTTACTGGTTGAAGGAACTGATCCACGCATGTGGCTGTTACAGGCATCGGGCTTGTTGGCAAGCGTTGCGATCATGCTGCGCGCGCCGCGTGATGCTGATTGGCTGACCATTCTCGTTTTGCTCATCAGCATGCTTGTGCTCGCGGTTCTAACGCTAGGCGATTATCTAGACGGCGTGTATTTTATCGCCCTCGCTGTGCTCATGGTTAGCTTGCTATTGGCGCACACGCGCGAGTTACTGGCCGCCTCGGGGCGCGCGGCTCAGCTTGAAGTTGAGCGCTCTAAATTGCGCGCCGAATTGCTCAAACGCGGCATACAGCCGCACTGGTTGCTAAATACCCTAACCGCTATGCAAGAGCTGATCGAACAACAGCCCGCGCACGCGAGTGCGATGGTGGAGCGATTGGCGGACGAGTTTAAGAACTTGCATCGATTGAGTGAGTGCACGTCCATTGCGCTGGCCGATGAACTCACGCTTTGTCAGGGTCATTTGAACCTGCGTGAGCTTGTACACGGCTTATCATTCCGATGGCGGGTGGATGGTGGCAGCGCGAATTTTGAGCTGCCGCCGGGCATGCTGCATGCGCTGATTGAAAACGCGTTTACCCATAGCGGCGCGAGCGCCTGCGCGCGGGCGGGGTTTGAACTGCAGATCATCCAAACGCAGGCGGGAACTCGGGCAAGTCAATCTATTCGCCTGAGTAGCGCGCTGGCATCGGTAGCGCGGCGCACACACCTTGGCCAAGGCACCGGCAGCGCGTTTATTCAAGCGAGTTTGCAGGCCGCGTTTCCGAATCAATGGCAATTCAAGCAATATGCCGAAGGTGCGCGCTGGATCGCCCACATGAGCTGGCAATGCGCATTCTGATTGTTGAAGATGAAGTATTGGTGCGTCAGCGCTTATTGCGATTGGCGAGCGAAATCGCTGGCCAGCGCGCACGTTTTGATGCCGTTGGCACGCTGGAAGATGCTGATGAAAGACTCAAAACAAAAGCCTACGATGGCCTGCTGCTGGACTTGAATCTGGAGGGTGAGGACGGCTTTTTATTGCTGCGCCGCGCGCTCGCTGGGGCGTATCACACCGTCGTGGTCAGCGCATACAGTGATCGCGCTATGGAGGCGTTTGCGCTCGGCGTCCTAGATTTCGTAGCCAAACCGTTTTCACGCGAACGTTTGAGTCTGGCGCTGGAACGCCTGCTCGGCGTCGCGCAATTCCAACCCGGCCGCGCCCGCTGGCTTGCGGTTTGGCGCGCACAAAGCACCGCGCTGGTAGCCGTCGCTGATGTGTTGTACGCCAAAGCCGCCGGTGAAAGCAGTGAGCTAATCCTGCGCGCTGGCCGCACCGAGATACATGACAAATCACTTCAGCGTTTAAGCGAGCTTTTACCGCCTGATTTTTTTCGCTGCCACCGCAGCTTTCTAGTCAATCTAAGCGCGATTGGCGAATTCAAAGCTTTTGCTGGCAGCCGCTATGCCCTGATTTTGCACGATGGCACTGAATTACCGGTGGGTAGATCGCAGGTGGCGAGGCTGCGGGGGTTGTTGGGGTGAAGGGAACTTGGGAAATGGCGCGCATGCAACCCAACTAGCAATGCCCTAGCGTAGCAATGCCCTAGCGAATCCGTTTTAAGAAATTGGTTTACTCCTTCAACGCCCCAACCGCTGCTCTGTTTCCGTCAAAATGCCGCGCATGATTTGCAATTCGCGCGAGTCGGGCTCGGCGCGTTGAAACAATCTGCGCAGCCGAGTTAGCACCTTTTCTGGCGCTTTGCTGCCGAAAAACTCGATTTTGCTGAGCATGCGGGTGTAGTGCTCAAAAAAGTGCTCGAATTCATCCGCGCTGGCGGGTATGGCGCGTCTATCTGCCAGTGCATTGGCCGTCGAATTTGCAGTACTGACATCAATCGCCAACGCCGCGCGGCGAACTTCATAGCTGCAAATTTGCACTGCCTGCGCTAAGTTGAGCGAAGAAAATTCCGGATTGCTAGGAATTTCAATGCGCGCTTGGCAAAGGCTGAGTTCGTCGTTTTCTAGGCCGACCCGTTCGCCGCCAAAGACGAGTGCGACGTCCGCGTCGGCCGCGACGCTAAGGTTTACCGCCGCCGCAGCGGCAATATCAGGCGTTAGCGCGGGCAGCTCAATCGAACGCCTGCGCGCGCTGGTGCCGTAGACTGCGACGCAGCCCACCAGCGCCTCTGGCAGCGTTGGCACCACGTGCGCAGCGCTCAATAGATCATCAGCGCCAGCGGCCAGCGAATTGGCTTCTGCATGCGGGAATTGCATGGGCGCGACCAGCCAAAGCTGTGACAAGCCCATGTTCTTCACCGCTCGTGCAGCCGAGCCAATATTGCGGGCTAATTGTGTGCGCACCAGCACGACGCGCACTCGGTTCAGCTTTGATTGAAGGCTTGCAGCCGTTTGGGTGTTAGCGTCACTATCCAGATTCAAGTCTGTTCCTTTATTTAGGCGATCGTTAAATGCAGAGCCAAGCGCGACTCGCGCAGTTAAAAAAATCACTCAGCCATGTGCGCAAGCTTAGCGGTAATTGCGATCAACCCTTTAGCGTCAAGGCGAGTGATCAGTTCAAAATGTTAAACAACGCTATTTCCTCATGGTAGCCGTGGATAATGGCGCTGCCAATGGCAAGCCAAAAGCGAGATGGCGCATTGCAAAGCGACTGTTAGCCGCGTTTGCAGTAATCTCGCTGTTGCTTTTTGCATTCGTAGCATGGCTACTCTTGACTACCTCAGGCCTACGTTTTGCACTCGGCTTTGTGCCAAATCAACTGCAATACAGCACCGCGAAAGGTCAGCTTTGGAACGGTTTTGAGCTAACGCAATTGCGCTACCAGCAAGATGGACTTGCGGTAGCCGCTGAGCGCGTCGAATTGGCGGTTGCATGGCCAAATTTGCTGTCCAAAACGCTACGCATCAAAAATACAGAAGTCGACCAGCTGACCATTATGCAATCGCCATTGCTGCAACCCGCGCCGCCCGAACCTGCGCAAGAAGAATCCGCTAGCGATTGGGCGGTTGTAGTGGATCAAATCTTGGCGCAAGGCTTGAGCTTTAGCCAAAAAAGCACCGCAAATTCGGAAGGTGTTGAGCTAGTCGCTATCAAAACCATTTCGGGCAAAGCGCTGCGGCTAGCGAATCAGCAGCTACAGTTTGGATCGTTGAGCATTGCAGAACGGCGCGGCTTGGCCGTTATTGCTGGCGCGTTGGATTTGCGCATGAATTCAGATGTTTTGGTAAAAACAAAGGCGGCGCCATTGAGCGTCAAAGTAACCACCAACGCGGCCTTCGATGAAATACTAGCGTGGCCACAGCCAATAGTTTTTGATGCGACTATTTCCGGCAATCGACAAACATTACAGATCGGGCTGTTGGCTTCAGCGCCGTTTGATTTGGCATTGCAAGCGGCTATTGAGCAGCCTTTTCAAGCAGCGCGCTGGAATGCCCAAATCAAGTCGCAAGTGACTGCGATTGGCGTGCTTGCTAGATATCCACAATTTACGCATTTAAGCACCGATTTAAACGGGTCAGGTGATTTAACTAGCGCGCGCATGTCCGGCAAATTTGCCCTAGATGGTGCAGCATTTCAGCTCGAGAGTTTGGATGCAAAGCTAGCAGAAGATGGCGCTGCAATAGCGCTGAATGCGCTCAAAGTGGTGCTGCCCAATCAAGGCTGGCTCAGCGTTTCCGGCAATTGGCCGTTGATACCCAGCGCCACGCCGGGCGCACTTGCGCTCGTATGGCAAGACTTTGCGTTGCCCGCGCAATTTTCCTGGCCGCAGGCGCTATCGAGCGCATCGGGCAGTGCGGCGATCAGCGGTTATTTGGATGCCTTGGGTGTGAGCGCAGATTTGAATTTGAAGCGCTCAGCACTGGCCGCAGAACCCGAACTAGCAGGTGCGTTGAGCTTAAAAATGCAGATGTCGCCAACGCTAATCGATTTGCAGGCTTTAAAGCTCGCATTAACGCCAGATGCCACCGCAGCAAGCAGCAGTGCCAGCGTAACCGGGCAAATTCAGCGCGAATTGGGCGTATTGAAGTCTGCTCAGTTGCAGCTGCAAGCGGCAGATTTTAACCCTGCTTTGTTAAGCGCGGATTATCCGGGTCGGCTTGGATTAGATGCGTCGATTGATGTCAGTTTTACGCGGGCAAAAGATGCCTCGGTTAAACCGACGGGCAGCTTACTGATCAAAAACTTAACTGGTGATCTGCGCGAGCGCCCGATAGCCGGAAAAGGCGAGCTGCGCTTTACCAACGCATGGCAGCCCGCCGGCGCACTCGATTTGCGCTGGGGTAATAATCAAGTCACATTGCGCCCGCAAGCCAACGCAGACTTGCAAGCCAGCGTAGATTTGCAAGAGCTCGCACTGTTCGAGAAGCGCGCACAGGGCAGCGTGCAGGGCGATGTGCTGTTGATCGCTGATGCGGCGGGCAACCCGGTTGGTATTGATGGTGCGCTGAGCGCCAGGCTTTTGAGTTTTGCCGATCTAAAAGTGCGCGAGCTTGAGCTCAAATTGCAAGCCCCGGCCGGGCAGTCGGCACCGATTATTCTGGCGCTAGATGCCAGTGGCATTTCCACTAGCGGAATTTCAGGCGGCGAGCAGCGCATTGATTCGGCGAAATTAAACGTAGCGGGCACCCGCGCGCAGCACACGTTGAGTGCGAATGTGCTATCAAATCAAGGCAATATCGCGCTCAGCGCTGCCGGCAGTTTTACCCCAAATGATGCGAGTGCAAAGCCTGCGCAGGCAGGCTGGGGAAGCTGGCAGGGCATGCTCAACAGCTTGAGTTTGCAGCCCGCAGTGGAGCCCGCAGCGACGCCCAACGACCCGACCATCAAAGCGCCGCCACCGAGCAGGGCGCAAGTGTTTACGCTGCAAGCGCCGAGCGCATTAAAAGTGTCAGATGCATTAGTCGAATTTGCGCAAAGCTGCTTTGATTCGAGCGCTGGACTCGCGTTTTGCTTGAGCGCGCGCTGGCCTAATAAAGGCGCTGGGCAGGCGAGTTTGAGCTTGAATCGAGTCCCTATTGCTGCGTTATTGGATGCGCTCAGCGCAGCGCCTTCTGCAGAGCTCAGCGGCGCACTGACAGGTCAGATTGACGTGCAAGCCATCGATGGACAAGCAGGACAGTTGCGCGCCAATTTAAGCCAGCTTGAGCCGATCAAATTCACCTTTAATCCGGTGGTGGCGGGCGATGCTTTGGATGCCGCCAAGTCATTAAACGTTAGTGCGCTGGCACTCGATTTAAAGGCGCAAATGCAGGCTGGGGAATGGCGGCCCGTGCTAAACGGCACGCTAGAATTGCGAGAAGGCTTAAGCGTGCGCGCGCAAAATCTAGCACAAGCGGCAGGTGGTGAATTGAGCGGGCGAGTCGAGTTTAAACTTGCGGATATGGCGCAATTTGAAGGCATCTCTGAGGCGCTTGGCAAACTGAGTGGCAACATTTCAGGCGCGTTCGAGCTAGCTGGAACGCAAGCTGCGCCGCTGATACGGGGCGATTTGAAAGGCGACAAGCTAAGCGCGGAAATTCCAGCGGCCGGTATTATTTTGAAAGATGGCGCGCTCAACGTGAATGCTGCGCAAGATAAGTTTTTGCTGAGCGGCTCATTAAGTTCTGGTGGCGGCAAGCTGGAATTCACCGGTGCTTATTCGCCGAAACAGGATAAAGAGCGCGTACTGCTGCAGATTACGGGTGATCGGGTATTGCTGGTCGATATTCCCAGTGCACGGGTTATCGGCAGCCCTGATTTAAAGCTAACGCATGATGGCAAGCTGATCCGGGTGACCGGCAAAATGACCGTGCCGGAAGCGAATGTCCAGCTGGATCGTTTTGAAAGCTCGGTGGTGCGCTCGAACGATGTTGTCATTGTTGACGCGCCGCCGGTGCCGCAAGATGCACCGATTCGCGCCGATGTAGCGATTGTGCTGGGCGAAAATGTGCTGCTTAAAGGCTTTGGGCTGAACGGCAAGCTGGCCGGAAGTTTAAAGATTCGCGAGCGCCCGAATAAGCCCAGCACTGGCCGGGGCGAGATTCAAGTCACCGGAACCTATAAAGCCTACGGGCAAGATTTGCTGATTGAGCGCGGCAAGCTGCTGTTTGCTGCTAGCCCGTTAGAAGACCCGGGTTTGGATATTCGCGCAGTACGCAAGATCGACAAAATCAAAGCCGGCGTGCAGGTGCGCGGCACCGCCAAACAGCCCGAATTAACGGTATGGAGCGATCCCGTGTTCGAGCAATCCGAAGTGCTCAGCTACATTGTGCTGGGCCGGGGTTTAAAAGGCGCCAGCGGCGCCGACAGCGCACTGGTAAATCAGGCTGCGAACGCGCTCGGCACCGCTGGCGGCAATTTGCTCGCCAAAGGTATCGGCCAGCGAATTGGTTTAGAGCTTGGCGTGGAAACACTGTCTGAAATTGGCGGCCCGGCCTTTACCGCAGGCCGCTATTTGTCACCCAGGCTTTATATCGGCTATGGACAGGGTTTATTCAATCCGCAAACGCTCTTTATTTTGCGCTACAAACTATTTGACAGCTACGAAATTGAAGCGCTCTCCGGCCGTGAGCAAAAAATCGGGGTCAATTACCGGCATGAGCGGTAGTACTGTGGGAACGGACTGCCATGATCACTAGCGAAACAGCGCTGATTTGCCGAGCGCACTGCGCCGCGTGCTGCATCGCGCCGTCTATTTCCAGCGCGATTCCCGGCATGCCAAACGGCAAGCCCGCCGGCGTTAAATGCATCCAGCTTGATGCGCAGCTGCAGTGCAAGCTGTTCGGTCTGCCTGAGCGCCCTGCTGTGTGCATTAGTTTGCGGCCCACCCGTGAGATGTGCGGCTGGAATGCCAGTGAGGCTATGGCTTATTTGACGGAACTGGAGGTGTTAACCTCTTTGGAATGATGCGCTGATTCCTACGACGACGCGCAGAATGACGTGCGCCACTTTCGCCAAAACCGCTTAAGTTGATGGCATTGGGGTTGGGGAGCGAAGGTACGTTTGGTTCAACGAGGTGAATCAAAACAGCTTAAACCTAATCTCTACTGATTTGCCAATCACCGCCGATTCGTCCCATTCGCCACCGCCTACGCCAAAATCTTTTCGATCTAGCTCTGCGCTGCCTTCGATAGTGCCGGTTTTGCTGATGCTTACGCGCAGACTAATGGGCTTGCTTACGCCGCGAATCGACAACACACCGGGGCAGAGCAGGGCAGGCGCGCTTATGGTGCAGGCACCAGCACTTACAAAACGTGCGTTCGGAAATTTTTCGGCGTCAAACCAATCGGAATTTTTCAGCACCATATCGCGATCTTCGTAATCTGAATTCAACGAATTAACTTGCACATTGACATCAAACACGGGCTTGCTCGGATCGGTCAAATTGACAGAGCCGGAAAATTTTTCAAAGCGGCCATCGATAGGCTCCTCATCATAGCTGCCGGTGAACTCTAACTTGCTGTTGTTTTGATCAAAGCTGAGTAGTTTGGCTGCAGGCGGCGTGGCAGCAAGCGCAAGGATAGTTAGCAAAGTAATCATAGTGATCTCAGTTAAGTGGCGCTGCACGCCCAAGCATGCGTTTTAAAATCGCATCTTTGTCGATAAAGTGGTGTTTCAGCGCGGCTAGAATGTGGATGGCGATAAGCCCGCACAGGCCAAAGGCAATTACGCCGTGGCTGTATTGCCAAAATGCAAATGCGCTTTGGCTTTTATCAATCAGCTGAGGTAATGGCAGCATGCCAAATAGTTTGGTTGGAAAACCCGATGCGGAATTCATCAGCCAGCCCGAAAGCGGCATCGCAAGCAGCAGCACATAAAGCAAAGCGTGGCTAGCATGGCTAGCAATGCGCTGCCAGTTCGGCACGCTGCTTGGCAGTGCCGGTGCGCGGTGCGTCAAGCGCCAGAGTATGCGAATTAGCATGAGCGCCAAAATACTTAAGCCCAACGATTTGTGCAGCATGTAGATTTTGAGTTTATCTGGGCTGATGCGCATCTCGACCATGTAAAACCCTGCAGCCAACATACCCAGCACCAGTACTGCAATCAGCCAATGCAGCGCGATAGCCGTGCGGGTGTAAGCCTGCGGTGCGGATTTCTCATTCAACGGCTTGCTCGGGCAACTACTTAATGCCTGCTTCCGCTTCAATTCGAATTTTGACTTCATCGCCAATCGATGGCAGATACGCGCTCATGCCAAAGTCCGAGCGCTTTAACGAGCCGGTCGCAGAAAAGCCCGCATAAGGTTTTTTGCTCATCGGATTAGCGTCAATTTTATTGACGGTAAAATCCAGCGTGACTGGCTTACTGACGCCAAGCATCGTCAAGTTACCGGTCAGTTTGCCGGCTGTGGCGCTGCTCATTTCAACTTTGGTGCTTGAGAATTTCATGGTTGGGAAAGCAGCGGTGTTAAAGAACTTCTTATCCGCCATGTGCTCGTTCCAGGTTTTATCGCCAAATTGCAAGCTGGCGACATCAATCGTTACGTCGGCCTTGCTGTTGCCCATATTGGCTTGATCCAGCGTCAAGCTGCCTTCTTTCAGGCTCAGCAGCGCGGTCGAGTTGGAAAACCCCAAGTGATTAACGGTGAAGTAAATCTGCGTGTGCGGTACGTCAAAGCTGTAAATCTGCGCCTTAGCGGCCACCATAGGCGGGGTGTTTTGCGCAGCAGCTAGCGCTGTGCTGGCCAGTAAAGCGGCGCCGAGTGACAGGGTTTTGAAATTGCTGCGCATAATGTTCGCCTTTTTGGTGGATGGAAAGTGTGCGAGCGTACTGCTTGCGGTGTTAAACGGCTATGAAATTGGCAGCTTGGAGACGCTGAATTTCAAATCGTTGTTTCCGCGCCATTGAAGGCTATGTGTTTACCCAGCCGCAATTTGGCACCGAAGCGCTGTATCTACGCTGCAAGCAACTGATCAGTGATTGCGCGGTGAACCCTATTCCCCAACCCTTAAAAAAACTGTATAAAGTTACACATATGTATTAAAAGACAGTCTATTCTTACGCGCTGAGAAAGTGGGCTCGCACACTGCAAGCCCGCTTTAGGGAATCTCTAAAACCTCATTTTCTAAGTCAAGCTAGGCGCGAATGACAAAAATGGAGGCGGTATATGATTGATATATAACGACATTTTTTTCTTGAGCAACGACGCTTCACGACGAAAATGGGGTTTTTAGAGGTTCCCTTTAGGGAATCTCGTTAGATGGACGCACGTACACATGCACGCCGTAATTCCCCGTAGTACAACCGCACTTGAGCAGCTTTTAAGCAACTCGCAATCACTCTGGCGCGGCCGCCAGCAGGTGCCGCTGCAAGAAAGCTGCGCTAGCGGGCACGCGCAATTGGATCAAGCATTGCCCGGTGGCGGATTGCCGCTGGGTGCATTGACTGAGCTTTTACTGCCGCAATTTTGCTTAGGTGAGCTCAGCCTGCTGCTGCCGCTGCTGCAAAAGCTGAGCCAAAATCAAGAGCGCATTGCGCTGATTGCGCCGCCGCTTCTGTTAAATGCCGCTGCGCTGGCGGCCCGGCACATTGCGCTAAGCCAGCTGTTGCTGGTGCAACTTGATCAGCGCGCGGGCGCGGATATTACCTGGGCGGGCGAGCAGCTGCTGCGCTCGGGCTGCTTTAAGCTGGTGCTTATTTGGCAAACCCAAATGGAGGAGCGCAGCTTAAAACGGCTGCAGCTGGCGGCGGAATCCGGGCATGCGCTGGCGCTGTTGTGCAGGGTGGACAGCGCATTGCACAGCCTGTCGCCAGCGGCGCTGCGGCTTGGCGTGCGGCCAGATTTGGGCAGCAGTTTGGGCGGCGTGAGCGCGGCACCCAGCGCAAAAGTTTTGCAGCTATTTAAGCGCAGTCATCCAAAAGTGCAGGCTGATACTGAAATACCCAAACGCACGGGCCTGCGCATTGATATCCACAAATGCCGGGGCTACGCACCGCAGCGCAGCGTGCAGGTGGCGCTGCCATGGCATTAACGCGCTGGCTATGTGTGCGGTTTTTACAATTGGCTTTAGATCGCATCACGCCCACACCGGTGCTGCCTTTTGCAGTGCTCGATGGTACGCAAAATCGGCGTTTGATTTGGCAGGCGAACGCCGCAGCGCTGGCGCTCGGCGTGCGCGCTGGGCAAAGCTTGACGCAGGCGCAAGCGCTGTGCGGGCAGCTGCAAACCGGTGTGCGCAGCCTAGCCGGGGAGCTTGAAACGCTCAGCCAATTGGCGGCTTGGGGCTATCAATATAGTCATGAAGTGTTGCTGGAAGCGCAGCACACACAGCTGCTGCTAGAGCTTGGCCGCAGCGTCAAATTATTTGGCATCAGCTTACGCCCACAAATTTTGCAAGAGCTAGCGGCGCTCGGCTTTGCCGTGCGCTTAGGCAGCGGCAAAACCCCAGCAGCGGCGCGCGCGGCGGCATTTGCCAGCCAAGATACCCGCTTCGAGCAGTTCAAAGGCAAGCTGCCGCTGCGCTGGAGCGCGCTGCCCATGCCGGTGATTGACACGCTGGCCGCTAGCGGCATTCATACATTGGATGCGCTAATCGCATTGCCACACGATGCGCTCGCGCAGCGCTTTGGTGCGTGTGTGCGCTTGACTTTAGATCGCCTCAGCGGCGCCGCGCCCGAGCCTTTATTGCATTTTGTGCCGCCTGAGTCCCTCGCGCTCACTTTGCCGCTGCCCGCGCCCACCAAGCACACCGAGATGCTGCTATTTGGCCTCAAACGCCTGCTGAGCCTGATCTGCGCGCAGCTGCGCGCCCGCGATCTAGCCGTGCAGCAGCTGATTTTGGTGCTCACGCTGGAGCGCCTGCGGCAAAGTAATCGCAGCGCAGCTAATGCCCAAATTATGAATACGGACATGAATGCGGGTGCCGCCGATACACTCACACTGTCGCTCGAGCTGGGCAGTATTAGCCGCGATCCAGAATTTTTGCTTTCCCTGTGGCGCATCCGGCTAGAGCGCGTGCAATTAGCGCAGCCCGCGCTAGAAATGCAGCTGCAAGCGCCCAAATTGCTGGCATTTCACACTAGCGCGCGGGATATGTTCGACACCCGTCGAAATAGCGAAAGCGATCTACCCCAGCTGCTGGCCCGCCTTCGCGCACGCTTAGGTAATGCGGCGCTACAAGGGCTAACCCTGCACGCCGATCACAGACCCGAACAGCGCAGCGTTTACGGCGCGCCATTGCAGCCCGCACCGAGCAACAAGCGGCAAACCCAGCTCGCACTCGCTAGCGCGGTAACGCCAGGCCCCGCGCCGCACAACGATTTCGCCGCGCAGCACGCCCTATGGCTGCACATTCGCCCGCAGGTTATTACGCCAGCGGATTTTCAGATTATCTCCGGCCCCGAGCGCATCGAAAGCGGCTGGTGCGCAGATCAAGACATACGCCGCGACTATTTCCACGCTCAATCGACCAGCGGCTGCGGCTGCTGGATCTATCGTGATCTAAAAACCGAGCTTTGGTATTGGCATGGGAATTTGTTTTGAGGGTGTGTTTTCGTTATTTCAGGAAAAAATAAGCATTGACGCATACAAATTTTCGGTTTAGCGTTACATTTTGGCTCAAAAGTAAACCAAATGCGAAATACGATCCTGGCACTGATGTTTTTATTGAGCGCGAGCACTGAAGCGCTTGCACAAACCCAAGTATTTACTTCACCACCGACTCAACAAAGCCCGCCGGACATTCAAATTGCGCGCATTGCTGGCTTTGAAGCGCAGTGGAAAGTTTCGGTTGATGTACGTCGATTAGTGGCCAACAAAGCCGCACGCAATCAACTCTCTATTCGATTGAGTGACGGTTCAAATGTACAAATTAGACGCACGCACTTTGAGCCGATTGCCGGGTTTATCGCCCAAATGCAGGGTGAAAACATCATTGATATCGTTCCGGATCCAGCTCTACCCGATAGTGCGCTCAGCTATACATGGTATGGCTACACCGCTCATCCAAATGGCACGCAGTGGCTGCAATTTACCGTTTACCAAGGCACAATATCTGCAACCCTGTCAGCCAATAAAAAACGCTATAGCCTCAATGTAGGTAGTGGTAAGCAGCTAGTTTTCTCACGCTTTGATCCAAATAAATTCCCGGGGGACCTAGACACGGAAATCGTTCGCGAAAAATCATTTGCGCCGCTACTAACCCAAAAGATTGCAACGAATCGGCGCTTTGAACTAACCCCGATTGCACAGCCAAGCAAACCGCAAGCACAGCCAGAAAATAGCCAAGAAGCGCCAGTTCGTGCTAAAGAGTTTCGAACGGTCGATGTTCTGGTTATACATACCGCGCGTGCATTGGCGAATATGAGAGGTAATATCGATGCGCTAGAAGCGCGTATTACTGAGTCGTTTGATCAAGCCAACCAAGCCCTGCGCAATAGCGGGGTAAATACGTTTGCCTTTCGGCGCACTGGTTTAAGCGTGCAAGTAAGCTATGACGAAGTGTTTACCACTGTCAACCCAAGGCTTAACCCCAGCTGCACGCTAGCGCCGCGCAATTGTGCGCTAGTAAGCCACCGAATGTGGGTTCGGCGCGAATCAAACAAACCTGACGGAGAAGTCAAGCCGCTGCGCGCCGCCGCCAATGCTGATTTAGTGGTGCTGATGTATGAAACGCAAGATTCACTCGCTGGAACGGGTGCAGCCTATATTCAAAAATTTGATTGTGGGACGACTATTTTGGGCGGTGAATCAGCGGGCGGTTGCGATCGCGGATTAGCCTATCGCGATTTTGCTTTTTCAGTTGTTGGCATCCAAACTGCTTCGATGGGTATCGTCACGGCACATGAGTTGGGGCATCAGCTTGGTATGGAACACAATCTAAGCAATGCGGGCGCCAATGCAACTTTTCCCTGGTCGTTTGGTTACTTTGCTAGTGGCAAGGCCCAAACCGTTATGTCAGGCGCCACTTCTATGGAATGCCCGCTGAGCTGCGACCGTGTGCTGCAATATTCAAACCCTCACATTGATTTCCAAGGCTGGCCGACAGTACCCTCAGGCAGCTGCGCGGCCTATAACGCGCTGACTGCACAATCGTTAAGCCGTGATACCGCTGAGTTATTTGCGCCGACGAATCCATCGGTTGATTGGCTTTTTGCCAGCGGTTTTGATGAGCTCGAAAACGGCGCGCCACTCGTATGTGAAAAGCCATGAAATTTTTCTTGGCCGCGTTCTTATTGATTTTTACGGCGCCAACGCTTGCACAAGCAGATATGGAGCTTTTATCGATAACTTCTCCCAGTGGAACTGATTTTATTGAACCTACGACGTCTATTGAGGCTGAATTCAAATTTAGAAATAACGGCCCTGATACGATTTTACCTTCTTCGTCTGGCATTGGAGCTGCATTTAGCGCAAATGTTGGAATGCGAACAGTTGGCGTGTTTAGAAGTCCAAGAATACAACCGTGTCGGTATCTATTAGAGGTCATTGATGATGGGCCGAATTCACTACTTGCTACGGTGTCGCTAGTGTTGGATCGGCCGCTCCCGCCAGGAGAGATTGTCAGTTGCTATGCAGAATTAGGGGTATATCGAGAAGCGCCAGCTTTGTTTAGCCAAGATTTTTTTGTAGGCGCACCAAATAACAGTGACCCTAACTCAAACAATAATCGCAAAACACTAACTATTCGTACGCGCGCAATTCCGCCAGCTGTGACTTCAGTTCCCATTTCAATATTCAGCTACATCTTGTTGGGATCGCTATTGCTTGCGTGCGGAGCTTTCGCAAATTGGCGGCAAAAATAGAATGCGCGTGCACCTCAATTTCGGCGCTAAATCGCTGGCCGAGCAAGATCAGGCCTCTTTGAATCAGTTCATTACGGTAGCGGTAGCGGAGAAAGTATCTGCATTACAAACCGCTGAATTTTTCACGCAGCGCGCAGGCAATGCCAAATCCGAAGACCTGATGCGTTTTTTGGCAAACGTCAAAAATCGCCTGCCAATGGATGGCGATGAATTGATTTCCTAATCAGAACGCCTACCTCGCCCCTCGCGCCGCTAACTTGCGCAAAATCAGTTGCGCCATATCGGCGCGCAGTTCGGCGGTGATGATTTCTTCCTCTTGCGCGGCGCCGAGCGCTTGGCGTTCGTCAAAGCTGTATTCGCGACTTAGCTCAAACTGGCTTTGTGGCATTAATGCGCGCGGGGCATCTTGTGGACCGGCGTTGATTTGCACAATGGCCTGATAGCGCAGCAAGTATTCGCTGACCCGTGCGCGCTCGTTCACTGACAGAATTTCGCGCTGCACGCTATCGCTGACAATCACAATACTGGCACTGCCTTCGCTCGCCTCGGTGGCGATTGCAATGGCGTTAGCGCGCAAGTTTTGCTCAATATCTTGCTTCAATGGGCTGAGCGAGTCAGCCGCTTGCACGTATACGCTTTGAATGCCGCTTGGCAACAACACCGCGCCTTTTAGCCTAAAGCCGCAGCCACAGAGTGTCAGCGCAACTGCTGCCAATAGTGCAAATGCGCGCGCGCTCATGCCAGCACCAAATTAACCAGCTTGCCCGGCACCACAATCACTTTTTTGATGGACAATCCGCTGGTTTCAACAAACTTGATAACCACTCCATCAGCCCTTGCGGCGGCTTCAATTGCGGCGGCGTCGCTGCTTTTTGCTAGCGTTATTTGTGAGCGCAATTTGCCGTTGATTTGAATCACGTAAGTTAGCTCATCACGTACCAATGCGAGTTTATCGGCAGTAGGGTAGGGCGCATCCAGCAGTGCATCCGTGTAGCTCAACACCTGCCACAGCGCGTGGCAAATATGCGGGGTAATCGGCGCCAGCATGCGCACAATGGCGCTCCAAGCTTCTTGCCGCAGCGCACTAGCTTGCCCGGATTGCTCGGTCAATTTACTGAGGCTGTTAATAAATTCCATCATCGCAGCAATAGCGGTGTTGAAATTCAGCCGCTCGCCGACATCGCGCGCGACTTTATAAATGCACTCGTGCAGTTCGGTGCGCAGGCGCTTTAGCTCGGGGCTCAGCATGTCAAGATCGAGCGGATGTATCGGGAAACTCTGCTGCCCCAATACGTGCTCATGCAGCATGCGCCAAACGCGCTTGAGGAAACGGCTCATGCCTTCAACACCGGCCTCAGACCACTCCAAACTTTGATCCGGCGGCGCAGCAAACATCGAGAATAAGCGCACAGTATCCGCGCCATATTTATCGATCATTGATTGCGGATCAACGCCGTTGAGCGTGCTCTTGCTCATTTTTTCGACTGAACCGATCGTTACTTCCGCGCCATCCGCCAGTAACGTGGCGCGCACGGCTCTACCTTTGCTGTCGCGCTCAATCGCCACTTCCGTGGGCGCAAAATATTGCTTCGCGCCTTCATCGGATTTTCGATAGAACGTATCCGCTACCACCATGCCTTGGCAGAGCAATTTAGTGGCTGGCTCATTCGAGCTGACCATGCCCAAATCGCGCATGAGCTTGTGCCAAAAGCGGAAATACAGCAGATGCATGACCGCGTGCTCAATGCCGCCTATGTACAAATCAATCGGTAGCCAGTGGTTCGCACGCGCATCCAGCATGGTGTTCGCACCGGGCGAGCAATAGCGCGCGTAATACCAGCTGGACTCGACAAAGGTGTCAAACGTGTCAGTTTCGCGGGTTAGTTTTTCACCGGTAACCGGATCGGTGTATTCATAGAAATTCGGGTCGGTTTTAATCGGGCTTTTGACACCCGAAAACGCGACATTTTCTGGCAATATTACCGGCAATTGCTCCAGCGGCACTGGGATTGCATCGCCATTTGCTTTGTACAGCATCGGAATCGGGCAGCCCCAATAGCGCTGCCGGCTTACACCCCAATCGCGCAGGCGGAAATTGACTTTGCGAGTCGCTTTGCCGGCGGCCGCTAAGTCATTTGCAATCGCGTCAAACGCCGCTTGAAAACCTAAGCCGTCATAGCTTCCTGAGTTCACGCACACGCCGTATTCAGTGTATGCGCCGGCAATCAAGTCAACTTCGCTACCATCTGCAGGCTTAATCACTTGCACGATCGGCAAGCCATATTTTTGCGCCATTTCAAAGTCGCGCTGATCGTGCCCAGGAACCGCCATAACGGCGCCAGTGCCGTAGCCCATCAGCACAAAATTCGCCGCCCAAATCGGTACTTTTGCGCCGGTGATCGGGTGAATCGCATCCAGCCCGAGCGCTACGCCGCGCTTTTCGGCTTTGTCGATCTCAGCCTGTGCCGTGCCGCCTTTACTGAGCTCGCTCAGCGTATTAGCAAGTGCCGGATTAGCTGCCGCCGCCGCCAACGCCAGCGGATGTTCCGCTGCCACCGAAATAAAGCTCACGCCACACAATGTGTCGGGCCGAGTCGTATAAACGCTGATCTGTTGATCTGAATCCGCCACCGCGAACACAATATCCAGCCCTTCCGATCGGCCAATCCAGTACCGCTGCATGGTTTTGACCGATTCTGGCCAGTCTTTTAGATCATCTAAACCATCTAATAATTCTTGCGCATAGGCGGTAATTTTGAAAAACCACTGCGGAATTTCCTTTTTCTCGACCAGCGCGCCCGAGCGCCAGCCGCGCCCGTCTGGGCTGACTTGCTCATTCGCCAACACGGTTTGCTCGACCGGATCCCAGTTCACCACCGAATTCTTGCGATATACCAAGCCTTTCTCAAACAGTTTGATAAAAAACTCTTGTTCAAAGCGGTAATAATCCGGCTTACACGTGATCAGCTCGCGGCTCCAGTCATAGCCTAAACCTAAGCGCTGCAGCTGCCCGCGCATGTAGTCGATATTGCTGTAAGTCCATTGCGCGGCCGGCACCTGATGCTTAATCGCGGCGTTTTCAGCCGGCAAACCAAAGGCATCAAAACCCATCGGCTGCATGACGTTCTTACCCTTCATGCGCTGATAGCGGCTGACCACATCGCCAATCGTGTAGTTGCGCACATGGCCCATATGCAGCGCACCCGAAGGGTAGGGCAGCATCGACACGCAATAGAACTTTTCTTTGTCATCGCTTTCAACGGCTTTGAAACAGGCTTGCGCCAGCCAAAAAGCCTGTACTTCAGATTCAATACGCGAGAAGTCAAAAGCGGGCACTGCGGAAGTTGGGTTTTCACTCATAGAATTCACTCAAACAAAGGGCGTCAAAATTCAAAAGAGCGCGATGATAACTGTTTGAGTTGGGCCGGGGCGATTGCAAAATTTATAGGTTCACGCTTTTGCGGCTAGGGAAACTCAACCGAGAACCGACCGGGTGGCGTTAGATCTGGCGTTGGCTGCGCTTGAACTATAGTCATCCCAAAATAGTCATAATGCCGCGATCTTAATGAAGCTGTGGATGTCTTGATTTTTCAACTATCGTGCGGTCATGTTCGGCGCTCCACGATGCTGCCCAATCTGGCAAGTTAGGGGAAGGCTGATCCACATTACCTAATGCTAACAAGTCCGCAACGGCTACTGCGCCTCCGCTTTTTTTGAGAAAACGCGCTTTCACAAGCCCGCCCGCCACGTGCGCACCCGCACTATAAAAATCCTGCTGAACAAGAATATGTTTCGCATCCCAAGAAATGACTTGCGTTTGCACATTAAATCGCTGCCCTAGCTTTAGTGATCGGTAAAACGACATTGTTTCGTGCACCACCACCGGATACCAACCCAGTTTTTGAAGCTGTGACCAAAAACCTGAGCGCGCCATCAGGTCCACTCTCGCTACGTCCATTAACGAAAAATAGCGGCCGTTGTTCATGTGCATCAATATATCCAAATCACCCGGCATGACGCGAAACGGCGTAGTACATGGCCCCAGAATCGGATTACCTGAGCGCCAACGCTTGGCCAGTAAAATCCAGAATAAGCGGAAGATCAAATTCATACTATGGCCAAGAACAACGCCATGATGGCTTGACAGCTATGGGAACTTACGTTGGTTTTTTTCACAATATAACTTTCAAAATAAAAGTTATATTCTAATAAATTACTTCCTATTTGCAAGTGACTTAGTGATTTCATTTAGAATCGAAGCATGACAACCGGCGACATCGCTCAACAATGCTCTATCGGACGCGCTAGCCAGCTGTTAGGCGATGGCTGGACGATTATGCTGTTGCGCGAGCTTTTCTGGGGCGCGAGCCGCTATGAAGATTTTCTAACCAACACCGGAATTGCCAGCAACGTCTTGGCCGTGCGCTTGAAGCGTTTGGTGGATTCTGAAGTTGTCAGCAAGCGACAAGTGGTAGCGGATGGCAGGCGCTTTGACTACGTGCTCACACAACGTGGGCGTGAGCTATTTCCTTTGGTCATGGGCTTGATGGCATGGGGCGACAAATACACGCCCGGGGACAAAGGCCCCTTGGTTTTGCTGCGCCATACCGCCTGCGGCAAGCGTACCAAACCCGGCTTGCGGTGCAGCGCCTGCGGCGAAGCGATTGAACCGATGAATCTACAAACAGAATTCAATCCCCGATATGAGGCACTGCGTGGTGTGCAGCGCCAAATGGGTACTAGAGCGGCTACCACCACCAGCGCGCCGATTTCTCCAGCAGCACTTATTCGAAGCCCGCGCTGAAAATTTTGCCTTCTAAAAAATCCCTTATGTTGCCAAATTGACTAAATTTCTAAGACTGTTTGGCCCGCGGCTTGCATTTATGTCTCAATTTTGCATATCGTGAGCCAATCGGCGCGGCGGGCGCGAACGCCCGCACGCTCCGTTGGATTACAGCGAGCTAGGGGTTTTGTCCTTGATCGTCGGCCAGTTTTGGTCGGCCTTGGTGAGATTGCCGGAGATATCCTCCGACCACTTTGCGAATACGTCGGCGTTGATGTTGAGATAGAGACTGCCATCGACGACTTTGAATTGGGTCGGATCGACGTCGAGCTTTTTGCCCAGCGCCGCGCCCATGGCGCAGAAACCACCGTAAGCCGGGGCGTACTTCGCTGGATTGGCGCTGAATTGCGCGAGGTTGGCGGCCGAAGCAAAGTGATAGGTAGCACCGTTGTGGCGGGTGTTGAATTTTTCACTGCTTTCACGGGCTTGCCCTGGGTGTGATAAGCCACGGTGTCGTAGCCTTGCAGTATCACGTTTTCAGTGCTGACATTGATGGCGGCGCTAGAGTTTTCGTCGAAGGAGAAAGCCGTGCCAGCGGCGCCGAAAGCCAGTGCGAGGGCAAGAGCGGTAGTTTTGAAGAATGTATTCATGGTGAGTCCTCTTAGGTTGGAGATACAGGGATGCAGGGTTGTGGCCGAACGAGGTTCCAAAGACGAAAGAACTTGCAGCGGCACGGAACGCACTGTAGGCGCAGCCTGGCGGCCAGTGAATCCGTGCTGGCGGCAAGACACTATTGCGATTTTTGTATGGACTGGCGGAAGCGGGGGGCGAATGTCTTCGGCTTGACGCTATCCGCTCGCGCGCCTAAACTGCCGCGCCTGAAGGAACTGCTGTGGACCGTTTTGAGGAAATGAACGTGTTCGTGAAGGTTGCGGAATCCACAGGATTCGCCGCCGCCGCACGTAGGCTCAATCTGTCACCGCCGACCGTCACTCGCGCCATTGCCGCCCTGGAAGCGCGCATCGGCGCTCTGTTGTTCTCGCGCACTACGCGCTCAGTGCGTCTGACCGAGGCTGGTCAACGGTACTTTGAAGACTGCCGGCGCATGCTCTCGGAATTGCAGGATATTGAGGAGATCGCGTTCGGCGCGCACGCGATGCCGCGCGGCCAACTGTCGCTTACAGCGCCTGTGATGTTTGGCCAGATGTTCATGCTGCCGTTGCTGCGCGAATTCCTCGACAGCCATCCGCAGGTGAACGCGCGGCTGCTGCTTAACGACCGGGTGCTAAGTTTGGTCGACGAGGGATTCGATCTGGCCGTGCGGATCGGCGATTTGCCTGATTCCTCGCTCGTCGCCGTGCCGCTGGCGCGGGTGCGTAGAGTAATCTGTGCGGCACCGGCGTTGATCGCAACACTCGGTGTGCCGCAGCATCCATCTGAACTCTCGCGCTTCCGGATCGCGATGGCGGCCAATGTCACGCCCACAACGGACTGGCGCTTTCAACACGAAGGTGTGTCGCTCTCGGTGCGAGTGCAACCGACGCTGAGCGTAGACACCAACCGCTGCGCAATCGACGCCGCTGTGCGCGGTTGGGGTATCACACGTGTCATGTCCTACCAGATCGCGCCGGAGCTGCAGACGGGTGCTTTGCAAACCGTACTAGACGCGTTTGAGCCGCCGCCGCTGCCGGTGCATCTGCTGTATCAAGAGGGCCGCCGCGCTTCCGCGAAGGTGCGTGGTTTTGTCGATTTCGCGGCCGCGCGTCTGCGCGCTGACCCTTCACTGAACTGAGCGCGCCGCCATGGACCGTCACCACGAAATGCAGGTGTTTGTCGCCGTTGCCGACGAACAAGGATTTGCCTCGGCCGCGCGTCGGCTGAATTTATCCGCACCCGCAGTGACCCGCGCAATCGCCGCACTGGAGCGGCGCCTCGGCGCCCGTCTGCTCGCGCGCAGTACACGTGGTGTTCGCCTCACCGAGGCGGGCGGGCGTTTCCTCGAAGGCGCGCGCCATCTGCTGGCTGAGCTCGATGCATCGGAAGAATCCGCCGCCGGCGCGCACGTTGCCCCGCGCGGCCATTTGACGGTATCGGCGCCGGTGTTGTTTGGGCAACATTTCCTGCTGCCGCTGTTGCTTGAATTCCTCGATCAGCATGAGGAGGTTACCGCGCAAACCGTGTTTGTTGACCGGGTTCCAAACCTGCACGAAGAGGGTGTGGATGTCGGCATTCTTTCCGGCGAGTTGCCTGATTCATCGCTGGTTGCGCACCGCATCGGCGAGATCCGTCGCGTGGTTTGCGCAGCGCCGGCCTACATTATTCGCTGTGGCACGCCAGAGACACCGGCGGATTTGGCCGATCACGCGTTGGTGATGTCATCGGCTGATGCGCGCACACCGGACTGGCGTTTCTACAGTGATAGCGAAGCGCAACCGTTACATCTTTCGCCGCGCTTGGTGGTGTCAAGCAACCAGGCCGCCATCGATTCTGCGGTCGCCGGGTTTGGGATCACTCGGGCGATGTCCTACCAAGTGCAGCCACAGCTATTGTCCGGGGCGTTGCAGGTCGTGCTGGACACGTTCGAGCCAGCACCTGTGCCGATGCATCTGGTTTACCGAGAAGGCCGCCGCGCCTCGGCCAAAGTGCGGAGTTTTGTCGATTTCGCGGTCGAGCGTCTGCGAGCTCAACTGGCGCGCACCTAAAAGCGAAGCGCTTTTCGTGCACGAAGTGCGCTGAAAATTCGGCTAGATTCAACTCGGAATTTCCATTAGCCGACGCGCCCTCGCTAGTCTTTTGAATCCACAAGAAATTTTCCTCAATCGACAATACACCGGGGTATTGCTCAATGCGAAAATCTCCTGTGAATTCAAAATCCTGCGCGATCATCGTGCCTTCTAATGGCAATTACGAGTTCAAAAAAAGTCGTTTTCTCTGCACATTTGAGCGCTGTTTTCGCGCCGTTATTTCACCGCGCGAAACAATCCCTTGTCATTGCTGGCCATTCCGCATTGCAGTCGTCGCGCGCATCCTTTGCACCACACGGCCACCGTTTCGTAGGTGCCGGATAGACCAATCCCCCAGTCACCTAAATTCAGAGAACCCCATGAAAACACAACCCACCCAGTCGATCAAACTTTACCGCCACCCCTTGTCAGGCCATTCGCACCGCGTGCAGTTGTTCTTCGCGCTGGCTGGCATCAAACACGAACTGATTGATGTCGATCTAATGAAGGGCGCGCATAAGCAGCCCGATTTCGTCGCCATGCATCCTTTCGGCCAAGTGCCGGTGATCGATGATGCCGGCACCGTCATTTATGACTCCAATGCAATTTTAGTTTACGCCGCCTCGCGTTACGCCGATCCGCAATGGCTACCGACTGACGCGGTTGGAGCAGCTGCGGTGCAGGCTTGGCTGTCGGTCGCTGCGGGCGCCATCGCATTCGGCCCGGCCTCGGCACGTTTGGTTACGGTGTTCGGCGCCAAATACAACGCTCCAGAGTTGATTGCTCGGGCTCACGGCCTGTTGGTAGTTATGGAGCGTGAACTGGGCAAACGCCAATTTCTCGCTGGCGAGAACGTCACCATCGCCGACATTGCCGGCTACAGCTATATCGCGCATGCACCCGAAGGCAACGTCTCACTGGCGGATTACCCGAATGTGCGTGCTTGGCTAGCACGTATTCAAGCCTTGCCCGGTTTTGTGCCGATGCAGTCCACCGCAGTGGGCCTCGCGGCCTGATCGCACTAGCAATCGCGTTAACTAGGCGCTAGCGGTCCTGTACCGTTGGTGCCTTTTCTTGTTGATGGAGAATCCAGCATGCCTGCAGCCGATCACACCGACACACCCTCGCCATTCCATGACGGCGAACGCGAAATCCAGCAAATGCTTGGCGTCGCCGAGCGCATGGCGGTCTTCGCCCGCAAAGTGGTGCGCGATTATTTGACCGAACAACACCGCACTTTCTTCGCACAACTGCCCTTCATGGTGACCGCGAGCGTTGATGCCGACGGTGCGCCGTGGGTCAGCTTGCTCGAAGGCGAGCCCGGATTCATGCATTCGCCCGATACGCGCCAATTGCGTATCGATACCCGCGTGGCGCTCGGCGATCCTGTCGCAGCAGGCATGCACGCCGGCGCGGCCCTAGGTCTGCTTGGTATCGAATTGCACAGTCGTCGCCGCAACCGCTTGAACGGCCGCATTGCCGAAGCAGATGATGGCGGTTTTACGGTTGAAGTCGGGCACAGCTTTGGCAATTGCCCACAATACATCCAGACGCGTGCTTTCCGCTTTGTTCATCCGCCCCAATCGAAGCGGCAGATCAATGTGGAAAAAGCGAGCACGTTTGACGCCGCCGCACGAACGCTGATCGCTGCATCAGATACTTTTTTTGTGGCCAGCTACCTCGACCTCGACGGCGATCCCGCGGCGCGACAAGTCGATGCTTCCCATCGCGGCGGCAAGCCCGGTTTCGTGCGCATCGACGGCGACACCCTGACCATCCCCGATTTTGCTGGCAATCTGCACTTCAACACGCTCGGCAACCTGCTGCGCAATCCGCGCGCCGGGCTGCTGTTTGTGAACTTCGAAAATGGCGACGCGCTGCAACTCAGCGGGCGGGTTGAGATCGTGTTCGACGGCGAGGAAGTGCGCAGCTTTCAGGGTGCCGAACGCCTTTGGCGCTTCAAAGTTGAACAAGTGGTACGCCGGCCTAGCGCATTTTCGCTGCGCTTTGATTTCGGCGAATTCTCGCCCAATGTGCAGATGACCGGATCTTGGGACGAAGCAGCCGCGCGTCAGCGCGCCGAAGCGTTGCGCGTGGCTTGGAGGCCGTTCCGGGTCTCGCGTATTGACAAGGAAAGCAGCACGATTCGTAGCTTTCAGCTTGAACCCACCGATGACGCCGGTTACGCGCTTTATCAAGCCGGGCAGCATCTACCGATCCGCGTAACCGTTGGCCAGGACACGCTGCCTACGCTTCGTACGTATACCCTCTCCAGTGCACCCGCCGACGGTGCGTATCGGATCAGTGTAAAGCGCCAGGGCAAGGTGTCGATGCATCTGCACGACCAGGTGAAAGTCGGTGATCTCATCGATGTACGCGCGCCGGCAGGCGATTTCACCGTCGATGCCGCCGTGAAACGGCCGGTGGTGCTGTTATCTGGCGGTGTCGGCGCCACGCCGATGCTGGCGATGTTGCGCCATCTCGTCTATGAAGGCCGCCGCCGTCGCGGCATGCGCCCAGCATGGTACATCCATAGTTCGCGCACTTTGGCGGAGCGGCCCTTTGATCGCGAACTTGCTGAGTTGGTTGCGGCATCGGGTGGACGTGCGGTTGTGGTGCAGGCGCTAAGCGAGACGGACGAGGCCAAGCCCGGCCTCGACTATCAGCACCACGGCCGTATCAACGCCGCGCTACTGAAAAGCGTGCTGGCGTTTGACGATTACGACTTTTATTTGTGCGGCCCGCCAGCGTTCACGCAAAGCCTATACGAGCAGTTACGCGACTTGCGCATCAGTGATGATCGCATCCACGCCGAGGCCTTCGGTCCGGCTAGCCTTAAGCGTCGGCCGGACGCCGGCGCAGTGATCGAAGCGCTGCCAGCCATCGCCACGGAAAGTGTGCCGGTGTTATTCGCGCGTTCGGCGAAAGAGGCGCGCTGGTCGCCGCAAGACGGCACTCTGCTGGAGTTGGCCGAAGCGCGCGGACTTGCACCCGAGTACAGCTGTCGCGGCGGCAGTTGCGGCACCTGCCGCACCACCCTCAGCGAAGGTCAGGTGAGCTATACCGCCGTTCCAGGCGCGAGTTTTGCGCCGGGCGAAGCCCTTATCTGTTGCGCGATGCCCGCTGCCGGCAGTGCGCGCATTGTGCTGGATCTGTGATCGATTAGACCAAGGTCTTTACGCTCAATTTCGCTGGATGAAATGAACTTGTGCGTTCCGTGGTGATTCTTTCAGGACCTCGATGGGTTCATGCTTCACGCACCACAGCACTCGGAGCCATCCATGTACAACTCATTGCTCGAAGCCATCTGGCCAATCTTCACGCCATCGCGTCCACATTGTGCGGCGACTGAAGTCGACGTCGCGGGTCCGAGCGGCAGCTTGCTGCTGGAATGGTTGGGTGAGTCTGTGCGCGAATGTGATGCCGTCGATCACAAGTCGAATTGATTTACGTATTATGAAACGATTCCATTCATTGGGCGCTCGGCTGCGCGGTGCAGGCGCGAAAGCGCCACCGGTGCCGCCGTTGGCAAGCGTGCTGCTCGGTAGCGTTGGTTGCAGCCTCGCGATCCTCGCCACCTTCCTATTAAATGCAGCGATCAACAGCGGGCCAGTCATTCTGGCTTCGCTTGGCGCCTCGTGCTTTCTCGCATTTTGTGTGCCGGCAAGCCCGCTGGCACAGCCACGCGCGATTGTCGGCGGCCATCTCTTCACGACGATCGCCGGTTTGGCAGCGACTGCGTTCTTCGCCGATCCGATGCTCGCAGCGACCGTCGGCGTTGGCCTTGGCGCAACCGCCATGCAGCTGGGACGGTGTGGCCATCCGCCTGCGGGAGCGAATCCCATTATCATCGCGCTGACTCAGCCTGGTCTGGCGGTGCTCTGGACGGTCGTGCTGCCTGGCGCCTTGGTGGTGACCGCGGTCGCGGTGATTTTTAACGGGCTGCGCAATGATGTGCAATACCCAAGTTAACAGCGCAGTAACAGCGCAGGACACGCATTTTTCGTAAATTAAAAACAAATAAAAACAAGCGGCGTTAAAACCGCTGGTTTTTGATTTTTAAGGTTAAATTGTAATTCATAATTATTTATTAAACCCAGCGCTCCCAGCCGCTATCGCGGCCATAAAAATACTGCGATAGAGCTTTAAACTTTACTCAAAATCCGAGCTAAACCCGTACCAAACAACGTACGCTGCGCCATTTCCTTAGCCTTATCGATCAGCTCTTCCTGTTCACCCACCACACGCCAATAACCCGAACCAATGCCTTTAACGCGCATCGTCCAATGATCTTTATCAAGCCCGAGGTTAGTCAAAGCTTTGGGCTCAGTCGACTCAATCCGCCCGCGCTTACCTTCGTGCCATTCGCGCCCAGTGAAATCGACTAAATCGATGTATTCGGCGTTCGTCAGCGTCGGTACATTGAACGATTTGACGCCAATCAGCGGCATCAGTGGCTCGCCGGCTTTGGTTTGATCTCGCAAAACTTCAAGGTTGCGCGCTTTGATGCTGGTGTAGCGCGAGGTGCTGATGCCGCTAGCAATTTTGGCGCGTACTGGATTCAAATCCACGTAAGTCATCGCTGCCAGGATCGATTTTTCTGACAGCAGGGCTTGGCATTTGAATCGGCCTTCCCAGAATCTGCCGGTGACTTTATCTTCAATGTTGGCTTTGCGCGCAATCGGTTCGCTGATTGATTTCATCAGCCACGACAAGTTACTCAGGCGCGAACGATATTCGGCAACGGCTTTGGGGTTGTCGACAATAGCAACGGCTTTTTGAGCGCAAAGCTCGGCGTTGTGAGCAGGATAGAGTCGAACCCATCGTTCGGCTACTTCTTCGGGGCTCCATGCGCGCGCAGTTTCCGGACTTACATGCACCACGATGTGCAGGTGATTACTCATCACTGCCCAAGAGTAAATGCCACAAGCAAATATGTCACCCAATTCCAAGATTCGCTGTTCGACCCAGAGCTTACGGTGCTCGAAGCTATCCTTGGTGTATGCATCAATGCCGCACAGCCAAGATCGCCGCACTCAGCGGTTGATGCAGTGAAATGTGCCTGCGTGATTTGGGTCTACGAGGTGGCGGCGGGCTTGGGTCATTCGCTTAGGTTCGCAGATGAATGCTAGATTTTTACAGGGTGATATGCGCGTTCTTAAGTAGGATAAATCTTACAAAGTTGTCATCTCTTGGCTTGGCGCCCCCTTGGCCTGATGCATCCTCGCGCTCGCGATGAAATTGAGCGTTGATAGAGTTCTGCAATGTTTTACGACTAAAGCTACAGACGATCTAATTACTGATAGCCCCATGCAAACAAACATCTTAATCACCATTTTGAGCCTCTTGTGCTGCTCGAAACTTGCCGCCCAAAGTTCCAACTGCCCAATACGCCCTGAAATGCAGCAGCAACAGATTTATTTTGAGACGCAGCCATCTAGCGCCGCTTCATGGAACGTTTGTGTAAAGCCGCGTGCGTGTGCAACGCTCAATCGCACATTCCCACCGATGATATCTATTGCGGGCAATGTCATGAGCGTCGATGTGTCGTTCATGATCTTTGGATTTGACCCTTGCCCAATTTTTGCGCACTCGCGCATTGTGCTGCCACCCGTAGCGGGCCCAGAGCTAATACTTAGGTACTCTTCGCGATTTACCGAATCTTCGCCGAACGTACCTTTTGATTTCCAGCAAGAGCTGAGTGCCGGCGTATTGGCTGTTGTGCCCGCACCGGCGCTCAACCTTGTTGGCTCAATGCTATTGGTTGGACTAGCCGGTTTATTCGGATTGCTCGCGGTAAGGCGAAGCTAAGTACTCAGCGTAGAAATTGTCGCAACGCGGTAGTTTCGGCCATTTGCGGACCCTATTCAACTATCAGCGGGTTACAGGCTTGCATTAATGCGTGCGACAATAGCTCGCCAAACTTGATCTCCTATCAGACCGCTACGCTCGCTGGTCAGTCTTGCACGATCGTCAATTCTGTTGGTAGTTGTAGTCAAACGGCGACTGCTAATGCGCCGAACCGCCAGTTCCTCAATGCTGCCAGCTGCGCTTGTCGAAAATTTTTTTAAGGGCGGTAGACGTCTTTGAATTCGCACAACTAGCAGTCGTAAGTATTTGATTTCAGGCGCATTGATAGAAAACTCTGGCGATTTGCGACTGAATGTTTAGGTCCCTCCAAGTTTACACATTTCTTTTTTTCGGATCACCGCATGAGAACGGCCTCATTTTTCACGAACCAATCAGCGCGCGCAGCGCTATTGATCTTGGCTAACTTTGTAATCGCAAACCAGGCGACTGCCACGATACTGGACGCCAATTGGAGCGAATCGCTGTTTTCAATCAATCGCGATTCCCCGGCCGATACCACCGCGAAACGGCATACCGGATTGGCTTGGGCGCCTGATGGTAGTGATCGACTGTTTGTTTTAGAACTCAACGGTCGCGTACGCGTTTTGAGTGGCGCGCATATGAGCGATTCGCCGGTCTGGTCGACGTTCGCGACGATGGATCCGATCTATGCTGGCGGCGAATCGGGCTTAATCGGCATGGCTTTTGATCCGGATTTTGTGCGCAACCAATATGTCTATTTCTTTGTGACTATTAACCGCGACGAACAGCAAATAATTCGCTACACCGCCTCGGGTGAGTTTGGAACCGGGCGTACTGTAGTGCGTAGTGGATTGCCGCATGGCGGCGGAATTCACAATGGCGGCGGCATTGGATTTGCCGCTGACGGGAAACTTTATTGGTCCATCGGCGATTTGAACAGAGGTTGCGGAAATCCTGACTTAAACTCGCTCGCTTGCAAGGTTGGCCGCGCAAATCGCGATGGTTCGCTACCTAGCGATAATCCCTTTGATGACGGCGACGGGTCAAACAATGATTTCATTTTTGCGCGCGGTTTTCGAAATCCGTTCACCATGCAGATTCAACCGACCACAGGGCAAATTTGGCTTAATGTAGTGGGGGCTCAGTATGAGCAAGTTTTTTCGGTAGCGCGTGGCGATCATGGCGGGTACAGCGCTTACGAAAATAATCAGCCTGATGGGTTTCTTGTTCCGAAAATTGTATACCCAACCAATGGTAGCGCAACTATTTCGCTCACTTCTGCATCTCGTGTTAGTGGCATTGCTACGTTTTCGACCAGCGCCGCGCATGGGTTTAGGGTAGGTAGCAATCTAACTATTGCCGGCGTAAAGGACGGCAGCTTTAACCAAAGCAATCTCTATGTTCGATCAGTGCCCACGCCTACAAGTTTCACAGCTCTGCAATTGGGCAACGCAGCCAACAGTATCGGCGGTAGTGCAGTTACGCTCAATCAAGGTGGTTGTGTAACGGGTGGCGTGTTCTATGACGCGTCGCTTGCTGCGCCCGAATACAGCGGCAATTTCTTTTATGGCGACTGCAATTCTGGCCGGATCATGCGCGCGCGGATTGATCCGATCAACAACAGCGTGATGAGTATTGATCATTGGGCAACCAATTTTTTCTACCAAGTGGATATTGCTACTGGCCCGGATGGCGCGCTGTATTTTGCCAGTGCTGGGTCAAACAATATCTACCGCGCCACGTTCAATGTTTCGACGCAAAAAATTATAGTAGCGAATCAGCATCTTCGCGTTGACGAAGGTGGCGAAGTTATCACTACGGTTCAACTCGCACGCCAGCCTGTTGGCGCCGCGTCGGTCAATATTTTGCGTAGCTCTGGCGACGAAGATGTTGAATCTGTTACCGGTAGCGCACTGGCCTTTACGCCGGAAAATTGGATGCTGCCACAAATTGTGCGCTTCTCAGCTGCCGCAGATTTGGATACGGATGACGACAGCACCGTGTTTGAGTTACGCGCCGACAATATTGGCGTTGTTCCAATTCGCATTTCGGTGCTGGATATGGTGCCCGTTGAGCTGTCCATATTTGCAAACGGCTTCGAGTAGAAAAGTCCACAATGCGTAGCCGAACCAACCATTGATTGCAATTCGCTGAGTAATCCATCAACTTCAACTTAACTAAGGAATATGGCTTGAAAATTTTTCGCCGAACGAGAATGTTACTCATCACTAGCCTGCTGTGCTTGCAGGTTGCCTGTGCAACTTACAACGTGACTCAGCGCGCAGTGATTAAGGCTGTGCCAGAGCCCGTTGGCGCACTTACCACAGCGCAAGCATTTGCGGGTTTGACGGCATCGCCAGAGGTGCTCCAGATTGAACGTGAGGCCGGTGTTAGCTTGCACGCGGTTTGGCTACCGCAGGCGAATGCAACCCATACTGTGCTTTATTTCGGAGGTAATATGTCTCGCGTGAATAGCGTTGGGCCGACAGTGGCGGGGAATTTACTGCCGTTTGGGGTGAATCTGATGCTGGTTGACCATCGCGGCAGCGGCTTGAGTACCGGCGTGCCTGATATCGATAATTTGCATGCCGATGCGCTTGCAGCGTTCGATTACTTGGTCGCCCAAAAGGGTATTGCATCGGCGAGTGTCATCGTGCAAGGCCACTCATTAGGAAGCTTTTTAGCGGGGCACGTCGCAAAAAATCGCAGTGTGGCTGCGCTAGTGTTGACGGGCTCGGCAACGACAACGGAAGACTGGGTTTCCGCGCAAATTCCTTGGTACTACAAGCCGTTTGTGCGAACAAAAATTGCACCCGAGATGCAAGGCCGAGGCAACTTAAGTGTTGTTAAGACGCTAACCGTGCCGCTGCTGTTGATCGTGGGTGAAAATGATCGGCAAGCCCCAAGATCGCTTTCGAAAGCACTCGCCAAAGCAGCGAAAGATGCTGGCAACCCTGCGACGCTGGTGATTGTAAAGGGCGCAAAACATGATGATGCGCCTGGCAGTGCAGTCGCATTAAAGGCATTTTCGGATTTGCTGGAAAGGCTGAGATCAACGAAGCTTTGAACCTAAAAACCTCAGTTGACCGCTTCTAATTCTGGACACTACGAACAAGATTGCATAACACCGAGACAGTGCACCTGCAATTTGCAGATTTTCAAGACTTTTTGTATGCGCGTTTAGAACACAGTGCAATCTTGCAATGAAATCCGCCACGGGTAAAATCTATGTGGAGCCTTGTTTTAGCCTGCGCTTCGACAATTGCGCGGCCAGCTCAATCGCAGCAAAAAAGCTGCTGGATTCTGCAAGCGCCTTGCCTGCTAAATCCAACGCGGTGCCGTGATCGACGCTAGTGCGGATAAACGGCAGGCCAAGCGTGATATTGACAGCTTCGCCAAAGCCTTGTGCTTTGAGCACCGGCAGGCCCTGATCGTGATACATCGCCAGCATGACATCGACTTCTTTCAAGCGCGCTGGAATGAATGCGGTATCGGCAGGCCATGGGCCGTGTAGCGTCAAACCCTGCGCGCGTAGTTCGTCTAAAACCGGAATGATAGTGTCGATTTCCTCGCTGCCTAAATGGCCGCCTTCACCGGCATGCGGGTTAAGTCCAAGCACGCCGATGCGGGGAGCTTCGATGCCAAAATCGCGTTTCAACGCGCTGTGAATCACCAAGATGCATTCTCGCAATTTCGCCTTGGTAAGCTCGAACGGCACACGCCGCAGCGGCAAATGCGTGGTGGCTAGTGCGACGCGCAAGTTAGGCGTGGCGAGCAGCATCACTACCGGTGCGCCGCCGGCAATTTGCTGTAGATATTCGGTGTGGCCACTAAACGGCACGCCAGCGTCATTGATCACGCCTTTGTGCAGTGGGCCTGTTACTAGCGCATCAAATTCCCCGCTGATGCAGCCGGCGGCTGCTCTTGTCAAAACGTTCAAAACATAATGCGCGTTGGATTGGCGTAAAAATCCAAACTCATTTGCCTGTGCAAGCTTGCTTGGCACGAAACGCAATTGCCCAGCAAAAGTGGCCGCTGGCTCTGCCAATGCGTCAAAGCGCAGCAATTTCAATGGCGTACGAATAACATGTGCGGCGGCTTCAAATAGCTCAGGATCACCCACTGCAATCAGCTCAACATCAGCGAATCCGCGCGCTGCGGCTGCGGCGACTAATTCCGGGCCAATCCCGGCTGGCTCACCCGCGCTGAGTACAATTCGTATTACCATTAGGTGCAGCCTTAAGCGCAAAGAGTATTCGGAAGTATGCCAAAAATAGAACTCGAAGCTAACGCGCTGCCGCCAAAAATTACCGCAACGCCAGACGGCAACACGAATGATGTATCGGCGAAAATCCTTGCAGCGGTTAGCTTGATTCCGATAGGTTTTGTCAGCAGCTATCGTAGTGTTGCCGCACGCGCGGGTTTGCCGGGCCGTGCGCGATTGGTCGCGCGCACGCTAAAGCTTGCGGATGATGCCAATTTGCCTTGGCACCGCGTAATTCGCGCTGATGGCAGCTGTGCGGTGCCGGGCCAGCAGGCGCTGTTGGAGGCGGAAGGTGTGCGCTTTCGACGCATGCGATATCGAGAGGCGCGTGTTGAATCGGAGTTTATTTGGAAGGGTAGGGTGCAAATCCAAACACCGCAGGCGCTAGATCAGTTTTTGTGGCAGTTGTAATCGAAATCGCGATGCTCGCTTAGCGCTTTACGAAGTTACGATCTTGTAGTTAGCCCTGCCAGCATTTGCCTAATAAACGGTGCCTTGGCTTCGGTATAAGCCGCTTTATCGTCTTTATGCAAGCTGGCAAGCTCGAGCTTAAGCTGCGCATACGCCTTACGTTTTTTTGCATCAGCGCGCAGCAGCTCTCGAAACCCCAAATGTGCGTTCCAAATTTCTGAGCCCTTGCAAACCGCATGAACATGCACGCGTGCAAGCTCAGATTCTGACTTGACGAAATAGCGGCGCATCGGAATTTCTACTTCATATTTGGAAATGTACGCATATCCAGCAGCCGCCAAATCCGGGATCGCCGCCTCAATGCGCGCTAACGAATGCGCGCCCACCAGCACATCAATCACCGGCTTAGCGCACATTCCTGGTACGGCTGTGCTGCCAATGTGCTCGATCTCGATGCTCGGTTCGGTAAATATCAGTCTCAGATGGCTTTGGATTGCAGCGAAGTTGATTGGCCAGGTTTTAGAGTAGGGGGCTATGTGGAATGTCATGTATGGCACGCTCAGATGGATTAGTATTTCAGTGAAGTCTTTTGGTCAGGCTTCTTAGCAAGTCAGCGCAGGTAATCTGTAATTTTTAGTGAGGCGTCATCTTCGCTCGCAGCACTCAACTCAGCACATAGCGCACCTCATGGGCTTCGGTTGGCAGTGCAACGTCCCAGCGATAAAGCAGCGATAGCAACGCGCTATTGGGCAAACTGGAGTCACGTTTTTGATTGCGGGCAAGCAGCTGCGGCTCCGGCTGTTCCAGATAGACGATGGTGCTGCGGGCACGATAAGCGTGCAGCAGATCCAGCGTTTTTGATCGCATAGCGCGGCTCAAGTGGGTGGCGTTCCAAACGAACGGCGCGCCTTCGCGCAGCAGGGCTTTAGCTTTGTCTTTCGCGAAATGCGAGGCCATGCCGTCGTTCTGCCCGTGCCTTAAGCCTAGCTCCTCGCGGGCATCGTCGAAGCTCACTACCGGAAGCTTGCTGGCATGCGTGCTAACCCAGTAATCCTTACCTGATGCGGGCAGGCCGCTCATAACAATCACCTCGCTGCCCGGTTCTCGAAAGTAGCTCGACTGCGGATCAATACATTCGCCTGCGCAATAGCGGAGCCGAGTAAATTCGTCAGCAAAAGGGTAGGGCGCGCCATAGCAGCCCTCAATGCTGGCAAGCTCGCGGAATAATTCAATATCATCCAGCACGCTTTGCTTGTCGTGATAGTGTCGACCGATCATATCGGCCTCGGCTAACGCGGCTAAGTGAACTAGATTCAATTCGTGCGAGAGCTTACGAACAATAAATTCTGGCGGGTGCCCGGCGCGGTTATTTTTTAGCGCAAAAAACGGCAGCTGATGTACGGATATGAGTCGGCAAATGGCTTCACGCGTCTCGAACGGTACACCCGCCCGCCACAGTAAAATACGGGCATCAATCGCACCGCGCGCCGAATGCCCAGGCTGACTAATGCGCCCGCTGACGAGGTCAACCTCGGTGGTGGCCGGTTTAGCAATATCGTGCAGCAAGCAGGCGAAGAACAACACGAAGCGATCAGCTATATTTGCCGCACGCCAAGTTGCCGAAGCAAGCATGGCGTGCAGTACCATTTTTGTGTGCGTCCAGACATCGCCTTCCGCATGGAAGATCGGGTCTTGCGGCGTGCGCTGCAATTTTTCAAGATCGCATATCGCCTCTAGGCAGCTTGCCCAATCAGGCGTGCAGCCATCTTTCGGTATGAGCTGATCCAGCGTCATGCCCTTTTTAGCGCGCAGCCGATTGCTGCCTTTTAAGCTCGCTAAATTATCCGGTAGTAGCAGTGCTGCGTGTGCGCTTGTAGCGTTTTTATCAGGTTGATGCGTCATGGCTTCCTCGTCGCCCGTCTTGCCAGTGATGGCTGAGCTTAGGGCTGTAAATGTCGACGCCATTCGCCAATAAATTGGGAATAAAGGGCTGCTCGGCATGGTGCGTGTTGCTTTCTAAGATCGACTGCACAAAATCGGCGCGCACCCATTTGTAGCGCGCCACCGTTTGCTCATCGTCCTCGCATTTAATGTAAATCCCTTCGGCTAAATCGGAGTGATTAATCATTTGATTAGCGCGATCTATATCTAAATTTTCCCGCGCAACCGTCTGCGCAAACGCGGTGCGCCAATCGCTGGTTCGGGCTTGTGAGGCTTGAATCATGGCGATTAAATCCGCTAGCCGCTTGGGTGCTATGCCTTGATAAAGTATCGGCACACCCAGCACGGGTGCGTTTGCAAGCAGGCGTTCCCGGGCAGGCGTTGATAGAAAAATTTCGCGCGATCGATCCCAAATGTCAAACTCGCAAAAATAGTGCGGCAGCGCATCGTAGTAAACCGAGTGCAGCTTGTGCATCCACTCGCCGAACATCAAATAGCGATCCTCCAGGCAGTTCAACAACGCCGCTTCATGTGCAGCTGCCCAATGCTTGTATAGATTGAACTGGCGCTCACGGCCGCCGCCCACCAGATAGTGCCCACGGCTTTGCAGCAGAAGTGTGCCACCCGCACTAAACGATAGCCCGGCGTTGCCGCCATCGAGCTTTTCTTCAACCACAATATGTCTCCCAGCAAGCGCTGAGTAAGGCACATGATTGCTGTCCTCATCACCATGCTGAAGGCGTGAGCCTTCTAGGTGCGGCGTGCGAGGGTATTTTATTATCGTGAGGTTCTTAATCTCATCATTTTTCAAGTTTTTCATAAGTCGCGCTCTGAAAGGTATCAGGGCCGACGCTACCGTGGCGAAGCAATCAGCTTTGCATTTTAAACGGGGTGACAGGCATAGTGCATGTTTGATTTCTAGCTTGCCCCAAGGCGATTGCTGCCTCGGGCTCCAGTAACGGAGTACACGTCGGCGATTAGTAGGTGATGACGATGCAGGACATGATGAGTTTCCGTTTCAGTGCGTAGAGCACGTTTTGAATTTTGAGCGCGCAAATTAACGCTGATAGAAAATTTAAGCAAGTGCGTCCGTGTAAATTCGCTCAAGAGTATTTGCACTAGAAAATCTGCAATTGCAGCAAAACTTTTTTGCAAGACCAACTAGTTGTCAAGCCATTAGAGTTTGAGCGGCAATTCAGTGCAGTCTTTCTATCTGAGCTCACCATCCTACAACTCATAAAGGTCAATCTATGTACGCCAATACTCGTAATTTTGCCGTTGCAGCTATCCTAAGCCTCAGCGCATCCACTGCCTTAGTTGCAGCAAGCACGGATAGTGTTTTTTTACTGCATGGTTATAACGACAAAGCCGATTCGTCAGGGCAAAATGATGCTTGGAACTGCCGCACCAACTGGGCGAATCAAACGGCAGTGCTGCGCGCATATGGTCACAGCGGTCGCATTCAATCCGTGGGCTACTACAGCGATAACTCAAATTGCGATCGCAACTTAGCAAGCACGGTTTACACAAAAAACTTTTCCGGCAATATGCGTTTACAAAGCGCGCCCGCAAATCCAGCAGTGTTAACGCATAACACCAGCATGGTTCACGTTGCATATCGCTTTGCGTGGGCTGCTGCTAAAGAGCGAATTGACAACGGCGGAAAGCCAATACGCGTCATCTGCGATTCGCTAGGTGGTCTAGTGGTTCGCCAAGCGATCGCGATGGCTTCCGCAGGCAATCCAGATTTTCCGACGCTGGCTCAACTAAACATTACCGGTGTTTATACCTACGGTACACCGTTTTACGGCACACCACTCGGCGGTTTTGGCAGCAACGGCACAACCCAAGGCAATGAAGCGAACACCAACTCGGCGTTTCTAAATAATTTGAATTCGGCGGCAATGACGCGCGTCGGTAGCGCACAGTGGTTCTCTATTTCATCCAACGCCATTTTCGGTGGTGATCGCTTTATAAGCGGCAACAGCGCCTGTTGGTTACGTAGCGCGATTTGCATCCGCTACAGAAATCCTGCGTATACACATGGCGCGTACAAAGATGATCTGAACACTGCGAACATCAACAACGCGTTTGAGTATCGTATGCCGGTTTTCGCCGAAGACTGGAATCAAGCAAGTGCAAATCGCCGTGCGCCGTTTGCCAATGCGCCTGGCGCAGCGGCTTACGTTTCTGCGGCTATTCAATTGCGTTAATAGCTTGTTTGCCTTGGCAAACGAGAAAATCAAGTATTTGTTTGCGTAGGTGCAGAAACGCCTCGGCAACGAATCTGTCGAGGCGTTTTTTTGCAACAGCTAGAAGTGCATTCGATATTTTAGCTTCCGAACCTAAAGCCCAATGAGGCGGTCAGGGCGGTTGTGAACCTTAAAGTAGAAATTTTCCAGCATATTCTTGCTGCTCGGTAGTATCAGGAACAGGTACGCCGCGCGCTTCGCTGAGTAAGCACTTGGTTGTTGCCAAGTAAAATCCACGCGCGTAAGCAGTTAAGCCCGTTTGCGCAAAGCGTGTCTTTAATATCTGATTCGATCGAATCAAGCAGCAACAAACCCTCTTCGCTTCGGCCCAAATTGTGCAGTGCTTCTGCCCGGTTGATCAGTAAAATTCGCGCAATCGAACAATTTTCATAGCGTTCTATTAAATAGTCGGTGCAAGCGAGCGCCGCTTGGTAGCAGCCCGCAGTGATAAATTCGTTCACCACCAAATTTAGCAGATGGCCTTCAAGGCTTTCTGAGGTGCCTTCGCACTGAAGCTGTTTGACACTGCGTAAACTGGCTGACGCCGCCAGTTCAAAGCGATGATCTCGAATGAACTTAACTGCCTCGGTCGCTTCGGACGGGCCGTGAAGAATTACCTTCCAGTCGAAACTAAGCGCGTCGTAAAAAATCGTCCAGCGCTGCTTTGCCCATTTCGATACCGCAGCTAGCATTTATTCGCCACAATCTTTTTGTTGTTCATCTGCGCATAGGCGGCTGTTTAAAACTACTGTAGCCGCCGGTGGCCCGGCTTCTGGCGCTGTTGCGTTCGGCGCTGAGTTTGTTATAGCTGCCAAGGCGATCTTCATCCAACGTTTCCGCTTCAATTGCGGCCCACACGGCGCAGCCTGGCTCTTGATCGTGATGACAATCTCGAAATTTGCACTGGGTGGCTAATTCGGCAATATCTTGAAAACTATCGGCGTCTAAATCTTCACCACCAGTGAGCTTAATTTCACGCAGGCCCGGGCTATCAATCAAAAAAGCGCCCCAGGGCAGTTTCAGCAGCGCGCGATGCACGGTGGTGTGGCGGCCGCGGCCGTCCGCTTCGCGTACTTCGCCGGTCGCCATAACCAACATATCAGCCAGCGTATTGCTTAAAGTGGATTTACCAGCGCCGGATGAGCCTAATAGAACTCCGGTTTCGCCGGTTTTTAGAATCTCACGAATGCGCAGCGCATCAGTGCTGGAGCGATTATCCAAAGCAAACACCGCATCGGTTTTGAGGCGAGCGCGCAGCTCGCTGACGACTTCATCGGGCGCTGGGTGGCTGTCAGCTTTGCTCAAAATAACCGTGGCTTTGATGCCTGAGCTTTGAATCAGCGTCAAATAGCGCTCAATGCGCCGGGGCGAGTAGTCGCGATCTAATCCGCACACCAAAATCGCGCAGTCAATATTGGCTGCCAGCAATTGTTCGGCGTAGCGTTCGCCGGCGGCGGCGCGTTTAAGCACGCTCAATCGCGGCAAAACTTGCTCGACCACTAAGCTCTTGGTGCAGTACCAGACGAAATCACCGACCGCCACTTTGCCTTCGCCCCGTTTTAAGCGCGGATGCGTTTGCGCGTGCAACAGCTCAGTCGCGCTCAGCGCCAGCACCACGTGCGCGCGGTGCTGTTCGACGATTCGGGCGAGCGCTGCGCTTGCAAACGGCGCTTGCAGCGTTTTTTCATCGTAGCGATCACGAAAAAAACCAGGCAGCAGAAAATGGGTTAGCGGCGTATCGGTGTCGGCTTGGGGTTCTGGTGATTTAATCGTCATGGGGCAGCATCATAGTTCAGCGCAGGGTTTTTTCACGTCTAATCACGCGGTGCTTACATTTTTCGCGTGGCTTCGGTACAAGATCGCTGCATCGGTTATTAGGTCTGGCGGTTTCGGTCTTTTTGGGGGATTTATGCTGGCAAAAATTGCGCTTGGCTTGGCAAGCTTAGGTTTTTTAGGTTTTGGCGCAGCGGCGCTAATGGCACCGGTGGCGGTCATGGCAGGTGCGGATTTGGTGCTGACTGATCCGCGTGCGATTGTGGAAATCCGCGCTTTCTATGGCGGCCTAGAGTTAGCGTTGGGCGTATTACTGTTGTTTGCGTTTAAAGCTAGATATCAAGCTGTTGGATTAGTTTTAGGTTTTGCTAGTTATTTTGGGATTGCGCTCGCACGTGGGTTTAGCATGATGCTTGGCGGGGTTAGCTCGAATTTTTTGTTGTTCGCTTTAGTAACTGAGCTGGTGTTGGCCGGGCTTTGTGCGATTGCATGGTGGCGAATACGCGACGAGCAAGTTTGATTCAGGTTCAACCTTTATCCGTCAATCGCTTCAAATAGGCATCGATATCAACTTCGACTTCTCTAGGTCGGCGATTTAATAAGTCTTGAATACGTTCAATCGGGGATTTTTTTACATCCGCCGTTGCGCCGGTCATTAATACTTTTCCGCCATCAAGCACGGTTATTTTGTCCGCGATTTTAAATGCACTATCCAATTCATGGGTGACGACCACAATTGTCATTCCCATAGCATCGCGAAGCCTTAAAATAAGCTCATCTAGTTCGGCGGAAACTACTGGATCTAAACCAGCTGACGGCTCGTCGAAAAATAACAACTTTGGGTCCATCACGATCGCACGCGCTAGCGCGGCGCGTTTAATCATGCCGCCAGAAAGCTGGCTTGGCATTAAATCTTGAAAGCCGCCTAGGCTGACGACTTCCAGTTTGAGCCTAGACATAATTCGAATGGTGTTTTCATCCAGCTTAAAATGCTCACGCAGGGGCAGGGCGACGTTTTCACCCACCGTCATGGAGGTGAACAGCGCGCCGCTTTGAAAGCTGACGCCCATATCGCGCTTGAACGCTAACAGCGCTTTAGCGCTGAGCTGGTTGATATCTTTGCCGAGCAAGCGAATTTTGCCAGCCGCCGGTTGATGCAAACCGAGCAAGTGCCGAAGTAGCGTTGATTTGCCGGAGCCGGAGCCGCCCATGATCACGCGTATCTCATGCGGCTGCACCACGAAATCAACGTTATCCAGAATTTTTCGATGCCCAAAGTAAGTGGTTAAACCATGGACTTCGATGGCGGGTTCGGCTGAGCCGGGATTGTCTAGATTTGAGTCACTTTGCATGAGTGAAAGTATGCCGGAAAAGCACGTTGCAAAGCAGCTCCACAAACGAGCGGATTTCGCGCTTTTTGCCGGGCATCAATGCTTGGCACTGCCACTCGAGAACTTACATTAAATATGTGTTCTAACGCTATGATTTATATAGAAAATATAGGTTTTCCACAAAAAATGTGGATAACTATGTGGGTAAACCTCAATTGCAGGTTAAAAAGCCTCGCGCAGGCACGCTGTCAAGCACTAGCTTCTACATCGGCAATATCTTATGCAGCGACTTAACTAATTGATATTGTTAAAATAATAGTTTGAGTGGAAGCTAACAAACAGGGTTGCTCAATTGGGTGAAACAAAAACATCACAATGTGAATAAGATCCTGCGGGCGAAGCTTCGGTAGGTTTGGATTCAGCCGAAAAAGCGGCCTGTAAAGCGGCGCTTGAGAGAGTTGATAATTTAATCAAAATGCGTTCGCAAACAGCGATTTAACGCACTTCGTTCGCCTCATCTCGACCTTGTTGTCGTATCAACGCCACCTGTTTCGCATCGACAATCGCGTCCATTACCGCGCCAACGTCAACGCGCTGATGTTTAACTTTGTGGTGACCGGTCAGCACGGTGTCAGGCTGAAGTTTAGATTGCTCAAACAGCGCCCACATTTCTTCGGCGTACCTGGCATTCGCTAATTCTGGCGCAAACACCGCCATGCAGCGGTTGAGATTGCCGATGTCACGCTTAAGCATTTCCAGCGCGTTGTTGTTGCCCGCCGCGCTAACGACCTGCGGCAAATCGATAATGACCGGGCCTTTGACGTCAACCAGCACGTTGTATTCGCTTAAATCGCCGTGGATCAGGCCTTGGCACAGCATTAACTTAACTTGCTCAATTAAAAATCGATGCCAAATGCGCGCCTGCTCAGGCGTGGCTTCAATCTCAGCAAGTCGCGGCGCGCTATTGCCGGTGTCATCAACCAACATCTCCATGACTAGCACGCCAGAATAAAAGCCAAAGGGCTCCGGCACCCGCAAACCAGCACGGTGCAGCTGATAAAGCGCATCAACTTCAGTGTTCTTCCACTGCTCTTCCGAAGCTTTACGGCCAAACTCGCTGCCGGATTTGCCCATCGCGCGCTGTTGGCGCGATCCGCGTGCTTTGCGACCTTCTTGATATTGCGCTCGCTGCTGAAAGCTGCGCTGGCGCATATCTTTGTAGACTTTCGCACAGCGTAACTCGCCGCCAGCGCTAACTACATAAACTGAAGCTTCTTTACCGCTTTTTAATTGGCGGCGCACTGAATCGATAATGCCGTCTTCGATTAATTCTTGTAAGGCAGGTGGTACTTTCATTGAACGCTATCTTGAAGAGTTATTCGATTAATCACGGAAATTCTCGAACTGCAGCGGCATATTAAATTCGGCGCCGCGCAATAACGCCATTGCTTCTTGTAAATCATCACGCTTTTTGCCCTGCACTCGCAGTTTTTCGCCATTGATTTGGCTGTCGACTTTGATTTTGGCGTCTTTAAGCATGCTTTGAATTTTCTTTGCCAATTCGCGCTCAATGCCCTGTTTGACGGTAATTTTCTGCTTAGCCTGTGCTAATGAAACTTCCGCGTCCGCCTCTTCAATACAGCGCAGGTCAATTTTGCGAGCAATTAACCGTGCACGCAAAATTTCTAGCATCTGTTTGAGCTGAAAATCACTCGGGGCAGCCTGCACGACCACATTATCTTCGAGCGTATAACTAGCAGTCACGCCTTTAAAATCAAATCGCGTTTGTAGTTCTCGATTAGCTTGGTCGACGGCATTGCGCAGCTCGTGCGGATCAACTTCTGAAATTACGTCAAATGACGGCATGATGAGTCCGTTAAGTTAAATTAAGAAGACAAGGTTAGTAATTTATGGTTCGCGCGTCTCAGCCTCGAATCATTGCGATAGTATGACTTGAGTGAAGCACGACCAGCACTTTAAATGGCATGTAAAGTGCAAGCAAGTTCTTAGTCCGCCGAGACTTTACCAGAAGTAGCGAGCTTCGCTAACGCGGTGGTAATTTTATAAACGGTGTTTACCCTGAACTACGAAAGGGAAAACGGCTGCACGATTGGTGCCAGCGAGTTCGACAAACAAGAAAACTGACGAATAAACGCACAGCAATAACACGCAACAATGGGCTGCCGGTTGCGGGTCAACCTATTCGCTAGAATGCGGCGCACACGCGTGGTCAGACCTTGGTTGGATGCGCCGAATTATTTGCTTGGCTCGCTCGTTGGAAATTACAAAATTCCAACAAGCGACTCAAAGTTGGGTTATTTCAAAAAGGTTTAGGGCGCAATAGTAAACCGATAGTCAGTAACGCCCGCACGTTTTAACTCGATAATTGCGCCAACGGTTTGGAACTCCAGAGGATAGGAGCCAGCAGACACCGGCGAACGGAAAATGATTTCACCAAAAGTTTTGTTGGCGTTGCGCTGGTTGATCTGGATTCGTCCAAAACGATCACCGTTGACAAAGACGTCGTAAAAGCCTGCTTCTATGCCATTCGCTTGGATGCGCAATTCGTTCAGAAGCCCCGAATTACTGCGTTCAACGTTGAATCGAAAATCATTGCTCGATCCTCGTGTTTGCCCTGTAACTTCGCCAGGTAAAAAGGTAGATTCTCGTAAAGCGCTTGGAACAGAGGATGAAAAGCCAAAGTCATTGCCGCTTACAATCGGGCGAACTGGCTCAGAAAACGAGAACACCTGGCGGTAGTCGCTATTGATTGGATCGGCACCGCGTAACGTCATAACGGCAATGGACGGAATAAAATCCAGCTCGTCAGTAAAAGCGAGCGCTGGGCTCCGAAGCAACATTGATCCTCGTGTGTTCCCCTCTAAATCAGCGACAACCACAGTTTCTGCTTTGACGATGTTATCAACGACTAATTCGTACCGGCCGGGCGGTAATTTTGAAAGCTCAAGTCGGAATTCACTAGCGTCAGGGCGTCTGACGAAGTTGATGCGTGCGTCCAACATTGGCCTAGAAAAACTCTCGTCTACAAATGCGGGAATGCTTGTCGCAAACGAGTTATCGGAGATGCCGCCAGTGCATCGTTTTGCTTGGGTGGTTGCACCTAATCGTCGCAATCTAAAAGAACCCGTACCTACGCGGATTTTAGGGCTCACGCCCTGAGTTGCTGGATTGAGGATGACTTTTGCGGTTGCATCTTCGCAGTCTGATATGTTGAGTTCCAAAACACCCGCAGGTTCATAAGTGGGAGCTGGCAAAGTACCGTCAGCGGTTAACGTTCCGCGAACTGTAGGCTTCAACAAGTCCATTCGCATCAAACCAGGTGTAATTACTTTTTGCGAGGTAAAAAACAAGGGTTTGCCTTCGCCATCATAGGTAAAAAATATGACAAATAAAATTGTTTCACCGTTTTGGGCTGGAAAGGTTTCAAATATAAAACCTTGACCTGAGTGGGTATTGTCATACCAATTACCATCGAAAGCGCTAGTAATGGCAGCTGAGCTTGTGGCGGAAAAAGCGAGTGCAGCGCTAATCGCCATTGCGCGTAGCGTTGCGCGGAGTTTTAAGCGAAGGGCAGGGGCCACGATCATAATTGCATCCAGGGAAAGGCGATTTCGATTTATGTAAATTAAATTACTGGTGTTTTAAACTTCTGGCTGGATAAACAGACTATTCGCCAGATTGATTTGGATCTATAAGTTCAAATTTTGCGAGGCTTGCTTCACCGCTATCGCTCAGGTGCGAATCGGGCGTGTCATCCCAGTTAGATTCAAAATAGTAAATGCCCACGCCAACACGGCGATCAGTATCTTTGCGCTCCGAGCGCGCTTGCGCTAAGTTGCTGTACAAAATGCGGTCAGTTCGGATGGCAAACTGATCACAATGTTTACGGATAAGTTCCCTTAATTCGCTTAATTTTTCTTCAGGGAAACGTTCGTAAATTTCTTGCTGATAAAATGGCGGCGTGTCGGTGCGGCGAATGTTATGAGCGATCGTTTCAAGTAAATCGCCGGTAGCAATGCCTAAAATATTGAGCTTTTCTTCTTCTTGGCGACCGGTTACCGGTTCGTAGTAGGCTTTGAGCAAGCGCACTTGATCACTTTCGATTCGCTCTACAGATCCCACGCGAACGAGCTCATCTAGCACGGCGCGGTAGGGTTGGTTGCCTGAATACTGCCGTACTAGCTCCATAAAGCCATCGTTACCTTCGACGTTCAGCACACGAGGCGCGCCGTCCGGATTTTGGAATTGCGGATCCTCGGCCCAGCCGGAAAGCACGCGCGCGGCGCGGTTATAGCGTTCCGGAGTGCCTTCTTTAGGTTCGCGCATGCGGACTAAGCGATCAACTTCTCGGCGCGTAAGTCCTGTTAGCACCGCGACGCGGCTTTTTGAGTTTTTGCGGCCCGGAATCGTGAATTCCCGCATAGACACGTCAACGTATACCCACTTGACCAGGTCGTTGAAGGCTTTGTAGGATAATCCGCTGCGTAAAACTGCACGGACCAGCGGCCTTAGCACGCGAACAACGGCTGCGGCTAACGCAGTCCGTAATTTATCACTCATTGAAATCGACTCCAGCGACCAATACAGCCGCAACGGTTGTGATGATATGCACAGTCAAAGCTCTAGTCAACCGGAGATTTGTGCGCGTTTACTTTTGCTGCGCAACCGCATTTCACGTGCTGTTGCAATTGTTTTTTCAGTAACTACACCGCCCAGCATGCGCGCAAGTTCGATCTCACGCGCTTTTTCGTCTAACACCTGCAGGTTAGCTCTTGTTTCTTGTCCAATCTCTGCCGATTTTACCGTGGTTTTTTCGATCCGAAGATGGGTGTTTGCAAAAGCCGCGACTTGCGCAAGATGCGTCACGACTAGAATTTGCCCGCCCTCAGCTAATCGCAGCAGTAGCTCACCCACTGTTTGCCCAACGGCACCACCAATGCCGGCATCAACTTCGTCAAACGCCATGCAGGGCAGCTGAGCGGTAATCGGTTCAACGTTGGAAGTTGCTGCTTTCACACTATTTGAGCTTGGGCTATTTGCACTGCCTTTGCGCTCTATGGATGCCAGCTTGAGCGCTAAGGCAATGCGCGAAAGCTCTCCGCCCGAAGCAATTTTGCGCAGCGCCTTTGCGGCAATTCCCACGTTGGGTGCTAGCATGAATTCCACCGAATCTAGGCCGGAGCTGCTGTCAGCGCTATTGCGCTGTTCGAATGCAATATCCAAAGTGCTGCCCTGCATGCCAAGACGTTGCAATAGCTCAGCGACGCGTTTCGCTAGCTTTGGCGCGCCTGCACGTCTTGCAGCAGATAGCTTTTCAGCAGCTAAACGCCAATTGAGCTGCGCTATTTCGAGCAGTTTAAGCTGTTCATCCAGCGCGCTTTGGCTGCCGGCTAAATCACTTAACCGCACGCCCAGCTCCGTTCGTTTATCAGCAAGCCCGGCAATCGGCACCCGATGTTTGCGCGCCAGTTCGTGCGCTTGGCTGAGCTCAGCCTCGATTTTGGCCTGCGATCCAGGATCCATATCCAATGCATCCAGCGCTGATTGAACAATACCGGCCGCCTCCTCAAGCTCAATGGCGGCGCTATCAAGCAATGAGATCGCATCGGCTAGCGATGGATCAAAAGGGCTCAATTTGCCCAGCTCAGTGCGGCTTTGGTTTAACACAAAAATCGCACCCTGTTCGCCTTCGATGCGCTCACTTACGTTTGCTAAGCCACGCAATAGCAACTCGGCGTTGGCTAACTGGCGCTGTTGCATATCAAGTTTTTGCAGATGCTCCGGCGCAAGATTGAGCGCTTTAAGAATGCCCAGCTGATCGCGCAGCAGCGCGGTAAATTCCCCATCTGTGCCCGATAGCTTGCGCAGCTCGTCGCAGCGGGTCGCAATGGCGCGCAGGGCACGCACATCTTGCGCTAATGGCTGTGCTTGCGGTTCTAAATCGAGCGACTGATCAAGTAATGCTAGCTGCGCTGATTTTTCTTGTAATAGTTGACTATCGTGCTGACCGTGAATTTCAATCAGCTGCTCGGCGAGCGCTTTAAGCTGCGCGAGCGTGGCGCTGTGGCCGTTAATCCAGACGCGGCTTGGATTGTCCAAGCGCACCACGCGCCGCAGCAGCAATGCATCGGCCTGTAACGTGTCGGTAAACTCATGCGCAGCTAACCAGGCAACGACTGCCATGCGCCGTGCAGGCGCGAACGCGCGGAGCTGAAATTCAGCGCTGACTTCCGCTCGATCAGCACCAGCGCGGATAACGCCAGAATCCGTTCTAGCACCAGTCAACAGACCGAGCGCGTCAAACACAATTGACTTGCCGGCACCGGTTTCGCCCGTTATCACCGTCAGTCCAGGCGCTAGTTTTAACTCAAGCGCGTGGATTAGGGCAAAGTCGCGAATAGATAAAACGCTGAGCATATCTAATCGACTTGGCGTTAGTGCTTCAAAACATAACAGGGCTGATACGCATTGCTACCTGGCAGTTTCATGCGGTGTTGCTCGACAAAGGCTCGCAGTAGCTCATCTAGCGCCGCCATGATTTCAGGTTCACCTGCCAAAACATAAGGCCCGTGCGCTTCAATCATGCGAATGCCTTCTTCTTTAACGTTACCTGCAACAATGCCTGAAAACGCGCGGCGCAAATCGGCGGCGCGTTCGTGCGGCAGTCGGTTGCGCGTTAAATCCAGCGCCGCCATATTTTCATGCGTCGGCATGAAAGGTTGTTGGAACGCGAACGGCAGCATCAGAGACCAATTAAAGAAAAACGCGTCGCTGCCCTTTAATCGATCTTCGCGCACCTCTTGCAGGCCTTGCTTCATAACATCGCCGACTTTTGCAGCGTCATCAACAATGATCGTGTAGCGCTTGGCGACTTGCTCGCCCAATGTAAGTCGTAAGAACTGATCGATTTGCTCAAAGTAAGCTTGGCTTTCTTTAGGTCCGGTAAATATCAGCGGGAAGGGCATATCGATATTGTCAGGATGCAGCAAAATGCCAAGCAAATAGAGAATTTCCTCCGCAGTACCGACGCCACCTGGAAACACCACAATGCCATGCCCGATGCGAACAAACGCTTCAAGGCGTTTTTCAATGTCCGGCATGATGACGAGCTGATTGACAATCGGATTGGGCGATTCAGCGGCGATAATGCCGGGCTCAGTAATGCCAATGTAGCGGTTACGGGTGCGGCGCTGCTTGAGATGCGCGATGGTGGCGCCTTTCATCGGGCCTTTCATGGCGCCTGGGCCGCAGCCTGTGCAGATATCCAGCAAGCGCAAACCCAACTCATAGCCAACCTTTTTGGTGTAAGCATATTCATTGCGATTGATCGAATGCCCGCCCCAGCAAACGACCAAATTAGTGTCGGTATTGGCCCGCAGTGCGCGCGCGTTGCGAAGGATTTCAAACACCGCGTTGGTAATGGCTTCGGGTTGATCAAGCAAACCGCGCCCACGAATTTCATTTTCAACGTAAACGATATCGCGCAGCACCGCAAATAGCAGCTCTTTGATGCCTTGGATAATTTTGCCGTCAACAAAGGCTTGGCTCGGAGCGTTTTCCAACTCCAGCGTAACGCCGCGATCTTGCTGCATCACGCGGATCGCGAAATCTGGGTAGCGCGCCAACAGGCTGCGTGCGTCATCTGACTCCGACCCAGTCGTGAGCACCGCTAGCGCGCAGCGCCTAAGCAGATGATAAAGCCCACTTTGCGATGAATCAGCCAATCGCCGAACTTCGCGTTTGCTGAGCACTTCCATGCCGGCGTCGGGCGCTACTCTGGCGCTAATCGTGTGGTTGGACATTCCTTATCCCTTGTTATGGCTCGTATTTGGCTCACGCTTTGCAACGCGCCATCTTGGTGCGTAGCTGAATTAGCCGCGAAATATAGTCGAAATTTGCTGGGCGGTGGCGTCCTTTCGGTAATTTCGCGATTGTTTTTTGTTTATTGCTTGCCGCCGCTAGCGGCGCGTTTTTTTGAAGCTTCTTCCGCATTGCGCATGGCTTGCGCTTGCCGCTGTGCCTCAGCCAAACCAAATTTGGGGTCAATCCGGTAAATTCGGCGGCGCTCGGGCTTCTCACCGCTCATTATTTTGCCGCTGGCGTCGTATAAATCACGCTGACTGTTGGCGATAAAATAAAACCCATCGGGTTTCAACGCGCCGAAAGTGGGTGAAAGCATGTCAGGCTTTGCGGCTTCTAGTGGCTGCAAAGAGGCAATCGCGGTGCCGGCGTCGTTTAATTCAATGCGAACAATTCTGGACGGCAACGTTGAATTTTGTAACGCGAGTAAATATTTTTTCTCCCATAAATATACGCCATCAATCCCACCTAAATTGTGCCCGGCAATTTCCAGGGCACGAATCTGGTTTAACTCCAAATCAGCGTAAAACAATCCCATTTCATAGTCGCTGAAATAGAGCCGCTTGTTGTCGCTGCTTAATGTCAAGCCGCGCACGCCAGTCAGCGCGCTTGAAGTGAACATCTGCGTAAGCTTGTTCGCCCGTATTTGCATCACTGAGCGTGACGCGACATCGGCTGCGTATACATCACCGTTGTCAGCGACCGTCATTGAAGAAATAATTCGCAAATTGCCATCGGCCGGATAAGGAAATATTTTAAGCAGCTTAGCGTCATTCAAATCAAACTGATAAATGCCGCCTGAGCCTTGCATTTCAGGTTTGAATTTCTCGAAGGTACTCGTCATTGTGCTGGCGGCATACAAATAGTCGTTTTTACCGTCAATTGCGAGCGCGTAGACGCCTGCAAGTCGATTGACCACATCGGGCACGACAAACCGTTTGGCAGCGCCAGTGGCATCAACGTGAAATATCTCGCCGGTTTTTGCGCTGCCAAACATAAATCGATTGCGCTTGGCGTCAAAAGCCATGCTTTCAATCAGCTCAGCATCTGATTTAACCGTAAGTACCGCTTTGCCATCACCAAAGGGTTTGGCATTAACGGCAAGGCCTTCGGCAATGTATTTAAATGCCGGGGTGGTGCTTACCGGCTTAAATGCGTCATCTTTGGTTGGGTCAAACGCCATGCCTTGCTTTTGGAGTGTAATCAGCGCGTCATAAGCCGCAGATTTTTCATCAAGCTGGCCGTAAACGCGCGCCAATTCCCAGCGAAACACGGTGGAATAAGGGCGCAGTGTAAGCAGCTTTTGTAGCGCCCAGACCTGCTTTTGAAGTTCTTTTGATTTTTGAAATTGCAGCAATCGATCATAAACTTGCCCAATATCCTGCATGCGTTCTAATTCAAACTCGGTTGCACTTTTAACGGTTGTGTTCCCCGGTGCAAGCTGCGCAGAGGCGAGTGCGCTAGTCAACAGCGCGGCAAATCCAATAGCTGCGAATTTGACTGCAAATTTAATCGATATCGATACTGACATAAATCTATTTCCCTTAATTAGAAAAGTATGCATTTGGCCGCCAAGGACTGGACAGTCTTAGCAAAGTTCAAAATGTCGGCGATGGGCTCAACTTTCGCTCATGTAAAAACCCTTAAGTTCCTGTGCGTCTTTGCAAGCGAAGCGAGCCGCATTTTTCGCAGATTGCTCTAATGCGTTCGTAAAAGCTAAGCTGATAACCTAAGCGGCAGTTACCAGATTGCGTTGCGTGTGCAACATTAAAAAATCAAAACACGTAAAATTTAAGTCCGCTAATATTCAGGCCGCGATTGTGCAAGAAGATACATCAACACTTTTTAACGGGCGCTGGCTGAGGCTCAAAAAACGCGGTCGCTGGGAATATGTCGAGCGCACCAATCCGATTGGCGCCGCCGTAATTGTGGCAGTCACGCCAGACGATACATTACTACTGGTTGAGCAATTTCGCGTGCCGATTCAGGCGCGCACGATTGAATTTCCCGCAGGTTTGATCGGCGATGATGGTAAGGCTGAAGCCCCCGAAGTTTGCGCTGCACGTGAGCTTGAGGAAGAAACCGGCTGGCGCGCACAGCATTTGCAGTTCGTACAAGGCGGCCCGACTTCAGCTGGCATGTCCACCGAAACCATGCAGTTTTTCAGAGCCAGCAGGTTACAACGCGTCAGCGCTGGCGGTGGCGTGGCCGGTGAGGCCATCGTGGTGCATGAGATAGCGCTCGCATTGGCGCCAAGTTTTATCGCCGAACGTGCGGCGCAAGGGTTTTCAATTGATCCCAAAGTATACGCGGGGCTCTATTTCGCGCACTTTGACACTTCAGGCGAGCCGCTTCCGGATAATTGGTGGCGTTAGAGCTTAAATTCTTGGCCTAAATACACTTTTCGTACTTCTGGATTTTCCAACAGCTCATCGGGCACGCCTTCGGCCAGCACGACGCCGTCGTTCAGCACGTAGGCGCGATCACAAATGCCAAGCGTTTCGCGAACATTGTGATCGGTTACTAGTACGCCGATCCCGAGGTTCTTTAAATGCCGGACGATTTTTTGAATTTCGCCAACGCTGATCGGATCAACACCAGCAAACGGTTCGTCTAGCAGTACGATTTTCGGGTGCGCAGCCAACGCGCGTGCAATTTCAACACGGCGGCGCTCGCCACCCGACAGCGAAATTCCAATCGAATCAACAATGTGTTCGATATGCAGCTCAGCTAAAAGACGCTCGAGTTCGGCTTCCCGGTTTTTGCGGTCAAGTTTTGGATTTAACTCCAGAACCAAGCGAATATTGTCGCCTACACTAAGTTTTCGAAAAACCGAGGCTTCTTGTGGCAAATAACCAACGCCAGCCAACGCGCGCGCATGCATCGGCAGTTTGGTCACGTCTTGACCATTCAACGTAATGCGCCCGCCGTTAGGTCTAATCAACCCGACAATCATATAAAAGCAGGTGGTTTTTCCGGCTCCGTTAGGCCCTAACAGTCCGACTACCTCGCCGGGTGCGATTTGGCAGGAAAAATCCCGAACTACGGTTCGCCCACCGTAGCTTTTAACGAGGCGCTCAGCAATTAGCATGTGGGTGTTGTCAAAGATCGAAGGCTGGAGTGTGGAGCTGCTACCCCGCTTAAACGCTGAACACGGTTAATTAACCACCCAGTTTTGATTTGATCATTGATAACAGTCCGGTCGGCTTTTGTGCGTTCGGGTCCTTCGCCCTGGCGCGCACGAATCCCAGCGCTGCATAGCCATTGAGACAGCCCAGCACTTCTTTGGGCGCAACAGCAAGTCGAAGCGCCGCATCACTGACCCCAGCGAATTCGCTAAATGCCGATGCGATTCGATCATGCCCAGCGGCACGGCCAAAGCCAACCACTTGGCGTATTTGGAATTCTTGATCCTGATGATTGCCCATCATGAATGCGTCTTTGGCGCTAACCACACCTAAAAAATAGAGAAAGGGCGACAAGCTCGCTTGCGTCTCTTCACTTTTCAAGTTTGATTCCTGCGAAATTTGACCCCAAGTTGCCGTGTCGTTGTAAAGCTTTTTCAGTAAATCTGAGCGATTAAAGCCTTTGCACCGAAAATTTTGCGCCAATCGATCAACTTTTACGGATGCGCCATCGCCAAACCGTATTTCAAATATGCCAGGCCCCGGTGCACGCAACGCGCTAAGCAAGGCACCCAAATCGCTGTTTGCGCTAAAGGCAGGCTCGCGAACCTGCGAAAAACGAGGGGTGGTGGAGCGAAATGCAGCAGGACTTGGGTTCTTTTTCAAATCCGCTAGCATTTTCTTAATGCCCCCTAATACGAGTGGACGCATAAGCTGCGCGCGCGCCGAGCCGTCGGGCGCAATTAGATCGTAAGCACTTGCATTAGCAATAAGCCGATAGCTGTAGCTGTTCGGTGCTACGCCGAGAGAAGTTCGAATCCGGCCGTCTAAATCGGCATCAAGTTGAGAGAGCAGGGAGTTGAAAACGCGCTGTTCTGCCACACTCATTACGCTAATATCTAAATTAATTTCCATATTTCCGCGCGCCACCAAACGAACTTAACAGTAGCGATATTGGGCTAAAATTGCACCCAAAAACTTGAGGGATATGCAGGTTCGCAAATTTCGCCAGAGCTGTTTGGTTTGCTCAGAGGCGCGTCTGATTTGGATTTGTATGCCGCATTTGTGATTTGCGTATTGGAGTGCTTGCGGCTCAAAACGCCGACAATAATTTTCAAATTGGTCGGAGCGGCGAGATTTGAACTCGCGACCCCCACCACCCCAAGGTGGTGCGCTACCAGGCTGCGCTACGCCCCGACTGCTTTGAAAAGTATTGAATGCTACTGCATTTCAACTGAGCCCGAATTGTAGCCGAATTTGGCGGCTAACCAATCATCGTAGCGGGGTGATCAAATGGAGTGTTCAGCATGTGCAGCAGCTCTTCAAGCTCGCCGCGAATTTCGCGAATAACAACGCCCGCACTGGTGGCTTTTTTAACTTGCGCTTTAGTGGGTGTGTGCTGATCGGCTTCAATTTGTAAGCGTGCGCCACCAATCGTAAAGCCTTGATCGTAAAGTAAGCCGCGGATTTGACGAATCAAAAACACATCGTGACGCTGGTAGTAACGCCGATTACCCCGTCGTTTGACCGGATTAAGCGTGGAAAACTCTTGTTCCCAGTAGCGCAGCACATGCGGCTTCACCCCGCACAGCTCACTTACCTCACCGATAGTGAAGTAGCGCTTAGCCGGAATCGGCGGAAGTTCGTTATTACTGCCCGGATCCAGCATGGACTTCGACTCGCGCCTTCAACTTTAAACCAGGGCGGAAGGTTACCACGCGCCGCGCCGAAATCGGGATTTCTTTTCCAGTTTTTGGATTTCTTCCGGGCCGCTGGCTCTTATCGCGCAGGTCGAAATTTCCGAATCCAGAAATCTTTACATTCTTTCCTCGAGTGAGTGCAGCGCTGACCTCATCAAAAAAAGCATCAACAAATTCTTTTGCTTCGCGTTTGTTGAGTCCAACTTCCTCAAACAACACTTCTGCTATCTCGGCCTTAGTCAGCGCCATCGGGGTTCCTTTTGCGTTACTGCATATTCGTAAATTATCGAGAACGGCGCTTCTTCGTCGTTATCTAGCGCACGCATTCTTACATCTATTTGCTGTTTATCGCCTCAGCTCGCCGCCGTGGGTGGTTTGCACTGCCGTGACTACACGCGTGATCGCCGCATCGATTTCTTGCTCGCTTAAGGTGCGCGAAATATCCTGAAAAATCAAGCTGATGGCCAAACTTTTGTGTGCCTCAGGCAGGCCTAGGCCGCGATATACATCAAAGCAATCGAGCCCAATCAACGCGCTACCTGCGCTTTGGCCAACACAGATTTTGAGTTCGTTCCAGGATACCGTTTCAGCCAAAACAAACGCTAAATCCCGGCGCACGCTTGGGAATTTCGACAATGGTGCAAATTGAGCTACGCGCTGGGATTGCACAACGGCAAGTTCAATCTCGAATACCAAAACACTACCGCGCACATCAAGCGAGCGTTTTAACTCAGGGTGTAATTCGCCCAAAAAGCCGACGCAGAGCCCATCCACATGCACGCTCGCGCTTCGACCAGGATGCAGGTAACTAGGGCGCAGTGCTGAATCAGCCGCGCCTTCAAAATGCGCGTCCGCTAACAATGCGCCAACGTCGCCTTTAACGTCATAAAAATCAACCGCGCGCGCTGTGCTTGACCATTGTTCTGCAGCGGCGCTACCGGTGACTACACCGGCAATGACGTTTTTCTCAAGCAAGCCTTGCTCATGAAAACTCACGCCCATTTCAAAGAACCGCACGCGATCAATCTGTCGGCGCTGGTTGTAAACAACCGCCTGCATCAAGCCAGGCAGAAGGGAAGGGCGCATGCTATCAATATCGTTTGATAGCGGGTTTTTTATAGCAACGCCTTGCATGCCCCACGCTTTCAACAAGCTGGCGCTAGTGAATGCAAAGGTGATGGCTTCTTGATAGCCGCGCGCGAGTAGAACGTGGCGAACATCGACATCCGCGCGAACACTTTCAATCTGCGTTTCAGGCGCCAATGCAAGCGTCGGCAGCGTGGTCGGAATGTGTTCGTAGCCAAAAACCCTGGCGACTTCTTCGGCTAAATCCGCTTCGATAGCGATATCAAAGCGCGAATACGGTACCTGCGTATTCCAAACGCCCGATGCATCGTCAAAACTTACTGAAAAACCCAAGGCCGTCAAAATGGCAGTGACTTCGGCGTCAGCAATCGCGAGCCCGAGAATCGCCGCCAAATAGCGCCGCCGCAGCGTTACGGTCACTTGCGCTGGTAGCGCGCTGCTTTCGGTTATCTGCTGCGGGCCTGCTTTGCCGCCGCAAATTTCCATTAGCAGCGACGTAGCGCGCGCTAACGCAACATCCGGTAAAGTAGGGTCAACACCGCGCTCAAACCTGTGGCTCGAGTCCGTATGCAAACTCAATTTGCGCGCTTTCCCCATAATGGCGCTTGGGGCGAAATGTGCAGCTTCAAATACGATATTGCGGGTTGCATCCGTGACCCGAGCGCGCATACCGCCCATCACGCCGGCCACCGCTAGTGCGCCTGCAGCATCAGCAATCGCAAGCATATCCGGGCTTAGCGTTACGGTTTGACCATCCAACAGTTCGAGCTGTTCACCAGATTCTGCATAGCGCACGCAAATTCCGCCCTGCAATAGGTCAAAATCGAAACCGTGCATGGGCTGGCCGGTTTCCAGCATGACGAAATTAGTAATGTCCACCACCGGATGAATGCTGCGAATGCCAGATCGGCGCAGTTTTTCTTTCATCCAAAGCGGTGTTTTTGCCGCTGAATTTATTTCGCGCACGACGGCACTTGCGTAGCGCGGACATGCATCAGGCGCGGCAATGCTAACGGCAATCACATCAGCTATTTGCGGCGAGCAATTGTTCGCAGGCCGTGCAAGCGCAGGACGATCAAACAACGCACACAGCTCACGCGTTAGCCCGGTTAGGCCTAAGCAATCGCTGCGATTCGGCGTCATTTTCAGCTCGACGATTTGATCGTCTAGATCAAGATACCTGCGTAAATCCATGCCAACCGGGGCATCAGTGGGAAGCTCAAACAGGCCATCATTTTCAATCGGCATGCCAAGCTCGCTGGTTGAACACAGCATGCCGAATGATTCCACGCCGCGCAGCTTGCCCACTTTTATCACCAGTCCGGGCAAATTTGCGCCAAACATGGCGAGTGGCGCTTTTAACCCTATCCTGGCATTGGGTGCGCCGCAGACAATTTGCAACAGCGAACTAGTGCCCGCATTCACACTACAAATTCGCAGGCGATCAGCTTCAGGGTGCGGCTGGCAATCAATGATTTCAGCGACGAGAACACCGTCAAAAATACCCGCAACCGCCGTCGCCGATTCGACTTCAAGCCCGGCAGCGGTGAGTTTATCCAGCAACTGTGCGCTGGTGATGCCCGATAAATCCACGCATTCGCGCAACCAAGATTCAGAAATTTTCATAAGAGAAGTCGCCTTGAATCAGTTTGAATCAGTTGAACTGCGCTAAAAATCGCACATCGTTCTCGAAGAACGCCCGTAAATCATTGACGCCATACCGCAGCATAGTGAAGCGCTCCACGCCTAAGCCAAACGCAAAACCACTGTAGCGCTCGGGGTCAATACCGCCCGCTCTCAACACGTTCGGATGTACCATGCCGCAGCCTAAAACCTCTAACCAGCTGGTTTTGCCATCGCGCGTCCAGGCAATATCAACCTCCGCGGACGGCTCGGTAAATGGAAAATAGCTGGGGCGAAAGCGCATTTCAAAGTCTTGTTCGAAAAACGCGCGCACAAAATGTTTGAGCAGCCCTTTTAGATCTGCGAAGCTAACGTTTTCGGCGATGTATAAGCCTTCGACCTGATGAAACATCGGCGAATGCGTTTGATCGGAATCGCTGCGATAAACCTTGCCAGCGGCTATCACTTTAATCGGCGGCGTGCGCGTTTTCATCGCGCGAATTTGCACAGGGCTTGTGTGCGTGCGCAGCAAGCGGCCATCGTCGAAATAAAACGTGTCGTGCATCGCGCGCGCCGGGTGGTGCGGCGGGAAGTTCAGCGCTTCAAAATTGTGGAAGTCATCTTCAATTTCCGGGCCTTCAACCATTTCAAAGCCCATGCTGTGAAAAATTTGCCGCATGCGTTCCAGCGTTTTGGAAATCGGGTGAAGGCCAAAGTGTTCAGAGTTTCGGCCGGGCAGGGTGACATCGATGGACTCACTTGCCAATTTGCTGGCCAGTTCGGCGGCATCAAACTGCGCTTTTCGCGCGTTAAGCGCGCTGACTACGCGATCTTTGCACTGATTGACTTTTGCGCCCTCAAGCTTGCGCGTTTCCGGGTCAAGCCCACCGAGCAGCTTCATGCGCTCAGTAATTTCACCCTTTTTGCCAAGAAAATCGACGCGAATTTGTTCGAGCGCAGCGCTGTCTGCGGCTTGCTTTACTTGGGCTTCGGCCAATTCGGCCAGCTTGTTTAAATCGCTCATGCGCGCTCCCAAAATTGCTCGGTATAGTTCGGTTTGAATTCGATTGAGTGTCTAATGACAAAAAAGGGAAGCCCCGTTGCTTGAGCTTCCCTTGTTTTTTTACAGCTTAGCGGCAAGTGACTACCTATTCCATTTCTAAATCAGAGGGATAACAAGGCGGCGAAGTGAGGATCGACGAAGGCGTACACAAGGTACGTCTAGGAGACCGGAGAGAGCCAACGCAGTTAGCGCTTTGATCTAGAATTGGAATTACTCAGCGCGGCCTGCATTCAATCTATCCTGCAACACTTTCAGCTCGTCCATTTTGCCCGCAGCGGCAAGCGATGCTTGCTCAGCCCAGGTGCTTGGATCGTGCGAAGCGTAGCGAGCGCCACCGCTTAACAGCACTTCTTTCATGCGATCAACCGAGGTTTCGGCAAGCTCTGCAAATCGCGTAATGCCTGCGGCAACAAACAATTCAGCAATTTTTGGGCCTATGCCTTCGATCAGCTTCAGATCATCACCACCGGCTAAAACTTTAACAGCCTTGACTTTAACCGGCGGAGCAACAGGCGCTGCGGCTGGCGCTTGATTCAACTTGGCTTTCGCCATGTCAACCAGCTTGGTAAATGCAGCCATATCATGCACGGCCAAATCGGCCAACACTTTACGGTCTAACAAAATACCGGCTTTCTTTAATCCACCCATCATTTTGCTATATGAAATGCCGCAAATGCGTGCACCGGCGCCGATACGAACAATCCAGAGCGAACGATAATCACGTTTTTTCTGTTTTCGGCCGATATAGGCGTATTGCAGCGCCTTGGTGACGGCCTGTTTGGCAACGCGATAGACCTTGCGGCGTGCGTTGTAATAGCCCTTAGCTTGGGCGAGTAACTTGCTATGACGACGACGGGCGGTTACGCCCCGTTTTACACGAGCCATTGATTAACTCCTCAAAATTATCTGAAACGCTACGCTTAAGCGTAGGGCAACATGCGCGCGACGCGGCCTGCGTCCTCGGCACGAACGTGATTTGGACCGCGCAAATTGCGTTTACGCTTGGTCGATTTCTTCGTCAGAATGTGGCTTTTGAAGGCGTGGCCGCACTTAAACTTGCCGCTACCGGTTTTCCGGAAGCGTTTAGCTGCCGCTCGATTTGTCTTGATTTTTGGCATGGTCATTTCCTTGCTTATAAACGCCGTCAGTGGCGGCCAATTGAGTAAAAATTCAATAGGCCACGCTTCAGGGACTGAACAGCGCGATGGTTTCGGTGCTGAGCACCCGCCCGTTAGAACGGACCGCAATAAATCTCCTGTGGATTTCTGCGTTACGCCGTTGATGTTATCGCAAGCGTTTGATTCGATTGGTATTTCTAAGGCTCTACAAAAGCTGCTACTGCTTTGGCTTTCGCGGGGCGATCATCATACTCATAATTCGACCTTCAATCTTACTGCGCTGCTCGATCAACGCTTCTTCACGCAAATCTAAGTCGATTCTGTTCAGCATTTTATCGCCCAATTCCAGATGCGCCATTTCCCGGCCTTTGAAGCGCAAATTGATTTTGACTTTGTCGCCTTCGGCCAAAAAGCCGCGAATTTGTCGCATCTTGACGTCGTAATCGCCATCGTCTGTGCCTGGACGGAACTTCATCTCTTTGATTTCTACCGACTTTTGCTTCTTTTTCGCTTCGTGCGCTTTCTTTTGTAGCTCAAAGCGATACTTGCCAAAATCCATAATTCGACACACTGGCGGATCACTGTTCGGAACAATTTCTACTAAGTCCAGTTCAGCGTCACGCGCGCGTTTGACAGCATCTAACCTTGCAACGACGCCGACATTTTCGCCAGTTTCATCAATTAAACGTACAAAGGGAACGCGAATGTCGTCATTTCGCCGTGTTTGGCGATCGGTTGGGGCAGCGATAGTTAAGTCTCCAGTGGTTAAAATAATAAACGTTATCAATGGCTTGGAAAAACCAAGCGGTTAGTTTCACGTTTTCGAAGTAGTGTTTAATCTTTTGTTTGACGCGAAGAGAGCCTTTGCACGTCAAATTAAAGGCCGCTAAAGATAGCTTGCGCGGGGCAAACGCTCAAGTGCTAGATGATTTTTCAGTTGGGTTTCGCTGTTTTTCCACGCTACGCTGATGCTCAAAATGGCAGCTTTTGCACTCCAACAGGGGGCTAAATCCATCTGAGACTAAGACTGTTGAGCGAATTGGGCTGATGCGTTTTGAGCGGTCAGCACTGATCTAATGAGCACTTCTTGACAAATCCATATAGTTTTTCTGAATTATCATGATGAAACCGCATTGCATTGCAGATTTATCATCCTAGAAACGGCAGTTGGACGGACAAGAGTGTGCTTTTTTTGGGCTTTCCAGCAAGGCGCGACGACGACGCATACTCATTGTCTGCTAGAAGGAGCAACGCAGCGGGGAAGTCCAAAAAATGTACAATCTTATTCGTAGCGATCTTCACCTAAACGGTGAACTTGTAAATGCTAAAAAACTTCAACAAATCCATACTTTTGACCAGAATTAAAAGCGGTCAACTGCCGTTTTTAGGATCATAGCTGCGTGTCAAATTACGCATTTAGATATCATCAAGAAGTGACAGCAAATCGGCATCGCTAAGCGTGGTGGCATCGCCGCCATCTAATATGTTGCCCAGAAGTTCGCGTTTTTTGTCTTTCATCTGCTCGATGCGCTCTTCAATGCTGCCTGCGGCAATCAACCGATAAACGAACACTGGATTTTCTTGGCCGATTCGATACGCGCGATCGGTGGCTTGCTCTTCCACGGCCGGATTCCACCACGGATCGTAGTGGATGACGGTGTCGGCGGCGGTCAAGTTCAAACCAAAACCACCGGCGCGCAGGCTTATCAAGAAAATCGGAACTTCTTTGCGTTGGAAGCGCAGTACCGGCGTTTCGCGATCATCGTTTTGACCGGTCAAAATCAAGTAGCGCATTTTGCGGCGTTTGAGCTCTTCTTCGATCAAACTCAGCATCGAGGTGAACTGTGAAAACACCAAAATGCGCCGGCCTTCGGACACCATCGCGCTCAACATATCGCACAGTTGTTCGAGCTTCGCGGAGCCTGCGGCTTTTGCGGAATCGAGTTTGAGTAAGCGCGGATCGCAACAAATTTGCCGAAGTTTTAATAGCGCATCCAGTAGTGCGATGCGGTTGCGATCGGCACTTTGCTGCACTTGCACGCGCAAGCTCAGGCGCACGGTTTCGTACAAATCGCGCTGTTTGCCTTCTAGGTCGATTCTTTTAACAATCAATGACTTGGGCGGAAGTTCTTTAACGACCTGATCTTTGGTTCGGCGCAGTAAAAACGGCAAAATGCGATCTTTTAAGGTGCGTGCGACTTCAGGATCGCGGCGTTTTTCAATCGGCGTGCGAAAGCGCTTTTGAAAGCCGCTGCGGGTGCCTAAAAAGCCCGGCATTAGAAAATCAAACTGCGCCCATAAATCGCCCAAATGATTTTCCAGCGGCGTGCCGGTCATACAAAGCCGATGTTCGGCCTGGATTTTGCGCGCGGCTTTGGCGGCCAGCGTGCTCGGGTTTTTTACCATTTGCGCTTCATCGAGCACGACGAGCGCAAATCGATGCAGGCTTAGCTCGGCAATATCGCGGCCAACCAAAGCGTAGCTAGTGAACACTAAATCGGTTGTGGCAATCTGATCAAACAGCGGCTTGCGCTTGCTGCCACTTAAGTTAATCATCGACAAACTTGGCGCAAAACGCGTGACTTCGGCCTGCCAGTTTGGCAATACGCTCGTCGGTGCAATGATCAAAATCGGTAAGGTTTGTCCGCGTTCGCGCTCCAGCAGAATATGCGCCAAAACTTGCACGGTTTTGCCTAGGCCCATATCGTCCGCCAATATGCCGGCAAGGCCAGATTCGCGCAAAAACCGCAGCCAGCGTAGCCCTTGCAGCTGATACGGGCGCAGCGTGCCTTGCAGCGCTTTGGGCGGGCTGATCGGTTGATCGAGCACCGAACCCACTTCGCGCAGGCGCTCCGCCAATGCGCGCAGTGCATCGCCGCCTTGAAACTCAAGCTGCTCACCCAAGCCAGTGCTCAGCTCATCCAAAAGCCCGGCGCGCACGTGCGGTAAGCGGGTACTGCTGCCAGTACCAAGCTCATCCAACATAGCTAGCATAACTTTTAAACGCCCGGCTTGAATCGGAATCGGCCGGCCATCGGGCAGCATCAACGCGACGATGGCATCGGCGTTACTAGGTAATTCTTTGTAGCGGCCTTGGGCTACGCCCGCCGCCAAAATCGGCAGTAGTGGCTCCATTTTGCCGTCGATTTCAATGCCCAATTCCAGATCGAAATAGCGATCCGCACCTTGATCACCGCTAAAATCCGCGCTTGTATTTGGACTAGCGAGCGCGCCAGCTTTACTTGGCGTTTTTGTTTTTGGGCTAATAGCAAGCGAACCGGCCGGGCTAATCGAAGCAACTATGCGCAGCTCTTTATCAATCAGCTTGAGCGGAAAGCCTGCGCTGAAATCAACCATCCAGCCCAGCGCACGCAACTCAGGTACGCGCAGAAAGCAAAACTCAGTCAGCGTTTGCTCGTCAAAATCGGGGTTGATGACCCAGTCGGCATCGTTTTCACTGGTATCTACACCGAGCAATCGACCTTCTGCGCGGCTCAGGCCCACGCTTTGCAGCTCGTTTTGCCAAATCTGCAACTGTGCATCGTTCGTTTGATAGCGCACGATCGTGCTGCCTTCCAGCCGATCAAAACCCGCGCGCAAACGCCGCACCGGTACGCGCTCGCCATTGATCTCCAAGTACTGGCGCGCCAGCCCTAGCCTGCGTTTGAGTTTTCGATGCAACAGCGCTTCACGATCCGCGCTCAGGCTCAACATCAGCGTCGGCTTGGCGTTGGACAAATCTGACTTGCCTTCACCATAGCGTTTTGGGCTGGGAATGAGTTCGCCAAAACTTTGCTGGAGCGCAGCGACCAGTGCGTCCATGTGCACGGGCTTAACCGCAGGCCGAGATAGTAATTGGCGCGTTTGAATCAGGCTCAGCGGCAATTGCAGCGTGCCAATTTGCCGATTACCGCGATCCAAATACAGCGGCGGCTCGGTGTGAAGCAGCTCAACTGCACCTTCTGTGCCTGCAACGGTCAACCAAAGCTGCTGCTCGCCCCGGCTGTTAGTGTGCCAATCAAAACTGGCGGCTCGGCTCGGGCCAATTTTGAGCGGCTCGCCCATGGCGCCGGTCATGACTACGCGCTGCCAGCGCACATGTTCAAGCAGCACCACTGCGCCGCGTCGGCCATCAAGCGGATAGCTAAAACGGCCCAAATTCATGACCGGCTCAAATTCACTGAGCTCTTTGAGCGCGATGGTGTCCGGCACACCCAAAACTGAGGCGTGCTGCGGCAATAAACGATGCGGCGACAGCTCAGTTTGAATATGTAATCGATCGCCTTCCAATACCGCCATCAGTGGGCGCACCAGCACGGTTTTAAACAGGTTGTCGTTACCGTTTACATCGTCAACCAAGCTAAATTGCAAGAACAAGCGCGGCTCACTCAAATCACCACGTGCGTGTGTGCTGGCATCGGTAGCCGCTGCTAAAGTCGCGTTTGCTGCGTGCTCTTGTGCGTGCAGTGTACGAAGTTCGGCCATAAATTGCGCCATGGCCGAGCCCGGCGTGGCGGGCGCTTTTTGTTCCTGAGCAGGCCCGTTACGCGTCACCAAACTAAACCCAAGTGCAGCCGCGTGTTTACAGCGCTTTTCCCCCTGTGGGCAGCTGCACTGGCTGGTAATTTCCATTAATCCGCGCGTGCTTTTGAGCTGCAATGAAGTTTGATAAGGCAGCCGCATGGAGCCTTGTACATTGGCGCGCACTAAAAAGTATTGACTCGGAATACGTGACACTTTACTGGCAATTTTTCCAGATTCCGGCACGCTAGCTTGGCTATGCGGCACCGACGCATCTGGTTCAGCGATAGCGGCGTCAAGCTTTTGCACATCTAAATCCTGCACGGCATGTGCAGCTTTAATCTGTTGTCCGCGTTTTAGATCGATTTCCGCGAAAAACTGCCCGAGTAGGGCCTCGCTCATGCCGAGCGAGCGCCAGTCAATTGCCGCACTAAACGGCTGCGCTTTTGCGCCGGTGGCTTTCATGAAGTAAGGCTTTTATGGTGCAGCTGAGGCATCGGGCATGGTTCACTCTAATGGCAAAACAAAGGCGTTTCGCACCGTGCAGCATAGCTCAAAGCGTGTGTGTGCGTTGGTCGAGTTGCGCGGCTTTTGCTAGTAATACCGGAAATCGTGATAACCTTCTGTAATCACATTGCCTAAGGAAATTTATGCAGGCCTCCGACAAAGTACAACGCCAACCGACTCGCGTGTTTCGAGCCGGAAATTCACTGGCCGTCAGAATTCCGAAGGCTTTTGAGATACCTGAAGGTGAAGTTTCGATAGAACAACGTGATGGTGGATTGTTTATTAATACCAGGCGTGGAAAATGGGAAGAGTTTTTTGCCACGCTCGACCCAGTCTTATTTGAAGATATGACCGACGAAAGGACTTATGAAGCGCCAAGACCCGTGGAACTAAGCTGGCTAACCGTCAGCTAATCAATGATCCTGTTAGACACCAATATTTGTATTGCGGCGTTAAAAGGCGATCGCCGCGTGCTGAGCAAGCTTATCCAGAACACTGGCCGCATTTATCTCGGGATATTCGTTGTCGCAGAGTTGCATTTTGGCGTGGAAAAGCTTGCGCGTCTGCATGGAAATCTTGCCAGCGTCGAAAATAAGCGTTCCGCTCTACAGCAGTTTATTGATACTACAGACGGCATCGTTGAAATATCTTCGAACGTTGTTTCCTTGTACGCAAAGTTGCGCGCGAGGCTTGAAGAAGACGGCACTCCCATTGGCGCACTCGATTTATGGATTGCCGCGCAGGCAATTTATGAAAATGCTGTTTTGGTCAGCGCAAATACTCGAGGACTTGAGCGCATTCCCGGACTAAACTTGCAAAATTGGCTGGGTAATTGACAACGGGCTTTAGTTCTCCCGCACCAGTTCAGCCAACAGACCCGCACATCGGCTTTGCATAAGCGCATCACTGGGCACATCCACGCGCGTTCCCCAAACCGGCCCGGGCCAGCACGAATCGTTTTGGTTTCTAGCTAGCACATGCACATGCAGCTGCGCCACCACATTGCCAAGTGCGCCGATGTTTATTTTATCTGCCCGCGCAACATTTTTCAGCGCCTGCGCTACCTGCATGGTCTCTAAATGCAGCCGCAGTTGATGTTCAGGGCTTAGCGTAAACCACTCGTGTGCATCGTCTAAGCGCGGTACCAAAAGCGCCCAAAAAAAACGCGCATCCTTCATTAAGCGCACCTGGCAAAGTGGTAGATCCAAAATCCAATGCGAATCACTAGCCAATCGGCTATCCAACTCAAATGCCGATGGTGTACTCACTTAAGTCGCGCAAATGCGTTTGGCGCCGCACGATTCCCGCACAATCAGCGGGGCAGGAATAATTTGGCTTTGGACTTTTTCACCGTTAATCTGCCGAACAATGAGCTCAACCAATAACTCGGCGGCGCGTTTGGTGTCTTGTAGAACGGTGCTGAGTGCCGGGTTGCCAAACCGCGCTGCGGGCATATCGTCAAAGCCTACAACGGCGATATCCTCCGGCACACGCAGACCTGCATCGGCTAGCGCGCGAATCGCACCAATGGCGATCAAATCACTGGCGGCAATAATGCCGTCAAACGGAATTTTACTTTCTAACAACAGCGATGCAGCGCGATAGCCATCGGTTTCTGTGGAATCACTGGCGGCTATCGCTAAGCGGGTGTCAGCAGCTAAACCTACCTTGGCATGCGCGGCCAAAAATCCTTCGTGGCGGGCAAAAAACTCTGGAAATGCCGGTGTTGCGGTGCCCAAAAACGCCAGTTTTCGCCGCCCCAAGCCCAGCAAATGCCCCGTCGCATTGAAGCCGCCTTCTTGATTATTGCAACCCACCGACGCACCAAGTTGATCCGGAAAAATCCCGCCCCAGCGCACAAACAGCGTGCCACTATGCGCAAGCTGTTCAAGCCTACTTTGATAGGCCAAATAATCACCGTAGCCCAGTAAAATAAGCCCGTCAGCCTTGTGATTGTCGAGAAAATCCGCGTGCCAATCTTGTGATTGCTGCTGAAACGACACCAACAAATCGTAGCCCGCACGCGCGCAGCTTTGCGTCAAATGGCCGATCATTGATAAGAAAAAAGGATTGATTAAAGAATCATCACTCGTTGGATCTTCAAACAGCAGCAATGCGATCGTCGTTGCATGTTGACGCCGCAGCGCTGAAGCATGTTTGTCAACTTTGTAATTAAGCTGGGTTGCAATCGCTTGAATACGCGCGCGCGTTTCCTCACTCACCAGCTTGCTGCCGCTCAACGCGCGCGAAACTGTCGCCTGAGAAACGCCGGCGGTAAACGCTACGTCAAACGAAGTTGCCCTGGATTTTCCCATGATTGGATTTACCCGCCGATCAATATCTTGCCTGTATCGCAGCTCTTGGGGCATTTCGCAAGTTAGGTGTGAGGTTTGGATGATAAAACCAAGGTGTTTTTACGGTTTTGTTTTTTTGTCTAAGTCGGAGTACTACCCTTGTGTGAGGCAACGGCTTTGGCATCTCGATACAAATTCGAAACGTCCTAGCGTAAAGACTGAAACTAAAAACTGGCAATAGGCCGAGATTAAAAAGTCAACGAATGCCCCTGCAAAACTGAATCACCGCAACCTTCGCCTGAATATGCATCACTATTGCCGGTAATTTCGAATGCGTGCTTTATCAGGCTTCGTTAACATGCGCATGACATAACTGAAGGCAAATCTGTGCTGCATCCATTTTCTGCAAGTTTGCGCCTTGATGGCGTTCGATATGACATTCGTGGCCCGTTGAACGCTAGAGCAGTGGCGCTTGAGGCGGCGGGGAAAGGTATAGCCAAGCTCAATATCGGTAATCCGAGTCTGTTTGGCTTTGAAACGCCTGAACATTTACGCAGCGCAGTGCTGGCAAATGCGGCGCAGTCGGAAGCCTATATCCATCAGCAAGGTTTTTTGGCGGCGCGTGAATTGATTGCCGACAAAGCCCGCAAGTCAGGCGTGGGCTCGGCGCTTGCGGAAAATGTGTTTATTGGCAATGGCGTGAGTGAGCTGATTGACGTAACGCTGCGCGCGTTGATTAATCCGGGTGATGAAGTGCTGCTGCCGGCGCCAGATTATCCGCTCTGGACGGCCGCTGTGCAGCTCAATGGTGGCGTGGTGCGCTATTACGATTGCCCGCCGGAGCGCCTGGGTTTGCCGGATCCCGAACAGGTTCGCAGCTTGGTCAACAAAAATACCCGCGCGCTGGTGTTGATTAATCCGAATAACCCGGCCGGTTCGGTGTATCCGCAGGCTTTGCTGCAAGAGCTGGTGCTGATTGCTGAAGCTTTTGGGCTGGTATTGTTTAGTGATGAGATTTACGGCGGGCTAACCTTTCCTGGGCACAGCTTTATTCCAGTCGCGCCGCTCGTACACGACACGCTGTGCATTACGTTTTCTGGGCTGTCGAAAATTCACCGTGCGTGTGGCTATAGAGTCGGCTGGGCGGTGATGAGTGGGGCGCTCAAACCAGCACGGGATTATTTGCGCGCGCTTGACACCTTAGCGGCGCTTCGGCTGTGCAGTAATGTGATTGGCCAGTTTGCCATCGCACCCGCACTAACCGGCCCGGATACTTGGAGCGCACTATGTCAGCCGGGCGGTAGATTGTATGAAACTAGGGCGGCGCTGATGGAAACCGTCAAAGCCAGCGAATTTCTGCGCTGCGTCGAGCCAGCTGGGGCAATTTATGCGTTTCCGGGTGTGGATTCTACCTTGTTGCCTGATTTTGATGATCAGCGCTTTGCACTGGATTTACTCGAGCAAGAGCACGTGCTGGTGGTTCCGGGTTCTAGCTTTAACGTGCCTTACAAAACCCATTTCCGCATGACATTACTGCCGGATGCGAATGAAATGCGCCGAGTGATGCAGGCGATTGAACGCGTTTTGGCTAGCTACGCAGGTCATTGCAGAGCACCGATTGCGGCGGCGATTGCGTGATGAATTTCGTCCAGCTCTTGCCCCAGATATTGCCATTTAGTGCATTTTTGGTGGGCGCATCCAATACGGACACGCGCCAATTACTGAGCCTGGGGGATTCCTACACGATAGGCGAGGGCGTTCCTATTAACGCGCGCTGGCCGCATCAGCTGGTGCGCGGCTTAAATGCGCAGCAGTTTGGTTTTGCAGAGCCTGATTACGTGGCAAAAACTGGCTGGACGACCGATGAGCTATTGCGCGGCATTCAAGCTGAACAGGATTTATTGACCCACTATGATTTAGTCACGCTGCAAATCGGCGTCAATAATCAGTATCGCAGCCGATTGGCGTCAGGCTACGAGCGCGAACTTTCCCAACTCGTTCGCGTTGCTGTGCGCTTTGCTGGCATGCGGCCTAGGCGGGTTTTGCTGGTGTCGATTCCGGACTGGGGCGTAACGCCATTTGCGCGCAGTGATAGCCGCACGCCGGACGATATCCGCAGTGACATTGATGAGTACAACGCGATAGGCCGCCAAGTGGCGGAGGGTTTTGGCGCACATTTTGTTGATGTCACTACCTGCTCGCGTGCGATGCCCGATGCGCTGACGCCTGATTATCTCCATCCGTCCAGTGTGGCATACGAGCGTTGGACTTCAATCATTTTGCCGATTGCGCTGGATGCGCTTAAGCCTGCAGAAGCTCGGCCTGATTATGTGGCGCCGTAGGCTGTGAAACGCACTGTGATTATCCGCCACGATCAAAAGTATCGAAATCAATGAGCCAATTTCTAACACGGCACGCCACCATTGGCGTGAAGGTCGGCGAAGTCATGATCGGCTCCTGCGCACCGGTGGTGGTGCAGTCAATGACCAACACCGATACCGCAGATGTGCCAAGCAGCGTGGCGCAAATCGCCCAGCTTTGGCGCGCGGGTTCTGAGCTAGTGCGGGTGACGGTCAACACCCCAGAAGCGGCAGCGGCAGTGCCGAAAATCATCGAAAAGCTGGCCATGCGCGGTATATCTGTGCCGATCATCGGTGATTTTCACTATAACGGGCACACATTGCTTAAGGCTGAGCCTGCCTGTGCGCAAATGCTGGCGAAATATCGGATCAATCCGGGCAATGTGGGTTTTGGCCGTAAAAAAGACGCGCAGTTCACCGAGATTGTCGAAACCGCACTGCGTTATGACAAACCGGTACGCATCGGCGTGAACTGGGGCAGTCTGGATCAAGCGCTACTGGCAAGTTTGATGGACGCGAATGCGGGGCAGGCCGAGCCACAAAGCGCGCATTTAGTCATGCGCGAAGCTTTGGTGCGCTCGGCGCTTGATAGCGCAAAATTGGCGCGCAGCATTGGCATGGCGCAAAATAAAATCGTGCTGAGCTGTAAGGTGTCAGGCGTGCAAGAGCTCATTGCGGTCTATCGCGAGCTTGCAGCGCGCTGCGACTATGCACTGCATTTGGGTTTGACAGAAGCTGGCATGGGCAGCAAGGGCATTACCGCTTCAGCCGCAGCGCTTGCGGTGCTGATGGCAGAAGGGATTGGGGATACGATTCGAATTTCATTGACGCCTGAGCCGGGTGAATCGCGCACCAAAGAAGTGATCGTCGCGCAAGAGCTTTTGCAAACGATGGGTTTGCGGGCTTTCACGCCGATGGTCACGGCCTGCCCGGGCTGTGGTCGCACGACTAGCGAGTTTTTTCAAGAACTGGCGAAAGCAGTACAAGATCATGTGCGCGAACGCATGCCCGAGTGGAAATATCAGTTCCCGGGCGCAGAAAATTTAACCCTCGCGGTGATGGGCTGCATCGTCAATGGCCCGGGCGAATCCAAACACGCCAATATTGGTATCAGCCTGCCTGGCACCGGCGAAGCGCCCGCGGCTCCGGTTTTTATTGACGGCGAAAAGAAGCTTACGCTGCGTGGGCCGAACATCACGCCTGAGTTTCTAGCGCTGATTGATGGCTATGTGGCGGAGAAGTACTGCATTCGGAAAACGGCGCTGGCGTAAAGATTTTCTCCAAATTTTAACTACATGTTTTCGGTTCTACAGTTCCAGATGCATTTCACATCGTGTGTTGCGAAGAATTACCTGAGGAAGAATGAAAATGAAAATGAATCTTATCCGTTTAATGGTGTTATCAGCCAGTCTTTCACAGGGCGCTCTTGCTCAAGTTGCTACGTCGTTTGAGCCGTTGGCGATGCCACTGCCGGAAAGTCGCATGGTGTGGGAGCCGGCACGTTCTGGCAATGGCCATAGTTTTGAGGTTACGCCATCTGGGTATATCTTCCAGGCGTGGTTTACCTATAAAGATGGCCAGCCGAGCTTTTATACCTTGCAGGGCCAGCTTTCGCGTCCTGTAGGTTGCCCCGCAGACTTGTCAAAGTTTTGCGCTGCGCAAGTGGTTCAGTGGGCAGAGTCTGGCGTGACTTGGAATGTCCTAGATGCAGGCAGCGTGCCAGCTACCACGGCGATGCGAATTTATGAAAGTATCGGTGGAGCGTGCCCGACCTGTCCGCAGACTGCGCCGGTTACCGCGCCATCTTCATTGAGTCCTGGGAAACTAGAGCTGTTTGGTGATGTCGTGAAACTTACCTATGCGGATGCCCGAGTAGCGGTGCTTGAGCCGTTGCTCTCCCCACAGGCCACTTATGTGGCGAGTTTGATAGGGAAGAACGGTAAGGGTCGCACCATCAACCTTTTTCTTCAGCAACTTGGGGGTGGGGGTGTTTCTAATTATCCTAATAGTGGCATCACCACATTGGCGCAGCCTGGTCGTTACGGCGGAACCTTGGGATTATCGCTTCTGGAATTTAGGCCTGTGGTCAGGCCGGGGGACGTTCTTGATGCGCGGCTTCCCAGTGACACAACGGCTGTATCGGTTGATTTGTTCCCTAATGGTGATCCCGCGATATGTTCTGGTTTACTGATTGGGAAGCGGCCGCCTTATGTGTATTTTACAGGCAAATTGTCGTTATTAACCACGCCAGCAAAATGCCAGATTTCTTCTATGGGCGAGGCATTCTTTGATCGATTTAATCGGCGAGTGGTCCTGTGGTACAAAGATGTCTGGCGAACGCCTGGACAGCCGGCACGCACTTCTCAAGCTGTGCTCTATGTGCCGGATGAGTAGCCTTATGTCTCGGTTGATGCTTCTGGGTGCGTGTCTGTTGAGTAGCGCGGTGTGGAGCCAAACGGTGGTGTTTTCGTCTGGTTCGCCCCCTGCTACGCTACAGTCAACGTTACAGTCATCCGCAGACGCTATTCGCTTTAACGTCACGGTGAACGGCGTTGCCGGGGGCGCGCGCTTGCGAACTACTACCGGTGTGGTTGACTGCGCTGTGCCGTCTAGTCGTGTATCACTGGTGTTTGTTGAGGAATGGCAGGACGATAGGCCGGCTGTTCGATGGTGCATGAGCTCTCGTTGAGAACTATTGACTTCCAGGCGCTTGCACATAAACTGCGCGAACAAATGATGCGGACAGATACATGGTCAATATAACCCTCACTGCCGATGAAAATTCAATTGAACGCGCACGCATTGCAGCGCAAGCAATGGGAACCAGCTTGAATCAATTTTTGCGCGAACAAATAGATCGTTTAGCGGGGTCGGATCAGCGCGAACGTGAAATTCAGGCTTACTTGGCATCTGTGGGTAAGGGCAGATCTGGCAGTTGGACGTTTAACCGCGACGAAATTCAACGTGTTTAAGTCGAGCTGTTAAACAGCTAGCCTTGAGTGGCATCACCTGCTGGCAAAAACCGTCGTCACTAAGCTTGTCACCTTTAAAAAAAACGGTTCGCACACAGCGTCCGGGCAAATCGGAAGCTATTTCGCTATGCCTAAGCCTATTTATGGGCGCAAAAAGTATTGCTTAATCAAATGTTTGGCATAGGTTTTTCGAAAACACCACAGATATTTTCACAAAGCTGAATACGTTACCTGTCGTAAAATAAAAGCGCTGAAAAACTCAGAACGGGTTCACTCGCCAAACGGCACCCTGCGCGCTTCTCGTTATGCAGCGATCTTCGGTTTTCCGAAAATCAACGCTTAGCACAATTGGGCACAGGCGCGTTTTTATAGCAGCTCGTGGGCCCACTCGCCCCGCCTTGTTGCGCATGAGCTTTTGGCTTATCGCTAGTTTCAGCACGATCAGGCCAAAAAAGGAAGTATGAATATGACCACATTTGCTCAGCTCGGCCTTGCGCCGGAAATTTTGCGCGCGCTCGTTGCTAAAGGCTACGAAAATCCAACCCCGATTCAAGCCCAAGCGATTCCCGCCGCCATGCAAGGCCGCGACATTTTAGGCGCTGCGCAAACCGGCACCGGTAAAACCGCAGGCTTCGCGCTGCCACTATTGCATCGATTAATCAGCAGCAAAGCCCAATTAGTCCGCCAACGCGCACCGCGCGCACTGGTTTTAACTCCTACCCGCGAGCTTGCCGCACAGGTGGAAGAGAGCTTTCGCACTTACGGCGCTTACACGGGCTTAGCCAGCACCGTTATTTTTGGCGGCGTCGGCATGGGCAATCAAATTACCGCGCTGCGCCAAGGCGTTGATATAGTGATCGCCACGCCAGGTCGTTTGCTGGATCACATGCAGCAGCGAACGGTTGATTTATCGAAAATTGACACGCTGATCCTTGATGAAGCTGATCGTATGTTGGATATGGGCTTTTTACCCTCTATCAAGCGCGTTTTGGCCGCATTGCCTAAGCAAAATCGCCACACCATGCTGTTCTCCGCCACCTTCGCACCGGAAATTCGCGAGCTCGCCAAGCAGTTCCTGCGCGATCCAGTTGAAGTGCAGGTTGCACCACAAAATTGCACAACGGCATTGGTCGAGCATCGCATGCATCCGGTTGATTTAGATCAGAAAAAAGACTTGCTGATCGATTTGCTCGCGAAAGACAGCCGCATCCAAAGCCTGATTTTCACCCGCACCAAGCACGGCGCGGATAAGCTGGTGAAATCGCTTGAAGTGATTGGTTTCAAAGCCGCCGCCATTCACGGCAATAAGTCACAGGGCGCACGCACGCGCGCACTGGCTGATTTCAAATCCGGCAAAGTCACACATTTGGTTGCCACCGACATCGCTGCGCGCGGCCTGGATATCAAAGAATTGCCGGTAGTTTATAACTATGATTTGCCAATGATTGCCGAAGATTACGTACACCGTATCGGCCGCACGGGCCGAGCTGGCTCAAACGGCGTAGCGATTTCATTAGTAGCGCCAGAAGATCACGGTTTGCTGCGCGATATTCGCAATTTAACCCGCCGCGATCTGGTACTCGAGCCCGTTGCAGGTTTTGCCAGCACCGGCAAGCCGATTTTCACCAAGCCGCAAATGCGTCAAGTGCGCGGCCCACGGACTCATGGTGGCGGTGCGTCCTCCGGACAGCCCCAGCGCTCAGGGGCTGGAGCGGGTGCTCCAAGACCGGTAGGTGCAACTCGTCCAGGTAGCGCTGGCCCGGGTGGTTTCAATCGTAATCGCCAGGGTGGTGCTGGTGGTCGTGCGGGAGCTGGCGCAAGTGCTGGAGGCCGAGCAGGTGGTGGGCAGCGGCGTAGTGGGTCGTAATGATGTCGTTAAACAAGGCTATGACTAAGCGCGCCTACTCTGGGAACATTTGACTAACCAAAGTTGGGCAGGCTCCAAGCCCAAATTAGCCTTCCAATCGTTTATGAGTCGGCCAGAGTTGAGTATCCTCCGGCTGACTTGATTCGTTTCAATTGCGCTTTCTTATGGCTTCCCGCAGGAATTTTGCAATTTTTGGATAGGTTGCAATAGCCGTTCCGGCAAACGTTAGCCCGTGCGCATTGTCATTGGTTGGTAGTAGAGTTACTTCACTATTCAATGCAATTAACGCCGACTGCATCCGCAACGCATGCTCAAATGGTGCTACGCCATCACCTCGATCATGAACTAATAAAACGGGGACTTGAAATTTTGATTTGAGATAAACTGGCGATTGTGAAACAAGTTCATCCAAATTGGATGTTGGATCACCAATGTATTTTTTCATCCATTTAATCCCTAACTCAGAACGTGAGTTCCTACCTGAATGGAACAATAGTGGCAAGTCATATACCCCGCAAATCCCAACTGCGGCCTTGTAACGTCGGGGTGTAGATTGCAATAGACGTAAAGCGCTAAAACCGCCATAGCTAGATCCAACTACAACAATGCTATCTGGGTCCAATGGATATTTCTTTATTGCGTTATCCACTGCAGCATTAACGTCAGAAATCATCCCAGTACCCCACGCGCGCTCTGCGAGCTTGATTTTAAGCTTTCCCACGCCGCCTGAACCTCGAAAATTAACCTGTAGAACTGAAAACCCAATATTCGCAAAATATTGAACTTCTGAATCATAGCGCTGATAGTCAAATACGCCGAATGGCCCCCCATGCGGTAATACAAGCAAGGGCCGTTTGTCATCCGTTGCATTTGAGTTGCCATGAGTGATGAAGCTTTCAATCTCAAAACCATCAGGTGCGGTACTTAAAAAGCGCTCAGTCGCAGCTAATTTTCGACCTTCTAAATGCGGAGCCCGCAGACTTAACAGTCGTGCTTCTTTGGAAGATTGATCAAACACATAGGCGCTTCCTGGGTCTTCCGGCCCATCAGTGTAAACTAGTCGCCTACCCGACTTTCGATTAGAAAGTTGTGAACTTCCTAAAACAATATTTCGATTTGGCAAAGCTTTGCGTAACGCGCTGAGCGTAGCTTCTTCGCCAACATTGGTGAACGATCGTTCTAAACGATGTCCATTTGAATAAAAAACATACCGTCCAATCTGATTATTGACTGACCAAATAACCTCTTCAATGTCAGCGCCCTCGATGCGCGCAATGGAATCACCTAGTTCACCCGAGCGTGGGTTGAACTCAAATAGTTCATTAAATTCGGTCTTTTTATTACTCAGTACCAGTATTTTCCCGGATTCGTCAAATCCGCTAATTGAGAATCGGTAGTTCTTCGGGGTCGGCAGCTTAAACTCAATTTTCTCGTCAGTTTCAGGTGCAAAATAAACCCAACGTGTGCCTGATTTCTCGCTGTCCGAGTTTAATTGTGCCAATCTCAGCTGACCCGAGCCATCAATCCACCAATCTGCTGCTTTCATGCCGACTCTTAAGGCGCGAATTTTCCTAATCTTCTTGTCGTCCATTTTTGCGGATGGTAAAAAAGAAACGATTTTTCCTTTCGAATCACCCGTCGCATAGAATATAACTTCAGATGTTTTAGGAACTATTCCCCAAAATTGGCCGCTGGGAAACGTTTCCTGGATGATTGTTTCAATTGAATCAATGCGAAAAAGAAAAGAACGGTTTTCGCTATTGCCTACTGAAATCGCTAAATATTTATTATCCACCCACTGAGCGCGTTGTAATGGAATACCAGTGTAAACGGTTCGTATTTTTCCAGTGTCTATCTCAATCAGATTGAGCGCAATATTTTGACCTTCACTTACGCTTTCTAACGCAAATTTGCCGTCTGGCGACATCTCAAAAGTATAGTTTGGAAACGTTCTAAAAAAAATCTCAGCGGCATCACGGTCTGCAATCGTAGGCTCAACCACTGCTTCTGGTTTAAAAATTGCCAGGCTTGGTTTTGGCGAAGCGTTGTCAAAAAATGGATCTGCAAATTCGCCGGTAAAACGCCACGGAAATTTAGCTAAAAGGCCGGGAAAATCTCTGTCTAAGTTCTGTCTCGCGCGACTCGCAGCATTTTCGATTGAAAGTGATCGAGATAGCCAGCCTGTTGAGCTTGAATTGATTTCGCCGACGTAATTAATTTTTCCGGGCTCTATTGTAAAATTAGAGTTTCGAACATCGTCAAATTCCCAATAAATACGCGACATTTGGAACTTGCTAAACTTATATTGTCCAGCAGGCAACTTTAACAGTCTACTGTAGCTTCCAGCGGGCAAGTCTTCAATCTTTGGAAAGCTAAAAATGCTGTCAATTCTGTCCAGTCTAATCCTGGTTAGTTCGGCATCAATTTTTATATCGAATAGCGCAAGCCCTTCGCTACTTTTTAGAGTAACGTCGTCACCACGTTCAAGCGATTGACAATTTGCAGATTGATGTATGAAAAATAAAACGCTAACGAAAACTATTTTAAATGTGTGCATGTTGCTTGATTTTCTTTGGGTTGGTAGTATCTGTTATTCAATGAATATTCTAGTTTTAAAAAATTAAATGGCGCATTTGCCAAAGTGAGGTTGCGACTTGTTGATACAAATTTAGCGATTAGCCGTAGAAACTAAATAATATCTATCACAAAATAAGTTATTACTTCACCCCATCCACACCCGCACTCTCAAAACTAGCCATTTCACTCACAATGGCGGCCGCAGCACGAAGCAAAGGAAAGGCCAGCGCCGCGCCGCTGGCTTCGCCTAAACGAAGTCCTAAGTTCAAAAGCGGCTTCGCACCCAATGCCGCAAGCGCATGCTGATGGCCGATTTCCGCCGATTGATGCGCGAAGAATAGGTTATCAGGCGGGGTTAGCTCATTCATCGCGTTTGCTGCCAGCGCAGCGGCGGTTACGATAAATCCATCCAGCAGCACCGGTATGCGCTGTGCCTGTGCTTCCAATATCGCGCCTGTCAGCGCGGCAATTTCCAATCCGCCGAGCTTGCGTAAAGCCTCACGCGCGCCGCAATTGCCAGCTCTTGCGAGTGCTTTGGCCACGATGGCGCGTTTGTGTTCGAGCTGGCCACCCGTTACGCCGGTGCCCGCGCCTACGATTTGCTCGGGCGGCATCTCCAGCAGCTCGCACTGCAATGCAGCGGCGGCGGTGGTGTTGGCGATGCCCATTTCGCCTAAAATCAGCGCTTTGATGCCATCTGCAGCTGCTTGTTTGACTGCACCGCGGCCAATATCGAGTGCGCTGGCAAGCTCGGCTTCGCTCATGGCGTCTTCAATCGCGATGTTTCCACTGCCTAAGCGGACTTTGGCGTGTACGATGCCTTGTAGCGAGGATAAATCCGCATCAACGCCTACATCAATCAGCGCCAAGCTCGCGCCGATTTGCCGTGCGAGCACGCAAATCGCCGCACCGCCGCTGGCAAAGTTGTGCATCATTTGCGCTGTTACCGCCGCTGGATACAGGCTAACGCCTTCTACGCTGACGCCATGATCGGCGGCGAAAATCAGCACGCGTACCGGATCAACGCAAGGTTTTAACGAGTTTTGCAGCACGCACAGCCGTACCGCAATTTGCTCTAACTGGCCGAGTGATCCGACTGGTTTGGTTTTTTGATCCAGTACGCGCTGCGCCGCTGCAGCGTCAATGACCAGCACAGCTAAGGCAGCTCAACTTTAACGGGTGCGACCCAGCCTTGTTTTCGGTGCTCGACAATTACATCGGTATACACGCCGCCGCGCACATACCATTCACCGCGCAGACGCATGAAATGCGGATCGGTGATTTTGACTAAATCATCCAGAATTTTGTTGGTGACGGCTTCGTGAAACGCGCCTTGATCGCGGTAGCTCCACATGTAGAGCTTCAACGATTTCAGCTCAACACAGCGTTCGTCGGGCACATATTCCAAGTGAAAGATGGCGAAATCAGGCTGGCCGGTTTTCGGGCACAGGCAGGTAAATTCAGGCAGCTTCATTCGGATGGTATACTGACGCGCTTTTTCAGGATTCGGGAAAGATTCCAGCTCGGTGCTAGGCTTGGTGGTCATGGCGGTTCACTCAAAAACGCGAACCCTACGAACTCGCTAGCGCTGCGTCAATCGTTTCAAGCGTGATTTCACGGCGTTTTCGCTCGGAATACGGGAATTGCGCACTTTGCTTCATCCGGCATTCCAAGGCCGCGCGTGAAAGTGCGAAAAATTAACTCAACTAGTATCGGTGCAGACCAGCGCACTTTGGGGAACTATGCGGCTTTCAGCTATCAAACTTGCCGGTTTTAAATCGTTTGTCGATCCGACAAATCTGCAATTACCTACGAATATGACGGCGGTGGTCGGTCCAAACGGCTGCGGCAAGAGCAATATTATCGACGCCATACGCTGGGTGATGGGCGAAAGCGCAGCTTCGCGCCTGCGCGGCGATTTGTTGACTGACGTGATTTTTAACGGCTCATCAGGTCGAAAGCCGGTCAGCCAGGCTACGGTTGAGCTGATTTTCGACAACTCAGACGCGTTTATCGCCGGGGAATTTGCAGCATTCTCTGAAATTTCTGTCAAACGTCTGGTTTCGCGCGATGGTCAAAGTCAATATTTTTTAAACGGTGCGCGCTGCCGCAAGCGCGACATTACCGACTTGTTTTTGGGCACCGGCTTAGGCCCGCGTTCGTACGCGATTATTGAACAGGGCATGGTCAGCCAGCTGGTGGAATCTGCGCCGGATGACTTGCGTGTGCATTTAGAAGAAGCGGCCGGCATCAGTAAATACAAAGAGCGCCGCAAAGAAACTGAAACACGCATCAAGGCCACTCGGGAAAATCTAGATCGCGTCAAAGACGTGCGCGATGAAGTCGACAAACAGCTGGTCAATCTAGAACGCCAGGCGAAGCAAGCAGAAAAATACACCGAGCTAAAAGCGCAAAAAGCCCGCGTCGAAGCCGAATTAGCCGCGCTTTCTTGGCAGCGGCTGGATCTTGATCGCAAACAGGCACAAGCCAAGTTAGATGGCTTTGAAACCGAGCTCGCGCGATTGGCCGCCGAACGCACGCATATTGAAACCAGTGATGATGCCGCACGCTTGGCGCACGAAGCCGCAGCGGATGCGTTTTCGGCGATTCAAGCCGAGAGCTATCGCATCGGCGGGGAAATTGCCCGGCTTGAGCAAGAGCTGAAATATCGCAAAGATTTAACCGATCGCAGCCAGCGTGAGCTCAGCGAGACCGAGCGCAATCAGGCGCATTTTGGCGAGCAGCTTGATGCCGACGTTCGGCAGCTGAAAATTCTGGAAGAAACTCTGGAAATTGACGAACCCACCTTAGAATCATTGCAAGATGTTGCGGAAGGCGACACGGATCGGCTCAAGCAGGCCGAATCTGCGCAGCTGGACTGGCAGCGCCGCTTTGCTGAGCACGCTCAGGTTTCCGCCAGCGCGATTAAGCAAACCGAAGTCGAGCGCGCCCGCATTGAGCTGTTGGAGCGCCAAAGCGTTGATAAACTCAAGCGCCGGGAAATTTTGCAGGCTGAACAAGCCTTATTTAATCTGGACGTCCTGCACGCTGAGTTCAGCACGATTGAAGCCGAAGTGGAGCTAATGCAAGGCCAGTTGGAACAGCTCACTGAGGCGTTGGATCAGCGCAAGCAAGCGCTCACACAGGGCCAAAGTCAGCAAAGCGCGCTTCAAAATAGCCTACGTCAGGCCGAGCAGCAGCATTCGGCGGCGCTAGCTAGGTTGGCATCGCTCGAAGCTTTGCAGCACGCCGCGCTCGGGCAAGATCAAAAGGAAATTGCGCGCTGGCTGGCGGAGCGTGGTCTAACCGATGCACCACGGTTAGGTTCGCTGATTGAAGTTGAACCAGGCTTTGAGCGCGCGATTGAAGCGGTGTTGGGTGATCTGCTTGAAGCCGTGGTCGTAACTGCTCCGCACACGGTGGCGCCCGAGCAATTGCCAGGCGGCGTGTTGGCGCTGTTTGCGAGCCAGGTGTTGACGGACGCGGAATTTGCCGCACTGCCCAGCGAATCATTGGCCGCCAAAGTGCGCGGGCCGCGCGCGCTGCACGATTGGCTATTTGGGATCCGATTTGCCGACTCGATAAGCGATGCACGTGCGCAGCTTGATGGACTTGCGCCGGGCGCTGCGATTGTCAGTCTTGATGGGCACTACTTATCCAGCAATTGGAGCAAGCTTAAAGGCAACGGCGTCGCGCACGATGGCGTGCTGGCGCGTGCGCGGGAAATTGTCAGCCTGAAAGATCGGATTGACACGCTTGACGAGCAAGTCGACACGCTCAAAGATCAGCTGCAAGCCAGCAAAAGCGCGCAAGAACAAGCTGAGCGCGCTAGAGATGAAGCCCAAACGCAAACGCATGCACAGCATCGTAAATTAAACGAGCAACTCGGCCGGCAAAACAGCCAGCGCGGGCGGCTTGAGCAGACTAAAAATCGCGCCGATCGCGTTACATTTGAGCTCGGGAGCTTAGTCGAGCAGCTCGGACAGGAAGACGATCAAACGCATAGCGCAAGAGCGCGTCTGGAGGAGGGTTTAGAGCTCATGGCGCAGTATGAGGATGAGCGTTTGGCGCTTGATGCTGAGCGCACTCGGGTGCTGTCAGGGCTTGAAAGCGCGAGGCTATCAGCCCGGGAAGCGCGTGAACGGGCGCATCAGCTTGAGCTGAGCGTGCAAGCCAAACGCAGCGCGAAAAACTCGCTGACGCAGGCGATCGCGCGCATTCGCACCCAGCTTGAGGCCTTGGTGGTTAAGCAAAGTAATTTGCAAACGCAGCTTGAGCAGGCGCATGCGCCGATTGAAGCGCTGAGTGAGCATTTGCAAAGTGCGCTCGAGCAGCGCGTGATCGTCGATAAACGTATTGCCGAGGCCAGAGCCAAAGTTGATGACTGCGTAGAAGCTCTGCGCAGGCTGGACACAGATCGCCAAAAAACCGAAATTTTGCTGGAGCGCACGCGTGAATCGCGCAATCAATTGTTGCTCAGCGCCCAAGCCATCAGCATTCGCGAAGAACAGTTCCAGATTGCCATCCAGCAATCCGGCTTTGCACAGGAAGATTTGCTGCAGAGCCTGCCAGAAAACGCCAATGCAGCCGAATGGGAAGCCACAATTGCCGATTTGGAAGCCAAGATACGCAGACTTGAGCCTGTCAATCTAGCCGCAATTCAAGAGCTAGCCGAAGCCAGCACGCGCAAAACGTATTTGGACGCCCAGCTAGAAGATCTCAACACCGCGCTTGAAACGCTGGAAGAGGCGATCAAAAAGATTGATCGGGAAACCAAAGCGAGATTCAAACAAACCTTCGATCAGGTCAACATCGGCTTCCAGGCGCTATTCCCAAGGTTATTTGGCGGCGGCGACGCGCGCCTTGAATTGACGGGTGAAGATTTGCTGGAAACTGGCGTCAATATTATTGCTAGGCCGCCCGGCAAGCGCCCAAGCTCGATTGGCTTGCTATCGGGCGGTGAAAAAGCGCTGACCGCAGTCGCGCTGATTTTCGCGATTTTTCAGCTCAATCCAGCGCCGTTTTGCTTGCTTGACGAGGTCGACGCGCCGCTCGATGAAGCCAATGTTGGAAGATTCAGCAAACTCGTCGAAGAAATGAGCAAAACCGTGCAATTCGTGTTCGTCACGCACAATAAAGTCACCATGGAACATGCGCGCCAATTGGCCGGTGTGACGATGCGCGAGCCGGGCGTTTCACGCTTAGTGGCAGTGGATTTGGCTGAGGCGAGTAAGTTGATTGATGGGTGAGGGGAACCACTCTAAAAACTGCCAAGTCCCGAACAGCTGAATCATCCACATTGGGCCAGCGGATCACGTTCGGCGTTAGCCGAGTCGGTGCGCAAATCCAACAAATTAAGCAGCATTGGAAATACCGCATCGTGCGAGGTTTGCTGAATTCGAGCGCGCTCAACACACGCCATGTCTAGTTTTCGACGGGCGCGAAAACTCGGCGATTGCCAGAAAAACAACGGTACGTGGGTTTGTTCTTCGGGCGCAAAGGCATAGGGTGCGCCGTGTAGGTAAAAGCCGCTTTCACCGGTCGATTCCCCATGATCAGACACGTACATCAGTGCGCTATCAAATTCTGGGTGTTGTTGGAGGCGCGAAATCATCTCGCTGAGCACGTAATCGGTGTACAAAATTGTGTTGTCGTAGCTATTGACTAGGCTTTCGCGGCTGCAATTTTGTAGCTCTACACGTTCGCAAATAGGTTTGAACTGTGCGAATCGGCTTGGCACGCGCTGAAAATAAGCGGGCCCGTGGCTGCCAAGCTGATGCATGACGATGACGGTATCCGCTTTAATGCTATCGAGCTTAGCGACCAGTGATTTCAACAAAATCTCATCAAAGCAGCTATCACCCGCGCAAATTTCAGCGTCGCTGGTATGCGCTAAATCTGTTTCTTGAAGGCGCATTGCTACTTTTTTGCTGCCGGTATTGTTATCAAACCATTGCACGATAAATCCCGCGCGCGCGATAGCGTCAAGTAAATTTTCCTGAGAATTGGCGGCGCTTTCATCAAAGCTGGCGCGCCCTAAATTAGAAAACATACAGGGCACAGAAGTGGCAGTATTGGTGCCGCAGGAATGCACCCTGGTAAATACGCTGAGCGGCAGCTTGGCTAAATTCGGCGTGGTATCACGCGCGTAGCCATGCAGTCCAAAGCTGCTAGCGCGGGCGGATTCACCGACCACTAATACCATTACAACGGGTTTTCGGCCCGCGATCTGATAGCTGGCTCCGCGTTGAATATCCATTGCAATCGGACTGATGGTGCCGGGTGCTGAGCGCACAGCAAGCTTGACCACACCGCGCACCGCATTGACGAAATTGATGGGGTTAAGCAAATCACGCAGCACCGCATGATTACGCCCCAGCGATGCAAACGTTTGAAAATTCAACATCAGCATCAGTACGGCGACTAAGGCGCAGCTGGCTATCAACACGAGCCTGCGTTTGATGGCTTGCGCGATTGGAAAGCGCGCCACTTCTACACTTTTCCAAAGCAAAGTGGCAGGCAACAAACCGATGAGCAAAATCGGCCAAATCATCGCTAACGTCAGCCACTCGGCGCTTTCACGCGCATCACTTTCCAACACGCTTTGAAGCGCATGCCGGTCAATCACCGCGCCATAGCTATCCATAAAATAAGCACCTCCGGCCGCCACGATAAACAGCCCGCCGAGCAGGGGTTTCAATAACATTCGCGGCGTCAATAAAGAAATTAATAAACTCATCAATGCCAATAAGAACAGCGCGATTGCTATGTACTGAGTCCAAGCATTCGTGACGCTGCCGAGTACAACTGACAGCCTGCGCCAGAATGAGAAATTAGCAATGCTAAGCATAAGTGCCACACTGATTAAAATGAGCGCTTCATGGCTCATCACTATTTTTGTGGGGTGCAATTTTTGCCAATAGCTGAGTGCGAGATTTCTCGCTTGCAATAGCAAATCTTTGGCGCTAACTGCGGGAGCAAGAGCGTGCATAAATGGCAATCGGTGGGAGATTGCCGCAGCTTCACCTGTTCAACTTACATGCCGCTTTTAGCCAAGTTAAAAATTAATTTACTTACGAATTGTTACGCTAAAAATCGCAGTGTCAATGGGTTCGCCAACCGGTCAATCGCACGCAAAAGCGCTTGTTGTCATCCAGGCTTAACAGGATGCGCAGCTGCAAAATTTCGCACAGCGCATGTGCAATCGAAAGCCCCATGCCTGAGCGAATACCGGTGCTGCTATCGCTTGGTTTGCGCCAAAATCGCCCTAGCATGTGCGTCAAATCGTCTTGATTTAAATGCGGCGCAAGGTTGCTGATCTCAAAGAAAACTTCACCGCTTTCGATTGCTGCAACAATTGCAACATCGGATTTCGGCTCAGCATAGCTGCGCGCATTACCGATTAGGTTGCTCAGCAAAATACGAACCAATGCGGCATCGCTTTGCACGAGCAAGGGTTGCGCAAGACTTAGCTGCCAAGCTCGCACTGATTCGTCCTTGATGCTATCCAAAATGCTCAAGCCAAGCGCGGATAGATCCACAAGAAGCGCACCAACTTGTTCTAACCCGCCTTCAATACGCGCCATCAGCAATAGCGCGGAAACAAGCGCGTCCATTTCTTGGGCAATCTGACTAGCTTGTTCTTGCACCCGCTCGGGCGTATAGGTGCTCGGAAATGCGTGCGCAACTTCCAGCATAGTTTTGAGCTCGGTGATTGGCGTGCGCATTTCGTGCGCTAAATCGCGCGACCAGCGGCGCTCTCGATCCATCGCACGCGCTATGGATTCCGATGACTCATTGATACGCATAACGAGCGGCGTAAGTTCCAGCGCCACACCTTCAAATGAGATCGCTAGCTCATTTTGGCTTTTGCCAATGCGCTGCGCCTGTTCAGCCAGGCGATCAATCATGTCCAGCTCGCGCCCTACACGCCACCAAACCAAGGTGCCCGCGGCGCTCAGCAGCAAAATGACCACGGCAATGAGCGAGACGTGCAGTCGTTTTTCGACGCCGGTTAATACGTCCATATCGCGCGCGACATGCAGCTCAACTTGCGTCGGAGCGGGGCGTGCGCTGGCGGGTAGCGAATCTAAGCTATCACCTAGCAGCGGTTGAAAACGCAGCCGCACGAGCCGCCCTAATCGCCCATCAGGCATCGCTATATCTGAAAAGCTGAGTGCGCGATCACTAAGTTTAGCGTCAAGCCGAATTGGATGGACTGAATTGCCCATAGGATTTACCGGCGCCAACAAACTTCGAGAGGACTCAATCAGCGCGCCATTTGAGCTCACTAATTCAAAGTAATCGGGCTTGATGGATTTGCTAAAACTAGGCATCACTGCATCGGAAAAATGTAGCTCTACGCCGTGTTGTTCCTGCAAAGTCAGCGTTTCTAGGCTGCGCGCGACCGCCAATAGCTCGCCATCAAAACGCGCGTATAGCTCTTTATCGATCACTTGATCAATCAGCCAAGCCGAGCCAAATAGCAAAATGCCCAGCGTCAGCAAAAGGCTGCGCAGCAAGCTGATGCGGATTGAGTGTGGCTTGTTTTGTTTCGTGGTCAAGCCGGATTTTGCGCTTGCAGCTTCGGTTGAATTGGCTGTCTGCGAATCAATCAATAACATAGCCCAATCCCCGCTCAGTGCGAATCAGCTCGGCAAGCCCGGCTTCGCTCAATCGACGCCGCAAATTTGAAAGTACCACTTCGATAACGCGATCGTTCGCATCGCGGTCGGCATTCGATAGCGCTTCAAAAATCTGCATGCGTGATAGCACCTGTTTGCGTCGCCGAACCAGCAGCTCCAGCAGCTGGTATTCGCGGCTTGCAAGTTTGACCTGCTGGCCAGCCACTTCAACGCGCTTAGCCGCCGTATCAATGCAAAGCGTGCCGATGTTGATCACAGGATTTGGCTGCCCTACATTGCGGCGCGCCAGCGCATTTAAGCGCGCCACCAGCTCATCAAAATCAAAAGGTTTAACTAAATAGTCATCTGCGCCCAAGTTAATTAGCTCAATGCGATCCATGGCGCGATCTCGCGCTGAAAGCACCAGCACCGATTCACATAATTTTTCTTGGCGCATAATTTTCAACAGCGCAGCGCCGTCCATCCCTGGCAGCGATAGATCAAGAATTACCAGCGGGTAGGGCTGCGCACGCAAAAACGTCAATGCAGATTCCGCATCACCGACGGCGTCCACACTAAATCCGGAATGCCGCAAACCCATACTTAACGAATCGCGCAGGCGAATCGAATCTTCCACAATCAACAAACGCATAGCCACCTGATCAACACAACCAATATTCGCGTGCTCAATCATACTAGCTCGCCAAGCCGCGCTGGTTAACGGCATTACGCTGTATGTAACGCCAACCGCGATAGAGCAGCAAGCTGACGTACCAGCAGATTAGCGCAGTCCAAAATTGGTGCGAAAGTGCGTGTGCACCGCGTGCGACTTGTGTCAGCCCTAAAATTGTTCCGTAACTGAGTGAAAGCAAAAGCGATGTGTTCGCATATCGAGGTTTGCCCAATTCGTATAAAACGAAATATAGCCCAATCCCGCCGAAACCCCCAAGTGAGAACGCACCGGGCCAGCAGTGCCCCGGCGTTAAACCATTCGTTAGCGGCGCAAACCAGCCAGAATCTGGATAGGCACCGCCAAAAGTCTGTAAATCCCAGCTGCACGCGGTGTTTGCGCTTCGCTTCAGCAAATTAATGATTGCGGCATTTGCCAAAATCGACAGGAGTGCTAGCCCAATTAAGGAGGCCTGTAGTCGTAGACGTATGCACAATTTAGGTTTGCTTAGCAGCCACGCAAAACCCAATACCAAAAGGCCAAGCGGATAAAGCCCAAAACGATGAATCACGTCGTGCGTTAGCCAGTTTTTTCGCAAATAAAAACCAGCCTGAGTTGCATCATAAAAAAATGCACTAAAGCGGCTATCTAAAAAATGCTCCATCAGCAATAACAACGGAATTAAGGCCATCGGTGCAAGCAGCCAAATTCGCCACAAATTCATTGCAGGCGAACGTCTTGATGGTCGCATAATCGGCACACTGGCTGAGTCCGCTGCAATCGCTTTACTGTGAGCCATGCTGAGTTCTAATTCATCTAGCATCGCTAAAACCGAGTTCGTGTTTCGACGCTAAATTGCGGGCTTGCGCCGCGTGGGTCGTCCAACGGAAACGATACATCCAGGTGCAGCATATTGGCGCGTGCTGAGCGTAGATTGCCTAGGCGCAAACCTACGCCTACATCTTTTAGCGTGCTCAAGCGGCGGCCGCCGGCGGCATCGCTACCCCAAACTCGCCCGATATCGGCAAACACCGCCGCGCCCAAACTAAATAGCTGGAGCGGACGGTAATTGGTGAAGCGCCGCTGTTCTAGGGTTAGCAGCGCACTTTGTTCACCGGTTTGAAAAGCAATTGGATAAGCGCGCAGGCCATTATCGCCGCCAAGTAATAGCTGCTGATCAAAATCAAGTCGACGGCCATAGTTGCCTTGCAGTGCAACATAGCTGGTGTGGTAGTCATTGTGCCGCCAAAAATAGCGTAGTTCGCCAGCAATAGACGCATTTTCAGGCGTTCCCGATGCCACGCGCGCTTGCGTATTGGCTTTTACAAACAGGCTTTGATCATTGTTTAGGCGAAAGCCATTGGACGCTTCCAATTGGAAAATTGCCGCGGATTTCAAACTGCCTAAATGTTGGCTGGCAAGCCCTGCACGCATCAAATAGCGCTGGCCGAACGCCTCATCTTCGGTTCGACCGATTTGGTCTTTGTTGGTTGTCGTGGCGAAATCGTCTTGTAAAACCTCCCACTCGGCAAACGGGTAAATATACTTTCGATCACTAGGCAAACGACCGGCGCTCGCGTTGCTGCCGTCTGGCGCAAAGCGCGCACGCTCAAATGCTGCGCCATAGCTAAAGCGCTGAGCCCAGCCGTTGACCAACCCCGGTGAGATTCCTGCACGCAGTTCCAGCTGCTGATGTCTGGCTTGGAAACGCCCCACTTCATCGCCGAGCGCATAGCGCCGCAGCAGGCTATCTTGATCGCTGAGTGTTAGCGCAAAACTGCTTTGCGCTTGTAACGAGTAAAATGGCTTTTGCACATTAAAGTCAATCAAATGGCCATCACTGTTGCTGCTTACAATGGCATCTAGCGTCCACCGGCCAAAGCCCAAATTGGGGTCTTTGTAAGCCACCAAATTTCGGGTGCGCTCACGATCTTTAACAAACTCAAGGTTGATAACTTTGCCCAAACCCAAAAAGTTAACGTCTTCAATGCCAATCGCAGAACGATTCGAGCCACCGCTTCGGCTGATTGCGATCGTGGGCGCAAGGCTCCAAACATCGGTGGTTTGCACTTCGATATCGACTTGATCGCCATCAATGGCGACGATTCGAATTTGTGGTTCACGCACAAAACGCAGGCGGCGTAAATTACGCTCAGTTTCGCGCAGCTCACGTTCTTGATATCGATCACCTTCCTTGAACAATAGTTGCGCGCGAATCGTCGCGATCTGGGTTTTAATGTGCAGTGAATTCGCCAAGCGAAACAATCGCTTACGTTCGCCTGGCTTGCGCTCGTTAAAAATAGGCTGTGGCGCAATCGTAATATGTCTGATAAACGCGTTTGTGCCGGGTTTGGATACGATATCGCTACCAAATACTGGGCTAAAAAGCGCATGGACTACAATCAGTGCGCTTGCTAGCGGAAGACTTGTTAACTTTGTCGAAGGTACGGCCGTTGAGTATATTTTCATTTGGCAAATGTCAGGCATCAACATTTGCACGCGCTTTTAAGCGCGTTAAAAAAATGGTTTAGCCTGAATAGGAAGGTGCTTAACCAATGCATTTAGCATTGTGTGCTTCAAAATAATATCTCACGCACCAAGCTCGTATCGGCATCTAACCAGTTTGAAAGTTCGGTCAAGGTCAATTTGCCGATCCGCACTAATTCGCGTCTGGCTTCTTGCCAGGGTTCCGCTTGGCCTGGCACTTCGCAAAGTGCTTCCAGGTGTTTGGCGATTGCCGCTAAGCTTTGCGCGCCAAAGGCGTTCGCAGCAGATTTCTAAGCGTGCGCTTGCGCCCCGACGATACGGGCGTTCGGCTCGTTGATAATGAGGCCCAAACGCTGTGTAAGTTCACGCTCAAAAGCCGTCAACACATCCTGCTGAATATCCGCGCCTAGCTCTTGTGACAGGCGTTCAAGCACCGCTGCATCAAATAGATTGCCCTTTGTTTCATTTTTTACGCAGCGCTCGAGCAGCTCAGATAAATCCTTCTTGGACAACGGCTTGGTCAAATAGCCATTCATGCCGGCGGCTAGGCAGCGATCGCGATCTTGCGGATGCACGCCGCCTGTTACCGCCACGATTGGCACTTTGCCTAATTCTCCGCTGAGCCGGCGAATACGGGACGCTACTTCCAGCCCGCTCATATCCGGCAGCGCTAAATCGGTCAGCACCAAATCAAATCGGTGCTGGTCAACGAGCCGACATGGTAGCTGGCCAGTACCGTTCCTAGCGCCGCCTCGGCAATGGCCACCGGATCCATCGATGCATCTTCTAAGTGCAATTGACCTGCGTCAATTCGCCCTAAATCGAGCGCATCATTGACCAAATACAGTAGCGATCGGCCCTCTTCAATCGCGGTACTGACAAAGCTGGTTTGTTCTTTGATCAATACCTTTTAGTTGACCAATTCCAAGCTGCCTAAAATCGCGTTCAATCGGCTGCGAAAGGCATGTGTCAATGCCGCGGTAAAGTGCGCGCCGATTAGGCCAGCGCTGTTCGACGTTTCAGTCATCACGAAAAAAAGCCAAGATTAATCCGGCAGCGCAAAGGAACACGGCGTTCTTAGCCCGGAGTTGGCGCGATGATAACTGCTTGAGGTGATTGGTAGTGGCGGGGAGGTGCTTGGGCTTGATTGCTATCACATGACTTTTTGAACATAGGGGTAGTTGGCAATTTTGTCATCTATGGTCAGTACCGCGCAGTCATGAACGCGCGCGGTTGCTACTATAATTTGGTCTGCCGGATCACGATGAAACGGCTGGGGCAGTTGTGTCGCCTCAATCGCTATTCGCGGCGTTAGTTCTAATAATTGCACGCCCGGATAAGATAACGCTTGACTAATCCAGTCTTCCAAGGAAATTGGAAGCGTAAGACGGCCATATTCCACCAATTTGGCGACCTCCCAGCATGAAATAACGCTGATGCCTAGACCTTCTGCCTCATTTCTTTTATCAAATCATGATGAACTTTAGCGAGCTGGTCACTGTCGTGAACCCACCATACCCAAATGTGAGTATCTAAAACGATCATGTTGCCGCCGCCCAATCCTCTTGCGCGACAGGTTCTGTTGGTTCTAAGTACTGAATATCGGTGCCACGTAGAGAATATCCGTTATCAGACTTTGCTTCATTTGAGCGCGCCAACACGATTATTTCGATTCGTGCGCCAGCTCGAAACGGCAAGTGCTTGAGAGTAACGATGCCGTTTGGCGGTAATACGGTTTCGACGCGAAATGCCTGCATTTTCAACACACCTCATTTATCTGGCTGGTAAAGTATAGTTTGAAATTGATACGTTGTTGGTTCGGAGCGAGAAATTGTGCAAGTCAAACAAATGTGGGATTTGGCGAGTCTTCGCGATGCGCTTAGACCAAAACATGGGTGCCTAGCTCGAAAAATCCCACAAAGCGGCAAGCCAAAAACGACCGTTCGTGACTAGCCCTGAGCGTGACAAAGGGGCGAACCATGAATCCCCTATTTCCAACCACCTTTATCAAATACGCAACTAAAGCGGCTACCATCCGCGTTTTTGAAATTAGGCGCGCCCTTGATGAGCCATGCATCGCTAGCACACGTCCAGTCAAACTCAGCAGCGCAAATCGAAGAAGTCTGGCAGCACTTTCAAGCTTTAGGCATCTCCGTCAAGCGGTTGCTGCAACTGTATGCGCTGTTCGGGCAAATGAGTAATGACATGGCAGTGCATCGCCTGCGGCAAATTCAAGATCCTGATTTGCCAGTAGGTCAATTTAATAAAGCCAAAGTTGAGCAAACGCTAGCTGTGCATCCTGGTTGGTTCAATGCGGGCGATTTGCCGATGCGCATTCGCAATGCGGCGCTTATTGATTTGACGCAAGGTAAATGCGCGGCAAACTGGGAACAAAAGTTATTCGAGTATATGCAGGAGCATTTCCACCAATACCGTCCTGACGCACCGAATTTGTTGATTGCCATGCGTAATTTGTCGATTTTACAGGGGCTTTCGCCTGCAGATATTCATCGTCGCTACAAGCCGTTTATGCGCTTTGGAACTTACACAAGTGATAGTACGAGTGAGCTAGCCAAAGATTTGCGATTGGCCTCGCTGGTGCTGGTCAAGCGCATGCACATCGACTTTCAGGTAGTTATGACACTGCGCGCATTAAAAACGAATATTGCATATCCACTCGAAAAACTAACGCATTGGCTTGCGTTTAGTTTTGATTTGCTGGCTAGACATCCGGATCTGGTTGGCGAGCGCGAAAGCTATTTTCTGCTAATTCATACGGCAGTTGCCTGCGTGCTTGCGGGCACGGCGAAAGCCGATGATTTTGAAGCCTGCGACTGGCTTGAGTTAGCGGTTGAGGCCAGCATTTGCTTGCAAAATCAACAGCTAGATACTGCACTCAGGTTTTTTGATGCCGCGCAAAAAGCTTATCGCAGCTTTAGCGGTAAAAGGCATTTGCTGCCCAGTATTTTCGCTGTGCTGTACTTTATTGCACTGTATGCCAAAGATGATCCGGCGGCGTGGAAAATCATCTCTGCAATGCTTAAAGTTCGTAGCGACACGCACGAGCTTATCGCAGTAACTTTATTGCAGCGGCATGGAGAAAGTACGCTGACGCCCGAGCTTGGTTTTGATTCGACCTTTCAGGCTGCGGCCACGCCAATTGATCTATTTACGCAAGCACTGCTCCTGCGCTGGCGCAATCCAGAGCCATTTTCGGAGCTCATCATCAAAGCGTTAAGCGAGGCTGCGCAATGTGCGGCTTTGCAAGGCCTGTCTTGGTTTGCTCAGCAGTTTGAAGCGCTGATAGCGCCTGATTGCCCGCCAAGTACGCTTTTGGCGCTGAAAACCCCAGTTGCGCCATGGGAGGATTTTCTTAAAGTACTGGATGAGACTGAAAGTGCTAAACCGCTTGCTGTGCGCACTGAGCAAAGCGCGCGTTTGCAGGTGTTTTTGCTAGCCCCCAAATTCAGCAATTGCACTGTGTGTTTGGGTGAACAACGCAAACTGAGCGCTGCAGCAACCAAAATCAATGCTGCCTTAAACTTGGCAAACGCCAGCGAGACCAAATTATTCAAAACGCGAACTGGATTAAAAAACGCGCTAGCAAAAATCACCGATGAGCAGGACTTGCGAATTGCCAATGCGTGTTTTCGCGATCCCTATTATTTAGGTCAATCCGACACGTCGGGAATTCCTGGCCTGCGGGCTTTTTGGGCTGATTTGATAGACCACCCGGAAGTCTACTTCACCGAGGATGAGCTGTTTAAGCAATCGATTTACCAGAACGTGTTCGTGCCAAACGCGAGTCAACGCGTTGCGGTAAAGATAGGGCAAATCCAGCTCAACGTGGTCGCAAGTTCAAGCCCTGCATCGGCTAACGTTGAAGTCAGCCCCAAAGTGCGGCTGCTGCAAGCCAATTTTGGCATTAGCGTACAAGATGGCGTGTTGAGCGTGATTGACATTGCGCCAACTCAACGGCGGCTTTTGGCGATGTTAGAAAAACCACTTAACATGCCAACGCACGCCTTGCCACAGCTTGCATTGATGGCAAGTCGTGAAAGCGCGCCGGTTCGCATTCAAATGGATCAAGCCAGCGATGCCCCCGCGCAAGCTGGCGATACCCACATCCATGTTTTACTGAACCCATATCAAAACGGCCTGGACGTGCAGGTGCGGGTTCGGCCGTTTGGCGCCGAAGTTGGGCCGTATTTTGTGCCGGGCGAGGGCAGCCGGAGCGTGGTTGGCGTCATTGATCAACAAATTCGCACTGCAAATCGCGATTTGAAGGCGGAATTAAAAGGCTTGCAGGATTTGATTGTGGAAGTGCCGCAGCTTGAGCAAGCGATGTCTGCCGAAGGACTGTTGGCCGAGCCTGAAGCGGCGCTGGATTTGCTAGCTGCTTTACAAAGCAGCGCAAATGGTTCGAGTTTGGCACCGATTTTGGCGTGGCCCAAAGGCAAAGCCAAGCGCGTATTGACCGCGCAAAAGTTCAACATCACCAGCACGTCGGGGCGCGATTGGCTAGGGCTTGAGGGCGAGCTTGAGTTGGACGAGGGCTCGGTCAAATTATCCGAGCTGATCGCCTTGTTGGAAAACTCGCGTGGGCGCTATTTAACGCTGAATGCCGATCGCGTTATTCAAATCAGCGATAGCTTGCGCCAGCGCGTGCAGGCGATGGCGCGCTTTAGCGATGCGCGTGGAAAAGTCCAGGTGCCGCTGTTAGCGGGCGCGGTACTGATCGATGCGCTTGGCCTGCACGAGCTGGTCGGTGCGGATCAAAAGAAACTGACCGTGATGAATACCAAAATGGCACGCGCTTTTAGCCTAGAGCCCGAACTTCCGGCAACCTTGCAAGCGGAGCTGCGCGATTATCAAATCAGCGGCTATCGCTGGCTGATGCAAATGGCGCATTGGGGCGCGGGCGCCTGCTTGGCTGATGATATGGGGTTAGGAAAAACGATCCAAAGCTTGGCTTTGCTGCTGGCGCGAGCGCCAGGCGGGCCAGCGATGGTGATCGCGCCGACCTCGGTGGTCGGCAATTGGCAGCGAGAAGCTGCGCGCTTTGCGCCAACGCTCAATGTCATTCGTTTTGACGCGCTCGATCGCAGCACGCCTTTGCCCGAGCTAGCGCCGTTTGATTTGCTGCTGGTCAGCTACGGCTTGCTGAGCACGCATGCAGAAAACTTGGCCAAAGTGAAGTTCCACACGCTGATTGTGGACGAGGCGCAGGCGATCAAAAACGCCAGCACGCAGCGCGCTCAGGCCGCTTGCACGCTGGATGCGAATTTTCGCGTTGCGACCACCGGCACGCCGATTGAAAATAATCTAGGCGAGCTCTGGAGCCTGATGAATTTCCTCAATCCTGGCTTGCTCAGTGCGCAAGAAAAGTTTCAACGCCGCTTTGCTGGCCCGATTGAACGAGATGGCGATCCGGCGGCAAAATCCGCGCTGCGTGCGCTAGTCGCGCCGTTTTTATTGCGCCGCACCAAGGCGCAGGTATTGACTGAGCTACCTCCCAAGACTGAAATTACCCTCACGATTACGCCTAGCGCCGATGAAGTCGCTCTGATAGCCGCCATGCGCGCCACCGCAATCGCCAAACTCGGGCAAATGAGCGGTGCACCGAACGAACAGCGCTTCAATATTTTGGCCGAAATTACAAGGTTGCGGCGCGGCGCTTGCCACCCGGATTTAGTCGCGCCCGAGCTGAAAATTCCTAGCGCAAAGCTGGCGCAGCTGCTCGAATTGGTGGCGGAGCTCAAAGAAAATCGGCATCGCGCGCTGATTTTTAGTCAGTTTGTTGACTATTTAAATATCGTGCGTTCGGCGTTTGATGTGGGTGGCATTAGCTACCAATATTTGGATGGCTCAACCACCAGCAAAAACCGCGATCTAGCAGTAGCGGCATTTCAAGCCGGGCAGAGCGATGTGTTTTTGCTGAGCTTAAAAGCCGGCGGCGTAGGCTTGAATTTGACTGCTGCGGACTATGTGATCCACTTGGATCCGTGGTGGAATCCGGCGGTTGAGCAGCAAGCGTCTGATCGTGCACACCGGATCGGACAAACCCGTCCGGTCACGATTTACCGGCTGGTGCTGCAAGGCTCGATCGAAGAGCAAATTTTGGCGCTACACGGGCAAAAACGCGAGCTCATCGACAGCATGCTGAGCGAGCGCGAAACCGCCAAACCGGTCAGTGCGGATGAGTTGTTGGCTTTGATTGCGGGGGATTGATGATTCGGGCAAGGCGTGCCGGTGGTTTGATAGTGGGTTTCAATGCACGGGGGAGTTTTTTAGCCCCTCTCCCTTATGGGAGAGAGGAGAAGTTCCTGAGCCTGGGCTGGTCAACAAACTGTCATCCAAATAACGCAGCGGCGTCATAAAGCCAAACTAAGGTGACGAATCTAAATTCTGGGTTCGAGCTACATGAGCGTTTTAACAAAACAAGGCGCAGTGATTCGATGCTGTTTGTTCGCGGCGCTGAGTGGATGTTCGGCGGCTGCTTTTGCAACTTCGAAGAGCATGGATCGACCAATCTACGGATTTGTCCAAGTCGGAACCTACGAGCAGGATCTGCGTGACGATTATCTGGCTAGCTTTGGCGCTGATAGCGGATTTAGCGCACAGTCGATTAGCATTGATGTGGACAAGCGTGAGACAACTTGGGCCGCGGGTTTGGGTTATCAATTGTTGCCTTGGCTGGCGGCTGAACTCAGCTACAGTGATTTTGATCCGCTAACTCTTCAGGCCACCAGTGTGCTGCCAAACGCGCGTGTTCGTAGCGTAGTTGAAACCCAAGCCGTTGCAATTGACGCCGTCGCAAAGTGGGAATTCGCGCCTAGTTGGCACGCAAGCGCGCGCCTCGGCGCTGCACGCTGGGATGCAGAACTTACCAGCGCTGTCACTGAGCCAAGCGAGTTGGCCAACAATGCGCAGCTAGATGACAACGACGTATCGATTAAATTTGGCCTTGCACTGGCCTATCAATTTACCGAACAGCTTGCGGCCTCATTGCACCTCGATCAATTCCAAGTCGATAGCGAAAAGTTGGGCATCGACACGCCTGTTCGCACCTTAAGCGGGCGCCTAACTTGGCGCTTTTAAAACCGTCAAAATATTTTCCAAGTCGAAACTCATTCCAAGCCACGGAGCCCAATATGTCAACCGCACACGAACATGACGAGCAAGAATCAATTGGCGTCAACCCGAGCAACAACGAGAGTTTTGCCGATGTATTAAACGCTAGCCGCCGCAAATTCCTAGGCCAAAGCGCGCTGGCGAGCGCGGTGTTAGCGTCCGGCGTGCCGATTATTAGCTCCTATTCCAGAGGCGCGCAGGCGCAGGCCAGTGCGCCGGTCGCGCAGAAAATTGGCTTCAAAAGCGTCGCAACGCTGCCGGCGCTAGACAGCATTGTGGTGCCCGAGGGTTACCTGGCGTCAGTCATCATCGCCTGGGGTGATCCGGTGTCGGATGGCCCAGCATTCAAGCAAGACGGCAGCAATTCCGTGGCGGATCAAAACGTGCAGTGGGGCATGCACAACGATGGCATGCACTTTTTCCCATTTGACCGACGCGCATTCGGCGGCGTTCGCTTGCCATCATCATCGCACGGATTATTGGTAAGCAACCACGAATATGTCGATCACGGCTTGCTGTTTTCCGATGGCGATGCCAATTGGAGCGCTGAGAAAGTGCGCAAATCTCAGGCTGGGCACGGTGTTGGCGTAGTTGAGATTCGCGAGTCAGATGGCAATTGGGCGGTTGTGCGGCCCTCGCGTTTTGCCCGCAGAATCACCGCTGACACGCCGATGACGATGACCGGCCCGGCTGCGGGTAGCGCGCTGGTTAAAACTCGCGCCGATGCTGCTGGCACCACCGTGCGCGGCACATTGAATAATTGCTCGCACGGCTACACGCCCTGGGGCACGTTTTTAACCGGCGAGGAGAATTTCAACGGCTATTTTGTCCAATCTGGAACCATCAGCGCGGACCAGCGCCGCTATGGCATCACGGCTACCGGCGCAGGCTATCGCTGGCATGAATTTGATACCCGCTTCGACGGCGCCATCGAACCCAATGAGGCAAATCGCTTTGGCTTCGTGGTCGAGGTCAACCCATTTGATCCAAGCTCAACGCCGATCAAACGCACCGCAATGGGCCGCTTTAAACACGAAGGCGCTACCGTAACGATTGCGCCTGATCAGCGCGTAGTGGTTTATCTGGGCGATGATGAGCGCTTTGAGTACATGTATAAATATGTCAGCAAAGGCCGTTTTGATCCAGCGCTCGGCACAGCGAACGGCGCATTGCTAGACGATGGCCTGCTTTACGTCGCGAAGTACAACGCCGACGGTTCTGGCGAATGGCTAGAACTGACGCAGGGTAAAAACGGTTTGACTGCTGCTAACGGTTTTCCGGATCAAGCCAGCATTTGTGTGCGTACGCGCCAAGCCGCAGATCAAGTCGGCGCCACAAAAATGGACCGGCCCGAGTGGGTTGCAGTTAATCCGCTTAACAAAGACGTCTACCTGGCTTTGACCAATAATTCCAATCGCGCAGTTGGGGTAAATCCGACCACCGATGCCGCCAATCCACGTGCTGCGAATACTTTTGGACATATTTTGCGCTGGACGGAAGCGGGTTCTGATGCAGCAGCGCTGAGCTTTCGCTGGAATATTTTCGTGCAAGCGGGTGATCCGAAAAGCGCTGATCCAGCCAAGCGCGGCAATATCAATGGCGATGCGTTCGGCAGCCCAGATGGCTTATGGTTCGATGCCCGAGGCGTGCTGTGGATTCAAACCGACGTGTCAACCTCGACTATTTTGCGGGGCGACTACGCCAATCTGGGCAACAACCAAATGCTGGCTGCCGACGTCAACACCGGCGAAATCCGCCGCTTTTTGACCGGTCCGAATGGCTGCGAAGTGACAGGCGTGGTGACCACACCTGACCATCGCACCATGTTCGTCAATATCCAGCACCCCGGTGAGCCATCGAACGAACGTACCGATCCAACCAAGCCGACCGCAATTTCATCTTGGCCGGATGGTGCGCGCGCAGGCCGACCGCGCTCAGCGACGGTGGTTATTCGAAGAAATGATGGTGGGATTATTGGCAGTTAAGGCCAAACGAAATCAGCAACATTGCCGCAGTTGACTGCTTTTACTCCAGCACCTGCGCATTGTGATAAACCGTTTGCACGTCGTCTAAATCTTCTAGGCGATCAATCAAATCGCGCAGCGTTTCTGCGATATCACCGCTGACTGGCGCGTAGTTTTGCGGGTGCATGCCGATGGCGGCGCGGGTGAATTTGAAGCCGGCACCTGCCAGCGATTTTTTGACTGCATCGAAGGTTTCGGGCTTGCACAGCACAACGCTTTCGCCGCCTTCGGCTTGTACGTCGTCAGCGCCGGCGTCGAGTGCGAGTTCAAACACTTTCTCTTCCAGTTCAGTGGAGCCGGTGTCAATCGCAATTTCGCCAAGTTTGTCGAACTGAAACGCGACCGAGCCGCTGGTGCCTAGGTTGCCGCCGTGTTTGGTCAATGCGTGCCGCACATCAGCTACGGTTCGAGTTGGGTTGTCGGTCAGGCAGTCGATGATAAAAGCGACGCCAGAAGGCCCGTAGCCTTCATAGCGCATCTCCATCATCGCATCGCTGCCTTCACCGCCTGCGCCGCGTTTAACTGCGCGTTCGATGGTGTCTTTAGGCATGTTGGCGGCGAGTGCTTTATCAATGCCCGCGCGCAGGCTGGCGTTGCCGCTAGGATCGGCACCGGCGCGCGCGGCGACGGTGATTTCGCGAATTATTTTGGTGAAAACTTTACCGCGTCTGGCGTCTTCTGCACCTTTGCGGCCTGCAATGCTGGGGCCTCTGCCCATGGAATGCTCCTTTGGATTTAGTTATGGTTTCAGGGGGTTATGTGTTGTTAGCGTCACTCAAAGCCCCAACAAAATCTGTCGCACGCTTTGCATGCCAACTTTCAGATTCGCAAAAATCTCCTCGAGCGTAATCTCAGCCGCATCGCCGCAGCCTGCGGCCCAGTTCGCGACCACGCATAGTGAGGCATAGCTAAGCCCGGCTTCTCTCGCGAGCGCGGCTTCGGGCATGCCGGTCATGCCGATCACATCACAACCATCGCGCTTTAGCCTTGCCACTTCGGCCCGGGTTTCTAGGCGTGGGCCCTGGGTGCAGCCATAAACGCCGCTCGGGTGAACATCCAGCCCTTGTTTTTTTGCAGCGGCTAGCAGCTGTAGTCGCAAGTTTTGGGTGTAAGGTTCACTAAAATCAATGTGCTCGACTTTTTCGCCTTCAAAATCAGAAAAACTGCTGAGCCGCCCGTGCGTGTAGTCAATCATTTGATCGCACACAGCAAGCGCCTGCGGCCCCAGTGTAATGCCGCCGACGGCATTGACTGACACAACGCGATGAACTTTAAGCGCCATCAACGCCGCCAAATTCGCGCGATAGTTCACGCGGTGCGGTGCAATCGTGTGGGCATCACCGTGGCGCGCAAGAAATGCCACGTTTAAATGCTGCCAGCGCCCAGTGGTTATAACGCCGCTCGGCGGCCCGAAGCGGGTGTCAAAGCTGTGCGTTTCAATCTCGGTCAGCTCATCGAGCGCATATAAGCCAGTGCCACCAATCACTGCAAAATCAATCGCTTGCATTAGCTTTCCTGTTTCAACGCATAAATGGCGGGTAGGTTACGGCCCAGCTCACGATAGTCCATGCCAAAGCCAAATACATAGCGATCTGGCACTTCTAACTCGCAAAAATCCGCCTTTAAGCCTGGCACGCGCCGATCGTGCCGTTTGATGCACAGCACGGCAATTTTGACCTCTCTAGCGCCCGCATCAAAACAAAATCGACGCAGCTCTTCCAGTGTGTGGCCTTCGTCCAAAATATCGTCTACCAGCAGCACGGTTCGGTTGCGCAAATCGCAACGCGGCTTGGCAAACCAGTGCAGCTTGCCGCCTTCGGTGGCGCCTCGGTAGCGCGTGGCGTGTACGTAGTCAAATTCCAGCGGCAGCTTGATTTTCGGCGCTAAACAACCCGCGACCATTAGCCCGCCGGTCAGCACCGTCATGTAAATCGGGCGCTCGCCCGCCATATCGGCGTCAATATCTTTCGCCATTTGCACCATCGCGCGCTCGATAGCAGGCAAATCATGGATTAAATCGCGATCTTCCGGAATTTTATGGGCGCTCATGAGGTTTCCTATTCGAGTAATTTTTCGGGAGAACTAAGATTGGATTTTTGCTAATAAATTACGTCCAAAATCTATAAAGCACTAAAAACTTTTTTGTTTTTTCGATGCAAACGAACGTATTGCCATCGACACCGCCAACAAACATCCTGCATTTATCAAGTTTGTCGTAATAAGTTGAAAGTTGTAGGCTGAAATGAAAAATTACCTCCTGGTACTTCGAGTAATTTTCCGAGGAGTACTCAATTTCTTTGTAATCGAAGGGGGGCACGTTAGCAACTCCATCCCGAGGAAGTGCTAGCAACCAAAAAACGCTTCCGTCGGGCTCCAATAGGCTTAAATCGCGCTCAACTATCATTGTATGTTTAGGTATTTCGAAACCAAAATAACGATTGATCAGTAAGCGATCAAATAAAGAGCTTTTGAAAATGAAATACAGCCCTGCCGCACTCAAGAGTAGCGCGCCAAAGACGATCCGCGTCCTTTTTCGCATTCGAATCAAACAAATTCGCCCGTCGTGAGTTCGTTAAGCCGTTGAATTTGGTCGCTAAATTTCTGCCCCAGTACGCGTCGACGGGCGCGCCCGGCGCGTTTGGCGCGCAGCAGCTGCACCATTTTACGCTTTGGACGCCGGCCTAGATTATCCGCCATTGCCGCTTGCGTGGCTTCGGCTGAGCACACCAAAATAAAATCACAGCCGGCTTGATAGTGCCGTGCAATTCGCTCCGATAGCGGCCCAACGTTTGCGCCGCCAGCCATGCCCACATCATCGGAAATAATCGCACCCTCAAAGCCCAAATCGGCGCGCAATAGCTGTTTTAGCCAGCGCTTGGAATAGCCGGCAATTTCAGCGTCAACTTTTGGGTAGCTCACGTGTGCGGTCATGACGGCTTTGGCGCCGGCTAGCATCGCGGTAGCAAATGGCAATAAATCCTCATTGAAAATCTGCATGGGCGCGCGCGCGTCAGCCGCTAAATCGGTGTGAGTGTCTTCTTTGACGGTACCGTGGCCAGGGAAATGTTTCAAAGTTGCGGCCATTCCTTCGGTTTGCATAGTGGCACTGTAGAGTGCGACCAGCTCAGCGTTGATCTCAGGATTAGCCGAAAACGCCCGATCCCCAATCGCCAGATTGCCGCGCTGCAAATCCGCGACTGGCGCAAAACTCAGATCAATGCCGATGCTGAGCATATCCAGCGCCATAATGCGCGCATGCAGCTTGCAGGCGGTGCGCGCTTTGCCTGGGCTTTTCGCATAGCGCGCACCAATTTTGGCCAAAGCGGGCAGGGCGGCGAAGCCCTCCCGAAATCGCTGCACGCGTCCACCTTCTTGATCTACACAGATCAGCAAGTTTTTACGAATGCCTCGTATGCTATTGATTAGACTAACAATTTGCTCGCGGCTTTGAAAATTGCGAGTAAATAAAATCACGCCAGCAACCTTGTTCTGCCGCAGATAGCCTTTTTCAGCTTCCGACAAAGCAGTGTCTGCTAGGCCAATAATTAATCCCATGCTATGTCCTGTTTGATAACTTTTCTAGAGTGGAAGTGTAAAGCGCTCGAATGAAGATGGGGCATCTTGGTTGCCTTTCTTTGCCAATACCCAATGTTTTTCAAATATGGGCGACAAAGCCATATCGTCATCCCCACGAGTGCGGGAATCCAGGCTTTCCAATCGTCCGTCACTTTCGAAGGAGCCAAACGCGCAGACTGTGTTTTTCGAATGAAAGTAAATGCAAACACTGTCTCCTGCACTGGATCCCCGCCTACGCTGATGACGAGGTTGAGCGGTGCTGCCAGCGAAATTAACTATTCGATTGCCCGAAACATTATTGCAGCCCCATCAAATCGCCTCATTTGTTTGAATCACAACAGATTCCACCGCCCTCGGCGGCAAAGGCGGTACAGCAGCCTTTGGCTTGCCGGCGAACTTGCTTTTAATCGCATCCCATAACCCAGGCCGCCAAAATTCGCCTTGGCTGAGCGCGCGCTTGGCGTAGCGCAGCCAGCCGACCAGCGCCCATGCCAGCCATAGTGCCCAGATGAGCGTCATGGCGCGGTACCACCACATCGGCATGCCAAACGCAGCTGCACTCGGAAGCAAACCGCTGCTTTGATCGGCGGACCATCGCAGAACGCGCTCGCTAGATCCATAGCCGCTGACTTGCATATCTACCGGCGAAAGCAAGCCATTCAATGCGGCGGCAATAATGCAAATCACCGCCGCAGCGCTCAATAACACCAGCACGATTTGACTCAGCCAATGGTTGCGATTGCGCATGGGTGACGCGCGCATGCGCCATTGCAGTAGCACAAACCAGGCGATCACAATGGCGGCAGCGCTGCTGTGCACATTAAATAGTGCTAATAAAAGCAATGCCCAACTGCTAAATCCGAGCGCGCTTGAGCCGCTGCGAGCCAGCGCGGCAGCTAATAGCAAGCCAAAAAATATCGCGGGCCAAATCAATAGCGCAGGCCCAAGCGCGGGGCCGTTTGCCCACATCAGCCAGCGTTGCCCGGGCCAGTAAATTTCTAGATCAATATTGGCAGATGCGAGTTTGAGATCAATCTCTGGCGTGCGCACGGCAAAACCGAGCGCGCTATTTTCGCGAATGCTGATGTCAAAATCGTTCGAACCCGGCACTAGCGGCAGCTCTAGCAGGCCCTGCTTGAGCCGCAAACTCATTGGCACGCCGCCGCGCGTGACGCTCAAAAGCTCCGCGCCTATCGGCAGCGCAATGCTGTGCTGCCCGCCCTGTGTGGCTTTTAGGCTAAAGCGCAGCGTGCTATCGCGCGCGGCATCGCCCGGCTGAGTGACAATATTGACGCTGTCAATCCGAAATGCCGGGCCGGGCGCGGATTCCGGGCGGCTAAGGCTTAAGGTCAAAGCTTCACCAGGTAGTGGATCAAAGCGCAGCTGCACATCTTCAGTGCCTTCAGAGAGTGCGTGCAGGGATTGCGGCACGCCCGCGTCAAACTTAACGCTCCAGGTTGGGCTGGCTTCAATGGTCCAGATTTCTGAGCGCTCCGCCAATGCCGGTGCGGTCAAAACAAGGCTGTCACTGCGCTCTAAATTGGAGGTGAATTCGATTTCCGATTGCCCGCGTGGAATCGGCACTAGCGCAAATCCAGATTTGATTTCGATATTGGAATTGAGCGGGCGCTCACCCGCAATCAGTGGCAGTTTGATGGTCATACCGCCATCAAATTCGCTCAGGCGCCGAACCGTGGTAACGACTTGCCAGTCCAAGTCAAAACGCAGCTGGCGTGAAACCTGCACGTAGGGCGGAAACTGGTTGCTATTGAGCTGCGCCTGCACCGATTCACCGGCAGCGGCAATTTTAATCAGCTCCAGCGAATTGGCCGCGAGCTTTCCATCGCGCAGGCCGCTGGTATCAAAGCCAGGCGCATTCACCAGCACGCGCTGCGGGTTTAGCGCAAAGCTCAACTGCAGCGGGTTTTCCCGAATCGGTGCGCGTACATTGATAACGTGGACGCCGCGCTCGAGCACGAAATACACAATTTGATCTGTGCGCATGACCGGCGTCACACTTAGACCATCAATGCTGAAGTTGGCCCGGCCTAAACTGCGCTCAGGATAGGGCAGTTGTACCAACGTGCGGGCACCCGCCTGAGCGATCGCTTCAAGATTGAGCTGGCCGTCAATTACGCTAACCCGCACTTCACTCAAATCAATACAGGCATTTGATTGGCTACAAAGCGCCGATTGCTCAAGCTGAGTTTTAAGCTGTTCCAATATGTCTGCGGATGGCTCAGGGGCCGCGTGTGCGCTGCTAATCAGCATTATTGCGGTGATAATCACTGCGGCAGGTTTGCTCATCGGCAAATTGGCTGCACTATCGGTATCGCGCCTTGGTTTGGGCCAAGTCTGCCACCAAAAGCGCCGTTTTCCCTGCGAATCGCCATCGCTTGGCCCGGCGCGCAGCAGCATCAACATGACCGAGCCCAACGCCAGCATGGCCAAAAAGCGCAGCGTGCCGGTCAGCCAAGGCGGCAATAGCCACAGCTTGGTTTGCTGCTCAGGCTTGACCGGGCCGTTAAACACAATCCGGTGCTGCGCCCAGTTCCAGCTTGGCTCAGCCACGCCAGCTTGAATCACGCTATTGCTGGCGTATTGATTCATGCGGGCGCGTTTTTGCCCAGATTTGTTTTGATAGAGCAGGACTTGACCAAGGCCGTCAGGGTTCAGCTTTACACCGCCGCTCCTTTGATTAGGTGCGGCGTCAGCGGGCGCTTCGTTGACGACATTCATTTCAGTTTGCATTTCAATGGGTGCTGGCGCCATTCCAGGCGGTGGCGGTGGCGGTGGTGGCGGCTCCATCGGCGCATAGTTTTTAGTAGTTGTAGCGCTAAGCCCCATCACCGAGTCTAGCTGCGATTCCTCATAAGCCAGCTGCGGATACAGCGCTATGACCAAATGCTGCTGGATCACACCAGCCGCCAAAATGGCGGTAATCGCCCACAGCCCGAGTCCGAAGTAACGTGCCATTGCCTGCTTCCAGCCTGCGGCCAGCAATCTGGTCAGCAGCGCCAAAATCAGCAGCATAAAAATCCAAATCGCTAAGCTGCCCGATTCGAACCAGCACAGCACTAAAAATACGCCCAGCGGCAATGCGGCTTTTAAGCCAAACGCTGAAAATGCCAGCAGGCTCATCAACGCGACAGAAAACACCGCAAACACTTCCCAGCGCGCCAGCCAAGTGCTGTCGGCTCGGCTCGCGCCGTTTACACCCAGCAGCGTCCAGCCCGGAGGTGTGTTCAACACGAAATTGACGCTTTCAAGCGTTTGCGCCGTGCCGCTCACTGGAAAGCGCGAAGCTTCGGCTAAACGCGTGCTGGCCTGCAAATAAACCTGTGCGCGCCGTACTTCAACGCCGGTCAACGCCGCGCTGGGCTTGGAAACCAGCAGCGGCTGCATTTGTCCATTGCTATCTTGGCTTTCCGCTCGGGTCATTTGATACGGCTGCTGCATATCAATACGCCAATCTTTCACCATGCTGCCGGTCAAGCGATCTTTGGTGCTGTAGCCTTTGCCGGAAAAATCCAGCCACAGCTCGCGTACCAAGCTCAGGCGATTGCTTTCACTCGGATCACGGCCACGGCTTTCGCTGGAAATTTTGACCGCATCGCTGCTAGTCCACACATAGCTTGGAAAGCTGTGCCATTCACGTGGCACGTTCGCCTGCGTCGGGTCAACGCTGTTAAGCCCTGCTAATGCCAGCGTTCTAAGCTCAGGGGCTGCGGCAAAACTCAGCGTTTCTTGCTCAGGCCAATCTTTGCCGGGTTTGGGCAGTGCTAAGGTCTCGAGCATGTTTTCTGCGCGCGCGCTCAGCGTCAAATCATATTTGCCGGGCTTAAGCTGCACCGACAAACTACCGTCCGGTTTCATTTCAGCGCGCAAGCCAGAGCTTAAACCGGTAGCCACAAAACCCTCCGGCAATACCGGGCTAAACACCGCCGCACGGCCCTCGCCTGAGACGGTGAAATTGATTTTCGTTGTTAGCAAAATCGGGTAGCCATCGCTCAACAATCGATTCACCTCCAGCTCGAGTGCATTTTCCTGCTGCACGGTGCTGGCGGATTGACCCAAATAGAGTTCATCGCCACTGCGCTCGGGCGCTAATACTTGCGCGCCGCGAATACTCAAGCTCACAGGGCTAGTTTCCGGTGCCGCAATGCGCTCCGGTAGGCGCTCATAGCGAAAATCACCTGTGATCAAATAGCTGCCCGACTTCAATTCAAGCATTGGCCTGCTATTGATATTGAGCACCGGCACCAATGCGCCATCGACCCGAACCGATTGCGGCCACAGCGAATCGGTGCTGCCCGGCAGCGTGATCAGCCCCGCACGAAACAGCTGCGCGCGCTGGCTAAAGCTGCCGTTAGTTTCGCCCAAATCCAAAGTGATCGCACCGTTAAAGGCGCATTGGCGCTGGCTATCTCGCACCAATAGCGGGCAATCACGCACTGAATCACTCAACACCCAGGCTTGCCAGCCGGATAATTCTGCCGGTAAATCAACTGGGTTAATCTGTGCTGTGCTGGCGCTGGTCACAAACAGCGCAATGCCGGCCAACGCCAATTGCTTAAGCTGTAAAACAGTCTTGAGATTCATCACATGATTCCTTGCCGAGCGCTGCAATTTGAGCGCCAATACTAAAGCAAATTACACATTTTGTTGACTAATTAACGTGCTCAGCAGCAGCTGCGTTTGCGTGCTTCATTGGGTCGGATATCGCAGCATGACGTCGCAATTGGCCTCGTTTAACCAACACGCTTTGCCAACAACGCGCGGCCAGCGCCGCTCTCGTTGCGCTTATTTAACTGCGCGCTAATCCAAGCACCGGTATCGACGAGTTGGTCTAAATCTACGCCTGTCGCCATTCCTAAGCCTTGTAGCATATAGACGAGGTTCTCACTGGCTACATTGCCGGTTGCGCCTTTTGCATACGGGCAACCGCCTAAACCGGCGACTGAGCTATCGAAAACCCGGATGCCGACCTCCAAACTCGCGTAGATATTCGCGATGGCTTGCCCGTAGGTGTCGTGAAAATGCCCGGCAATGGCACTTGTTGGCATTTCGGCGGCAATCGCTTGCATGAGCGCGCGGGCTTTGCCAGGGGTGCCGACGCCAATCGTATCGCCCAAAGAAATTTCATAGCAGCCGGCGGTATACAGCGCCCGGGCGACGATCAGAACATCGCGTATCGGCACTTCGCCTTGAAACGGGCAGCCGAGCACACAGGAAACATAACCGCGTACTTTGATGCCATCGGCTTTAGCGCGTTCAAAAATTGGCACAAAGCGTTCTAGATTTTCGCCGACGCTAGCATTGGTGTTTTTTTGCGAAAACGCTTCTGAGGCAGCGGTAAACACCGCGACTTCTTTGACGCCGGCGGCGATTGCGCGCTCGTAGCCTTGAAGGTTTGGCACCAACGCCGGGTAGCTAATGCCGGGTTTTTGCGTAATGGCGGCGAAAACGTCAGCGGCGTCGGCCAATTGCGGCACCCATTTTGGCGATACGAAACTGCTGGCTTCAACGCTTAAAAAACCGCAATTGGCAAGCTTATGAATCAGTTCGATTTTTGAAGCGGTGGCGAGCAGGTTCGGCTCGTTTTGTAAACCATCACGCGCGCCCACTTCAACAATTTTGACAAATTCTGCGGTCATGGCTGCATCCAAGTAAGCGTTAAAGAGCCCGCAGAATCGCCGATTGCTCAGCGCTTTGCACTCATTTTTAGCTGTTCGGGACAAATTTTAGCGATTTGATCGCCTTCAATGGCTCAGTGCCAAATAGCTGTCCGCAGGTTGCAAAACCCGACATGGTTCGGCCCGATAGCACTTGTTCGATGGCATAGAGCGCGCAATCGGCGGTTAGCGTGTAGGCGTCAGGGCAGCTGATCAAGCCACCGGATTTTCGTCCATCTTCGTCGACGCCCTCGGCCCAAATATAGCTTTTTGAAACGGCGCGTTTAGCCGCATTCGGGCCTGCGGGAAGCCGCTTTTTCGCGAATAAATACAGCTTGCCAAGCAATCCAGCACCTTCGGTAATTTCGGGTTTTTTAAACAAATCAAATACATACCAAGGAAATTCGGAGTAGCTTTCGATATGTTTATAGCTTAGCCCGACCAAACCGGTGTACACATCGCCGCGCCAGGGGTTGGTAGCGCACTTGCGTTTGCCGCCGGCGCCAAAGTCTACTACTAGTTTGTTTGCGCCCGGTTTCGCGCTCACGAGCTGACCTCGATCAAGCGAATAGCCCGGTAGCTTTAGGCTTTGCTCTAGCGATTCCAGCGTGCCTTTGGAAACGCCGCCATCAATCGCAAATGCTAGCTGCGCGCTGACAACGCCTGGGCGCTGCTGCTTGATATATGCCAAAAGCGCCTCGGATGGCATACAGCCAAAGCCGACCGCACAGAGCAACATGACACGTTCTTCCAACGCACGATCATGCAGGCGTTGGATAGATCTGATCGGGTTAATTTCGCCGGCGATGTCCAAATAGTGCACGCTGTTGCGGATGCAAGCGGAAGCGAGCGGCGAGCCGGTATGATCGAATGGCCCGGCGCAATTGAGGGTAAGCTTGACGCCAGATAAGCCTTTGTCGGTGGCTGCGTAGTCGTTTAGCTCGAAGACTCGAAACTTTAAGCCAAGCTGCGTGGCCAATTCGGCCAGTGCGGTGGCGTTTCGGCCAGCGAGTATGGGCTCGAACCCGCGTGCTTTGGCAGCCTCCGCAATAATTCGGCCGGTGTAGCCGGTGGCACCATAGAGCAGCCAAGAAGGGCGAAATTGAGCCATGAGATTTTTCCGTATATGAGTTTAGAACGTAACAAAGCGTGCGGTTCCGATGCCTGAAGTATGCCATAACACGTCACAAAATGACCAAATAGGTCGTCTGCTGTCAGTTGCGCTCGGATTTGCTGTCCTTGGCGCGAGTCTTGCGCTGCCTCTCGCGGGAGATCCTGGCTTTGAGCGCAATAAAGTGTTCGCAGTGGCGCTCGGTGCGGCGATTTTGCTGGGTTGTCAGCGATTGCAGCGGGTAAGCGGGTTGGGAAGTTGCGCGCTGCTGGCGCTATTAATGAGCGCCTTGCTGTCGCTTGATTCGACACGCGCGTTGGTTGGCTCACTCGAGCGCTCGCAGGGTGTGTTGCTGGTCTTTATTTTGGCCGTGTTTGCGCTCGCTCAGTTGCCGTGGGCGCTGTGCCGATTTTGGATCACGGTCGCGGCTTTACTCAGCAGCGTTTGGGCGTTGATGCAGCTGGCTGGCGTTGAGCGTTTAGTGCTACAGCTGAGCTGGCAATTTGCCGAACCGAGTCGCGTGTTTGCCGGCTTTGGTAATCCAACTGCATTGGGTGGTTTTTTAGCAATGGCGCTGCCCATCAGCGCAGAGCTGGCGCTAAAAAGTCCATCAAAATCGATAAAGTTTCTGGGTTTTAGCGCCTGCCTGCTCGGCATAGTTGCCTTGCTCGCAACAGGTACAAGAGCGGCTTTGCTAGGTTTGGTAGTGGCGAGCGCGCTCGTGCTTTGGCGAGCGCGGCATAATCAAAACGCGCATATATCAGTAAAAGCGGTTTGGCTGTTGCTGCCCGTGCTGCTGGGCTCAGTGCTGCTGGTGTTGACGATGCAGCGCAGCGCTTCGGTGCAGCATCGATTGGAACTTTGGCGTCATGCAAGCGCCGCCATCGGCCACGCTGCGCAGGGCAAAGCAGTTTTGCCTTCGCCATTTACCGAGCCGTTTGCCGAGCAATTTGGCGCAGCGCCACCTTTTGAACGCGGGATCGGTTTACGGCTGTGGCTTGGCTACGGGGCGGATATGCAGTCAGTGCCGATCGAGGCCGCAGCAGCGCGAATTGATGGTGCAAGCAAATCTGCAAGCCAGCCCGAGCGCCGCCTGTCAGATCGTGCGCATAATCTCCTGCTCGATAGCCTGCTGGAATTCGGGCTAATTGGAACCTTGCTGCTTTTAGCTTGGGTGATTCGCAAAATTGTGCTGATCAAGCAAGCGCCTTGGCGCTTATGTTCTGCACTAGCTGGACTCATTTGCTGGCAGGCAGGGTTTCCGCTAACCGCTGAAAAGCTAGTATTTGTATTGGTGCTGTGCGCTGGGCGTGAAGAGGCGACAGCAGAAGTAGCCACCAAGTTTGCGCCACGGGTTTGGCGCCTGGCTATTGGCGTAGTTGCGATCACGCTCGCGACATTCGCCTTTGGGCCCTGGCTCAATAGGTTCAACCAACAAATTCGCACGCCAGAAGCTGCATTTGCGCAGTTTAGGCTAGGATCGCAGGCGTTTAAGTTAGGCCAATTTCAACTCGCAGTTCAGCAATATTCCAATGCAATCAAACTCGACCCCTGGCGGCTTGATCTACGCGCCGCCAAAGCTAGCGCTGAAATTCAAGCAAAGCGTAGATGAGGGCGAATTGGGAAGGCGAATTGGGTGCGCCGCCTTATTATCGCCGTGATTTAGAAATGGAATAAGTTGGCCGCTTTTGAATTTTCGCTAAAACTTTCTTACGGGCGCCGGGTATTGCGAAACAACGGCATCCAAATTCAGCAGCAACATTGATTCACTTAGCGCTTGAGAAATCAACAATCGATCAAATGGGACTTTGTGGATGCGCGGCAGGCTCAAGAGTTGGAAAACAACAATAGTTTCATGAGCCGCTAAATAGCGATTCGATTTCTTCTGCGCCCATGGTGTCAAAGTCGTCAGGTATCAACATTTGGCCGGCCATAAACCCTAGCTGGCGCGCTTGTGCCGGAATAGCCTCGTTCAGAGGCACAACTTTGACCATCGGTTTTCCCGCTCGCGAGATAATAAAAGCCTCGCCATCGGACGCCATTTGAATCAAGCGGGAAAGTTGTGTTTTCGCTTCATGGACATTGAAAGTTTGCATGATGACTCTGCGGGCTAAGTTTGTTTAGTTTATCACCGCACGGGAGTGACAATTCAATTAACGTATCCAAAAGGCATCCGCTAAAACTAATCCCAATTGTTTTGAATCGCGCTGCCATCAACGCTCAAATTCGCTGGCGAAAAATCTCTGCCAACACAACGGCAGCCGCCTGCGCGACGTTCAAGCTCTCGACTTTTCCACTGCCCGGAATCGCGACTCGGCGATTCGCATGTGCGAGCAAACCTGCGCTCAAACCCGCGCCCTCAGCACCCAGCATAAGCATCACTTTGGCTGGCATAGGCTGCTTGTAGATCGAGGCGGATTCGTGCGGATGCGCGGCAAGTGCTTCAAACCCGGCGGATTTGATCAGTGCGAGTTCGTCATAGCTGACCAAACGCAGCATCGGCGTGGCTTCAGCGCCGCCTTCGGCAACCCGATACATCGCACCGCTCAGCGGTAGTTCGGCACTAGCACCCGATTCGTCATTTTTAGGCGTTAGTAACACAGCATCGACGCCAAAATGCGCGGCGATGCGTAACAGCGCGCCGAAATTGTGCGGATTGGCGACGCCATCAAGCAATAAAAGGCTGGCTTTCGGTGCTTTCGCCAAGCTGGCAAGCAGCTCGCCCAATTCAGGCGCGACCGGCTTTAGGATTTCTGCAACCACACCTTCATGATGTTCACTGCTGGCAATTTTCACCAGTTCTTCTGGGGTAACTTCGCGATAGCTGACTTTGACCTGCGCCAAGTGGCTCAGCAGCTCGCCCAAACCGTTCTGCGCCGAGCGCGTGTAGTACAGCTTGCGAATCGCATCAGGGCGCGTTTTAAACACGCCGAGCACCGCGTGGCGGCCGTAAATTCGGATTTCTTTGGCGCGCGCATCCAGTGCCGGGTGCCGCTCACCGCTCAAACCACCTGATTCGGCTTTGCGCGCCGCCAAATAAGCCGGCCGATCTACAAAGGGCGTGCTGTCTTCATCGCCATCGTCGATATCGTCGTCTAAATCTTCGTCAACCACGTTTTTGCTTGGCACAGGCGCGCTAAATCGTTTTGGCCGGTCGTAAGACTCGGCCTTGGCCGGGAAATCTTTACGCGGTTTGCGCTCGTCGGCTCCAGCTGCACTGCTCGATGCATTTTCAGCACGCGGCTTGCGCTGATAGGCGCTGGGTTCTGACGTTTCGGTGTTTGCGTTCGAATCTGCCGAAGTGAAGCTACGGCGCCCGCGATCAGTTGCAGCGGCTGCGCCATAGGGTGCGCGGGGTCGACGTTCAAATTGCTCACCGCCGCCAGCTTCAGATGCCTCGGGGCGAAAGGTGTCAAAGCGCCGACGCGGCTGGCCATACGGGCTTGCATCATTTCCGCCGCCTGCATTGCTCGGGCCTTTGCTGAATTCCGGACGTGGATCTTGCGCGTTGGCAAAACTACGGCGCGGTTTGTCCGCATAAGGACTGGCGCCGGCATCCGCATTTGGCCTGGGGCTTTCATAGTCACGTCGGGGCGGCCTTGCATCGCCACCGGCTGCGCCAAAATCACGCCGTGGTTTACGCTCAAAGCTGCCTGCATCTGCGCCTGCTGGGCTATCAAAGTTTCGGCGCGGTTTGTCGCCGTAAGCCGAGTCTGACTGCCGCGAATCAGCACCTGCGCCGAATGGTTTGCGGGCTTTGTCGCCAAAGCTTGGTTTATCACCGTAACGGGGTTTATCGCCAAAGCTTGGTTTGCCGCCAAAGGCGGGTTTGTCGCCGAAACTGGGTTTGTCACCGTATCTTGGTTTGTCACCGAAACTGGGTTTGTCACCGTATCTAGGCTTGTCGCCGAAACTGGGTTTGTCACCATATCTAGGCTTGTCGCCAAAACTGGGCTTGCCCGCAAATTTGGGTTTATCACCATAGTTTGGCCGTGGCTGTTGTTCAGCTGCCTGCCCGCTGCGCCAAACGCCTGATTCCCCGCGTGCGGCCGGTTCGTTCGCAGCGGTGCGCGGCTGTAAACCATCGTCTGCACTTTTGCCACGGTTTGCGCCAGGTCGGCTGCGGCTAAGAATTTTTGGTGGTTTCATGGCAGGCCCTGATTTCAAAGAGCGCGGAGTATACAAAAGCATGAATGACGCTTGCCCCAATTGCAGGCACGTTTTTTCCAGGCGAGGATTGCTAGACGCTGAGCAACTTCAGCGAAGTACGCGCTGTTCAGCGATAAACGAGCAATGCAGTCGCGCACTCGGTTACCTTTCGCCGCGTGAATTTTCCCGAAAATCCCCAGCCGGAATCATCCGACTCAACTAACCCTGCGCCAAATTCCGAGCCCGCAAACTTCGGTATACCCGCGTGGCTGCCGAAATCCACGCAACTTTTATTGCCAAATCCGGGCGTTTGGAAAAGCCGACGCATCAAAAAACCTAAGCCGAGCGGCTTTAACTGGCAATTTATTGCGCCAGCCTTGCTGATGATGCTGCTCGTGCAATCGATGTTCGTCTGGCAGCTGTTTGCGCCTGTAGAAGCGCTGATTGTGGAAGAAGAAATCGAGATTGAAATTCCGATTGATCTATCAACACTGATTAGCGAAAGCGAGTTGGAGCCTGAGCCCGAACCCGAACCCGAACCCGAGCCTGCCAATAGCGCGCAAGCAAGTGCTGCGCCCGCGCCCACCAATGCCGCTGCTGCAAAAGCCCTGCCAGTGCAAGCGCGGCCCATCGCAAGGCCCGCGCCTGAAATTGCAAAAGCCATCGTTACCGCGCCCAGTTTGGCAGTCAATATTCCAGCGTCAGCGCCCATCGCGCAGGCGAGTGAAGAACAAAGCGTGCAAAACAGTGAAAGCGAATCTGCGCCTGAAAAGATCGCGCCGATGATGGAGCGCGCCGAGCAGGTGGTTGACACCCAAATCACGCTTACGCCCATGACGCCGCCGCCACCTGACATTGTCGAACCCATCCGCGAGGCTGCGCCGATCGCCTTGGCTCCAGAACGGCCGTTTGAACTCGCGCCACCGATCATTGACCAGCCTGAGCCACTGGCACCCGATCCGGTTCGGGTTGCCACTTTGCCAGAGCGAGTTCGGCCCGAAAACGTTAAGCCGATTACACCCGAGCCCGCACCCAATTTAATTAAGCCCAGTATGAGCACGGAAATTGCAACGGTGCGCCCGGCACTGATTCCTGCCGAAGCCATCCTGATTGAACGCACCGAGCGCGCCAAAATAGCGCCGATTGAACCGACAAGTATTACGCCTATCGACTCGCCTAGCGCGCTGGCATTGGCCAGTATTGCGCAGGCCGAGTCAGATGCGCCAAGCACAGCGGCTCAAACTAACAACACGAATGCGACTGCGCGAGTCGGCGATCAAACTGCGCAATCCTCTGATAGCCAAGCCATTACCCGCTCCGAATCGGACGGATCAGGATTAGATCTGTTGGGTGATCTCGCTGAAGCCGCCGCAGATCAGGCCGCGCAAAACGCCCCGAGTGATGGCCGCAATGCCTTTCGCCGATATGATGATCCGTTTGCCGACGACAAGCCAGACCGCCTCCGAGGCCTAAAATTGCGTGAGCCCCAGTTGTTTTTAGACCTCGCTAAATATTTAGTCGGCCAGCTTAATACCGTAGGCGCGCAATATGCGCTTGTACAATTGGGTTCAAATGAAGAGATCGAGGATTTTACCGATGTTGATTTGGGTCCGCTGATTAAGGCATGGATCGAGCTGCATCATGGTGATTTAAGCAAACAGTGTCGGCAAAACAACCCAGATTTGTCCGCCGCCATGCGCGACGTGCTGTGCGGTGGTTAACTAGCCCAGCCATTTCAAGGCTTTGAGTGAGCTAGCGAACATTCGAGCCGCCTTGTTTAGCGTTTACTTAACGAGTCACACACATTTCCATGAATGAAATACCGCATTGCAAGGCGGTGGTGTTACATTTCACGCGGTTTTAAACGCGGCTAAGCCGCTCAACCCAAGTTCGTTCAACAAATTAAGGATTCTCCATGCTACGTAAAATGATGACACGCACAATTATTTCGGGCGCTGTTGCGATGAGCTTGTATAGCGCATCCGCCGTTGCACAAGACCAAGAAGGCCGCTGGTACGTCGCCCCGTATGTTGGCGCGGTGTTTAATGACAGCAAGCGTGATGCTGAAAATGCAGCGATTTTAGGTTTAGGCTTTGGCAAATACCTAACGCCAAACTTCTCACTCGAAGGCGAAGTAAATCGTTTTGACTCGGATTTAGAATTGACCGATGGCAGCTGGCAAGTCACCGGTTTTGGCTTAACGGGCCGCTTGTATTTTGGCGGTGAAGGCTGGAAGCCTTATGCGATGTTAGGTGCAGGCACTGCACGCAGCGAGCGCGATGGCAGCAAAAAAGATTCCGGTTTTGACTTCAAAACCGGTCTGGGCTTGGAAAATGCGTTTTCCGACAATTTAAGCGCACGTTTTGAAGCGGTATATCGCTTCGTGCAAGATGAAAATTCGATCATCGGCGAAGATGATTACTCTGATTTCGGCGCGAACTTTGGTTTGGTATATGCGTTTGGCGAAGCGGGCGCTATGCCTGCTGCAAGTCCAGAAGCTGAAGCCATGGCAGAGCCAAAAGCTGAAATGATGGACGAGCCCGCACCGGTTGTCGAAGAGATGCCCGCAGCGTCCTCAGACGATAACGATGGTGATGGCGTATTAAACGATTTAGATCGCTGCCCAACCACACCGGCTGGACAAATGGTTCAAAAAACCGATGGTTGCCCAGTTCAAGAAGTGATTGATCTACGCGGCGTTAACTTTGATTTTGACAAGTGCACGCTCCGCACTGATGCCATCGCGATTTTGAACAATGCGGTTGAAGTGCTTAAAGGCAACGACATTAACGTGTCGGTCGAAGGCCACACCGATTCGGTTGGCTCTGACGCGTACAACGAAAAACTTTCCGATTGCCGCGCGAAAGTGGTATTGGATTATTTAGGCAGCAACGGCGTTCCTGACGGTAAAGTCACCGGTTCTAAAGGCTGGGGCGAAAGCAAGCCGATCGACAGCAATGAATCTGCTGAAGGCCGTGCCCGCAATCGCCGCACAGAGTTGGTTCGTCAGAACTAGTTCGAACGTTTGAAGTAGATAAAAAAAAACCGCCGAAAGGCGGTTTTTTTTACGCCGCTGATTCTGCACGCGAAGCACAATACGCGTTAACATCGCGCAGTCAATCTACCTCGAGCTTCATGGACACAACACTCGCCCCGCGTGCTGCACCCGTTGAAATCCAAGCTGTGGTGCTGTTGATTGACGATCAGGCGATTATCGTAGAAGCGGTTCGCCGCCTGCTACTTGAACATCGTGATATTGAATTTCATGCCTGTTCTGAAGCGGCTCGTGCTGAAGAAACGGCCATGGAAGTGCTGCCGACCGTGATTTTGCAAGATCTTGAACTGGGCGATGAAAACGGCTTGGCGCTGGTTCGCCGATATCGTGCGAATTCCGCGCTGCGTGATCTGCCGGTGATTATTCTGTCATCCAGGGACGATGCGACTAGCAAGGTTGAAGCGTTTCGATCCGGTGCGAATGATTACGTCATTAAAATGCCGAGTGCACTTGAATTGGCCGCGCGGATTCGCTATCACAGTCAGGCTTATGTGTCGCATCAGCAGCGCCAAGCGGTTTTTCGTGCGTTGCAAGAAGGTCAGCGCGCTTTAAAAGCCAGAAATTTAGAGATCGAGCGGCAAAAAACGCTGCTGGAAGAACAAGCGCGCGCGCTGGAAAAAGCCAATAAGGAACTTGCCGAAAGCGCGTTCAGCGATCCGCTAACCAGCTTGCACAATCGGCGCTATTTTAAGACGTTTATTGAGCCTGAGCTTTTGAACTGGAAGCCGGATCAGCGCCAACAGTACGACAGCAAACAGCGCCGAAACGATGGTGATGAGCGCATTTTGTACATTTTTGATTTGGATCACTTTAAGCAAATCAACGACAGCTATGGCCACGACGCCGGCGATGTCGTGCTCGTTGAAGTCGGCCGCCGCTTACAGCTGGCGATTCGCGCTGACGATGCGCTAATGCGCTGGGGCGGGGAAGAGTTTTTGGTGGTCTCGCGCCACGGCGCGCGTGAAACTGCGGATGTGTTGGCGAGCCGAATTCTAGCTGCGCTGGTTGGCGAGCCGATTATGGTGCCATCAGGGCACGCGCTGCGCGTCAGCGCGTCAATCGGCTGGGCGCCTTTTCCCTGGAATCGTGAAGCACCACAGTCAGTCGGTTTAGAGGACGTGTTGTTTATGGCCGACACCGCGGTCTATTTGAGCAAACGTGGCGGGCGTAACCGCGCTACTGGCGTATTACCAACAACGGGTGACTGGCCTGCTGAAGTGCGCCGAGCGGGCAAAGCCGCCCCTGATCGCTTGGCGCAGGAAACTAACGTTAGTCTGAGCTTTACGCTCGGCCCTGCCGCACCAACGTCAGCGCCAGAGCCGATGAGCGCAACGTGATTGTCATCGACACGCACGCGCATATTTTGCCGCGTGATTGGCCTAATCTAGCCGAGCAGTTTGGTGACCCTCGTTACCCAATCATTGATCACAGTAATGCTCAGCACCGTATTTACAAAGACGGTAAATTTTTTCGCGAGATATGGCCAAATGCCTGGGATCCAGAGCTGCGTAGCGCGCAATACGCCGAATTTGGTGTCGATATGCAGGTGCTATCCACCGTTCCGGTCATGTTTTGTTATTGGGCAGAAGGCGCACGCGCGCAGATACTACACCGCGCACTAAATCAACATATGGCGGAGGTTTGCCGCGCGCACCCGGCGCACTATTTCGCGCTCGCTACAGTGCCGCTGCAAGATCCGGAACTGGCGATTACCGAACTTGAGTTTTGCGCGAATCAGCTGCGTTTGCACGGCGTGCAAATTGGCTCGCACATCGGTCAATGGAATTTAGATGCGCCGGAACTGCGCGATTTTTTTGCTGCGTGCCAAGCGCTCGATATGGCAGTGCTGGTACATCCGTGGGACATGATGGCGGCGATGGATATGCCCAAGTATTGGCTGCCTTGGTTGGTCGGCATGCCGGCTGAGCAATCTAGAGCGGCCTGTTCGCTGATTTTTGGCGGCGTGTTGGAGCAATTTCCCAATCTACGGATTGCCTTAGCGCACGGTGGCGGCGCGTTTCCGTATTCGATTGGCCGAATTGAGCATGGTTTTGTCATGCGGCCCGATTTAGTCGCCACCGATTGCACCGAAAATCCGCGCGTGGCGATGAAAAAGCTCTGGTTTGACAGCTGCGTGCACGATGCGCGCGCACTGCATTATTTGCTCGATACCGTCGGCGATGAACGCGTCATGCTGGGCACCGATTTCCCATTCCCGCTGGGTGAACAGGCGCCTGGTGCATTGGTTCGCGCACAGGTGCTTGATCCAAACCGACAAAAGCAAATCTTGCAGCAAAGCGCTTTGGATTGGCTCGGCGCACGCGCCTTGCGCATATGACCCGAGCAATAAAAAACCGGCATTTGCCGGTTTTTTATTTGGACTAGCTTTAGTTTAAGCTGCGAACTAATTTAACTCGGCAGCCTGTTTAATTTCAACGCCGTTGCCACTGAATTGCATGCTGAATTCAACACTTTTCATTAGCCCCATGGCTTTTTGACCAAGCGCTAGCATGGCTTTGGCTGATTCAAGTTCGGAATCACCCGCTGGCGCTGTTTTCATGGATTGCTCGGCGCTTTGGTACATTAGCTTCATCAATTCGCCGCCGTATTTGTATTCCAGAAAAATCGGCGCGCCGGGTTTCGCGATGGCGATTTTACTCAGCTCAGCATTTGAGTTTGCGCCCAGGCCAATCGCCAGCAGGTTGTTGCCACGCACGAGATGCAGCGGTTCTTTAGCAATGCTTTCATCGACCATAGCCAACATATCGCCAGAAATCGGCACGGTTTTGCCGACTTCAAGTGTGGCAGGCAGTGTGCCCAACATGCCGGCCGCTTGAGCTTGCATCATGCCGTAAACCGCTTCGGTTTGATCGGTATAAACCGCGACAATGCCGGAAATTGCTTTGGGCTTGGGCTTTTCACCGCTAAAATCGAGCTCGAGTTTGTCCAGGCTAAAGCCAAAACCTTTCACCATGCCAGCCATGCCTAAAGCCGGATTAGCGAGCGATTCTTTAAGCTCCGCCGCGTTCTTGTTGAGCTCGGAGAGCTTGTCGCACTGATACGGCGCGGCTAACACCAAATTGGCTTGGGCGCGCAGATAGTTCATGGTGTTCATTGGATCAATCGACATGGAAAATCCACCAACGCCGGTTGGGCCATAGGCCGGCGAGGGTGCAACAATTGCCGCTAGCGCTTTGGCGCGCTCAGGTGCCAGCTCTAAAATAAAATTTTGATGCATGGATTTGGCTTCGAACTTGGTAAAGCCGAATGCTACGTTGGGAACAATACCGGCAATTTGTTTGAATTCCTTCAAGCAAACTGCGCTGGGTTTTTCTATTTTTTCGCTTTGCAAGCCGATAAACCCGTTTTCTATCGCATTGGCTTTGCCGCCAAGAAAATCGACAAATGCGCTTGGGTTTAGAAATCCTACGCCATCATCAGTAAAGCTATGTTTTTTCTGAGTGGCTGCTAAGCGTTCGGCAATTTCAGTTGCGTTAATTGGTTTCGCGGGGGCGAGCAGTTCCAGCATTTCAGCGCTAGCTTTGGCGGGTGCTGCGCTGATGATTATTTGGTTATTTTGAATAAAAACAACAAGTTGAACCTCGTCACTGCCGGCGCGAATCAAAGCGCCAGCACCGAATTTTTCTTCTTGCAGCGGTGCTTTTGCGTTTTTTGCAACGCGCTGCAGTAGTGCCTGAATTTTTGCCTCGTCGCTAATTTGCATACGAAACACCGGCACTAGGCCTACGCCGTAAAAAGCGGTCAATGCGCTGGGTTTAAAACCGGCGTTTTCCATATCTTTATCAGATTTGAAAGCGGCCATCTCAGCAACTAGCGATTTTACAAACGCAAATGCCTGAGCGCTTTCGGGATTGACTTCGTCTTTTTTGCGCATGTCCGCTTCAAGCAAATCAAACAAGGCCGCATAGTCTTTCGCAAATGGCGAATAGGTATCGCGCAACGAATTAATCGTGTCTGGATTCATCGGGCTTAAGTTAGCTAGTACGTAAGGTGAATCACTTGGCACGTAGGCTAGGGGCAGCGTGGCTTCATCATCGCCACAGCTAGCGAGGGCAATACAAAACGCCAATGCGCTTAGTTTAAGGCTGGATTTGATTAAATTCGACATGGAGTTTCCGAGGTTTAGGAGATTGAAAAACTAAGCTGCTTCACGCCGAATAATCTCCGCATACGCGCTCAGCGTTAGAAAACTCGGGAACTCAGCGCTAAACACAAACTGGCTCAACATGAGGCCCGCTTGATCTAGATCAGCAGCGGGTAGTTTAAGCGGATTATTCAGCTCAATTTTGCGGCGCTCGTCCAACATCAGCGTTTCAATCAGGCTGTGTTCGATAATCTTGCCATCGTCTAACTTGGCGCTGTGGCGATTCCAATGCCACAGCTGCGCTCTAGATATCTCCGCTGTCGCGGCATCTTCCATTAAATTGTGGATCGGCACGCAGCCCAAACCGCCAACCCAAGCCGCTAAATATTGCAGTGCTACATTGATGTTATTGCGCAAACCCGCTTCAGTAATCGTGCCCGCTTGAGGCGCCAGCAGTTCCACAGCAGTCGGTTTGCTGTGATTGCGAATGTGCAGCTGATTAGCATTTGGCATGTGCCGATTGAATATCCCCATCGCCAGTGGCACTAGGGCAGGGTGCGCAACCCACGTGCCGTCGTGGCCATCGCTGGCTTCACGTTCTTTATCAGCCTGCACTTTTGCCAGCGCGGCGCTATTGGCAGCTTCGTCGTTTTTAATCGGAATTTGTGCGGCCATGCCGCCCATGGCAAACGCGCCGCGCCGGTGGCAAGTGTCGATTAGCAATTTAGAATATGCGCGTAAAAACCCTTGCGCCATCGTCACCTGCGCGCGATCCGGCAGCACACGGCTGGCATCAGATTGAAAGGCGCGAATGTAGCTAAAAATATAATCCCAGCGCCCGCAGTTAAGCCCGACGATATGCTCGCGCAGCTCAAACAGAATTTCATCCATCTCAAATGCGGCGAGAATGGTTTCGATCAAAATCGTGCATTTGGTTGAGCCGTGCGGCAGTTCGAGATAATCTTCTGAAAAATCAATTACTTGATTCCAAAGTCTAGCTTCCAAGTGCGATTCAAGTTTTGGCAGATAGAAATACGCGCCTGAGCCATTCGCCAACGCGGTTTTGGCGTTGTGAAATAAATACAGCCCAAAATCAAACAGCGCGCCCGACATCGCCTTACCATCTTGCAGGACATGCGCTTCATCCAAATGCCATCCGCGCGGGCGTACCAGCAAGGTCGCGATTTGAGGATTGAGCTGATAGGCCTTTCCTTCGGGCGAGGTGAAGCTTAAATCGCGTGCGTTCGCGCCGATCATATTGAGCTGGCCTTCGATCACATTGCGCCAGCTTGGCGCGTTGGAATCTTCAAAATCGGCCATGAACACTTTAGCGCCAGAATTTAGCGCGTTGATCACCATTTTCTTTTCAACTGGCCCGGTAATTTCGACTCGGCGATCTTGCAAATCAGCTGGAATAGGCGCCACGCGCCAGTTAGTTTCCCGAACGTGCCGAGTGCTTTCCAAAAAATCAGGTAGCTCACCTGCATTGAGACGCTTTTGCCGGTCTGCGCGGCGCGCCAGAAGCGCCTGACGATCTTGCTCGAATCGTGCGGAAAGCGCAGCAATAAAATCTATCGCAGCATCACTCAAAATTTGAGCTTGACCGGCTATCAGCGGCGCGCGAATCGTCAAAGCGTGGGGGTTAACTGGCTGCATGCAAAGTGCTCGATAGAAGTGAGCGGCAATCTAGCCACAACGGGCTGGAGTGAACAAGCTGAAACGGGTAAAAATCTGCTGGGTAGGGTTTGCTTGAACAGAAGCAGTGGTTTTGATGGGCAAGCCATTGCATTGTATTTTGCACATTGAATTAGGTTACGCGCGATAACTTGATTATAATTTCTGCACACTTTTTTAACTTTGGATCAACTTTGAGCACCTCTCAACCATCAGCACCGCTAAAAACGCCATCTCATGCCGAAGTTTTACGCAAAGAGATCATCAAGATGGCGTTGTACGCCACGCTTGCGCTGCTAGCGATTCCAGGGTTTTCGTATTGGTTTTCCACGCATGTGGAGGATCATTACGCGGCTGAGTTGCGTGCGGATTTGCTGGCATCAGTCAAGGCTGATCCGGAATACAGCGCTAGCGATAAGGAAGCCGCGCAAAAGGAAATTAGCGCGATTACCGTGCCCAGCTTGTGCAATGGCGACTCGGAGGCGCTGTCAACCATCAAAAGCAACCTGTGCGGCCCGACGCAGGATTTTGGCCAGTTTGAAATTGCCAGATGGGTTTCCGGAGCGACGTTCCTACTCGGCTTGTTGACGCTTGCCGGTATTGCCGCGCTAGCTTGGACTGGCTACCAAAAGCCGCAGCTGCAGTATGCGGCCTTCACGACAGGCTGGTGGAGTTTGCGGGTTATTGGCGCGATTGAAGTGGTGGCGCAAGGCGCACTTTTGGTGTGGCTTTCTTATTGGTTAACCGCATATTTTGCCAACGTCTATGTCGTCAAGCTGATTTTGATTGCTGCAGGATTAGCAGGTTTTGGTATTTGGGTGGCGTTGAGTGCGATTTTTAAGCGCAGTGAGATGCGCAACGAAGTCAACGGCGTGCTCGTTACTCAGGCGAGTGCGCCCGCGCTATGGAGCCGCATTCAACAGTTCGCTAACCAGCTTAAAACCGAGCCGCCAAAACAGGTGATTGCGGGTATTGACGATAATTTTTTCGTCACGCAAACGCCGATTCAGCTGCCCAATGCCGGCACTGTGGATGGCCGCAGTTTGTACATTAGCCTGCCGCTGCTGCGCGTCATGAGCTGGGACGAAGCCGATGCCGTGCTCGCGCATGAACTCGCGCACTTTAGCGGGGGCGATACGCAAGCGAGTGCAGCGTTGGGGCCCAAGCTCATCGCGTTTGATCAATACAGCCAAACCATGCACGCAGGTGGCATGACGCTGCTGCTGTTGTTCCCACTGAACTTATTTCGCGCGGCATTTGAGTTTGGCTTCTCGAAAAATAGCCGTGCGCGCGAGTTTCAAGCCGATTCTATCGCTGCAAAAACGACTTCTGCTTCGGCGATTGCGCGTTCGCTGGTGAAAATTTCTGGCTATTCCAGCTACCGCGCGCAGATTCAAAATGATCTGTTCGCCAACGAAGCTAAGCACGATGGCGCGTTGAATATTCCGGATCGATTGGCGAGCGGGCTGAGCGGTTTTACCGCGACCTCACAGTTTTCTGATGCCATGCAAGATGCAGCGATTCCACACCCTTTTGATAGACACCCACCGATGCGCGAACGCATGCAAAACGTCGGCCTTATCATCGAACCTGCGGACTATCCATCGGTAGTGCTAGCACCGCCGCAGCAGAGCTGGGTGCAGCTGATTCCAGAGGCAAATGACATCGAGCAGCGCTTATGGAGCGAATTTGAAAAATCCTTTGCTGATGAGCACGAACAAAGCCTAGCCTATCGCTATCTACCCGCCAATGAGCTCGAGCAAGCCTTGGTGCTGAAGTATTTTCCGAATGTCAGTATTGCTTGCAAAAAAGGCGCACAGCTGCAAATCACCTATCGCGGAATTGTAGCCCCGAATGCGGAAGTGACTTGGGATGACATTAAAACCATGCAATACAACGATGCCAGCATGTTTACTGCGGATAATATCGTGATCGCTACGCCAGTAAAAAACGCGGTCGGGCTTGCTAAATCCGTAACACTAAAATTCGCAATCGATACGAAAGACCGTGAACGCGTGCAGGCGCTGATCGGTCAATATTGGCACCGGCATCAAGCGATGCGCAGCGTACATCCGCTGTAGTCTTGATAGCTCGACCCGCCTACACTGTCATAAAGGCACACTAAACTCTCATCACCCCAAAGAGACTAACCCATGGCAACTACCCACACCGAATACGGCAAGTTTATCAACCACTACCGCGCTCTAGATCGCGCGGGCCGCCTGAGTGATACGCCCATTATTTTGAGTGAGGGTGATTCTTGGTTTTCCACGCCGCTTTACTACAATTTGATCGACTGGTTAGAAGTGCGCGCCCCGAAGGCGGTATTTATTCGGATGGAAAATTCTGGCGATTTGGCGCTAAATATTTTTAGCGGCGGCAACTTGCGCTCTGTTAGTAGCCGCTTGAAAGCGTTCGAATTTGACGTGTTGCTGCTGAGCGCAGGCGGCAATGATTTTGTTGATCGATTCTTGCGTGATACCTTCAAAAGCGCTGCATCAATGAGCCCCGAAGCCGCACTTGAACGGGTTATTGCAACCGGCCGATTTGAAGACGTGCTGCACGCGTACCAGCGCATGTTGGACGGCGCATTCAAAGCAAGGCCCGGCATCCAGGTTTTGACCCATACCTACGATTACCCGCGCTTGATGGGCGCGTCCGCCACGCTTAGCGTTGAACAAATCGGTCTAATCGCGCTGTTTAAGCGCAGCATTGGCGATTGGATCGGCAAATACGTCAAGCACGTTTTAGCGAACGAGGATTTGCAGCGCGCATTTTCCAAGCTTTTGATTGACGCCTTTTTTGAGCGCGTGCTGGAGCCGCTCAAAACTCAATACGGTGACGGCCTACACGTGGTCGATTTCCGTGGTCAATTGACTAACGATGTCGATTGGAATGATGAAATGCACCCAAGTGGCGCTGGGTTTGCGCGCTTGGCGGATATTTTTCGAGTCAAACTGCGCGCAGCGCTGCCTGAGCTTAAGCGTGGCGGCATTGGGTAAAAATGGACTGACAGTAGTCATGTAAGCCGATCAAATAGTGCGTCGATAGCGCTCACGACTTTGTTACGCCTTCCCAAATGATAAACACAAATGTTCTGAAACGATGAAATATTGGATCAATTGCGACGATCATTGCTACGTTGACTTTAGGGAACTTCTAAAAACCTCATTTTCTAAGTCAAGCTAGGCGCGAATGACAAAAATGGAGGCGGTATATGGTTGATATATAACGACATTTTTTTCTTGAGCAACGACGCTTCACAACGAAAATGGGGTTTTTAGAGGTTCCCTTTAGTGATGGCGTAGTCAGCGCGCATTTGTAACAAACCCCTCAATTCAGGAGCATCTTATGAGCATCAAAACAAACTTTACTATAGGTTCCGCAGCACTGTTATTAGCACTGTCCGGCGCTGCGAGCGCAGGCATTTCCAGCACTGACATTGGCGCAGGCTACATGCAAGTTGGCGAGGAGAAGGCCGAGGACAAGTCTGAGGAAGGGAAATGTGGTGAAGGCAAATGCGGTGAAGGTAAATGCGGCGGGGCAGAGCACACTGATGGCGCCGCCGCCGCACCCGCAGGTGAGGCCAAGGCTGAAGAGGGCAAATGTGGTGAAGGCAAGTGTGGCGAAGGCAAGTGCGGTGGCGATAAAGCTGATGGCACAGAAAAAACCGAAGAAGGCAAATGCGGCGGTATGAATTAGCGTTTTTTTTACTAATCTTATCGGATTTCTAGCGGGTGAATTGCGATGCAATGCTAGGAAATGTTTCGGCCAAACGTGCGCTCGATTTTGCTTACGGCTTCGCCCCACCTAGTCATCCCCGCGAAGTCGGGGATCCAAAACAGGTGTCAGAAATTCATATGAGAGCTATCGCGTCGAAATCTGCGCGTCTTTTCACCTATGAGTACACTGAAAGCTCGGTGCGCCTGGGTTCCCGCCTTCGCGGGAATGACGATAAAGCAGAGGTTTGTTTGCTGCAGTTCGGCCGCGCCATTGAGCACGCAAATCAATAGTCAGCTGCCAGCGAATGCCGCAGGTTTAGGCCTGCGGCGTTCGCTTTTGCAGGTGACTGAAGCGAACCTGGCAAGTCTGGATTTTTTAGAAATCGCGCCAGAAAACTGGCTAGCCGTTGGCGGAAAATTTGGCCGTGCGTTAACGCGACTGCGTCAGCAAAAACCACTGATTGCACACGGATTATCGCTTTCATTAGGTGGTCCAAACCCACTGGATAGCGCGCACATCGCGGCAATTAAGCGCTTTCTTAGCGATTACGATATCGCGGTCTACAGCGAGCATCTAAGCGCGTGCACCGACGATTCGCACCTTTATGATTTGATGCCGATCCCGTTTACAAGAGCCATGCTAGCGCGGCTGGTGGAGCGCATCGATAGTGTGCAAAACCAGCTTGGGCAGTGCATTGCAGTGGAAAATTCGTCGTACTATCTATCTTTAGCCGATGATTTGACTGAGCTGGAGTTCATCCAAGCACTGCTGCAAAAAACCGGCTGCATGCTGTTGCTGGATGTCAACAATGTATATGTCAATAGCGTCAATCACGGCTATGACGCAGCTGCATTTATCGCCGGCATTCCTATTGATAAGGTAGCTTATATGCACGTTGCCGGGCATCAGCTTGAGTCGCCCGGTTTAATTATTGATACGCACGGCAGCCAGGTTTCGACGTCGGTCTGGACGTTGCTGGCACAAAGCTATGCCCGATTTGGCGCAAAACCTACGCTGTTAGAGCGCGATTTTGATTTCCCACCGTTCACTGAGCTGCTTGCAGAAGTAGCGCACATTCGCACGCTGATGCAAGTTGACGATGCGTGAACTTGATGGCGATTTGACGCTTCAGCGCCGCTTCGCCGCGCATGTGCGCGCGCCGGCAGTCAACTTTTTGCCTGAGTTCGATGACGCTCGGTTAGCGGTGTACCGACGGCTATTTTTCAACAATGTTTATGGGCTTTTGGCCAGTAATTTTCCAGTGGCTTTTAAGATCATTGGCGCACCAAAATGGCGAATGCTGTGCCGCGCGTTCTATGCCGAGCACGCCTGTCACAATCCAAGATTTACCGAATTTGCCAGCCAGTTTTTAGACTTCGCCGCAGCACGGCCCGAACTGTTTAAGCAACCCGATTTTTTGGGCGAGCTGCTGCATTACGAATATGTCGAGACTGAGCTGACGCTGGCCTGTGATCCTGCAGAAACCTTGATGCAGCCTAGCTCAAAAACTTCGAGTATTGAGCTCTCATCACTCGCAAGGCTACTCGCCTATCGCTATCCCGTGCATCAATTAAGTGAAGTAAATCAGCCTGCAAAAGCACCCGCGCAGCCGACGTTTTTACTGGTGTGGCGGGATCCTTCAGATCAAGTTCGCTTTGAAGCACTGAGTGCGGGTGCGATGCGATTGTTGCTTCCGCTGGCTGATTCAGCGCTGCCCAAAACTAAGCTGATTGAAGGCGTTGCTGAGCAAAGCGATGCTCGGGTTTTAGTGGATCGATTGCTGAGTTTGGGGGCGCTCATAATTAGCGACTCAACTTGATGTTAATCGAATTTTTTACTGCTATGCCGACGCGCTAACAAACCGTGAAGACGGTTTTACTGGCAATGCATCACCACCTCGTCATTCCCGCGAAGGCGGGAATCCAGGTACAGGTGTCAGCATGCTAACCGAGCTTCAAAGCGCCACAATCTACGCGCTATTAGGCTTATAAGTAGACTTAAAGCTCGGCGAGCCTGGGTTCTCGCCTGCACGGGAATGACGATAAGGCAGCGATTGGCTCTATGCGTCCGCTTTCAATGCACGCTTCCCAAATCCGAACGCGAAATCTCAAACCGAAGCATATTTCGCCCAGTATCAGCGTCTAATTCGCTGGCATAAAACGTGTATTGCGCCAATCAGAGCATATACGCGAGACTGCAATGAAACTAATTCAAACCCTGCGTAGCCTCATACGCGCGCCTAGATTTTCCATCAGTGTGATCGTTACGCTGGGCTTGGGTTTGGCGGTTACGCTGATCATGTGGGCCGTGCTTTGGAACGCGGTTTTACAGCCTTTGGTTTACCCAAATGCGGGCGAACTTTATGTCGTGCATGCAGAACAGAACGAACAAATTAGCGCTTTAACAAGTGCAGAAGCTGAGCAGCTGCCAATGCTATTGCCACAGGGCTATAGCATGACGAGCTACTTTTGGAACGGCACGACTTACACGGGTGGCGAACGGAATGAATCCTTGACCACCCTGACGGTGGCGCCGAATTATTTTGATGTGTTAGGCATCAGGCCGCTGCTAGGCCGTGGCCTAATTGCCAGCGATGGCGACAGCAAAAATGTCGTGATCGGTGAATCAACCTGGCGCAAATACTTCAATAGCGATCCAAACATCATCGGCAAAGCTTTCCAAGAAGAGGGCGGTAATAGCGTGATCGTCGGTGTGGCGCCCAAGCAATTAGCGCATCCGGCGCGCGATCTTACGTATTTTAAAGCCATAAGTTGGGCAAGTGCGCGGGAACATGCGCCGAGTTATCTCAACGCGCGGTATATGAATGTGATTTTGCGTGCACCATCTGCTGGCAATCCCGAAACAGTCATGGGAGCACTTGCGGCTGCGCACGCGCGTTTAGGCGAGCAGCTCGGCACACCTGCGCAAGGGTGGAAGTTGGGAGTGGATTCGTTTGAACAAGCTATTCGCGGTGATGTGCGCGGCCCGCTATTTGCACTTGCCGGGCTGAGCCTGCTCGTGCTGCTAGTGGCGGCTACCAACGCTGCGCATTTGGTGCTTACGCGTGGAAATCAGCGCGCATCGGCGTTTGCGGTAATGGACGCGCTAGGGGCGTCACGCGGTGATTTAGCGCGTGTGGTGCTGCTGGAAACTGCGCTGCTCGCGGCCAGTGCGGCTGCGTTTGGCATGATGTTGTGCTGGCTAGTGTGGCGGCTATCGCCTGATTTGAGTGAAAGCGGCCTGCCGATTGATCCAAGCTTGGGCGCTGGGCTTATTCTCGATGTTCGGCTGGTACTGGTTGCGGCGCTGCTCAGTACGCTGGCTATGCTGCTAGCGGGCGCTTATCCGGCTTGGAAAATTGCCAAATCAGGTGCCAACGCCGCGCTTCGAGCGCAAAGAAACGGCGCGCGCAGCAAGCATTGGCTGAGCATTCCAGGTACGGCGCTGTCACTGGTCGCGCTATTTTGTGCGGCATTGTTTTTGCACGCCAGTAGCGCGCTGCGGGATCAGCCGCTTGGCTTAGATGTGGATGGTGTAGTCAATGCGCAGATTTTTATGCGGGGCGAATCTGATACTGACAACGGCCCACACTTTGCCGCCCGCGCGCAAGCATTGTTAGAAGCGGCGCAAAAAATACCCGGCGCAAAATCAGTGGCGATCAGCAACGGTGTACCGTTTACGCCAGTGTTTGGGCCCAAGCGCGAACTCAGTGGCGGTCCAGCGATGCAGGCCAGTGCAGCGCTGCAAAGCACAGTGATTTCCGTGATGGGTGATCCAATAGGCGCGCTCGGCTATCAATTGCGCGCTGGGCGGGCATTTGCCGCAACTGATAACGCTGGCGCGGCGAAGGTGGTGCTGGTCAGTGAAGGCTTTGCCCGTCAATATTTTGGCAAAACCGAACCACTCGGCGGCACCGTGCAGCTGCCAGATCCAGATGGCAAATTGATGCCATTTAGTGTGGTCGGCATTTTGGCAGACGCCCGCCGAGTTGCGCCATATATTGAGCCAAGGCCAGAAGTTTGGGTGCCGTTCGCGCAGTATCCAGCGCACAGTTTGGCAGTGTTAGTGCGCGGCGCACCGAATGGGCTAAAAGCCGTGCAAGAGGTGATCTGGCAGCAAGATCCAACTCAAGCAATTTTCCGTGCCTATGACATCAGCGAAGATCTAGCCGCATTGACCGCCGCACCGCGTTTTTTCGCGCGTTTTGCTAGTTTGTTTGGCTGGCTTGCGCTAACACTGGCGGTGCTGGGCACGTATGCCATCTTGGCATTCAACGTGGCCGAGCGCGCACGTGAATTTGCGCTACGCACCGCGCTGGGTGCTAAACCTGCGGTTTTGTTGAGCGCATTAGTTCGCGAAAACCTGCATGCACTGCTGCCAGGCATGGCGATAGGCTTGCTGGCAGCGTTCGCAATCGGACGCCAGCTGCAGGCGGAAGTTTACGGCGCACCCTCACTACTAATGCCCGCTGCGATTGCCAGTGTGCTCGTGTTCGTCACTAGCGTTGTCGCCAGCTTGATTGCCGCACGTCCTGCCACAAAAGTGGCGCTCAATGAAACGCTACGGGCGGTTTAGAAGCAACTTCGCCGAACTCAACGAGTGTCTCTCGAAAAATGCCATAAACGACTGTTTCTGATGTGACCTTAGCTTGACGGAGGAGCGAACCATCAAGCCTAAGACAAAAGTTAGCGAGCTTTCTCCGCTAAACCCTAGCAAACCCGGCAAAATCAAAATCGGTGTGCAACCCGGGCGGCGCAAGCGCGTGGCTGAGTGCGAAATCGACGCGCAATGAGCGCAGCTGATCAATATCGGGTTTGCTCATGACATCGCTGACAATGCTAACTGCGCCGCGTTCGCGGATGCGCTTTAGCAGCTTGCCCCAGCGCTCGTCGAGCTGTTTGGGGCGCGGTGGTAAAATGGCAAAGTCAAAGCCCAAATCCGGAATTTCGGCAAGCTCATCATCGGTCATGTTAAAGCCGTGTAGACCTAAGCGCATGCCGAGCGCATGCAACTCGTGCGCCCTGGTGTTCCAGGCTTTTTTGCGCTCGCGATTGAGCTGGCGCGCATGGCTTACGTTGATAAATAAGCTCAAACCTGAGCCCGATAGTTTGCGCTGCATCAGCTCGTTGGTTAGCCAGCTGGCGAGTTCGACGTTCCCGGCGCTGTGTTCGCCAATTTCCACCAGCAAGCGAACTTGCCGGCCGCGTTTTAGTTCGTCAGCGCGTCGATTTAACGCCACGACCAGCATGCGCTGATCGAAAGCTAAGCCGTGCCCGCTGGCGCTGGCTCTGGAACTGGCGGCGGCGTAATCGAGCAATTGCCCCAAGCCATCGCGCCACGTGAAACCCATCAAATATTGGCCCTGAACTTTGCCGGTAGTCGGTAAAATTGGCTGCAAGAGAATTTGCTCTGGCAAGTCATCTTGCATATCGCTGCCAGGATTGGCGAGTAGCACGCGCTCGGCGGCTCTCGCTTGATTCGGGCTTTCATTGGCTAACACGCGCGTAGCGTGGCGCACTCGGTGCGCCAACACTTCGACATTTTGCCCGACATTTCGCCGCTGCCAGCAAACCGATACCGTCAAGGCCTCAATCGCAGTGCCTAAATCAAGCTTGTTATGCATGACGCTGGCACGAATTTTCTCCGCCAATTCTTCGAGCGGTGCCTCGCCTATACCTTGCAAGCCCAGCAAATATTCGCCATCTTGAAAATAGGCAAGTGAATCTCTAACCCGCAAGCGTGGCCGCAAAATCGAAGCAATCGCCTCGTCTAACTTGGAAAACACGCTAATCGGGTGCGATGCCATCAGCGCATCGCGCTGGTCAATCGCAATGAACATCAGCGCGCAATCTTGCACGTTCTCAAAATCGGCTAACAGCTCAGCGCGGCTCATCAATCCGGCGGCAGAGGCGTTGACTTGCGTCGTAATGACTTGCCGCTTAAAGCGCTCCAATCTTGAGCTGACCACGCTAAGTAAATGCTTCTGGCGCACCGGTTCAATCAGGTATTCGTCCGCGCCCGCAGCAATCGCCTGTTCGCGCTGCTGCAGTGAATTGGTGCCAGCAAACAAGATCGCCGGAAGCGTTGCGTTACGCAGCTGGCGGCGCAGCTCGCTGAGCAATCGCAAGCCTTCAGGCTGTGGCAAAGTGGCATCGACCAGCAGCAAATGCGGTGCATATTCAACGCAGGCCGCAAGCGCGCCAATGCCGTTGCTTTCGTGGCGCGTGGCAACCCCGAGCGGCGCTAGCCAATTCGCGCAGTCTTTCGCAAACGCAGAATTGAGCGTACACAACAGCGCGCGATACGTTGAATGCGGGGCTGCTGTTGACTTGCGCTGCGCTTCGCTCAAGCCTAATGCGGCGCACACGGCAATCGCATCAATAGGCTCTTCAAAATAGCCGCGCGCACCGTGGCGCAATGCCAGCAATTTACGGCCTAAATCGCGCCGATCTGACAATACCGCAACCGCGACTGGCCGCTCAGAGGTGCCTTCACGGGGTTTGAGCTGATGCAGCTGGCGACTCAAACCGTTCAAAAAACGCGCATCCAGCACCAAGCCGCCGGGAAGCATTTTGGCAAGCATTTCTTCCAGCGCCTGCGTGCTGGTGAGCTCCAAAATTCGATGGCCGCGCTCTTTCAAGCTCTCAATCAGCCCGGTGCCTAAATTTTTATCGGCACGCAGCACAATCACCGCGTTCGGGTCCACCAAACGCGGCGCGCGCCGTGCAGTATCAACCAGGCTTAACGCTACCGCTTGCGTTTTGTTTTGCTGTGTTGTTTGCGTGTCGGCTTGCTGTTCACCGCGCACAAAATCAGGCAGCGCTGCGCTTAAGTCAATCGCCAGCGCACTTGAAGTGAGCGTCGAAACTGCCGCTTCAATGGCTTTGATTTGCTGTGCGCTTGGTACTTCGGTGCCGCCGTACGGCATCAGCTGGTGCTCCAGCAACACCGCGTGCCGCTTCAGCGCATGCACTTTTAGCCGATCACAACCCTTGGAAAATTGCCGCAATGCCAGCGCCAAAGGCCGAAGCTGTGCGCTTGACCAACCCGTGCGCTGCAACACCTGCCACGCCTGCGCCATGCTCAGCGCCGCATGGCGTAATTCACGCCCAGCCCGATCAAAATCAGATTTGATGCTCGCATCACTGGCCACACGCACGGCGCTCATGCCAGGTTGCACAGCAAATTTGGGTGGTTTTGGCGCAAAGGACGCTCCTGCGGTAAGAACTCAATTTGGAGTGAAGTCTATCAACAACAGCCGTCCAGCAAAGGCCCGCTTAGCGTACTTTATTTTTCACGACGTACGAGGGTGTTTGTCACAGATTAGATGATAGGAAAAGGACTTTGTGGACTTGGATATCCGAAAAGGGGTATCCGTGCGCAGCCCCAGGCTACCTTGGTTCGCGCATTCAGCGCTAAAAAACTGCGCTCTTGATACGCCCGTGGATTTATTTTGTCGGTCACCAAGGCAATGCGAACCGCACCCAACCCAAGCTTCCCAGGCTTTTGTTTGTCATTCACTCCTATTCGAAAAACACCTGTCGAATGATATTTAGCGATCTCGCTATTTAAGCAGATCGCGAAGCAGCAGGTAAAGCTGCTCCATCAGCGCGATCGAATGCAGCTCGACGATGTCATCACCGTCAATGGTTTCACTATTAGCGGCAATTTCAGCGGCGATTTCACCTTGCAGTAACCGCAGTCTGGATTTGGCGTCCTCGGCTTCGTCATAGGTTAGCAGCTGGTCGGCAATGCCAGTCGCGCAGACCAGCCCAAGCAGGGCAATACCGTGCAGCTTTGAGTTCTCTCCATTGGCGCAGCGTTTGATCTCGGTCAATCCTTCATTTTGCGCCTGTGACGAGCGAACTGGGTAGGTCTTTTCGCCAAATATCCAGTATTTGCGCTTGCTCGGATGCAAAATATCGCGGCGCACCAGCGCATCAAGCAAATCTTCTCGAAGCCGCGGCAATTTGCTTGATACTTTTTGCAATAGCTGTACCGGCGTTAGCAACCCGGAGTGCGCGCGCGCGATTTTCAAACAGGCAGTCAGCAGCGGGTGCCTTGAGGGCATATTGTCCAGGATAACGACAACTTTTCCGCGTAAACCCAGGCGCATCTGAGTCGCCAGTTCAATGAGCAAGGCCCCGGCGAGTGCGTCTTGATGCTGCGCTCGAACGAGTTTGGCGCGCACTTTGCCGGTGCTGGGCTCAAGCGCAACCAAGGCTAGGGTTTCAGCGATCAGCATAGTTTGCTGCTCCAAAGTGTTGCTGCGGTGTGCGGGGTTCGGCTACTCATAGCGCGTCAATGCAAAAATCAAGCGTGCGCGCTGTGCGTTAATATCGGGCGGCGCGCGGGTGCCGCTAACGAAGGCTTCAAAGCGGTTTAATCGGCCATCCAGTGGCGCTGCTAAATCGGGCAAAATTGACTGCACCAAGTTCATTCCATCGGCTAGCAAAATTAAACTGAGCGACCATAAATCAGCCAGACCAATCGTCTCAATACCATCGCTAATGTGTTTTAGCGATTGTCCATAAGCTGAGGTGGATTGCACCGGATAGCGTACCTTGCCAAACAGCGCCATGCCAAAGCGTGTGGTTTTTTCTTCGATCAAAATGCCCCGCAGCACCATGCTCGAAAGCAAATCTACTGCGATGCGCGGCATAGCGCGTGCAACGGCATCGACGGTAGCAATCGGCGTCAGTGATTTTTTCTTGACCACCATCAACACGTCGTTAAGCAGCATGTAGTGCGCGGCAATATCGCTGCTCGCAACTACATCATTGCCGACCAGCTGCAAGCGCCCCATAGCGGCTAGCTCAGCAACGCACGCCGCCGCCATCCAGCGGTTAAGCTCAACTGCTGACCTAGTTGGATCGCTCAGCGGTGCGCCATCTAATTTACGGTCAAGCAGCAATAAGTGTTCGGCCAAAAGCATAGGTCGAGGAAGATTCCTGCTCAATGTGTGTCAAAATGTGCCGGAAGCATAGCAAAGCCTAGCTGAGTCTTTGCGCTTCTTTTAAATCAAAAGTTGAATTCGAAAATCTGGTAATAAAAATCTGGCAAAGTATCGGGAGCTAACGTTTGCCAACGCAATCCAGGAAAATCCATGTCTGAAACGCAAATTCCCGCACTCATTCGCGAGTTAAAGCGCGCCCTCAAGGCCGCCGGTAAAACTTATGCCGACGTCGCCGTACTGTTGGAGGTAAGCGAACCGGCGGTCAAACGCACGTTTTCGCTCGGCAATTTCACCCTGGATCGCTTTGAGCAAGTCTGCAAAATCGCTGGATTGACTATGGACGAGCTGCTTGCGCGCAGCATCGATAGGCCGCCGGCGATCTCGAAACTAACCATCGAGCAAGAAGATGAGCTGTTCGGCAATCTAAAGCTGTTGTTGATTGCAAATTTGACGCTAAATCACTGGCGCTTTAAAGAAATTCTTGAGAATTTTGAGTTTACCGAGCATGAGTTGATCCACCTATTGGCTACGCTTGATCGCATGCGAATGCTGGAATTATTGCCGGGCAATGATTATCGCTTGCTCGTCAGCCGGCAATTTTCCTGGCGCGCTGATGGCCCGGTGCAGCGCTTTTTCAACAAGTTTGTGCAAAAAGAATTTTTCGACAGTAATTTTGATCGCACCGGCGAAAAGCTGGTGTTTTTAAGCGGCATGCTCAGTAAACCAAATTTGCTGCGCTTCCATGCGGCGATGGCGCGGGTAGCGAATGAGTTTGACGAGCTAGCGCGAGAAGACATCAAACTGCCGCTCTTGGAGCGCCACACTACCTCTCTCGTTATTGCGCTGCGGCCCTGGGCATTTCCGCCGTTTTTGGCGTATCGGCGCAAGCCAAGTGGTAAGGTACTGAAGTAGTTTTGTCTTGGTCTATATTCAAGAGTAAGTTTTTGTTTTTACGTTCGAGTTCGATTTATGCCGATACGAATGCTTAAAATAAGCGATGAGCGTAGCGCTACCTCGTCATCCCCGCGCAGGCGGGGACCCAGTGCAGGTGTCAGAAATTCACCAAGGTATTTAACTTAACGAAATTAGCGCTTTTTTTCATCTCAGCACGTTGATAGTTCGGTGAGCCTGGGTTCCCGCCTGCGCGGGAATGACGATTAGAGAGCTAACTAGGCTTACTATGATTTACTTATTTTTCAACTTTTTCCAACCACAAATCAAGGAAAAGCCAACATGATCGCACATGTATTCCCAGGCCAGGGCTCACAAACTATCGGCATGTTGAGCGCGTTGGCGCTTGTGCATCCGCACATTATCCAAACGTTTCAAGAAGCCTCCGACGCCATCAACGTAGACTTATGGCAGCTGGCGCAAACCGGCCCAGAGGCGGATTTGAACCGAACCGAAAACACCCAGCCTGCGCTGCTAGCAGCCGGTGTAGCGGTATTTCGCGCATGGATAGGGGCGGGCGGCGCTAACCCAGCGATGCTGGCCGGGCATAGCTTGGGCGAATACAGTGCGCTGGTTTGCGCAGGTGCGTTATCGCTAACCGACGCTGCGAAATTGGTGCAATTGCGCGGACAAGCCATGCAGCGCGCGGTACCCGAAGGCATTGGTGCCATGGCAGCGATTTTGAACGCTGAGCTTGATGTGATCGAGCAGGCGTGCGCAGATGCCAGTGAGTCAGAAATCGTGCAGCCCGCCAATCTCAACGCGCCCGGGCAAATCGTGATCTCCGGACACAAAACCGCCGTTGAGCGCGCGCTGGTGTTGCTAGCAGAACGCGGTGTGCGCCGTGCGATTCGCTTGCCAGTCAGCGTGCCTTCGCACTGTGCCTTGATGCAGCCTGCTGCGCTGGAATTGCAGGCGGCATTGGCGAACATTACGATTTTGCCGCCGCGCATTCCGGTGCTACACAACGTACGCGCCGCCAGTACGCAAGACATAAACGAGATTCGCAGCCATTTGATCGCCCAGCTGTGCGGCCGCGTGCGCTGGATTGAAACCGTGCAGGCGCTTAGCTCGGCCGGAATCACTCGCGTTTTAGAATGCGGGCCGGGTAAAGCGCTGACGGGTATGAATAAGCGAATCAATGCAGAGCTTTTGTGCAGTCCTATTGGTGAGCCTGCAGAGTTTTTGCAGGTGTTGCAGAGCTAACCTAACCCCAGCGCCTCGGCAATTCCAGACTCACTCAACTGCTCACATTGCGCGTCAAACACCGCCTTTATCGCGGCGCTGGCGTTCAAACTGCCGAGCGCTAGCGTGCGGCCCACGTAACCTTCGGCGCGTGCGCGAAATACGAATTTGACCGCTGCGGCGTCGGATGCATCCGCAATGATGACCTGTGGCGGGTGCGCAATGAGCCGCTTGAGCATGGCTTCGGTATCAAAGTGCTGCTGCATTTGAAAGCCACGTTTTTGGATGAATTGGCGCACCGCGAATAGCTGCTCATCGCGCTGGCTGAGCACCCAAAACAATGCGCCAACTGCGATTTGCACGCGGGTTTGCTCAGGTATGACCGGCTTTTCGAGTGGCAAGCTGAGCGTGAGCTTTAGCTCGCCATTGCCTGCGCCAGCATTAAAGCTGCGGGTAGTGCGGCCGCCAAAATCATCGAGTCGATCAGCTGTTAACAGCAGCGCCATTTCAGATTTGCTTAGATCGCGATCGGGCAACAAACGCTCCCACAGCAATGCTGATTCCACGCTGTTCAAATCGCTGCCGGAGGTAGTCAGTTCAGCTTTTAGGGCGTGCGCATCTGCGCTCAAGTTCAAGCTTGCATTGGCATTAAGGTTGCGCGCGTGCGCAAACACCAGCAGCGGCAGCAATGCACTGGTTGCGCGCAGCGTGCTGTGCAAGGCGCTTTGTTGCGGGTTGCGAGCCGCAATATCGATTCTATCGGCCACGCAAAGCCGCAGCATGTCAATCAGCTCGCCTAGGGATCCAGCGCTTTGCTTTTGCAGCGGCTCGCGCGCGTGGCTGAGCAGCTCGAGCAATGCGGTTTGATCAGCGCGCACATGCGCCGTCAGTTGAATCAGTAGCAAATCGTGTGCGGCATGTGCCAGCCACAAATTACGGCGCAGCTCAATATTTTGCGATTTTAAAGTCTGCCCGCGCGTGCGTGTTTTTCGCAGCTCGCGGCTTTTCTCGTAGCTCAAAAGCTCGGTTTCTTGCGCGTTCTGCTGCCAGTTGCGCGCTTTTTCGACTTCTTCACGCACGTCGACCAGCAGCACAAACACGCTGAGTTTGGACGAATAAAGCCGCAGATCAACGGTAACGCCATTGGGCAAGCCGACGTGTTTAAGCTCCGCGCCGCGCGTGCGTGGCAAACCCATGCACAACGCCTGAAACAACTGGCTTAAATCTGCATCGGCTAGATCGTGCAGCGCAAAACGGCTCACATTTCCGTGCCGTGCAATCAGCTGCCAGCTCGCGTCAAATTCAACTACGCAGCACTCCTCGAGCTTGAGCCGAAGCTCATCTAAACTATTCAGCAGGGTATTGGGCAGCTTCGGCGTAGTTGGCAATTTCATAGGCGCTCACACAGGCTGTCGAAGCCTGAAGCCACGCCTTCGCCGCTCAGCGCGCTGGCCTCAAATACCGGCAGCGATTTTCGAATCTCCAATAGTGCAGCCGGGGTTACTTCCCAATCGTTGAGCCGATCTAGCTTATTAACCAACAACACCGCTGGCAAATCGGCTCTGGTTTCTTGCCGTGCCTGCATAAGCACATACAGCGCCGAGCGCAATGTCGCTTCACGCGTGCCATCGGCCACCACAATAACCCCGCCCGCGCCCTGTAGATAGCTCAAACGTACGCCGTCGAGCGCATTTTTACCGGCTACATCCCACAGCACGAGTTTTAGATTGCGCTCGGGCCGTTCGATGATCTTGGTGTGGATTTGCACGCCCACGGTAGTTTGATATTTTGCGGAGAACGCTTGCTTGACAAAACGCTCGACTAAGCTCGTTTTGCCAACGCCAAAGTCGCCCAACATGCAGATTTTTCGGGTAATTTCACTCATCGAAACAGTGTGCCAGAGTGCCTACGCAAAATTCAGTGCTGAAAGGTATAAATTTGGGAAAACTTTGCCGCAATCTACCGCTAAGCAACTTTGACAAAACCCTTGGTCAGCTCCTCAGCCAATAGCTGTTCAGCAAGCGCGTTGGCGCGTTCGGGTGTGGTGGCTACTTGCAAGCTCACCTTTAAGGGCTCTGCGCGCTTGGCGGAAAAATCCGTCCAGTAGATCAAATACGGAAATGGCAATTCGACATCAGCTTTTTCGACGACCACTAATTTACGCAGCATCTCGCCTTTGGCGTAAACCTCACGTCGCAGTATTTTCAAGCTGCGATCGCCGACATAAGGTGAGGGCCGCACCAGATTTGCAACTTGTTCTATTCGTGCGCCGCCTTGATGCCAAATTTTGTCTGCCCGCAAAGTTGCAAAGCGCGCAAAGCTTAGCCGCGGGCAAGCGCTCAAGCCGACGAATTCATAGCCGCTCGCGGCATCGCTCCAGTGCAGCAGCTGAGTGCGTAATTCACGTCCTGCATCGCTAACGATTAAATCCTCGCCGTGTAGCTCACAGCACAGCATTGGCTTGATGAAATGAATCGTGCGCCCGGAAGAATCGGTCATGGCTACCGGTGCGGGCACTGCAAGCGGGCGTAACTGATCGAGCATTTGTATGCGCTGCTCATCGGTCAAACCCGAGCCAACGCGCACGAAAGTCTGTAGATAATGCTCGGTTCCTTCTTGCGGATAGGACAGCGCAGTGAGTAATGACGCCACGCCATATTTGCCTTCGAAATCATCTTCGACAAAGCCAATGATGACCGCATCAACTGTGCGGTGCGGCTTGACTTTACGCGCTTCAAAGCGATTGAGCCGTCGCACCACGATACCTTCACCGCCCGCATCAACAATCTTGCGAAACGCCACCGGCACTGAAGCTTCTGGCATAACTTCAGCGGACATTGTAAACACTGGCTGTGTAGCGTCGTTGCCAACCCATTTTTGGAGCAAGGCGAGGGTTTGTGCGAAATCATTTTGATTGGCGCGCAAGTCTTTGCCATCTAGCATCACCGCATCCAGAAGCACAATTTGCAGCTGCGCCACTTCTTGCTCCGTGCCGCTAAAGCTGACACGTATAACTTCACTCACGCCCAAGCGGCGCTGATCGCCTACCGGCGCGGGCAGGGTGATTTCTGCGCGCAGCAAACACTTTTGCACGCGTGCTTGCTGCAATTTGGTCTGCAAGGCGTCCAAAGCGGCAAATCCTAATCGCACCCGGCCAGAACTGGCGCTAAAACAAAACGCATCTTTACCCTGCTCAAAATAGATAAAAGTGCTTTCGCCATCGTATTTGTGCGTCACTAATACCTGATCAGTGCCCGCGTAGCGCGATGCCAAATCAGCCGGGCCGAGCGCTTCGATTTTGCGCATGACTTGATTGTCGAATTCAGCCGCCACGCTGAGCAGAACGTGATCGTCTACCGCCCCGCCGGTGGCGATGCCATAGCGGCCTTTGTAGTTTAATTTTTGCGTGTTGATCATGCGCTCATTTCCGGTAGTTTGAGCTCTTGATCGCTCAGCAGTAGCAATAGTTTGTAGCGATCAGCGCCATCTGTTTCACCGGCCAAAAAAGCGCGATATGCGGTGCCGCCTTCGCGCAAAACCAGCGGAATATTGCCCTTCGCGCCTGCGCCCAGTACCGCAACTTCTTGTTTTTCCGCAAGCTCGCGTGCGATGCCTTTTAAAAACTCGAATGTCAGCCCATCCACGTGCGCGACTTGCAGCGTTGACTTAACGACAAAACTCATCAGCATTTCCTCAAGCGGCATGCGCTTGCCGGCTTTTACCGGGTGCAGTTGATCTAAGTTATTACTGCGTTTTAGATGCGGGCGACGCGATTTTTCCACACCCCTTGCATCCAACACCACGTCAATATCTTGAAAATCACCAATGGGCCGGCGCTCGCTTGCCTTTGCATCAAAATAGGCTGTCGTCACTTGATCTGCGTCAATCAGCGTGCCGGCCAGTGTCAAGTCCAGCTCTGGATCACCCGCAAGCAGTTCTTCAAAGCTCATGCCTTCAGAGGATTTTCGTGCGCCGCTAATCAATCGCGCGTTGCTCATTTCACCGCTAACGGTGCGGGTAATAGCGTGCTGGCGCGGCTTTAACTGCGGCAGCGCGTACAAGCCAACGCGCGTGCTGCGGCCACCATATTCTAAGTGCAGGCTCATCATGATTTAGACCATCGAAAAGTCGAGTTCATCCGCTTCTTCCTCAGTATCTTGGGCGTCAAAAAATTCATAGCTTGATTGCAGCGCGAGCAGCGTACTTTGCTTCGCCACACCCACCAGTAAAAACGCAGTGTTGGTATTCGGGCGCACCAAAACTAGCGCATCGTGCGGCTGGTAGCTGGCGCGATAATTAAACTCAGTGCGGTACAAACCAGCGGGCACGTCGGTTTGCGTAATCGGATAAACATCGCGAGTGGCAAAGCTCAATAACTCGGTCAGCGGAACTGGCTGTAAGTCACGGGTATCGTCAAATGAGCTGGCTTGCAAGCTGGCAGATTTGCCATCAATCAGCGTTTCAATGCTGGCGATAGGCGAACCGTCTGGATCTACCCGAACGCTGCTGACGGCATTACGGGGCAGCAAGCTGCCATCCGCTAGCAGCAATCCGCGTTCGAGCGCCTGTCCGTCTTTCTCGGCGATGCGCTTGGCATTGCCATACAGCGCGCGCTTGTCGATTTTGCTGCCAAGCTCAATAGAGAGCTTTTGACCTGCTAGATTAAAACTGATGGGTTTTGCCATGATCGCTCTGCAAAATTTGGAGGTGGAATAAAGCCAGAAGCGTGCTGAGGCGTCAAGTCTAGTACTCTTTCGCGCAGGAAAACTTAGTTGGGTGCTTTTGGAGAATACTTAGGTTTGCGGCAGGGATTTCACCCTCTCCCCAACCCCTCTCCCATCAAGGGAGAGGGGCTAAAACGGCTTCGTCGCAAATTGCATTGTTTGCTCCCAAAAGCTTGATTACTCCCCTCTCCCATCAAGGGAGAGGGGCTAAAACGGCTTCGTCGCAAATTGCAGTGTTTACTCCCAAAAGCTTGATTACTCCCCTCTCCCATCAAGGGAGAGGGGCTAAAACGGCTTCGTCGCAAATTGCAGTGTTTGCTCCCAAAAGCTTGATTACTCCCCTCTCCCTTGATGGGAGAGGGGTTGGGGGAGAGGGTGGTTCGTTTCAAATAGCTAAATCAAAACAACCCAAATCTAAACAAAGTTTTGCCACGAATCACTTTGCCCCACCCAGGTCACTCAACTAGCCGCCAAACCCCCGGCGCACGCTGCAAAATCTGCAAATACCGCTCACTCAGCAAGTTCGCATCAGTTACTTGATCGATAGCCTCCGCTGGAAATGCGGCGAGCCGCAATTTTGACTTCAGCGCAGGCAATTCAATGCCGTAAACACGTGGCATAAGCCGCTCATTTTCAGAAGCTGCGGACGTTACCCAGTTGCGCAAACTCGCCTGCGCGGCGCCATACGCGCCTGCAAAAGCAAGCTCAGTGAGCGCGCGCGGAGCGAGTGGAAAAATGGCGGCGCCGCTGCGGGCGCGCAAGCTGTCAAACAATGCACGAAATAGAAGCCAAGGCGCAGTGCAATTCAAATGCAGTGCGCTGAGCCAAACTGGCGGTGCTAGATTGTTCAGTGGCTCCATACCGTGCCAGTGCCCGACTGACCACGCCAACACATCGACGCCGCCAAAAGTTTCGACTAGCCGATCCGCCATCGATTCGTAATCAAGCTGTGCCGCGCCTTCAAAATTGATCGGGTAAATTGCCGGTTCCGGCGCACCTGCGGCGACCAGCGCGTCATAGCGCTTTTCTAGCGCTTTGACGTTTCTACCGGCTAGCACGACCGTTGCGCCGGCTTTGCCTAGCTGCAGCGCTAAGGCTGTGCCAAGTGCGCCTGTTGCGCCAGGAACAAGTGCAATCTTGCCTTGAAAATCCATGCGTGCTGCTGGCCGATTAGGCTGTGGCGTCGTTTAGGATTTGCTTTAGCTCACCCGATGCGTTGAGTTCGGCCATGATGTCCGCGCCGCCAATCAGCTCGCCTTTGACGAACAGTTGAGGGTAAGTCGGCCAGTTTGAATATTGCGGCAAATTCGCGCGAATATCCGGGTTTTCCAGAACGTTTACCGTATGGAATTCGCTGCCTGAGCCTTTTAGCGCCTGCACCGCGAGCGCAGAGAATCCGCACATCGGAAACTGCTGCGAACCTTTCATAAACAGCACCACCGGATGTGATTCGACGGTGTTTTTGATGACTTCCATAATGTCCATTGTGCGGTTCCTGTGGTGGTGAGAAGTGTGGAAGTTTAGCTTGGGTGGCGTGGGCTTGGTGCTGAACGCGCTACCCAAAACTTGGTGTTAATAATTAAGTGTGTGTTGGATTGCGTATTGGATTGGGGGATTACAGGCAGGCCTCGGTTTTCCTAATCGTCATTCCCGCGAAGGCGGGAATCCAGGTTCGCAGAGCGTCCGGTTTCCTCATCGTCATTCCCGCGCAGGCGGGAATCCAGGTTCGCCGCGCGTCCGGTTTACGGATAACGACAAAAATGCGTGGTTCGCAGTGTTTTTCATGCGATTGAGAACGCTGACACCTGCACTGGATTCCCGCCTGCGCGGGAATGACGAGGCACCTACCGCGTAATCGGCTTGTACTTAATACGCGTAGGCCGCGCACCATCTTCACCTAAACGGCGTTTCTTGTCTTCTTCGTATTCATGATAATTCCCTACCATAAAGGTCAGCTGCGAATCGCCTTCGAACGCCAAAATGTGCGTTGCGATGCGATCTAGGAACCAGCGATCATGCGAAATAACAATCGAACAGCCCGGGAACGCGAGCAAACCTTCTTCGAGCGCGCGCAGCGTGTCGATATCCAAATCGTTGGAGGGCTCGTCCAGCAGCAGCATATTCGCGCCTGACATCAGCGTTTTTGCTAAGTGCAAGCGTGCGCGCTCACCACCCGAGAGTGATCCGACGCGCTTTTGTTGATCCGCACCCTTGAAATTGAATCGGCCAATATAGGCGCGCGATTGCAGCTCGTATTTGCCAATCGTGATGATGTCGGCGCCGCCGGAAATTTCCTGCCAAACGGTGTTTTCATCGTTCATTGACGCGCGCGATTGATCGACCGCGGCAATCTTCACCGTGTGGCCGATATTGATCTCCCCAGAATCGGGTTTGTCTTGCCCTAGGATCATCTTCATCAGTGTCGATTTACCGGCGCCGTTTGGCCCGAGCACGCCGACGATCGATCCAGCCGGAATAATCGCGCTGAAGTTATCAATCAGCAATCTATCACCAAAGGCTTTCGTGACGTTTTTGAACTCGAGAATCGAGTTACCCAAACGCTCGCCCGGTGGAATGTAGATGTCCAGCGTTTCATTACGGCGCTGGAATTCTTGGCTGTTGAGCTCCTCAAAGCGTGCAAGGCGGGCCTTGCTCTTGGTTTGCCGGCCTTTGGGGTTTTTGCGCACCCATTCCAGCTCGGCTTCGATGGCTTTTTGGCGTGAACGCTCGGAGGATTCTTCGCGCTTTAAGCGATCACCCTTTTGCTCCAACCAGCTGCTGTAATTGCCTTTCCAAGGAATACCACGGCCGCGGTCAAGCTCCAATATCCATTCAGCGGCGTTATCTAAGAAGTAGCGATCATGGGTAACGGCTACCACGGTGCCCGGGAATTTTTGCAAAAACTCCTCCAGCCAGGCTACCGATTCAGCGTCCAAATGGTTGGTTGGCTCATCCAGCAGCAGCATGTCCGGCTTTTCTAGCAGCAGCTTGCACAGCGCAACCCGGCGTTTTTCACCGCCCGATAGCACTTTTACCGATTGATCCCAGGGCGGTAAACGCAGCGCTTCACCAGCAATTTCCAGCTGGCGCTCCATATTGTGGCCATCGCCTACGGCAATGATGGCTTCTAACTTGGCCTGTTCGGCGGCCAGCGCTTCGAAATCCGCATCGGGCTCAGCGTAAGCGGCATAAACGGCGTCCAACTTGCCTTGCGCATCGGAAACAGTGCCCAAGGCTTGTTCCACTTCTTCCCGCACGGTTTTAGAATCATCTAGCTGCGGCTCTTGCGGCAAAAAGCCAATTTTGATGCCCGCCTGCGGGCGCGCTTCGCCCAAATAATCCTTGTCCAGCCCGGCCATAATACGCAGCACCGTCGATTTACCCGCGCCGTTTAGCCCCAACAGACCGATCTTCGCGCCCGGGAAAAAGCTCAGGGAGATGTCTTTAATAATTTCGCGCTTCGGCGGCACGATTTTGCTTACGCCGATCATGGTGTAAATGTATTGCATAGCTGACTCGATTTGGCGGCTAAAAATAGCCCTTAGAGGGCGCGGAGTGTGCCTGAAACGAGCCTGAGTTAGCACGCAGGTTGGCGCGGGTGTTTATTTGGGGGTTGCGTGCGAGGAATCGCACTGACTCGCCTCAGTCATTCAAGCCGCAAAACGTCGTAACGCTTGTGCTTAGCCAGCGAAGACTGGCTCCGATTTGACTGGCGAACAAATTCGAGTTGACTTCATAACCGCTCGAGCGCCCAATGTGTTCCCCAATTTCGGGTAACTTTTTGGCGTGCTATGCAAACATTTTCGATTCGAGAGCTGCGGGAGCGCTCTGGCGAGCTGAGCCGCGAGGCTGAGGAAGGTCGGCTGGCGGTGGTCACGCGGCATGGGCAGGCGCTGTTTGTGAGTGTGCCGATCACTGAGGACTTGCTGCGTTTGGGTGTGCACACTGCGTTGGCGGTGCGGTTGTTTAAAGATGGCGAACTTACATCGGCCAGGGCGGCGAAACTCGCGCGAATGAGTCTGCAGCAATTTCTTGCGCATTTGAGCGATCAGGGCATTGCGGTGGTCGACTACGATCCGGCCGAATTGGCGCAAGAGCTAGACGCTTTTAACCCGGTGTTATGACTCCAACCGGGATTAGCGTGGTCTGTGATTCTGGGCCTTTGATTGCGCTAGCGATTTGCGGGCATTTGCAGCTACTCACACTGTTTGACGCAATTCAAATACCGCAAGCAGTGCTTGAGGAGACGACAGCAGATCGTTCACGCGCTGGCGCTGTCGAAATCATGGCCTTTGTGGAGGCCCACGCAAAAGTGCACCCAAGCCGCGAAGACGCAATCTATATTGCAGCAGCCAAGTATTTGGACGAAGGCGAAGCGCAGGCTTTAAGTCTCGCATTCGCGCTTGGCTGCGGTTTGCTAATGGACGAGCGCCGTGGCCGCCAAGCGGCGCAACGGCACGGCATTCCCGTATTAGGCGTGCTTGGCTTGCTGTTGCACGCTAAACGTATCGGCAAAATTGAGCGTATCAAGCCAATTCTGGACACGCTTCAAACGCATGGTTACCGCTTTTCATTGGCGCTGCGTGATGGTGCTTTGCGGCTATCGGGCGAGCTGTCTTGACGGCGTGCAAAGCACTTGGCTGCGGCTGCCGAAACTGTTCCCAAAAGCAGAGCCTGCTAGCAGGCCGGAAATTACCAAGAACGTAAGCCTGGTTGTTGTTTCAAGCACCGACAATCGGTGATTTGCTGGGTATCGCTGCGCTCCACCCGGCCTACGAAGTCGCGGTAGTATATATGCGGCGTCAATCACGCCTTGCTGTAAATCCTAAAAAATCACACACTTTTCCCTCCAGCTGCCGTTTCTGAGGTAAAACACCAAATCCGCTTTACGAATCATGCGAACTATTGGCAAGATGGCTGGTCGGGGTTGCGCCCTTTGGTCTCAGGAATTTTGTTTGATGCGTACGTTTTGGAAATTGTTGATCGCCCATGCGGCTCTTGTTTGCGCTTTTAACGCATCCGCTGCGCTACCACCGATTATCGATGGCCAAGCGTTGCCGTCACTGGCGCCGATGTTAGAGCGAACTCAGCCGGCGGTTGTCAATGTGAATACCCGGTCGCGGGTGCAGGTGCGAAATCCATATTTTAATGATCCGTTTTTTCAGCATTTTTTTGGTGATCCAGAGCCACAAGAGCGGGTTGAAAGCTCGCTCGGTTCGGGCGTGATTGTTGATGCCGCGAAGGGTTTGATTTTGACCAACAACCACGTGATTGAGCGTGCGGATGACGTGTCCGTTACGCTGCACGATGGCCGCACGTTAACCGCTGAAGTAGTCGGCACCGATCCAGATACTGATTTGGCGGTTATACGCGTCAAGGCTGACAAACTGGTTGCGCTTGCATTAGCAAACTCGGATGCGCTGAGGGTAGGGGATTTCGTAGTGGCGGTTGGCAATCCATTTGGGCTGGGGCAAACCGTCACCAGCGGCATTGTCAGTGCGCTCGGGCGCAGCGGATTGCGCGGATTGGGCTATCAGAATTTTATTCAAACCGATGCCTCAATTAATCCTGGAAATTCCGGCGGCGCACTGGTGAATTTGCGCGGCGAACTAGTCGGCGTAAACACTGCAATTTTCTCGCCATCTGGAGGCAATGTCGGCATTGGTTTTGCGATTCCCGCGAATTTGGCGCGTAACGTCATGAATCAGCTGCTGGCATTTGGCGAAGTGCAGCGCGGCAGCTTGGGCGTGCAGGCGCAAGATTTAGACGCTGGATTAGCAAAAGCGCTCAAATTAGCCGAGGGCACGCGCGGTGCGGTGGTATCGCAAATCGTGCCCGGAACTCCGGCTGCTAAGGCTGGGCTGAAGGAGGGTGATGTCATCACTGAAATTGCCGGTAAAAAAATCACCACCGCGAATGATGTTGGCAATGTAGAAGGCTTATTGCCACTTGGCGTTGCGCATAATTTGGCGATTTTGCGTGATGGTAAAGCGAGCACTTTGAAGTTTTCTTTAGCGGCTATTAGCACGCAAGCGATTGACGCAGGCAGCTTTGAGCAACGTTTGAAGGGCGCAAAAATATCCGAATTGCCAACCAATGCGCGCAGCCAAGGCGCTCAGGGCGTATTGATTGCGGATGTGCTGAAAGATTCGGTTGCAGCGCGCTATGGCTTAGCTAAAGGTGATTTGATTGCCGGGGTGAATCGCTATCGAATCGACAACATTCCGCAATTTAAGGAAGTCATGGCAGCGGCGAACGGGCGCTCGGTTACGTTGACGATTTATCGCAATCGCCGCGCGTACACCTTAGTTTTATAGCTGTGTCATCCATCAAGCTGTTGAGCTTTAATTTTCAAGCCGCAGCGGAAACCAACAGCGTGCACGACTATTGGCGCAAAGCCTGGCACCAGGTTTTGCCGCACCCAAATAAGCAGCTCGCGCTGCAAGCATTCGCGCACGTTGCCAAGGAATTTGACGTGATAGGCCTGCAAGAAGCCGATCGCGGCAGTTTGCGCGCTGGATTTCGCAATCAGGCCGAAGCGATCGCCACTCTGGCTGGTTTCGCACATGTTTACGGGCAAGCGAACCGCGAGCTCGGCTGGCTGTTTAGTTCCGGCAACGCCATTTTGACCCGCGAAGCCGGGCACGCCCACAATGTAGCGCTGCCCGGCTTGTTCAATCAGGGCAAAGCGCATGCGCATGCCAGATCTATGCGCTCTGGGCGTGGTGCATTGGTGTTGGAAAGTGCAGGGGTGCGTTACGTCAACGTGCATTTGGCGCTGGTACCTGCCGCGCGCGCTAGGCAGCTGACCTATTTAGCGGAACAGCTCGCGGGTCAAATGCCGACCATCGTATTTGGCGATTTTAACTGCGCCGCAAACTCGCCTGCGGTCTTTGCTTTTTGCCAGCAGCTAGGCCTTAAACCAGCTGATCTGGGCCCGAGCTTCCCCAGCTGGTCGCCCCTGCAGGCGATTGATTTGATTCTTTACAGTCAGCACTTTTCACTGAAAAACGCGCATGTTTTGCCTGAGCTGGCATCAGATCACTTAGCAGTGGCGGCAGAGTTTAGTCGACGCTAAACCCTCAAGCTAGCCTTGCTACATCACCCCCAAACCCAACAGTGCGATCACAATCGCTATCAATCCGCCAATGGCAATCATCGTCAAAAACGGACTCGTTACCAGCAGTGCAGCAATCGCTAACACGCAGGCAATCGCCGCAGGCCGCGCGGCGTTCTTTAGAATCAGCGCCAAAATAGCGGCAACGAGCGCAATAAACGCGAATAAGATTGAGCTGGCACGCATGCTGGTGTACCAAGCTGGAAAGCTCTGGCCTTTAATCGATTCATTGACTGCGCCAATCACTTCACTTATTACACCACCGCTACCCGTGGAATAAGCAATGCGCCACCAAAGTATTGGCAATGCCATTAAAAATGCGAGCAGTGCAAGACCCAGTGCAATTTGTGACCACGTTTTATCTTGTGCTATCGCGATAGGTGTGGGCGGTGGCAGTTCCTGAGTTTCCATGGCGTTTTTCCTGTAGCGCGTATTATTTGAATTTATCAGAAAGTGGCGCAGTTTTTTCGAAAATGGCTAATCACGAACTGGGGAATTACCAAAAATCTTGTCGAGCAAGCTCGGGTAGTTTGGGTTGAGGCTGATCAACATCTCTATTAACTTAAACGCATAACTGGCCAGCTTACATAGAGTCGACTTCCTGCTTTTTGCGGCACACGGATTGCGGCTTTGGAAATTTTTGCAAATGGTTGACACCTTGAACTAGCGCCTTTGATCCAACGCAATTTGATAGCATCGGCGGCCTAAATCCAGCTTTTTGAAAAAGGACCTCCATGCATCCCATTACCGCTCGCCTGCGGGCCAACCTGCGCCTCCCCGCTATCGCCGCGCCAATGTTTATTGTCTCCAATCCTTATTTGGTGATTGCGCAGTGCAAAGCGGGCGTTATTGGCTCGTTTCCCGCTTTGAACGCGCGCCCAAAGGCTGCGCTTGACGTTTGGCTGACCGAAATCAAACAGGCTCTGGCCGCGCATGACGAGGCCAATCCAAACCAGAAGGCTGCATTGTTTGCGGTGAATCAAATCGTGCATCGTAGTAATGATCGGCTTGAGCATGACTTAGAAGTCTGTGTCGCGCATAAAGTGCCGGTAGTGATTACTTCGCTCGGCGCACGTACTGACTTAAACGATGCAGTACACAGCTACGGCGGCATTGTGCTGCACGATGTGATCGATCAAACTTTTGCCCGCAAAGCCATAGAAAAAGGCGCGGATGGTTTAGTGCTGGTAGCGAGCGGCGCGGGTGGCCACGCCGGCAAGCAAAGCGCATTTGCATTGGTGCAAGAAACAAGGGCCTGGTTTGATGGCCCGCTGATTCTTTCGGGCGCAATTGCCACTGGTAACGCTGTGCTGGCAGCGCAAGCCATGGGTGCTGATTTTGGCTACATTGGCTCAGCCTTTATTGCCACCGAAGAAGCCAACGCCGAAGCCGCCTACAAGCAAGCCATAGTCGATGGCAAAGCCGACGATATTGTCTACACCAATTTGTTCACTGGCGTACACGGTAATTATTTGCGCAAATCAATAGAGAACGCGGGGCTTGATCCAAACAATTTGCCAGAATCAGACCCAAGCAAGATGGATTTTGGCGCAGGTTCGGCAAAAGCATGGCGCGATATTTGGGGCTGCGGCCAAGGCATTGGATCGGTAAAAAGCGTGCGGCCTGTTTCGCAGTTCGTTGAGCAACTGATACAGGAATATCAGGCTGCAAAAGCGCAGCTTTGCGCTTAACTCGGCAGCGAACGGCCTGGATATGCAGCCTTCAATTTGCTGGCTAACCGATACGCTGGGGTCCAGCACGTTGCCACCGGCAAAGCCTGGCGAAAGCTTGCTCACCGCTTTTCGATTTGGCTATCGTGCCGGGCAAGCGGGTGATTTTGCTTTCGATTTGTCGAGCCTTTATCCGCACGTGGAGCGTTGGCACGCGCTAGGCCAGCTAAAATGTGGGCATTTGGGGGCTGCGGCTTTTGCCTCCGATGATGAATTTATGCTGGCCGAGCTCATCTTGCACGAAGATGAAGGCGGCGGCTTAATTCGCACCAGCACCGATGCTTATAAGCGCATTGCAGAATATTCCGCAGCAAGCCAGCACCCGCACATCTTGCGGATTTGGACGTATTTTTCCGCGATCAACTACGGAGTCGGCGATTCCGAGCGCTACAAACAGTTCTGCTTTGGCCGCCAGCGCGCGTTGGATGGCCGCCAAATCGGCGCTGACCCCGCAGCCACCGTTATTGGCCGCGTCGGTTCGGCGTCCCCTTGGCTACATATTTCGTGGCTTAGCGCCAAACGCGCGGGCATGGCGGTTGATAATCCACGGCAAGTCAAACCGGTGAAATACGGACGCATATTTGGGCCAGAGCCGCCACGGTTCTCACGCGGTATGCTGGGGTTTTCCGCACGCGGTACGGTATTGCTGATCTCTGGAACCGCGTCAGTTGTCGGGGAAGCGTCTATGCATGCGGGTGATTTAGCGCGCCAGTTTGAAGAATGCGCGCTGAATTTAGAAGCGGTGCTAGCCCAAGCCTGTTTCCAAATCAATAGCAGTGCCCAATTCGGCCGCGCTAGCGTTTTTCGCGTTTATGTGCGCGATGAAACTCGCCAATTCGATGTTGCCGTCATGATGCAAAAGCGATTTCCGGAAGTCTCGTTTTGCATCATCGCCGGGGAAATTTGCCGCGCCGAATTGCTGATCGAAATTGAAGCCGTACACCATTTTCCGAAATAGATATTTCACGATTTAACCGTAGGGCTAGCATATGGCAATTATTCGATTTTACGAACTGACGAGCGCGCGCTTTAGCGAAAACCCGCTGCTGCTGGTGGCAAAACTCGTCGAAAAATCGTTCGAGCAAAGCCACGACTGCGCCATCTTAGTGAACGACAACCAGCAGGCTGAAGCGTTGGATGATTTGCTTTGGAGCTACGCCGAAGATGCGTTTTTACCGCACCAAATTGCCGGTCAAGCGGACGACGACGATGAGTCGCCAATATTAATCGTGACGCCTGAGTTTAGCCCGCCTGCAAGAGCCGTGACGATCAACCTGCGCGATGCCATGATCGCTGAGATTGGTGAGCGACTATTGGAAATCATTCCGCAAACAGAAACCGGCAAAGCCAAAGCGCGCGAACGTTTTAAGGCGTATAAGGCGCGCGGAGAAAACCCTAGTTTTGAGAAGGTGTAGAGTAGGGCATTAAAAAACCCATTTTCGTCGTGAAGCGTCGTTGCTCAAGATTCTGTTGCACCTGTAATTTGGTGACAATGTAAGGCGGGCGTTTGACCTTGGGCGGCTTGATCAAGCCGGGCGCAATCCAAGCCTTTTGCAGCAGATATTTGTGATAAAACTTCAAACCATAAAGGTCTAGTTTGACAGTGGTATACGAGTGGCTGCTGATCTGAGGCAAGTGCGTCGATGTCATAATCAAAATAGAGGCCGATACGGCGTTTAATGTGCAGCGTAGCGGCATTGTCCAACAAAGAACGCCAGCCGACCCTGCGGCATTTAGACGATTCTGGTTTACACTGTGATTGTCTGTTCCGCATTGCGGCCTATTAAATCGTCGGGTTGATACATGAATGCTGCGCACTGTTTGAGTCTAGTCTTATCGATGCTTGCCGCTTTGTGGAGTGCGAATGACTTAGGCAGATCCGTCATCTATCCATATCCAGAGAAATACAATCACGGCGTCGGCTTAAAACGTCGTTAGGCGTTATCCCTTTGCAAGGATTTAGCCATCGCTATGCCGCACGTCCCCTAGTCCCTGCTTTGGCCATGCAAGCTAAGATTTCTCGAGGTGACTTCCCATGAGCCCGCTTGCAATGCTCGCTGTCCAGGCTCTCCTGGTTCAATCACTCATATTAATTCTTTTCCGGTTGAGGCTGACCCTTGGGCTAGTGCCGCTACGTATGCTTGGGTGTATTTCAAAGCCTTCAGACGATTACAGCAACCTTAGTTGTAGATCTCGGTTCAAACATATCAGTCAGTCTCGGGTCGACCATTCTTTTCGCCGCCAGCCTCTGTACGGTGCTGCTGATCTACATTAGGGAGGATGTACGCGAAACTCGGAGGTTGATCTACGCGCTTTTGATTTCCAACGCAGCTGCGTCATTCCTCTTGCTTTCTTTCGGATACATGCTGCAGACCGGTTATGCTCGAAGCCTTCTCAATGTACCTGCTACAGTTTTCTCCCAAGATGCTGGCATTCTTATTCTCGGCACAATCTTGCTGTTCCTGGACGTGGTGTTCATTCCTGTTGTTTACGAGTTTATCGCTCGTTACGTGCGGGTTTTTCTCCTAAAAATGCTGCTAACCATGATTGTAGTGCTCGGCCTTGACAGCCTTGTGTTCGCTTCCATCGTATTCAATGCGGAACCGAACTTCGGGTCTCTGGTCCGCTCTGCAATCGTCGGGAAGTGTATCTTCGGCGCATTTTACTGCTCGTTGATAGCGCTCTACTTGTGGTTTTTTGAACGGGCGCCGTTTTCGATCACAAGCGGCACCGCAGTACGGGAGGTATACGCGTTTCTTACTTACAGAAAGAAGTTTGAGAAGCTAAAGGCAGTTGCAGAGCGTGACGGTCTCACGGGAGTGTTTAATCGAGCCTACTTCGACGGGGCGTTGAAGGACGAATGGGAGCGGTCGACTCGCAGCCGCGGGCCGCTCTCTCTCCTCGTGGTCGACATCGACCACTTCAAGGGCGTCAACGACCGCTACGGCCACCAGGAGGGGGACCGCTATCTTAAAACCGTGGCAGATGTGCTGCAACGCGGTGCGAGGCGCCCGACTGACGTGGTCGCCCGCTATGGCGGCGAGGAGTTTGCGATAATTTTGCCCGCCACCGACGCCACAGGAGGCCAGGTTCTGGCGGAGGTGCTTCGCGTGGCCGTAGCAGCGCTGGGCTTGCCCAACGAGTCTCACCCGCAGGGGCATGTTACCGTCAGCGTGGGTGTTGCCACGCTAAATTCCGGCGAGTCATTCCCGGCCGCTGAGCTGCTCAAGCGCGCCGATATGGCTCTTTATCGCGCAAAGGCAGCCGGCCGAAACCGAGTTGAGACCAACTAGCCAAGCGCTAAGCCGCCCAACGAATAAGGTGCTATTCATCGAGTTATTGATTTGTGTGAACGCATGGTGCTTAGTGTACTCAGTCAAATGGGTGTAGCGAACCGTAGCCGGGCTGGATTGGTGCGCGAGAATCTTTTGAACCTCTAAGAGGTCGACCCCGTTTCGATCAGGTGCGTGGCGTAGCTATGGCGCAAGCTGTGTGGCGAGTTGTGTAAAGCAGTGCGAAGCGCGGTAGACCCATATTTGTTTTTTATGCCGCAGTTGCCTGCGACCTTGCTTAGCGTGATCTCCAAGCTGCCGCGATCAAGCGGAGTTTTGGCGCGGCAAGCGCCTTTCAAACCCATGTCGATTATCTTTGGCATCACGAATATGCATGCGCTGGAGCTGCGCGTCGATATCCCCAACTTGCAATCGTAAGCCTTACCCAACTGTAAAGTGCGCTAAAACCAAAGACACGCAAAGCAAAAAGGCAAGCAGATCAAGCAAATGTGAAGCTCGTGGCCAACCCCGCAGCTTTGGCTGTGCGAATATTTTGCCAGTAATACCCGCATTTAAGGTTGACTACTCAGGGCTAGCTGGGCAACGCTTCGCGGCGCTATTGAATTCTCACCCACGAATCAAAATCCACCCAATCAATCAGGAAAACCAGCATGAGCCAACCCATGGATATCTTAAAAAGCAAAACCGTCGCAATTTTAGGCTACGGCAGCCAGGGCCGCGCGCACGCGCTGAACTTGAAAGATTCGGGCATTAAAGTCGTGGTTGGCCTGCGTACCGGCGGCGCAACCTTTGCGAAAGCGCAGGCCGACGGTTTTGCCCCAATCAGCCCAGAATTGGCGGCTAAAGACGCTGATGTCATCTGCATGTTGATGCCCGACACTGCGCAAAAAGCCGCATACGAAGCCTTCGTGCTGCCAGTAATGAAACAAGGCGCCTTACTGATGTTTGCGCACGGCTTTAATATTCAATACGGCCAAATTGTACCGCCCGCGCACGCCGACGTCGCGCTGGTTGCCCCGAAAGCGCCCGGCGCGCTGGTGCGGCGTCAATATGAAGAAGGCAAGGGCGTGCCGAGTTTGTACGCCGTGCATCAGGATGCAACCGGCAAGGCTAAAGATATTGCGCTGGCCTATGCGATCGCGATTGGCTCTGGGCATGCTGGCATTTTGCAAACCACCTTCAAGGAAGAAACCGAAACCGATCTGTTCGGCGAACAGGCAGTTTTGTGCGGCGGCGCGACTGAGCTTATCAATGCTGGTTTTGAAACGCTGGTGGAAGCCGGCTATCAGCCAGAATTGGCGTATTTTGAAGTGCTGCACGAGCTCAAATTGATCGTCGATTTATTGTATGAAGGCGGTTTTGCCAAGATGCACCAGTTTATTAGTGATACGGCGAAGTGGGGCGATCTGATTAGCGGCCCGCGCATCATTGATGCCAGCACTAAAGCCCGTATGAAGGATGTGCTGACCGACATTCAATCCGGCAAATTCGCGCGCGATTGGATTGCTGAAGATGCAGCTGGCAGGCCGAACTACAAAGCGCTGATGCAAAAAGATCTGGATCTAAAAATCGAAGAAGTCGGCGTTAAAATGCGCGCGCAAATGAGCTGGTTGAAGCCTTAAATTCGCATTTCAAGTCATCATTCCCGTGAGCGCGGGAACCGAGCTGTCGTAGTCCTCTGATCTACCTCGTGATTCCCACGACGCGAGTACCCAGGTGCCAAAATCACCGATCTAGCTCGTCATTCCCTCGAAAGCGGGAATGACGAGTAGGCGGGTAGACAAGGTGGCGGGACGAAGATGTAGCGTGTAATTGGTTCTAATCTACACGCTGGCGAGAAATCGACAGACACGTAACATCGGCGCTGATAAATTGCCGCAAGTTGAAAACTTCAACGACTCCAAGGTCATAACCCATTGAAATACTTCGGTTTAACCGCAGACAGGCACGCTACGCAGGATAAAGTCGGCGTGCTGCTGGTGAATTTAGGAACCCCGGTCGCGCCTGAAACCGGCGCGGTGCGGCGTTATTTACGGCAGTTTTTATCTGATCCGCGTGTGATTGAGTTGCCGCGTTTGCTGTGGTTTCTACTGCTGAACTGCGTCATTTTGCCGATTCGCTCGCCGCGCTCAGCCAAAATGTACCGTTCGGTTTGGACTAAAGAGGGCAGCCCGCTGATGCAGCACAGTATGGCGCTGGCGAAAAACATATCCGATAAGCTCAGCTTGCAATCGCCGAACTATTTGCTTGAAATGGCGATGAGCTACGGCGAGCCTTCAATTCCCACAGCGTTGGAAAAACTAGCGAAAGCGGGCGCGCGCAGGCTGGTGGTTCTGCCGCTGTATCCGCAGTATTCCGGCAGTACGACTGGCAGCGTGTTCGATGGTTTTAGTTCGGCACTACAAAAGCACCGCTGGGTTGGCGATGTGCGCTTTATCTCGCAGTATTTCGAGCGGCCAGACTACATTGCCGCTCTGGCTGATTCGGTACGCGCGCATTGGCAAAAAAACGGCCGCAGCGAAAAGCTCATGCTGAGCTTTCACGGCATTCCCAAGCGCTATTTTGACAATGGCGATTTGTATCACTGCCATTGCTATGGCACTGCGCGCCGCCTGCGTGAAGCGCTTGAGCTGCAAGCTGAAGAAGTCATAGTTAGCTTTCAATCGCGCGTGGGCCGAGAAGAATGGCTACGGCCTTACACCGATCAGGTCATTGAGCAGCTCGGTAAATCCGGCACCCAAACGCTAGACGTGCTGTGTCCAGGTTTTGCGGTAGATTGTTTGGAAACGCTGGAAGAAATCGCCGTCGAAAATGCCGAGCACTTTGTGAAATCCGGCGGCAAGGCGCTGCACTACATTCCTGCACTAAACGCGACTGATCCACACGCCCGCTTGTTGGCGAATTTGATTGTCCAGCATGCGGGCGGTTGGCCGGAGATTACCGTCGGCTATGATGTTGCTGGTGTTGCTAAGGAGCGCATGGACAAGGCTGAGGCACTGCGAAAATAGCGCAATTCCCAGCCGGCTTACCCGGTACACCGCCCACTACGCCATTGAACCCAACAACCGCCTCGGCAGCTTTTTAATGCGCTCAAGCAAGCCACTAGATAGCCAAGCGGGCAGAATTCCACCGCTGTTTTTCGGTGGGCTGACGCTGTATCGGCGCAGCACATTGGGGTTTTTCTTGAGCTGCCAGTAGTGCCCAATCGCGCTTTCGACGCTTAAGCGGCAAGTGCCCATACGCACCGGTTTAATTAGCATTCGATAGACCTGGCCTTCATTGATCAAATCAATTGCGAGCTGGGCGTTGGCTCTATCGGTAATCACGACTGTCGGGATTTGTGGGTGGTATTGTTTGAGCAGCTTGATCAGTGTGGTCCAATCGCCTGCTGTTGTTTCGGCTTCAGAGATCACCACGCCAGTTTCGTGCTGCTCTAACAGCTGCATCGCACGCTCGGCATTGTTAGCAAAGCGCACGGTGTAATGCGTGCCTAAAATTTCGCGCAGGCGGTTTTGCGTGTCTGGATCATCTTCAATAACCAACACGCTGGCAGTTTGCCGAGCCTGTTCTTTTTCAGATTCTGAAATCGGCGCAGTTGAAAGCGTGGGCACATCTCTGGCGATGCTCGCAGCTTGCGTCACGATATGGCGCAGTTCGGTATTGTCCCAGGGTTTGTTGATAAAACGAAACACTTCGCTTTCATTGACCGAAGCCAACACCGCATTCAGATCGGAATAGCCGGTTAGCAAAAGGCGCATGGCGCGCGGCTGTACCAGCTTGATTTCTCGCAGCAGCTCGACGCCTAACATTTGCGGCATGCGCTGATCGCAGACGATTACGTCGATATCTTTGGATTTGGCCCACAACAAAGCCAGCTTCGGATCACTTGTGGTGTGAACTTCGTGCTCTCGAAACAACGCTTTTAACGCACGCAAAATCCGCGCTTCGTCGTCAATACATAATATTCTAATTTTATCAGCCACTTACGCAACATCCCGGGTGGAAACGCTGTGGGATTTTAGCGCTGCGTGATCTACCGGCAAAGATACGGTAAAACGAGCGCCACGGCCGGGCGTGGAATCGACTTTGATATCACCCTGATGACTTGTCAAAATTTTATGGACGATGGACAGGCCCAAACCCGTGCCTTCACCGACTGGTTTGGTGGTAAAAAACGGATCGAATATTTTCGGCAAAACGGTAGACGGAATGCCGCTGCCGGTATCAAGAAATTCAATCTCCACACTTTCCCCATTACGACGACTGCTGACCGTGAGTGTGCCGCGTTCGTGCATCGCCTGCGCGGCATTGGTTATCAGATTCAGAAAGACTTGATTGATTTGTGAGGGCATGACGCGAACGAGCGGTACGGTTTCTAGGTTTTTGATGACGTCGATGCGGTCCTTGAGCTGGTGATTGGCGATCATCAGCGCGCTTTCGATGCCTTCGTTGACGTTCCAAAGCTCTTGCCCGTCACGATCTACGCGTGCGAAACCCTTTAAGTTTTTTACCAGCGCGGAAATTTGATCAACGCCCTCCAATGCGTCAGTCAAAAGCTCGCGGGACTCTACGATGCGTTCGTCATTGGTTAGCGCGGCCTGCATTTTCGGTAAAAGCCGCTTTAATGCCTCTTGCGCTTGGGGCATAGAAAGATCGACCTGCTCGAACTTGGCTAACGCTGAGGCGACTTTGCCGATAAGTTGTACGTGTTCATCAAGTAATTCGGTCACAACTTGCGCGTTCGAGCGCAAAAACCCAAGTGGCGTGTTGATTTCATGAGTAACACCGGCCACCATTTGCCCCAAGGACGCAAGCTTATTGGTATGCATGACTTGCGATTGACTGGTTTGCATGCGCTTTAGCTCTTCGCTGGCAGCTAAATTTTCCTTAAGCAGCTTAGCGCGCGAAAGCCAGCACCAACTCAGTGCTGCAATGGTTAGGCTCAATAAAATCACTAACAGCCAATTCATGCGGTGAGCTCTTGGTGTAACCTTCGTTGGCCTGAGTTTAACGGCAAATCCACGCGTGCGGTTCGTCTTTTCGTTGTCTTTCCTGCCTACCCGTGCGTAAAAAATTGCATTGCTGATTTGAAATCTCTGATTTCCATCAATGCCGAACCTTTGTGAGAAATGTTTTGACCGATCTGATTTACTGCCATTACTTGAAGCAAACTCTGCCCGCCATGGCGCGTGCGCCATTTAGCGGTGAGCTTGGCGCGCGTTTATTGGCTGAAATAAGTCAGCCAGCGTGGGAAGCTTGGCTAGCTCGGCAAACGATGCTGATTAATGAAAATCGGCTGAGCCCGGTTGATCCGAAATCCCGCGCGTATTTAAAGGAGCAGCTGCTCGCGTTTTTCTACGGGGAAGGTTCTGAGGCACCGAGCGGGTTTGTTGAGCCCAAGGTGACGCCGGTTTAGCCGGGCGCGAACTAGAGTGATGTTCTTCGTCGGCGCGATGGCAAGTTCCAACCTATAAAACCACTGTGCCGTCTAGCTTTCTAAAAAGCATCAGTTTGACTTGCAACCCAATTCAACCTTTGACTAGCAAAATCCAGCATTTGCCTTTATGGTGTTCGGCTAGGGTTTTTAAAATTGAACCCACCTACTAGTGAGTATTGAAATCCAATGAGTGATCGCAAGTTCAAAGTGGCAGTGGTTGGCGCTACCGGCGCGGTGGGCGAAACTATTTTGCAAATTCTGCATGCTAGAAAGTTTCCGATATCCGACCTTATTGCTTTAGGAAGTTCCAAAAGCGCCGGTTCGAAAGTGAAGTTTGGCGGCAAAGGAATTTTTGTAAAGAATTTAGCTGAATATGACTTTGCTGGCGTGGATATAGCACTTTTTTCGGCAGGCGGCGGCGTTTCTGCCGAATTTGCGCCGATTGCAGTGCAAGCGGGCGCGGTAGTGGTGGATAACACCAGCCATTTTCGCTACCACCCTGAAATTCCGTTAGTGATTAGTGAAGTCAATCCAGACGCGATTGCGGGCTACAAAACGCACGGAATTATTGCTAACCCAAATTGCTCGACGATGCAAATGCTAGTTGCGCTAGCGCCAATTCACCGGGTTGCTAAAATAACTCGGGTTAACGTATCGACCTATCAATCGGTCAGCGGGGCAGGCCGCACAGGGCTGTCGGAATTGGGCAAACAAACCGCTGATTTACTGGGTTTTCGGAAAATAACTCCGAAAAAATTCCCGGTGCAAATTGCTTTCAATTTGATCCCACAAATTGATGTCTTCATGGAAAATGGCTACACCAAAGAAGAAATGAAAATGGTGTGGGAAACGCATAAAATTTTAGATGCGAATATCCAAGTCAATCCTACCTGCGTGCGCGTTCCGGTTTTTTACGGTCATGCAGAATCGGTACATATTCAAACGGAGCGCAAAATTACCGCTAACGAGGCGCGTGAACTGCTTCGATCTGCGCCCGGCGTGGAAGTTGTTGACGACCCAGCTAAAGGTATCTTCCCAACCCCGGTTGGGCACGCTGCGGGTAAGGATGCAGTCGCGGTTGGGCGAATCCGCGAAGATGTTTCCTATCCAAACGGGCTAAATCTGTGGATCGTGGCCGATAATATTCGAAAAGGTGCCGCATTAAACGCAGTTCAGATCGCGGAGCTATTGGTAAAATCTTATTTGTGATCTATAGTTATCATCAGATTTGAAAGTAAATTCTACGTTTGACTCGTTTGTTCAGCAAAAAATACAAAAACCGCACCAAACCTTTCCATTGCCTTGCCCGCTGCACCCTGAGGGAGCTCACATGAAAGCACCAAAAAAGACTCTTCTGGCCACTTCGCTACTCGCGCTACCCGCGCTTGCAAGCGCGCTTGGGTTAGGGGGGATTACCGTTCGAAGCGGCTTAAATCAGCCACTTGATGCGGAAATTTCAGTTAGTGTCAATTCGCCGGCCGAGCGCGATACGCTCAGCGTGCAGCTTGCAGGCGCTGAAGATTGGAGCCGAGTCGGCATTGATTCCTCACGCACGCCCAGCGATTTGAAATTTGCGATTGAAAAAAATTCGCGCGGTGAACCGGTTATTCGCGTCACTAGCCAGCAGATTATTCGCGAGCCATATTTGCAGATGCTGATCGAAGTTAATTGGGCGAAAGGCCGATTATTGCGTGAATATTCGCTCTTGCTTGATCCGCCGGTCATGGCGTCAGCTCTTGGTTCCAGCACCGGTTCCAGCGCAACCAGCAGCCCGGCTAAAGAAACCATCTCGCTTCCAGCGGCGACGGAAACCATGCCAGCTAGCAAGCCAGTCGTAGAAACTAAGCCAGCGGCGGAAATGAAGCCAGCAGTTGAAGCAAAACCAACACCGCGCGCCGAAATGGCCGATGCACCCGCGCCTATGCCAGCCAAGGTCGCAGCCGATAGCTACGGCCCGACTAAAGGTGGCGACACGCTCTGGCTTATTGCAAATGCGAATCGCCCGAGCGCCAACACGAATCTAGACCGCATGATGGTCGCCATTTTGCGCATGAATCCAGATGCGTTTCAAAACGGCAATATCAACTCGCTCAAAAAAGGCCAGATTTTGCGCCTGCCGAGCGCAAGTGAAACTGACAAAATTTCATTGGCGGAAGCCAAACGCGTCATCACTGAGCAAAACACGCTGTGGCGCGGCTACCAAACACGCAGTGCGCAAAACGCTACGCAAGTCGCAGATCCAGGTGCTAGCGCAGCGCTTCGACCTACCCCGGCTGAATCAAGCAGCCAGCCAAGGTTGGAGCTGGTTCCCCCAAAGCCTAATGCCGGCGATAGCCAAGCGCTTTCGACGGCGAAAGCTGATCTAGCAAGGCTGCAAGAAGAAGTTAATAGCAAACAAGCAGAATCGAGTGATCTGAAGGCCCGCGTTGGTCAATTGGAAACCCTGCAGGTCGACCAAAAACGCATGATCGAGCTGAAAGATTCTGAAATTGCGAGTTTGAACAAAACGCTTGCCGAGCTGCGTGCAAAAGCCAATGCAGCGCCTGCCGTTGTTGAGGCGCCGGTGGCCGTTGAAACACCGGTCGTCACGCCAGCACCGCCGATTAGTACCGAAAGCGTTGATCCAATCGTTGACACGACTGAAACCAAAACCGACACCAAAGAAGACATTTGGGGCGCTGATCCATCAGCTACGCCAACCGAAAGGCCTGATCCTGCCGCTGTTGTGGCGACTGATCCCGTGGCCGATCCGACGACAGGTTTAGTTGACACCGCGCCACCCGTCGGTGACACCACCGTTACGCCAATAGTGGATGAACCTGCCGTGGTTAGCGAGCCTGTAATCGAACCCGCAGCAGTCGACGAACCAGTAGTGGAACCGGTAGCTGATGCGGTAGTTGAAGCATCACCTTGGTATATGAATCCGTTTGTTTTAGGCGGCGCGGGGTTAGGTGTCGCTGGCCTTTTGGGTTTTGCACTGACTCGCAAAAAAGCGCCTGCGCCTATCAAAGCGAGCGGCATGTCGCTGAGCGATAATTTTGGCATTCCAAGCATGAGCGCAGGCCCCGCGATTGGTGCCTTTGCCGACATCGCAGGTGACGAGGATGAGGCGCGCATTCGCGCTGCAATCAACGCCAATCCGCAAGATTTGTGGTCGCATCTTGATCTGCTTCGCTTATATTTCAGCCGCCGAGATGCCGATAAATTTGAGTCAGCAGCGTCCAGCATGTACGGCTTTGTGGTTGATCCAGAGTCTGCTCAGTGGGCCGAAGCGCGCGCGATGGGTGAACAGTTGGTTCCGCAAAGCGCGCTTTTCCAAGCGCTGCCCGATTTCGGAACGATGGACGGCGCAGGCGACATGGCGTTTGACTCCGCTGGTTTCGAGCCGACGATTGTGCAAGCGCCGGTGCCGCCGCCTAGCTATCAAACGGCAATTGACGAGCCACTTGGCGAGCTAGATCTAGCTTCATTTGACGAGCCAGCGATGAGCTCGATCAAAACACACGTGCCAGCAACGCCAGCCGATGATTCCGCGTTCAATTTTGACCTCGATTTAGATGCACCAGCTCCAGGCGCAATTGCAGCCGTAGTCCCGGCAGTCGCAGAAGCGAAGAATGATTTTAATTTTGACTTCAATTTTGATGCGCCAACCAAGCCCGACGTTGCGCCGCAGCTGCCGCCGTCTCAAGCGCTGGGTGACATCAATATTGATGACGTTATGCCAGTGGCGCTCGATTCCGGTGCGCTTGATATCAACGCCGATGATCTTTTGATCGGCGAAGATGCAGTCGGAACCAAGCTTGATCTGGCACGCGCATATCTTGATATGGGCGATCCAGACGGTGCACGCAGCATGCTTGAGGAAGTGCTCTCCGAGGGCAGCGATTTACAGCGCAACGAAGCAAAGGACTTGCTGGGTCGAATGGCCTAGTTCGCCAACGCGTTCAAAGCACACAAAAAGCCCGGCGAAAGTCGGGTTTTTTGTGTGTCCTTGAACCTCTCACGCCAACCTCTCACTCATAAAGGGAGAGAGGTTAAATCCGAAGTCTGTGGCTTTGAAACTACCGACTCGCACCCGCCAACTTAACTGCAAGCAAATATCCAGCCCAGCGTTCGTCGCATGTTAGCCCTAACTCGTACAGATAGCTAAATGTGTAGATTCCAGTTTTATGTCCATCGCTAAATTCAAACAGCACCCCATATCGGCCGACTGGGTGGATCGCCAAAATGCGCACATCCGCTTTGCCGGTTTGCAAGATTTCCTGGCCTGGGCCGTGTCCGCGCACTTCGGCTGATGGCGAATTGACGCGCAAATACTCTGCGCTTAAACGCACTTCCGGCACGCCTTCAAACGTTAAATGCAGCATGTTGGTTTTGCCGTGCAGCGCGATTTCTTCAAGTTGAGGCGTTTGGCGCTTTTCGTTTGTCACAATTTCTGGCATCATTACCGGCTTCCCAGGGCTCCAAAGCTCACTTTTACAAGTGCCCGCCAGTATGAAGACACAATGAAACTAACGCTTTTGCATCAAGACGCGACCATGATCGCGGTCGATAAACCCTCAGGCCTTGCCGTACACCAAAGCGATTATACCGGGCCGCTTGAGGATACCGCAGTTGCGCAAGCGCGCAAGAACTTCGGCGAAGTATTTCCGGTGCATCGTTTAGATGCTGCCACCAGCGGCGTATTGATTTTTGCGCGAAGTAAAATAAGTGCCGCAAATCTGGTGTCGCAGTTTGAAGCGCAGCAGGTCAAAAAACGCTATCTAGCGGTTGTGCGTGGCTGGGCCCCGCAAGAGGGCGTAATTGACCAGCCGCTGCAAGATTTGAACGGCGTCAACAAAAATGCCCGCACAACCTTTCGCTGCTTAGGCCGCTGTGCGCTGCCAGTACCAATGGGCCGCTACCCGCAGGCGCGTTACAGCTTGATTGAAGCGCAGCCGGAAACCGGCCGTATGCATCAAATTCGTCGGCACTTTAAGTTCTTGAGCCATCCGCTGGTAGGTGATGTGCGCTACGGTAAAGGTGAGCACAATCGCTTATTTCGGGATCGATTCGGACTTAATCGGTTGTTGCTGCACGCGTGGAATATCAAAATTGATCACCCACAAAGCGGTGAGCCGGTGCAATTTACTGCGCCGCTCGACACCGAACTGGGCTCAGTTTTCACAGAATTGGGCTGGACGACTCCCGAGGCTTAGGCCTTGCGTAGTCCGGTTCTTAGGTTTTTGTAGTGGCGAATGAGTCTACGCAACTGTGATAGTCAAGGCGCCTGCTGATTTAGCTGAGGTCGACACGATAAAAGATGGGGCTGAAATTGCGCCAGGAATCGTGCTCGACTTTCGTGAGCTGGTTGAAGATTTCGTGCGCGCTTCCGGTCCGGGCGGGCAAAACGTCAACAAAGTGGCGACTGCGGTTGCACTGCGCTGGGATATTCGTGCTTCTGCGCTGCCAGAATGGCTAAAAGAAAAGCTGCTAGCTAGGCGTGATCGACGTTTAACCAAAGACGGCGTCATGGTGCTCAGCGGCCAGCGATTTCGCACACAAGAGCGCAATCGGCAAGATGCGCGCGATCGTTTAATCGAGCTGTTAATTGAGGCTGCTAAAATTCCGCTTAAGCGAATTGCAACTAGGCCAAGCCGAGGCGCAACGCGCAGGCGACTCACAGACAAGTCGTTGCGCGGTGATGTTAAGGTTTTGCGCAGCAAGCCTGATGCTTCAGACTAAGCGCGGCAATTGCCAAGCAATTTAATCCCTGTAAAAAATTTAAAAGGCAGCCAGGCATGCAAAATTTAGAGAAATTTCCGAAGCTGCCGCCCGACGTGCCGTTGATTCAAGGCAAAGCGCTGTTGCGCTCGATAGGCTCGATCATTGCGCACAGCTCAGGCTGGCGGATAGGGCAGGTGCCAAATGTGCCAAAAGCAGTCATCGTAGCGGCGCCGCACAGTTCGAACTGGGACGGTATTTTTGGCGTTTGCGGCGCATTTACGCTCGGCTTGCAAATTAGATGGATGGGCAAGTCGCAGATGTTTAAGTGGCCGCTCAGCGCACTATTGACGGCGTTTGGCGGAATAAAAACAGATCGCTCACTCGCAGGTGGCGTAGTTGAGCAAATCGCAGCTGAGTTTGATCGCAACGATAAAATGTGGCTCGTGCTTGCGCCTGAAGGCACGCGTCGCAAAGTCGAGAAATGGCGCACTGGGTTTTGGCATATCGCCAAACGCGCGGGCGTGCCGATTATTCCTGGGTATTTACACTATCCAGACAAGCGGATTGGATTTGGTGAGCCATTCATGCCGGGTGATAATTTAGAAGCGGATTTGCAGCGGCTATATAACTTTTATCGACAGTTTAGTGGCAAAAACGGTAAGTCGGGTTTGCCAATAAGCGCAGAAATTTAGCGATTGCGCTGCAACCAGCGCGCCCAGGAGTTCTAATTGAAAACAATTTCATTGATCGGTGCTCCCACCGATATCGGCGCCGGCCATCGCGGCGCGTCTATGGGCCCAGAAGCCTTGCGCGTCGCCGGGATCGAACAGCGCCTGCGTGAGCGTGGCCTGCACGTCATGGATGCTGGCAACCTGCACGGGCCGCGTAATCCGTGGCTGCCGCCGGTTGAAGGCTATCGGCATTTAGACGAAGTCGTGGCATGGAATCGCTTGGTGTATGCCAGTGTGATTGGCGAGCTGCGTGCTGGCCGTTTACCAATCATGTTGGGCGGTGATCATTGTCTAGCGATAGGCTCGATTGGCGCGGTGGCGCGCTACTGCAAGGAAGCAGGGAAAAAGCTGCGGGTCATTTGGCTGGACGCGCACGCCGATTTCAACACCTCCGCGCTAACGCCTTCCGGCAACGTGCACGGCATGCCGGTAGCGTGCCTGTGCGGCTACGGCCCGAGCGCGTTGACTGAGTTGGATGGCTTCGGGCAAATGCTGCTTCCGAGTCAAATCAAGCAAATTGGTATTCGCTCGGTCGATGCGGGCGAGCGCGCGTTAGTGCATGAGGTGGGGCTAGATATTTTCGACATGCGCTTTATTGATGAGCACGGCATGCGCAAAACCATGGAGTATGCGCTGCAAGATTTGGACGCCGACACCCATCTGCACGTGAGCTTCGATGTCGATTTTCTAGACCCGTCCATTGCGCCCGGCGTTGGCACCACAGTTCCGGGCGGGCCAACCTATCGAGAAGCGCAGCTATGCATGGAAATGATCGCTGACACCGGTCTGATGGCATCACTCGATGTGGTTGAGCTAAACCCAGCGTTCGACGAGCACAACCGAACTGCAGAGCTAGCGCTCGATCTGGTCGAGAGTTTGTTTGGCAAGAGCACGTTGATGCGGGCGAACGGGAAAATCTGAGCAAGCGCCTCAGGTAATCGTTGTTACAGCAAGTGCATCAGTCACAGCTCGGCGCAAGTTGCACCGATTGCTGGGCGAGCGGAAAAACCAGCGCTATGAACGAGTTTGCGAATAGCCGCATCCAGCGTGTCATTTTGGGGGCTCTGGCAAATTATTCTTAGTGGCTTCAGATAAATTCGGAGTGCTCGCCGATGGGCTTTCCGGCAGCTCTTCAAGAAACAAATCGTTAGCTGGATGCGCGCGACGAATACCGCCGCCTGTCACCTCAATTGGCCCAAGTTCCTCCTCTGCATTATCTTGCGCAAGCGCAATGCCGCTTGGCGCAACACCGATGGCGGCGGCCACGATTACGGTGTAGCGAACGCAAAGCGCGCCTGCTTTGCTGAGCAATGATCGCTCTTGCTCGCTCGTGTAAGCGCACAAATTATGGACATCAGTTTTGCAAATGCTGCAGTGCGCTATTTTTTGCCCTTCGGCAAAAATAGGTAGTTGCGGGCAAACAAAATCAAGCGCGGGGCGGTGGCGTAGTTTCATTTTGCGTCTCCATCGGTGGCGGGCAAGTCCAAAGATTTTTCTCTGCGCGTTAGGCAAGCATGAAAATGTACTGTTCAAAGGCTCCGAATCAACTTAACAGTAAATTTTAGCCAGCGCCATATATAAAGCCATGCTAAATTTACGCGATAAAATTAAAAGAGAATTTCATGCGAAAAATCATGGCCGCGGGTTTACTGAGCTGGCTAGCGCTTAACTGTCTAGCCAATGATTCAACGGCAAACAATGATGCAATGATTGCAGCCAACGCGCAGCCATCAACAGGCTTGCTACGCGTGCCGAATCGCCAGCTCAGAAGGCTGACTGACACCACGTTGGTCATCGAGTATTACGAAAGCTTTGCCCTTTTGAAAGGAACAGTGGCGGAGCTTGAAGCAATCAAGACACAGCTGCTGGGTGCAGAAATTCTAGAAGGCGGCTATCAGCTTGCGTTGCCGAGCGATAGCTTAGCAAGCGATCCACAATTGCGGCAGCCTTGGGATAGGAACCAGCGCAGTGAATTTGCCCCAGAAGAAGTTTATCTCGTGCAATTTCACGGCCCGAGTAAATCGCAGTGGTTGGCGCAGCTGAGCGCACAGGGCGTCGAAGCGTTTCAATACATCCATCCGTATACGTATTTGGTGTGGAATCGCTCGGGTCAGTTGGCACAAGCGGCGCGCGGACTAAATTCTGTGCGCTGGGTGGGCGAATATCCGCGCTCTGCCAAATTGGCGTTTGAACCGCCCGCGCGGGCCGATGCCAGCACCCTTTGGCGCGTGGTGGCTTATCGCGGTGCAAAGCTTGCGCGCGCGGCATTGGAAGGCGCTGGCGCACAGGTTCAAGATTCCGCTGCGATTGATGCAGTTATGGAAAACTGGATTATTAACGCACCGCTGGAATCGCTCGCCGCCATTGCCGAGCTGCCCGGCGTTCTGAGCGTGCAAGATGTGCCGACCAACGGCGGCAATCGCGGGGAAATTGCGGCGCAGCAATTTGCTGCAAACGTTATCAACAACCAGCCTCAGTTAGGCTATACCGATTGGCTAGCAGGGTTTGGATTGAACGGCACGGGTGTGTTACTGGCCAATGTAGATAGTGGGCTGGATCAAAATCATCCTGATCTGATCAGCAGAATTGTTCCCTGCATAAGTACGACCTGCGTTTCCGCGACCAATTCTTCGCACGGCACCCATACCGCTGGCGCTATGGTGGCGAATGGTGCCACCGGCACACGCGATGTACGTGGGTTTCTAAGGGGATTGGGCGCTGCACCGGGTGCCAAAATTATCGAGCAAACCTACCCTGGGTTCTTCAATCAAGCGGGCGGCATGCTGCTGCTGATGCGTGATTCCGCTAGTAATTCGGCGTATTTATCCAGCAATAGCTGGGGTCCATCAGGTTTGCCGCGCGGTTACGATGCGCAAACTCGGCAAGTCGACGTCGGAACCCGCGATACCGATCCCAATCTGCCGGGCGATCAACCACTGCTGTTCGTGGTATCCATCATGAACGGTAATGGCGGCGTATCCACGCAGGGCACGCCAGATGAAGCTAAGAACGTGCTGGTTGTGGGTTCCACCCATTCGCAAACCAGTGGAGGCGTGCCGCTCGCTACCTGGCAAAGTGTTTCCGCCAACTCAGGCCATGGGCCAGCATTAGATGGTCGGATTATTCCGCATGTGTTGGCTCCGGGCTGTTCAACGGATTCAACTGAGCAGGGCGGCACCTTTTCGCTGAAATGCGGCACGTCAATGGCATCTCCGCTAGTATCTGGCGGCTTGGGCGTTTTTCTTGAAGGCTACAAAAACCGCAATCAAAATCGCTTACCCAGCCCAGAGCTCGCAAAAGCATACGCGGCCGCTTCAAGCGCGGATTTATTTGGCGGCTTGGACGCCGATAATGTCGCGCTGAGCCGAAGGCCCAACGCCAAGCAAGGTTTTGGCGCGCTGCGCTTAAATGCCATGCTAGAGCAGCTTGATAACACAGTGTTTATCGATCGGCCTGTGGTTTTTACCGAAGCCGGGCAAAGCCAGAAAATTCGTTTGAGCATCAAGGACTCCACTAAGCCGGTCAAGTTGATGCTGGCATACACCGACGCGCCAGGCGCGGGCACCTGCGCCAGCAGTACCTGCACCACGCCGGCCTGGGTCAATGATTTGGACTTGCAGGTGCGTTTGGATACTCAACTTTGGCTTGGCAATGTGTTCGGTGCAGATGGCAATTCGCAAGTCGGCGGCAGCGCCGATCAGCGCAATAACTTAGAGCTAGTTGCGCTTCCAGCTGGGCTCAGCGGAACGATGGAGGTGGATGTATTCGCCGCCAATATCGCAGGCGATGCGCTGCCCAATAGCGCTGGTGTATTGCAGCAAGACTACGCATTGGTGTGCGTGAACTGCAAAATTGCGCAGAGTTTTACCGTCAGCCAAGCCTCCAGCACGGAAACCAGCGTGTGCGCTCGGAGCGCTGTGAGCCCGCCAGCAGTGACGTTTAACGTAATCACTGATGCTGGATTTAGCAACACGCTAACTGCTAGCTTGCAAACACCGCTACCGCAAGGCTTTGCGCTTAGCGTTTCCCCAACGAGCTTCATTGCACCAGCAAGCCTCAGCGTTTCAGGAACAATTGATAGCACGGCTCAGAGCGGCTTGCAGGTCGTGACTTTACGGATCGCGAATGGCGCAGATGAATCGCTACGCACCTTCAACTATCGGGTGTCAGTCGCTGCTCCGGCAGTGCCTGGAGCGCTCGCACTGCTTCCGGGTGTTTCGCCCCTGCTACCCAATTTCAGTTGGGCGGTGCAATCCGGTGCCACAGGTTTTGAATTACAGATCTCTCGCACTGCAGATTTTGCCAATCCTGCCAGCATTGAATTGGCAGGCGCACTCACGCAGTGGCAGCCCGAGATTGCGCTTAGTGCAGAAACTTCTTATTTCTGGCGCATGCGTGCGATTGGGGTTTGTGGCTCAAGTAGTTATAGCGCAGGACAAGCGTTGAATACGGGTACGTCTGGCGTTTTGGTTAATGGGTTTGAGGAGTATTGAGGCGTGCGCTCAATGATGAGTTGATTTGACCGCAATTCTTAGAGCAGCCAATCTGAACTGAGGGTTTAGCTTACACTCCCGAATCACCCTTTGTATCTCACGCTCATGCTTCAAGTCTCAAGTCGTTGCTAAAACAAAAAAACCAGCGATATTAAAGTTGCTGGTTTTTTCTTTTGTCAACGAGATGTATGAGTCTTGCTTTTGGACTACTTCTGATACACCGGAAACTGCCGACATTGCAGCGTTACGTTCTCTCGCACGCCATCGATGACACGCGCATCGGTTGGGTTGTCAAGCACATCAGCGATCCAGTGCGCTAGCGCCGTGGCATCGGCTTCCAAGTAGCCGCGCGTAGTAATGGCCGGTGTGCCAATGCGAAGGCCGGAAGTAATTGCGGGCGGGCGAGGGTCGTTCGGAACGGCGTTTTTATTGACGGTAATATGAGCGTGGCCAAGTGCGATTTCAGCATCTTGCCCGGTGACTTCTTTGCCGACCATGCTGAGTAGAAACAAGTGGTTTTCTGTTCCGCCAGAAACGATCTTGTAGCCGCGTTGGATCAGCACTTTTGCCATTGCCTGCGCGTTTTTAATGACTTGCGCTTGATAGCTTTTGAATTCTGGCTGTAGCGCTTCTAAAAAAGCCACCGCTTTGGCGGCGATCACGTGCATCAGCGGGCCGCCCTGCGTACCCGGGAATACCATGGACTGAAATTTCTTTTCAATCGCTGGGTTGGATTTGCAAATGATGATGCCGCCGCGCGGGCCGCGCAGGGTTTTGTGGGTGGTGGACGTGACCACATCAGCATGCGGAACCGGATTGGGGTAAACACCGGCGGCAACCAAACCGGCCACGTGGGCCATATCGACTAGAAAGTATGCGCCGACGCTTTTGGCAATCGCTGCCAAGCGTTCCCAGTCCATGATTTGCGAATAAGCTGAAAAACCAGCCACCAGCATTTTGGGCTTGTGTTCGATGGCCAAACGCTCGACCTGTGCATAATCCAGCAGCTCATTCTCATCTAAGCCGTATTGCACGGCGTTGAAAATTTTGCCGGAAAAATTCACTTTTGCGCCGTGGGTCAAATGCCCGCCATGCGCTAGGCTCATGCCCAAAATGGTGTCACCGGGTTTCAAAAGCGCTAGGTAAACCGCGGCGTTGGCCTGTGAGCCTGAATGCGGCTGTACGTTGGCGTAGTCTGCTCCGAACAGCGCTTTGGCGCGCGCGATAGCCAGCGTTTCCGCAATGTCAACATGCTCACAGCCACCGTAATAGCGCTTGCCTGGGTAGCCTTCGGCGTATTTATTGGTCATTTGTCCGCCTTGCGCTTCCATGACGCGCGGGCTAGCGTAATTTTCCGAAGCAATCAGCTCAACATGATCTTCTTGGCGTTGATCTTCAGCGGCAATTGCTGCCGCCAATTCGGGGTCAAATTCTGCAATTGTCATTGATTTAGGGTACATGGCTGGCCTCGGTTTCTCTGATTGATGTTTGGCTTTTATGGTAACGGGTAATGCTGATCGGGCTAAATAATTGCAGGTCTGGTGGCTTCACCTCGTCATTCCCGCGAAGGCGGGAATCCAGGTTCCACAAATGCTCGGTGAATATTGAACTATTTTGACCTCATTGCTCCTACAAACGTTTGGCGAACATTGACACCTTAGCGTCATCCCCGCCTGCGCGGGGATGACGTTAAGATGTTGCCAACCTTCTAGCGAAATAACGTTTTAACTGCGTGTATCTTGCCCGAATTTTCATCCGACGCCTCTACGCAACCTCAACTAAACGCGGCGCAATTCCCGCCAGTGACTCAGCAATCACACGAATATGCTCTGGCGTAGTTCCGCAGCAGCCGCCAACAATATTGACCAGTCCACTTTGTGCGAATTCTTTGAGTACGCGTGCCATATCTTCAGCGCTTTCATCATAGCCGCCAAACGCGTTTGGTAAGCCGGCGTTCGGGTGCGTGCTGATCAGCGTGGCGGGTGCGGCTAGGCCAAGCTCTTCAATGTACGGGCGCAAATCCTCCGCACCTAGTGCGCAATTCAAACCAATCGAAAAAGGCCTGCTGTGCAACACTGAATAGGCAAAGGCTTCGGCAGTTTGGCCCGATAGCGTACGGCCGGATTTATCGGTAATGGTGCCAGAAATCATGACCGGCACACGCCAGCCTTTTTCCGCGTAAAGCTGATCCAGCGCATACAGCGCGGCTTTGGCATTGAGGGTATCGAACACGGTTTCAACCATAATGACATCCGAGCCGCCTTCAATCAGCGCCAATGCGGCTTGTTTGTAGCTCACTGCAAGTTCGTCAAAACTCACTGCGCGGAAGCCTGGATTATTAACATCCGGAGAGATTGATGCGGTGCGATTAGTCGGCCCCAACACGCCCATAACAAAGCGCGGTTTTTCTGGCGTTTGCTCGGTTTTGCGATCCGCTAGTTCGCGCGCCAGGCGTGCGCCTTCAAAATTAAGCTCGGTCACCAAATCTTCCATGTGGTAATCGGCTTGAGAAATTGTTGTGGCGTTAAACGTATTGGTTTCCAAAAAATCTGCGCCGGCATCTAGATAAGCTTGATGCACCGCTTGCAGGATTTTCGGCTGCGATAAAATCAGCAAATCATTATTGCCTTTGACTTCATGGCTGAAATCCTTAAAGCGTTCACCACGATAGCCCGCTTCGTCCAGCTGATAGCTTTGCAACATCGATCCGTATGCGCCATCAATAAACATAATACGCTGGCTGGCGGATTTGAAAAGTAGCTCGGCTCGGGCCGGATCAAAATAAGGTAGGGGCATCGTTAGTCCAGTAGCGTTAATCAAATCAGGTTAGTTAAATTCGTTCGGCATGAACATTGGGCGCGTTGCGGTGAACACTAGAACCTCAAAATGCGGCGGTTTGCGTTCCCGCGTCGCGATATTGACGCGCACGTCGTCAAAGCCCGCGTTGGTAAGTAAGGTTGCAAGTGCCTCAAGCGTAAATCCGCAGTTTTTATGCCCATACGGCGCGACGATGTCTTCAAAATTGTGCGCCGCAATCGCGGTGCCGACGACTCGACCGTGGTATCTAAGTACGCGCGCTATTTCGGCGAAGAGCTTCTCTGGCGCGTCCGAGTAGGGCAGGGCTTGCAGCAAGATGACCTCGGTAAAGGTTGCGTCTGGCAAGTTCAGTGCGTGCATGTCACCGACTTCGACCTTAGCGTTATCAAAGCGGGCCAGCCGCTTGCGCGCTGCATCAACCACGCGTTGGCTATGGTCAATACAGGTGACGGAATTCGCGCGGCTAGCGAGCAACTCGGCCAAAACCCCATCGCCACTGGCTAGATCAAGCACGTCGCGCAATTCACACATCCCTAGCAGCGCGTGCGTAAGCGCTTCCCAGGTGCGCCCGGGGGAATAATGGCGCTCCATATCGCCGGCCACGCTATCGGCCCAGCTGTTGCTGTCTTCACGTGCGCGCAGCAGCTTTTGCATGCGTTCGGTATCGGCAAGCAGCGTTGGATCATGCGTGCTGGAACTGATCGCTTGAATCATCGCCTGCTCGGCGCCGCTTAATTCAGTGGCGCTGAAGCGATAGAAAGCCTGCACGCCGCGGCGCCGGTCGGTCACTAATTTGGCTTCTTTTAACTTTGCCAAGTGGGTAGACACGCGCGGCTGCTTCAAATCGGTAATTGCGGAAAGCTCCGCCACGGTTAGCTCTTCTTGCTGCAAAAGCGCGATCAACCGCAGCCGAGAAGGCTCAGCCAGTAGCTTCAATAAATCAGAGCAGGCATCGAGTCGGATGGATATATCTCTTTATCGCGATAGATTGATGGAAGGATAGAGTTGATTGCGCGTGCGGTCAACTTCAATTACACCCTAATTCGAAACCTTAATCGCCTGTACGCCGAGTTCGCGTGCGTCATAGATGCTGATGATTTGATAATCGTGATTGTCAGCCTGATCAAACTTGGCTCTGGCGGCGTTGAATTGGCGTTCGGCGAGTGCAACGGATTCGGCAAACACGGCGAATTCGGGCAGTAGTTCCGCAGGCACCTGGGTTTGCAGCTCAGCAAGCGCATTTTCACCCGCTTCGGAAATGTCGACGTCCATCGGCATTTGCCCGAGTAAGCTGACATCTAAAAACCCGAGCGCAGATTTGGATTCGTCTAGGTAAAATCCTAAAAACATATGCCCGGGCACAACAACCAAAACCGGATCAATGCCGGCGCGGATCAAAGCAGCAGCGAGCAAAACCGAGCCATCTACACAATTCACCACGCGCTGTTTCCAACTTTCGTCCGGAAAGCGCACGCGTTGTGACAGCATTTTGGGGTGCGTGCTGACATTTTTGCTGGTGCCTAAGTAACGTACGCCGCGATTTTGCAGTGCTTGCCAGAGTGCAAAAGCTTGCAAGTAAACCGCGTCAGGACCTGCAGCATAGCCGTCAAAGCGATCTACGATAGCCAGCTTTTGCGCCGCTGACATCAAACGCTTTACCGCTTGACTTTGCTCGTCAACATAGGCGGCAAAGATCCAGTTAAAATCTAAATCATCGCTTGATTTATTCGGCAGATCGCCTTCGATGTATACCAGCGCATCATTCAAGCCGTGTACCGTTGCGTCGATAGTACGAAGCTGCGGCGGGGCCGCATCAAATTGCACGCTAAATTCTAGCTTACGGCGCTGTGGGCTGTTGATCGCTTTTAACGCCAGCAAACGCCAGCTCAGCGGGGGGAATATTCGATGCTCGGTGCCCGCACTTGGCAGTGCAATCACAGTTTCGCCCAACAGCAATTCAGGCTCAGAGATGCGTAGTTTAATGTTTACCAGCGGGCTGCCTTTGCGTTTTGGCAGCTTAACGCGCACGCCGATTAAGCCCTCGATTACATTTTGGCCCATGGTTTCAAATTGCGACGCATTGGCGTGCGTGCGGGGGCTCAAGGCTTCGGCGGTAATTTGAAAAGCAGGATAGATATGCTCGTAGGGTTCAATTATCGGCGCCCAAGTTGGGCTTGAAACTTGACGCGTTTGCGCGCCAGCTTCAAGCGCGCTGCTAAACCAGAAAATGAGTAAAAGCCGACCGTATCGCATCAAGCGCTGTTTCGCAGCGCGCGCTGCGCATGAATGATGCGCGCCAATACGTCCGGCGCGAAATCAAAGGAATCGTAATAAAGTCGGTCCTCTGGTAGTTCAGCGGCAAGCAGTGCGGGCCTGGCGCTGGCTATCATGGCTGGCGGGCCGCTCATATAGACATCCACCGAGCTTAAATCCGGCAAATCTTCCAGCAGGCATTCGTGCAAAGAACCATAGCGCATTGCGAAATCAACCTGTTCACTCAGAACCGGTGTGAACTGGAAGTTCGGTGCTTGCGCTTTGAACTGCGCAATGGCTGCTGGCAAGTACAAATCGGCGGTTTCCCGCACGCCCCAATAGAGCCGCAGCGAGCGCTGTGGATTGGTGGCGCAGTAATGCTCAAGCAGCGCTTTGATCGGCGCAAATCCGGTTCCACCCGCTAAAAACACCAGCGGACGATCTGAGTCGGCACGAGGTACAAAGGTGCCGTGCGGAAGATCCAAGGTAAAATGATCACCGACTTGGCCATTTTCAAACAGGCTTTGGGTAAAGCCACCGCCCGCCACTTTGCGCACGTGGAGTTCAATCAAGCCATCCGCGCGCGGCGCGCAGGCAATTGAAAAAGGGCGACGCTTGCCATCGGCCAGTATGAATTCTAAATATTGACCTGCTAGATAAGTCACCGCAGTTTTAGGCAGCAGCATAATTCGCAGCACATCAGCCGCGAGCTGAGTTTTCTCAACTAATACCGCATCGCACTGCTGTACTTTTTGGCTCGCCACCGCTTCAATATCTTTCAACGACAGCAGCATATCGGTCAGCGGCACGGCTTGGCAGGTCAGCGCATGATTCATGGCCTCACGCGGATTGAGCGCACTCTGCGGCAATTTGGGGTAGTGCCAGCTGCCACTTATAACTTTGGCTGCGCAAGAACCACAGCGTCCGCTCAAACAGCTGTACGGCAGCGCTAAACCGGCGCGTTTGCTGGCTTCCAATACGCTTTCTTGAGCGTTAACTGCGAACGCTTTGCCGCTGCCAGCGAGGGTGACGACGAAATCTGTTTGCGGTAAATCTGCAGCCAAAGCGATCAAGCCCGACGTGCTCAAATGCGATGTACTCAAGCGCTAAACTCAACCATTGCGGCCAGCAACTAGCTTATCTTGCAGATCGCGCAGTGCATCCCACTGGCCTTCAGCGCAAAGCCTTGCTTGCTGCGGCCAGGAACTTGGGTCGTGGATGCGATAGCGCTCGCCCGCGTCATGCAAAATCTGCTTCAAGCGGTTTATCGGCGCATCCGCAAGCTCAATAAATGTGCGTATGCCGCCTGCAAGCAGCAATTCATTGATCTTTGGGCCAATGCCCTCAACGACTTTCAAATCATCCGGTTTGCCGGCGGCTTTCGGTTTAGCCTGCTGGCGCTGGCTATCCATCTCGCTGCGCAGCCGATCAAGCTCAGCCTGCATTGCATCTTTGCTGGCTAACGCCGCAGATAATTCCGTGCGCGCGCCGATCAAATCGCCGCTCAAATCGTCAAACCGACTCGCTTGCGCGCGTAAGGTGCTTAGCTCAGCGTCACTGCCAATTTTACCCGCGCTCGCCTCTAATGCGCGGGTTTTTGCGGCGCACGCTTCAAGTTGACTTGTCAGTTCTAAAATTTGAGCGTTCAGCTCCGCAACTTTCCCGACATTGGCGTTCGCAGCAGCAAGCTCAGCGCGCAAACGCTCAAGCTGGGTCGGAAATGCGGCAGCTTCGGTTTTGAGCGCGCTCAATTCGCCCGCGCTGAATTCTATTTTTTGATGGCTTTCCGCCAGCTCAGTGCGGCCGCGATTGACATCGCCCTCCAGCGTGCTGATTCGCGAACCCATCGCCGTGTGCTCGGCGCGCACGCGGTCAAAGTCTGCTTCCAGCGTACGGCGGTGCCGCCGTTCTACTTCCAGTTCGCGATTTTGTGTTTCGATTTGCATGCGGCTAATGGCATAGCGCAGTAAATAGCCCAAAATAAACGCGCCGAGCAGCAGCAATAAAATCTCGAGAGTGTGGTTCCAAAGCCCCGCATTGCCAGGCCCGACCATGGGATTTTGCTCGTACATTGGCTTTCTCCTAAAAGTTAAACTTCATCGCTTTGTTATTGAATGGTCGCTTCGGCGCGCCGATTTGCTTTGCGTCCGTCTACTGTGTCGTTATCGCCTTTGGGCGCTTCCGATGCGATTGACGCTTGCGAGAGCTCAGCTTGAATACCCGCTTGCTTAAGTGCTGCGCTCAAAAACTCAGCTCTTGCAGTGGCTAGAGCGCGGTTTTTCTCAGCAGAGCCCGACGTGTCAGTATGGCCGGTAATTAGCACGCGCTTGCCCGCCGCAGCGTCTACGAAGGCTTTTAGTTGAGCGGTTTGTTGATCGGTCAGCGTACTGGTTGACCGGTTCGAACCAAAGTAAATCGTCAGCGTCTGCGTGGAGCTATCCGCCAAGGGCAGGGCGTCAATCCAGCGAAAGCGAGCCGCTGCGAACGGGCTGGCGGGAAGTGCATCGCTTAACAACAGTGAGCGCAGCTGAGTGCGATCAGCTGCAATTTCACTCGTAAAAAGACTTTGCGCCGCTTTCGCGCGTTCTAAGCCTAGATCACGTGTGCCTGCACCCGCCACTTCGCTCTGATACCAAACACCGGTAATTTCAAACTGCTGATCCTTGCCACCTTGGCCAAACGCAGATTTAAATGCGGAAAAATCCGGGCCGGTGATCGCTGCTGCGCTGCCCGTGTCAAATACCAGCGGCTCTGGCGGCGCAATCATCGGCACCGGCGCGTTGAGCGCCACCCAGCTAAAGTCAATGGCTTCGAAAACGCGCGTTTGTGAAGGCGCGGCCCGTGGCTCAAGCCTATTCGCGGTTTTAATTCGCTCTAACGGCAGCAAGGTTTGAAACTGCGCTGCCGCCGCCTGCGCGCGCAGCTCCCCCAAATTTGGCACGCCACCATTATCTTCGTCGCTAAAATACAGCCCGGTAATCAGCAAGGCATCTTCAGGCTTGCCCGATTGAATCAGCTGTTGCTGAAACTGCAAAAAGGCCGGCGTGGTTTTTGCTGCCGCAGTCCGATAGTCAAACGCAATGGGCGGTACGCTTTGCACCGGTGTAGCTGCTGTGGCGCGCGAATGCCCCACAGCCTTGTGATGTTTGACGTACCAATAGGCTACCGCGCCAAAATACAGCACGGAAATCGCTAAAATCCAGCGTATCCAAGCGCTCATGTTCACCTCAATGCATTTTCGTAAACAATGCGTAGAGTGCCCGAACTGCGGTAGAAGGCAAGTGGAAGCTTTGCCATTGTTGACGCATTCGAGAAAAGCGCGTAGGTTTTGCGCATTATTCATGCGCACTGGCCAGATTTGACAATCACGGCGAAAAAAAACTACCAACTTGAGCCTTCCGGTGGACGTTTTATTGAGCGCACGCGCGCGGCGCAATCATTAAAAAAGCCATCTGGTAATTTAAGCTGTGCGCACAGCATTATTTTTCGCGCATTAGATTTTTTGCTTTCGGGGTACTGAAAATGTTCTTGATGGCTTCACGACGCGCTTAGCTATTTATCGCATTTTGACTAAAGGGAACCCTCACTACTAAGTCAAGCTAGGCGCGAAAGACAAAAATGGAGGCGGTATATAATTGATATATAACGATATTTTTTTCTTGAGTAACGACGCTTCACGACGAAAATGATGTTTTTATAGGTTCCCTAAAGACTTGGCCCTCGGCGCAGATAGTGCCTTGCTATAAAACCCAGAAGGATCAAAACAGCAAACCCGCTTTTTGCCGGATTCGAGCATATTGCACGCCTTCCGTATTCGATCAATACGAGTCTTTGTTTGCTTACTGGATTCTATCCAGTGAATCCAATCCACCTGCGCGATTGCACTAGTGCAATCCCAAACTGATTTTGCCCCAGCATTACTGGCAAGCGCCTTGGCAAAATCCGCTGGCGGCGTGGGTGGTGGCTCTTCGAGAAGCGGCGCAATTTGAACATCAACCGCATCGCCCATTTCGAGCGATGCACCCGCAAGCACCTGCAAATCAACGCGGAACCAATGGCTCAATTGCCCATCAGGCTCCAACATGATTTGAAAGGCATCTCCGTTGATCGCCGCGTTAACCGTTATGCGCCCGCGTCTGGGAAGCCGATCACTTACAGTTTTGGGCAATACAATAAAGCCCCATGTGCTCAAGCCATGCGTATCCTCAGGCGCTAGCACGATGCCTTTGAAAGCGGCTGTATTGCTTTTGGCCTTTGTGGTGGTCAATTTTTCATCCTCGAATATTGCTGCGTAGCGCTTTTGCTTTACTTTTAACCCAACTTTTTTTCGATAGCACGGGAGTTAACTCAACCAAAGCACCGCACGTGCCAGCAAGCAAAGCGGCGAGAATGGTCTTATTCCAGTTCCAAACCAGAAACGCAAAATTGAAGCGGTCAAAAATCGTGCTTTAAAACTTGGCCCCAAAGGGGCCAAATAAGACAGCCCAGGGCAACGCCCTGGGTACAAATGGTGATATAGATTGGATCCCTGAGGGTGTAACAATTACTTGCCGAGCGTCTTTGGAATCGCTAAGTTTCAACCACTTTAGCTTACCGATTCACCCCACCACTCACCTCAATTCGCTCCGGAATCGATACGCCAATCGCTTGTAATTCGGGGCGATACATATCTTCCATCATCGGCGGAGGAACGACAAAATTCCCCGGAGACACTGCCCGTGCGACGTAGTAAGCCATGGTTTTGCCTTCGCGTAGATTGAGTGCAACCACGTAGCGATCGTCTCTAAACTCTTCGGTGCGCGGGTAAAGCTCGGATCGAGCGTCGGATACTTTGATGCCGTCGATCTCAATGGCGGCGAGCTGTTCGGTCGGCACCAAATTGAGGTTTTCTGCTTCTAAGCCGCCGGGTAATAAATCGACCACGAGTGCGTCGGGCATCCAGATTTTTGATTCGATGGTCAAGCGCACAACCAGCTGCTCACCTTCCGCAATTTGGTTGCCGCTAAATCGAGTGCCGTCGATATTGAAATACGCTCGCGTGATGGAGACTGGATCAGCGCGAACGGCGGGTGCGGTGCGCGGAATGCCAGCGGTTTGTTGAAGCAAATACACCTGTGGCGCGCTGAGCTCGATTTTTGCGCCCGCGTTCAAATCCGCCATGCTCAAATCACGTGCGAATAGGCCTGAAGTGGCGAAAGGCTCACGATTGGCACCGACAATCAGTGTGCCTTCCAAGCGATCTGGGCCACGCGCCATGGATTTGGCAAGCCGCACCAGCGTGGCGCGCTCTTGCGTCGAGAAATAATCCTTTGCACGCGCTTGATAGGCAATTTCCAGCAGCTTGCTTTCTTGACCTTTGGGCAGCGCATCGGCTTCTAACGCAAGTGCCAATGCCAAGGCTTGATCGCGCATTTCACTGCCGTAATCAGCGAGCCAGCGATCTTTGGGATACACCCAGCGCGCACCAAAAGCCTGAGCAAGCGCGGCGTCACCGCGTTTTTGATCGCCCGCGGCTTTTAACGCCAAGCCAATGCGTACCAAGGGCAGTGGCGATAGCGATTTCGCGTTTGCACCATCGTACAGCGTGCGCAAGCTGCCTAGCGGCGCTTGCTTGACTTTTGCCAGTACAAACGCCGCGTGCGCATTGTAGGAAAAGCGCAGGTGATCGGCATTATCTAAAAACACGCGGTCGTAGTTCACTTCGCCGCCGGAAAGTAGGTCCGTTTTTAGGCGCTCAAGCGCTTTTTGCAGTGTTTGTGGCGGTAGATCATAGCCTTGCGCCTGCGCATCAAGCAGTAGCTCGGCCACCAGCGGCGTGAATAATACTTCGACGTAATCAGTGCCAGGCCAGTAGTTAAAGTGTCCATTTTGCGACTGCATAGATGCTAGTCGACCCAACCCGGCATTGACTGAATCTTTGCGGCGTTTCGGATCAATTGGGCTCATGCCCAGCTTAACCAGTGCAGCATCGTCGAGCGTGACAAACGGCAGCAAACGGCTCGAGGTTTGCTCAATACAGCCGTACGGATAGTCAAATAGCTCTTTTGCCGCTTCCGCCACTGGAATCGGCGCGCGGTTCGAAAGGCTAACGCGCGAGCGCACGGTGTCAGCATAAAAGCCAGCGCTCGATACGCTTAGATCGATGCCTTTTGAATTGCTCAAGGATTCAAAGCGCGTGCTGCGCTGATCTCCCCAAGCCGGACGCACCACGGTTTCAAAGTTGCGGCTGAACTTTGCGCCATTGCCGCTCAAGCTGACCGACACCGCCGCAATGCCGATGCGGCCCGCGCTGATATCAAAGCTCAGGGTTTGCTTCTCTAAATCTTGCAGCGTGATCGTGCGGCTGCCGCCGACGAGCGTAAGCCCAGCGTCGGATTTCGCACTGACATTGAATTCGCCAGTTTTGCCGGTGAAATTTTGCACGTCGATACTGAGTTTGCTTACATCACCCGGCGCCAGCACGCGCGGCAGGCTGGCTTCCACGACAATTGGTGCGCGTACGATGGTTTCCGCCGCACTCAGGCCAAAACGATCATCCGAATACACCAGCGCGCTGACTTTCAAGCTGCCGTTAAAATCAGGCACCGGTAATTTGACCACCGCCTCGCCATTGGCATCAAGTGCCACTTGGCCACTGAATAAGTCAATGGTTTGCACTTTGGCAGTTTTGCGCGCAGCTTGCGGCAGCTCGCTTATGCCTGCATCACCGCCGAAGCGAAAGCGCGCCGCATTGCCTTCCAAGGCTTCAATCACACGGCCATAAACGTCATACAAATCAATAGCAAATGCCCGCTGTGCAAAAAAGTGTTTAAACGGATTTGGCACTTCAAAGCGGGTGATATTGGTGATGCCCTGATCGACTGCGTGCAGTGAGACAGACGCGGTTTTGCCCTTCAAAGCGGGCACTTGCACGCGCACTTCTAAATCACGTTCGGGCAGAATTTTTGCTGGCGCAGTGAGCTTCACTTCTAGCTGGCGAGCGCTACGATCCATCGGCAAATGCATCATGCCAAGCGCGCGTTTGGGCGTGATGAATTCGGTGTTTGAGCCCGGCTTAAACACCATCGCGCTAAAATACACATCGTGGCGATCCCACTCGGGTTTAATCGTCACATCTAGCGTGACGCTGTCTTTGACGGTAAACGGGCGACTTTCCAGCAAATGATCGGATTCGATCAACAACAATCCTTCGCCCGAATTGGGTGGCGTGATGGTTAACTCAACGGTATCGCCAACTTTATAAGCCGATTTATCCATCGCCAGCTTGACTTTGTCTGGCCGAGCATCTGGGCCAAGGTTATCGCTGCCCCAGCTCCAACCCGCATGAAATGGATAGCGCGTGACCAGGCCAGTCGCGCTATCGGTCAACTCAATTCGATAGTCGCCCCATTCCACCGGAAATTCGATCTTCTTCGCGGTTTTGCCATCCAGTGCAACGGTTTGCACCGGGGTTTCGCTAAAGCTGGAAGTAAAATCCGCCACCCAGCCCGAACCCGAATTGTACGACCAGCGATAATCGCGGCGCTCACGAATCAGCTTGACTGACACGCTGCCGGTGAGCGATTTACCGTCTAAATCAGCACGTTGAATTTCAAAGGCCGCTAAGGAATTCGAACCTGCATCATCATCAGCAAACAGTGGCCGCACGCCCAATACTTGTTCAGCCGGCCAAATTACGCGCTTGAAGCCGCGCGTAGTCGCTCGCCCGCCGGTTTCGAAAACACTGCCAGCGATATTGATAGCAATCGGGCCGGTCACCAGTGTTTTATCGACGGCAATCGTGGTTTGCAGTTTGCCCTCGGCGTCCAGCGTTTGATCGGCAATCTCGACGAGCTCAGGTTTGGGCAAATTGACAAGGTCGCCAAAGCGATAGCCCGGCATGCTGGGAATGGCCTCGCTTGCGGCGCTCAAATTGTATTTCGCGCTAAAGCGATTGCCGTTTGCAGGTGCGCCGTATAAGTACGCGCCGGCGACATCTAGCGTCAATGTCTCACCCGCCAACAGCCGCGTTTGTGGGCTGGTCAAATCTAACTTCAGACGTTCGGGTAAAAATTCCTCAATCTTAAACTCGAACCGATGCGCGCGGCCTTTGCCTTCAGGGTCGGTAGAAAATTCAGCAGCCCAGCGCCCGGTCGGAACGTCCGCTGGCAATGTGCGCTGCCATTCCACATAGCCCAGCTTGCCTGGATTGAGCGTTAGCGAGGCATAGGTTTTGCCATCGGGCTGTTTTAGCGACGCATAAATCGGCCGATCAGGCACCGGCTTACCATCGAAATCGCGCAGCAGGCCGGAAAGCCGTACTAACTCACCTGGGCGATATAAATCGCGCCCACTCCAAATAAAAATCGTGTTGGCGTCGGCCGTTTGGCCATTGATAGGGTATTCACTCAAATCTAGCGCGGGTTGGGAAAAGGGCAGGGCGGTCAGCTCTTTATCTGATTCCCCGAGCAGCACCATGGAGTTGTCCGGTGCGGCGCTAAGCAACGCTTGCCCGTTGGCATCGGTTTCACCTTGCGCTAGTGGCTCGCCAAATTTGCTCAGCAGCGTTAGCTTTGTGTTTGGTAACGCTAAGCCCGTCGAAAGTGAGCGCGACAGCACCAGCGTTTGCGCGCCATAGCGGCGCACGTGTAGCGCTAAATCACTGACCATATAGTGCGTGACTTCAAACTCATTACTAAAATCACCCGGCTTTTTCATAATGGCAAAATAAAGCCCAGGCGCTTGCAGCTCTTTAATGCCTTGAATCGGTAGATAGCTTACGATTTGGGTGTTTGGGCGATCGTCATCAATACTAAATTGATTGCCGTATACAGCCTCGGCATAGTCGGTAATATCATTCAAGCTCCAGCCGCTGGTGCGCCCACGAAAGGCATATCCGCTCAATACGCGCGGCACCGATTCCGGCCGAACCCGCATGAAATCGACCTGCACCGCATCCACGTTCACAGTGCGAATCGGAAGGCCTTGGCTGGCTTTAGAGGGTAGCAAGCTGCCTTGTCCGGCAAAGCCCATCGTTGGCGGTTGCTGCACGCTGCTGATGTTTTGCTCAAAGCGCTGTTTGATCTCTTTGCCGCTCGCTGATACTAATCCAGCATTAACGGTCACTTTGTAGTCCGTGCCGGCGGTGATGCCTTTAAAGTAAAGCCGATTCGCATCGCGGTAGCTGAGTTGCCAACTACCATCAACGCTTAGGTTTTTGCCATCCAGCACGCTGATCGCGGCGTTAAAATCTTGCTCACTGGCAAACGCTTCACTGGCATCAATTTGCAGCGCCGATTCACCTTCGAATGCGTCGCTTTTAGCCGACACAATTCGAAAGTCTGCATTTTGCATTTGCTCGGCGGATTTGGCAGCAATCGCAGTTGGCGGCGGGTTTTTGTCCTCAGCACAGGCGCTGAACAGTAAAACCGCGAAGGCCAAAATACCGCCATGAAGTAGGCTAGCGGAACGGGCAATATATGGCGTAAGCATGGTCATAGGCATTTAGGGAGTCCAAGAATCCAAAGATTTCAGCGCGAAGGTTAAGCGAAAAGCACTTTGGCTGCTTGGACTGATGTTAATCGGGCTCAAAAAAGACAATGCAGGGTTTAATTCGGGCGGGCTAAGGGCGAACGAGCATCTGAGCCGTTCGTGGTGAGTTTGTCTCCATTAGTGGTGAGCCCTGAGCTCGACGAAGGGGCGAGCCATGCAGACGGAATAGTCAGCAAGGGCAAAAAACGCTCTGCCGATTCAACGATTCTCGAACTTCGTGCGAGAATCAGAGTCGACGCGCCGCGCTTATGCGCAATGTTTGCCACGGCCCAGGATGACTCATGCCCTTGATTACCGCTCGATTAGTATTTTTTATAACCTTCCTAGCCTGCGCCAGCTTGATGGGCTACGCCTATTACGCGCAATACGTGCTCAAGTACGAGCCCTGCATGCTCTGTATGGTGCAGCGATTTTTTATGATTTGCCTAGGCGTTACTGCGCTGGTCGCTGCGCTGCACAACCCAGGCCGAAATGGCGTCAAAATTTACGGCACGATCGCGATCGGGTTCTCACTGCTCGGCGCATATATCGCGGGCCGCCATGTGTATCTGCAAGGCTTGCCATTGGGCGAAATTGACTGTGGGCCCGGATTGGAATATCTATTGAACAATTCTGACTGGCTCAAAGTACTGCGCACCATTTTTATTCGCGATCAAGACTGCGGCAAGATCGACTGGACGTTTTTAGGCCAATCCATGCCGCGCTGGGTTTTACTTTGGTTTGTCGGCATGACCGTTCTGCTAGCCTGGGCAAGTTTTCGCAAACCGCCGTTGCAATGCGCTTAAGCTATGCGTCCAACATTGATATCGGCTTGCTTAAGCGCAACGACACCCGCTCAGGACTAATTTTATGCCTACAATTACCGCCCGATTAGTATTTTTTATAACCTTCCTAGCCTGCGCCTGCTTGATGGGCTACGCCTATTACGCGCAATACGTGCTCAAGTACGAGCCTTGCATGCTATGTATGGTGCAACGATTTTTTATGATTTGCCTGGGCGTTACTGCGCTGGTCGCTGCGCTGCACAACCCAGGTCGAAATGGCGTCAAAATTTACGGCACGATGGCGATCGGGTTTTCGCTGATCGGCGCATATATCGCGGGCCGTCACGTGTATCTGCAAGGCTTGCCATTGGCAGAGCTTGAGGGCTGTTCACCCGGTTTGGAATACGTATTGAACAATTTTGACTGGCTCAAAGTGCTGCGCACCATTTTTATTCGCGATCAAGATTGCGGCACGATTGACTGGACGTTTTTAGGCCAATCTATGCCGCGCTGGGTTTTGCTGTGGTTCGTCGGCATGGCCGTCCTGCTGGCCTGGGCCAGCTTTCGCAAACCGCCGGTCAAAATCGCCTAGCACGTGCTTGCTAGCCCAAAACTGATATTGGCATCGACTTCACTTTATCGGCGCCAGCTGTTGGAGCGTTTAAAGATCGAGTTTCGCTGTGAAAAGCCGGAAGTTGATGAAACGCCGCGCGCCAGTGAAACACCGCGCGCGCTCGCCAAACGATTGGCACGGGAAAAATCGGTAGCGGTAGCGCGCCGCTTTCCGAGCACTTGGGTGCTCGGCGGCGATCAAGTAGCCGATCATGCGGGTCAAATCATCGGCAAACCGGGCAGTTTGGCGGCAGCGCGCGCGCAGCTTTTGGCTTTTTCGGGCTCCACAGTGGCGTTTTACAGCGCGATCTGCTTAAGCCGCTGCGCCTCAGAAAACGACCAGGTACCCGATATAAAACCCTATTTGGACACCACCTCAGTCAAGTTTCGCCGACTCAACTTGGTTGAAATCGACACCTACCTAAGGTGCGAGCCCGCGCTGGATTGCGCTGGAAGTTTTAATTCTGAAGGCTTGGGCATCACGCTGCTAGATCGCATCGACAGTATCGACCCAACCGCGCTGATTGGCCTGCCGCTGATCAAGCTGGCGGCTATGCTGAGGGAGGTAGGTTTCTTTGCGAGCCAAGATTAACGGCCTACACACCACGATATTGGGTAAACTGCCAGCCCTGCCCGAATTAGATTCCGATTGACTCGCTATGGCTTTATTGATTACCGATCAGTGCATTAATTGCGACGTTTGCGAACCGGTTTGCCCAAATCAGGCAATCTATCCAGGGCATAAGCTTTATCACATCACCCCAGCACGCTGCACCGAGTGTGTCGGCCATTTTGACGAACCGCAGTGCGTTGAAGTTTGCCCGGTTGAGTGTATTTTTATCGATGCCACGTTGGATGAATCGAAAGCCGATTTAACCCTTAAATACCAGCAGCTTACGCAGCTAGCAGCGCTGCAATAAATGATCCACGACCGAGTATGAGATTCACGATGATTCGATTTACCCTGACCGCCATTAGCGGCCTAATTCTATGCTTCAGCCAAGGCTTTGCGGCTGAAAAACCACCTGAAGCGGCGATTGCCAGCGCCAATAAGCTGGCCACTGCGGCGGGTATTGAAGTGCTAAAAGCAGGTGGCAATGCCTTTGATGCGGCCATTGCGGTCTCCAGTGCGCTTAGCGTGGTGGAGCCGGAAAGCTCCGGCTTGGGCGGCGGTGCATTTGCGCTGCTGCATGTTGCGGCAACAGGCAAACAAGTTTTCGTAGACGCCAGAGAGCGCGCGCCGCTTTCGGCCACTCGCGATATGTATTTGAGCGCCGCAGGCGAGCCGAACCGGGAGCTTTCCGTGAACGGTCCCAGCGCTGCGGCGATTCCAGGGCTGGCGGCAGGGCTGGTACACGTCGCCAAAAATTACGGTAGATTGCCACTTGCAAAATCGCTCATCCCTGCGATTAAGTTGGCCAAACAAGGTTTCGCTTGGGGCGATAAAAACGCGGCCATGCAGGGTTTTCGGGTTGACGTATTAAAGCAATTTGACGCATCCGCCGCGCAATTTTTGCGCAACAAAACAGCGATCAGCAAGGGCACTAAAGTCAAGCAGCCTGACTTAGCTCGAACGCTTGAATTGCTGGCAAAAAAGGGGCACTCGGGCTTTTACACAGGCGATTTCGCGCAGTTGCTGGTCAGCGGCGTCAATGCAGCCGGCGGCAAATGGCAGCTCAAAGACTTGAGTGACTATCAGATCGTTGAGCGCGCACCGTTGGTGTTTGAATTCGGCGGCGCCAAAATTATCACCGCACCACCACCATCGTCGGGCGGGGTGGCGCTCGCGCAAATGTTGCAGATGCTGCAAGGCTTTGATCTAGCAAAACAATCCAAGGTTGCGCGCATCCATTTGATCGTCGAAGTAATGCGCCGAGCCTATCGGGATCGCGCGATTTATTTAGGCGATCCTGATTTCGCCGATGTGCCGATCGATCTGCTGATGAGTCCAATGTATGCCGCCGGCCTGCGCGCGTCGATCAATCCTGACAAGGCCACGCCGAGTGATTTACTGCCCGGCATTTCGATGAAAGCCGGCGGCACTGACACCACGCACTTTTCGATTATCGACAAAGACGGCAATCTGGTGGCCTGGACCCAAACGGTAAACCTGCCGTTTGGCAACGGCTTTGTGGCGCCCGGCACTGGTTTTTTGTTGAACAACGAAATGGACGATTTTTCCGTCAAACCCGGCGTGCCAAATGCATTTGGCTTAGTCGGTGATGATGCCAATGCGATTGAGCCCGGCAAACGCCCGCTATCGTCCATGACGCCGACCTTTTTATTGAGCAAAGATCGCATCGCCGTGCTCGGATCCCCCGGCGGCAGCCGCATCATCACCATGGTTTTGATCAGCCTGATGCAGCTCATGGACGGCGCAAGCGCAATGGATGCCGCTAGCGCGCCGCGCTTTCATCACCAGTATTTACCTGACGCCATTTCTGCTGAACCCGGCGCGCTAACGCCTGAAGAAATCAAAGCATTAGGCGCGCGCGGTTTTACTGTGTCGCCCAACGAACGCACCTGGGGCAATATGCAAATTGTGCTGTGGGATAAGCTAACTAATGAGGTCAGCGCTGGGTCTGATCCGCGCTGGAAAACGGTCGGTGGTGGAAGTGTCTATCGGTGATTGGAAGCTCACGGAACCTCTAAAAACCCATTTTCGTCGTGAAGCTCAAAGCGAAAGAAAAATATTTCCTTATATATCAACCATATACCGCCCCAATATTTGTCTTTTGTGCCTAGCTTGACTTAGAAAATGGAGTTTTTAGAGGTTTCGCTCAATTAGCTGACTTTAATTACGAACTTCAAATTCAAACTCATGATCAAGCACAACGCCGCTTTTTACTCGCGTTCGCTCAACAATTGAGCGGCTGGAAAAGCCTTCGAGAACGTTTTCAAGTTCAGCTAGGCGCAAAAAAGTAAAATGTCTTTCACTGCGTTGAAGATAAAGCGGCTCATCGATACTAAGCTTCGGTGCTAGCGGATGTAAGTCGCCTTTCATGCCGACAGAATAAAAATATCCGTCTGGCTTAAGAATTCGCTTAACTTCACTGGCGATTTGAGCAAGCCCGGCAAAATCAGCGTGTAGCAGCGCTCCTCTATCAAGCACAATATCAACTGAGCCATTTAAAAATGGCAGATAGCGAAAATCACCTTGAATAACCTGGGCATCCAAGTTAAGTTTTTTGAGCCTCGACCTCGCATAACTAACGGCGATTTTAGAATATTCGATGCCGAACGCGGTAAATCCCTCTTCAGCAAGAAACCGAAGATTATTACCGGTTCCCGATCCTAGCTCTAACACTACCGTTTGCGAACGATCCTTTTCTTTGCACGTACGCAAAACAAAAGACACAATCTCAGTAAACGGCCAATGATTGTGCTGTAGACCTTGAGCGTATATTTTTTCCCAGCTCATTGTATTTCCTTAATTAAATAAAACTCGCAAATTTCCAATTCTATTTCCTGATTATCGCTAATCCTCAGAAGGCTGCAATTATTCTAGCAACCTTTGCAACACGTCATCCCCGCGAAGGCGGGGATCCAGAGCAGGTGTCAACGTCAATCGAACGATTAAGGAACCTGGATTCCCGCCTGCGCGGGAATGACGGCTGCTGAAGATTAGCGCTAATCAGGTTCTATTTTCCCGTCACATTCCGAACTCTGTGGGACATTACTATTTTATGTTGTCACAGAAAACTGACAATCGTGCCATGCTATCTGCGGTTTTTTCAAACAAATTTTTCCGTTGAGACTCACTTAATCCCAATGGCGTAAAACGCGGGAATACTACCCCATCACCATATTGCCGACTAACGATCGCCAGTACTTTCTCTAGTTCGCTCCTTGTTGAGGTTTGAATAACCTGCTCGAACTGTAATGATTCCGAGAAAAAATGCGCGCCCGGAAGATCAAGATACCAAGGACGACCAAAACAGATAACTGGTTTTTCAACAAGCAGGGCTTCAAATCCAACCGTTCCTGCAATTGTTGCAACTAAGGTTGCTTTTGAAATCAGCTGATCCGATGGCGTGGCAATCGTCACAAAAAACACGTTTGGCAATAGTTCCAATCGCTTATAAAACGCAGTGTCGCGCGCGTAGTGTCGTTGCAAGGGATTTTCTTTGACTATAAGCGGGTAGTTCGGCGGCAGCCAAGCGGCGAGCGCCGCTATTGCGTTCACTTGATTCGCGAAACTGTCGCTAAACATGCGAACATTCGCCTCTGGCTCATAGTGAAGCGCAAAAAACGCGAAACGCTTAAGATGTTCAGGCGTTGCCATTTTGAAATTTGCTTGCAACGAACGATAGCGTTTTACCCGCAAATAGCGATAAAAAGCCGCTGCAGTAAAGTTTGAATCACCCAACTCTATGGCTAAGCGGAGCCAATCCCAATTTCTTCGGGTAGCTGCCAGGTATAGTCGCTGAAGAAATCCTAATTTACCTAAACTAAAAAAACCGAAAATGACAAACTGAATTCGACTAAGAAATGTTGCACGAATTGCAGGTTGTAAATCACGGATCGGTACAACGGGGCGTTCAATCAATCGATCTACCGTACTGAAATCCGCCGCACGAACAGTCTGCCAAGTCCCTGACTGCCGCGAAAACGCTTGGAATTTTTCAGGCAGTGAAGTCTGTCTAAATATCAAAACTTTAAGCCCTCTGCGAATAGCCTCATACGCAAGAAGGTTATCAATACCCAAGTGCGGAATGTCGATCAGCCAAATTTCATCAGGCATATAGAAATCAAGCAAACCTTGAACCCGCGCATAGTGGAGTTGCGCCCAATCGTGGACGACATCGCCAATTATTGGGCCAATGCTCAGTGTATCGATTGTTGCCAACTTGTTAAGTGGCATGACTCTGCCAATACACTGGCTGTATTCCCACAGCAATTCGTCAGGAACTGCAAAAAACGCGCTACTGGCTGGCGGGATATCTTGGCCGGTAAATATTTCTTCAGTACTATGACTAGGCACATCAGGGGATTTGCCTTGCAACTGGCAAACCACATTAAAACCTTGCTGTCTCAATCCGCTGATTAATTCACTTGGGAGATAGTACGCCCAAAATAAAACTCTTCGATCAATCATGTTTAAGCCAATTGGGTGGCCCAAAAATACGTTTAGTGAATCCTCGTACTCCGCTGATGCGAATTGACGTATCCAATTTTGAAGCATACGCCATCAGCGCGCTTTGATAGCCTCTCACATAGTCTGTTTCGCAAGATTCCTGGCCGATTCGCTTTTCGTCTTGATGCACATCAATACCCGCTTCGTATCCACCCGTGCCATCCATAGGCGCACCGCAAATTATGATTTCGCGTGCGCCACAGGTGATCGCTAACCAAAGCGCGCTACCGATGCTGGAAGCGCACCGCAGCGCATCAGGCCAGTACACATCAACATCACAATCCGCAATCCGCGCGAGCGTTTTACCGCTATGTACCTCAACGTTTGGGTTAAGACTTCGCTGCCGAAACACGGCTGCTCGTTCGGGGTGTTGTGTCATCAAAAAATCAGCGCGGAGCACCGATGCGGCGTCATTGACCGCGACCACTTTACAGCCCGGCAGGTGTCTGAGTGCGTCAGCGCATTCTTGTTGAACGCCAGAGGCGGAACCGCAGATAACAACCCGGTTCCACAGCATCTGGTTTTGAAGCCAATCTGGACCGCACTTCGCGGCCTGCATTACGGTCATAAAATCCAGCCTACGGTCATAAATCCAGTCAAAGTGTGTTCTAGAAACAACCTTTAAGCATATTCGACTGGCTTTTCGAATGAAACAAGCGATGAGCCACCGTTAACGCCGCATCGATATTCAAGAGTCTCGCTACTGGAGAGGCTTCAGCTCGTCTTCCAAAAAACCCTCGATCACCCGCCAAGCCACATCACTTTCGCGTTTTTCATTACCGGCGAGCGCCTCGCGTCGGATCAAATAGCCGTGCCGACCATTGGCGGATCGGTGCACACTGACGCGCTTACCGAGTAGGATCAATCGATTCAATAACAACTCGGCTTGCGATGCCGGCACAATCACATCGCGCTGGCCCTGGACGATCAAAATTGGCAAATTTGAAGCGATATGATCGAGGCCCAGCATACCTTGCCTGCTTTTGAAATTCTCCGGGCTCAACACAGGGCCGCGCCCATAAATGCGCTGTGTCAATTCGTCTTTGCCGAGTTGATTGGTTTTTTGCAAGTAGCGATACCATATATCGATATCGGCCACGCCATAGGCGAACACGACCGCCTTAAATGAGTTCGGCTGACGCTTGGCCGCTTGCAAACTAATCAGCGCGCCGTGGCTAAAGCCGAGCAAAGCCACGCGATTCAAGTCAAGCATCGGCTCTCGTTTTAAATGCGCAAGCAGCGCCAAAACGTCATCGACTTCACCGAGTGCCACTTCAATCTGGCCGTCGGAGCCGTCTTCACCGCGATAGCTGGACCCTGCCAACGTGTAGCCCAGCCGACAAAGCTCAAGCATCCGGCGCTCGTTATTAAGGCCAACGCCGGAAACGCCGCCATGGTTGAATAAAATCAGCGGTCTTGCGCCGGGAAACTGCGCCTGATTCGCCGCGCAAAATCGGCCGTTGATTCGCAGCTCACCGCTGAGATAGCGAATACTGCTGATCTGCGGCTCGCCAGCGTGCGCGTGCAAAGCCACACTGGCAATTAGCGCAAAAAAGCCGCGAACCCACGATTTTGGGGTCAAATATCGGCACCACATCGAAAAAATAGGCATTTATCCCTTAACTAAAACTGCACATTTGCCTTAACTTTGGCACAATCGCGTAACAGTTGCGAACGTGATGGCGTGATGAAACTTAAAAACGGGAAACTGATATGAGTCAGACAAACAAGTTCGGCCGATTTTCCAAAGCAGTGCAAATGCTCAGTACCGCGCTAGTTGGATCGCTATGGCTAAGCCAAGCGCTCGCTGCAGGACCGGTTGGCGGAACCGTCAAAGCGATTGCCGAGCATCAGCATTTAGGCACCGCCACCTGCGCCAGCAGCACCTGCCACGGTTCGACTACGGTGTTCCCTGGCTCGAACGTGATGCAAAACGAGTTCTCAGTCTGGCAAGAAAGCGATAAACACGCGCGCGCTTACGATATTTTAAAGCAGCCAGAAAGCCAAGCGATTGCCCGCAAAATGGGCTTGGGTGATGCCACCAAAGCCAGCATTTGCTTGGATTGCCACGCCGATAACGTACCAGCGGCCAAACAGGGCGATAAATTCTTGATGGCCGATGGCGTTGGCTGCGAAGCATGCCACGGCGGCTCGGAAAACTGGATCGCATCACACGCTGCTAAAGGCGCGACGCACGCCGACAACATCAAAGCCGGCATGTACCCAACGGATGAGCCGGTTGCGCGCGCGAAAATGTGCCTGAGCTGCCATATGGGCACCGCCGATCGCATGATTACCCACAAAATCATGGGCGCGGGCCACCCGCGTTTGCAGTTTGAGCTGGATACCTTCACCTGGATTAATCCGCATTACGAAATTGATGAAGACTACATTGCCCGCAAAGGCGAGTTTAATGGCGCACGCGATTGGGCGCTTGGACAAGGCGTTGCAGCCAAGAATCTGCTTGAGCAGCTCACGGATAGCAAAATTGCCTTCACCGGCATATTTCCAGAACTCGTATTGTTTGACTGCCACGCTTGCCATAAGAAAATGTCGGGCAATACGTGGGCATCACGCCCCAGCACCGGTCTTGGCCCTGGCGTGGTGCGTTTGAATGATGCCAATTTACTGCTCTATCGACACGTGTTGAATCTGGTTGAACCGGCCAGCGGCAATCGCATTCGTGAGCAAACTAAAGCGCTGCACCGGGCCACCACGCTCAGTAAAGAAGCCACTTTTCAAGCCGCGAACGCCTTGAAAGCGTCGATTGAAGCCAGCTTGCCGAAAGTGTCGAGCTACCCGTTTGAAGCGAAATCACTCGGGCGCGTTTTAGCCAGCCTAGTGCGCGACGCCGATGCCGGTGATTTCGGCGATTTCTCCGGCGCTGAACAGGCCGCGCTGGCTGCGCAATCGGTAGTCAGCGGCTTTGAAGCCGGTGGTGCAATTGATAAAGCCAAAGCCGATGCGCTAAATCGACTGGTCGATCAAATGAATGCGACGGTTGAAAATGGCGATAACTATCAGCGCGCCCGCTTTGTGCAAAGCCTAAGAAATCTTGCAAGAGCGGCGCCCATGTAAGGATAAGTTTCGGTAATATCGAAACTCGGACGGGTTAGGGAGAAGGTCATGCAATCGGTACAACAAATGCTGGGCAATCGAAACAGCGTGACCTACTTCGTGCGCCCAGGCGACACCGTATTAGATGCGATCAAGCAAATGGCCGAGCGCGGCGTCGGCGCACTGGTGGTTTTGGAAGGCGACACGCTCGTCGGCATCGTCAGCGAGCGTGACTACGCTCGCAAAATAGTCTTGCAAGGCAAAAATTCGAAAGACACTTTCGTCAAGGAAATTATGTCATCGCCAGTCATTACCGCTACGCTCACCCAGCGCGCCAACGAGTGTATGAATATCATGACCGACAAACGCATCCGCCACATGCCAGTTGTAGATAGCGGCAAAGTCGTCGGCATGCTTTCAATTGGCGACATGCTCAAAGTAGTGATTGAGCACCTCAAACGCGAAAATGAGCAGTTGGCGCAATATATAAATAGTTGAGTGTTGCTAGCGCCCCTTCTCGACTTAGCTGTCACATCCTCGTCATCCCCGCGAAGGCGGGGATCCAGAACAGGTGTCAGATCACGGCAATTTAAATGAGCCTAACTAGCGTTTTAATACTGGCATCTGGCGGCATTGATGGACGAAAATCAAAACAAGTCAAATGAATAAATTATTAAATACGCCTGAGTCAAGCGCCCGTCCGCTCATCACCGTCTACGTACCCTCACACGCTTACGGACACTTTTTAGCGCAGAGTTTAACCAGCGTTTTTAACCAAAGCCTCAGCAGCTGGGAGCTGATCGTCATCTCCGATGGCAGCATAGACGCAACGTTGAAGATCGCGCGGCATTTTGCCGCGCGCGCGCCGGAAAAAGTCCGAATCGTTTCCAATGCAACCCCTATGGGCCTTCGCACTTGCGCGAATACCGCGCTGGAAATGGCACGCGGCGATTATTTTATGCGTTTGGATGCTGACGATTTTCTTGATGAGAACGCGCTGCTGGTATTAAGCCACTATTTGGACACGCACCCAGATGTCGGCTTGGTTTACCCGAATTGGACTTACGTGGATGAAGCTGGCAAAGCACTGGGCGTGGAATATCGAAAGCGTGCCGGCTCTGAGGATAAAACCCAGGATTTACCCGCACACGGCGCTTGTACGTTGATTCGGAAGCGTGTTTTAAAAGCCGTGGGTGGCTATGACACGCGTTTTAAAGCGCAGGACGGGCACGAGCTGTGGCTGAAAGCGCTGCACCAGTTTGGCATTGGTAACGTGGCAACGCCGCTATTTTTCTATCGTCAACACGGGCAATCCATGTCGGTAGATTCAGGCGCGCTGCTGGCATCACGCCGCGCAATAAAAGCGCATTTAGCCGAGCAAAGGCGTGGCGCGGTGAATCCGCGTATCGCCATTATTGTGCCAGTCAAAAGTGGCGCGATCGGCAGCACTCATGCACTGGCAAATCCGGCGTTGGCAAATCTGGCGGGCAAAGCGCTGCTGGATTACACGCTCGATAGCCTAGTCGGGCACGCTGACTTTGCTTGCACGCTGGTCAGCACCGATGATGCAGCGGTGCTCGCGCACTGCAAAAACCGCGGTGATGTTTTACTGCACGCGCGCCCGGCCTACTTGTCGGATACCCAAGTGCATCTAGCGCAAGTGCTGCAAGCTGCGGTGCAGCACTTAGAAGCTGAGCTTGCAATTTACCCCGATATAGTCGTGCTGCTCAGCATCAACACGCCGCTGCGTCGGCTCGAACATATTCAAGAAGCGATCAACACCTTATTGCTGTATCAAGTCGATGAAGTGTTGAGCACCTGGGAAGATTTAGGCCTGTACTACCGGCACGCCCAGCAGGGCATGCAAGCTGTCAATCCAGGCATGTTGCAGGGTTTGCGACTAGAGCGCGAAGCGCTGTACGCCTGCAATGGCTCGATTCACGCGCACTGGCGGGAAAATATGGGCAACCCGAACCAAACTGCCCGTATCGGCCATGTCATCATGACTAAAACCGAGAGTTTGATAGCGAAAAAACCTGAGGATTTGCGGCTATTGGAGTTGATTTTGAGCGCTGAAATTGTTCGTTGAAACCCAACGCGCAGTCGACTTTTCGTGCAGTTCGGCCCAACTTCGTCATTCGATTTTATTGGCATCTCAGCCCGACCTCGTCATTCTAAATTGCTGGCAACTCAGCCTCACCTCGTCATTCCCGCGCAGGCGGGAACCCAGTACAGGTGTCAGCGTTCTCACCCGCATTCCAAGCACTGCGAACTGCGCATTTTTAACCTGATGAGTGCGCTAGTAGTTTTGCGAGCCTGGGTTCCCGCCTGCGTGGGAATGACGAGGTAGCGTTACTAGTGGTTCAATGACTAAACTATCGCACTTATTAGTCGGGCCACCCATTTCGCATGATCGCAGCAGCACCTCATTCTCTCGCCCAAATTTCATCAACCTGGCAAGGTGTATTCGGCCCGCTGCTGATTGCTGAAATCGGCGGCAACCATGAGGGCGATTTTGCCTACGCAGAACGCCTGACTGATTTGGCGATTGCATCCGGTGCTGATGTCATCAAATTCCAGCTTTATCGCGGCGAATCCTTAGTCAGCAAGGTTGAGGCGCCAGATCGCTATGCACATTTCCAGCGTTTTGAGCTGAGCCAGGATCAACACATTGCATTAGCCAAGCGCTGCCAGGCAGCAGGTAAGCAATATTTGGCCTCGGTTTGGGATTTGTCGATGCTGGAATGGATCGATCCGTACTTGCCGTTTTACAAAATCGGCTCAGGCGATTTAACCGCCTACCCGCTACTGAAAGCGTTTGCCCAGCGCGGCAAACCGATTGTGCTATCGACCGGGCTAGCCAGCTTGAATGATGTGCAAGCCGCTGTGGCCTACCTGCAATCCGTCAATGTGCGCTATCAAGACCCGAACCAGCTGGCGATTTTACAGTGTACCTCGATGTATCCAAACGCCGATGCTGACGTCAATTTGGCTGTGATGGACACGCTGCGTGCTGCTACAGATCTGACGATTGGCTATTCCGACCACACGATTGGCGACTTTGCGCTACTCATAGCCGCTGCGCGCGGTGCGCAGGTGCTGGAATTTCATTTTACCGATGATCGATCCGGCAAAACCTTTAGAGATCACGCAATATCACTGACGGCCGTTGAAGTGCGCGAGCTGTGCGAGCGCTTAAACCAAATGCGCTCGTTAATCGGCAGCGCGGAGAAAATCCCGCTTGCGGCCGAAATCAGCAGCGGCCACGTACAAAGCTTTCGCCGCGCGGTGTATTGCAAGGTCGATTTAAAGGCGGGGGAAATTTTGCAAGCTGAGCACTTGTGCGTGCTGCGCCCGAATCACGGTATTGATGCGCGCGCGTTTGAACAAGTGATCGGCCGGCGCGTGGCGCACGATACGCCGGCATTTGCGGCGCTTGAGCTGGACAATGCGCAAATTCAGGGCGAGCCATGATTGCGCAAACCAACTTGCAGCTTTATGCGCAGCTGCGCAAGGCAGGCCAATCGCAAGCAGCGCTAGCGCAAGTGCATGCGGCCTATCAGTTTGCCGCTGCACTTTGTTTTCCGCTCTTTCGCGGCTCCGGCAAGCCGTTTAGCTGCCACCTAGTTGGCGTTGCTAGCCTATGCGCGCTGGTAAATTGTAAAGCCGATGTGCTGGTCGCCGCGCTGCTGCACGCAAGCTATCAAGCCCGCGTATCTGACACCGATAGCGAATCGTTTGCCGATACAAGATTCAGCTACGCGCGTCAATTTGGCGATGCCAGCGAACGTTTGGTATACGGCTGCTACATCGCTAGCTTTGATGCTAGAGCGCATGCAGGGCAAGCGTTGCCGGAGCCAGATTTGTTGACCGAACAAGAATCAAAATCCGTCCGCTTAATTCTTTTGGCTGACGCCCTTGAAGACGCGCTGGATGCAGGTTTGGCGCTGCATGGACAAGCTGGCGATAGCGCCGAGCAGCGCGGCAGTGCGGCTTGGCGATTGGCACGCATGCAGGCAGAGCGCGATGATTTCTTAGCCGAGGCAAACGCGCTCGATTGCCCGGAATTCGCCAGCCTTTTTGACGCGCTGCTCGCCGAAAACGCCGCGCTACGATCAAACGATCAATTTACTGGCCCATTCACTGGCCCATTTACTGGCCAATACAGCAGTTTCCGTGCTAGCTGACATTAGCTTGAGCATCATGCGCTGCCCGCTGTGTTCAAGCCCGGCGCACAAGCCTGCAGCAGCAGCGCAAGCGAACTTGTACTCCGAGCAGCTTGCACTGCTGACGGATACCTCTGAAGCCGAATTATTAGCGCAATTTTCAAATGTGGAATGCGCGCAGTGCAGCTTGATTTATAAGCAGCGCTGGTTTCAGCCTGAGCTATTGCAGCGGCTGTTTCAAGGCGCAGTGGCCGCACATCCACGCGGCTGGGACGTGATCTCCGAGCGGTTCTCTTTTACCAATTTCAGCCACGAGCTGGGTTTGTTTGAGTTAGCTGTCCGAAACAGTGATGCGCTTAATACTGCGCGCTATCAGCGCGCGCTCAGCGCATTGGTTGATTCCATGCCCGAATCCGCAGCGGCGCAAAAGCGCGAGTTGGTCAGCTTGATTGCCGCAAAAAATATCTCGGCGCTGCAGGCGCAATTGCCGAATCTTAAAAATCACTTCACCGCGCCTTTTCCTTTTAAGCGCTTCGCCGGATTTTCAGCACCAGAACTATGGCACTGGTTTGAATCGCAAATTGGGCCGATTGCCCGCTACGCCGAGCTAGGCTGCCCGCTGTGGGGTTTTCTCAGCGCACCCGTTGCAAACAGCGCCAGGCGCAGCATGATTACCCGAACTGAGGCAAATTATTGGGGCAAAAGCTGCATGCAAAATGGTCAAACCTGCATGGCGGCGCTGCAGCAACGCAGCGATGTTCAAAGTGTGGATTTTGCAGAATTGCCGAATGATTGTTTTGATGTGATTGGGCTGTATCAATACCTAGATCACGTGCAAGAGCCAATGCCATTGCTGCGATCAGCCCTAAAAGCCAGCAGGGCCGTCGCACTAATCGTCGATTCAGCTGAACTGCCGTGCGCAATCCAGCACCTGAGCGCCTGGAGCCATAGCGCAGTAAACGAAGCAGGCGCGCGGCTCAATTGCCGAGTAAGCACCGGGTTTGAGCCAATTGCGCGCTCTGGCAATGCGCTTTATCTGCTGCAAAAATATGAATAAATTCGGCGGCCGATAGTTGTGAAAACCGTAAACAACATGGGAATTTTGGTTTTCGCGCGCAGCAGTTCAGTGCGCCTGCCCGGCAAAGTGCTGCTTGATTTTGCCGGCATGCCGCTGGTGCTTTGGATTCTCAAACGCGCTATGTCCACTCATGCACCGATAGCGCTCGCTTGCTCTACCGAACCCAGCGACGATGAATTGGCAAACGTTGTGCAGCGCGCGGGCTTTGAGGTTTACCGGGGCGCGCTTGATGATGTGCTGGCGCGCGCGATTCATGCCTGCGAGCATTTTTCCTGGACTCACTTCGCTAGGCTGTGCGCAGATCGGCCATTTTTCAACATTGATGAAATTCGCACGGGATTAGCACTTGCCAACCATCAACCCATGCTTGATCTCATCAGCAATAATTTGGCGGGCGCTGCGTCAGCTGGATTGACGACCGAAATTATTCGACTTAATGCGCTCAAACAAATCGCCGAGTCAAGCGCGCTGAGCAAGCACCGCGAACACCTAAGCAGCTATTTTTATGATCATCCAGCCGCATTTAAATGCCAACCGTTTGCAGTAACTCAATCGCCCGCCGAGCTTATGGCGCAGCGCTTCGCAGTTGACACACCGGAAGATTATCAACGCTTGCGCCAATTAGCGGCTGGGCACTTACCCGGCGTTAGTCTTGCCGCGCTTTTAAAGCAAAGCGCGATGGATAACTTTCATGCAAGATAAACCTGACTTGTTAATTGCCACGCTGCCGCACAATCTGTCTGGCCCGCAGCTTTATGTAGCGCAATTAATGGCGAACGCAAAACTGCATGCCGCCTTTAACCCTGAAGTATGGGCAGTTGAAGACTTATACCGAGGTTATTTGGGGAAATGGCGTTTATTGCAAGCCTGCAAAGCTAAGATTGCGGGGCGTAAAAACATCGTTGTGTATATTAATCAAGATTTAAGCTTAGTGACCTGGCTGAGTTTATGCTTTAGATTAAGCGGCATTCGAAAAATAGCCGTGCATTCGCACGCATCGTCATTTTGTGCGCCTAACAATGCGCTGACTAGGAAAATTTATCAACTTATTCTAAATGCATGCACTGCTACGGCAATTGCGGTATCACAGGGCGCGGCAGATGCCATGTTCGGGAACCGGGCGGCAAAACGCTGCACGCTTATTCCTGCACTGATAGATTTCAATGTGCTTGCAAAGCAAAGCGATAGCGCGCGTCAGCGCATAACTGAGGATTTTACTTTTGCCTGCATAGGCCGAATGTCACCCGAAAAAAACCAAAAGCTGGCAATTTCCGCCTTTGCGCAATTAATAAAACAAAACCAACGCGCGCATTTGTTGCTCATCGGTGATGGAGATTTAGCCTATGAATGCGATTTAATTGAATTCGCTAAATCGTTATGTGTCGAAAAATACGTTACAATTCAACGAGCTAGCGTAAATATAGCAGCAATATACCGAAATCAAATTGACGCGGTATTAGTGCCTTCACTATTTGAAGGGCAAAACCGTGTTGTGGCAGAGGCGCAGTTTTTTGGATTGCCAGTAGCAACGTCAATTGGAGTGCCTGATATTGCATTTTTAGACAAACGAAACGCCTATTCTGAAATTCCACTTGAGCTCAATAGCTGGAGAAAAGTAATGACAGCAATGCTTAACGGCAAACCAGCTAGGTTGAGTATGCAGATCGATGCGGCGCGCCATTCGCCGCTTTCAATTGAAAACGGAATTGAAATTCTGGTCGATACATTAAATAACGCTAATTCTAATTAACAAAAATATGAAATTACTTATAGTCGAACCCAATGCAGATGGGCATCATTTTTTGCCATATTTGCAGTATTTCGCAATTGCCGCGCAGCAGGCAGGAATATGCGTCGAATTGATGACAACCACAGGTGCCGCCGCGCATCCAGCAATGGCGATGGTGCAAAGCACGCTTTTAAAACCTATGACGGTGGTACTCATGCCGGATGAGCCGTCCATTCAATCAAGCAGCACGTTAGCGCTATTTGCGCGCCAGCGTGAAGCATATAAAACGGTTGCAGCAGGCTTTAACGCAATAGCTAAAGCAGATAGGCCTGACCATATTATGTTGATGTGTATGGACGGATTTGATCGTTGGTTTGCATTATTCGGTTCGCCGTTTGGTAAAATTCCCTACTCGGGGTTGCATATTGGTCTTAAATTCCATCTCAATAAACTGGGTTTTGGACCTTCAGGTCGGCTTGCGCTCGTTAACCAATGGCTCTTTCGTCGATTGGTCAATCAAAAAGCGCTGTATGTTGCGGCGAGCATTGATGAAAGCCTGCTAAGTTTTCACGCAAATCAACCCAAGGTGTTTAATAAGCTGCGCTTTGTGCCTGATCCAGGTGAGGTTACGCTGACCGAAAGCCCTGACGCGGCGCGCGCCGCATTGGCTATGCCAAGCGGCAAATTTGCACTCATGGTTTACGGCGCTGTTGGCATGCGGAAAAACCTCGGTTTGCTTTTGCAATGCGCGGCGCAGATGCCCGAAGTGATGCTCATACTCGCCGGGCGTATGGAAATAGAAGCACGCCAGCTATGCCAAAATTCACCATTCGCCGAAACCTTGCGCGCTGAGAATCGATTCCTGTGTTTTGATCAGTTTATTGAACCCGCCCTGGAATCCAGGCTTTTTGCCGCTGCTGACTGCGTTTGGCTGTGCTACTCGCCCGATTTTTACGGGCAAAGCGCCGTGCTTGCACAAGCAGCTTCGGCGGGCAAGCCAATATTGGGGCGCAGCGGCGGGCAAATTGGCTACATGACCGAATTGCACAAGCTTGGCCCCACTGCCGCGCCGGATGACGCTGCAGACATCTGCGCCAAATTGCGGCAATTGATTGATGATGTCGCGCTGCGCCAATTGTATTCAGACAATGCCGCCAAGTTCGCGCCAACCCGCAACGCTAGCGCATTTAGCGCGGCGATCCTGCGCTGCATTCCGGGCTATTGATTTCCGAGCGGCTACTCCAGCACGGTAAACTCACCAATCTCTTGATCTTGTTTGCTGGTATCTAGCCTTCGCACCACCGCCGTGTTGGCGGATTTGCCGCTGCCAAACGGTGTTTGGAATTCCAAATAGACCGTAATCGGTACGCTCAATTTTTGCTGCGAATTACCATAGTAATGCGCATAAACCGTGTATTTTCCGGGGATGGGCTTTGCAATTGTGAAGGTCTCAGGGCCGTAACCTTGGGTAAAATCATCGCTCATTTGCCCGCCCGATTCGGTTTGCCGCTGCGCATAGTAAGCCCATTCACCGAGTGGATCACGCACCCACAGATCGATATCGACATCATTGGCGTTCCAGCCCAACACTACGCGCAGGCCCACCGGCAACGGGCTGACTAGCGCATCGGGCACGCCGAGCACCTGCAAATTGGGCCGAAGCTTCGCGGGCGTGGCGGCAAGCACGTCGTTAAACTCATGCAGCGCGGTCAGCTGGATTGAGTTGAAGCGCTGGTCCCAATCGTGGCTTGCTACATGCCACAGCAGCGTCAGCGCCAGTGTCGAATTCCCACCAGCATTGTCTGGCGCTCGCGCCAACGCAAGCGCGAAATCGCGTGCGCCTTGCGGTTCTTCGGTTCGCAATTGCATGACTTGCTGGAAATTCGCCAGGCTGAAAGAGTGAAACTGCCATTGGCGCAACTGCTCGGCCAATGCCCGCAGTGCGCCTACATCTTCCACTTGCGTTTCAGCAATATTGGAAAGTACCCGCAGTGCGAGTTCAGGCTGTTTTCGCTCAGAGTAAAAGTACTCCGCACAATCCAAATAAAAGCCCACACTGCCGTCGGCTTGCGCTTCAATCAAATACGTGGCGTATGGATCTTTGCCAGCGCGAATTCGGGTCAAATACGGCGCGTTTGCGGTGTAGGGTTTGATGGCAACGCTGGCTCTGGTTGCACTGGCTGCGTCATCCGAATCATCGGCACTATCTGATTCTTTGCGCTCAGTCTTTATGCGGCTGCCGGTTACCGAAATGCTGTCAAGCGTTTCACTTTCTTCGCTAATGCTAGCCTCTGCGGCCGGCGCAGTGGCCATGGGCGCTGGCGCTGCTACTGCAAAATCGGCTAGACCCTCTCCACCTCGCTGCCGACTGAGTTCGAAAGGATTTTGGCTGCGAATGGTAGCCGTGGCCCGCTTGGCAAGTTCTGCGGTTCGCTCAGGCTTTGGCAAACGCGCCAACCAATCTGAATCAATCTGTTGCAGCGCTTTTATTAAACTCAACGCTTCGCGGCGAGTCGATTGCGCCAACCCTTTTTGCGCTTCTAACGCCGCTAGCGCTTCAGCGCGCTTAAGCAGTTTATCAAACTGCTGCTTGGCCTTCGGCTCAGTCACTCGGGCACTCAAATTCAGCGCAAATGGCACCAAGGCGCGGCCCACCCAAGCATGCTGGCTTTGATGATGTCGCTTAAATTCTTGCCAAGCGCCGGTCAAACTTGCCAAGCGAATTGATTTTTCTGAGTTCGCCTCGCTTATGTTGACTTTGCGCATGGCATCGAACTGCGCGCGCAGCTCAGGCTCAGGCGGCGCAATATCGTAGTTGACGTAATCTTCAATTGAATCAAGCACTAACAGCGAGGTTTGTTCGGTAACCAGCGCATATTGCAAAGCCAATCGCAGCGATTGCGCGCTCACACTTTCCGGACTTTGCGCAAAGCCGCTTTGGCCGGTTTGTTGCAGCCGCAAAATCGTCTCAGATGCCCACGCGCGGCTGATTGGCTGGCTTGCGCGGGCGTTATTTGACATCGGCGCGGGTACTTTGATGATGGCTTCAGGCGCGTTTTCTTGGTTCCAGCTAACACGAATATTAGTGCCTTGTTTGCAGCGCGCACTGAGATAGCTAATGCCCGACTCAACCGCGCCAAGGTTTGGCGATTGCTGGCATTGCCCGGATGCAACCGTGGCGATTGCGCGCGTGGGCGGCGAATTGGCAAGCTGCATTGCCGTTGCGATGTCCACGCGTGTCAAATCTAAACGCACAGCATTCAAGCGGTGCGCCAGGGCGCCCAAACCCTGTGCATTCGCAGAAAGCGCAGCGTGTGCAATCACGTGCCGAGCTGCACCGAGTGCTGGCCGTCGCGTCAGTGCCGCAGCGCTGCTGCTGTAGTGCTCGAAAGTGCTGTCAGCGTCGGTAAAAATCAGCGCAAGATCGGCAGCATCACTAAAAGAAAGGGAATCGAGCTGCGTCGCGCCATCGTAGTCAATCTGCGCGATGGCCTTGAAAAGCGCGGCAAAATCGTCGGCTTGCCGAGCAAATTTGCGCGCGGGCCCTGCGCTAATGGCAAAAGTTGATAGCGATACCGTTTTGATGTTTTTATCGCTCATTACCGCCCGCAAAAAAGCGAGTTCTTTGGCGAGTTGGCGCGCTTTGCCGCTGCGCGAGCTGTCCCAATAAATCGCCAGCGTGTTTACTGGCTTTTGCGCAATGACTTTGTTGATCGGTGCTTGCACTTGAGCTATTACCTGCAAAAACGGGCTGCCCGATTCGGCGATGCTGTACACCATCGGGGCATCATTTGCGGGCAAATCCAGCGTAATCGGTGAATCCGGCACCGCGTTGGTCAGCGAGCGCTCGGCGATTTTCGCATCGCTTAGCTTTAATCCTGCGCCAGAATTTTCAGCACTCGCTTGCACCGCTTCAACCCGCACGCGGTACTCTGCCAGCTTAGTTTTGACTGGCACCGGCATTAAATAGCGCATACCGCTGCCGTGTTTTTCCAACGCTTGTTCAATCGTGATTGAAATGCGCTTATTGCCGCGCGCCGGAATCGGGTAAATGCGGGTGCGAAACACATTGCCACGGGTAATTTCCGCTAAGCCAGGATCCACGCCGCGCCGAGTGATTTCCTCAAACGCTATGCGCGCGGTTTGCTTGGGCACCACCACGCCTTCGCGCAGCACGCCGTTCACCTCAAGTGCGTAGCCCACTACCCGCTGATTGGCTAGCAATGGCAATACAAACTCGCCTTCCAATACGCGGTTGTTGGGGTTGTGGAACTCAAGCGTTAACTTCGTGTTGGCCATAAAGCCGTAAACTTTTGCATCGACATCCAGCTTGCGAAGCTGCACCGGCTTTTCGACGTTCCCCACCCAGATTTGCACATCTTGATTGCTTTGCGCGTGTAACTGGGCCGCAATAAATAGCGAAAAAAGCGGTGCGAGTAATGCGGTAAACAAGCGCGTCAAGTTCATGGTTAAGCCCTCAAGTGGTGACAATGATGGTAGCGCAACGATTAACTTTGCAGGCTGGGGTTAATGGCTGGAAAATTTGCATTCCGCCTTGAGCCAGAGCGTTGACAGGCGCGCTGTATAAAGCTTTGCTACCGTTTGGGTTATTAGCAATTGATTTGCCGCTCCGGCCAAATTCGCGGATTTAAAAATACCACCCACTAATTTGCGCAAAAACCATCGCCAATCCAATTGCACAACTTGACGATCGGTTCGATACTCTGAGTTGACTCGCCCATCGGACACTGCGCAATATGTTGAATGCATTGAAAAATTTGTTGTTGACGGCAATTCTATTAGCCATCCCATGTGCGCCGCTTTTTGCACAATTTAAGGTGTTTCCGCCAAAGCTTGAAAGCACCGAACTGCGTGCCGAAGCAAGCGAACTGCATGAAAGCGGCATCCTGCAAGACTTGGTTGCCGAGTTGAATGAGGTCTTTATTATCCCGGCGCAAGTCAAAGTGCAGTTTGCCGAGTGTGGCGAAGCGAATGCTTATTTTTCCAGTGAGGATATGGAAATCAGCATGTGTATTGAGCTGATGGAAGACATGCGCACGAGTCTGACTGAAGATTACCCGGATGAAGAGGATCGCAACGCCATAGTGGAAGGCGCGTTGACTGCTACGTTCTTACACGAAGTGGGGCACGCACTGGTTGCCGTGCTTGAGTTGCCAATTACCGGTCGTGAGGAAGATGTGGTCGATCAGCTTTCAACTTGGATACTGGTAGAGGCGGATATGGCTGAGTCGGTGTTAAGCGCTGCGGAAATTTATTATTTAGCGGAAGATTCGAGTGATGATGAAACCTTTGCGGATGAGCATTCCCTCAACCGGCAGCGCTACTTCAATATGGTGTGCTGGGTGTATGGCAGTGATACTGAGAACCACGAAGCATTGCTAGAAGAATGGGAACTACCGGAAGCGCGTGCCGAGCAATGCGAAAGTGAATACGCACAGCTCAGCAATAGTTGGGTGAAGCTGCTAGGCGAACACGTCCGCGAATAAATCGGGCCCATATGCAACCCAATAAAAAACCCGGCATTGCCGGGTTTTTTATTGGGATATGTTTGACGCGAATCGCTAGCTGGCGCGCGCAGTACGCAAAACTCGATCCGGCGTCGCCGCCGAATCCTTCAATTCGCGCAGCAGGCGCATAACGTTTTTTTCAATCGCATCAAAATCGCCACCGAGCCCGCGAATTTCGTGATAAACCACAGCCAGCCAGAGCGAGAGCCCGCGCAATTTCATTTGTACGTTTTCATCTTTGACGCGTTTGATCGCCACATCGGTACCATTGCCCCAAGGCGCATAGCGATCTACATTTTCGCTGCCGTACAAATGCGGAACCGGCGCTAGCGCCGCGTTATTCAATTCGCGCATGACTAGCCCTAGCAATTCCCTGCGCTGTAACGAGGTCAAATCATTCAAAGTGCGCTCAATTTCTTTGAGTTGGCGTTTTAGTGCAAAACAGCGGCCCATGGCCAGCGTTCGGATAATCAACTTCATAACGGGACTTCCTCTCAAATCCTTGTACGAATTGGCAGCGGTTTCAATCACAGCGCTCATTAGCAGCTCCATTAATACTAGATGCCGCTAATTTGCAGAAACTGCCGCTTGATATGCATGACGCGCGTCACATTCTGACTTCGTGCGTTTTGCAACCCCCAAAGTTTAGGTCAAAACTGTGATGGAATTCAAGCTGTCACGGCTTCATCACGGAATGTAACAATCGAATTTCCTTAAGTGATTTCGCTAGGAGTCAGCGAAAAGGCTGAGCTGGCGAGTGTGACGATGCAAGCGATCCAAGCAATTTGACTCCGTTGTCCTCAACGCACACTCGGCGCAGTAACGCTACCAAACAGCTTCTCAATAGCGGTTTTATCGCGTTCAAAAAAGAATTCAGCGGGCGCGTCAAAATAGAGATAGCTGAGCGTGTCAGATTCAACTTCAGCCAGCACCATGGCGCGGTAAATCAGCCCGCCGCCGGTGCCGGGCGTTTGGAACTGCAAATTGAAGCGAAAACCGCTGCGCTGCCCAAACGGTGCGGGTTTTAAACCGCTGCTGCTAACTTCGGCTAGGCCTGCGCTTTTGAGCGTGTCGACGAACAGTTCTTGCACCTCTAATGCGTCCATGCCTTTTTTGTACAGACTGCCTTCGCCCTTACGTTCGGATCTGGATTTGGTGTTTAAGAATAGATTTTCGCCCGGTTTTACATCGGCGAATATCCGAAAGTCGTTCAACATGAGCCCGTCCATCGTCCAGTAGCGCTCGCGGCTGGTGCCAAATTGCGAAAAGCGCAGCGGCGAAGTTACGCTGACGTCTTTGACTTTGATGACCTCGTTTTCTTTGACGATGGCGGAAACACCACACCCGCCAAGGACTAGGCTCAATAGTGCGATCGAAAAGCATCGAGCGCGGGTCGAAAACAAGCAAAATTTAACGTGCATTGATATAGCTCCGAATCATGGCGGCATCATCTGCCTGGGGCGAGCGTGTGAGGTATTCCGAAAACGCGGCGTTTGCGCCTTTTTGATCGCCCTGCTTTTTCAGCGTCAAACCCAAGTCGCGGAACACCACGCTACTGGCGTTTTTATCGTTTGCAGCGCGCTGATAAGCAGCGGCTGCGCGGTTCAAATCACCCGGCAAATCGCGCTTTCGATAAAGCTCGCCCTGCGCGTAGGAAATCTGGCCTTGGCCGTACGGAATTTTCCCGAGCCGATTCAGCAGCAGCTCGGTTTGCCGATAGGCGCGCCGTGCTAGCTCATCATCAAGCCACTGGCTGCGGTGTGCGGCGATTGCGTTGGCGAAATCAATCGCACCGCGCGCTTTTGAGGCGGCCGCGCTTGGCTGTTTTGCCATTTCGGCCAAATAGCGCTGCCGTTCGGGTGATGAAGGGTGGCTGGCAAACAGGCCACTTAAAAATGGCCGAGGATCGAGTTTTTCTTCCTCAAGCACGTTAGCCCACACCAGGCTTGGCGCGTCGCTAGCGTAATTTGCCTGTTGTAGTGACGCAAAGCCGACTTCATCCGCTTCTTTTTCCTGGGTTCTGGAAAACGAGGCAAAATTGACGTAAGCGCCAATCGTGGCGAGTGCGCCAATGCCACTGCCGCCAGCCAACATGCCAATCACCGTGACCCAGCCCGCGGTGTTTTTGGCACGCCGCCAGTTCTCCAAAACGTGCCTCTTTTGGTAGTGCGCAATTTCATGGCCGATCACCGAAGCCAGCTGCGCTTCGTCTTCACAGCGCAAGAGTAGGCCGGTAAAAAGCCCCATCGCGCCGTTCGGCGTCATAAAAGCATTGAATTGCGACTGGCGCAAAATATAGATGCGAATATCCGCGCAGATATCGGGTGCGAGCTTGCATTTGAGTTCGTCGACATAGGTTTGCAGCGCCGGATCACGCACGCGTTCGGGCGCTTCTTTCATTAACGCTTCGATGCGATCCATCTGTGCCCAAAGTCCAGCTTCATCTTGCTCAACGACCTGTTCGCGGTGCTGCGCACCAGCGTCAGGTAAATTGCGGGTTGCGCAGGCGGTTAGAGCAAGCATGGCTGCTAGACTTAATGGCGAAAGCAAGCGAGTCAATCTCACAGCGGCATCCCACTGAGTAAGCTTTTGATGGCTTTTCGCGCCGGCACAAGCTCGCGCAAATCACCATCCTCTGAGTTCAAATAATTCACCCAAATCACTTTGCCGGTGTTGAGATCGACTAGCGTGGTGTAAGCTTTTTGACTGCCCAGCGGTGCGCTAAAACCGAGCACCATACCGACGACCATGACGGCTTTACGTCCGCCAGTGGAATAGCTATCGCGCACCACGGTAGCGAGTGCATAGTCCGCTTGATAGCGCGATTGCAGCAGGCTTGCACCTGGGCCAATGCGCCAGTCAAACGTTTTTGCACGGTGCGGCAAGCGGCCGTAGGGCGCGATTTCATGCTGCAAAATAGCATTGCCGACGGTGGTGCTCAGCAGTTCTAGCTGGCGCACGCGCGGGTCATCCGCGTCGGTTGACTTTGTTGCCTGCACGACTTTTACGCCGCGCTCAGCCAGCTCATCAGTAATCGCTGTGCCAACATGGGCGCTAGCCGCTTCGGTCCAATCCGCGCGCGGTTCGGCCATACCAGAGGCTTGCAGCTCAAACAGTTCGATATCGGCTTTGAGGATCACCACGGTTTTGCCGCGGCCAATGCGGGCGTCGGCTTTCATGCCATCGGCGCGCTTGCTCACGGTGCTGGTGCAAGCGGTGCTCATCACTGACACGCTAAAAATCAGCAAAAATTGAATGATTCGATTCATTGGCGCGCTCGCTCCTGCAAAATCGCCACGGCTGGCAGCGTTTTGCCTTCTAGAAACTCTAAAAACGCCCCGCCACCGGTGGATATATAGCTGACTTCACTACTTTTGCCAGGCAGGAATTTTTCAATGGCGGCTATGGTATCGCCGCCACCTGCAATCGAAAACGCGGTGCTGTCCGCAATCGCCAGCGCCATGGCTTTGCTTCCAGCAGCAAAAGCGTCAAACTCAAACACGCCCACCGGCCCGTTCCACACCACGGTGCCGGCTTTTAGAATGCGCTCGCGATAATCAGCGGCGGTTTTCGGGCCAATATCAAAGATCATCGCATCGGCTGGCACGTCATGCGGCACGTAAGTGCAAACCGGTGTGTCAGCAGCAAATGCCTGCCCGCACACGACATCCAACGGCAGCGGAATCTGCGCACCGCGCGCTTTAGCTTTGGCCAGAATGGCGCGTGCTGCGTCCAATAAATCCGGCTCGTAAAGTGATTTTCCGACTGGATACCCGCTCGCCGCTAAAAACGTATTGGCTATGCCGCCGCCGACAATCAGCTGGTCAACTTTTTCAATCAAACTGCCGAGCAATTCCAATTTGGTCGACACTTTGCTGCCCGCTACGATGGCCAGCAGCGGGCGTTTGGGTTCTTTAAGCGCTTTGGCGAGCGCATCTAGCTCCGCTATCAACAGCGGGCCCGCGCAGGCAATTGGTGCGAAACGCGCTACGCCATGTGTACTGGCCTGCGCGCGGTGCGCGGTGCCAAAAGCGTCCATGACGAACACATCGCACAGCTGTGCATAGCGTTTTGACAAGCCTTCGTCATCTGCAGCTTCACCGATATTCATGCGCACATTTTCCAGCAGCTTGATTTCCCCCGGCGCAATGGCCACGCCATCAAGATAGTCCGCAATCAGTGGCACGGGCTGAGCTAGCGCATCACTAAGCCAAGTTGCGACCGGGCTCAGTGATTCATTCGGATCAAACTGACCTTCCTTGGGCCGCCCTAAATGGCTCATGACCAGCACCGCTGCGCCCTGCGCCAATGCGGCTTTTAGCGTTGGCAAAGCGGCTTCTAAGCGCTGAGTGGCGGTGATTTTTCCACCAGCAATCGGCACGTTGAGATCTTCTCGAATCAATACGCGCTTGCCGCGCAAATCCAGCGTGGACATCTTGATCGGTTGGTTTTCCTGATGGCTCATGGGTGTGCTCGTGGTAGTGAAAATAGCGGTTTGTTATATGCGGTAAGTTGATCGATTCAGCTATTTGGTCGTCTGCCATGGCAGGAAACCGATTGGCTGCAATTCAAGTTAAGGTGGGAAGAAAATTTCGAATTTTATAGTTTTCCTATCAAGCTATTAAAAGGAAACTGCCCGAAAAATGCTGCTTGCGCGATGCCCCAGAATGCTTAGCCTAATTTTTTTGATGACAAACAGCTGCCAATTTTTCGAGCCAGTCTGCAAGCTACACCTACATCCTAAACACCCCAAACCGCCCCTTTTCAATCGGCGCATTCAACGCCGCCGACAGTGCTAAACCCAGCACGCGACGCGTATCAGCTGGATCAATCACGCCGTCATCCCATAATCTGGCGCTGGCGTAGTAGGGGTGGCCTTGGCGTTCGTATTGATCTTTAATCGGGGCTTTGAACTGCGTTTCCTCATCACTTGACCACGCTTTTCCGTTGGCTTCTAAGCCGTCGCGCTTAACGGTGGCAAGTACGCTGGCGGCTTGTTCGCCGCCCATGACCGAAATGCGCGCGTTTGGCCACATCCAGAGCATGCGTGGGCTGTAGCCGCGCCCGCACATGGCGTAGTTGCCGGCGCCGAAGCTGCCGCCGATTAAGAAGGTGAATTTCGGTACGTGTGAACACGCCACGGCGGTGACCATTTTCGCGCCGTCTTTGGCGATGCCGGCGTTTTCGTATTTGCGCCCGACCATAAATCCGGTGATGTTTTGCAAAAACACCAGCGGGATGTTGCGCTGGTTGCAAAGCTCAATAAAGTGCGCGCCTTTGAGTGCGCTTTCGGCGAATAAAATGCCGTTGTTCGCCACAATGCCGACCGGGTAGCCGTACACGTGCGCGAAGCCGCACACCAGCGTTTTTCCGTAGCGCGCTTTGAATTCTTGCAGCTCGGAACCATCGACAATCCGCGCGATTACTTCTCTAACGTCATACGGCGTGCGGGTGTCTTTTGGCACTACGCCGTAAAGTTCGCGCGCATCGTAAATTGGCGGGGTAGGGGCGCTGATTTTGACGTCAAGCTGTTTTTTACGGTTTAAGTGCCGCACGATTTCACGGGCGATGCTTAGCGCGTGCGCGTCGTCTTCGGCGAAATGATCGGCGACGCCGGATTGGCTGGTGTGTACGTCGGCGCCGCCTAGACTTTCGGCGTCAACCACTTCACCGGTTGCGGCTTTAACAAGCGGCGGGCCGCCCAAAAATATCGTGCCCTGTTCTTTGACGATGATGGTTTCATCGCTCATGGCTGGCACGTAAGCGCCGCCAGCGGTGCAAGAACCCATGACCACTGCGATTTGCGGGATGTTCTCGGCGGACATGCGGGCTTGGTTGTAGAAAATCCGGCCAAAGTGTTCGCGATCAGGAAACACCTCATCTTGCAGCGGTAAAAATGCCCCGCCTGAGTCCACCAAATACACGCAGGGCAGGTGGTTCTCGAGTGCGATTTCCTGTGCGCGAAGATGTTTTTTGATGGTCATCGGGAAATAGGTGCCACCTTTTACCGTAGCGTCGTTTGCCAGCACCATGACTTCCTGATCGTGGATGCGCCCGATGCCGCTAATCAGGCCGGCACAGGGCGCACCACCCTCGTACATGCCGTGCGCGGCGAGTGGTGATAGCTCCAGAAACGGCGAGCCGGCGTCAAGCAGGGCGCGGATGCGCTCACGCGGAAGCAATTTACCGCGTTCGGTGTGTTTTTTGCGGGCTGATTCGCCGCCGCCTTCTGCGGTCTTTTTCAAGGTGGCGCGCAGATCATCTACCGCTGCTTGCAGCACGCGCGCGTTTTCTAAAAACAGCGCGGATTGGGTATCAACTTGGCTTTGAATAACCGGCATGAGGATGGCCTTGTTTAGCGCGATGCAATCGCAGTGTAGGCGCGATCATCCGGCCCGATGTAGTTCGCGCTTGGGCGGATAATTTTGCCATCTTGGCGCTGCTCGATCACATGTGCAGCCCAGCCGGTGGTGCGTGCAATCACGAATAGCGGGGTGAACATTGCGGTCGGCACGCCCATCATGTGATAGCTTGATGCGCTAAACCAGTCTAGATTCGGGAACATCTTTTTTAGCTCCCACATCAGCGATTCGATGCGCTCGCTGACTTCAAACAGCGTGGAATTTCCACCTGCTTGACACAGCTCAGCACTGATCGATTTGATGATCGGATTGCGCGGATCGCTAATCGTATAAACCGGGTGCCCGAAGCCAATCACGATCTCTTTACGCTCGACCCGCGCACGGATATCGGCTTCGGCCTCATCAGCGCTGCGATAGCGCGCAATAATGTCCATCGCCGCCTCGTTCGCGCCGCCGTGCTTGGGCCCACGCAGCGCGCCGATCGCACCAGTAATCGCCGAATACATATCCGAACCGGTGCCGGCGATCACACGCGCGGTGAAGGTTGAGGCGTTGAATTCATGCTCGGCGTAGAGCGTCATGGAGCGATCCAGCGCTTTGATGTGCTGCGCGGATGCGCTTTTGCCGTGCAGCAAATGCAGGAAATGCGCGGCCATAGTGCTGTCGTCAGTCTCGGTGTCAATACGTTTGCCGCTGTGGCTAAAGTGATACCAATACAGCAGCATTGAGCCAAAGCTAGCCAGCAGCCGATCCGCCACATCACGCGCTCCGGGTGCGGCATGATCGTGCTTTTCTGGCAGTACAGTGCCCAATACGGAGGCGCCGGTGCGCATCACATCCATCGGGTGCGTTCCAGCGGGTAGCAGTTCCAGCGCGGCTTTCAGCGGCGCAGGCAGGCCGCGCAAACGCGCCAGCTTGGTTTGATAAGCGCTCAGTTCGGCTTTATTCGGCAGGTGCTCATGAATAAGTAAATGTGCGACTTCTTCAAAGCTGGCGTTATTCGCCAGATCTGCAATGTCATAGCCCCGATAGTGCAGATCATTGCCTGAGCGGCCCACCGTACAAATCGCGGTATTACCCGCAACAACGCCCGATAGGGCAACGGATTTTTTCGGTTTAGGGAGTTGGCTTTCAGACATAAGTGGCTCGCTTGGCGCTTCAAAGCCGTGAAGAGTACGCCAAACCGGCATGTGAGCCAATTGCTTAAACGATTAAATGGATCATCAGCCGTGCTTTTCTGCGCGGTCCGACTTGTCCAGTAGTTTAATTGCGTGTGGCACATTGCTGCGCATAGCGCTTAATTCAAAATTCGTGCGAGCGCCAAAATTGGCGAGTGCAATAGTCGCAAGTTCATTAAGCAATTTGTTCAAGCTGATTTGACGAGCCGCGGCAAGGCATTTTAAGCGCGCATGTTTGTCGTCAGGGAATCGCAGCGTTACAGTGGACATGGAAATTGCTCCAGAAATTCTTCAGGGGTGAAAACGTGCAATGTTGGAAACTTCAATTCCCACCCCTTAAAGTTCAACAGGCAAGAAAATTAACTGTGCTTTGCAACGTAATCCTGCAAAACCCCAGCGGGGTTGCGCCCCGGTAATTCGACTCGCCACTCTCGGCGAAACCGCGTTGCGGTTTAGACAATTTAACCTAGTCCTAGGGTAGCCTCATTTCATTCGGCCAACCCTAGGCTGAAGGACGCAAGCCCGTTGGGCTTGAACGCCACTAAATCAAATAAGCTACCTCGCACTACCTAAAGAATCTTTTGCTCCAGCCTCCTTTCATGCTGATCCAGCTAAGCTAGCTCTCTTTTTGACTTGATTGCCTACCATGAGCGAACTACTTGACGTGATTTCGACGCCGATTGCCGCGATCACACCGGCGAAAAAACTGTTTATTCGCACGCACGGCTGTCAAATGAATGAGTACGATTCCACCAAAATGGCGGACGTGCTGCATGCCAGCCACGGCTTAGAACTTACCCAGGACGAGCGCGAGGCTGACGTCATACTGATAAATACTTGCTCGATTCGCGAAAAAGCGCAAGAAAAGGTGTTTTCGCAACTCGGCATGTGGCGTGAATTAAAAAAGCATAAGCCGGACGTGGTGATTGGCGTCGGCGGCTGTGTGGCCAGCCAGGAAGGCGAGGGTATTTTGAAGCGCGCGCCGTACGTCGATATGGTTTTTGGCCCCCAGACGCTGCATCGGCTGCCAGAAATGCTCAACTCGGTGCAGAAAACGCGCAAGCCAGCCGTCGATATTTCCTTCCCGGAAATCGAAAAGTTTGATTCGCTGCCGGCCGCAACCGCAAATGGCGTAACGGCGCTGGTATCGATCATGGAAGGCTGTAGCAAGTATTGCAGCTACTGCGTGGTGCCCTATACGCGCGGCGAGGAAATTTCCAGGCCGTTTGAGCAGGTAATGGAGGAAATTGGTCAGCTGGCGAAGGGCGGCGTGCGGGAAATTACCCTACTTGGGCAAAATGTAAACGCCTATCGCGGCCCGATGGACGATGGCACCGAATGCGATTTGGGGCTGCTGATTCAATACATTTCCACCATTGATGGCATTGGTCGCATCCGCTTTACCACCAGCCACCCCAGCGAATTTAACGACAGCCTGATTCAGGCCTACGCGGACGTACCGCAGCTGGCGAATCACTTGCACTTGCCGGTACAGAGCGGCTCGGATCGCATTTTGTCGGCAATGAAGCGGCCTTACACGGCTTTAGAGTTCAAGCAAAAAATTCGCAAGCTCCGCAAAGTGCGGCCCGATATTGTTATCACGAGTGATTTTATTGTCGGCTTCCCCGGTGAAACCGATAGCGATTTCGAAGCCACCATGAAGCTGATTGAGGATATCGGTTTCGATCAAAGCTTCAGCTTTATCTATAGCCGCCGGCCCGGAACGCCAGCTGCCAGCTTGCCGGATGACGTTAGCGATGCGGTAAAAAAGCAGCGCCTGCATCGGTTAAAAACCCACATCAATCAAACCGCTGAAGGCATTGCAAAAGCGATGATTGGCACTGTTCAGCGCATTCTGGTGGATCGGCCCGCGCGTAAAAACGCCAGCACGCAAATGGCCGGTCGCACGGAAAACAATCGCGTTGTTAATTTTGACGGTCATGTGCGCCTGCAGGGCCAATTTGTTGATGTGCTGATTACCGAAGCTATGCCAAATAGCCTGCGCGGTGAATTGCATTTGAGTGATTCGGTGAATGCGAGCGCGGCGTAGTGGTTCGTATGTGCCGAGTAGCCACGGACTGCACTCCACGTCGTCATCCCCGCGAAGGCGGGGATCCAGTGCAGGCGTCAAAAATTCGATGGGGTTTAATAGCTTCGGAACACCGGCGTTTTTACATTAATAAGTACACTGGAAGTTAGGTGAGCCTGGGTTCCGGCCTGCGCGGGAATGACGATAATAGGTCCACACGAATTTGCGAACCAATGACTAACAACTAGCAAATACAAACCACCAAGCGAGCCAAATTTAAGTCACACACATGTCAAAAGCCAAATATCAAACCCGCAGCACCTCAAAACCCGTCCAAAATGCACAGCCCAAATCCAAGCGCGCTGCGCCTTCCAGAGCCAGTCAAACTCGGCAAAATGCCGCCGCTGCTGCCGATGCCGTGAAAGCTAGTGCGCCGTCAAAAAAGGTGCCCAACCAATCTGACAAAGCCCCAAGCGCCAGAACAAAAAGCAAGCCATTCGCTGCCAAAGCCGGTGAGCTGAGCCAACGCGGTTTTACGCTAGAACCGATGGATAATCAGCGGCTTGCGAGCTTAAACGGGCCATTTGATGCCAATTTGCGGACCATTGAAATGAAGCTCGCCATCCAGATACACAATCGCGGCAATATCTATGAGCTCAGCGGCAAAGCCAGCCAGCTCAAAGTCGGTGAAAGTCTGCTGCGCGAGCTTTACCTGCGCACCGAAACGTCGGCTATTGGCGAAAGCGATATGTTCATGCTGTTCAACGACATAGAAGATATTGCTCAGCAATCCGATGAAGATCGAAAAACCCAGGAAGTGATTGTCAAAACCCGCAAGGGCGCGATCAAAGGCCGCGGCAATAATCAGCGCAAATATCTGCATCAAATTGCCACGAACGACATCAATTTCGGAATTGGCCCAGCCGGCACCGGCAAAACCTATTTGGCGGTCGCGATGGCAGTAGAGGCGCTTGAAACCAATCGCGTACAGCGGCTTTTGCTAGTGCGCCCGGCGGTTGAAGCGGGTGAAAAACTCGGTTTCTTGCCCGGCGATTTGGTGCAAAAAGTTGATCCGTATTTGCGCCCGCTGTATGACGCGCTTTACGAGATGTTAGGCGTGGAAAAAGTCGGCCGCTTGATGGAGCGCAATGTCATTGAGATTGCGCCGCTGGCATTTATGCGCGGGCGCACGCTCAACGATGCGTTTATTTTGCTGGATGAGGCGCAAAACACCACGGTGGAGCAAATGAAAATGTTCCTAACCCGCATCGGCTTTGGTTCGACAGCAGTGATTACCGGCGATATGACGCAAGTTGATTTGCCGCGCCACATTCGCTCCGGTTTGAAGCATTCGATCGAAGTGCTGAAAGGCGTCGAAGGCATCAGCTTTACCTTTTTTGAGGCGGCTGATGTGGTGCGCCACCCGCTGGTGCAGCGCATAGTGATGGCCTATGAGCGCCATGAAGCCGCAGCAGATAGTGTTCCGAAAGCGGCGCTGTGAACCTGGTCGTTAACTTGGGCTTTGATGCCGGCTGCAGCAAAGCCGGTGTGCCCAGAAAAGCCAGCTTTGCCAGCGCGTTTGCAAGCGCCATTGCCGCAGGCATGCGCGCGCAAAAGCGTCGAACCAATAGCCGCGCGGAATGGGCGTTAGCCTTACAAATTGTCGAGCACGATTCAGGTCTGGAGCTCAATCAACGCTATCGGAAAAAAGCCTACGCAACTAACGTGCTGGCATTTCCAGGCGATGACATGGCGCATAAGCAAGGTTGGCTCGGCGATGTAGTGATCTGCAAACCGGTGATCGAGGCTGAGGCGCTGGCGCAGGGCAAACCGCTGAAATCACACTATTTGCATATGGCGGTGCATGCAGGGCTTCATTTACTGGGTTTTGATCATTTGAATGACGTTGAAGCCGCAGCGATGGAAACGTTGGAGACGAAAATTTTGCTGGGCATGGGTATTGCTGATCCGTATTTAGCTGCGCATAAAACTCATGCATAGCTCAATTTGGCGTTCTGCTTCAGGCACCTTCCGATGGTCGTTCTGGCCTCGAATCGTCATCCCCGCGGAGGCGGGGATCCAGTACAGGTGTCAACAACACATTGAACGATTAAGGTGCCTGGATTCCCGCCTGCGCGGGAATGACGATAGTAAGTCGACGCGCAACCATGGCTAAGCCCCTCAACTCCAAATCTAAGCCGTACCGCGCATCAAAAAAAACTAGCCAGCCAGCCGCGCCGCAGTTAAGCCTCAAAACCTTGCCCGATACGCTATCCCCAAACACCTGGCTACGCCTGACTGAAATCAAGCTGCCGCTGGTTAACGAGCACGATCCAACGCTTGCCGAATTGCGGCATTTAGCCTGCGAGCGCCTTGCAATTAGCGATGCAGAACTAACTGACCTCAACGTATTCAAGCGCGGCTACGATGCCCGTAAACGCTCAGCAATCGTGCTGATTTACACGCTGCTCGTGCAAGTTGTTGATCCACTCGGCGTGTTGAAAAAACGCCTGCCACACGTCGATGTAGCGCCCGACACCCGCTATCACATGCCGCCTGCACCGAAAAGTTGCGCGCATCGCCCGGTAATTATTGGTTTTGGCCCGTGCGGATTATTTGCCGCGCTTATTTTGGCGCAAATGGGCTTGAAACCCATCGTGCTAGAGCGCGGTAAAGCGGTGCGTGAGCGCACGAAAGACACGTTCGGCCTGTGGCGTAAAAACGCGCTTAACCCAGAAAGCAACGTGCAGTTCGGCGAAGGCGGCGCGGGCACATTTTCAGATGGCAAGCTGTGGAGCCAGGTTAGCGATCCGCAGTTTTTGGGCCGTAAAGTGCTTGATGAATTCGTCAAAGCCGGTGCGCCTGAAGAAATTTTGTATGTCTCGAAACCGCATATCGGCACTTTTCGGCTAGTCAGCATGATCGAAAAAATGCGTGCGGATATTGAAGCGCTGGGCGGGGAAATTCGCTTTGAAGCCAAAGTGGCTGACGTGCTAATTGAAGCCGGCGCGATACGCGGTTTGACACTCGCGGATGGCACGTTCTTAGCGGCAGATCGCGTCGTGCTGGCGATAGGCCACAGCGCGCGCGATACCTTTCAAATGCTGTTTGAGCGCGGCGTGTACGTTGAGCCGAAAGCGTTTTCGGTGGGCTTTAGAATTGAGCATCCGCAGCATTTGATTGACGAGTCGCGTTTTGGCAGCTATGCCGGTCACGAAATTTTGGGCGCTGCTGATTACAAATTGGTGCATCACGCCAGCAACGGGCGTTCGGTTTACAGCTTTTGCATGTGCCCAGGCGGCACTGTTGTGGCGGCGACCAGCGAAGCAGGGCGCGTCGTCACCAATGGCATGAGCCAATATTCGAGGAACGAGCGCAACGCCAACGCCGGTTTAGTGGTCGGCATCACGCCCGCCGATTTTCCCAGCGCACACCCGCTAGCCGGTTTAGATTTGCAGCGCAGCTTGGAATCCGCCGCATACGCACTAGGTGGCAGCAACTATTGCGCACCCGCCCAGCGGGTCGGCGATTTCCTGGAAAAACGCGCGTCAACCGGGGCCGGCAGCGTGTTGCCCAGCTACCAGCCCGGCGTCAAATTCACCGATTTATCCAGCGCACTACCGGATTTCGCAATCACCGCCATGCGCGAAGCGATTCCCGCATTCGAGCGCCAAATTCGCGGCTTCGCAATGCCCGATGCGATCCTAACCGGCGTAGAAACCCGCACCTCATCACCGATTCGCATCAAACGCGGCCCCGATTTTCAATCCCTCAGCGTGCGCGGATTATTCCCAGCAGGCGAGGGCGCCAGCTACGCGGGCGGCATTATGTCGGCGGCAATTGATGGGATTGAGGTGGCGCATGCGTTGGTGGAGTCGTTGGATATATAGCAATCTATTGTTTGAAAAAAGCCCAATAAATGGTAACGTCGCGCGGCATATTGACTGATTTAGCCCAAATTGATTTGCAACACCCGTTCACCGCATAAGGATTTTACAAATGGTAACCCCCCCCTCAGAAAGTCAAAATTCATTTGGCGCAGCTGCCAAATTGCCGTAGCGCTACTTCTTTCATCTTCCTTTACCAACGCAGCCACCGTGTTTTCCGGAAGTGCGACTGCTGGTATTCCGGGTGATCAAACCACAATCATTAGAAGCCGCGTTGCCGCTGACTGGAGCATTGCGGCGCTAACCGGGCCATCTCCTACGCTGAATCTGTTCGATAACGTGAACATTCCTGTTACCTGGATAGCGGTTGAGCCATCACTATTGTCTCCGACATTGATCGTCTATCGCGCAGCGGGAATAAATTGCGGCGGCTGCAATGCGGCCATGATTGTTTCAAACGGCAAATTGTCGGGATTCGTAGCCACCGAAGGGCACTTCTACACAGTGCGGCAGAACCAAAAAGCGACCTTAGACAAAGAAATCATCATCTCTGAAGTTGTGCAAAATGCAGGCGGCCCAGACACCAGCAAACTAGCAAGCGACGCCATTGTCTCGCAAGGAACCAATGGTGTTCCTACTCAAACAGTCGGCACCTCAACCAATGTGACACTTGATATTCTTTCAATCGTATCGCCACAGTTGGTTGCACTAGACAGTAATCTTTTTCATCGTACTGAAGCGCTGGCTTATTACAATAATGCGCAGTTTAACAGCGGTGTTGGAATTACTGCGCGCTATGTTGGGGAAATGGAATTTCAGGATTTGGAAACTAGGCCAGGTGATATTCAAGCTATCTTTAATCGCCTATGGATTAAAAACGATGGAATATACGATTCAATACATCAAGAGAAAGATCGGGTAGGCGCAGATTTGGTGGCGGCATTTATTACTCGAAGCCCAAGTAGTCCATCTGGCGTAGCAGACATACTATATAACTTGAACTATATTTATGAATCCACAGGATTCTCCGTAAACCAATTGAACGAACAAATATTTACTAGAGAAACATTTGCGCACGAACTTGGGCACAATGGGGGTGCTGGGCATTCAACAAGCGATTCAACTAGCTTTGGGCTATTTCCCTACAGCCGAGGTCATCAAGACAATACAGGAGCAGCGCATTTCAGAACAATTATGACCTATGGCGTTTATTGTGCGCCACCTTGTCAATCGAGCAACTCATACTCCGCGCCCGAACGTTTGTTTTTAGGCAGGCCAACTGGAATTGCTGATGTTTCCGACAATGCAAAAACACAAAGACTCGCTGCTAATTTTTTATCAGAAATTAGACCAACAGGTGGCGTGGGTAGTCAAGTTGATATTTATGTTAATAATGGACCCCCATTCTCATTACTACCAATAAATCCACAAAACCCTGTTCAAGGACATCGGCGCTCTTTTTGCGCATCGAATAATGGTGTCAGCAACGCTCAAAATGTTGTCATTACTATTGACGTTGACATTGACCGAAATAGAGATCACACGTTAGTTTTTGTAGATCAAAACGGCAATCCTTGCTCGCAAGTTTCCACTAGCGACTTTATAGATCGATACATCTGTAATATTGGAGACATTTCTACAAATCAAACAGGTTGCGCCGACGCGAGATGGTTTAACGGTCGCAATCAAGCAATTCCAGCAAAGTTTACAACGTTAGCCTTTCCGGCAAATGGTGACTACCGCCCCGCGAACAACACAATTATTGAGCAAATCGTTCTCCCATTTTAATTACAAAGGTCATTATGAAATTGCTCTTTAAAGGATTGGTTGTCTGCGCTGCGGGTTTGCCACTGGCGCAAGCACAGAACTACGTATTCACGCCCATTCAGGGGCCTTTTCAATCATTGATTTTAAACGAAGCCATCTGGGCGGACATCAATAATGATGGCCGCCCAGATTTACTCACTGCTGGAATTTCTAGAATTCGAAACCGCCGAGAAACTCATGTGTATTTAAATCGTGGTGCGGATCGATTTGATGAAATAGACAGTGGACTACCAACTGGCGGCGGAGAAATAAACATAGCGGCTGCAGACGTGAATGGCGATGGCAAAATAGACGTTGCAATGTCCGGCTTGGGTGGAGGTAATCCAAACAATATCTATATTGGTAACGGCTCAGGTGCGTTCGTCACTGGCCCACCGTTAACCTCGGGCGGTGGTTTCCAAAGCCTGCATTTTGGTGATTATGATAGTGACGGGGATCCAGATTTAATTACTGGTGCAAGCGCACAAATTTTACTCAACGACGGAGCTGGGTTGTTCAACTTGATCGATCAAGCGTTTTTGCCTTTAGAGACTGGTAGCTCAAATTTTTACGATGCTAATTTTGATGGCAAGCTTGATGTCGTACAAACGGGCTTCTTTGGGCCAGGAACATTTGAAGGCGGGCGAGTTTGGTTGCAAGAAAGCCAATCAAATTTTATTATGACAAAAGATCAGCTCGCGCCGATGCGAGAGCGCAGTGAGATTCAAATTCGCGATGCCAATTGTGACACCAAAGCTGATTTATTTTTTAGCACCATCACATACCGACTGACAAACGAAGCGATTGGTTACGTATACACCAACAAAAGCCCAAGTAGTTTTGTTCGAAATCGGCTCCCTGGCATTGGTATATCTAGCAACTCTGGGCTGATTGATGTGGAAGGCGACGGTATCCCTGAAGTTGTTGTTGTTGGTAATCTGTTTTTGCCACCACAGGGTATTGCAACAGAGATATTAAAACGCCAGCCCAATGGCGATTATCAAATGATTCCGTCGCTTAATTTGCCCCGTTTTAGAACCGCATCAATTGCAACCATTGACTACGACGGAGATCGTGACGAAGACTTATTTATTATTGGCGATTTGAGCCCATCGGGCGGGTTCGACGACTACAGTGAAGCCGCATATTTGTTTAGAAACGATACCGTGCAAAGTACGCAGCGTTGTCGACCGCAAGTTGCAATTACGCAGGTGGTTCCGGGCTTAGGATTATTTGGAATGGTGTTTTTGAGCTTAGGACTTGCACTGTTAGGTATGCGATTTTCAGCAAACAGGCCATAACAGATATGGCTTATTGGTACGTAAGGCGAGCAATAAACAACTGGACCAAACTTCTGCACTAATTGTTTGGCTGCTTCAATTCGACCTCAAACCCGCTTTTAAAAATCGACTCATCGCGCCCCATCACCCACGTTAAACCGCCAAGCACATGCTGGCGAAAACGCAGGTCAGCGAATGTTTCATTGCGATGCCCCATGCCGGTATACCAAGAGCGGCCCGCACCGACCGCGCGTTTCCAGGAAATGGGATGATCGGCGCCCATCGCGCCGCTGCCTGGCATATAGCTCGATTCATCGAGCCGCAGCAGCACGCTTGCGCCTGCGCGTGGATTAACGCGAAAGTTGTACCACTCGTCGGTGAAGGAGAAGCTGGCGGGCAAATGCGCTGTTGAGGCGTCGTCGGCAGACTCGCGCAGCACGGTGGCCTGCTGGATTGCCGGGTGATTTTGAAACCACGCGCCGTTGCCAAGCACCTGCGCGCCGTACCAGGGCCAGCTGTACTCACAATCTGCCGCAGCATGGATGCCTACCCAACCGCCGCCGGCCTCAAGCCAAGTCTGAAAGGCCAGCTGCTGCGTGTCGTTTAAAACATCGCCGGTGGTGCTCAGAAATACCACCGCCTTGTAGGGGGCCAATCCTTCGGCGGTGAATTGCGCCGGGTCTTCAGTCGCGACCACGGTAAAGCTGTTTTGCGTGCCCAGCTGCTGCAGCATGGTAATGCCGACGCCGATAGAGCCGTGCCGAAAACCGGTCGTTCGGCTAAAAACCAGCACCGCATCCTGTGCGGCGGCGCAGGTAGATATGATGATGAGTAAAAAGATGACCGTGTTTCGCATGGCACTCTCGAGTAATGGTTAAACCAAATCGCTGAAATTCTCATGGCTGCACGCAAGCGTAGCTTGCAAATTGCGGCAGTGATTGCGCGAATGCAGGTTTAATGTGCGGTTTTGCGCGGCGGTTCTCATTTGCGAATCGGCGCGCGAGGCGTTTTTTTTCGAAAACCAATGAATAGTTTAGTTGGGTTCCTCTTCCTCATCGGAGCAGGCATAGCAAGAAATCTCCAGGCTTATCCCCGCTTGAGCGGCCAATTGAATGAACAGCGATGGGAATACACGAAAGACGCAAACATCATCTGCGGTAATTGCAATGCCAAAATCAAACCTAGCGACTTGGACTTCTGGTGAAGCAGTCATTTTGGCAATCGATTGAGAATGGGTTTCTAGATAGGCGCTGGCGTCAGTCAATTGAGCTGAGAAATCATCAAATTCGGCGTTGCTCACAATGAAGCTCGCGCCAGAGTTTAGATGGACTTCACCTTTAAGTGATCGCGCTTCACCTTTTATCCAACGCCTGTTGGGCTCAAGGCCGCACTGAACCAGCAATGCGTCAATGTCCAATTTTTCGCCAAAAATTCTAAACATGCAGCTCATGAATGCGTTTGCCGAATTGATTGTGCAGTAGCAAAGGCCATCATCATTCCGGCAGCCCAAAGCCATTGTTAAAATCAAAATCCTTCAACAGATAAATCGGCAATTGGGTGGATCCGCGTTTGCTAGTTGTTGGCGCTTTGCCGGTTTCGGTAACAATCGACTTGCCAGTTAGCAGGTTAAAATCGCGGGTAACGCTTTTTTGAGCATCATCACAATGTTCGTGGAATACGATTTTCAGGCCAATCAGCCGCCACACGCCGCGATAGAATTTGAACTGATGCGTAGCCGCTTCCATGCTGCAGGCGGTTTTCGCATTGTTCTGAATGTAGATGCTGCCGTTTCTAATCTGTAGCGAATCCACCCAGCAGCAGCCCATGCCAACCCGCATTTCAGGACTCGAGGAAGCCGCCACACCAAAATCGCCCGAATTTGATTTAAGCAAAACCACCAGCTGCTGATTTGGACTCGGGCTTGCTTCAGTGACCAGCACAATGACGAAGTCTTCTAAGCCATCGCCATTGAGATCGCCCTTGGCAACTTGCGATTGCTCGGCGATGGCGCCTTTTTGCGAGGCAATAAACGCGGTATCCGAGCGAAAGTTGGCAGCGTTAGCGGAAGTTGCAGCCATCAAAACGACGCATAGAAATTGCAAAGCGCGCGATAGGTTCGATTTAATAGGTTTCTCCAACGTTAAATGCCAAGATTTTGAATAGTACCGGAGGCGCGCATGCAAGCACCAACCCTTAAGGGAACAAACCCAATTGCGTCAAGCCTGTCGTTTCCGGCAGTCCCAGTGCGATATTCATATTTTGTACGGCCTGCCCGGACATGCCTTTAAGTAGGTTGTCAAGCGTTACCAACATCGCTAACTGGCTGCCTCGCTGGACGACGTTAATGTCGCAATAATTGCTGCCGACCACGGCTGCAGTGCGCGCCATGCCGTCATCAATTACGCGAATAAATCGTGATTGCCGGTAAAAATCAGCGAAAAGCGTAGAAAAATCGACATCAAGCAATGCGTCAGTCAGCTGCATTTGTACGCTGAGGTAAATGCCGCGCACCATGGGTGCAGAGTGTGGGACTAGGCTAAAGCCGGGTGCTGTGCCGCCAAAGTGCTGTGCAGCGGCCACGAGCACTTGCCGCACTTCAAACTCGTGTTGATGCGCAAATACTTTGTAAGCTCGGAAATCGTGTGCACGGCTCGGGTGGTGCGTGCCTTCTGAAGGCGCTGCGCCAGAGCCGGATGAACCGGTAACGGCGCTGATAGCGACATGTGGCAGCGTGCCCGCAGTGATTTTACAAAGCGGCAACAATGCGAGCGCGATCGCGGTGGCAAAGCAGCCGGGGTTAGCGATGCGCTGTGCGCCGTTTGCCTGCTGCACGGTGGATTTAAACTCGGGTAAGCCGTAGTTGAATTCGCTCAAAAACTCTGGACATGGGTGAACGCCACCATAGGCGAGTTTAAACGCATTTGCCGATCGCAATCTAAAATCACCTGATAAATCAATCACATGCGTTTTAGCATCTAGGGCTTGGCGCAATTCAGGCCAGCGCTTACAAAATTCCCCGTGTGGCAAGGCGGCGAATAACACATCTAATCCTGGCTTTTGCAGCTCGCGTTGGAAATTACCCGGATAAGCACCGCGCAGGTGTGGGTGCACGCTGGCAATCGTGCGCCCGGCTTGGGTATTGGCGAGCGCTTGCACATGTTCAACGTGCGGGTGCGCGGCCAGTAGCCGCAGCAACTCACCGCCGCCAAAACCGCTGGCCCCTAAAATTGCAATGGATAAATCAGCCATGGTGCATTTTCCTTTTTTTGAACGGCAATTTAGCCTTCAATTTAGGCATACTCAGCGGCGTTTTTGTTCATTGGATTGAAATTTATGGCGAAGTCGGTAGTCATTTTAGGTGCGCAGTGGGGCGATGAGGGCAAAGGTAAGATCGTCGATTTAATGACCGAGCGGGTTAGCGCGGTGGTGCGCTTTCAAGGCGGTCATAACGCTGGACACACGCTAGTTATTGACGGCGAAAAAACTGTGCTGCATCTGATTCCGTCCGGCATTTTACGAAAAGACGTCGCCTGTTTGATCGGCAACGGCGTGGTGTTATCACCGCTCGCTTTGCGTACGGAAATCGAAAAGCTAGAAGCGAAGGGCGTGGACGTACGTTCACGGCTAACCATTTCACCCGCCGCACCAATCATCATGCCCTATCACGTGGCGCTGGATCAGGCGCGCGAAGCCGCATCAGGCGCGGGTAAAATCGGTACGACCGGGCGCGGCATTGGGCCGGCGTATGAAGATAAAGTCGCGCGGCGTGGCGTACGGGTTTCGGATTTGCTACATCCGGCGGAAGTAACTGAAAAGCTCAAAACCGTGATGGATTTTCATAATTTTGTGCTGGTGAATTACTTCAAACAGCCTGCGATTGACGTGCAAAAAACGATTGATGATGCGCTGGCTTATGGTGAGTATCTTAATAAAATGGTCGGCGATGTGGCGCAGCAGCTGCACGTAGTGCGCGCGAACGGCGGCAATATCTTATTTGAAGGCGCGCAGGGTTCACTTTTGGACATCGATCACGGTACCTATCCGTTTGTAACCTCCAGCAACACCACCATTGGCGGCGCTTGCTCTGGCACCGGCGTGGGCGCGGGCGAGATTGACTATGTTTTGGGCATTGCAAAAGCCTACGCCACAAGGGTCGGCAGCGGGCCATTTCCGACCGAGCTGGACGATGCCATTGGCCAAGGCTTGCGTGATCGCGGTCATGAATACGGCGCCACCACGGGCAGGCCGCGCCGCTGCGGTTGGTTGGACGTCGTTGCGCTGCGTAGAGCAGTACAAATCAATGGTATGAACGGTTTGTGCATCACCAAACTGGACGTGTTAGATGGCGAGCCTGAGCTAAAAGTGTGCGTCGGTTATCGCTACAAAGGCCGAGAAACCGACCAAGCGCCGCTGGATGCTGAAGGCTGGCGTGATTGCAAACCAGTCTATATGAGTTTTCCAGGCTGGCAGGAAGTCAGCAAAGGCGTAACCGAATTTGAGCGCTTGCCGCGCAACGCTAAGCTGTATTTACGCACGCTTGAGCAGCTGATTGGCTGCCCGGTTACGCTGATTTCAACCGGGCCTGATCGGCATGAGAATGTGGTGTTGGCGGATCCGTTGAAGTAGATATTTCGAATTTGTTTGATGCCTAAAGGACTGGTGCCGTCAGGAGATACCACCATACAAACCGGCTTTTTGAGATTCAATGGCTTGGGACGGCGAAAATCCAGACGGATACGAAGTTCGTTAGACGCGTGCGTCGTTTTTTTTGCGAATCATTTTCAGGTTGCAGTTAAACCTGAAACCTGCTGGCGGCTGTCGCCGCATCAATTTTCAACCTCGAAGCCGTTAAACTAGCCGCCACGCTCAGGCGCTGATTCAAGGCAAACTCTATGATCTACAACACTCACTATGACGTCATCGTCGTCGGCGGCGGCCACGCGGGCACGGAAGCAGCGCTGGCATCGGCTAGAGCCGGAGCACGCACGCTTTTGTTGACCCATAACGTTGAAACGATTGGTCAAATGAGCTGCAATCCGGCGATTGGCGGGATTGGCAAGGGCCATTTGGTACGCGAAATCGATGCACTTGGCGGCGTGATGGCGCATGCGGCGGATTTGGGCGGCATCCAATTTCGTACGCTTAATGCCAGCAAAGGCCCGGCTGTAAGAGCCACGCGGGCGCAGGCGGATCGCGTGCGCTACAAGGCGGCAGTGCGGCATGTGGTGGAAAATCAGCCGAACTTGACGATTTTTCAGCAAGCGGTGGATGATTTGCTGGTGCAAAACGAGCGCGTTACCGGCGTAGTAACGCAGATGGGTTTGACCTTCAACTGCAAAACCGTGGTGCTGACTGCGGGCACGTTTTTAGCCGGGCTAATTCACATTGGCCAGCAAAATTATCGCGGCGGCAGGGCCGGTGATCCGCCAGCGCTATCACTTGCCGCGCGCATGCGTGAGCTGCCAATTACCGTGGGGCGCTTGAAAACCGGCACGCCACCGCGCATTGATGGCCGCAGCATTGATTTCTCTAGCATGCAGGAACAGCCCGGCGATACGCCTTGCCCAGTGTTTTCGTTTTTAGGCAGCACCAATCAGCACCCGCGCCAAATCAGCTGCTGGATTACCCATACCAATGTGCAAACGCACGATATTATTCGCGGCGCGCTGGATCGATCGCCGCTGTATACCGGTCAAATTGAAGGCGTCGGCCCGCGCTACTGCCCGTCAATTGAAGACAAGATCGTGCGCTTTGCTGGTAAAGATTCGCATCAAATTTTTATCGAACCCGAGGGTTTGGACACGCATGAGGTGTATCCAAACGGTATTTCGACCAGCCTGCCGTTCGATGCGCAAATGGCGCTGGTGCGCTCCATCAAAGGTATGGAGAACGCCCACATTACCCGGCCCGGCTATGCGATTGAATACGATTATTTTGACCCGCGCGGACTGAAGAACTCATTAGAAACCAAAGCCATTGCCGGGCTTTATTTTGCTGGCCAAATCAATGGCACCACCGGCTATGAAGAAGCCGCCGCGCAGGGCTTGATTGCTGGCTTAAATGCCGCCAGAGCCTGCCAAGATCTACCACCGTATTGCCCAGCGCGTTCGGAAGCGTACATCGGGGTATTGATCGATGATTTGATTACCAACGGCACCAATGAGCCGTATCGCATGTTTACATCACGGGCGGAATATCGCTTGCAGCTGCGCGAAGATAATGCTGATTTGCGCTTGACCGAAGTCGGCCGCCAGATGGGTTTAGTTTCGGACGAACGCTGGGCACGATTTAGCGCTAAACGTGAATCCATCGGTCTGGAATCCGAGCGCCTGCGCGGCCTGCGCTTTGGCCTACACACCGATTTAGCGCTGCGGGTTTCGCACACGCTGGGCGTGCCAATCAGCCGGGATCAATCCGCGTTCGAACTCCTAAAACGCCCAGAATTGCACTATGGCGATCTAATGCGCGTGCCAGAATTTGGCCCAGGTGTGAGTGACCCACAAGTCGCCGAGCAAATCGAAATTCACTCGAAATATGCGGGCTATTTAGATCGCCAGCAAGATGAAATCGATAAAACCCGGCACAGTGAACACGCGCAAATCCCTGCCGATTTTGACTACAGTCGAGTCGTTGGTTTGTCGGTCGAAATCACCCAAAAGCTTAGTTTTGCCCGCCCACAAACCATTGGCCAAGCGCAGCGCATTTCTGGGGTGACGCCGGCATCAGTTAGTTTGCTACTGGTTTATTTGAAGCGCTGTGGGTTGCAGAGTAAGCGCGAGGTTGCGGCTTAAATTGTTTGAGCAAGCTGGCTCGCTCGTTTTCAGCAATGGAAATTGCTCAAGGGCGACAACTAGCCATTGCCATTTCGCTATGAATTTGTGCGCCTACCCCGCAGCAAGCCTGTAAACTAGGAAAATGAACAAACACTTCAACACCGCAGGCCCGAGCAAGGCCGAGCTAAACTATTTGCTTGATCCGCTAGCCCGGATCGAGTTAGCACACATACTCGATTTGATCGCGCTACAGCGCTATTTCATTCTGCACGCTCCGCGTCAAACTGGCAAAACCACCTGCATGCTGGCCCTGCGTGAGTACCTTAACGCGCATGCAGACTATATTGCGCTGTACGTCAATGTCGAAACTGGTCAGGCTAGGCGCAATCAAGTCGGCTTGGCCATGCTAGGCATAGCCTCGCAGCTATCCGAGAAAATTGCGGAAGCGTTAAAGCTGCCCGACCTCAAAGCTGAGCTCATGACACAGGCACAAAATACTGACGGTTCGGACATCCTGCGAACGATGCTCCGAACTGCAGCGGAGAAATCACCCAAACCGCTGGTGGTTTTTATCGATGAAGTCGACTCTTTAGTCGGAGATACGTTAATTTCCTTACTTCGGCAAATCCGCGCGGGCTACACTGATCGCCCGAAGCAGTTCCCGCAAACGGTGGTGCTGTGTGGGGTGCGCGATGTGCGCGACTATCGAATGACGATGGCGGACGGTGAAGTCATTACCGGTGGCAGCGCGTTTAATATCAAAGCCGAAAGCCTGCGTTTGGGTGATTTTAGTCAGGCCGACATGATCGCTTTGTATCAACAACACACCGATACGACGGGTCAAGCATTCAACGCTGAGGCGCTTGAATTAGCCTGGAGTTCGACGCACGGCCAACCTTGGCTGGTCAACGCCTTAGCCGAACAGGCGGTTTGGAAAACCAAAGAAAATTTAGATCGCACGCAAGTAATTGACATCGAGAAAATGCGCGCTGCTAGAGAAGCGCTCATTTTGCGAAATGACACGCATTTGGATCAGCTGGCTGACAAATTGCGTGAGCCGCGCGTGCGCGCAGTGATTGAGCCGATGTTGATCGGTGACGAGCTTCAGGCTTCCGAAGCGGATATGCAGTACGTCTTGGATTTAGGCCTAGTGCGCCGCGTGCTACCGAGCAAATCCTTCGCGCCAGCGAATCAAATCTATGCTGAAGTTTTGCCGCGCGTTTTAAACAACACCGTGCAATACAATTTGCATGAGGATCGCATTTTAGCAAGCTGGCAAAATGCTGCTGGCCACTTAAACCCGCGCCAGTTCTTGTTGAATTTCCTGGGTTTTTGGCGCGAGCATGGCGAGTCGATGATTAAATCGGTTCCTTATCACGAAGCTGCGCCGCATTTGGTATTGATGGCGTATTTGCAGCGGGTAATAAATGGTGGCGGCCGAATCGAACGCGAATATGCAGCGGGTTCTGGGCGGCTTGATTTGCTGGTGATCGTCGGCGATCAGCAGATGGCAATTGAGGTCAAGGTGTGGCGCGCCGGGCGTAAAGACCCACTGATTGACGGGTTGCTGCAAATGCAGCGCTATTTGAGCCGCTTAAACTTGAGCGAAGGCTATCTTGTGATTTTTGATCAGCGCGCTGAAGCGTTGAGTTGGGAGGCGCGCATGCAGGTCAGCGACGCGCAGACTGCGGATGGCAAAGCCGTGATGCTTTTGCGGGCGTGATCGCGTCAGCAGGATTGCGTTCAAACTGATGTTTTTTTAGAGTACTTGCCTGAAACGCAACCTCGTAGGCTGGCTGAAGTGAATCGATACCCACAGAGCATCGACATTGCGCTACGACTAACTTTAGCCGGGTATCGCTTTGCTCCACCCAGCCTACATTTGCACTGTCTGGATCAGGCTTTGAGCTACCCGTTCAGGGCGGTTCTAGCGCGGGCTTGCTAGACTCCCGCATCTTTTATTTTACGCGGTGCGCTTGTGATTTTAACTCGTTGGTTGGTAGTGGGCGTGATGGCATTGGGCGCTTCTGGCTGCGGTAGCTGGTCTAGCCGGGCTGACATTCTGGAAAAAGGAACTGTTACTCAAGTACTTGAGATTTGCAAAACCTCACTTGATAACGGCAACTACGTGCGTTCGGTCGAGTGTTTTAAACGCATGACCGGGCGCTTCCCGTTTGGCCCGGAAAGCGAGCAGGCACAGCTGAATTTGGCGTTTGCGCAAAGCAAAATGGGCGATTCTGAGGAAGCATTGGCCAGCACCAATCGCTTTATCAAAACTTATCCAACGCATGTAAACGTAGATTACGCCTACTATTTGCGCGGCTTGACCAACTACGAGCGCTCACAGGGTCTGCTCTCGAAACTGATTCCAGAAGATCGCGCCACGCACGACCCAACGATGAGCAAACAGGCGTTCCTGGATTTTTCCGAGATGATCAAACGCTTCCCGGATAGTGAATACGCACCCGATGCACGTGCGCGCATGCTGGCTTTGCGCTCGCAACTGGCGGATTCTGAGCTGCACGTGGCGAACTATTATTTGCGGCGCGGGGTTTACATCGGCGCGCTAAATCGTGCAAAGTTCATTGTTGAATCCTATCAAAGCACGCCGCAATCGCACACTGCACTGGCGATTATGGTGCAGTGTTATGAGGCGCTTGGCGAAACTGCACTGGCCGAAGAAGCGAGAGCTGTGCTGAAATTAAACGCGCCGCAGCATGCGTTTTTGACCGGTGAATCGACGAAAAAGCGCTGGTGGCTGTTTGGCGGTTAGCAACTGGATCGTATTACTTACTATTGCAATCCAGTCCAATTTACGCTGATCGTCAGCTATTTCTCCCGGTCATGCCCGCGAAGGCGGGATACCGGCTCACCGAGATTTAAAGCTTATCAGCGTGTAGAAATACGCTGATCTCGGATTCTTTGCGCATGCGAATTTCTGATGCCTGTTTGCGTCCCCGCTTACGGGAATGACGACCAGAAATTACCGAAACCTACAGGCATAAACATCTCAAACAACTCCACAACCGCTATCCTAAGCCTCCTACAATTGCCGACGAAACTCCTATGCACTTCGACCCTACAGATGCCTACGGGCAACTCGATTCATTGCTGGCCGAGCTGCAGCTGGCGCACAGCGCCGCCTATTTGCACGGCAGCTTGAGCGGTTTATTAACTTCTGGAGCGCTGTTTCACGGCGCGTATTGGCTAGAGCTAGCACTTTCGGAGGCTGATTTGTGTGCGCAGCTGCCGGATGAAGCGGTAGAGCAGCTGAGCGCGTTGGCTGATCACACGCGTTTACAGATGCACCAGCATGAATTAGGCATCCAGCCCTTATTGCCATCAGATGATGATGATTTGCGTGTGCGGGTTGCCGCTTTGCACGATTGGTGCGGTGGGTTTTTAGGCGGGCTGGGTTTGTCTGGCAAGATCAAAAAGAACGCAGCGCTATCACCAGAGCTTAATGAAGCGCTGCGTGATATCGAAAAAATCGCACGTTCTGAAATTGAGCTCGATGACAACGATCCAGAATCCGATGAAAACGCGCTGATGGAGTTGTTCGAATACGTCCGCGTGTGCGCTGCCATGAGCTTTCATGAGCTATCCGCGCGCATGCAAAACGCCCCCGCCCCCAATAATCGTAGACATTAGTGATCGCCAGCACTGAGTTCGCTGCTCGGCGGGCACAGCTTTTAGGCTTGATTGGCAAAGATGCGGCGGCGATTGTGCCGGCTGCACCGCGCCTAGCGCGCAGTCAAGACGCTTACTATCGCTACCGGCAAGATAGTGATCTGGCGTATTTGACCGGCTTTGATGAGCACGAAGCGGTGCTCGTTCTAGTTCCGGGGCGGGCAGCGGGCGAGTCGATTTTGTTTTGCCGCGAACGCGATGAGGAGCGCGAACGCTGGGACGGTGAAATTCTAGGCCCTGAGCGCGCGCCAGAATTGATGCGCCTGGATGATGCGTTCCCGATTACCGATATCGATGATATTTTGCCGAATTTACTGGATGGCCGCGCGCGGGTTTACTACCATTTTGGTCGCGATCCTGAGTTTGATTTGCAGGTGCTCGGCTGGATCAACCGGCTACGCGTGCAGCGCGTGCGCGGCGCCAGGCCACCCGAAAGTATTGTCGCGCTGGGCTTTTTACTGAGCGAAATGCGGCTGATCAAAAGCGCTGCGGAAATTCGACTGCTGAAAAAAGCCGCGAATATTGCTGCTGCAGCGCACACACATGTCATGAAAACCTGTAAGCCAGGCTTGGGCGAACATGAAATCGAAGCCGATATTTTGCACATATTTCGCAAGCGCGGCGCTATGGCGGCCTACGAGCCAATGGTTGCCGCAGGTAAAAACGCCTGCACGCTGCACTACCGTGCGCACCGCGGCAAATTGAAAGCTGGCGAGCTATTGCTGATTGATGCGGGCGCCGAAGTGGATTGCTACGCCTCCGATATCACGCGCACCATTCCGATCAGCGGTCGCTTCAACAAGGCCCAACGCGCGCTGTACGAAGTTGTTTTAGCGGCGCAAACAGCGGCGATTGCAGCCGCAACCGTCGGCAAGCCGTGGGAAAACGTGCATCAGGCCGCTCTGGAAGTGATTTGCGAAGGATTGATCAGGCTCAAACTCATCAAAGGCAGCGTCAAAGAAGCGCTGCGCAAAGCCAGCTACAAAAAATACTTCATGCATAAAACCGGGCACTGGCTAGGGCTTGATGTACACGACGTCGGAGATTACCGCGTCGATGGACAATCTAGATTGCTAGAGCCCGGCATGGTGTTTACCGTCGAACCGGGCATTTACATTCCTGCAGACGATACTGATGCGCCGCCTGCACTGCGCGGCGTTGGCATTCGTATTGAGGATGAAGTTTTAGTCCGCGGTGTCGGCCCGCTGCTGTTGACTGAGGCGGTTCCGCGCGGTGCGGAACAGATTGAGGATTTGATGCGGGTGGGTCAATCGAAGCATGCCAAGGCATAGTTATCGCCGATTTTGTGCTGACCGGCCGAACCTTCACGCTAAGCCGACTGCCGTATGGCTTGTTAAAATTCGTTATTGCGAGCAATGACGCAATCTCTTGGGGATCTGGTCAGTTAGCCAGTGCGTGTGCGCCTTGTCAAAACGAGTATTGTTACATCGCCATACGCAAACCCATAGCCAAGCAACCAAATCCTCAGTTACTCTTCAAGCCACTCCAAAGCTACAGAACACCCAAACCGCATGATTGAGCGTAGTTTTTTTGCCGGACAGCTATTGATCGCGATGCCCTGTTTGCAGGACCCTTCGTTTTCACGCAGCGTGACGTATTTGTGCCAGCACACGCAGCAGGGTGCGATGGGCATAGGCATCAGCAAAGCGGCGAATTTGCGCCTGATTGACGTGCTAGAGCAGATGAACATTGAAACCGATTTGCCGGAAGTTGCCAGCCAACCCGTGATGCTCGGCGGGCCAGTCCATAATGATCGCGGTTTTGTGCTGCACGAGGCCGGCGAGAATTACGACAGCACGTGGCAGTTATCCGACACGCTGAGTTTGACCTCCTCGAAAGATCTACTCGAAGCGATTGCAGTAGGGCAGGGACCGCGTCGTTATTTGGTTGCACTGGGCTATTCGGGTTGGAGTGAAGGCCAATTAGAGGAAGAGTTTGCGCAAAATTCCTGGCTCACCGCGCCATTTGATCGTGATTTGGTTTTCACCACGCCGCTCGAGAATCGCTGGCAGCGCGCGGCGGCGCTTTCGGGTGTGAATATTACGCAGATGGCTAATTATGTGGGACATGCTTGATGTCCACTTGGCTCGCGATTGACGTCGGTACCATGGTGGTGGGCGTTGCGCTTGGCAATACCCTCACTTTGAGTGCTAGGCCATTGCAAAGCGTGCAGGCCACGCCGCGTGAGCGCTGCTTTGAGCTGATCGATAAAATCATCAAGGATTGGCAGCCTTTGGGAATTGTGGTTGGGCTGCCCTTGGCATTAGATGGCACCGAGCAGCGCTTGACACTATTGGCGCGCATTTTTGCCGCTGATTTAGCAGCGCGCACGAGCGCGCAAATTGTGCTGGTCGATGAGCGTTCCAGCACTAAACAGGCGCAGCGGATATTTCAGGAAAAGCGCGCGCAGGGCCAAGCCAAACGCAAGCATGGCGAGCAAGTCGACGCTTGGGCAGCTGCGGTTATTTTGGAGCGGCATTTTGCGTCGCTTGAATCGGTATCAGCGGCGATTGCCTCGTGACCGCTATTGATCAATTAGATCCAGCAGCTTTACTTGCCCAGTTGACTAGCTCCGTCAGTGATTTTTTGCTGGCGCGTGGCCGCAACAACCCGCTGATTATTGGCCTCCACCGAGGCGGCGTTTGGGTTGCGAATGCACTACATCACTCGCTCAAGGTAGATTTGCAGATAGGCCAGTTAGATATCAGCTTTTATCGCGATGATTTTGCCACCGCCGGTCTGCCCAGCACCGCAATCGGTAGCCAGCTGCCGGTCGATATCAATGGCCGCCATGTTGTGTTGGTAGACGATATTCTTTACACTGGGCGCACCATTCGCGCTGCCATGAACGAGCTGTTTGACTATGGCCGGCCAGCGAGCATCACGCTTGCGGTGCTGATTGAGCGAGATGGCCGTGAGCTGCCCATTCAAGCCGATTGCATCGGTGCACGCATCCGCTTGCCTACCAATCAGGTTCTCAAACTAAGCCAAAAGCATGACGGCAGTTTGGCGCTGGTTTTGCACGAGCGCAACGTACGCAAAACCCGGAGCGTGGCATGACTCAGCCGCTAAAACATTTGCTCGATATTGCATCCTTAAAACGCGAGCAGCTGTTTGAGCTTTTGGATATGGCGCAAGTGCTGCGCGATACCGTGATTTTGGGCAATCGTAAACTGCCGCTGCTGCGCGGTAAAACGGTCGTTAACTTATTTTTCGAAGCCAGCACTCGCACCCGCACTACCTTTGAGTTAGCCGCCAAACGCTTGAGCGCTGATGTCGTGAATCTCGACGTTGCTGCGTCGTCAACCAGCAAAGGCGAAAGCCTGCTGGATACGCTGACGACGCTTGAATCCATGCACTGTGATCTATTTGTAATTCGCCACCACGCCAGCGGCGCAGCGCGTTTTTTTGCTGAGCACGCTGCGCCGCACGTCAGTGTGTTGAATGCTGGCGATGGCCGGCATGCGCATCCAACCCAAGCGCTGTTGGATATGCTGACGATTCGGCGTCACAAGCCGAATCTCAATGCGTTAAAAGTCGGCATTGTCGGCGATGTATTGCACTCGCGTGTTGCACGCTCAGATATTCAAGCGCTCAATTTAATGCAGGTGCAAGAAATTCGCGTTCTCGGCCCGAAAACGTTGATGCCTATGGATTTAGATGAGGCTGCGCAAAATGCTTTTGGCGTGCATTATTTTTCCAATATGGATCAAGGCTTAGAGGATTTGGACGTCATCATCATGCTGCGGCTGCAGCGCGAGCGCATGGTCGGCGCGTTTTTACCCTCAGAAAGCGAATATTTTCGCCAATACGGCTTGACCGAACAGCGCCTAAAACGCGCCAAACCTGACTGCATTGTTATGCACCCAGGCCCGATGAATCGCGGTGTGGAAATTGCCTCCGAAGTGGCGGATGGCCCGCAAAGCGTGATTCGTGAGCAAGTCACTAATGGCTTAGCCGTGCGCATGGCGGTGATGGCGAAAGTGCTGGGCGCAGTGGTGCCCATCCCGCACGCATCGTTCGGTGAAAGCTAATGGCGCAAAGCAAACCAGCAGCGCTACATTTTCCGCAGCTGAACTACCAGCACGCAGGCGCGCTCAAACAAGGCGAAGTTTGGCTAACTGAAAGCGGCCAAATATCTGAGTCGAAAGTGCCTAGCGCCATCACTCAGATATGTGAGCACAGCGATTGGCTGGTACCGGGTTTGGTCGACTTACACGCTAACCTGCGCGAGCCCGGCGCGGTATACAAAGCCTCGATCAAATCCGAACTGCGCGCCGCGATTGCTGCCGGCGTGACCAGCGTTTTATGCTCGCCCGACACGCAGCCTTGCGTTGATTCCACTGCCGTAGTTGAACTCATCCATGATCGCGCGCGGCATGCTTCATTGGATGCGCCCGCTGCTAGGTTGTATCCGTTAAACGCATTGACCAAGGGCTTAGGCGAGGAAAAGCTGACCGAGCTAGCCACGCTCAAACACGCGGGCTGTATTGCCGCCAGCAATGCCGATAAGGCCATCAGCAACAGCAGCTTATTGCAGCGCGCGCTGCTTTATGCGGCGAGTGTGGATGTGGCGGTGCACTTACATCCGATTGATCGGTACCTAGCTATTGACGGCGTAGCGCACGATGGCCGCGTTGCCGCCCGACTAGGGCTAGCGGGTATCCCAGAATTGGCCGAAACGCTAACACTGGCGCGCGATTTAATACTGATTGAAGCTACCGGCGTGCGAGCCCACATTAGCCGCATTAGCTGCGCGGCTTCGGTGCAGATGATTGCGGCGGCGAAAAAGCGCGGCTTGAAAATCACCTGTGATGTAGCGATTGCCAATTTATTTTTATGCGATAACGATGTGCTCGGCTTTCGCGCAAACGCGCATGTGCGGCCACCGCTGCGCACCAGTGAAGATCAAGCCGCACTTCGAAACGGCATTGCGGATGGCACGATAGACGCAATTTGCTCGAATCACGCCCCACATGATCGTGATGCCAAACTCGCACCATTTCCAATGACCGAGCCCGGTGCGTCCAGCATTGATGCGCTATTACCATTAAGTTTGCAGCTCGTTGACGAACACGTCATAAGCCCGGCGCGCTGGATAGAAGTGGTGAGTTTAATGCCGAAAAAAATCGCCGGAGTTAGCGCGAATGATTGGATTTTAATCAAGCCAAGCGCGCGCATAAGAATGGAAGCGGAAGCGCTAAAAAGCCGGGGTAAAAACTCACCGTTTTTGGGTTGGGAAATGCAGGGAAGGGTAATTGGGGCTTGGTTGTTTGATCCGTAGTTGACTCAAGGTACGTTTAAACTTTTGTCGCTGTATTTTTGCCAACTCAGCCTAAGACTTAGCGATGCTACTGTGCCAATAGCCATTGTCACGTTGTACTCCAGCTACTTCCGTCGGCGCTTACGCCACAATCAACGCCCAGCTTTGATACTGATCTTCAAGCTCGTGCCGTCGTCATCAACCACTTCGGTCCAGGAGTCGCCGACTTTTTTTCCACGTCGCTGCGTCATTCGCCATGACCAGGGTTTACGTTTTGTCGATCCCGCATGGGATCGCACAATGGTAGCCGGTGTGTCGTAAGCGCGTAGCGCGGTAGACCACCGGAACCACGTGATGAGACGTATTTCGACCCCTTGCGGGTCGCACCCATAAACTTGCGGTGATGATCAGTGCGACCCCTGCCGGGGTCGTATTTTTTGCTCACCCAATCCGGTGGTCTACGCCGCTTTGCGGCTGCGACGCACCGGCTACCCTTGTGCGATCCCTGGCGGGATCAGCTTATCGCCAATTTCGTCACTAAACGCGTAGCCCAGTCGTCATTGCGAGCTTGTAGTACGCAAAAGCGCATACTTTGTTGGGGCCATGAACCCTCGTCTCTGCGAGGAGCGAAGCGACTTGGCAGTCGCCACGAGATTGCTTCGCTGCGTTCGCAATGTCGAAAAATCAATGACTTACGTAAGGGTTCATGGAGAGGCGCGTAGCGACGTGGCAGTCTCCACGAGATTGCTTCACTTTGTTCGCAATGACGACTAGCCGCAAATTACTCACAATCATTGTCAGGATCGTCGTCTTCACTATTGCATTCGGCAGATGCGTCGCCGCCATCATTTTCAGCCTCTTCGCCATTTGCTTCTTCTTCGGAGGCATCCTCTGAATTCTCCTCGGTCGCCGTGTCGTCAAAAGAATCATCGCTGACATCGCCATCAAGTTCCGGGTTCGCTACTTCATCACTGCTTTGCTCTTCTTGCTCACCTGACTCATCACTGCTTTCCTCTTCTTCCTCGCCTGAACTTATGTCCGCGTTTTCCAAGATTGCTTTCATTTCTTCGTCTACGGCGGCATCTGGCTCCGCTGTAGGTTCAGGGGTTTTCGGCTGCGGAGCGAGTTCACGCGCTGTGGGCGTTTGAACAGGTGCTGGGGCTTTGGCGGCTTCAGCCTGTTTACGGGCTTCTTCAGCCTGTTTGCGGGCTCGGGCTGCTTCAAACTGGACTACGTCATCATTGCTCGCCTTATCGAAAGGACCAGGGATAGGCTTGCATCCCAGGACGTGCTGATCACTAGGGATACACCTTGGTGCAAGGTGTTGGCCGCCGGCAAATACTGGCGCAGCGGCCACCGCAGCAAGAATCAGCACCGCTGCAAACACACGCAAATTCGGGTTCATTCTCATCAAGCCACCTCGGGCATCTATTTTTTATGGACTTATTTGCCTAGGCAAAGCAGCTGCCGTTCGTTTCGAAGCCACGGACACACGCCATCATGCGCTAGGGTGTTTCAGATCTTGATCCAGAGATTGGATCGCTGGATTTGTAGGATCAACGCCCAGCTTTGATACTGATCTTCAAGCTCGTGCCGTCGTCGTCATCCACTTCGGTCCAGGAGTCGCCGACTTTTTTGCCCTTCGGGTAGTCCTCGCAAATGGCTTCGCCGTCTCCAACGTCGATGCAGACTTCTGTGCCCTTGAGCGACCAAGTGCCACTCACTTCTGCATCGCCAAGCTCGGCGCTAAATGTGCGGTCAGCATTGAAGAGATAACGCTCGACAGTGCCATCCGCTAGTTCCACAACCACGGTATTGCCGACCGCTTCTTCAATCGTGTCGGCGTTGGCAGCTGATGCAAACAGTGCGCTGCCAACTATCAATCCCCATACCAGCTTGTTCATCAGCCTAGCTCCTAAGTTGTATAACCAGATAATGCTGCGCCTCATCATTGCGAGACGGTAGTTTGTGAACAAAATTGGTAACCGAGAACACCTTTCGTCACTGCGAGGCGCGTAGCGACGTGGCAGTCTCGACGAGATTGCTTCACTTCGTTCGCAATGACGAATAGCCGCAAATTACTCACAATCATTGTCAGGATCATCGTCTTCACTATTGCATTCGGCAGATGCGTCGCCGCCATCATTTTCAGCCTCTTCGCCATTTGCTTCTTCTTCGGAGGCATCCTCTGAATTCTCCTCGGTCGCCGTGTCGTCAAAAGACTCATCGCTGACATCGCCATCGAGTTCCGGGTTCGCTACTTCATCACTGGCTTCCGCTTCTTCCGCACTTGACTCATCACTGCTTTGCTCTTCTTCTTCTTCCTCGCTTAAGCTTGCAGCCACATCGACATCCAAGTCTTCGTCATCGTCCGCGTCGGCGGCATTCGGTTGCGCTGTTGGTTCAGGGGTTTTCGGCGGCACAGCAAGTTCACGCGCTATGGGCGTTGGAGCAGGTTCTGGGGCCTTGGGGATTGGAGCAGGTGCTGGGGTCTTGGGGGGCACGACGGGTTCGGGGGCCTTAGGGTTTGCCACAGGTAGTGGCGGTTTAAGCGCATCTCTTCTGCGTGCAGCATTTTCGTTGCAATAACCATGTGAATCATTGCATTCTTTGGCGTCTGTGTGGCCCACTGCGCTAGCCCCTCTGCAACGCTGGAGGTATTCGTCAAGGCATTTCTTGATATCTTTCCTTTCACTTACATGTGCGCTGTCCACCATCTCGATAGCTTCACGTTGATCCTGGTTCAAACTACGCGAGTTATTACCTCCGAAGGCGACTGGCGCACCCATTACCGCTGCAAGAATCAGCACCCTTGCAAGCACACGTAAATTCAGGTTCATCAAGCCACCTCGCGCATTTATTTTCTATGGACTTATTTGCCTAAGCAAAGCATCTGCCGTTCGTTTCGAAGCCACGGACCCAAAACAGCATGTGCTACCGGATAGCACGGCGCAAGCCTTCATCATCCGCTCACCCAACATTTTGCATCGCAGTACCGGTAGGCAAAATGGTATCGCTATCATGGGGGCACTACGCGCTGGAGCAATTGTTGGCCGAACCCTCCGCTTTGACAGTGCAGAGCGTGGCTGATCTATTTGGGGCCCCGCATCGCAAGACCCCAGCCGTGAGAACTTTTCTATTGATTCGTTTGCCAAGGCAAGCAAACACGCAGGATGCTGATGTTCCAACCTAGTCGCGAAACGCAGCTGTACTTACTGTCGGTGAGCAGTGCGCTCATGATGCTGTGGGCGATTCCGCCCCAGCGCCAAGGCTGGCTGGCCTGGATTGCGCTGGTGCCACTGCTGGCTGCCATTGCATCAGCTGCCACGCTGCGCCAAGCGTTTGCCGTCGGCTGGCTGTTCGGCACGCTGATGCTGGGGCTTAGTTGGAACTGGCTGCACACAGCCCTGCAACGCTTTGAGGGGCTTTCGCCGGCCTTGGCTTGGCCGCTATTTGCGCTGGTAATCGGGCAAGCGGCGCTGGCTTGGGCACTGTTTGCAAGCTCTCTTTGGCAGCTGCGCAAGGTTTGGCCCGATTGGCCCATGGCCGTACAGGCGCCTATTTTGCTGACGTGCGCAGAATTTCTGATTCCTGGCCTGTTTCACTTCCATCTTGGTTTTACCCAGGCTGCGTATCCGTGGATCACTCAGGTGGCAGATTTTAGCGGTGTGGTCGGCGTCAGCTTTTTGATCGCAATGTTCAACGGTTGCCTTTACGACGTTATCCATGCCCGCCTGCAAAGGCACAAGGTGCCATGGCGCGCGCTAGTTCTAACTCTGACCGTGATGGCTGCGGCGCTTGGCTATTCTCACGTCAGAATCGGCCAGGTTGACCATGCGCGCCAGCTTTCGCCCAAGCTCAGAATTGGCGTGGTTCAAGGCAATATCAGCTTAGCTGATGCGAAAAATCCGGCTTTGACGACCGCGCAATTTGCACGGCATTTCCGTAAAAGTATGCAGTTGCAGCAACGCGGCGCGGAGCTGATCGTTTGGCCAGAAACTGCTTTTCCCTTTTTAGTGTCGCGCCACACTGCTGGGGCTGCGCGAGCTGACTTGCTGCAGCGGTTAACTGACACACTCGGCGTACCTTTGCTGGTTGGTGCCCATACGGTTGACGGCGACATCATTTCGAATGAAAGTTTTGCGTCCTACAACAGTGCACTGCTCGTTTCGCCGAACCTGTCAACGCGCGAAATCTATGACAAGCATTTGCTATTTCCAATGAGCGAGTACCTGCCGTTTTCTAGTGAGCTGCCTTGGCTAAAGGCGTGGTTTCCCGCACCACGCGTTTTGCCTGGCACAAGGCGCACCGTATTCAAGCTGGGCCCACATCGCATCGGCGCGGTGATTTGCCTGGAGGATCTGGACCCGGGCTTCGTGCGCGGGCTTGTGCCATTGCAGCCCAACCTGCTGGTGACACTTGGCAGCGACGCCCATTTTGGTGCCGACAGCGCCCCGCAGCAGCATTTGGCGATGGCGCAGTTCCGCAGCATTGAAATGCGCTTGGATACCGTGCGTGCGTTCTACCACGGCATCAGCGCCATCATTGATGCCAACGGCCGCGTGCAGGTGCAAACACGCGCGGTCGACCCGGAAGCGCTACCCGGCGTGCGCGCTTTTGGGCTAACGGGGACTGTCGCCCTGCTCGATGGCCCGCGCTCGTTTTATGCCCGTTATGGCGATGTGTTTGCTTGGCTAAATCTATTGCTCGCTTTCGCATTGTTGGTGGTGCCGCCAGTGCTGGATTGGATGCGACGGCGCGCTGGTCAGTGATCCGCAGCTGACGGGCGAATCATTGAGCGTAATCGGGCGTTTAGGCTTAGCAATTGCGATTAGCCTTGCCAGTAGTGATTGCTTCGAGTTTAATCAGGCCGTGCAACGCGTAACGCGCTTGTAAACAAATGCTCCCTTACTTATTCGCTCTATTCAAATACCTGGTGATCTATGCCTGAAGCCGTCGTCGTTGAACGATCTGCCACACTATTTAACTTGCTACAGCGCACACTTGACTCCGCACAGGTGCCGATTTCCAGGCACTTTGAGCGCTTTAGCGATGCAGTGACGGATTTAAATGAGCGGCTGGTTGATTTACGGCTGCCAGATTTATTGATTATCGGCATCCCTGAAAAAGAGCCTGCTGAATGCGAAACGCTGCTCAAAATGGTGAAGGATCTGCCCGCTGAAACGTTGCCGCTGTTGATTTTAAGCCATGCGCCGCTGCCCAAGTTAGATCGCTGGTTGGCGAATCGCGGGCGTTCCATGCGATTGTTGTGGTCGCAATTTTGGCAGTTACCCGGCGCGATTGATGAGCTAGCGCCCGCCTTGATGTTTTCAGCGATTAAACAGCCCGACGACAAACCCGAAGCGGTTCGAATTTTACTGATCGACGATTCGGTGAGTGTTCGCAAAACCTATCAGCAGCTGCTAAGCGCGCAGGGTTTTGTGGTTGATTTGGCCGAAAGCATTCGCGAAGGCCTGCAAAAAATTAGGGTAGGGCGCTACGATTTAATCATCGTCGACTACTTTTTGCCCGATGGCACTGGCGATGAGCTTGTCACTAAAGTTAAGGCCGACCCGGCGACCAAATCCGTTTCCATCGCGCTTATTACCGCGACTTATAAAGATGAAGTTATCCAGCGTGCACTCGATGCCGGCGCGATAGAATGCATGTTTAAAAACGAAGTGATTTCATTGACGCTTGCGCGTATCAAAGCGCTGGTGCGCAGCATTGAAGATCGCCGCCAAATTGAGCAAGAGCGGCAGCGGCTACTCGGTATTTTGCGCAGTGTTGGCGATGGCGTTTACGGGCTAGACGACAAAGGCCGCGTGACTTTCATGAATCACACCGGCTGCAAATTGCTCGGCATGAATGACGAGAGTGAAATTATCGGGCTATCCAGCACGGAGTTCACCCAAGAAGCCAAAGTCGAGAACACCAATTCACGCGTCGAAACCCTTTTTCGCACGCACGGTGGGCGTATGCTGCCGGTGGAATTGAGTGTAGTTGCGCTGATGGATGGCCCATCCAAACGCGGTTCGGTGGTGGTGTTTCGCGATATTTCCGAGCGCAAAAACGTCGAGCGTGTCCGCTATGAGTTAGAGCATGATCGGCTAACCGGTTTATGTAATCGGCGCAGTTTTATGGCGCGTCTGGTTGAATTCGTCTCAGCCCGAAAAACCGAGAACGGCTACGGCGCGGTGCTGATGATTGATATTGATCGCTACACGCAAGTGCTTGAAAATGCAGGCGAAGTCGCGGCGCAGCAGCTATTGGTGGATATCGGCCAGCGCCTGCAGGCCAGATTGCGTGATAACGATACGCTAGCCCGGCTTGAGCATGATCAGTTCGTGCTTAAGCTCGAAGGCATCCAGCTTGAGAACGTCTACACGATTGCCGATGGCCTGCGCGAAAATCTGCGTGATGCGCGCTATTTGAGCCATTCGGGGCAGAGTTTAGCAATCACAGTTTCAATTGGCGTGGCGATCATTTCCAAAGAAACGCCTTCTGCAGAATATGCATTGGAAAATGCGCGGCAGGCTTGCGGTCAGGCCAAACGGCGCGGGCAAAATCAAACGCAGATATTTGTTGTCGAAAGCGATGCCCGCATGGCGCGTGATTTAGAAGCCGGCTGGGCGACCCGCATCAAAGAAGCCATGGCGGAAGATCGGCTGATTTTACTTGCGCAGCCGATTGTGCCTATTGCCGATGTGCCGACCAACGTCGCGGAAGATAAGCTGCCCGCCTATGTTTTACAGGCCGGTAAAAAATTAATATTCGAGATTTTAATTCGACTCGTAAATCGCGATGGTCAATTGGTAAGCCCCAGCGTATTTGTGCCGTTAGCCGAGCGCTTTAATCTCATGCCGAAAGTGGATTTATGGGTGATTGCTCGAGCGGTGCGATTTGCTTCCCGCTTGCCGGACGATATTCCGGTCTTTTTCGCGATAAATTTGTCTAATCAAACGCTCATCGACCCCGAAGCACTCACGCATATCGAAAACACTTTCGCTAGCCACCGAGTTGCCGCCAAGCGCTTTATTTTTGAAGTATCCGAAACCGGCGAAATCGCCCAGCTGCACAATGCGCGCCGATTTATGATTCAACTCAAGCAATTGGGCGCAAGGTTCGCACTCGATGATTTTGGCTCCGGGCAAAATTCCATCAGCCACTTAAAATGGCTACCGATTGATTTAGTCAAAGTCAATGGAGAATTTGTTGCTAATAAATCTGGCGCTGAAGTTGACCGCGCGATGGCGCTTTCCTTAACGCAAATGGCGCACTCGCTTAAACTCGGCGTGATTGCCGAGCGGGTTGATAGCCCAAAATCCATTACTTGGCTACGCGCCGCGAAAGTCGATTATATTCAAGGCAATGTACTGGGCGCGGCGACTAAACTTGAGGATATTGATTTTGATGCGTTGTTTTAGGAACCTGAATCCTTAAGTCTGTTTTTTTGCTATCTTGTCGAGCTGCATAGGCGGCCTTTGCATGTCGAATAAAACGCAGTCTGGCGATGAAGCCACAATTCCCAACTTACAAATTAGCGCAATACCGACCAGCGAAATAGATGAGGGCAGCAGCTTCTCGGAAACGCTGAGCGATGCTGTCAAGCACCACAGCAAACCGTTCGAAACGTCAAACTGCCCGCCTAGCCAAATCGGCCGCTATCAGCTGCTCGGTAAGTTGGGGCAGGGCGGCATGGGCTTGGTGTTTCGCGCAAGAGAGGCCACGCTAGATCGCGATGTGGCGTTAAAAGTCATCAGTGCAGGGCGCTTTGCCAGTCCGAAATTGGTTGAAAAATTGCGGAGAGAAGCGCAGTCCTCTGCTGGGCTTAATCACCCGAATATTGTTCCGGTATTTGAGATCGACTGTATTGATGATCTGGCGTTTTTTACGATGGCGTTGGTCGAGGGTGAAACGCTTTTTGAGCGCATCAAACGGCTCGGCCCAATGCCAGAATTAGAAGCCGCTAAGTTACTGCGCACGATTGCGGATGCGGTCGATTATGCGCATCGACTTGGCGTACTGCATCTTGATTTGAAGCCTGCCAATATCTTGCTGGATCAGCGCGGTGAACCGCATATTGCAGATTTTGGAATTGCGCGCCGTATGGATGCCGCGCTCGGCGTGTCCGCAGATGAAATTTCAGGCTCGCCGCACTATATGGCGCCGGAGCAGATAGATCCGGGTTTGGCACGGCTTTGCGCAGCCACCGATGTGTATGCGCTCGGCTCAATGCTGGTGTTTATGCTGACCGGAACAACGGTTTTTGAAGGTCATGCGGCAAAAGAAGTTATGAACCATGTGCTGTACACCGATCCATCAAACATACGCATTCGCGCCCCAAAGATATCGCTTGATGTGGTTGCGATTATCCAGCGCTGCCTGCTTAAATCCGCTGCAATGCGCTACCCAACTACCGCCGAGCTTGCGCGTGATTTAGCGTGCTTGGTTGAATTTCGCCCAGTATCCGTCAGGCCGCTTGGGCAAATGGGGCGGCTAGGGCGCTGGGTTAAGCGCGAACCGCGGGTTGCAATCGCCATCGGTACAGCGTTTTTCGCGCTATCAGCCGGGATAGTCATGACTGCGGTGCAGGCCGAACGTGCGGGCAATGCCGCTCGTCAAGCGGTGGCCGCAGCGAAACAGGCTTTAGCGGCACAAAATTCTGAGCGCCAGCGTAGAAGCAAAGCGGAAGTGCTGATCAACGCGGTGTTTGATGAAATCTCAACCTCGATTTCTGAGGAAACTAACCTTACTTTGCTCAATAAGTTAAGCGAGCAAACCCTTGATTATTTTGATGATGACGCCGCCGTGCTCACGGTTGGCGAGCTTAAAGTCAAAGCAAAAATTCTGATGCGGCTGTTTGATGCGCAGGCCAAATTGCAAGATCCTGAGCGTGTGGCCGTTGCGATTACAAAAGTGCGCCCGGTAATAGACCTGCTGGAGCAACAGGCGCCTTCGATTGAGGTTGCCCTGTATCGTGCCAAGACGGATTTGATTGAAATGTTCTTTGCGCCACCCGAGCTAGGCGCAACGGCTGCACTAAAAAACTGGGCGCGGTTGCGCGAGATTTTGGAAGTCGTCGCGCTGCAAATTCCAATCATCACGCAGGCGAGCGAGTGCGAACAACTGTTGGATTTGACGGTGTATGTCGCGACCGAACTTGAGCAGGGCGTGCTAGATCGTTCGGTTGATTTGCCGCTGTCAAAACGCGTCGCGGATTTGCAAGACGAGCTGCTTGCAAGGGCCGACGCCCTGCCGGGTGATACCAACAAGCTGCGCTATTCATGGGATGCCTATCGGCAGTTTGCTAGATCACAGCGCGTGATAGTGCTGGCAATTGAGGGAAGCGCGGATGCGCTCAGCCAAGCGGCGCTGAACTGTGTGAAGAAAAATCAAGATACCGAGCAGCTGCTGTGTATTTCCCGTGCGCTGCCGCTGCTCAACACAAACTTTGCGCCCGAGCTCGACAAATTAGTGGCCAATACCGAACGCGATTTAATCGCAAAGCCCGACGATATGGCGCTGCGTGGGCTGCTGTTTTCAGCGATTCGTTTTCGGCTTCGCAGCGCTTTTTTGTGGGATGCGAAATCGGTCCAACGCAGCTGGTTTGAACGCTACGACCGAGTTTTTGATTCGCTGCCACCGCGCGGCGCACGCACCGCCGAACGCGCCGCGTTTGCACTGTTGGTTTCTGATCAGCCTACCGACGCCGAAATAGACGCCGCGCGCGTGATTCGCGCTGGATTTGATCTGCCCGCGCTCGCAGCGGAGGCCAAACTCGGCGCGCGGCAGACCTTTCAGCGCGAGCTTTTATATGCGCTCGCGTTTCATTCCAGCCCCACCAGCAAGCCGAACCGACAAACGCTGATCGCCGAAGCGCTCAGCCTTATTCCGAGCGCCCAGCAAACCCAGAGCAATTTATCGCTAAAGGAACGCATCCGTATTTCCGCATTGCAGGGCACAGTTGACGCGCTGGCATGCACGGCATTAAACGCGCGTGGGTTTGAAGTTAAGGCTTGCGGTTAATTTAGTCGGCTGACAGGTAGAAGGAACCGGTTGAGGTGACTAATTATTTGCTGTCTTAAACCATAACTCTATCCTAAAACCCAAACTCCGCACCCGCGTCTTTCACAGTCATACCAGCCTGAAACCACTTCAAATTCATGCCGATTCGGGTGGCAGTGATGTCGGACCAAATATAGGTGTGGCTTTTGCCGGTGGCATCATCTAACAGGGTGAATTTGAGAATTGGCGTTTTGGTGTTGGCGTAGGTGAGCTGCGATAGCTCCAGCGTGTAGCCGGTGGCTTTGCCATCGTCGAACTTCAGGGGCCAGCGTCCGCCCTCGGTGTGGACTAAAACATCGGTGCCGCCGCTGAACTTGGTGTCGGTTTTTTTCGCATCGACGCCGGCGCGGTTGATGTAAAACCAGCCTTTGAAGTAGCGCACTTTGCGGTTGCGATGCGATTGCCCATCGGTGCGGCCCCAAACAACTTTGCCGGATTCGTCGGTGGCAATGTCGGCAATCAAAAGCTCGGTTTCGCTTAGCTTGAGCGTGTCGTTGATAAAAATCGGCTTGCCGCTGCTGCGTGAGGTGATTTTGCAGGCGTCCTTATTCATGGTGCCGGCGTAGCTGCCGGTTTTTGCGTCGAAGCGCCAGTACACGTCACAGCCCGGTGTGGCTTTCAACATGGAGGGCGTTAGCGCTTTTGCTAGCTCGGGTTTTAAGTGCAAATCGCGCTGTGCGGCTTCATCTAAGAACGAGAATATTTCTAGCTTGATCGCACCATCTGCCATCTCGCTGAAGCGGTAGGCGCGCTGGCGGTAGATTTTGCTGGGATCGCCATCCAAATACTGTTTGACGAAGTAAACATCAGCGCCGACTGCGGGCGTGCTGATTGGCGCGAAAATGTGATGGATGTGCTCGAACGGATTTTCGACTTTTCCGGTGGCGGTTTTTTGCGCATCTTCTTTTTGCTGCCAAACCTGCTCGTTATTATCGAATTCGCCGCCAAACCAGCGCTTGAAGCGGGCGTAGTTAGTCTCAATCGGGGCGATGACTTCGCTGAGTGGCTGTAATGTCGCCGTGCTGGTTTTTGACTGCGTGGCGGGTTCAGATTTTGGGGATTGTGCACATGCGCTCAACAGCAGCGCGATAGATAAAGTCAGTAAAGTTCGCATGCGGGGCTCCAGGGTTTTATTGGAAGGATAGCTAAAAAATGGTATTTGGAAGTTGGGATTTTCTGCTGCGATTCGCCCTGCAAGTACCTCGTTATTTCAAGAACCTCGTCATCCCCGCGAAGGCGGGGATCCGGTACAGATGTCAAAAATTAAATGAGCGTCAAAAAACATTGAAACATTCGCATTTTTACCCCAACCAGCACACTGAACGCTCGGCGCGCCTGGATTCCCGCCTGCGCGGGAATGACGGTGAGGCAATCGAGTTAGTGTGCAGCGGTGAAAATAGGCCAACTAGCTACCATCCGCCTGACTATGCATGCCGCGCTTAAGTATCGGCGTAAACAGCGCCAAAACAATCGCCGAACCTATGCCGATCCACATCATTTGCGTTAAAAAGCTGCCGTAAAAGGCCAGCGCTTCGGCGGAGGTTATGGTTGCTTGGCGCTCAGCGGAAATGGCGGCGAAAGTGGATAACCGCCCGGCAATCATTTCGCCAAACGCGCTAAACAGGAACCAAGCGCCCATCATTAAGCCGACCACGCGCGCCACCGATAGCGAAGTCACCATCGACAAGCCAATCGGCGATAGCGCCATTTCGCCCATCACCAAAACCGCGTAAGCCGCCACAATCCACCACGCTGACATTTTGCCGTTTTCCGCCGGATGCGCGCAGCCGTAGGCCAGTACACCAAACGCTAGCCCGCACAGTAAAAGCGCAATGGCAAATTTCATCGGCGTGCTTGGGTTGAGTTTGAGTTTGTCTAAACGCGGCCACAGCATCGCGAATAGCGGAGACATCAGCACCACAAAAAAGCCGCCGAAGAAGGTGGTCGCATCAGCGTTCCAGGTGTAAAGCGGCGTGTTCAGATCAGTCAAATTAGTCACGCGATCAGCAATTGTCATCCAAGCGCCATAGGTTTGCTCGTAAAGCCCCCAAAAAAGCGCGCTAATGCCGGTCAAAGTAAAAAGTACCCACATGCGATGTGCCTCGACACGGCTGCATTGGGTTGCCGTGAACCATGTCAACCAGCCCAAAAGACCCAAACCCATCACCACTGCGACAATTTCAGTTGCGGTCACTTCATGGCCGCCCATTAGATTGGACAACGCGTCAAATTTCACGCTGGTTTGTAGCAGTTGCCAGATTAAAACTGAGGCAATTGCGGTGCCCAAATAGACCCAAGCCGAAATAGATAAACCAGCGATTTTCTCTTGCGCGCGCGAAGGGTTAGTTGCTTCAGCGACCCCGTTAAAGTGACGCTGTCCGAGTATAAAGTTGACTAAACCCACCGCCATCAGCACACCGGCGATACCAAAACCATACCCATAACCGTACTTTTTGCCAATCGCGGCGCATATCAATGAAGCCATCATGGCGCCGACGTTAATGCCCATATAAAAAATCGTAAAGCCTGATTCGCGCCTTGGATCATTATCGGCATACAGCCTGCCGACAATCGTCGAAATGTTTGGTTTTAAGTAACCCACGCCAAGCGCAATAAGGGCGAGCGAAAAATACATCACCTGAATTGCAAATTGATCTCGAACCAAAGTGCCATTGGCATTGGTAGCGGGATCACCCACGTAAACCATGCCCAACTGGCCTACTGCAAGTAGTACACCGCCAATAATCACCGCTTTGCGCATGCCCAAGTACCGGTCCGCTAGCATGCCGCCAATCAGCGGCAGCGCATAGGCCAATCCCGCATAGGTTCCAAGGAGCAAAAAACCGCTACCGTCATCAAACATATGGTGTTTGAGTAAGTACATCAATAGCAGCGTTTTCATGCCATAAAACGCAAATCGCTCCCACATTTCGGTCAAAAAGCAAACAAAAAGCCCTTTAGGATGGCCGAAAAGCTGCTCGTGTTGGATTGGCGATGTTGGATTCATATGCGCTTTAATGTCGTCTGTGAGTTGAACGTGATCGAGTATCGCACGCACGCCGGGGATTTGCGCTTGGGATCATGGCGCTGCCCCGCTAAACTGCGCGGCTTATCTTTGACGGGCACACCCATGAGCGATCTTCAGCGCGAGCTGTTACGCCGCCGCACCTTTGCCATTATTTCGCACCCCGATGCCGGTAAAACCACGCTGACCGAAAAACTGCTGCTGTTTGGCGGGGCGATCCAAATGGCCGGCTCAGTGAAAGCGCGCAAGGCATCCAGGCACGCCACTAGCGATTGGATGGCGCTGGAAAAAGAGCGCGGTATTTCCGTAACCAGCTCGGTCATGCAGTTCCCGTATGGCGATGCGATCGTCAACTTGCTCGACACCCCAGGCCACGCCGATTTCTCGGAAGACACCTATCGGGTGCTGACCGCAGTGGATTCGGCGCTGATGGTGATCGACTGCGCGAAGGGCGTGGAGGAGCGCACTATCAAGCTGATGGACGTTTGCCGCCTGCGAGATACGCCGATCATGACGTTCGTCAATAAACTAGATCGTGAGGGCAGGCCGCCGATTGAATTGTTAGACGAGATCGAAAGCGTGTTGCGCATTCAATGTGCGCCGATTACCTGGCCGATTGGCATGGGCTCCAGGCTCAAGGGCGTCTATCATTTGATTGATGATGAAGTACATTTGTTCGAGCCGGGCCGCAATTATACACGGCAAGATTCGACGATCCTCAAAGGCCTGGACAATCCACAGCTTTTAGCGCGCATTGGCAAAGAAATGCTGCAAGAGTTACGCGATGAGTTGGAACTGGTGCAAGGCGCATCGCATCCCTTCGATTTGGATCGGTATTTAGCCGGCAAGCAAACGCCAGTGTTTTTTGGTTCGGGCATCAACAATTTTGGCGTGCAACTATTACTCGATGCGTTCGTCGCCAACGCGCCCGCGCCGCGTGCCAGAGCCGCCGTACAGCGCGATGTAGCGCCCAGTGAATCCGCCTTTACCGGGTTCGTGTTCAAAATTCAGGCAAATATGGATCCGATGCACCGAGATCGCATCGCGTTTATGCGCATTTGTTCGGGCACGTATGAGTCGGGTCAAAAAGCCTTCCATGTGCGGCTTGGTAAGGAGCTGAAAATCGGCAATGCGCTGACGTTTTTAGCCAGCGAGCGTGAAATTGTGCAGCGCGCCTATCCGGGCGATATTTTGGGCATCCACAACCACGGAACCATCGCGATTGGCGATACTTTCAGCGAAGGCGAAGTGCTGAAGTACACCGGTATTCCCAACTTCGCACCCGAACTTTTCCGGCGCGCGCGCTTGAAAGATCCACTGCGACTCAAGCAATTACAAAAAGGTTTAGAGCAATTATCGGAGGAGGGCGCCACGCAGTTTTTCAAAGCCATCCTCGGCAATGATTTGATTTTGGGCGCGGTCGGCACGCTGCAATTTGATGTCGTCGCGTATCGCTTGAAAGACGAATACGGCGTCGACTGCGCATTCGAAGCAGTAAATGTCCACACCGCACGCTGGGTGCAAAGCGATGATGCGAAAGCGATGGAAGAGCTAGAAGCCAAAGCCATGCTCAACATGGCATGCGATGCGGCTGGCGCGCTGGTTTACTTAGCTAGCTCACGGGTTAATCTACAGCTGACGATTGAGCGGCACCCGAAAGTGCAGTTTTTGGCGACTAAGGAGTATGAGATTGGGAAGCAGGGTGGGTGAGAGGCTCGGCTGCGATTTCGCGCAGCCGAGCAAAACTAAACTAAAGCGTCAATAGACAAGATTTGCATTGTTGTTTGATATTACAGAGTCGGTGCTCGGCGTTCCGAGCAAGTTAACTTCGCCAAAGTAATAAGCACCTTGATTAGGATACGGCATACCGGCCAATATAGTGTAAGAAACTGTTTGAACAGTTCCGGGCGGCATACTCGCAAAGGTGCATTCAATGACATCGCGAGGTCCCGGTCCTGGAGTTGGATAGGCGAGCGGCTTGTTTAATTTTAAGCATCCATTGGGCAACGGCAAATCTAGTGTTCCAATCGAAAGTTGACTACTAGCCTGAAGATAGAAACGCACATTGTTAACCGTTGCAGGGCCGAAGTTCTGCATTTCAAGCTTGACCTTATCGCCATCTAAGAAGATTCGAGCGCGCCTATCTGCGCAAATTGAACCTGACATCGGATCACTCGGGCTAATCCCCGCAAGCGGGAACTCCACGCCATCATCACTGCCTTCGCAATCGGAATTAGCGGTTTGTTCGTTAAGACCCATGGCGATTTCGTATCCATCGCTCAGTCCATCGCCATCTTGATCTTGATAAGTTGCGCCGCCATTAGTCCAGCTTACCGCTGGGTAAACATAGCCAAGCGTTACCGTATTGCTGTTGTACGAACCGAATCGAAAGGCTTCATCGCTGGTGTAGATCGCCCAGCCGGAGTTAGCACTGCCTGCGCCCGCGTTGTAGTAACCGGCGGTCAGCGCAACCGTGCCTGGAAGCTGGGTTGCTAGAACGTATCCTTCAATGCCATCATAGAAATAACCGCGATCAGTATTGGTTGGCCCAGTAATGCAGCCGTTTGAAGATGTGCCCGATTGCTCTGGCCCGTTCGCATACAAATCCCGAGTGGCGGTTTCGGTAGTGTAGAAATGCTTGCGAATGCCGAAGCATTTGCTGCTCATACGATATAGCGGCTTTAGTAAGGAACCTGCGGGCGCTTTTTCGGTGGTATGCAAATAGAACGAGGCGAAGGGCAGTTGTGTGGGCCCTGCGCCGTTGCCCCAAAGTCTATGTCGGTATTGAGTGGCGGGCATAACGTGGTTGGTAGTCGCGTTGCTTGGCTCAAAACCGGCCTTGTAGGGCTGCATAAAATCCGTGCCAAAGTTGTTGTTTGGGTCGTCGCTTCCGGTGAAGTAAAGCTCGCCGAGTACTGCCGCCATCGCAACTTGGGGCGATGTTGTGCTTAACCAAGATTCGACCGCTTGTAAAGAGGCTTTACCTTGTTCACCGCTAGCCAGGGTTGCCGCAGTATCACTTCGCAGTTGAAACACAGGCGTCAAGCGATTGGTGATATTTGTGCCGCGAACAGCCCCGAGTGCCGTATTGACTGCCGCTGTGGCGTTTGGAATACCTGCACCGCAGCGAGTGGAAGTGCAGCCGGTTTCAATGTCGGATCCATCCACGGTGGGTGCGGTGGCGCCTGCTGAAAGCGCTTGCCCTAGTTCACCGCCTGAACGAGGATCACCGGCCTGCTTGGATGAAAGCAACGGGTTTACCGAGCGCACCAGCGCGGCAATGCCGGCAACATATGGCGCGGCAAATGAAGTGCCACTTCCAGCACCGAAACGGCTGGCGTATACGCTATTTGCAAATGGCCGATTAATGGCATGGCCGGTATTTCCCGCTTGTAGCTGGCTGCCTAAATTGGGGCGCATGGGTGCGGCGTGGCGGCAATTTTCGGTTGCAAATAGACAAGCGCTGGTCGGGTTAAGTAGCGGCAGCTTGACGTATTCACGGTCAATAAGGCTCAGTATTTGCGAGCCGGGCGCAACGAAGGCAACTCGTGCGTGTAGATTGCTGCCGCACTCAACGCCGCCTCGGTATTCTGAGCCAGCCACCCCACAGCGGCCGTCAGTTGCGTTTACCGGACTGCCAATCACTGGCTCCCTTTGCACTTGTGGGCCATTTGCTAGCAGCGGGTAGTTTTTGCGGATGTTAAATTCATTCCAGGCGCGTCCGAATTGATCGGTCGCGCCAATGGAATACACCAGCGGGTTATCCGCCGGCACTAACCCGATTTGGTCAGATGGAATTACGTTATCAAGCTGGCCTTCATTGCCAGAAGCGGCAAAAATGGCCACATCGCGCGCGGCCAGCCGGTCAATTTCATTCACCAGCAAGGAAGGCGGTTCTTTCGCACCAATACTGCCGCTGTGGTTCAAAATGCCCGCGCCCATCTTTTGCAGCATGTGGTAGGAAGATGCTTGGGATCGGATTTGCTGCCCTCCATCAACGTTAAGTGGCGCATTAAAAAGTTGAATTCGCATCATGGCTAGGCCGCAGCTGGGGCATGCGCCGACAATCCCGGAATTTTCCGCCACAATTGTGCCTGTACTATCGAGCTTGGCTGTGAGGATGCCGCTGACCATGAGGCCGTGCGCTACAAATGCTGCGCCTTCAGTCACAATGAACGTATTGAGTTCTTCAGGTTCAAAGTCGCGGCTAAACGTAGGCACCTGCTGCGGATTAGAGAAGTTGACCTTAGCGTAAGCGGAATTATGTCCACGCAAACTTGCCTGAAGCTCAGGCTCGTTGGGATTCAAACCGCCATCCACTACCCCGATCAGCACGCGGCCTTTAGTAGCGTCTAAAGCCGTTGGCAGCTGAAGCTGGCCGAACGCGTACTGTTTATGATGCGGATCGGTGGTGTTGTTCAAGGTGAGCTCGTCAAGCGTGCCGGAAAATACACTGGCTGCTGCTGATTTCTGCTGCGTTATCGATTCAAACATACCGCTATTGCGCAGGCCTTGCGCCAAAGCGTTCGCCGCTGCGGGCGTTGCGCTTGGAAACTGAAGTAGCACGCTGCGGCGCAGGCGCTGATCGGCGTGGCTAGCTACTAAACGTGTGCGGCCCGGCCCGACTAATTCTGGCGTGTTGGCTGTAGCCTGTACGTTAGCTAGCCATGCACTAGCGCCTAGCTGCAAAGCCCACTGGTGGTTTTGCTGCTTAGCCCAGCGTTCGGCCAAGTTATCGATTTGCGGCTTAAGTACGGCCAAGAACGTTACTTTATCTTGCGTAAGGGGGGGGGGGTGGCGTGCAAAATGGAACAAATAAAAACGGCAAGCAGCAGGGGTAGTGATTTATGAGCGAGCGGCATATTGAAATCTCTAAAGGGTCTGCACGGATGTGCCAGCGCAGGCTAGCACTTTTTATGTGCGCAACATCACTTTTTTCGCTTAATTTCGTCAGCGCCCAGCCTATAACGACGGGAGGCCCTGTAGCGCGCGTACTTACGCCCAACGGTGCGGCACCTGATGCGTTTACTGCCCAGCCGCACCTTACTTTCGATGGCCGCTACTTGGTGTTTTCGAGTAAAGCGCGAAATTTGCTACCCGGTATGCCTGCCGATGTGTCGGATGCCGAGCTGCAGCGCCAGTGGTACGTATTAGATAGGCAAACGCAACAGCTAGATCGAGTCTCAGTTAACGACCAGGGTGATCCGCAGGCCGAGCCGTCATTTGACGGATTCTCGATGACCCGAAAGATGGACATCTCGGATGATGGGCGCTACGTGGCGTTCGAATCGTATGCCAACAATTTGGTGACACCCGCACCGAGAATAGGCGTAAGCATTTACTTACGTGATCGCGTTAGTCGAACAACCAAAATAATTAATGATATGCAGCGTTTTTCAGACTATCCGCGCTTTGTTGGAGGTAAAGGCGATGTAATTGCACTCTTGTGTCAGTCTATTCCGCCGGTGAATGCTAACGGCTACCCTGAAGTCTGCTTTTACGATGTAAGCACAGAAACAATCCGTCGCTCAGTGCTGCCAAAGCCCTATCTAGCGCTGGGTCGCATCTCAAAAAACGGTCGCTATGTTCCTTGTTATGCACTAAGTGCGGATTTGGGCTCTACGAAGGCACAGGTGGCAAGATGCGATTTGCAGACTGGGCAAGCACTCCCAATGTTTGAAGTGCCTGACTCCCAGGCGACACAGTCTTTCCTTGTGCGTTTTAGCGCTGATGGAAGCGTCGCCGCTTTTCCAATCGGTGGCAGCCTCGATGACTTCACACCTGGCTTTGCACCCTATCTAAACGTATATTCCTGGCATGCAGCTACTGGCCAAATTCGCTTGCTTAGCGAAAGCCGCTCGGGCTTTCCGGCGGTATCACTCGGTGCTGCGCGCGTATCTATATCCGAAGACGGGAAGCGGGTTGCGTTTATTAGCGAAGATGCCAATTTGGTGCTGGAAGAATTTTTCGATTTTCAGGCGCGCTTTGCGGTTTATGTGCGCGACCTAGATCAAAACTACAACACTTACGGCGCGCTGCTGGCGCTGCCACCGCGGGGTTTTACTAACCATTCAGGCATTGCCAGCTGTGAGTTTCGGACTGCTGGTTTCCCTTTTCCGGATTACAACACTGCAACTGGTGCCCCAAACTGCCCCGAGCTAAGTGGTGATGGCAAAACGCTGGCGTTTTCTAGCCACGATTGGCGCTGGGTAGCGGGTGATTTACCCCAGCCTGCCTTGTGTTCAACGTTTACCATGACTTTATGCAGCCGCATGATTGATGTGTTTGTGAAAAGCCTAGGGCCTACTGAATCGCCAGTTGTGGTTCCAGTTCCGTTGTTTACCGGTAATAGCCGCATACTGTTCGCCGGTTTAATGCTGGTTTTCGGGATATGGGTAATTCGGAGGCATCACGAATAAGAATGGCGTTTATCGCGCGATGTGTTTTTGCTTTTCTGCTTGTTAGCATGAGCCTGGAAACCCACGCCCAATTTCTAACGCCACCGGGCACCATTGAGCGCATGGGTTTGGGGCCCTACGGCGAACCCCCCGATGCATTTACCGCTCAACCTCATCTTTCTTATGCCCTTGCACTCGATCCAGTATTGCCCGGGCGCTTGAAGCGCGTCATGACGCCAGATGGTGCCTTGCCCGATGCCTTCACCGCACAGCCGCATTTTTCTAAGGATGGGCGCTACTTAGCGTTTTCTAGCAAAGCGCGCAATTTGCTTCCCGGCATACCCAGTAGTGTCAGCAATGCGCAGCTTTACCGGCAATGGTATTTGTTGGATCGACAAACCAATGTGCTTGAGCGAATTTCAGTGAATAACCTTGGGGAGCCGCAAGCGGGGCCCAATCCAAACAATAGCAACGTAACGGGTACGAGTGGTTTAGACATCAGCCCAGATGGGCGATATGTGGCCTTTGCTTCGCCTGCGACAAATTTAGATGGCGTTCCTCCATCGGGCGGTTCAATATTTCTGCGCGACCGTTTAACTCAGACAACACGACGGGTTTCGCAGCTCGAAGGAGTTGGCATTAGACCGCAGTTTTCTACGGACGGCATATTTTTATGGTTTCAATGCAGCAATACCGCTGTTTGTTCGGTTCAATTGAGCACGAATTCGTTGACAGCTACGGAGTTGGCAACAGGATATCAACTTCGAACGCGTATTTCGCAGGATGGCCGTTTTGCCGTATGCACACGCGACGCATCGGACGTGTCATCGGGTGCAAGATACATAGCTCGATGTGATATTGCGCGTCAAAGCGCGCTCAACATAGCGTTTTCTCCTAGTTTTGATGCTTCATTGTCTGCCAATGGGTCAATCATGATTTTCTCGCTGAGTGGACTAGCCGACGGTTCTGACCCCAACTTCCCACCCGGTTACAACGTCTACGTTTGGCGGGAAGCTACCGGCGCGATCGAGCTTATTAGCCGTGGGCCTTTTTCGGATTCTGCCTTTGACTTTAACGCGCCTTCAGTTGACATTTCCGATGACGGAACGCGCGTTGCATTTGTATCGGAAAACCCCAACTTGGGGGCTTTGGCGTTTGATTATGCGTTTGCCCGCAATGTGGTTTATGTGCGTGATATTGGTGCCGGCGGCACAGGTGTTTCAAGCATTAATCAAATCACTGCGCTACTTGAAATAGAAAGGCCGGGCATACCCTTAGGCCCAGGCATTGCGAGCTGCGAGCGCGTGCCCATTACATCGCCCTCGTTTATATTTACCAATGTAACCGCTGGCCCTAACTGCCCGGAACTCAGCGGCGATGGCCGCAGCATTGCCTTTTCCAGCCACGATGCGCGCTGGCTACCGGGTGACAACACCTTCCAGCAAGATTGCCCCGGTCAAAACGAGCTATGCCCGAAAATGTTGGACGTATATTACAAGCCCATTGCAGAACCCTTTGTGGTCACAACCGTGCCGACGTTTGGTTGGCGCATTGTCGCAATGCTTGCTGGACTGATGCTGTTATTGGGGATTCGATTTCGGCGCTGAGGGTTGACGCTGAACCAGCCAATACCGAATTTACAATTGGGCTGTTGCTTCCCGCGCGGGGTTAGATTTCGTTTAACCCAACAAAAACGGCACGAGCCAAAGCCCGTGCCGTTTTCATTAAAGATAAAACCTAATTCGACTTAGAAATTCAAACGCAGGCCAGCGCTCGCGCCGGTGTCGCCATCGCTAGCTGATACACCCAAAAAACCGCCGACGGTATCGGTGAAGAAGAACGTGCCTTTCAAACCAAGCTCAACGTCTGCGTCAGATTGAAAAATTCTGGAAAGTTCGGCTTCGCCTTCAAAGCTAGGGTTGAACATGCCGCGAATACCTACAACAGCCACCGCGTCGGTTTCTGCGTCGAAGTCGTCTGAATCAACACGAACAAAACCCAGTTCGCCGTAAACTGCCGATGAATCTGAAATCATGTGGCGAGCACCGCCAGTGAGAAACAATGCGGTAACGTCTGCACCGGAAAACTCGCCAGTGTCAAATCCCGCCGTGCCGTAGAACGTTTCATTGAAGCCAACGGAGCCTTCGAGGCTAAAACCGTCGCAGTCACTCGAACAATCTAGGTCGAACTGGTTGTAGCTGCCTTCTAAGGTGTTGAAGCTCAGCTCTGCGGCTGAGGCACTGAGACTGAAAAGTGTTGCTGCTGCCAAAATCAAAGCTTTCATGTTTGTTTCTCGTTAAACCGCGGACGCGGTAAGCGAAAAGTAAACGCTTGTTACTGAACAACCTAACGATTAGCTTTCAAAGATCGAATTTCAGTAACATTTTGTACAGCGGACGCTCAGGTTCGTCAAACGAACGCTTTTCAGTTTTCACGTTTGAACCTCAACTACTCAACATCAAGCCACTCACTTCTGAAGTCGCAAGCGTGATCTTGCCACTTCCTCGCAGCGTGGCTTCGATCTCCAGTAGTGAAAACAGCGCGGTGGCAACTTCCGGATTTCGCTGCACATGTGCTAAGGCTTTGCCGACGACAAATGGCCGCACGGCGAGCGCTTGACCTAAGCGCTGCGACGCTTGTTTGTCGGCCTGCGAGTGAATAATCGCGACTTCGTTTTCGCCGGCTTGGTGCATAGCGGCGGTAACTTGCCGAAGCCGATTGACGACTTTACGCTGAATTTCGGCAATCATGCCATGGTCGCGAAATGCGACTTTGCGAATATAGGTCGAGCCGAGCGCAAAACCCCACTGGCTTGAGGTCGGGGATACTTCTTCGCGAACTTTTTTCGACAGCGCGTCGCGGTTTTCTAGCAGCACCTCTAGGCGCAAATTCGATAGCTGTTTAACGATTGCGGTGGCCACATTGGCTTTGAGCGAGCCGAGCGGATCGGAGTTGCGAAATAAAAACGCTTTCGGATCGTTGACGAACATTTCAAACCAAATGCCCACGCCCATCGGCGCGCCTTCTTCAGAATTCACGAGCTGATTGCGCAAATACGCCTGTTGAATATGCGTGCGTACGGTGTAGCTTTTGCCAAATAGCGGAAACAGCAGCGCTTTCGGGCCAAAGTGCGCAATCGGGAAAAACAAGCCAGGTTCATCCACTTCACCAACTACTTTGCCAAAAAAAGTGTAGACCATAACGGTGCGCTCGGGCAGTACGCACCACAGCTGTAACAAACTCCCAATGCCGACCAACATCGGTATGAGTACAAAACTGGCAAAGGTTCCAATCGCCATCCAAGTAAAAAAGCTCATTGATATCTTCCTTTTTTGTCAAACTCAAAGTTTTAAAATGATTTGTGCAGCGCGTTCGCGCAGCGGCAGGCCGGCATTGCGCAAATAGTTATCGAGCGCACCGCTACCGCCAAGTGCATGCATTTCTTCCAGCGTTTTTCCAAGCTCTAGAATCGGCGCGGCTTCGGCTTCAGCGCGATTTTCGGCGATTTGCACGGCCTGCTCGGCCATTTTTAGTTTCTGATCCGCATCGGCTTTGGCTTGGCTAATCGCCGCCGCAACTTGATTTTGCGTCGTGTTGATCGAAGCCAAGGCTTCATCGACATCACTCGGCGGGTCAATATTGGTTATCAGCGCGGCGTCCAAATCAATGCCGTAACGCGCGGCAGTTTTTTGGCAGGCGGATTCCATAAAGCTGTTGATGTGCGATAAGTTGCGGCGCAGATCATTGATCGACACACCATCAACCGCCGCCATTTCCCCGCCTTGCGCGCTTTCACCGTGAAACGTCGCGATGCGATCGCGCAGGACTGAAATAAAGTAGCCAACGACGTGCGAGGTTGGCGCGGCAATGCCAAACAAATAGGCGTACAGATTGCGCTCGCAAGGCTTCCAGCGAATTTGCCCGGTAATGTTGACGGTCAAATTGTCTTTCGTTACCGCCTCAACGGTAGTCTGCTCAATTTCCGGATCCCAGCAAATATCGACGGTTTGAATCGTCATGTCGACTTTATAGAGCTTCTGCCAAGGCCATTTGAAATACGGCCCGCCCGGTGCGATCACCTGCACGTTGGGATAGTCATAGCGCTGCTTTTCTTCCAAGCTAAGCAATGCAGAAAACTGCGGATCGCTTGATGAGCTGCCACTGGTTCGCAGCACGCGGCCAAAACTGGTCATTACGCCGCGCTCAGTCGGGCCAATCGAATATACGCCAAATAGCAGCGTTAAAAAAATAGCGACTGCGCCGCCGGTAAGTAGTCCGAGCATTGTTTCGGTCATGGCTGGGCCTTTCGAAAATCTAATGCTGATGATAGCTCAGGGAGCGACTAAAACTGATGTCATTATTTCCTTCGCGTGCGATTCAAACTTATGGGTTCAAATCGCGCAACCTCGGTTTTAAGCGCGAGATTTTAAAGCCTGTTCCTTGTTGTAGTATGCTAATTCGCGGAATCTACCTTGATGAATTTGGACAATCGCGACCATGAGCAAAATGACATGTGCTGGACACACCGCAAAAATAAGTTTTGACGAAGCACAGGGCGTTTTTGTGGGCACGGTTGTCGGACAGATAGGCCTCGTTTTCTCGGGAACGAGCGTAGAGCAGTTGCGCCGCGAGTTCAAACGATTGCTCGATGTAAAAAACGCTGTACCTTCGCCGAAAAAAACAATTGATCTGCAAGCCACGAAAAAACGCAACGAGCAGCTACGAGCAAAAACACTAAAACACTTTGCCGCAGCGGCCGAAGCGACGTCTCAGTTGAGTCTTGTCAATAGCAAAAGCGTAGTACCTAAATGCCCGCACTGTAAGGAAGCTGTCACACAGTTAGTTTGGGTCGGGATGGGCGGTTTAATTAATGAAAACAGATTGTTGGTATGCCCCAAGTGTCACTCAATTCTAGGCTACGGTCTTACCAATTACTTTTAAGTACGACGCGGTTTGACCCAAATACGGGTTAAGGTGGCGGCTACCAGTTACTTTCATAGACCAATTCGCAGCAATTTACGCATCGGTAACACCACAATCTTTAGAGGTCAAACTCACCATGAAACTTTTGTTTATCGCGCTAACGCTATCAACTTTCGCAACTGGCACCTACGCTCAAGACGCACTCGTCCACATCGGCACGCTTTATACCCAAGCCGACAGCGCGCCGAAAACCGAAGTTTCAATGCTGATCTCAAGTGGCAAGGTGCAAGAGATTCGACCTGGCTTAATCTCCTTAAGTGAGGCGGGGCTTGCGCCCAACGCAGTGCTGATTGACTGGTCAAAATCCGTAGTAATGCCCGGCTTGATTGATTGCCATGTACATCTTACGAGCGACAAAGGCGGCGTCGAAGGCCAGCTCGAAGGGCTAACACTGAGCCCAGCAGCGCGGGCGTTTAACGCGGCAGTCAACGCGCGCAAAACGCTGGCTGCGGGCTTTACCACGGTGCGCAATTTGGGCGATGGTGATGGTGTAACGTTAGCGCTGCGCGATGCGATTGCCGCCGGCAAAGTGCCCGGGCCGCGCATTATTGATGCGGGTACGTCGATCTCGGCCACCACCGGGCATATGGACGCGGCTTTGGGTTTTCGCGATGATTTGCGTGATGCGATCAACACCCGCAGCAATTTGTGCGATGGCGCAGATGCCTGCCGCAAAGCGGTGCGCACGCAAATCGCGCGCGGTGCGGACGTGATTAAATTCGCCAGCACTGGCGGGGTCAATAGCCGCATTGGCTTAGGTTTGGGCGCGCAAATGTTTGAAGATGAAGCCCGCGCAATCGTTGAAACTGCGCACCTTTACGGCAAACGCGTGGCGGTGCATGCGCACGGGGCGGATGGCATCACGCTGGCGCTAAAAGTAGGCGCCGATTCCATTGAGCACGGCACGCTACTCGATAACGCCGGCTTGAAACTATTCGCCAGCTCCAAAGCCTACTACGTGCCGACACTGTCAACGATCAACGGCTATATCGAGCGCATGCGCGATAACCCGAATGCTTACACGCCAGCGGTCAAGCAAAAAATTATGTGGCGCATTGGCATTACCGGAAAATCACTGGAGCTTGCGCACAAAAACGGCGTCAAAATCGCTTTCGGCACTGATGCCGGTGTCAGCCTGCACGGCCGCAATGCCGATGAGTTTGAGCTGATGGTCAAATTCGGAATGAGCCCAAAACAGGCGCTAATGGCCGCGACGGTCAATGCCGCCGACCTGCTCGGTTTAGCCGATCAAGTAGGCAAACTAGAGCCAGGCATGGCCGCTGATTTAATCGCGCTGCCCGGTGATCCACTGACCGACTTGCAAGTATTGAAGCAGGTGAGGGCGGTGATTAAGTCAGGTGAATTGCAGGTGGGGTTGTAATTAATGCTGCGTTAGTTTGCAACCATAGTGCTCATTTGCCAAGGTTGCGACTGCCCGCTTGATCCTGCAAACTCCATCCGCTCATTTTAGTTGCCATGAACTCTGCTCCAGCGTCTGTTTCGCATGATATCGCACAGCAAGTTGCTGACATTTTTCTCCGTGATAGCCGCAGAGTGTTTGCCACACTCGTGCGTAGGCTTGGTGGCTTTGATTTGGCCGAAGAAGCGCTGCAAGAAGCGTTTCGCGCGGCGCTTGAGCAATGGCCATTGCAAGGTATGCCCAGTAATCCGGTGGCTTGGCTAGTTTCAGCGGGTCGATTTAAAACCATTGACAAGTTGCGCCGTGATCAGCGCTGGACGTCCTGGGATCAAGTCAGTGAGCAAGTCAATGCGCTGCCCGATGAAAGCGCTGAGCTAGGCTTAGATGAGCCGGTTGAGGACGACCAGTTGCGATTAATTTTTACCTGCTGCCACCCAGCATTGGCGGAAAACGCGCAGGTGGCTCTGACTCTGCGCGAAGTATGCGGGCTAACAACGGAAGAGATCGCACGTGCATTCTTGACCCCAGCGCCGACGCTGGCGCAGCGCATTGTGCGCGCCAAAGCAAAAATTCGTGATGCCGGCATTCCTTATCAAATACCCGAATCCGATGAGCTAGCGCAGCGTTTGCCGAGCGTGCTGCGGGTGGTGTATCTGGTGTTCAATGAGGGCTATCTCGCGAGCACTGGTAACCAAGCGCTGCGCGCTGACTTGTCGCAAGAGGCGATTCGTTTGGGGCGATTGCTGATGGCGCTGCTGCCTGAGCCTGAGGTAGTCGGGCTTCTGGCGTTAATGCTTCTACACGAATCGCGCCGCCCTGCGCGCTGCAGCGCGCAGGGCGAAATAATTGCGCTCGAGCAACAAGATCGCAGCCTGTGGCAGCAAGAGATCATCGCTGTAGCTGCCGCATTAGTGCAGCAGGCACTGCGCCCGCGCCCGGCGCGCGTTACCGGTTCTTATACGCTGCAAGCAGCCATTGCCGCCTTGCACGCGCAAGCGCCGAGTTTCCAGGCTACCGATTGGCCGCAAATCGCAGGTTTGTATCAAGTACTGCAACACATTCAGCCTAGCCCTGTGGTGCAGCTCAATCACGCGGTGGCGGTTGCTATGCGCGATGGTCCAGCGGCGGGTTTAGCGCTGATTGACGCGCTGCTTCAGGGTGATGACTTAATCAACTACCACTTGGCACACGCCGCCAAAGCCGACTTGCATCGTCGCATGGGGCAAACAGTGCAAGCACGATCCGCCTATGAGCGGGCCTTGGTGCTGACGCAGCAAGTCGCGGAGCAGCGCTTTTTGCGGCGTCGCTTGGCGGAGCTTGCAGGGTAAATAGCGAACCTGATCACCGTAAAAAATATTTTTAGTGCGATGTCGAAATACCCATTTGCCGTTCGACTATGGTGTGAGAACCGCAAAAACACCTCATTCATCCCTATCAAGGTCTGCCATGAAATACCTCTGCCTAGTCTATTTAAGCGAAGAGAATTGGGCTGCTTGCCCGGATAGCGATTGCTTTGCCTATGTGCAAAAACTCAGCGCGAACGGCCGAATGCTGGCGGGTGAGGCCTTGCACGCCGTTAGCAGCGCTACCACGGTGCGAGTGCGTAACGGTCAAACCATGATTTTCGATGGCCCTTTCGCCGAAACCAAAGAGCATTTGGCAGGTTTTTACATGATCGACGCCAAAGATTTGAATGAGGCTTTGCAGATTGCCGGGCAAATCCCACCGGCGAAGTACGGCAGCATCGAAGTGCGGCCGGTGCGAACTTTGGACGTGTCAGAGCTTCGTACCTAAGCCGTTGTTGCAGTTGAAATTGAACACAGAAGTTAATAGGAAACTTATGAAGATACCCCGTAACCCAAAACCAAAGGAAGCAATTTTATGAACTATATCGATGGCTATGTGCTGGCTGTACCCCACTGCAAATCGCGACGCGTATATTGCGCTGGCAAGCATGTGCGCAGGCATTTTCAAAGAATACGGCGCGCTGCGAGTGGTGGAGTGTTGGGGCGATGATGTGCCGCCAGGCAAGCTGACTTCTTTTCCGATGGCAGTGAAGTGCGAAGCCGAGGAATCCGTGGTTTTTTCGTGGGTCGAGTGGCCTTCTAAGCAGATGCGCGATGAGGGTACGCAAAAATTCATGGCTGATCCGCGCTTAAGCGGATGCGATGCAGTATTCGACGCTAAGCGCATGATTTTTGGCGGTTTTCAAGCCATTGTTGAGCTGTAATTTCAATCTAAGCTAATCAAATCAAATTAAATCAAATCACAACAAGGAAGCAATCATCATGAGCACTACCAACACCGTTCGCCTGCATCGTGTACTTGTCACCAAGCCCGAGAAAGTCTACCGCGCCTTTCTTGACCCCGACGCGCTGGCGCGCTGGATGCCACCGAATGGCTTTACCGGCAAAGTGCATCACCTGGATGCCAAAGTTGGCGGCAGTTTCAAGATGTCATTCACCAATTTCAGCACCGGTGTAGCGATGTCCTTTGGCGGGGAATATCTAGAGCTGATACCGAATGAGCGCCTGCGTTACACCGATCAATTCGATGACCCAAACTTGCCCGGCTTGATAGAGGTGACGGTTGAGCTGAAAGCCGTGTCGGTAGGCACGGAGCTAACCATTGTGCAATCCGGCTTGCCCGATGTCATCCCGCTAGCAGCGTGCTATCTCGGCTGGCAGGAATCATTGCAAAACTTGGCGCGGCTGGTGGAACCGGAGCTTTCGAGCTAGCGTCGGCTACCTGCGCTTGCCGTGCCTACAAGAAACGCCTGCAATCACCAATTATATTGCACCGCAAAATGGTACGAATCCAAAGCATAGTCACCGCGCAAACGCCCGGCACCCAGCACCGAACGGTCAATGCTCGCGCGTGCAAATCGAATCGTTCCGAGCGCGAAATCCAGGCTTTGCGCGTCGCTCATTTGGTAGCGTGCGCCCATGCCAATAAAACGCCGATCACTGTCTGGCACGATTGGATTGCGCAAGTCATCTTTCACAGCGCTGCCTTCCCATTCCAGCCCCGCGCGCGCAGTCCAGGTGCCGGACACCTGATGGTTTACGCCAGCGCCGAATTTGCTGGTGTTGTTCCAATTGAAGGGAATCACGCTATCTGCGGCACCGACGTTGCCAAATTCCAAAGTAAGCGCATCAAGTCGACTCCAGCGGCTCCAGGTGTAATCGGCGATTAATTCAGTTTGCGGACTGAGGTTGTAGCTCATGCCGAGCGTCAAAAGCTCGGGCAGTGCAAGCTTTGATTCGACTTTGCCGTTGCTGGTGGCGGGTGATTGCGTCAGGGCGGCAAACGGTCCGGGCAGGCTTGGATTGCGAAATTCAGCGTCGCCATCGACGTTTAAATTGATCGTGCTGCGATAGTTCAAGCCTAATCGCAAAGCGTCGTGTACTTGCCAAGCCAAGGCTGCGGTCCAGCCATAGCCCCAGCCGGCGGCTTCGATGCTGGCACGTCCATCCTGCGTTTGTGGCAATACACTCGCGCTACCGCATGCGGCGGGCGCAATCAGGGCAAAACACAAACTGCCGAAATCAACCGCGCTGACCAGTTTGGTTTGCCCCCTAACGATGCTGGCACCGATAGCGCCAGAAAATTGATCGTTGAATTGATAAGCATAGCTAGGGTTTAGCGCCAAGGTTTTCAGCTCGGCCTTTTGGACTTGATAGCGCCCGACCCAATCGTTGTCATAGGTGGTGGACAAACCAAACGGCGTGTACATCGCAAATGCTAAGGCGCTGCGATCGCTCAACTTGCGGGTATGGAACACGCTTAACAGCGGCGCGGCGCCATCCGCGCTAGCGTTTTTGCGGCCGCTTGCGGCAGTGCCGACGGCGGATAAACTGCCCTGATCTTTAAACTTTGCGCCAAGCACAATTCCGCCGAGGCTAATGCTCCAGGCATCCCCCGTTTTAGTCGCCAAAGCCGAGTTTGATAGCGCTACCGATGCATCGGCTGCGCGTGCTGCGCCGGCATGGCCGTTCGCGATGCTGGTGGCGGCCTGTGATTGCACTGCAAAACCGCTGGCCATAGCTGACGTACTCAAACCCGGAGTCAAAAAGACGAGCCAAAATACTGCCGGCAAGGGGCGCAACTGGCGTGTGGAATTCGTGCTGCGGTCTATCGATGCCTTCGAAATCATGGCTCGTCTCCTTTGGTTAAATTGGCTTGTGTTTAAAGCGGTTTGGGATGCGCAAGCGCTAGCGTAGGGCGATTTCGGCGCTGGCTTTTATAGGTATACATGCGTTGATCGGCAAGTTTGAGCGTCTCGTTGAGGCGCGCGCCATCCAACGCGCCTTTTTCGGCGCTGCTGGCAATGCCAAAACTTAAGCCTGCCGTGGCAAAGCCACTTGCGCGCAGGTTGCTTTCCGCACGCAGTATTTCCATTTGCAGGCGCTGTTTGCTCAAATCATCGCTGACGTGCAGCAGCAGCGCAAACTCGTCGCCTCCCAAACGGTAAGAGTGCAGATGTTTTATCTCCAAGCTGGCAAGCGCGGTCGCGGCTGCTTTGATTAGCGCATCACCAGCAGCGTGGCCCAAGGTATCGTTGATCTGTTTGAGGCCATCAAGATCAATCATTGCAATCGTCACGCTGCGCACTGGGCCATCAAGCGATGCTCTGTTCGTGTCTGAGCCCTTGACCGACAAAAGGATCGTTTCAAGCTCCATGTTAAAGGCGTAGCGATTGGCCAGCCCAGTAAGTCCATCTGTACTGGCTTGAATGAGCGCGGTTTGCATGCCTTTGCGAAATTCCTCACGCGATCGTTCAATCGTTTTGACGCGATCCGCCAGCGCTAGCGCCAGCAACATCGCTTCGGCGGCATTGCCAATCAAAACCAGCAGATCCGCGTTATCCACCACGTCCGGCATCAGCCCTAAATTCGCAGGTAAAATAAGCAGCCCAGGTAGCAAAATTGTCAAATAGCCGGCCACAAAAAAGCGTGCTTTGCGATCCTTTTGAAGCAGTGCCCAGACGCCTGCGCTCAAGGCAAAAACAATCGCGTTGCCAACCCATAACGTTGCCAAAAAGTGCGCTACGCTGGGCTGCAAAAAACAGACCGGCAACAATAGCAGTGCGCTAATCGTAATAATCCGTCCGATCCGGTGCAGCAGTTTAGAACGCAATTGAAGCTCAAAAAATTTGCTGCAAAACGCCGAATGGAAGGCAGTTAACAACAGGAAAAACGGCGCAAAATTAAAAAGTGCTGACGTTAACCCTAGCCATTCGTAAGGCACATTGAAATAAAACGCCCAGCCAATAAACAAACTCAACGCCTGCCCACCATACAAGATGTAGCTAGCATCGCGCGCCCATACGCCGATCAAAGCGTTATAAATTCCAAGCGCAAGCAAACAGCCCAAGGCCATCAGCGTTAGCAGCGTTTCATTGCGCATGCGCTGGGTGAATACCTCGCTTGGGTAGACGTCAACGCGCGGTAGTGAGGTAAAAAACGGCGCGCGCATACGCACCAAAATTTGATAGCGTGTACTTGATTCCAATTTCAACGAGATCGCTCGATGCAGCAGGTTGCGGTTGTCAATTCCGATGCCAACCGTGCCTTTTTGCGTGATGTCAGTGCCGCCGTAAACGCGCACTTCGGCGCGCTCAAAAAATGTATTGCCAGGCACCACAATGTAGTCACCCGATTGCTTAGGTTGAAATTCGCTCAACAGCCAAAAATCGCCACCCAGCATATTGATGGTGGCCAAGCGCTGCTGTTGATGTTGCCAGTTCTTGAGTTCCGCACTGCTCTCTGGCCAAGCGCTGGGCTCGGTGTTTTGCGGTGCTGGCGCGCTGCTATCGGCCTGAAACACCAATATCGGTGCCCCTGCATTCTCGGGCGCTTGTCCAAATAAATTCCAGGGCGACGCTTGTGCGCACTGCGCCGCGCACAGTCCTAGCATTACGCAGCGAACCATGCGCAGCATAAAAAAGACAACGGCAAGCAGGGCGCTGGTGTTAAACATAAACGCAGCATAGTCGCGCCATGCGTACAGCGCAATCAGTGAACCAACTGGCTGGCTTTGTATAATTTCACCGGTTTACTGTGACACAGTCGTCATATTCGTCTAAATCCGGAATTGTTGTGACACGATTCGCGGTTCAACGTCTATCGCCAGGATTTCGGATATGAGCACACAGCGCCCGCCGTTTTTATATCCGTTTGGCTCGCCATCTATGCACGCACCGCTTGCGCTTACCAAATCCCAAATGTACGGTTTTTGGGTGCAAGGCGACGCAAAAATTATGCAGGCCAGCGTTGATGCCAGTTTGAACCAATGCACGCAAGGCCAGATGCAGTTCAAAGTGCTGACGCCGTTTGTGCTGCTGAGTTTCACTGACGTTAGCCACGCAAATAGCCTATATCCACCCGATCAAAACAAAGGCTGGGGCCAAGAAACCGATATTGTGACGTGGGTACTGGTTGGTCAAATGAACGCTGGCGAGAGCGAGATTTCGCACATCTATTTTTATCCGATCCATATTTTTGTCAACGACGGCATGGCGCTGATCAATGGGCGTGAGCTGTATGGCTATCCAAAGTACCTTTGCGACTGCACTATGCCCGCGAACCCGGATGCCCCGCTGCAGTTTTCGCTGTCTGCAAAAGGCTTTCAACCGTTTGCAGAAACCACTGAGTTGGCGTTGCAACCATTGCTCAGCGTGAGCGGCGCCGCCGACAAACCCAAACGTTTAATCGCTGATTTTGAAACTTGGCTGCTGGAGATGTTGACGTTTCTAAAATCGATGCCGGGGTTTTGGAATTTCGATGAAGCTGCGTGGCAGCAGCTGCTTGCCACTTTAAAAGCACCCCAAGTGGATCAAATTTTCCTCAAGCAATTCCCGGATGGCACCGGCGCTGCAGCCGTCTACCAAGCGATTGTGACATCGCCCGCCCAGGTGAAAGCGATCCACACGCTGCATTTGTATGGGGAAACCTGCACGTTGCAGCTCAATCAATTTGCCAGTTTTCCGCTTGATAAGTCCTTGGGCTGGAGTTTAGGTGCACAGCCTGCGCTGATGCCTTTTGCAATTAATTTTGACTTTGTTGTGCAGCCTGGAACGGAGCTGGTGAATAACTCAGTGATTGAGCGCGAAAAGATTGCGATTCTGGGCGGTGGCGTCGGCGCAATGACGGCGGCGTTTTGTTTGACTGAGCAGCCCGGCTGGCAAAATCGCTATGAGATTGACGTGTACCAAATGGGTTGGCGTTTAGGAGGCAAAGGTGCAAACGGGCGCAACGCAAGCTTGGGTCAACGCATTGAAGAACACGGGCTGCATATTTGGTTTGGCTTCTATGAAAACGCATTTGCCATGATGCAAAGTGCCTATGCCGAGCTAAATCGATCCGCCAGTGCGCCGCTTGCGCATTGGGACGACGCGTTTAAACAGCAGCACTTCATTACCTTGATGGAGAATATCCAAGGTAGCTGGAAGCAGTGGCCGATTGACACACCAATTACGCCGGGCACGCCGGGCAAAGGCAGTAATGAGATCACCTTATGGGCTGCTATTCGAACCGGCCTGGCATGGATTAAGCAGTGGCTTAGCGCGATTCGTGCGGAACATTTAGCGAGTCCGGAACATGCGGTGTTAGATGCCGAAAATACGAAAGGCTCGTGGCTGACTAGGCTCGCCGAGCATGTGCAATCGGATGCCTTGAAATTAGGCGCAGATGTGCAGCTGGCGTTAGCTGCGTTTGAGCAATTTTTCGTGGGCTTGGACGACGTGCTGGAAAATCACCCTGACGAACATCACGCGCTGCTTTCCGATGTGCTGGTAGGTCTGCGGCATTGGCTAACGAGCGTGCTTGCCAAACACGAGACGCTGACTGACACACTGCGTCGGCTGTTTATCATGGCCGATCTTTCGATAAGCGTCTGTAAAGGCATGATTGACGATGGTGTGCTGAAAAGCGGCTTTGAGGTCATCAATAATGTTGATTTTTATCAATGGCTTACCGATCACGGCGCGAACCCAAAATACACCGTTCACAGCGCGCCGGTGCGCGGTTTTTATGATTTGATTTTTGCCTATGAAAATGGTGATTTCAACAAGCCCAACATAGAAGCCGGCACCATGCTGCGCGGCATGATGAAAGTGGCGATGTGCTACCACGGCAGCATCATGTACAAGATGCAGGCGGGCATGGGCGATGTGGTGTTTACCCCGCTCTATCAAGTATTGAAAAAGCGCGGCGTACGCTTTCATTTCTTCCATAAAGTACTAGCATTGGAAGCCAGTGCTGACGGCAAAGATGTCGGCGCAATTCGCCTGCAAAATCAAGCCCAGCTGGCCGGTGCTGACTATGACCCGTTAGTGCAAGTCAAAGCGCTTGATTGCTGGCCCAGCACGCCAAACTACCCGCAGTTAGAGGCCAGCCAAGCCGCCCTATTGCAAGCGCATAGCATCAACTTAGAAAGCCAGTGGAGCGCATGGCCTGCGATTTATGCGGCAAACTTTGGCACGCCTTTACCGGAAAAGCGACTGCTACAAGGCGTCGATTTTGATCGCGTGGTATTCGGGCTGTCAGTTGCTAACTTAGCCGACGTCGCCGCCGATTTGCTCAGCAAGAGCGACGCACTAAATCGCTGTAGCCAGCAAGTTAAAGCAGTCGCCACCCAGGCTTATCAAGTTTGGTTGAACAGCGATATCAAAGCGCTCGGCTGGACTGCATTCGCAAATGACGGCCAAGCGCCGGTGCTATCGGCGTTTAGTGAGCCCTACGATACTTGGGCACCGATGGATCAACTGTTGGAGCGGGAAGATTGGCCAAGCGATGCAGCGCCAAAAAATATCTCCTATTTTTGCTCAGCCTTACCGATGGCGACTTACCCGCCTTATACCGATACCGACTTCCCCGCACGTGCCGCCGGGCTGGCAAAACAGGGCGCTATCGTGCAGCTTCAGGGCGATATTTCCGCACTTTGGCCAAACGCGGTTCGGTTGACCGGGTTTGATTGGAGCTTGCTTTTGGACACCAGTGCCGCGCGCGGCCCGGATCGCTTTGATTCGCAATATTGGCGTGCCAATATCGATCCTTCTGAGCGATATGTGCTCAGCGTTGTCAATTCCAGCCAATACCGATTGCGCGCAGATCAATCTGGATTTTCCAATTTGACGCTTGCAGGGGATTGGTTAAAAACCGGACTTGATGCGGGCTGTGTCGAAGCCGCGACCATGGGCGGCATGCAGGCCGCACGCGCCATCTGCGGCTGGCCGGTTGTGATTCGAGGTGAGTCAGGGTTTTAATTTTTCCCGTCAGCTCATACCTATTTAACTAAGTTAAATAACTAACTTATTTGAGCTGAGCGAAAAAAAACCTGACGACAAAATCATCAGGTTCTTTACCTTACTGCACAGCGGTTAAAGCGCTAAAAAGTTCTATGCCGAAGGTGGCATAAGCACCGTGTCAATCACGTGGATAACACCGTTGCTGCACTCAATGTCTGTCTTCACTACGGTCGATGCACCGTTGAGCATTACGCCGTCAGTGGAACTGATCTTGACGTGAGCGCCGTTGACAGTAGCGGCCTCTTTACCGTCCATCGTTATCACATCTGCAGCCATAACTTTGCCAGCCACCACATGGTAGGTCAAAATTGCGGTGAGTTTTGGGATGTCAGCTAGCAAAGCTTCAACCGTGCCAGCAGGCAGTTTAGCGAAGGCTTCATCAGTTGGGGCAAACACAGTGAATGGGCCAGCACCCTTCAAAGTTGGAACTAAGCCAGCAGCCGTGACGGCTGCAGCCAATGTGGAGAAAGAACCTGCGGCAAACGCTGTATCGATAATGTCGTGCATAAAAACTACTCCTAAGTTTGATCAAACATGATCATAAAAAACGCATCGAGATAGACACGTCTTGCCCCGGAGTTTGAGCATCGCGCGTGTCCAGCTCGTGACAGCGTAAGCGCTTTAATAGCGCGAAATTCGGCAATGTAAAAAGCGTGCAAAAGGCTGTGATCTCGATCTGGACACATAAGTCACGTCGGCACGCTCAAATCGCAATTTCGGGTGCTCAAATCAAATCTTGGTCAAACTAAAATGAAGATTTCGAGTTTTGCAGGAGAAAAAACTCGCGTTGATGACGCGTTGAACGGGGCTTTGCTGCGGTTATAAAGTTGCGGCATTAGGTTAAATCCGTTAGCGTTGCCAGCCAGCCTAGCTTCACCGATAAGCCAAATGTCAGTTCGCGCACGCAGCTTAATGTTCGCGAATCGCTTGGATGTCCCGATTGATTGCGCCTGAGCTCAAGCGCAGAAATAGGCTAGTAGCAAGGGTTTTGCGATTGCGTACCGTTGGCACGCGACTATAAAAATCTGCAATATCGTCAAAATAGCCGTGCACGTGAATGCTGCTGTCGAGAATTCGCGGCGCTTGAATAAATTGATCGCCAATGCCGTTCCATATATTGCTGCCATCCAGGCATATGCCGTAGCCTAGCTTTCGGACCTCGGCGGAAAGCTTCCGGCGAGCGCCGCGCTCAAGCGCGCTGTCAACGACATAGCTATCCAGCGCGTGCCAAGCATTGCTGAGCCAGACTTCGGTAATGCCGTGATCTACATAGCCGGTGCCAGGATCAAACAACCCGGTAAGCACTTGCGCGGGTAAGTCCCGCATCCGCAGCCGAGTTGGTATGTTGATTGCCCGAAGTAGGGCGGCAAATAGCGTGCATTTAGTGTTGCAGTAGCCAATGCCAGCGTCCAGAACGTCAGTCGCGGTCATTTGATAAAATGCGTTCGGAATGCCGAACTTAATTTGATCGCGCACCCAGTTATGGATTGCGACCGCGCGAGCCTGCGGCTCAGCTAATTGCCCCGTAATCTGCCTTGCCAGCTTTTGTATTCTCGCGTTGCCGCAGTTGATCAGCTTGGTATCTGACACGTTTGCCGCGCGTGGCGCAACTGCCTGACTCGAGTCCCGCGCGTGCGGCGCAGGTGTTAGTAACATTTGAATGCTCGCAGCAATACCAATGTTGACATCACGCCTGGAATGCAGCTTCACGTCGGCCTGCCTTTGTGGATTGCTTCGGCCTGCTGGGCAAGCTGCTGCATCACCACCGGAAGTGCTTTGCGAAAGTGTGCGCCAAATATCCAGGCAAATAGTTTGCCCAAAGGCCCGACAAACCGCACGCGATGAATGAACGTGGTTGCGCCTGATTTAGTACTGAGCTGGCGCGTAATTTCCAGTCTTGCTAATGGTAGGAACGTTACAAACGTGTAGTGCTGGCCTTCGACAAGTTCAGTGACCACGAATTTTGATTTTGCGCCACTTTTCGGAATCAACGTGCCTTTTGCACCTTTTTTAAATGCGCCGACTATCGTGGCAGCTTGCAATTCCGTATCCCATGCCGGCCAAGTCGCAACATCAGTCCATAGCGCCCAAATGCAGATAGGGTCGCACTGTGCGGTCATTGAATGTGAGAACGCGTTGTTCTGGCCTTCTGCGATGCCACCCGTGGTGGTGAATGTGGCGTTTTCTGACATTATTTTGTCTTTTAAAAATGAAGTCGATTTGCGAGAGATATAACAGTGTTATAAATTATATAACGGCGTTATGTGCAGCTACAATGAAGTTGCTCCAGAAGTTTTAGATGTGAAAATGGCCAGAAATTTGCGGTTGAACCCAACGCACGCGAGCGATACGGCAGCCACAGCCAATCCAACCGCCGATGCGTTACTTACTGCAGCGCGCGTCATCTTTGCCGCAGAAGGCATTCAAGGGCTATCCCTGCGCCGGGTGGCGCAGCAGGCTTGCTGCACAACGATTGCGGTTTATACGCGATTTGGCGGCAAAAACGGTTTGATCGGCGCGCTTTATGATGACGGCTTTGCCGAGCTGGCAAATGCGCAAGCCAAAGCACAAGCCAAAGCCAAAGCACAAGCAAGTGCTAATGCTGCACGCAAAAAACTCGCACTGCCTGATCATGCCTTAGTGCTTGAACTGTGCAAATCGTATCGCGCTACCGCGCAGCGCTTTCCGCATCATTACGCGCTAATGCTGGGTGCGCAAAGCGGCGTGCACACACCATCGCAGGCCAGTCAGAATGCTGCACTTGCAACGCTCGCAACCCTGCGGGCGGCGATATTGGATTATTTGGATACTAGCGAAAAAGAACTAACCGATCCGCTCACGCTGCGCTTGTTTGCTTTTTGCCATGGCTGGGTTGGACTAGAGCAATTAGGTTTTCTTGCGAATGCCGCCGACAATGCTTTTGAAGCTTCGATAGTTGCCTTGCTTGTGCCGAGTGCAAATGCAGTCTAATTCAAAGTTATGCAATGCCTAAGCGCGGTGTAAAGCGCGAATATCTTGTCCTTGCCATTCGAAAATTCGGCGCGCCGTGCGACACAAATTCTTCGGCTTCCGGAAAGCCTAAACAGATTTTTTGTAGCGTTTCAAACAGTTGATTGCTCATACGCGATAGACCGATTTTGATTCCAGTACTTTAACCGGGATGATCTTTGAGATTGCGAAACGGCGCTCGCAAGTGCAGAGTGAAGTTATGCCTTGGGCGACGAAAAGACATCAAGGGTCAGTCCGTCGCTCGGTAAGTTCGCCGGTCCAGTACTAGTGCAAGCAAGGGCTATTTGGCGAACAAGGATAAGGCTTCTTCAAGTACGACGTCAGTATTTGTCTGAACAATCGGCGTGTCAATCGCTACATCTGGCACGACACCGCGTGCGCGTAAATCGCCGTTCAAGCGTACGATTTGAGCCTTCGGGTATCCTACAACGATGCCACTTCTGGACAGCGTGAACTGTTCCATCGCACCGTAGGTAGTTGCCAGATCGGAGGTCTCTTCTCCCACGATCTTGGCAACGCCCGAGTCTTGTGCGAGTGCTGCGACATTGGCGGTGTTTGAATAGTAATGACGATTAATCAGCATAATGACCTGCCCTTGAAATCGCAGCTTGCTGGGCTGTGCCATCGGAAGCGGGAAATTGATTACCGTGCCCAGAGGGTTGGCGGCATATGCACGTGCCAACTGATGGGAAATCGATCCCGCTTCGCTATCCGCTAAGCGCTTGGCATTAGAGTCGATGGTTTCTTGGCTAATGCGAATGTTAAAGCGAGAGGCAAATCGAAACGGGCGTTCGAGCAAGTGGGCGAGCATGGCATCGCTGAAAGAGTTGTCACCGCCCGGATTGTTGCGCAGGTCAATTAAAAGCTTGGTGCACTTTTCGGTGCTGAATTTGGCGAATGCTTCCTCAATGAAACGAAGAAAGCTGCTGTTATCCCAGGGATTGCTGGCGTTCTCATCGGTATTGTAAAACGGCCCTGGACGTAAATACCCCACAGCATTGGCCAAAACGTGCGCTTCTCGCTCATTCCAGTCTGGCAGCAGCTGTTGGGCTTGCAGCTTTGAAAATGCCTCGGCTTCTGCTCGGCTGCGTGCGCTAATTTGAATTTCTTTTGGACGGGTGGTTTTTTGCTTGCCCTGAGCGCTGACGATCATAACTCGGAAGAATTTTCGAGTGCCTTTGCTACGCCATAGCAGCGCCGAAAAAGAATGTTCCATCAGCGTGTCACGCATGTATTGATTGTCGGCACTGAGCCCATCCCAAAGCTCTGACAAAAGCGCGGGCATGGGCTGTGCATCAATTTTGATGAGTTCATCGCCCAAAGCAATGCGCGAATCACCGCTGAAATTGGTTGTTACAAAGGCGCGTCCTTGCACAACCTGAATGCCCAACGGAAACGCTTTTCCACCGTTTACTCGAAATTGTTCATAGGCCAATCCAGCCTCGTCTATACGCGCATGAGCAACTCGGCCAAAGGCTACGAAGCGCTGAAATCGTTCGCGCACCTCGGTTAGCGGCAAAGGGCGATCAAAGCCTTTGCGCATCCGCTGATAGAGCCGGTCATAATCGGGTTTAGCCCGCCGCGCATACAGGTCAAAATGTGCCTTTTGCAGGCGCTGGTAAAGCTCTTCAAAGTCGGCTCGAATAGTAGTAACGTTTAGCCATGTTGGCTCATTTGCAACTCGGGTGGCGCTAAACGTCGTTTCTTTAAGAAAAAACAATGCCGCTAGTAATGCCAATACTCGAATCAACATTTTGATGTCTCGTTGGTTGAAGCGCGTAGCAGAACCCTAGTGTCCAGCACGGCGATTGCGGCATCATTGCTCGCAACTTTAGGAAAACCCAATGATACTTTTCTCCTTTTTTCCTGACCAAATCATTTTCCGGGCAGCTCGGCTATGAGCGCATCCATATTCGATAACCAAACCAGCCAAGGCAATGTATTGCGCTTTGGAACTTGGTTCGCGCATCGCGACTCCGGCGAACTACACGGGCTTGAAAAAGTACAGCGCCTGGAGCCCAAAGTTATGGCGCTGTTGTGGCTGCTGGCAACGCATAGCAATCGCGTTTTCAGTCGCGATGAGCTGATGCAATTAATTTGGCCCGGGCTTGTTGTTGGCGAGGACACTTTGGCGCGCGCCGTTTTTAAGCTACGCAAAGCCTTGAATGATGACGCAAAGGCACCACGCTATGTGGATACGCTGCCCAAGCTCGGCTATCGCTTTATCTGTCCGATTAACCAGTCAACGTCTTCCATCCATTTGATCGCACCCTTGACCGACCCAACATCCGCGCCGCCAATGCCAATTGCAAACGTGCACCCTCAGGCAGATGTGCGTTTGCGACGAAGCCGATTTGCCGCTGGGTTTACCGCAATTGGGTTGATTGCCATGCTAACTTGGTATCTTTCGCCGACGCTGATTCGCAGCCCTGCTGAAGTAGGCAGGGTCGCTGCAAATGTGGGGCTAATGACGCAGCGCGGGAACGACTATTACGCGCAGTATTCCCAGCACGACAATCAAGCTGCGATTGAACTTTATGAGCGCGTTATTGCCATGCAGCCGCAGCACGCGCCAGCTTATGCGGGTTTAGCAAATGCGCTGATTCAAACGGTGATTCGCTGGCACGATGATCCAGCGCGAGATAACAAGCAAGCATACAGTCGCCTGCGCGATGCGTTGCAACGCGGCCTGACAAAAACACCTTGGGCGCAAGCTTCAATCGAGCGGGCAATGCTTATGGCTAATCGCGCGGTCGAGTTGGCGCCTCGCAGCGCCGGGAGCTATAAAGCACTGGGTTTCGTATTGAGCGCCAAGCATGATTTCCACGGCGCACTTGTGGCCTACGAGCGTTCACTGGCTTTAGACCCAGACGCATGGGGAGCAATGATCAACATTGCAGATTTGCTCGACGCCACCGGCCATAATCGCGACGCCCTGCAGTACTTAGAAGCAGCCTTTGCTGCGATGACGCGGAGCTACCAAGCACAGTACGCACAAATTCAACCTTGGTATGCGGAAATCGCGGGTTTGATCGGTGAGCGGCATCAAATTTTGAAGCAACTTGACCAAGCTGAGCTTTGGTATCGGCGCACGTTACAGATCGCCCCTTTTGAACCCAAGGCAAGTGCAAAACTCGCTACTCTATTGCGACTTTCTGGCCGTGAGGCTGAGGCGCAGGATGTCTGTGCACGTTCTTTGCGAGCGGCTGCGTCTGCCAGCAAAGCGCCGTGCAGCGTCTAACTGAAAACTGTGCGCGTATTTCATTCTAAGCCCTAATTCCCCAATACCACATTCAACAATCTAGCCAAGCGCCCACCCGCTATTAGCAGCTGCTTTTCCGCAACCGGCAAAAACGTATCTATGTATCCGAGCTTGAGCTTGCGGCTTTTTGGATATAGTGGCACGGCGCGCAGCAGCTTGTAGGATTCCAGCGCAAAATCCAGCGCGGGGTCGCTGGATTTTTTCAGTGAACCAATGCCTTTAACGCGCCCAGTGCAATGATCTTTATGCAGCCCAAGTTGGGTCAATGCCTTTGGCTCCGTCGATTCAATCCGCCCACTTTTTCCGCCATGCCATTGCGCCCGGTAAAATCGACTAAGTCGATGCGTTCGGCAATGGTCAGCGTCGGCACATTCAACGATTTGACGCCGGTCAGCGGCATGAGCTGCTTACTCGCTTTGGTTTTATGGCGCAAAATTTCCAGGACTCGCGCTCTGATTCTGGTATATCGCGCAGTGCTGATGACGACGCATTGCGGGCAAAGCGTGGTTCTAGCGGTTCCCTGATCTACCAGCCATAGCCATGCTACTGATTTGTGCGACGGTTTGACTAGGCCAAAGGTTTTGTTGCCACTGGGTGTAGTCGAAGGGCTCACGCAAGATAAGACTTATAAACCGCTCAGCTTGGACTACTCCCAGTGCAATGACTAATGCTTCTACACCTTTAACTCGTATTTCAGTATCTGTAATCATGGATTTAACATCTTTATGAAGCTCATTGGGTTGAGCGCTACTAATTTATTTCGAACGCTTAGTTTTTTGAGTGGTTTTATATCAGCGGATAAAAAATAATCTGCTCCGCCTTCTATAGCGCAAGCTACATGCAACGCGTCTTTGGCGCTCAGTCCATGATTTACGAATTGTGTTGCGTTTGAAATTATGGGTAAAGTCTCTTCTATATCTAGGCTTGCAATATTCCGCCATTTTTCAATTGCCAGCTTTCTTTCAAGGAATGGGTTCTGGCCGTTCTCAAAATCAAGAATGTATAACCAAACAAGCTTTAATTCTTTGTTTTTTATTCGCTCTTGTATATTGAGTTTAGCCTCTGTTTCAATACGCACAAGAATGTTTGACTGGTCGTCAAATGGCCTGTTAAACATGCAATTATCGAGATAAACTTTCATTGAGCTCACAAATTGTCATAAGTTTTAATATTAAAAAACCGCTATCTCTTAATTCGGCCAATCTGCCGCCCCAAGTCGGATGATAGCGCGATACCGCCAAAGGCCACAGAGGCGGCTGGAATTTTTAGTTGCTAAGCTTCGGTGCCATTTGCCATCGCCGCTTAAATTTTTCTTGCAGCCCAGTGAATCCAGCTTTTGGCATTAACCATCAAACGGCAGCTGCGCCAGCATCCGTTTTAGCGCGAAATGCCGATAGCTGTGCAAAAGATGCTGGCGAATCTCAAATTCGTCAAAATGCGCCTGTAAATCTAAAGCAATCCAGCCGCGATGGCCAAGAAAGGCGGGTACGTGAAATCTTGGATCGTCCAGCAAAGCACTTTGCGCCTCGCCGCCTACCCAAAATGCCAGCGCTAGTTTTTGTTCGCTCACTAATAACTGCGCGAACGTGCGCTTGGCGGCACACCAGACCGGATTGCCAAATTGCTTTGACTCCGCACATTCCGGCCATGCCATACACATCGCGCGCAGTGTTCGTAACATGTTTTGTGTAGCCGCTGAGTTGAGCGGGTCAAGATGCTCAAGTGCTACGTGCGTGGGCTCAACAAATGTCGGCGGCGCAATAATTTGGCCGTGCAGTTTCGCAGGCGCGGAATTGAGGTAGGCTTCGTGCACAAAATCATAAATATGCGACCACGCCAAACCGCGATCCAAGCGAACGCCCAACCAGCCGCGCGGGCCAAGATACGGCGGTACGAAATACGGCGCTTCAGGGTCAAATATGCCTTCAGTCCACCTCGCTTGCGCCCCGGCCGGCGCATTGACCCACACCGCAATGCGGAGATCGCCGTGAAAATGCGCGGCATAAAGCGCGAATATCTTGCCCTTGCGCACGCGAAAATTTGGCGCACTGTGCGATACAAATTCTTCGGCTTCCGGAAAGCCTAAACAAATTTTTTGTAGCGTTTCATATAGCGGATTGCTCATTCGTGTTAGGCCAATTTTGAGTCCGATACTTTAACCGAGTTGATCTTTGAGATTGCGCCAGAAGCGTGCGCTCAAGTATCTAGTATCTACCGTTCCTCGCATTCCAGAATCTGCCAAAGGCCTTATCTTTCCTGCTGTACGCAGTGAAAACAAAAATTCAAATTCTGCGTAAACCTCACATCCTACGGTCGCATACTGCCACCAACTTTTTGACCGTAAGTAAGCTATGGCAATTGACAATCAAACGATTATTAGCGCGATGCTCGCACCGGCGCTATTGATGGCCGCTACCGGTTCGCTGCTCGTGTCAGCGAACGCGAGGTTGGCGCGCGTGGTGGATCGACTGCGTACGCTGATCGTAGCGTGGGAACAGGACGCGCCTGATCGCAGCGAACGTGACAGTCAAATCACCAGGCACCGCCGCCGCGCCGCGCTGGTGTTGCGCGCCTGTTGGATGTTGTATGCCGCGTTAGGGTGTTTTGTGGGAACCAGCCTTGCATTGGCCTTCGATGCATTGCTGGGGTTCCAGCTCGGCACGGTGGCGACTGTGCTTGCGATTTTGGGAATGCTCTGCTTGCTGAGCGCTAGTTTCGCAATGGGACTGGAGGTGAGCCTTTCGGTGCGCAGTTTTGATGAAGAGTTAGACCAAGAGCTTTCGCGTAAGCGCGGTTGAGCGCCTTGGGCTTGCAAAAAACCAGCGATCATCCGGCCTCGAAAGGAAATCGAATCTATGAAGAAGGCGAATAGCAACAACGACGAAATGAAGACCGAATGTACGCAATCGCGGCTGCATTTCGTTGATGGGCAGTTGCTTAGGGTCGAGGAAGTACCTGTCATTGAACCATTGGCGATTCCTGCGCAGCCGATCGTGGTGCCGCTTGATCACACTGGAGACTTCAGGCGCGATCTAGAGCCTGATCCGCAGGTCTATCGAAATTTTTGCCTAAGTCTGCAAGCCGATTTGGACAGCTTAGCGGCAGAAGTTAATCCCGAAAAACGCGCGCACCGCACGTTCGATTTAATTGATCGCATCGAAGGCGGCCACAGCTGGCAGATATCGCATATTCGCTGCGCAATCAAGCTTTGGGTTAAGCAGCTTGACGACACTCAGAACCAGAACGCGTGGCGAGCATTGGACTTGCTTGCGATGGTTGGCCACCAAATTACATCAATTAGCGACTATCAGCCGCTCATCGATTGGCTTGAAAATTCGGATGATCCTAATGCCCGAGCCGGTGGAATCACGATACTTCGGCACGCAAATTCAAAGCTGTATGCCAAAACGATAGCAAGGCTGGGCGCTGTTGGCGATTAGGTTATCCTTGGTTAGGAGTCCTAGGACTTGGCCTCCAGTTTCAAGTCCACGCAGACGCAGCAAAATTGCCGCGATTCAAGTTTTGAGCGCATTGCAGACCAAGGGCCGGACAGGTTACGACTACCTTTAGCTTGCATCGCATGGTTCAAGGCTGGCGATGCGTGCAGTAATGCCATACACTGTAAAAATGTCAATTTTGGCGAGTATCTCCATGCTGCAAGCAAAAGCAATTTTAAAAGAAGGTGGCAGGGTAGTCCTGCCTGTTGCGTTTCGAAATGCGATGAAAATTGTAGAGGGCGACACACTCGTTTTCGAACTGGACGGTGATGAATTAAAAATTCGGTCAGCCGCAAACGCGGTAACTCGCCTGCAGCAGCGCTGGAAATCATTGAATACCGGCGACAAGCTTGCGTCAGATATTTTGATAAGCGAACGAAGAGCGGAAGCTGCAGTTGAGTAGCTTTGTGTTGGATGCCTCTGCTTTACTTTGCCTTATCAACGGCGAACCGGGCGCAGAAAGCGTGCAGCGGATTTTGAAAGACTGCACAATCAGCGCGGTTAACGTTGCTGAAGTCATCGCTAAGCGTATCGATTTTGGCGATGCGTATGCTCAGCTAGTTAAAGACATTTCGGATCTTGATTTAGAAATTGTCAACATGGATTTTTTGCAAGCCGCATTATCCGGTCAAATGCGCGCGCAGACTAAGAGCGCCGGGCTTTCCCTGGGTGATAGAGCCTGTTTAGCGCTGGCAAAACACACGGGCGCTACTGCGCTGACGAGTGATCAAGCGTGGCTTTCAGTGGCTGACGAGCTCGGAATTTCAATTCAGCTTGTGCGTTGACTGTTCGGGTAAAGCGGGCAACGAAAAAATGGCACTCAACCGCCCTCTAAAACCCCCAATCCAAACTAACCCCAAAATTACGCCCGGGCTCATCTAAACCTGTGCCGTGTTCGCGATAGCGCTTGTCGGCGATATTTTCAGCCGAAAAACCTAGCTTTATTGAATTGTTGAGCCGCCAATCGGCTCTGAAATTTAGGCTCACCCAACCAGCTGTGCCGTTTGGATTAATGCGCGGATCGGACAAATCGCGCGCGCTTAAGCGATCTTGCCGGGTCGCGTAAAGACTGTAGCCATCAATACTAATGGCATCGCTGATTTGGTGGCTGAGCCCCAGCTTGCCAAATAGCGGCGGTATGCGGTCAGCGTTATCTTCGCTTAGTGCCAGCTGTTCAGTACCGCGTGTGAGCGTGGCGCTCAAATAGCCTTGGGTTTTTTCGTTGAACTGGTAGCGGCTGGCCAGTTCAATGCCGTAAAGGTCAAGCTGAGTGGCGTTGACGTTGCGCACAATGATTTGCCCGGCGGGCGTGCGCTCGCCGCTTTCTAAGGAAGTGATTTTGTCCTGATAGCGGCTTTTGAATACATAGGCTTCGCCCTGCCAGCGCTCGCCGGACCACTTCACGCCGGTGTCAACGCTGTCGATTATTTCGGGCTCTAGTTCGCCATTGGGTTGGTTAAAGCGATTGCCGGGTCTGGCACCAAACGCACCTAAATCAAACACGTTGGGTGCGCGAAAGCCGCGGCCCAAATTGGCGACCAGATTGATTTGCTCGGTTAGCGTAAAGCGTAGGCCAAGATTGCCAGTGGTTTGTTTGGGCGCAATATCAATGCCAATGCCCACACCTGGAACCGGCGGCAGCTTGACGCTGAAACGACTGTGGCGCAAGCCTGCTTGTATGTCCAGGCGCTCAATGCCGTAGTAATCCAATGCTATGAATGCGCCATTGGAATCCATTGTTGAGCCATCCGGAAAACGCGGTGCGCGTACGCTGGTGGCGCCGGTATTGATGTTGGTGCGCACCCGCGTGCTGGCAATTTTATCCGCGAAACGCTCGAAGCCATACGTCCAGAGCGCATCGCCCTGGCTTTTATCAAACTGCATCAGCACGCCGTTCAATTCGCTGCGGCTGCGCTCGGTATCACGATTCAGCGAATTGAAATCGCGGTTCAGTCGTCCATCAACAATATCTTGCCGGCCTAGCGTTAGATCAAAGCCATCATAAAGCGCAGTTGCTGCGCCATTTTGATAGCGCAGCAGGCCAAAGTAGCGCTCTTGCGGCTTGAATAGAAACTCTGAGCTGGTCGGATTGCTTTGACCAAAGCCTGGCACTAGCTCGTCAAAGCGCGGCGTTTTTGGCTGCCGCGCGTACTGCATTTTGACCTGCAAGCCGTGCTCGGGGTGCGGCTGCCAGCTCAGCGCAAAATCGCTGTAGCGCGCGCTGAACTCGGTAAACGGAAGCTCATCACCGCCGCCTACGCGCAGGTTTTGGCTGTCTTGATAGCTGCTGCCCAGCTGCATGGCTAAGCCTTCTCGACCGGTTTGTAGGCTTAAGCGATTGTGCGTTGAGGAATCCGCACTGCCGTAGCGGGATTTCCAAATTCCACTTGTTTGCCAATCACTGCCTTCGAATTTGGGCTCTTTGGTAATCATGTGTACCACGCCACCCATCGCATCCGAGCCGTATAACACGGACGATGGCCCGCGTACCACTTCAACTTGCTCAACTGCCAAGGCATCAACCAATGCTGGGTATTGATTGGGTGCATTGCGAAAAAATGCGTTGTTGAGCCTGAAGCCATCGACCAAATGCAGCACCTCCGAACCCTTCAGCCCGCGCACAATCACCACACCCTGGCCTGGGGTGGTTTGCTGCACGAAGGTGCCGATTTCGCCGTGCAGTAAATCCGCGACCGTTTGCGCAGGCGTTTTATCAAGCTGCGCGCGGGTTTTAATCGTTACCGCCACCGGAATATCCTGCGAAAGCTCTTCACGGCGCGTGCCGGTAACTTGAATCGCGTCCAGCGTTTCGGTTTTGTCTTTCGCCATTGCTGATGCAGCTGATAACACTGAAATTATGCATAAAAACAATAGCTTAGGAGAGAATCCTAGCGTTGGCTGGTAGAATGCAATCAAAATATTTGCCGGTCTAAAAAGTAAACATTGCGGGAGAGTAATGATTCGCGTTTGGTTTGGAATGGGCCTTAGGTTGGTTTCGCGGCTTGATTGCATTCGTGCGAATGCAGGTTAAGCTTGCGATTCACCTTTGTTGATTTGGCATAAGCATGCGCATTCGTTTTTTCGGTTTGATTTTTACTTGGCTGATGCTGCTCTCGAGCCCCACTTATGCGCAGTCTGAAGAGTCTGAAAACATCGACGAACTGCCCTCAAGCACTGAGCAAGTTCAAATTGAGGTGATTGTCTTTGAATTTCCGGGTAAAGGCGCTGGCTCGGAGCTAAAAGCAGGTCAAACGCCGGTTCAGACTAGCGGCCGAGCGATTGCTGATTCCGGCGCCGAGTCGGAAAATTTTGTCAAAATTCCAGAAAATCAGGCTGCATTGGCTGGCGCACTCGCCAGGTTACGCACCAGTGCAGACACCAAGCCGCTGGTATTCAGCGCATGGCGGCAAAACCTAAGCGACGCCACCTGGGTGAGCTTAAGTTCAAATGACGCTTCCGGCGCAAAAGTTACAGGCCGCGTGCGAATGACTTCGGGCAAACCGTTGAGCGTACAAATCGAACTCAACTTAACGAGCTTGGAGGCTAAACAATACCGCTTGCGATCTACCCGGCCAGGACATTTTGGAGAAACACTGCTGTTTGACCATCCAGCGCTGGGTGCGCTGGTGCGAATTGCGCAGGTGCAAGGGAATTGAGTAGTCAGTTAGCTGATAAACCCCGGCTTGCCGGCTTAGATGAACTACGCGGTCTTGCAGCACTTTTGGTGCTGATTATGCATTTAATCCAAACAGTTAACTTAGGCTCTGGGACTGGCGTAATTGGGTTAGGCGGAGTCAGTGGGTTTTTTATTCTTACTGGGTTTTTGATGCCTTATTTGCTCGTTGAAAAATATGCGAATTTTAAAAATTCAACAATATTGTTTCTTTCTAAGCGACTGCTTCGACTTTCACCACCCTTCTTAATTGCAGCGGTTATTGTCGCATCCTACCAAGTCGTTCGAGGCCATATTTCAGCCGCAGAGCAGTTAAGTGCTGAGATGATTGGTTGCCATTTGACCTATAGCTGCGGGCTACTTCAGCTTAGATGGTATGGAGAGATATTCTGGACGCTCGCCATTGAATTCCAATATTATTTATTTGCTGCATTTGTGATGCTAGTGATAGGATTTATTAGCAGGCCACACAGAATAGTCGTGTTGGCAATTATCGCTACTTCAATGGTTTTACTGCAATTTGCTTTGCAATCTTCCAGTATCGACAGTGCAATCGTTAAAGACTGGATGCCTAAATACTCGATTAGATTTGCAATTGGACTCGTATGCTACGGACTCTATTTAGGCATTAAGCCAGCCATGCTTTGGCCACTGTTAGCGCTGCTTATTTATTTCGATTGGCACCACGTAATCCATGGATTTACTATTGCTTTTTTTTCAATCTGCCTTGTTTTCCAATCGAGTAATCGTTTTGCGCCATTCAAATGGCTGGGTAAAGTTTCTTATTCGCTATACTTAACTCATGCTTTGTTTGGCGTTGTTGCAGCAAAATCTTTACTGTTGGTGTTTAGCTTCGAAGGTGCCGATGTGTTGGCGATTTTTTTCGGAGCTGCGGTATCTTTCGCGGTGGCACACATTTTTTGGTATTTTATAGAGCGACCTGCACAGCGCTGGTCTGATGCCGTCAAAGGCGAAAAGCTAACCTAGATATTGGTACTCGGTTTTCATCTTTTGCTCGATTTGCCTGCCGACCGTGCGGTGCCACGTTCTGCGCGCGGTGCAAAGCTGCGCGCGGGTTTTAGCTCGGCTTTGCGCGCTGCGTAGCCTTTTGCGGCTGGCTTTTCGGCCGGTGCTCTGCGGCCCGGGCGATTTTTGTCAGCCCAGATGTTCGGGTTTTTTCGGCCTGGTTTTCGATCAGTAGCGGCTGCGCTGTCGCGATCAAATGTGCGCTCGTTGCTGATAATGCGCTTGCTTGGTGCGTTTTTTGCTGATCCTGATTTTTTCGGGCCTGACTTTCTCGGGTCTGACTTACCAAATCCTGAGCTTCTATTGGCTTCGGCGCCAAATGCTGGTCTGGCATCTTTCATCGGCGCTGACTTGCGTGACGGCATGCCAAACCCGCTGCGTTCGCGTGCTGCGGGGTTCGTTTTTGCGCCTAGTTTTTTGAGTTTTTCTGCGCGCTTCAGGCCAGCGGGTGCTTTGCCGGTGCGCGCGACCTTTATGACCACGGATTTGCGCGCAGCCAAGCGCACTTTCGGGCGCTCAGCGCGGGTAGGCTTTTCTATCTCGGGCGTAGCAGCAGCGCTTTTTGGCCCAGGCTTTCGGTTTGGCAAAGGCAGCACATCGCCATCCAGGCGCTTGCGCAGCTCAATAATTTCAGCCTGCGTTAAATTACGCCATTTGCCCAGTTTTAAGTGGCCAATGCCGATATTTAAAACGCGAACCCGGGTTAAGCGCTGCACATGATAACCAAACGCATCTGCCATACGCCGAATTTGCCGATTCATACCTTCAGTCAAAACAATATTGAAGGTTTTAGCGCCCAGCTTAAAAGTTTTGCACGGTTTAGTCGTGCGATTTAAAATCTGCACGCCCTGGCTCATTTGCGTTAAATCGGCCTGATCAAGTTTACGATCTACCGTTACTACATATTCTTTTTCGTGTTGATATTCTTTTCGCAGGATTTTGTTGACGATATCGCCGTCATTGGTCAGCAAAATGAGTCCATCAGAATCTTTATCAAGTCGGCCAATCGGGAATATGCGCTCGCTGTGGCCGATAAAATCGACAATATTACCGCCCACCTCAAGATTGGTGGTACATTCAACGCCGGTCGGCTTATTTAGCGCAATATAAACGCGCTTGGGTTTGGCATTTAAGCCGAGTAATTCACCATCAACGCGTACCTGATCAGCGGGGCCAACGGAGTCGCCCATTTGTGCCAGTGTTTCGTTGATAGTAATACGCCCTGATTCAACCCATAAATCCGCATCGCGCCTGGAGCAAACACCGCGGTCTGAAATATATTTATTAATGCGCTCGCGTGAATCCGGCGAGAATCCGCCGTAAATCGCACCGGCTTCAGAAGATGGATTGCCATCAATTTCGGAGTCAGGTGTTAACCAGTCTTCGTTAAAATCGGGCGTGGGTAACGCTATGGGTGCGCGTTTGATAATTCTGCGTTTGGGTTTGTTATCACCGGCGGGTATCGGCGCCGCTTTTTTCGCGCTTGGTATTCGTTTCGCGGGCGCTGTGGTGCGCGCAGTTTTGCGGGCGGCAGTTTTGTACAAACTTGGTTTATCGGCCATAGCTAAAATCCTGATTGAAGCGGTAGCACTAGCTGTGCCGTGTAGTCGTGCGCGGTTTCGATAATTTCCAGCGCGGCATGTTTTTGCGTGGCGCTGGCTGGAAAGGCGTAGCGCAAACGGGCGCTTATATTCGCATGCGCTAGGCCATGACCGCGCGCAGGTTCGTGTGCTGCTTCAGCTTTGGGATTGTGTACCGTCAAAATGAGCTGACTTTTTGATGTTTTGCAGCTCAACGTGACCGTCCCGCCATCAACCCTAGGCTGTATGCCGTGATAAACCGCATTTTCAACCAGCGGCTGTAGCAAAAGCGGCGGCAGTCGAAAATCCAACGGCGCCTCGCTTAGCTGGTAAACCACTTGCAAACGTGCGCCCAAGCGCAACTGTTCTATGGCGAGATAGCCTTTCGCCAATTCAAGCTCTTCCGCCAGCGAAATCGGCTCGTCACCCGCTTTTAATGCGGCGCGAAATAGCTCAGACAAGTCCACTAACACGCGTTCAGCGCGATCAGCATCAATGCTAATGAGTGAAGTTGCGGTATTGAGCGTATTGAACAAAAAGTGGGGGCGAATGCGCGCCGTCAGCGCCTGCACCTGCACGCGCGCATTCGCCTGCACTTGCCGCTGCCATTGGTGCTGCATATACATATATCGAAGCGCGATCATGGCAACCAAAATGCTAAGTCCGGTTACGCGTAGTAAAAAGCTATTGGGCAGCTGCTGATCTTCTGGATACATCATCCGTAAGCCCTGAAAGCTCAGCCAGCTGCAGGCAAAGGCATTGCAGGCCACCAGAACAATCGCCGCTGCTGCTGCTACCCCCACTTGCAGACGATTCAGCAGCGGCGTCGCCAAACAAAGCGCAGCACTGGAAGTCAGCGCCAGCCAGTGTGCCAATACACTGGCAGGCCCCAATGTGGCCCAAAAGCCGACCTGCACCGGCGTAAAACTCGGTGCGAGTACTGCAACTGCGGCAACCACCTGCGCCGTCAGCATCAACATCAATACGGTTTTAGCGTCGCAAAAATCCGGCAGCCAAGCGTCAGAGCGCTGAATTTTCGCAGTAGCGAGCGTTGCTGAACCATTTCGCGGTTGCTGGTTCATGCAAAGCCTAAGCGAATAATGTGTGCCCGAACTTGCTGGCAAAAGCGGCTACACTCCGCGCGCTCCGCTGGTTTGCGCGCCCAAAAGCCACTCGTCGACTGATTTAAACCGGCCTGGGGTGCGGTTGTATAAACGTCTATTGCCTTATTCACAGTAAAATTTTCGCCATTTAATAGTCAGTAACTCAGAAACAAGGAAATAAAAACTCATGTCAGCACTTATTTGTGGTTCGCTCGCCTATGACACCTTGATGGTGTTTCAAGATCAATTCAAGAACCACATTCTGCCTGACAAAGTGCACATGCTAAACGTTGCTTTTTTTGTGCCGCAAATGCGCCGTGATTTTGGCGGCTGTGCCGGCAATATTGCCTATAACTTGAAGCTTTTGGGCGGTGATCCACAGCCGTTTGCTGCCGTAGGTTCCGATTTTGGCAGCTATCGCGCGCATTTTGAGCGCTTAGGGATCTCGTTGGCCAATGTGTTGCAGCTTGACGATTGCTATACCGCGCAAGCTTTTATTACGACTGATCTTGATAACAACCAAATCACTGCATTCCATCCGGGCGCCATGATGCGCTCGAATGAGCAGCACGTTAAAAACGTCCGCGATGTCACGCTGGCCATCATCGCGCCCGACAGTAAAGATGCCATGCTGCAGCACGCTAACGAATTTACCGAAGCTGGCGTGCCCTTTATTTTTGACCCGGGCCAGGCCATGCCGTTGTTTAATGGCGAAGATTTCCGCCACTTCATCAAGCGCGCGCAATACGTCTGCGTTAACGACTACGAAAGCGCAATGCTGAGCGAGCGTACTGGCTGGAGCGCCGCCGAAATCGCCTCATACGTGAAAGCCTATATCGTCACACGCGGCGGCGATGGTTCAAGCTGGTACGTAGGCAACACAGAGACGCAAATTCCATGCGCAAAAGCTAAGCAAGTCATCGATCCAACCGGCTGCGGTGATGCCTATCGCGCTGGATTGATTTTTGGATTGCTGAAAGGTTTTGATATGCCTACGGTTGGTCGCATTGCATCGCTGGCCGGCACCATCAAAATCGAACACGCCGGCCCGCAAAATCATATTTACACGCCGGCTGAGTTTGCCGATCGGTTTGCCACGGAATTTGGACATCGGTTTTAATTGTTTCAATATTACGTAGGCCCCCGAGTTGGGGGGTTGCGAACCTGAAGCGAACTTGCGTTAATTCAAGGCAGGCGCGGAAAACCCGCGCTTAGCGGTAAACCTAAACTAGACAAGGAAAACTCGTGAAAAAATTTGCTCAAATTCTGATGGCCGTTGCGTTCCTAAGCGTTGGCGCGCTGCAAAACGCTGCCGCTGCGGAAACATTCGATTCTATGTCTGCGCCTAAAATCGAGCGCACAATCAAGGGCTTTCGCGAAGTTGGTGAATTCAAGGAAGTCAGCAATAACACCTACAGCTTTGTGATTGACGGCTTGAAGATTGTAATCTTCAACAAAGGTCAAACGATGCAGCTGTACGCGGGTTTTCGCTCATCGGGCACGTCATTGTCGACCATTAATGAGTGGAACAAAGAACACCGGTTCACGCGCGCATATCTAGACGGTGACAACGACCCAGTCCTGGAAAGCGACATCGATTTGACCGGCGGTGTTACGCAAGAGAACGTCGATGAATTTGTCCGCACGTTTTTCGCCTCACTCGTGCAGTACAAAAAGCACATTGAAGGTTAGTGCCGGAAAATTGGCCGCGTTGAAATGAGCACCCGAAAATACTTCGGTACCGACGGAATACGCGGCCGAGTCGGCGAGCACCCGATTACTGCTGAATTTGCGGTCAAATTAGGCCGCGCTGCCGGTGTAGTGCTCGGGCGCGGCAAAGTAAAGCCGAAAGTGCTGATTGGCAAAGATCCGCGCAGCTCTGGCTACATGTTGGAAGCCGCGTTAGAAGCGGGTCTATCGGCAGCGGGCGCTCGGGCATTTTTGACCGGCCCGCTGCCTACGCCTGCCATTGCTTATTTGACGCGTACTCAAGGCGCGCAGGCGGGCGTTGTGATAAGCGCATCGCACAATCCTTATCACGATAACGGCATCAAGTTTTTTTCCAGCATGGGCGAAAAACTGCCCGATTCCGTGGAGTTAGAAATCGAAGCGGAGCTTGAGCGCCCATTTGTAACGGTGCCGAGTGAAATGCTGGGCAAGGCCGAGCGTTTGGAAGATGCGCGCGGCCGCTACGTCGAATTTTGTAAAAGCACGCTTAAAAGCCAAGTTGATCGGCTATTTCCAATGCGGGTGGTGGTTGATTGCGCAAATGGCGCGGGTTTTAAAGTTGCGCCAGCCGTATTCGAAGAGTTAGGTTTTGATGTTATTGCGATTGCCAACGAGCCAGATGGCTTAAACATTAACCGAGGCTGCGGCGCGACTGATCTAGCGCTTTTGAAGGCGAAAGTCGTTGAGCTGCGCGCTGATTTGGGCATAGCGCTCGATGGTGATGGCGATCGACTGATGTTGGTTGATAAATCAGGCCGGGTTTTTGATGGTGATGACATTATCTATTTGCTCGCCAAACACTGGAAGCTAAACGGCCGCATGCAAGGCCCGGTAATAGGCACGCTGATGACTAATTTCGGTATCGAAACCGCGCTCGCTAGACACGGCATCGGGTTTGAGCGTGCCAATGTCGGGGATCGCTACGTGCATGAATTGCTGCGCAGCCATGGCAGCACGCTTGGCGGGGAAGCGAGTGGGCACGTTCTATGTTTAGATCGTGCCAGCACCGGCGATGCGCTGGTGTGCGCACTGCAAGTCATTGAAGTGCTCGCGCAAACCGGTCAAGATTTGGCGGCGCTAGTCAGCGATTTGATTCGGGTGCCGCAAAAAACCATAAATGTGCGCATCAATAACGGCAAAGCGCTCATGCATGCGTCCGCCGTGCAAGTGGCTCGCAAAGCAGTAGAAGCCGCGCTGATAGGGCAGGGTAGAGTCGTATTGCGGGCGTCTGGCACGGAGCCTTTAGTGCGCGTTACGGTGGAATGCGGCTCGATGCAGCAGGCTGAACACTACGCCTTGCAATTGGCCGATGCCGTGCGGCACGCATCGGAATAGCTTGACGCGCACAATCGCTCTTCGCTACTTTCGCGCCTCAAGAAATTGATTGATTTTGGGCGGTTAGCTCAGGGGTAGAGCACTGCTTTCACACGGCAGTGGCCACTGGTTCGATCCCAGTACCGCCCACCAAAATTCTGCGCAAACCGATAGCGCGAATTGCTATTCTATAGCGATATACCGTCATTCCCGCGAAGGCGGGAACCCAGGCTCACTGAACTCTCGGCGTTCTCGCTGTTGGCAAAACGCTCAAATCTTAGTGTTTTGAAAGTTGGTAAAGACCTGACACCTGCACTGGGTCCCCGCCTTCGCGGGGATGACGAGGTTGGCTTGACTTGCCTGCAAAATCAACTGCGCGATTGGCTGAAAGATTGTTGTAGCTAAGGTTAACATTCGAACAAAAGAAAGCGCTAATGTCCATTTCCTTGATTCAATCGCATTCCGGCAGCGCTCTGGCTAATTTACTAATCTGCGCTGTTTAGGCTTGTTGAAACAACTAAGCGCATTTGCCCCACAGTGTTCAATAACTTTCCAGATTTCACGTTCAAAGCACTGTTTGTAAACGGGTTTTAACTTGTCCACAATTTTTGTGGATAACTGCGTGGATAAGCGCTGGGTTTTTACACTTCAGCCTTGCACTGACTGCCTGTCAAGCAGTTTTCACTACCCTAGCCGTATTTTTATCACCAACACAAGTGATTGATTTTTATCAAGTTAGTAAAAATTAGGAGGCTTATGATATTTTTTTGACAGTGCGCTTAAAGGCTACGCTCTGGAAACCGTGTATGTGAACAACTTTCTCAGGCACAGCCGTAAATTTGCTGAAAACAGGGGTTTTGCGCGAGTCTGTCAACCCAATTACCCGATACGCGTTCAGGCTTAGCATCAAGCATTGTATTTTTGCGAGATGCCCTCTACATTTTCGTGATGAGCTATGTCCAATTCTGCTGCTTCGAGCCCTTGTTTTACTGCCATGCCAACTGACCGCGCGGAATTGAGTCAGCGCGCGCTGCTTGATCAATTCTTTCGGGAAACCGAACGCAGGGCTTACAAAATGGCGCTGATTTCGCTGAAAAATGTCGACGAAGCGCTCGATGCCGTGCAAGACGCCATGTGCAATTTCGTTCGCAGCTATAGCAACAAGCCGCAAGCGGATTGGGCTAAACTTTTTTATTGTGTGTTGGATTCGCGTTTGACCGACTGGCACCGTCGCCACTGCGTGCGTAAGCGATTTTTTGGTTTGTTGCCGCAACTCGACGATGGCGCAGATATGTTAGAAGTCGTTGAAGATGCACAGTGCTTTGACCCTAGCGTGTTGCTTACCGGAACTGAGATCGGCGCAGCAATTGAAGCTGCTTTGCAAAAGTTGCCAGAACGTCAGCGCCAAGCCTTTATGTTGAGGCTCTGGGAAGGCTTTGATGTCGAACAGACTGCGCAAATTATGCGCTGTAGTGAAGGTAGTGTAAAAACGCATTTGTCGCGCGCATTGAGTTCGATGCGCCTCAAGCTAGCGCATCATTCGGAATCATAGAGGCGACTGCGATGATAAATCCAAGCAATAACTCAAGTAATAGTCGAGAAACACTCAGTTCTGCATTATCGTCCGACTCGCAGTTTGACGCGGCGGAACTTACGCAAGCCACGGTCCAGCAGGCGCTGAATTCCCAGCTTGAGCAGCTTGATTTTGCCGTGCTGTCTGCACTGAATCAGCGCCGTCAGATTGCGTTGGCGGAGCAGCCTAGTTTTTGGTCGCGTTGGTTGATTGGCGATGCCGTAAAATTTGTGTTGCCTGCGGCAATTGCCTGCGGCGCCGCAGTATTTGCGCTTAGCTTTGAAATGCGGATGCCGCTTGCACCAATCAGCGATGCGGACGCCGCGCTTTTGGCTGAATTTGATAGCACGCCAGTGCAACTTGATACCTCAGAAGGCTTCGATCCAACGCAAGAATTAGCTGACGATGAGATAGCGCTGCTGGGCGAGCTTGAATTGAACGGGCTGGAATTCTATGCGTGGCTAGACCACCAGCCTGAGACGCAAAAAAAACCGACGCAGCAAAAGGATATTTGAACGTCGTGTTCGCATTAAACGCATTCGTATCGCTGGCTATGGTTGCTGCTGAGCTAGCAACTGGTTCGCCCGACAATCAAACCAGCGATCGGCCCAGCATGGCGCTACTTTTGTATTTAGACGAGTTCCCAAGCCAGGATGACGACATGGTTGATATCGCCTTGATCTGCACGAATGAAGTCGTGCAGCAAAGTGAGCAAGATGCAGGGCTGCACGCGCTGGTGCAGTGCGAAACGCTCGCATCGGACAGTCAATCAAGCGCAGTAATTAAAACTTCTAGCAGTGAAAAAACGCCTCATGATTAAATCGTTCTCTTCGAGAAAAATTGCATTGCTCGGGCTTTTGTTGGCGCTTCTTATTGGCGTTTCAACAGCGCACGCGCAGATCAATGCAAATGCGGGCGCGAAGATTCCTTGGACGGCGCTTAGTGCAAGTGATCAGCAGGTTTTAGCGCCTTATCAATCCGATTGGGATGCGCTGGATGCTAAAACGCAGATGCAGCTGCAGCGCGGTGCCAAGCGCTGGTTGCTGCTGAGCCCTGAACAGCGTCAGAAAAAAGTCGTGCAGCAGGCCCGTTGGCAGGCAATGACGCCCGAAGAGCGAGCACAAATGCGCGCGCGTGTGGCCGCATTTGAGGCGCTGCCACAACCGCAGCGTCAACGCATCAAACGTGCATTTCAACGCTTTAAAGGATTAGATCAAGCACAGCGCATACAGCTGCTGCAGCGCTTCCAAGCGATGAGCCAAGCTGAGCGCAATGCGTTTTTGCTGGCGCTTGAGTCAAGCGCGAAGTCTGAACGCGGCCGCCGTGTGCTGATGGGAATCCCTAAAGCTGAGCGCCGCGCCACGATCGAGATGATGCGTAGCTTTACGCCCGAACAGCGTCGGCAATTGACGCAGCATTTGAAATCGCTGGCTCCGAACGATCGCGATGCGCTAAGAAAGCAGCTACTTAGTCAAAGCGCTAACGAACGCATCCAATTTTTGCAGCGCATGCGTTAGTTTGAATTAACTTTGTTCAGAATTTCGCGATGCGAATCCATTGAGAATCTAGCTTCGATTTACTCAGCTAATAGCTCGGTTTGAAGCATATGCCTATGATAAATAACGATATTTTAATCTTAATTTGTCGCGTAATCAGACTAAACTTTGATTTCTAGGCGCGCATTCAAGTTCCGTTGCCGTTATGGCGAATGAATTGACAGCTCTTTAAGTCTTATGAAGCGTGATGCATACTTACCCAGTGCGACTCATGGCCTATTGACTGCAAAACAGTCAGTTTCAACCTAGGGTTAGACGCACGAATTTCTTTCTATTAGTTCTAAGGTTATAGCAAATGCAGACGGGTACAGTTAAGTGGTTCAACGACGCCAAAGGTTTCGGATTTATTGCGCCAGATGGCGGCGGTGAAGATGTTTTTGTGCATTATAGTGCGGTTACGGGCAACGGCTTCCGTACGCTTCAGCAAGGCCAGAAAGTAACGTTTGACGTTACCAACGGTCCTAAGGGCTTACAAGCTGCGCAAGTTCAAGCTGCCGCATAAGCACAGCCCCGGCTGTGTTTGAATGCCCTCGCTGGTCGGGGGCATTTTTTTGGGCGAAACAAATGTCTGATCAATTAATTCCCAGTCCTGTAAAAGCCGCTGAAGAAACCGCTGCGACGTCTCACTGCCCGCATTTCGAACAGCACCGTTGCCGATCCTGCCAATGGATAAACACGCCCTATACGCAGCAGCTAGCGCGAAAACAGCTGGATGCAGAGGCGAAACTAGCTTCAGTGCCTGCCCAGGCTTGGTTGGCACCATTTGCCAGCGCGCCCATGGGCTTTCGCAATAAAGCTAAGCTTGCTGTGCATGGCAAAGCAGGTAGGCTGATTTTTGGATTGCCTGCCAATTTAGCAAGTCACCTAGGCTTGCATGATTTATCCGATTGCGGCCTGTATCAGCCAGGCATCACCTCGGCATTGCCGCAGATTAAATCATGGCTTGAGCAGCTAGGCATTGCACCCTATCAGCTAAGCGACCGAAGTGGTGAGCTCAAATACGTCTTACTCAGCACGGGCGCAAATCATCGCTTAATGCTGCGGTTAGTGCTCGCCAGCGAGCGCTGGCGAAGCCGCATCGCAAGCGCACTGCCGACGTTACAACAGCTATTGCCCAACATCAGTGTGGCTTCGATCAATGTGCAGCCGGTGCATCAAGCCATAGTCGAAGGCGCGCTGGAAATCGTTCTAAGCGACGTTGACAAACTGCCCGTCACTCTGAACGATGTCGCGCTAACGCTTATGCCGCAAAGCTTCTTTCAGACCAACACTCTCGTTGCGGCCAAACTGTATCAAAGCGCGCGCGATTGGCTTACGCAAATTCAACCCGCTAGGATTTGGGATTTGTACTGCGGTGTTGGCGGCTTTGGCCTACATTTGGTCAACGCTTCTAATTCCCTGACTGGCGTTGAGCTTAGCCAAGCGGCGATCACATCCGCCCTGCAAGCTGCCACAAAACTCGGGCTTTCCAATGCAAAGTTCGTAGCGGGTGATGTGCTTACATTTGCGCGTACACAGGTGAGCTGGCCAGACTTAGTGCTGCTCAATCCACCCAGGCGCGGCGTAGATGCTGAACTTTGCGCGCTGATCGAAGCTAGCCGAACGCGCTACGTTTTGTATTCAAGCTGCAACCCCGATTCGCTCGCGCGTGATGTGAGTCGACTGTCGTCGTTTAGGGTGTTACAGGCGCAGGTCTTTGATATGTTTCCGAATACCGAACATGCTGAAGTGTTGCTGCTATTGGGGCGAGACTAATTCGACGAAAGGTCAATAAAAAAACCCGCCTTGCAGCGGGTTTTTTTGGTTTGATTAGCGTCTAATTACAAACGCTTTGGTAAATGCACCTAACCCACTCAGGGCGATCAATAAACGGATTGCGATTGCCCTGTGCGTTAAAGACGAACTGATTGCGCAACACTTCGCGATCATCAACTGGGTCATCAATATGCCATTGCAAAATGACGCTCAACAAGCCCATGTAGGCCACTGTGGCATTGCCGTTGCTTTGCGTAATTAAGCTTGCGGTATCGGTTAAACGCAAATCAGGCTCAGCATTGCCGGTGCCGCCGTGGTTGCCGCCTTCATAGCGTACGTCCATATAGAACATCGCGCGCGCAACGTCGCCTTTGCGTTTGCTCCAGGTTTGCCAAACGGTGCTGTTGGTCCAGTTTGAATTGCCTGGATAGCTGCCCGAACCGCCGCCTTGATTGAAGTTCAGCTGGGTCGCGTACTCCGTGCAGCCTGTGCTGCAATTTGCGAAGTACTTATTGCCGCGCGCGGAGTTGTAAGTGATGTCGGATGCGAATAGATGGTGGCCATCGGAATAGGGCAGGTTGGTCGAGCCATCATTTGGAAAACCTAAGCTTTTTGGCCAGCTGTGTTCGCGGTTGTAGAAATTATTGCCGCCGGTTTCCTTGGCGTAGCTGGCGTTTTTATAGATTTCCAACACGCGTGAGGAATTCATCGGGTCTTGCTCAGCCTGTGCGATCACGGCCCAAATTCCGGAGTAGCTGACCTTGGTGTGGTCATCAATAATGCCGTGTAAGGAGCTGCGCAAAGCGGTCGCGCTACTGGTGTTCGCGGCACCGTAATAGCCGGTTGCAGCACCCGCCATTTTGAGCGTGGCCGTGTAGTTTGCGGCCATTGCTGTTGCAGCGCCGTCGGTGTCGCTGACGTTCGCCGCATTGATGGTTAATGTGCAGGTTTCAAGCGCCGTAAAATCTGCGCTTGGGTCAATGGTACGAGTGGCACCGGTGCCAGTTACTAATGCGGTTTTATTGCCAGATGAAGAGCAGCTCAAGCCAAACCAGCTGCCGGTCGTGGTGATGCTTTCTGAGAATGTCACGGTAATTGAGCTATTTAACGCAACGCTGAGCGAGCCTGCAGCTGGATTCAAGCCCGTCACTGTCGGCGCTGCATCAGGCGCGCTAAAGCTTTGCCCAGTATTGCACGCACCGAAACTGCCGGTGCGCGGTGCGTTCCAAATAAAATTGCCGGCCTGTGTGCCAGTGCCTGAGAGTTGAATCGACTGCCCAACCGGAGTGTCGGCGGTTTCGGCTTTGCCGACGTCAACACTGGTGCGCCCAGAAGCTGCACCGCCGCTGGCGAGAAAACTGCCCTCATAGCTTAAAAACTGTACAACTGATCCGCTTGCATCAACTAACGCAAGCCCATCTGGCGCGCCGTTTTGCAAGCCGGTGGTGGTTGCTACGCTGGTGCCATAGCCGCCGCATTGGTTGGCGAGTGTGCCGCTTAAATTAAAGGTGCCGTAGCTGGCTTTGCCAGTGCCGTCATAGGCGACGATTTTCCAGCCCGTGAGCGAGGTGCCTGCCGGGCCAATCACTTCAACGCGTTCGCCGGTGTCGGTGCCTGCATTGTCATAGTGAAATTCGTTGATGAAAACGGACTGCGCGAGTACTTGCGTGCAGGCAAATGGCAAAAGACTTATCAAAAACACAGCGTGCGAACGATTCATTCAAAAATTCCATAGAGTGATAGAACAGGTGTGCTGAGCCGCTTGCCAAGCTTGCAAGCTACCGGCACCGTTGAAAACCGGCGGACTCTACGCCGGAAATGTGACGCTTGTGCAATTTGATTAGTTAGCTGCTAATTTATTTCGATTTGTGACGAATTCTTCATGTTGCTGCACGGATTGCCCGCAAGCACATAAATTCGGATAAACTGCACGCGAGTTCGCTGGGCAACCGCGCCGCAGGCAGTTAAGCGTCGAGGAAAGTCCGGGCTCCATAGGGCAGAGTGCCAGGTAACACCTGGGCAGCGTGAGCTGACGGAAAGTGCAACAGAGAAGAGACAGCCTAATCGCTGCAAAGCGGTTCGGTGATGGTGAAACGGTGCGGTAAGAGCGCACCGCGCGCCAGGTAACTGGTTGCGGCAAGGCAAACCCCACTCGGAGCAAGACCAAATAGGGAAGCGTTGATGTGGCCCGCAGAGCTTCCGGGTAGGTTGCTTGAGCCGGCTAGCGATAGCCGGCCTAGAGGAATGGTTGCCCACGACAAAACCCGGCTTACAGGCGAACTCACTTTTCACTTTTGACTTGTTTTTAACGCAGACTAACGCTGGCGAACTTGCGTTAGTCTGCGTATAGTTCCGCTGATGAGTGCAACCGAAACCCCATCACCATTTGTCAATAACTTGCCTGAGCCCGCTGCATCCGAAATGCAGCAGCTCGCGCTGCGTATTGAACAGTTGATTGGCCTTGCGCGCAAATTGGATGACGAAAATCGCACGCTCAAAAGTGAAGCGGCCCAGCTCAGTGCAGAACGATCCCAGCTGTTTGAGCGCAATCAACAAGCGCGTAGCCGAATTGAATCCATGATTGCGCGGCTAAAAGCGTTAGAGACGAGCGCCTGATGCTTAAGTTCGACTTACATGTTTCGCGTGAGATCGTTTAAATATGTCCGCTACACAAAAATCCAAAATGCCAGCAAGCGATAGTGAAGCGATCACGCTCAGCATATTGGAGCGTGAATTCAAAATTGCTTGTCCACCCGCGCAAAAACCGCTTTTATTGCGCGTTGCCAGCCAGTTAGATCAGCGCATGCGGCAAATTCGCGCAGGTGACAAACTTTTGACACTTGATCGCGTTGCGGTACTCGCGGCGCTGATGATGGCAATGGAATCCGGAGAACAAGACGGCCGCTTCGATGAGCTCAATGAGTCCATCGAAGGCGAGCTCAAGCGTTTGAACGCGCAGCTGGCGAGTGCGGCGGTGGCGTTGGATGCGCCAAAACGGGTATTCAGCAGTTAGGCGCTAAGCGAAATCTACGGCTGCAAAGCAAACCTCGGATACTTTTCGCTTTGGTTGACTCAAACTTCGATATTTAAAATGTGCAGGTGATTAGTTAGCTGCGCTGCTCAAAGCGTGGCAATCACGACGCTAGCTTACTCAATAAAGTTCTGGGCCCGTTTTCGCGAGCATGACGATATTTGGCGTATGCTAGTCGTTATAGATCATCCCCATCATCCCGCAAACCCCGCCCGTTGCGCCGCCAACTGGGTTTGCTTCGCACTAAAATCGGCCAAACGTTGACGCTCTTGCGCAACTACCGCAGTTGGCGCGCCGCTGACAAAGGTGTCGGAGCTGAGTTTGGTTTCGCATTTGGCGATTTCCAGCGCCAGCTTGACCAATTCTTTATCCAAGCGGCTGCGCTCGGCGTCTACATCAATCAAGCTCGCCAACGGAATCAGCAGCTTTAACGAGCCTGCCAGTGCGGCGGCGGATTGGGGCTCGTTTTCACTCGGCGCGAGCATGCGCTGCGTTTCAATTTTCGCCAAAAAGGCAATATTGTGCTCGTGTAATTGCATGCGGCTTTGATCTAATTCAGTACCGCCGCTATAAAGCAGTGGAATAGCTTTAGCTGGCGAGATATTCATTTCAGCGCGAATGCGGCGCAGGCCGAGCAAAACTTCTTTGAGCCACAGTATTTCCGCATCGCTTATTGCATCATGAGCAAAATCAATCGCTTGTGGCATGGACTGGGTAGCAACGCTGGTTTGCTCGTCTACTGTTTGGCCTAGTTTTGGCGCAACGCTGTGCCAAATTTCATCGGTAATAAACGGAATAATCGGGTGCGCTGCCCGCAGCAGCGCTTCGAGCAAATAAATCAGCGTGTGCTGCATGCTGAATTTGGCAGCTGCATCGCCGCCGGTAAGCGCGGGTTTGGCCAATTCGAGAAACCAGTCGCAAAACTCATTCCAGGTGAAATCGTAGAGCGCCTGCGCCGCCAGATCGAAGCGATACAGCGCAATTTGCGCGTGATATTCGGTCAGCATGCGGCCAAATTCGCCTGTGATCCAGCGCTCAGCACTGCTCGCCAGCGGGGGTTTTGCGGCTGAAGTGAACTGCACTTCCTCGCAATTCATCAGTACAAAACGCGCTGCATTCCACAGCTTATTGCAGAACGATTTGTAGCCTTCGCAGCGCTTCAGATCAAAGTTAATCGTACGGCCGTGCGTTGCCAATGCTGCAAAAGTAAAGCGTAGCGCATCTGTGCCGACCGCTTGTATTCCGTTCGGGTAGTCGCGGCGCACGCGTTTTTCTACTTTCTCTCGGTCTAGTGGATTCATCAACGTGGCGGTCGATTTTTCCAATAAGTCCGCTAATGAAATGCCATCGATTAGATCCAGCGGATCCAGCGTGTTGCCTTTGGATTTACTCATCTTCTGGCCTTCGGCATCTCGCACGATGGCATTGATGTAGACGGTTTTGAACGGCACCCGCTGTGCTAGCGTCGCGAATTCGGGTTCAAAACTGCCATCAGGTTTGCGGCCAACAAAATACAGTGAGCTCATCACCATGCGCGCTACCCAAAAGAAAATAATATCGAATCCAGTCACCAGCACGTTGGATGGTAAAAAGCGTTTGAAATCAGACCACTCTAACGCTTGTTCAGGCGTTTCATGCGGCCAACCTAGCGTGGAAAATGGCCAAAGCGCAGAAGAAAACCAAGTGTCAAGCACGTCGTTGTCTTGCCGCAGCGCGCCTTGCGGCGTAAGCGAACTATGCTTGATGGCGTCCACCTCATCATCGCCGACGAAAATCTGCCCGGCTTCATCGTACCAAGCGGGAATGCGGTGGCCCCACCACAGCTGGCGGCTAATGCACCAGTCCTGGATATTTTCCAGCCACTGCGTGTAGGTGCTACTCCAATTTTCCGGCACAAATTTGATATGGCCCGAACGAACCGCATCGAGTGCGGGTTCAGTAATTTGGCTGCGGCCTTTGTTTGTTAGATCGACAAACCATTGATCGGTCAACATCGGCTCGGTGACGGCGTCAGAGCGCTGGGAGATCGGCAACTGCAGCTTGTGCGGCTTGGTTTCGATCAGAAATCCGGCTGCTTCTAAATCGGCCAAGATTTGCTTGCGTGCGGCGAAGCGATCCATGCCCTGATAGCTTGCCGGGCCATTTTCATTGACCTTAGCATCGAGGGTGAAAATACTGATCGGCGTCAAGCCGTGCCGCGCGCCCATAGCAAAGTCGTTGAAATCGTGCGCTGGGGTTATTTTGACTGCGCCGGTGCCAAAATCTTTATCGACGTAGGCGTCGCTAATCACGGGTATGAGTCGATTGCAAAGCGGAAGCTGCAACATCGTGCCGATCAAATGGCTATAGCGCGTATCGTCAGGATTGACGGCTACGGCAACGTCACCCAGCAGCGTCTCAGGGCGCGTGGTGGCGACAATCAAACCCGCGCCGCCATCTACCGATGGATAGCGGATATGCCACATTGAGCCGTCTTTCTCGCGATTTTCGACTTCTAAATCGCTCACTGCGGTTTGCAAAACGGGATCCCAATGCACTAAGCGATTACCGCGATAAATCAGGCCAGCGCGAAACCACTGTACGAACACACGCCGAACTGCGGCCGATAAACCAGGATCCATCGTGAAACGCTCGCGCGTCCAATCGCAGCTTGAACCCAGGCGGCGCATTTGCTTAGTGATGGTCGAACCTGATTCCTCTTTCCATGCCCAAACGCGCTTGAGGAATTCTTCACGCCCAAGGGTTTTGCGATCCAGACCTTGGGCCGCGAGCTGATTCTCGACGATCTTTTGCGTCGCAATGCCGGCGTGATCGGTGCCGCACTGCCACAGCACATCGCGCCCCTGCATGCGCTGATAGCGCACCATTAAATCCATCAGCGTTTGCTGAAAACCGTGGCCCATGTGCAGCGTGCCGGTTACATTGGGCGGTGGCAGCTGGATGCAAAATGGCTCACCGAGGTTTTCGTTGGCACTTGCGGGCGAAAAATAACCCTGCTGTTCCCAGCTTTGATACAAACGCGCTTCAAAACTACGCGGATCAAATGACTTTTCCATGTTTAATGTCCAGAATTAGAGCGGTAACTTGGATTCAAGCTGCAGCAAAGTGCAGCTGGATCGAAAAAAGAACAGGAATTTAACTGATGCAGCATCGCTCTACACTTAACAAATCGGCCAATCGCGCCACTTACACCACTAAAGCGACGATTTTGCTGTTTTCATTCCTATTTCTTTCGAGCTGCGCCATGCAAAACCCAAGTTTAGATATCCTGCCAGCCGATCCGCTGCTGCAACCTAACCCTATCGCGCGCTGGGAGCCCTCAGCAAATCTCGATATGCGCCGCCCTCAGTTGATCGTGCTGCACCACACCGAAATGGCGAGTGCCGAGGCGGCGCTGCACACCTTAAAAACCGGCAATCCGTACGGGAAAGTCAGCGCACACTATTTGATCGGTGCCGATGGCGCGCTGTATCAGCTGGTGCCGGAAGGCGCACGCGCCTGGCATGCGGGCTTAAGCCGCTGGGCCGGGCGCTCGGATTTGAATTCCTCGTCGATAGGCATTGAACTCGATAACGACGGGCAAGCGGAATTTTCCGAGCCGCAAATTCAAGCGCTGCTGGTTTTGTTGACGGATTTATGTGAGCGGCTAAAAATTGAGCCTCGGCAAGTGATTGCGCATGGCGACATTGCCCCAGTTCGAAAATCAGACCCTAGCGCGAAATTTCCGTGGGCCAAGTTAGCGAGCGCTGGCTTTGGGCTTTGGCCAAGCCGCGAGTTTAACCTGCTGCTCGCGCCGCCAGCTGGTTTTGATCCGTGGCTGGCATTAGCGCTGATGGGTTACGATTTGCGCGATAAACCTGCAGCAGCGCGCGCATTTCGCCGCCATTATTTTGGAGTTGAGGGCATGATGGAACTCGAGTTCACGCAAGCCGAACGGGCCGTTTTGGCGGATTTGCAAGCACAGTTACTGCAAAGTTAGGCTAGATATTTGGGTTGCATCGTGTTGCAATCGCGGCTTGAAAATTAATCGGTTACCCTTTACTCCATGCAAAAACTTTGGCTGAGTTTTTATCAGGTTGCACGTCAAAACTGCACCATGTTCGCCGCAGTTTTGGCGTGCTTAGTGCTTGGTTTTGCCTCAGCAAACCTGTGCGCCAATGAATTGCAAATCGAGCAAGTCAAAAACGTACCAGCGGTACTGAGCCCACAATTGCTGCGCGCACCGCCTTCGGATTGGGCTTTTGTTCCACTCAAATCATCAGTACTTTCGCAAAAAGCCACTGTGCGCTCGCTCTGGCGAATTACGCTGCCAGCGCTGGCTGCGATTGAAAACGGCACAGCCGTGCTGGTGATCGGGCAGTCGATAGATCGCGACGTGATTTTATATGCGCCGCCAAGCTACGCGCCGCAGGTCAATAATCTTGCAGACGCCCGCTATCAAACGCGCTATTCGCGCAATGCCATGGTGCTTGAATTAGATACTGGCCTGCGTGCGGGCGATGCTATCTGGCTGGAATTTAAAGATCCGCGTTCGGCTGCTACCACTTTAGCGATCCGAGATCGCACCGAGCAGGCGCAGGTTGAGCTTAACAACGTGCGGTTCTATACGGCAATGATGGTGCTGATGCTGGCCTGCTGCGGCATTGCCGCCTGCTTTTATTTCGTTTTGCGCGAATCCATCTGGCTGCTTTACATCACCAAAGTGCTGAGCTATTGGATTTATATGGGGGCACGCACTGGGGAATTTGCTTCTTTCGCCGACGGATGGGGCTTGAGCGCTTGGGTGCCGTTTGTTTCGATGCCGTTGGGCAATGCCGCCGCCGCATTTGGTGCTGGGATTTCGGCTTGTTTTGCGGTCTATTTCGTTGATCCGAATCGATTGCAAAAGCGGCTTTCAAAAGTAGTTTTAACATTAGGCGCGCTGCTGATAGTGCTCTCACCGATTGCACTGATTGCCGATTCGAAAGTGGTGTCGGCGTGGGCGCAGTTTGCGAATCTGTTGCTCATTATAAATTCCTGTTTGACTGTCACGCTGATGATTCGCGCGGCGCGCACGGGCTCCAGGGCGGCTTTGTTTTGTTTGATTGCCGATTTAGCCATCGTGCTGACTTTGTTTTTGCAAGTTGGCACCGGCATGGGCTGGCTGAATTTTGCCGAGTTGTCCACTCAGATTTTTATCGCCAGCCACGCGTTTGCAGGCGTAGTCGTTTCGCTCGGATTGGCAGATCAAGTGCTCGGTTATCGCAATCAGCGCGATGAAGCGCGCATTACCTCCGAACGTGATCCGCTGACAGGTACGCTGAATCGCCGTGCTGCGTTATCAGCATTGAGTGCTGCAGTCATGACGCTGGAGCGTGATCGTGGTTCGGTGGCAGTTTGCTTTTTAGATTTAGACTTATTCAAACGCGTGAATGATCGCTTTGGGCATCACGTGGGCGATGACGCCTTGAAGTTTTTGGTAGCGCAAGTGCATCATGAAATGCGCGCTAGTGACGTACTGGCGCGACTTGGCGGAGAAGAGTTTTTACTGGTTTTGCCCGGCGCACATTTAAAAGACGGTCTAGCGGTTGCCGAACGCATTCGCGCACGCGTAGCGGCGGAAGGCGTCAACATCTCTGGCCATCCGGTTGAGCTGACCGTCAGTATCGGCGTAGCGGCCAGCACCAATAAAATGAAATCCGCTGATGCGATTATCGACGCCGCAGATCAAGCGCTGTATCAAGCTAAAAATCGCGGCCGAAATCGCGTCGAGGCGATGAATATCGTTACCGCACTACCCAATAAAATGTCCACCGAAGAAGGCAAATCTCATGAGCCAAACTAGCTATCCGGATTTAACGATGGCTGATCTACAGCCTGGCGATGTGTGTTTGATGATGAGTAGCGGGCAGCTTTCAAAGCTCATCAGCTGGGTCGGCGATAGCCCTTACAGCCACGCATTTTTGATCTATGACAACAGCCAATTGATTGAAGCAGCACTTTCTGGTTTGCGTTTGTATCCGATTGCCGAGCGCTTGGCAGATACGGCAGAAGTGCTGCTGATTGACGTTTATCGGCCAAGCACGATCAGCGGGCATCCGTTTGGACCTGCTGAAATCTCCGCCATGCAGGCTACTGCAAAGGAATTCGTTGGGCTGCCCTACGCCCGCAATGCGCTGGTGGACATTGCCATGATGAGCGCGCTTCGTAACAAATTACCTGATTCTGAAACGCTGCGCTGGGTGCTGCGCGTCGCGATGAGTCATGCAGTAAAGGATGATCCGTCGACCATGATGTGTAGCGAGCTGGTTTATCGAATTTTGCAACAGGCCGGTACGATTCCTGCAGGCAGCTTAAGGCCGACCATCATCAGCGCATTTCGCTCGCACGCTCCGCTGCCGCCGATTGACGTCAAGGCTTTACTCAAAGAGCTCGAGCAGATTTTTGTGCCGCCTAAAGCGCCTGCGTCTACCACTAATACGAAAGTACCATCGCAGGTTACGATGCCCAAAACGCAAAGTGCTGGCTTAGCGGCATATCAAAATCAAGAGCCAGTGGGTAGAGAGCTGTCAGATCTTGCCAATGCGCTGCGTGCAAAGCACCTGCCGCCGCAGGCGAGTGCACCGGTTTTGATCGTGCCGGATCCGAATCCAAAGACGGTTTTTCCAGTCGATTTAGCTACGAGCCCGAGCCTGCGATTTATTGGGCGAATGGTGAAAGTTGTGGCTACGAACTAGCGTCAGTTTGTCTGCGCCACCAAACTAAACTTGGTCTGAAATTTCACCGTGCTCCACACTACTTGGCTATCGTAACGGCGGATTTCCGGCCAGCTCATTAGCTCACGCTCGCCCCAGCGCTCGAAGCTTGGCAAATCATCGGCGCGCACAATCAGAATGTAATCCACAGAGCCTGCCACTGAATAACACTGCATGACCTCGGGCAAATCCTGCATGCGTTTTCGAAAGCGGGCATAAAGTTCTGGCGATTCGCGCTCAAAACTTAAGCTCACAATGACGGTTACCCCGCCTATTGCGTCCGCAGATAGAATCGCAACTTCGCGCTCAATTACGCCGCTACTGCGCAGCTGCTCGATGCGCCTGCGCACGCTAGATTCCGACAAATGAACGCGTTCCGCTAATTCAGCGTGGCTCAGTCGAACGCTGGTTTGCAGCAAATCCAGCAGCTGGCGATCAGTTGCATTTAAAGAAAGAATAGGCATGGCGGAAATCGCGAATTTGATGCGCTATTTTGCCTGTTTTGAGCGGCGAAACCGGTTAAATTCGCCGTAATATTCAAACCATAACGCTAAGCTGGTACAAATTTACCGAGGAAAGTGGAATGCAATATTTGAGTAAGTGGGTCACTATGGCGTGTCTGATAGTTGCTGGCTTAGCTAGTGCAAGCTGGGGTGCAGCGGGCGATATATGCAAGCTTGCTAAGCAAGATGATCGGCAAACCCAATTAGCAGCCGCTTACCAAGCGTCTGCATTGCCCGGTTATTGCGGTGTTCGATTTACCCAACAAGGTGCCAGCTGCTTTGCCGGTGGCTTTGCAAAACAATCGGATGCCGCTTACACCTTGGATACGCGCCAGCCTATAGGTTCAGTTAGTAAAACCTTTATTGGCATAGCGCTTGCGCAGTTGAGTGTGAGTGATGAAATTGATTTGGACGCCCCTATTGATCGCTATTTGCCGTGGCAGGTGCAAAATCCTAAGTTTCCTAATGTTGCGATAACGCTGCGGCAGCTCGCGACGCATACTTCAAGTATTCGTGATCGCAGCGCTGCTTACCGGCAAAGCTATGTGGCACCGGCCAGCGCTAGTTTGACGCTAGCCGAATACCTTAAAAGCTATCTCGTGCCCAAAGGCAAACTTTATCAAAACGGAAATTTTATCAAAGCCATGCCGGGTGAGCAGTATGAGTACAGCAATATCGGCGCAGCGCTGGCGGCCTACGTGATTGAAGTCAAGCTGGGCATGCCGTTTGATGCCTATGTGCAAGCAAAAATACTATCGCCAATCGGCACGCAAGCGAGCTTTTTGCCCAAGCCGGGCGATGCAGTTTTGTATAAGAAAAATGGCGAAGCGGTGCCGCCTTATCGGTTAATTACCTATCCAGATGGCGGCTTAATTGCCAGCTGCTCGGATCTATCGCGGTATTTACAAGCGGTGCTTGATGCGAAAGCGGGCAGGGCGTCAAGCCTAGATTCGAAAGCGGTTCAATTGATGCTTACGCCGCAACTTGGCGCAAAGCGGCCCGCCGACTTACCGGCAAAAATAACCGGCCATGGCTTATTTTGGGAACAGCGCGGAGAAAAATGGGGCCATACCGGTTCTGATCCAGGCGTTACCGCGTTGATTGCCATTGAGCCCGCGAAAGGCTTGGCGCGGATGCAGCTTACCAATATCGATATCGAGGAAAGTGATGCAATTACCGAGCAATTTATAGGGTTGTGGAAGTTGCTGGAGTAGCACTACTTTTTCAAGACCAGAAACAAACCTATCAACACCGTACCACAGCCCGCCAGCGAGCCCAAACTGAGCGCTTCACCCAGAAAAATATAAGCGAAAAACACCGCAAAACACGGCACCAAAAAGGTAACGCTGAGCGCGCGCATGGGGCCGATGCGCTGCATCAGCGGAAAATACAGCACGTAAGGCAGGCCGGTGCTTATTAATCCTGCGCCAAGCACGCACAGCACGACTTTGATATCAATCAGCTGGACATTGGGAGACCAGAAAAATAGCAGCGGCAAAAGCCAAATGGATGCTGCAATCTGGCTGCCACAGCCGAGTGCAAGCGGCTTAATGTGGCCTGCAAAGCGCTTCATGTAAACCCCGGCAACCGCGTAAAGTAGTGCGGCAAACAAGGTGCCTCCAATGGCAAACGCCGCGTTGGTAGTGAGATCAATTTTGCCCGCGCCAGCAGTCAAAGCAACGCCGCTGATGCCCAGTAGCAGCCCGGTAACTTTGGGTAGGCCTAAGCGATCTGCAAAAAATAAGCTTCCTAATAGCGCGCCCCACAGCGGCGCAGTGGCGTTGCATACCGCAGAGTATGCGGCCGGAACGTAGAGCGCGGCCATGGCAAATAGCGCAAACGGTAGCGCTGAATTGATCAAGCCTAAAACCGCGAAATGCCGCCAATCTTGTCGTAATTTCAGCGGTTCTTTTTGCCAAAGCATGATGCTGGCAATCAGCGCAGCGCCGAGCAGTACGCGTGTATTGGCGGCCCAGGCCCAGCCGAGCACGGGCGCGACTATGCGCATAAACATAAATGATGCGCCCCACATGGCGGCTAACGCCAGCAGCGTCCAGATATCAGATCGGCGCATGGGGCTTTATGAAGGTTTGACGTTTGCGCTTGAAACGCTTAGTCCGCTGATCGATTTGTTCGTCACTTAGCTTGCCAAAGCACGACAAAATTAATCCAATCGGGTAAGTAGTCAAAAGCGTTGACTTCGTCAAACGTGAGCTCTTGTTTCTTTATTAAACCAAGCAAGTCTGCTTTGAAATTTTGGTAGCGTTTCCAAATTGCGTCGGCACCGCGCGTTCGTTCCAGAGGCGTTTTTTTGGCGGATAGAAAGGTTCGAACGGCGTTTAGCGCAAGCTTTGGCTCGTTATTGTGGGCTTTTGAATCTTGCCCTGCCAAATCGCTCAATGTTCGCTTATCTTGGAACGGCTCGCCAACCAGCAGCAGAAAATCACGATTCTGCGAGGGTGGGCCAAAGCGAATTGCACCTAATGCCAGTCCACATTCAAAGGGCATGTTGAAACGGGGAAGTGGGCTCGAGGAAGAACTGGATACACGGCTAATGTCATGAATGGAAAGCCGTGAATCCCGGATTATTCGTTCGATCTTGTCCAACCTAGTTTCGTTTGAGCCTGTGTCTTCTACGGCTATTCGCGCGACAAACCCACAATCATGGATCGTGAATAAAATGGCATGTAGGATCGGCAAATATTCCGAATCAAATGGGACATTGACGAAAACTCGGTGTTCAAATGGCGCTTTGATACTAACGGAGGCGGTCAATCGCAGCTGCAATTTGAGCCCGAGTAAAATGTTTCGGTTGGATAGGGGTGTCGTAAATAAGAAATCCATCGACCCGCTTACTTACAAATGCGCTTCCATCGTTCAATCCAGTTTCAGCCACTTTAGGGGATTTTTTAATACTTTTCGCTTGAATGGTGCTGCTTGCTTCGCGTCTGCTCATAGAAATATCCTCGTTAGGTTGCAAAAAATATTAGCGTACAAAGGATGAGTTTTGGCTAAATTTTTGCGAAATTGATCGCTTATATCCCAAGCTCCGGTAACGGCTGGCGCGTATCCAAATTAAAGCGCCCGCCGTGCTTGAGCACATGTAAATGCAGATTCGTCAGCTGTAACACATCGCCATCTTCGGCATCGGCGACTGAGCTTTGCCGCATATCAAACGGATCGATAAACGTGACGGTACCGGAGCCCACCACTTCGACAATATTATCTGGCCCGATAAACGCGGCGGTGTCTTCGTCAATTCCCAGTGCCACTGCGAACGGATTCAAGGCAATCGCAGATAGCAGGCGGCCAATTCTGTCACGCTGGCGAAAGTGTTGATCTACCATGATTTTGTTCGATAGCCCAAGCCCAGGTGCCAGCTGCGCCATGCGCGCACGCGGGGTTGCACCTTCATCGCCGCCGGCAATCATATGCTCAGGCATGATCGCAGCGCCGGCGCTGGTGCCGCCAATTGGCATACCATCGGCATTGCGCCGGCGCAGCAGCTTGGCAACCGGCGTGCCGCCAATCGTGGTGGAAAGCCGCAGTTGGTTGCCACCGGTAATAAATACGCCATCGCAGCGCTGTAAAAAATCCAGTGAAGCGGGTGAATCACACTGATCGCGATCGGTAAAATTCAACACTTCAGAATTAGCCGAACTCAAATCGCGGAAAATATCCTGATAAAGCCTTCCCGTGTCTTCTTTTTTGGACGCAGTCGGAATAATCGCGATTGACGGATTGTGCCCGCACAGGCGCAAAAAGCGCCGCAAAATTTCTCGATCACCGCTGCGATCTTCTGCGCCGCCAATCGGCACGATAAAACCCCGAGTTTTGCCCGGTGAGCTAATTGCTGGCATTGATAAATATCCGCCTTGTTCAGTTTGATCGGCCGGAGTATAGCCGCTTGGGCCATCGCTTTTATGTCCGACGCGCAATCCAACTGAAAAGTTGTGTTGCAGTGCAGCATTGACTTGGGTATATCAAACCCTTAGCGCAGCAGCTGCTGCACCGAATTAAACAGTGCAACTTTCGCCGCTGAGTAAAGCGACTGCGCGTAAAAGTAGTCCAAAACCGCATCCGGCACCAAATAGCGCACGCTTTGCTGATGGCTTAATCGCCGGCGCACATCACTGGCAGAAATCGCCAATGCTGTAACCGGAATCGCACAAATAAAGCCGGCCGGGTGCAGCGCTAATTCGCTACGTTTGGCGCGGTGCGGCTTTAAAAATGCGTCGATATTCAACGGCGTTTCGGCGCAATTCGGGCGCGTCAAAACCGCAATATGCGCGACATCCAGCAGGCGTTGCCAATGCTTCCAGCGATCAAGCTGCGCGAGCTGATCTGCGCCAATCATCAATACAAGCGGCTGATCCGGCCCGATTTCTGCGCGAATCTCTAAAAGCGTGTCGATAGTGTACGTTGGGCCGGGGCGATCTAACTCACGCCGGTCTGATCTCAAAAAATCTTGCCCTGCGAGCGCTAAATCAAGCATTGCAAGGCGCTGCTCGGCGCTAGCGATAGGCTGCGAACGGTGCGCCGGGCTAGCACACGGCAGCAGTTTTACCTGACCGGCGTGCAGTGCTTCACCCGCTTCTAAACAAGCCCGCAAATGGCCAAAGTGGATGGGATCAAAAGTGCCGCCAAAAATGGCTATCGGTGCTGTCATGGGCCGAAGAGTAGTCAAATGCGCGGCTTTGCACCAGCCTAAAATTGCTGGTGCGAATAAGGTGGTGCGCGGGTTCTTGCGCTTGAGCCGTTCGCGAGGCTGACTTATGCTCGTGTCAGACTTGCTTGACACATCACTGATTTAGACACTAATTCAACGAGATAGCGCTATGCGAAACGAAAGCAACAAATCAGACTTGGAACAAAAAGCGGCCACCTCATCAGCAATTCGCACCGTCGTCAAGCTCGACATGAAGTCCTACAGCATTTTGGCTCAAGAGCTTGAAGCTAAAGCCAAGACTGCTTTGGCGGTTTTAGATTTGCATGGTGAAATTGCAGATGAAATTGACAATGCGCTAAGCCAAGTAGGAAGTACGCGCGCTCAAGCCCTCATCAATACCGCTGGCGATGGCGGCATTCTTGGCTTTGAAACAGCTGAGCAAGCGCATGCGTTTACTAAGCACATGATTGCCAATCGCAATCAAATGAATGCGCAATGTGGTTTGGTAAAAGATCGGCGCTTTTTTCGATTCGCCATCACCACCGGTGAGGTTGCATCGTCACCAATAGTTGGTGTCGATGACGCTGGCGACACGATTATTCGCGCGTCGCGACTAGAGCCGGAAGCGAGCTTAAACGGCATTTTGATTGATCACGCGACCTACCAGAAGCTGCCGCCTGAGGTACAAAATACGTACGCAATCTTGCCAAAGCGCGTTGAGGTCAAGCATGGCGAGCAAATCCAAGCCTACGACTGGATTGCTGTTGATGCGGAGCCAAGACCAGAGAATCTCCTGGCTGACCTATCCAAACGCTTAAGCGACGGTAGCGGTATGCCGGTTTTTGCAGGCGCTTGGTGCGATGCCCTATTTGAAGAGTTTCGGTCAAGAAAATGGCTCAGTTTGGATAAGGACGAGCAGCCAGAAAAAAAACGTGTAGCGGTTGTAGATTTGACGGTTAACGCTGTCACTCAGCGCTTTCGCTGGATTGAAGCGGGTGCGTTTTCAATGGGCTCGCCCGAAAAAGAGCTTGATCGGCAAACGAATGAAGGCCCGCAGCACCGCGTGCGTATTAGTCAGGGCTTTTGGTTTGCGGATACCACGTGTAGCCAGGCGTTTTGGCTGGCCCTCGTTGGTGGTAAGAATCCCGCGCATTTTAAGAACGATTTGCAAAACCCGGTAGAGCAAGTGAGTTGGAATGACGTTACCGGTAGCTTCCTGAGCGCATTAAATAGCGCATTGCCCGATGCGCTTGAGGCAACTTTACCCTCCGAAGCTCAGTGGGAATATGCCTGCCGTGCGGGCACTGACACGCCTTTTAGTTTTGGCACCAATATTACCCCAGCGCAGGTCAATTATAATGGCAACCATCCGTATGCCGATGGGGCGAAAGGCGAGTATCGCAAAAGCACCATACCAGTAAAAAGCCTTGCCGCAAACGCTTGGGGGCTGTATCAGCTGCATGGGAATGTGTTGGAGTGGTGTCGCGATGGGCGGCGTGAATACCCTTCCACTAGCGAGGTGTTAGTGGACCCGGAGGGGCCTGTCGTTGTCACCCGCGCTGTGCGCGGCGGTTGCTGGATCAACGACGCGTGGTTCGCGCGTGCGGCTTTCCGCGACGCGGGCACGCCCGAGTCCCGAGACGACCTCGTAGGCTTTCGCTTGTTGCTGAGGTCAAGGGAGCCCAGTACCCGCCCGGCGCGCGGAGCGCGAGCAGTTTAAAAGGCGCGCGGAGCGCGCTAGCGTGGGTGCGGCGCACCACACGGCGTTTTTCAAATGCAATCTGCAACCTAAAGTGACGCACCGCCGCGCAAAACTAGCCGCCACCCCGCTTAGCAGCTACCATCCGCGGCCGCGCCTTGACTGAGCCCACGCATTTTGCGCAAAAAAACCACCGACACGGAAGACAAAGGCCGCATCGCCGAGCATCGCCGCGCGCGCTTTGAATTTCATATTGAAGAACGCTTTGAAGCGGGCTTGGCCTTGCAAGGCTGGGAAGTGAAATCCCTACGCCAAGGCCGGGTGACTTTTGGTGAAAGCTACGTGCTGCTCAAAGGCGGTGAGGCTTTTTTGTTTGGCTGTCAGATCATGCCGTTGATTTCTGCTAACACGCACGTGATTGCCGACAAAATGCGCAATCGCAAATTGCTGCTGCATCGGCGGCAGATTGATGAAATCGTTATTGCAGTCGAACGCAAAGGCGCCACCGCGATTCCGCTGAAGATGTACTGGAAAAACGCCAAAGTGAAAGTCGAAATTGCGCTCGCCAAAGGCAAGCAGCTGCACGATAAGCGCGCCACCGAAAAAGATCGCGACTGGCAGCGCGATAAAGATCGCATCTTGCGAGATCGTAATAAGTGAGCCTTGTTAAATGAGTTCCCAGCAAGCGCAGCTGATTGACGGCAAGCGCATCGCCGATCAGCACATTCAAGATATCGCGCGGCTGGTGCAGGCGCGGGTTCGCAATGGCCAGCGCGCGCCCGGTTTGGCGGTAATTTTGATTGGTGCAGATCCAGCCAGCCACGTTTATGTTCGCAACAAACGCAATGCCTGCAGCAAAGCTGGGCTTAACGCGCGTGATTTTGATTTCCCGGCCAGTTTTAGCCAGGCAGCGCTGCTGGAATTGATCGACGCGCTGAATGTCGATCCAGAGATTCACGGCATTTTGGTGCAAATGCCGCTGCCGCCGCAGATCGACCCGCACGCAGTGATTGCACGCATCAAACCGAGTAAAGATGTCGATGGCTTTCACGCCGAAAATGTCGGCCGATTGGCGCTGCGTGAGCCGGGTTTGCGGCCCTGCACGCCCAAAGGTGTCATGAATTTATTGAGCCATACGGACAAACCCGTGCGCGGCGCGAATGCGCTGGTGATTGGCGTGAGCAATCATGTCGGCCGGCCGATGCTACTTGAACTGCTTTTGGCCGGTGCAACGGTAACCGCTGCGCACCGCTTTACTAAAGATTTACAGGGCCATGTCGAGCGTGCAGATTTGCTTGTGGTAGCGGCGGGCAAGCCGGGCTTGGTGAAAGGCGAATGGATCAAACCCGGTGCGGTGGTGATTGATATTGGGATGAATCGATTGCCCGATGGCCGCCTGTGCGGTGATGTTGAATTTGAAGCCGCGCGCACAAGGGCAAGCTGGCTTACGCCGGTGCCGGGTGGCGTGGGCCCGATGACGGTGGCGATGCTTTTGCAAAATACGCTGGAAGCGGCTGAATCATTGGACTGACGTAACTCATCATTAAAGTGGTCGACAAACTATTTGGAATCCCCGATGAAAAAACTCGCAAAACTCTCACTACTCATCACACTCTGCCTGAGCGCTGGCTGCTCCAGCCTAATGGAAAGAGTGCAAACCCAGCTTGCTGCTGATTTGACCGTGGCGGCCTTAAACCATGACGACCCGGAAACCATCTCCGCTGCGCTGCCTTCTTATTTATTACTGCTTGACGCCAGCGCGGCTAAACCCGATGCGTCTGGAGAGAGTCTTTGCGCGGCGGCAAAACTATATGGCGCTTACAGCGGCGGTTTTGTAGCCGATGTCGCTCGTCAACAGCGCTTGAGCGCGCGCACGCTGCGCTATGGCGATGCCGGCGCCTGCAAGCTTGACAAGCAGTTTTGCAATTTGCGCGCGCTGGATTTTGACGCCATTACAGCGCGCGCCGCCAGCTTTGATCAAGCCGATTTACCTGCGCTCAGCTGCTTAGCCAGCGCCTGGGCCACCGACGTACAAGCCCGAGCCGATCAGCCCGAAGCGCAGGCCGATGTGCCGAAAGTACGGGTTTTATACGAGCGCATCGCTAGCTTGGCACCTGAATTTAATCAAGGCGAGGCGCAAATGGTGCTGGGCGTGCTCAATTCGCTATTGCCGCCTGCGTTCGGCGGCAAACCTGAGCTAGGTAAAGCTTATTTTGAACGCGCGATTGCGCAAAGTAATAGCAAAAATTTGATGGCGAAAGTGCTGTACGCGCAATACTTTGCACGCCTAACGTTCGAGCAAGCGTTGCACGATCGGCTGTTAAACGAGGTGCTGCAGGCCAGCAGCGAAGCACCTGGTTTAACGCTGCAAAACCAAATTGCTAAGGTGCGTGCGAACGCACTTTTGCAAAGTGGAAAGGACTATTTTTAGCGTTGAATAAAGTGCGGCGCGGCGTCCTGTAAGCCAGGGTCAGACATTTTGTTGTTACCAGATAAGCAGTCGGCTCAGTTATGCCATTGGATTTGTCACGGATAGATCGGAAAACCGTATAAAATCTCGAGAGCTCTGCCGTGCAACGCTAATGCCGCAATCTGCGCGACCTTGGTGAGATTGCCGCCTGTACCAATTGACTCCAAATTGTTCAAAGCAAATCGAGCGTGACTTTAGGGTTGGAAAGTCTACAGCTGCCGCGCCACCCTAAAGCCGATACGCGCGTTTCGACTAGACTCGCCTAAAGCTTGTCGAAACGCTGAGCGTGCTTCACTCGGCGGGCTGCCCCAAGAACCGCCGCGTACGACGTATTGCGCGCAGCCTTGATTGACCCAGGCGGCGATTGAATCGGGCGCTCTGGCGTAAGAATCGTGCCAGCAATCAGCAACCCATTCGGCCACGTTGCCGCCCATGTCCATGACACCAAATGCGTTGGCTTTGAAGAGCTTTGTTGGCGCTGGGCCAAAGTAGCCATCGCCATAGCCGGCAAAATGTTTGCTCCAACGCCTGCCGTTTGGGCCAACATCGCGCTCGCCGGTCAAGTTTTCTACGCGCGTATCTGGAACACTGGTGCCCCACCAAAACGTGCTGGTGCTGCCTGCACGCAGCGCATATTCAAACTCAGCTTCGGTTGGCAAGCGATAAGAATAGCCTGTTTGTTCGCTAAGCCAAGCCGCGTACGCATTTGCATCGCTATGCGATATGTGAACCACCGGATGGCGCTCATTCGCTTTAATGCCGCGATAGCTATTGCGCCAGCTGATGCCTTTGGTTCGGCTAAAGCGCCCATTGGATTCCCGAAACGTGTAGCTCCAGCCTTCAGTTTCAGCGCTTGTGACGTATCCGCTGGCCTGAGCAAACAGCGCAAACTGCCCGACGCTTATTTCGCTGATCGATAATGCAAAGCCGGTGTTGACCGATATTTCCCGCTGCGGGCCCTCGTTCGACGAGCGCTCTGGCTCATTTTCCGCTGAGCCCATGACAAAGCTGCCAATCGGAATAACCCGCATTTCAGGCCCGTTGATAGCACCTGCGCCGAGCGCATCGGCAAAGCGTTCGCCGCGACTAAAGCCGCCATAAAGCTCGGTGTTTTTAATCCGTTGGTTTAACGCATTGCTGCGCTCTTCTGGGATGAATTTCGCTAGCCTAGCGGCCACGCTGGTCGCTTCGGATAGGTTTTTACGCATGAGCGCGCTTTCAAATGCGCTCAAGAGTTCACTCTCAGTGCGCGCTTTGAGTGCAAACAGCTCGGTGCGTGCGAGCGCCACTGCAGACCGATTTTCCGATGCGCCATCGGCGCGCTGTAAAAAGCTTTCAGCCGCTGCAAACTCTAAGCGCTCAGACGCGCGGCTTGCGGCGTCTAAGTAGAGCATTTGTAGCTTTTTCACACCCGCTAAAGCGCGCGGATGACTTGGGTCAATCGCCAAAATCGATTTTAAATTGGCAAGCGCCAGCTCCAGCGGTTTAGACGCATTCGCACCAGCGCGCAACAATACCTCGGTGCGTGCGAACTTGTTTTCCCAATCCAACGCTTGCGTCAAAATAGGTTTGAGCTTTCGCGCAAGCGGCCCGCTGCGTTTTTCTAGCGCGGCTAACAGCGTAGGCGTTGCGCTTAACAATTCCGCCGGAACTCGGCCTTCTACGCTGTCGAGTAGCGCACGCAAGATGTTTTTGCGCGCGTTGTCGGCATCTGCCTCAGCCTCTTCACTCTCATATAGCGCACGCAGCTGCTGCAATTCTAGCGCGCTTAAAATTCTGCCCTTCGCCAGTGCGCTTTGCACTGATTCACTCAGCGCTTTTGCATCAAAGGATTCAGCTGCAGGCTCAGCAGCTGCGCCTGCCGAAGTGCCAAGCACGCTAGGCGCAACATCCAGTTCAGTTTGCGCATCGGCTTGCACTGTCATCGTTGGTGCGGCAGCTTCAAATACCGGTTTTGAAAATACTTGGGCGCCACGGCGATCGCGCAAAATGCCAATCGCGGCCGAGCCGCCAAGTAATAGCAGTGCAAGCATAAAGCGATACCGGGAATTATCGGTGCGGCGCATTCCAGCAGATCAAATTTGATTGGTCGAAAAATAGCAGATATAGCGGTGCGCCGCGCTTGTCAAACCAAGTAGGCAACAAAAAACCCGCTCAACGCGGGTTTTTGTTTAAAAACCAACACCGCAGAAAACTGCGGTTTAGATCATCAAGCTTTCTAATGTGCGGCCGGATGCCAATAATTCACGGATCCAAACCGGCTTAACGCCACGGCCCGTCCAAGTAGCGCCGCTGGTTGGGTGCTTATACTTTGGTTTCGCTGGGCGGCGAACTTTTGATGCGCTAGCAGCGGCTTTGCCAGACAGTAATTCAACAGCGTCAAAACCAGCATCACGCGCCATGGCAATGAGCTTGTTGCGAACGTCAGCGGCTTCGCTTTTTTCCAGCTCAGAAATACGCTCTTTTGCTTTTTCGATCAGTGCTTTGAGATCTTTGATTTTAAGGTTCGATAAGTCCATTTGATTCTCCTGGGTTGAAGCGCGAATACTAGATTCACTTTAACGCTATTGCAATAGCTTAATTAATGAAAAGCATTTAACTAGAGTCAAAATGCGAAGCCGCCCTTAAACAATCATTTTGGCATTAGCCAATCGTCAAATAAACCTTACGCCAACCTAATTCAGCATCGGTAATCGTTTCACTGGCAATGGCTTCAAGCACGCGCCTTGGCGCAACCAACTCGGGCGCTAGTGCCAATGATTCACCGGCCAAAGCGCCTTGTTCGCGAAGCTTATTGATGCGCTGTTTGGTTGCGTTATCTAAAACGGGTACTGCTTCAAAGCCAGAAAAATCAGCGCTGTGCATAACGCTAAATAGCTCCAACGCGGCGCGTTTGCGGGCAGGAAAGGTGCGCGCGATAAATTTTTCGAATAATTCCGCGTCGGTCAACGGGCTTTGCGCAATCTGAAACGCTTCCGCCGTTTGCAATATCCAATTGCGTGGCAAGTTTTTAGCGCGCGCTTGGGTGTCGCGCCAGCGCAATAGCGCCCAAAGCCGCTTTTGTTCGTCAACCCGCATGCGATCCGCGCTTTTGTTTTTGTGGTGCGGCTGCAGATCAATAAGCCCGGACTCTGCTTTATCTTTTAGTCGATCACATTCTTGAGTTACCCAGCTCAGCCTGCCTAACGCCGCTAGTTTGGTGGAAAGTTGATGGTAAATCGGCAGTAAAACCCGTACATCTTCTGCGGCATAAGCTTGCTGCGCCTCAGTTAATGGTCGCTGTAACCAATCGGAGGTGGTTTCGGTTTTATCAAGCTGCTCTTGCAGCAGTAATTCGGTTAATTTCGCTAGGCTTAAGCTGGTGCCCATGCCGCAAAATGCAGCACCAATTTGCGTGTCAAATAGTGGCGTGGGCATTACTTGATATTGATCGTGCAGGACCTCTAAATCCTCACCTACTGCGTGAAAAATCTTGATCAAATTCGGATTGATCAGCGCTGCCTTAAGAACGGACCAATCTAATTTTGCGAGCGGATCAATCAGCGCAATTTCATCGTTAAAAGCCAGCTGCACTAAGCCAAGTTCAGCATAAAAAGTTTTACGGCGCACGAATTCCGTGTCAATCGCCACAATCTGCGCGTGCTGTTGACGCTCGAATAGCGCGTCAAGGCTGCTTTGCTGGTCAATCCAGTGAATCGGCATCATGGTGCCAAGCGCTCTCGCACCACTAATAATCGAATTTCACTCATATCTTCCATCGCGAATTTAACGCCTTCTCGGCCTATGCCTGAATCTTTTACGCCGCCATAGGGCATGTTATCGACGCGCCAGCTCGGCACATCGCCAATCACCACGCCACCTACATCTAATTCATCCCAGGCTTGATGGGTTTTATAAATATCACGGGTAAATATGCCTGCCTGTAAGCCAAATTTTGAATCATTGACCTGTTCAAGTGCATCGCTAAACGAATCAAAGGCTTCAATTGTGACCGCCGGGCCGAACGCTTCCTCGCGATACAGATCGACATGTTTAGGGCAGTTTTCAATCAGCGTGGGCGCTAGCATGGCGCCAGTGCGCTGGCCACCAGTAAGCAATATGCCACCGGCTGCAATCGCTTGCTCAACCCAGCCATGCAATCGCTTCGCTTCTGATTCGCTAATCATCGGGCCAACAAAGGTATCTTCATCTTTTGGATCACCCAGTTTAAGCGCGTTGATCGCTGCAACTAACTTAGTTTTTACCACTTCATACAAGGATCGATGCACATAAATGCGCTGCACGTGTATGCAGCTTTGCCCGCTTTGATAGTAGCCACCAAACACCAACCGCTCGACGACCGTGTCTAAATACGGGCCTTGATCCTCATCAACAATGCAGCCGGCATTGCCGCCTAATTCCAGCACGACTTTCTTGCGACCCGCTTTCGCCTTTAACTCCCAACCTACGCCCGGCGAGCCGGTAAATGACAGCAGTTTTAAGCGATCATCAGTCGTAAATAGATCCGCGCCATCGCGATGTGCTGGTAAAATCGAAAACGCGCCTTTAGGCAAATCCGTCTCGGCCAATATCTCGCCAATTAACAGCGCGCCAATCGGTGTGCGGCTGGCAGGCTTCATGACAAATGGGCAGCCCATCGCGAGCGCCGGCGCAATTTTATGCGCGGCCAAATTGAGTGGGAAATTAAACGGTGAAATAAACGAGCACGCGCCAATCGGCACGCGCTTATACATGCCCCGATAGCCCTGCGCGCGCGGCGCAATTTCTAGATTCATGACTTCACCGCCGATCCGCACCGATTCATCCGCCGCAACGGCAAACGTGTCAATTAAGCGCGACACTTCACCGCGTGAATCTTTAATTGGCTTACCCGCTTCGATACACAGCGCCAGCGCTAATTCCTCAAAGCGCGCCTTAAATTGGCTCACACAGTGCTCAATCACAGCGCGCCGAGCATAGGGCGGCATTTTACGCATGGGTTTTTCAGCGGCAACGGCGGCGGCAATTCCCGCATCAATCGCTGCGGCATCGGCCATCGCGACGCGCGTAGCGACTGCACCGGTGTATTTGTCCGTGACTTCTAAATCAGTATTGGCGTAAACCGCTGTATTGGCTAAGTAATAAGGATAGTGTTCGCGCAGCATGGCAGCTCCAGAGCATTTGACAGCCTTGGAGTGTACCCGCACACGCGCGGTGGGCAAACCCGATGTTATGCGGCGGTCAATCGATGCTGCCGACAATCGAAAATCGGGTGCGACGGCGAACCCCTCAAAGGTTTCAATATTTATTGCGCCCGAACTGAAGCCTGTCCGTGTATCGACCAACTGGGTTTGCTGAGCATGCCTGACTGCCTTACTCAAGATTGCCGGCTGTGAGATCCTTGGCCGTCACAATCTCGTGCGTGCTGTTCATTGAATCAAATCTAATTGATAATCTCGCGCATGAGAGAGTGCGAAGCGTCTGCCAACACGACGTCGATACTGCTGCAGCAAATCCGCAGCGGTAACAGCGTTGCGCGCGCTCAGCTGGTGGCGCGCCTCCAACCGCTTCTGACGCGCTTTGCGCACGGCAGGCTACCCAAGCTGCTGCGCCACGAACAAGACACGCTTGATCTGGTGCAAAGCACATGGCTCAAGGTATTGGACAAGCTGGGCCAAATTGATTGCCCAGAACCGGGCATGTTTTTTAGCTACTTGCGCACGGTGCTGCTCAATGGGCTGCGGGAATCGCTTCGGCGCCATGCACGCGCGCCGTTTGATGCGCAAGAATTGCCCGAAAATCTACCCGCAGCCGATGCTGATCCAGCCGACTGGTTAGCGTACGAGCAGCTGTTGCAGCAGCTTGAGCCACCCTACCAAATGCTTGTCACGATGCGTTTTGAATTTGGTATGAGCTTTGTTGAAATGGCCGACGAGCTGCATGAAAGCGCGGACGGCGTCAGGATGAAGCTGGGGCGCGCCTTAGCGCGCATGGCAGCACAGTCGGTTTGACAACGTTCGTTTTTGCTTGACATCGACATTCCTAGTGGAAAGCCATTGCAACTTTGCAGCAAATTGGAAGCCAAAAGAACATGATCACTCATGCACATACTCAAGAGCTCGAGTTACTGGTTGAACGCTTGAGCGACCAGTTGGCAGCCGGCGAAACGCTGACTGTTGACAACATTCCGGCCCATTTGATCGACTTGCCGGTGATTCGAAATCTGCTGCGAATGGCGCGCGTGAATCATGCGCTAGAGAGCAATCGTGTAGCCGCAACCAGCCTGACGGCCATGCCCGCGCAGATTGGCCAATGGCGAATTCTTCGGCTTTTAGGGCAGGGCGGCATGGGGGCCGTTTGGCTTGGAGAGCGTTTAGATGCCGCAGTTGAGCACCAAGTGGCGATCAAATGCGTGCACAGTCCACATTCGCGTTTTGTTGAGCGACTCAAGCGCGAAAGACAAATCTTGGCCACGCTCAATCACCCTAATGTCGCAGGTTTTTTAGATGCAGGCGTGGACGCGGCAGGCTTGCCGTGGCTTGCGATGGAATACGTTGACGGACAGTCCGTGACGGACTGGAGCGAGCAGCAGCAATTGGGCTTAGAAGCCCGCCTAAAGCTGTTTCTCAAAATCTGTGCGGGCGTGGCACATGCCCATCGCCATTTGATTGTGCACCGGGATATCAAGCCAGGGAATATTTTGGTGAATGCGCAGGGCGAGCCCAAACTGTTGGATTTTGGTATCTCCAAATTGTTAGAAAGCGAAGCGCATGAAACCACCATACAGTCGCTCACGCCCAGCTATGCTGCGCCCGAGCAGCTGCGTGGCGGAGTGATTTCCACCGCAACAGATGTCTACTCGCTGGGCCTGCTGCTGTTTCGCTTGATGGCAGGGCGTTTGCCTGATACGCGCCACGAACAATCGTTGGCGCAAGTGCTGCTCAATCTCGATCGCGAAGAAACCGCGCGGCCCTCGCTCGCAGCACGGGATGTTAGCTTGCCCTATGCGGCGAAAAGCTTGCAGGGTGATTTGGATGCGATTGTCTTTAAGGCACTCAAGCTTGATCCCGCCGCGCGTTACGATGGCGCACAGGCGCTGGCACAAGATGTGCAACGATACTTGGTGCGCGAACCAGTGCAGGCGCGCGCGCCAAGTGTGCGCTACCGATTGCAGCGATTGGTCAGCCGACATCGGCTTGCATTCGGGTTTGCCAGCCTGGCTGTGGTGGCT
>JANOQN010000069.1:0-15455 GCA_031422315.1 Rhodanobacteraceae bacterium
TCGGCCCGCAGCTTCGATCCACGTTTCCTTCCCACGATTTGTCGCCTCCTCGCAGTTACGCTTCACTTCGCTCGCTGTGGTCAGCTTACGAGAGGACTTTCACCTCCTAGAGTGCGCCCATGCTGGGCGCACACAAAAAAAACAAAACCCGGTTTCCCGGGTTTTGTTTTATCTACAGATTGCGATGACCGCAGACTTATTGCGGTGGCTCACCACCATCGTCACGGCCGCGATCGTTTGACTGCTCGGCAGGTGCTTCATAGCGTTCTTGCTGCTGAGGAGCTTCATAACGCTCCTCCTGTTGCTGAGGTGCTTCATAACGCTCTTGCTGTTGAGGCGCTTCATAACGCTCCTCCTGCTGATACACCGGCTCTTCGCGCTGATAGCTTGGTTCTTCTTGCTGCTGATACACCGGCTCTTCACGCTGATAGCTTGGTTCTTCTTGCTGCTGATACACAGGCTCTTCTTGCTGGAAGCTCTGCTCTTCTTGCTGTTGATGCACCGGCTCTTCGCGCTGATAGCTTTGTTCTTCCTGCTGCTGATAAACCGGCTCTTCCTGCTGCTGATAAACCGGCTCTTCTTGCTGGAAGCTCTGCTCTTCTTGCTGTTGATACACCGGCTCTTCGCGCTGCATAACCTGCTCTTCTTGCTGCTGATAAACCGGCTGTTCTTGCTCGTACGCAGGTTCTTTTTGATCTTCGAACACTTGCTCTTCTTGCTGGTAGACAGGATCGACGTCTTGGCGTGCTTCGCTTATCGGTTCTTGATAAGCGGGCTCTTCAAAAACGGGTTCTTGGGCAGGTTCTTGATAGGCTGGTTGCTCCTGCATCGCTTGCACAGGTTCCTGGGCCATGTTTTCTTGGCTCAAAACAGGCTCTTGATAGGCCGGTTCTTTCTGCTCTTCAAATACAGGCTCAGCACGCGCAGTGTCTACCGGTATTTCGGTTGGTACTTCAGCAAACGAACCTGGATCGCTTGGCGCAGCAACAGGCTGTGACTCATTACCCACAGGGCTTACACCAAAATCTTCAGGCACCGCCGCTACTTCCATGTTCGGCGGCTGTATCGTGTCCATTTGCTGTAGGGTTTGGGTTTGCTCGACTTGTGTTAAAGCGACAGGCGTGTTGTCTAAGCCTGGAATTTCAATGGCCGCTTCAGTGGCTGTGCTAGCAAAGGTTTGCGAGTCAATCACTTTGACCGGCTCAACTGGGATCTGCACATCACTAGAAAAACTCAGCGCCTGCACTTCTTGACGGCTAATGGTGTTCGAGGCAAAACCCACCGGCACTGAAATATCGCGCGATAACTCAACCGCTGCATCGCGCGCGCTCGGCAATCCGCGGCCGTTCGCTCCGGCACTGCCGTAATAGTTGTTATTGACTACAACGACATTATTGACAACTTGATAGCGATAAATTGGCGCCACATACACGCTTGGCAAGTAGCTCAGATAATAATCAGAGCGCCAGCCGCGGTCATATCGCAAATAGCGCGAATCGTAATAGTGGAAGTTGACGGTACTGTTGAAGCGGCGCGAAAAGAAGTAATCATCGCAATCGTCCCACAGCGTGCGGTAGGCGTAGCCCGCGTCGTAGTAGTCGTATCGGCGGCCGTAGTAGCTGCTGTAGAAATAATCATAATCACGCAGCGTGTAATGCCCGTCCCACGGCGTGTAGTAGTTGAAGAAGTAAAATAAATCGCCGCGCCAGCTGTTTAACGAGCTAAACGCATATATCGTGTTGCGGCGCGGATCAGCGCCATAAACACGGCCATAACGATCAACGGTGTAACCCCAACCGCTGCTTGGATCCATAAACCAGACTTCGCCGTTGTTTAGCACGGCATAGCTGGTGTTAGTGCGGCGGTCGACAATCCAACGCGTGCGGCTGTCCCAGTTGCGGCTGCGCAGCGCGACTGCGCCGCGCGGCGCAGTATAGATGCGCGCATTGCGAGTCGGCGTAGCGACACGGCGCACGGTGCGCGAAACATAGCGCTTTTCATTTCCTTGCACTTGGGACGCTTGCACGCTTCGCGTCTGGGCATTGGCTTCGTCAATAACAACGGACTGTGAAAACACGGCTAAAACTGCGGCGGCGAGTAGTGAGAGACGAACGTTGCGCATGGATCCTCCTATGGAAATGGCGCGGGAACTGGGGTCTATCTTGAGGCCAGCGCCTGAACAGAAATCTAATTTTTCCCTGTAGCAAGCGCCGAAACCAAGCTCGTTCAGCTTGCAGGATACTGCTTTAGAAAGTGAGTTACCTAGCGCAAACAATCGCGTGCTTTTGCCGCAACTTTTAGGTGATTCGTAAAAATCTATGCGTGTATTGGTGTGTTTTAGCGCGCTCGCACCTGCACCTGACCATCAAAAACCCGCGCCTCCCAAATCGGCACCGGCGCGTGCGCAGGCGCGCACAGTGCGGCGCCAGTTTGCAGATCAAATTTCGCGCCGTGCCGTATGCATTCAATGCTCAAGCCCTCAATCGGGCCGCCCGCCAGCTCACCGCCATCATGCGTACAAACGTCTTCAATGCCGTACAGCACACCATCAATGTTGTAGACCGCGACAAACGCCCCGCCCGCTTCGCGCACTAAAAACTCGCCCGGTAACAGCTCGTTTTGCTCGCAGAAATCTTTCCAATTATCTGATGCACTCATAGCAGTGGGCTGCCAACAATGCGCGCTTTGCCCATCTGCGCGCGATCGCGCAGCACATGATCCATTAGCACTAGCGCCACCATCGCTTCAACAATCGCCGGCGCGCGAATCGCCACGCACGGATCGTGCCGCCCGCGCGTCACTAGCTCAATTGGATTACCGGCGCTATCAATGCTGGCACCCGGAACGGTAATGCTGCTGGTGGGCTTGATCGACACATGCGCGATTAGCGTTTGCCCGGTGGAGATGCCGCCTAATATGCCGCCTGCATGATTGCTGGCAAATTGCACGGATTTGCCGTCCGCTGATGGATGCATCAAATCCCTGTGCGCACTGCCGCGCTGGCCCGCCACCGCAACGCCATCACCAATTTCGACCGCTTTGACGGCATTGATGCCCATCAATGCGGCGGCTAAATCTCCGTCGAGCTTGCCATAAAGCGGCTCGCCTAAGCCTGCGGGAACGTTATCCGCCACCACGGTTACGCGACCGCCGACTGAATCACCGGATTTGCGCAGGCCATCTAAGAAGGCTTCAAGCTCTGGCATTTGCGCTGGGTCAGGCCAAAACAGCGGCGTTTGCTCGACAAAATTCCAGTTCATCGTCTCAGGCTTCATCGGGCCAATTTGCGTCAAACAGGCGCGAATTTCGGTGCCAAATTCTTGCTGTAAAAATTTTTTCGCAAGCACCGCCGCCGCCACCCGCGCCGCCGTTTCGCGCGCGCTAGATCTGCCACCGCCGCGATAATCGCGAACGCCGTATTTGACGTCATAGGTGTAATCAGCGTGGCCTGGGCGGTATTTGTCGGCTATATCCGAATAATCTTTACTACGCTGATCGGTATTGCGAATCAGCAGCATAATCGGCGTGCCGGTGGTTTTGCCTTCAAAAACGCCAGAGATAATTTCGACCGTATCCGCTTCTTGACGCTGCGACGTATGTCGCGTGCGCCCGGTTGCTCTGCGTTCTAAATCTTCAATAAAATCAGCAGCTTCGATAGCAATGCCGGGCGGGCAGCCGTCGATCAAACAGCCTAAGCCTGGGCCGTGGCTTTCGCCAAAAGTGCTGACTACCAAGCGCTGACCAAAGCTGTTCAAGACTCTTCTGCCCGCTGGGCGAGCGCCCTGGAAATCATCGGCCGATAGCGTTTTAGATCTTTTTGCCGCAACACCACCACACCAGAGCCACCGCGCTGGAAATCAACCCATTCACCTGGGAAATCTGGCAGCAGCGCCATAAGAGCGGATTCGCTAGCGCCGACTTCTAACACCAACACGCCATTCGTGCTCAAATAACTCGTCGCTTCGTCCAAAATGGCTAACGGTGCATCCAAGCCGTCTAAACCACTCACCAGTGCTAGCGCGGGCTCATGATTAAATTCTTTCGGCAATGTGCGCATTTCTGCTTCACTGACATAGGGCGGATTAGTTACGATCAAATCGTATTTACGGCCTTTAAGTGAGGCAAATAAATCTGACTGAATCAGCTTCAAGCGATCTTCCACGCCGTGCGCAATTGCATTGCGCTCCGCCACTGCCAGCGCTTCCGTCGAGATATCAGCGGCATCAACCAGTGCATCTTGAAAGCGTGCCGCGCAAGCAATCGCAATACAGCCGCTGCCAGTACACAAATCCAAAATGAGTGCGGGCGCATCCAACAGCCAGGGCTCAAAGCCTTGTTCAATCAACTCTGCAATCGGGGAGCGCGGAATCAGCACGCTAGGATTGACTTCAAATGCCAAGCCTGCAAACCACGCTTCGCCCGTCACGTAGGCCAGCGGCTCACCGGCGACGCGCCGTGCAATTTGGCTGAGAACGTGTTCGCGTTCCTCAGGCAGCAACGTCGCTTGCGCATACGCCGGCGGCATGTCGTGCGGCAAATGCAGCGTGTGCAGCACTAAAAAGCTGGCCTCATCCAGCGCGGCATCAAAGCCTTGATGAAAGCCAAGCTGCGCCTTGGTAAATTGGCTGGTGGCATAGCGAATATAATCCGCGATGGAATGAAGCTGATCTGAAATAGGTGTCGTCATAGCGCAAGGCTACCCTGACTCGAGGGCATAAGCCAACTAAGATAATGGAATTTGTTTGACTGACTTGGGCGATGCGATGAGTACAGCGAGCGCCACCAGCGCTAACGCAGCGCCCACATAAAACGTCCATTCAGGCCCGGCAGCCATCCAAATCCAGCCAGCCGTTACGCTGGCAATCAGTAGGGCTATGCCGCTCAGCAGATTGAAAAAACCAAACGCGGTGCCGCGTAAATCTGGCGGCGCCGCGTTTGCAACCATCGCGGCTAGCAGGCCTTGCGTCATCGCCAAATGCACGCCCCACAGCATCAAACCGGTCAACACCACCAGCCAGTGCGTGCTGCTAGCCAATACTAAATCGGCCAGCAGCAGCACTAACAAACCGCCCGCCAGCAGATGTTTTGGATTGATTCGATCGCTAAGCTTTCCAAAGGGATAAGCCAGCGCGGAATACACCAGATTCATGGCGACCAACATCAATGGCACCAAAGCCAATGCAATACCGCTTTGCTCGGCGCGCAGCACTAGAAATGCCTCGCTAAAACGTGCCAGCATAAACAACGCACCGATCAGCACGACCCACCAATATGCCGGGCTTAAGCGCGCTAAATTGGCGCGCCGAATCGGGTTGACTCGTTTAGCGCCGGCTGGTTTTTCCGGCTCCTTAATGCCAACAATCAACAGCAACACCGCCAACACGCCTGGAACAGCAGCAATCCAGAAAATTGCGCGAAAATCATTGCTCCACAGCAGCATTAAAGCCACCGCAATGAGCGGCCCAACAAATGCGCCGAACGTGTCAATTGATTGGCGCAGGCCATACGCAGCGCCGCGAATGGCGGGCGGCGTAATGTCAGCAATCAACGCATCGCGCGGCGCGCCGCGAATGCCTTTACCAATGCGATCGACAAATCGCGCCGCAAAAACGGTGCCCGAGCTCGTCGCAATCGCAAAAAACGGCTTGCTGAGCGCGCCCAAGCCGTAGCCGAACACTGCCAACCATTTACGCTTGCCAAAGTAATCACTCAGCACGCCAGAAAACACTTTGACGATCAGCGCGGTAGCTTCCGCAACGCCCTCAATAATGCCGATGGTCAAAGCGCTAGCGCCCAACGCGCCCACCAAAAATAGCGGCAGCAGGCTATGCACCATTTCCGATGAAATGTCCATCAGCATGCTGACAAACCCGAGCACCCACACGCCGCGCGGAATTTGTTTGAGTGTGGATTTTTTAGTCGTGAGCATGCGACGATTGTGCCTTGTGCGCACCCATAAAACCTAATTAGATTTTTATTGCGCCATTTTAAGTTTCAGGACATCCAAGATGCCAACAGCAACACCTAGGCCCTGGATACTCGCCAGCTCAAACACCGGCAAACTCAGCGAAATTCAGTTTATTTTTAATGAGCTAAATGGCCAGATTATCAACTGGCAGCTGCAATCCAAGCTGGGAATTTCCGATGCGATTGAGAACGGGCAAACCTTTATCGAAAACGCGCTGATTAAAGCCCGGCACGCCAGCTTGGCGGCCAATGCTCCCGCGTTAGCGGATGATTCCGGGCTATGTGTGATGGCGTTAAAAGGCGCGCCCGGGCTTTATAGCGCGCGTTTTGCGGGCAAGCACGGTGATGATGCCGCTAACAACTTAAAGCTACTTGACCTGATGCAAAACACAAACAACCGCGCCGCCTATTTCATCAGCGTATGCGTATGGATAGCGCACGCTGAAGATCCAGCGCCTTGCATCGGTCAAGGAATTTGGAAGGGCGCAATTTTGCCCGCAGCGCGCGGCGCGGCGGGCTTTGGCTACGATCCGATTTTTATCGGCGAGGGCCAGAGTTTAAGCGCTGCTGAGCTTGCGCCGAATGATAAGCATCAGCTGAGCCATCGTGGCTTAGCGCTGGCTGAGCTCAAGCGCGCCATGCGGGCGCGCTTGGTGGGTCAATAGTGTGCGCTGGTGTGCGCTTAGCTATGCAATTTTTTGGGCAGACCTCTATACGGAAGCTGCGTTAGGCGTAAAGCGTATTTTTGATATCCTGCGCACAGCTCTGATGACGAACCGAACCAGGATATTTCACATGCAAGCCATCGAACTACCCACTACGATTTCAGAACACGGCGGCATTACGCTTCCAGCCAACTTCAAGGCGCTATACGGGCGTAATGCCCGCATGATTTTGTTGCTAGACGATATTCCACCGAGCACCCTATCAACATCAACCCGATCCGAACGCCAGGCGACGCTCCGCCACGCACTCAATGCAGTGGCGCAAGCGGGCGCGTTTGCAAGCATTGATGATGCCGCAGCTTGGCAGCGGGAAATGCGCACAGAGCGCACCCAGCCGGGCCGCGAGGACTAAATCAAGTGGCTTGCTGACAGCAATATTCTGATTCGTGCCGTTTCTGCAGTTGACCATCCTTTGCAAGCCTGGCTGCAAGATCAGCTGCCAGCTATCTCAGTGGTTACCCGCATTGAAACCCTGGGTTTCCATCGTCTTCGTGCTGATGAGGAAATCGCGTTGCACGTTCTTTTATCTTCGTTTGCCGAATATCCAATCACCATGCGGACCGCAGCAGGGGCTATTGAGCTGCGCCGCCAACGAAAAATGTCTCTTGGCGATGCGCTCATTGCTGCCACTTGCCTAGAACATGGCCTGAAACTGGCGACCCGCAACGCCACCGATTTTGACTGGATACCGGCACTGACTGTGGACAGCCTTAGCCAATTTGCTCTTTAACGTGAGGTTTTTGGTTTAGACAAAAAGATTCGTCCTCGGCTTGATATGACGAATGTGATCGACTCTTTTGGCGCGCACATTCCTACCCCGATTGCCTGCAGCTACGACTTCATTCGACTCAGTTAGTCCCTAGCGTAGCCATTTCTCTACGCTGCAATCAGCTCACCAAGGCCATTGCAGCTTGCTCTCGCATTTCTTTTCCTGCCTAAAATTTTGCGCTGGATTTGCGCTGAATTGTCAGCGACCATCGGGGTTCCAGCAGCAGCCGAATTTCGCGAAAACAGGGGTAATTTCGTATGAGTTTGATCACGCAAAGCACGGCACACTTCGATGCCTTATCAAGCCAAGCGCCGCGATTGCGTTTTGGCGTGGCAAGCGAACGCAAACTTCCGGAAGTAAGCCAGCCTTCGGAACCGGGATTGCCTGAAGCGTCGTGGCTCAGGCAGCGTTTTGACCCAATCTGGGAATTAGCAGCCGATGTGATTGAGCAAAGCCTTGATACCACCACTCAAGCGCATGTGCCCAAATCCAGTATTCGCTTGGCAGTTGGTAAGGCGGTGGGTTCGGATCAGGTTGCGATTGATAGCTTTCTCGCTAAGCAAACCACTGCAGCCAAAGTTAAGCGCGGGCTGTTATTGATATACCCGAGCACCCCGGAAGCCTTTGCCGCGCAATTCCTAGCAGGTTCAAACGCATTTGCGTAACCTACCCCGCAACTCACTGACCTAATTGGCATAACTCATGTCCGGCCAAACTTCCTACACAGCTCCGCTAGCCTTGCAAACGACTGCATTGGCCCAGCAAACCCAAAAACAGCGCGATAAATTTGAATTTGAGGCGGGCAAAGCCGGGAAACGCATACGCAGGCTAACCGGCCAAGCGATTGCCGATTACGCGATGATTGAAGCAGGTGATCGCGTGATGGTGTGTTTGAGCGGCGGTAAAGATTCTTACACCATGCTGGATATGCTGTTACAGCTGCAAAAGAAAGCACCGATTCAATTTGAGCTGATTGCGGTCAATTTAGATCAAAAACACCCAGGCTACCCTGAGCATATTTTGCCAGAGTATCTAAAAGCTCAGGGCGTTCAATTCCACATACTTGAGCAAGACACCTACAGCGTGGTCAAGCGCGTGATTCCGGAAGGCAAAACCATGTGCGGGCTGTGTTCTAGGCTTCGGCGCGGCGCACTTTATACGTTCGCTAAGCAGCACAACATTACTAAAATTGCGCTTGGTCACCACCGCGACGATATTGTGCAAACGCTGTTTTTGAATATGTTTTTTGGCAGTAAAATATCGGCCATGCCGCCTAAATTGCGCTCTGACGATGAAGATAATATTGTGATTCGCCCGCTGGCTTATGTCAGCGAAGCCGATATTGAGCAGTATGCTGATTTTAAGCAGTTTCCGATTATTCCGTGCAATTTATGCGGATCGCAAGACAATATGCAGCGACAAAATATCAAAGAAATGCTGCGCAGCTGGGACAAACAATTCCCGGGCCGCGTCGAAAATGTGTTTCGCAGTTTGCAAAATGTAAGGCCATCGCAGCTGGCAGACACGAGTTTGTTTGATTTTGTCAGCTTAGGCAGACACACTGAGAGCCCGTCAACCGCCGCGCCGCTCAGCGCATCCGATTGGCTTGCGGGATTGCATCAGCCGGAAGATGTGCCTATAGATGCCGCCTCTTTGATAGTAGCTCCAGCCATTCGCCCGAAACTGAATTCCAATCCGTCATCGGCAACATCACCCCGCCCATTTCCATTGCCTGTTGAGGTCATCCATGGCTAGCCCGAAGAAAAACGCCGCAAACACCAACAAAACCAGCTGGGGCCGCATTATAGGCGCCGTGGCAGGCACCGGTTTAGTGATCGGCATTCCGTTTATCGGCGCGCACGACGTGATTGATATTGCGATGGTTTATACCTTTGGCGAAGGCTACACCTACGACGTGCGCGCGCCCAGACCGACTCTGTCAGGCTTTCAAGCCAACGATGTGCGGATGAATTTAGAAGAGGGTTCAGTGCTTATCAAGCGGGTCGCGGTTGAAACTGGATTGATCGGCATGCTCAAAAATGCCTATTCTTTCAGCATGAATAAGCCAGTCGATAACGTAACGCTGGTTTATGAGGACATCCGCAACCCCGAGGGCTATGCGCTGTTCGATGAAATTGGCGCGCTTGGGCCATCTTCGGCTTCGATATTTGAAGCGGAAGGCTGCGGTGAGAATAACTACTGGAGCGAGAGCGAATTGTCCAGTTCAATGGGCTTGAGCACCACGCCCGGCACTATGAAAGTGCAGTTTTTGCACGAGGGTGATGCGATCATCCGAACGACGAGCTTTTCGGCGCCAGGCGCGGGATCAGCAACGTTTGTCGTGACCGCGAGCGCGATTGAAACCCGCGATACACTGTTTGGAATACCAAGATCCGGTGCGCTGCGAAAATTGGGCATGACAATTTCGGACGATGGCTTTATCAAAGCGCGCAACAATTACTGCGCGCAGATCACCAAGGTCAGCGTTGAACAGTTTATCGAGAATCACATTGCGTCGGTCAAACGCGGATTGTTATCCGGTGGCGCCAAGCCGAGCGAAGAGCTCATGGCGGTTTATCGAAGTTTTGTAACTGAAGGCGGCGAGCTGGAAATTGATGTCGACCGCACACAAGGAAAATTGGCCGGTGAATCAGCCACCTTGGGCGATATTCTTTTGGCGTTCAAAGGTGAAATTCGCCTCGGCGAACGAAAGGCGGCCTACGCCTTTGAATCGGTGCCGCCGGTTGATTACCCGGCGGGTTCTGACGAAAAAACAAACTATCAGATACTGCTAGCCGAGGGTGGTTTGCCGACTGCCGGTGCCAGCACCGACGCCAGCGCAAGCACCAATGCCGACGGCTCAGAAGTCGGCACCGTTGTGGTGCGCGGCAAAGCTGAGCTGTTGTTATCGCCAGAAATTATCGCAATCAATCGCGTCGACCCGGAATATCTAACCAGCATCAGCGCGATATTGCCATTCAAAGGCCGCCGGCTGCGCATTGAGCGCAATGGCAAGCCATCTATTGACGGTTATTTACTTGGACCAACCAAAGATGGCATCCGCATTCGCGTTTCGCAGCCAGGTGGCTACGCGGAAATCGAGCTACCGAATAAAGATTTCAAGCGCGCGCTTTTGTTTCCTAATCGGGGTTAGAAAACGTGATAAAGCGCGGATCGCGCAAGTGCATTCGGCACACAAACTGCGATTCAACTAATTCTCAAAACCATCGCGGAGAATGATGTCCCCCGCCGCCGGGCAATTTAAACTCCAACTGCGATTTTGTTGCGTCAACGCGCCCCGCCTTTCCAGACAGTTCAGTGTGGCGTTTACGGCGGTGCTTTCCCGCACGCAGTTTGGCAAGTTCAGGTTTTGCGCCGCCGTGCTAGTGCCGATGAAGCTGAGCGATGCAGTCGTCGTTGTCGGGAACGCCGCGCCGCCATTGGTGATCACGCAATCGCTTAACGTGGTCGTAGCAGCGGCGCCTGAGCCAAAGCCACCTGATGGCGTGACGGCAATAGGCGATGCAATACCGGTAGCGGCATAGTTGATCGTGCTCGCTTCGCTTGGATTGAACGCGAGCGCAGGTGGAAAATCCGCAGCAGCTGGGCAACTCAGGTTCCACGTGCGCGTCACGGCGCTGCCGGGAGTCGAGGTTTCGGTGCAGCTCAAGCTGCCGGTTTGCACGCTGGCACCGAGCGTGCAGCGCATATCAATCAGGCTGCCGCTGATCTGCGTGCCACCGGCGCTGCCCAACAAATCGATGGGCCCATTGGCGATGGTGAATCCAGCGGATGTCGTGCAAGCACTCACTCGGACTGTGCCGGGTGCCACGCCGCCAGAGGAATTCACGGAAACAAAGCCTCGATTGATGCCGATGTCGAAAGATCCAAATGCCACGTTGCCGCTGGTGATCGGGCTATAGGCCACGGTCGGAGCAGTGGACGGTGCGATCGGTGCAGTTTGCGCCTCAACGGCGCCGATATCGCTGGCGTCGCCAAACTCAGCGTTGGTGATGCTGGCTAGATCAAGCTGCCTTGCAAAGCCGCGTGCGTCAAAAAAGGCATTGGTGCTAAAGCCGCCATCGAGCGCCGAGCTGCCGCCCCGTGGCAAGCGCGTGCGCACCGGGCCACCGTTGTTGGCCAAAAAGTCGAGTGCGGTGTTGGCAGGGCTAACATCGCCCGTTGAGTTGAGCTGCGGCAATGCAATGTTGCTGGCATTAAAGCCCTGCGAGGTTAAGTTTGCTGCGAATAGCGCGGCGTTGGCTGTTGCACCGTTGTTAGATAGCAGCGTGTTTTTTAACGTGACGCTAGCGGTTGCGTTGGCTGCGCCATTGCGTGCCGTTGCGCCTACAGCCCCGCCAAAAGCCGCCGTGTTGTCTGCCAGCGTGCTGGAAAATAGCTCAAGGCGCGCCTGCGCATCCGGGCCGTTGTCGGCATTTGCCGATACGCGAATGCCCGCACCAAAGTCGGCGGTATTGGCGCTAAAAGTCGATTGTTCGACGCGCAATCGATGATTGCGGCCCTCAAAAAATAACGCGCCACCATCGCTCGTGCCCGTGTTGTTTGCAAAGGTACTGTTCTGAATCACGCCATCGGCTTGCACAATGCTGATGCCACCCGCTGAAGTCGAGGTGCCGACATTGTTGATGACTTCGACTTCGCTCAAGTGCAGCTCGGCAAAGTTCGCATCCACCCCGCCAGCATCGCCTTCGCCGCTGCCGCGCCCATTATCGAGCGTCAGGCCGCTCATGCCGAGCTGGATCGGCTTGCTTGGCGCGGCTAGGCCGGTTGCGGTGATCAAACTAAAATCAGGCGCGACTGCCGCGCGCGTAATGCGCAGATTACTAGCACCTGTGCTGATCAGATTGGTATTGCCGGTCAGCGTCGGCAACGAGCTCAGCAAATTAAGCGTGCCAAAGCCCGTGATCAGCACATCGTCCACGCCCGGGCCATTGGCATTGGCGTTCAGTAAGGCCTGTCGCAAGGTGCCTGCACCCGCATCGCCTGTGGCGTCGACAAGCTGCACCTGCGCTTCCGTGGCACCAATATCGCTGTGATCGCCACCGCTGGCGGCAAGGAATGATGCGGCGTCAAATAAGGTCAAGCCACGCTGATCGCGAATGCGGCCCAGGCCCTTGTCAATGACGGCGCTACTGGTGATCGGCATATGCACCGGCACCGATCCGGAATAAATCGCCAGCGGGCTTAGACGCGGATCAAAGGGGCTGCCAATGCTGCCGGCCTGATCGCCGGTTTGATTGAACGCCGTCACCGTGCCCGGGTTGCCAATGAAGTTATAGCCGCCCGAAATAACCCTACCTTCGCTATTGGCACTGAAGTCATTGCCACTGCGTTGCCCCGCAATAATGCTGCCGAAGATAAAGGTGGGACTAATCAACGCGTCGACGGCATTAACGCCGGCATTGGCATGGATCGTAGAGCGCAGCACCGTGGCACTGGCTTGTGTAAACCCGAGTGCGTTGCCGCGATTGTTTGAGATGGTGCTGAGTTCAATCAGTGTGGTGCTGTTTGGCTCTGATCTGACAACCGGAGCGTTATCGAAGCGGACGGCATTGCCGGTGATCGTGCTGCCGCGCAGCAGCAGCGCACCGAGGTTGTTGATCGCGCTGCCGGTAGCGTCGCGGCCGCCGCTGATCACGCTGTCAATAATGCTCAAATGCGATCCAAAGCTATTGAGCACCACCCCACCTGTGCCCGGATTCGGCGGCGCGTTGTCCCGCTCATTGCCATTGCCATCGGCGAAGGTCAGGCCGCTGACGCTAACTAAGCGGTTCGGCAATACGGTCAAAACTCGCGCTTGACGCGAGCCGTTGAGGGTCAACCGCTGCGCGCCCGGGCCATGAATCGATACATTACGATCCACACTGATTTGGGTGCCAAAGCGCAGCGTGGCGGGCACCACAAACAAGGCCGGGTCGAACAAAATATCGGTCACTGCCGGTGCAAAAGGCGCATTCAAAAGCGCTTGGCGCAGCGAACCGGGGTCATTAAAGCTTAAGTTTTCCACGAAGATCGGTGACAGCTCGACTGCGCCAATATCAGCATCGTTGCCACCTGCGGCGGGCGCTGTCGCCAAATCCACCAATGGCACGCCGCGCGCATCGGCAGGGCGATTGCTCTTGCCTTTATCGAGCAGCGGGCTGCCGAGCAGCGGCACATGCACTGGCACGGTGCCACCGTGATAGCTGAGCGGACTGAGCACCGGATCGAGCGGGAACGCAACCAGACCGACCTGATCGCCAGGCTGGTTGAAGCTGGTGCTCAAATTGCCAATCCGACCAATGACGTTGTAGCCGCCAGAGGTGATCGTGCTGGAAAAATTGGTGATATCAGCGCTGCCACCGCTATTGCCTGCCACCACGCTATTGCTGATTTGCATCGCTCCAATCTGATGCGAAATGCCGCCGGCTTGGTCGCTGCCATTGCCCAGCACTGTGTTGCCGGTGATTGTGCTATCCACCACGCTCAATCCACTGGTTGCTTTGATGCCGCCACTGGTGTTGGAAAAGTTAGAAAGAAGGCGATTGCCGCTGATGGTTGAGCGCAATAGCCTTGCGGTGCTGTCGACCGAAAGCGCACCCGCCGAGCTGTCCCCTTGTGCGTAATTTCCCGTCAGGCTGGACTCGCTGAGCAGCAAAGAACCACCGGAGGCTTGGAATAATCCCCCGGCGCCAAAGGAACCGGTCGCACGACAATTGCTAATTTCAACGCGATGCAGCAGCAAATTGATGCCTGTCGCGCTGACGCCGCCTGCATCGGCACCCACGCCATCGCTGATGCGCATGCCCGCCAGCGTCACGCGTGATCCAGTAATGCGAAACACGCGGCTGCGATTGGCCGCACTAATCGTCAACCGATGCGCACCGGGGCCTGAGATCGCCAGATTTTTGTTGATGAGTAATTCCGAGTTTAAAAACATCGTGCGCGGCGAATCGAAAAATGGCGTGGCAAACACAATCTGTTGACCCAGCCCGGTCGATGCTGCCGCAATCGCCTCGCGCAGCGAACAATCGGCATCACATACGCCATCATTTGTATCCGCGACTTTCGTTACCGCCAGCTGGGTGACGAAGCGCGTGATCTCCATCGTGGCACCGGTCACCGCACCTGCATCGCCCGACCAGCCGTCTTCAAAGCGCAGCGTCCAAACACCCGCGACTGGCTTGTCTAAAAATGCGGCGTTGATCGACGTGACCGCTGCCGGTGAAGTCGTCGGCCCAGCAATGACCGAGCGCGCATTGAATGCAGGAATATCGGCATTGCCAATGTCCGCAATCGTCCACCAGTTGTTGGCTGTGTCATCGCGAAAACCATAGCCCGCATGCGTCGAGATCAGATTGGAAGCGGAGCCAGCCGCCGTTGCCGTTGTGGCGCCAGTGCGCTCAAACAGCAGATGCTCGACACCCTGCGGGGAAATCAGCGTGGCTTTCAAATCGCCGACAAAAGGGTGATTAGCCTGAAAGACGAGTCTGATGCCCTGCACCGTGCCGACTGAACTTGTCAGAAAGCGAATATCGCGCGGCGCGCCAAAGTTGTTGGGGCCAGTGCCCGCGCCGTCTGGAATCGCGCCTGTGTTGGTGCCGATGATGTTGGCTTGCGCGTGGGCATCGGTGGCGATGAGAGCGGAGAGCAGTAACAAGCTGCGGATTTTCATGAGAGTGGCCTTGCGGTGATGTTCAATAGGAGTTTGTGTAAAAGCGAGGCGAAAAGGGCCAAGGTCGGCGAATTAATTTTTGTACGGCTTTGGATTTCGTCATCGCACGGCGCTCCGGGCTCCTCATCGCGAGCAGCGCAGCGACGTGGCGATCTCGCTTCGAAGCCTGAGTTCTTGCAATCGCGGTAGGAATGCGCCTTACAGCGCACCCCCCGCACAGATCCCGGCGGGCGCAACTTACGCACCGGGCTCCTGCCTTGGATGTTTGACGAGAAAGCGCATATTTGGCCACGGGTGCAGAATGCGCGGCATCGGAAGC
>JANOQN010000070.1:0-4137 GCA_031422315.1 Rhodanobacteraceae bacterium
CTTGAGTTTCCAACCGATTTAGCTTGGGCAACATAGCGTCCAAAATTCGAGTTTCAGAATCGCGCGGTTGTTGTTGATCCCAAACACGCAATTCAGTCTCAAATTCTACATACACGCGATAGCGTTCAACCCATGAGATCAAGGATGCTCCGGAAAGATTGGCATCAAACGCTTTGCCTCCCATCTGAAGCACTATCAAGTCGTCTAGCTGCTGCATTGCATCACTGTGACCGGTTATTTCAGTCGGTTCTGGTCTATTACTCATGGTGCTCTCCAATTATGAAAAATAATCGAGAGCACGCCTGTCGGGAGTGATCCCGATAGGGTGGTTTGAAACGCTTCTGAACCTTCTACTGGTGCCTTTCGCCGTTGCCGGTCAGAATGAAAAGCTTGCTGCGAATGCAGGGTTAGAGCGCGTAGGGTAGCGCTTTGCTAACGCAGTGCCAACCATAAAAGCACCAGCAACGCGAAAGCAATCAATGCTGCCTTTGCATAATTGACAAGGGATTGTTCCGGCGCGCTTGTCGCTTCTAAAAATGCATGGGCCCAACGTTCACCTAAAATACCTGGTGAGGCGAACGATTCGTCCGCCAATTTATCTGCCACTTGAATATCTTTGGCATGGCCTAAAGCGGTGTAGATAGGCTTAGGAAAGTCTGCTATTGCTTGGCAAATTTCCCAGTCATTGCTCCATAAATCACTGAGGTTATCTCCGCCACCCCTTAAAATGAAGAGGCCCAAACAGCGTGGCTCGCCAGCGGCTTTACGCAGTACTTCAAGTATTCGCACGCGATCATTCATGGCCTCGAACCAAGGCATTACCCTGCCTGGCAGCTTCCAATGGGTCATCGCGCTGAGAAAATCAGCTTTGCCGACCTCTGTCGCAATCGCAAAAAAACCAATCAATTCATGGCCGCGCACCAGAGCGCGCATGAAATCGCGAAGTCGCTGCTTTTGCCTCATACGAGTGAAACTAGTGGGTGCGTGGCTGGCTGTTGTAAACCTTGCCTCGATGACGGCCGTAAGCCTAAGTTTTATGCCATCGTCCTCCGACATGATTTTTAGGGTGCCAACTGCGCGGATGATTTCACCGCGCAACACTATGACATCTGGCTCAAGCATTAATTCGAGTTTTGCCGAATTAGGCGCGGCACCCACAATTGTAACGAACCACTTAACTCGCTTCCCGTCTTTGGCCCACTCTCGAACGCTGAGAACTTTGCCCTCGACCCGGACTTGACTAGATGACTCCGTTAGCTGCAACTGCGACCGCAATTGGTCAGTGGTCAACACAGCATCGTTGCCGCGCTCGGTTGTCATTAAATGCCTTTAAATTTCCAGTGCTCACGATTTTAAGCAAAAAAAAAGCCGCCCGTTTAAGGGCGACTGTTTTTTTGACTAACGCCAATGGCAAATCAAAAACCATTATGCAAAAACGTTGACGCAATGCAGCCACCAAATAACGCTAGCGCTGCTGCTGCGACACAAAACCCAGGCAAGTTGCTCGGTTTTACTGACCGCTCAACTTTTTCTATGCGCGCATCCAAGTGTTTTTGAATGGTTTCAAGCAACGTTGATTGCGCCGTGTGTGCCGCAAACATCGCTTTAAGGCTTTGCTTGAGTTCCGAGCATTCAAGAACAACTGCATTGAGTGCTTCGTTTGGGTCTGGCACCGGCGGCGGCGCGATTAACTGTTCCGCTACTCGGTTCAGGGCTCTAACATTTGAAAATTGCTTGTGCATGGTCTCTCTCCTAGTTGAAATCGGGAGAGCACGCCCGACGGGAGTGATCCCGTTGGGGTTGGTTGGTTTGCAACACTTCCGAACCTGCGCTGGTGTTTCGCCGGTAAGCCGGTCGGAATCGAAACTTGCTGTCTTGGACAGGTTTAGCCAGCGCAGTTTACACCACAGAGTGTGATTGTCGCTTGCGCCTACGCCAGGTCGATGCCATCCAAATAGGGTGCGAGTCGTACCAACACAATGCCGCCAATTTCAGAAACCGCCAATTCCAACGCCTGACGTGCAGGGCCGTTTGGGAGTTCGCGAAATTCCTCGTCTTCAAATGCAATTCGCAGCCCGTGCAAGCGTTGGTGATGTACCTCTGGCAATGCATCAATTTCGAGTTCAAGGAGATTGCTCAACATTTTCATTTTACGTCCCGATGCCCGACTGCTCGCGCTAAACGTTGCGGCTCTCGGCGCTTTTCCAAATCTTCAAAGCAACGATCCGTATCGCCGTGATAGGGCGCACGTCCAGGCACGTCAATCCAGTAGTACGCGTGCCGCCAGTAGGCTTGCTGAAAGTCTTTCGATGTGTAGCGCCCTTCTCGGCCGCTTTGCACTAGCCAAACATCAATTTCAGGCTCCAAGTCGCGCACCCAGGCTAGCCATGCCAAATCAACAGCATCGGTCAATTCATACGCTTCGATGCGTGCGTCGCGCAGCTGGTTAGAAATAAACGTCCAACGCCAGTACAGACCGCCTAATGTTAGCGCTGCAACGAGCGTCGCCGCCCAATAACTTATTGGCGCGCGCATCGCCAATAGTACAAACGTGACCGCGCTGAACACCCAAACGCCATAACTAATGCGGTGTTTGAAGTTCGAAATAACATTCGATGCAGTGTTGATAATGGCAATTGTTGGTGCGTTGCACACCATTTTAGTACGTCGATCCACGGCTAACTCCTTTCGTAAAACGTCAAAGCTTCAATGCTAAAAGTCAATGTTCCGGCGAAGTATTTCGCGCGATCACGAACTGGAAGTTGATTCAACAACGCCGCCTCAACAAGACCGAGCGCTTCCTCAATGGTTTCGCGCTTTGTCAATCCAAATGCCTTTGCCATACGCGCAAGCGCATCCGCTTTGGGTTGCTCAATCACGCAATTAAGCCGACTCGAAATGCCAGTCGGGCTCAAATGCCGTTGGCGGTAAGCGGCTTGTCGCTCCGCGTTACTTTGCGTTGGCTGAATTAATTTCATGCCTAATTCTATTACGTTACTGCGTAACACGCAAGCGCAAAAAAAACGGGGCCAGGAGGCTCCGTCGTTTTACAGCTAAACTAATTTCAACAGCGGCGTCATGGATGACGTAGCCAAACGACTATCAGTCCAGGCAAATTGGCCATCAACGTTACTTAAATTGACAACAATCCAATGACCGGATCGATCCCAAGATAAGGCATCTTTAGCGATCAATTCACCTGCTTGTGTAGCCGTTTCTGCTCTACCGATTAAAACGCCCAAATTACCATTGGCGCTGTAAACAGGATAGGTAATGCTTTTCGGGCTGGTGTCGAAATTGCTTTTCATTGCTTTTCTCCGGGTATAAAAAAACCGGATTGAGCAATCGCCCAAGGGGTGATTGAATCACCCGGTTGGGATGCACATGATGTTCGGTGGTTTGATACGCTCTCACGACCCTAGTTGGGTCTGCCTGTTGCCAGTGAGAAAGGCTCTTTCGTTCCTAAGCGGGAACTCGCGTTTGTGGGGTAAAGCTAAATCTTGGCGGTGAAAAGGTCAAGGGGTTGGACACGCGAATTAGCTCAATAGCTCAGCCTCGCATCACCGTTATCTTGCGGCCGCTCGTCGTGGACAGCTGCTCGGCACTCATGCGCTCAAGCCATTCTGGCGCGTTGGTACGTTGGTCAAAGATCACCAAAAAGCCGCTCGATAGCGCATGCCGGCCTAGGTAGCGCTCAAGTTGCTCGATGCCCTCAGGCAGTGGGTTTGCCTGCCTATCGCGCCAAACCTTAACTTCAATTGCCATTCGCGTATCGTCATGCACTACCAGCAGATCCATGCGACCAGAGCCAGCGGCATACTCACGTTCAATGCGGCCAGCACCGTTTACCACGCGCTGCAGGTAGGCCATAAGCACCAGCGTGGGTGCCGCCTCGTGGTAGCGCACGGTATTCATCATCGCTTCGCCATGCTCCCGCCAGAACGCGAAAAAATTGCCAATGAGTTGTGCTGGATTCAATTTGCCATCGCTACCTCTCCAGCTCGATTTGAGCATGTCGACGTGGATGAACGATTGCGCAGTCGCGCTGAGTACACGCGGCAATACTTCGGCATAAATCCCATTTGCTGGTTCTAATCCTGTGGCGGCGCTTTGCCGAATCAACCCTAAGTCAATCAG
>JANOQN010000071.1:0-59377 GCA_031422315.1 Rhodanobacteraceae bacterium
CAACAGCATCAAAGCCCATTACGTAATTTCTGGAGCGGCGGACATTGACGCAAAAAGGCCCCCGCGAGGGCCGCGTCAATGGTAGCCATGAAGGCAATGAGATCGGTTTTTGCCATCTTGAAAATAACCATTGCTCTCCCCCAACCCCTCTCCCATAAAGGGAGAGGGGCTAAACCCCGCATTTGATGATGAGAGGCTAAAACTGGTGCTTGATGCTGACCCAATCCTTAGTAGGCTCCCCTCTCCCTTTATGGGAGAGGGGTTGGGGGAGAGGGTTTTTAGGGTGGATCAATCTGGTCGTGCCGGCCTCACTCCAATGAAAAACTCAGCGTGCCGATGCCTGTACTTTCAATTTTATTACCATTAAACAATCGTGGCTCAAAAATCCATCGGCGTTTGATTTGCAGGGCCGCGGCGCGATCTAGACCCCGTGAACCGCTGGTTTTTATGATTTCAATGTCCTTAACTCGGCCATCAATGCCAACCCGGACTTTGAAATGCACGGTACCTTGAATGCCGCGTTTTAATTCCGCCAGCGGGTAGCGTGGCGGCGGCGCTTGCAGTAGCGCCAGTGCTTCTGAAACGGGGCTGCTCGAGATCACCGCAGTTGTAGGAACCGACGATGAAATCGGCGCACCCAGTTCTTGAAAACGCTCATCCGTTACCGCCGCCGCCAGCGGCTCCGATTCGGCCGGCGGCGCGGCTGCGGGCGCTTGCACGGTTGTCGAGATTTGAGTCCGCGGTTCAATTTCACGGACAATTTTAACCGGCTCAGCTTTTGGTGGTGGCTCCTTTTTGACTTCCTGCTCAAACACTAAAACCTCAGTGACTGAGTCGGGTTTCTCGGTTGGTAAGTATTGCGGCGGCGGTAACAGCATGACGCCTACCACCAAAACATGGGCGCACACGGTCATTGCAATCGCGGCAATGCGCCGTTTGTCCAACCCCTTGGGTTTGCCAGCACGCACACGCATGGAAACGGTGTTTCGATAAGGATCAAAGCTTGCTGCATCAAAGTGCGAAGGCATAGTTGCGCTAGACATAGTCAACTCCTGACGGGTGGGTGTCAGGGCAAATTAGCTTTCGGTCAGTGTTTTGGAATCGCGCTTTGGGCCGAATGTGATTAGGACTCGCGCGCGGCGCTGGGCTGAGTCAGGCTGGGACTTTAGGCGGAGATAGTGAACAAGCTCCGATAGTCATCAAATAGCCATGGTTAGATCATTGATAGCCTCGTAGACGGCTTCGGCGCGTCTGCTCACTTGCGGTTTACGATAGATTTCTTTTGCATACGATGCCCGTGTTGTGGCGCAGCCCCATAACCGCACCCACCTTTTCATAGCGCAGGCCTTTGGCAATCAAGCGCAGCAATTGCACTACCATCTGCGATAAGTTTCGGCAGTTCAGGACCCTCTTTTGACCGAGCGCTACGTGTGGCTTTACTGCCGTTCGGGCTAATATCCCTGTCCGCCGCGTCGCACCACCCTGCCCGGCTTTGCGCCCGTATGCACGCCATCCGCAATCACGATTGCGCCGTTCACCAGCACAAAGTCTATGCCGGTCGAAAGCGCATGTGGTTTGATGAAAGTCGCGTTTTCACGAATTTGCTCAGGCACAAAAACCGCCACATCGGCGAAGCAGCCGACACTCAAACAGCCGCGCTGAGTGAGCTTAAAATTCTTAGCTGGCAAGCCGGTTAATCTATGCACTGCGGATTCGATAGACACAAGTTTCTGCTGCACCACGTAGCGCTGCCAAAACCTCGCAAAGTTGCCGTAGCTGCGCGGGTGCGGATTGCTTTTTAGGAAGTTTCCTTCCGGTGCTAAGGCCGCGCCATCAGAACCGAGCGCAATCCAATCTTGCTGCAAGCCAAGCTTTACATTGGCTTCGCTCATCAAAAAATAGGCGGTTTCCACCCGCGAACCATCCTCAATCACCAAATCGATCACAGTGTTTTCTGGGCTAGTGCCGCGCAGCTGACTGACTTCGGCGAGTGTTTTACCAATGTAGCCGCGCAAGGCCGGCTGTTTGAAGCCTAAAAACAGCAAATTCTCTGCTGAGCCCGCAGCCAAGCGTAGATTCTCAAAACCCGCGTTAGGATCTTGCATTTCTCGCAGCACGCGCGCGCGCTGCACCGGATCAAGCAGTCGTGCGCGCCAAGCGTCAAAGCCGCCAGCCTGCACCCAGGGCGGCATCGCAGCATCTAAACCCGTCGCACCGGCGGTGTAGGTGTACATATTCGCGCTGACATCCAAGCCCTCTGCGCGCTCAGCAGTAATGCGCGCAATCGCCTGTGCCATTTTCGGCCAGTTGGCAAGACCAGCAGCTTTTAGATGATAGGCTTCGCCGTGCACGCCAGCGGCTTTAGTGATCGCGATCAGCTCTTCAAGCGCTTCTAAAAACTGCCCGCCTTCCGAGCGCAAATGCGAGATATAGCTGCCACCATACTTGCCCGACACGCTCGCCAACGCGATCAGCTCTTGGGTATTAGCGAAGCTGCCGGGCGCATAGATCAGCGAGCTGCCGACACCGAGGGCACCTTCACGCATGGCGATATCGACCAACGCTTGCATGCGCACAAGCTCTTCGGAATTAGGCGCTCGATTCTCTTGGCCCAACACATTCATGCGTATCGTCGCCGCGCCCACAAACGATGCAATATTCGGCGACACGCCTTTGCCTTCCAGGTAGCGCAGGTACTCATCCAAGCTGCTCCAGCGAATCTCGTAGCGGTTTTCATCGGTCATGGCCTTGCGCGCATCAGCTTTCATAGCTTCAGTCAGCGGCCCTTGCGACCAGCCTTCGCCAAAGATTTCTAAAGTTACGCCCTGATGCAAATCGCTCAAACCCCGGCCATCAAGAATCAGCGATTCATCAGCCCACGACAGCACATTGACAAACCCCGGCGTGACGATTTTACCCGCCGCGTCAATGCGCCGATCCGCCTTCGCCGCACGCAAATCACCCAGCGCTGTAACGCGCTGCCCGGCGATCCCAACATCAACGCGCTGCCCCGGCGCGCCACTGCCGTCAAACACCGTGCCGCCTTCGATAATGGTGTCAAAAGCAACTTTCGGTGCGGTTGGTTTTGGTGCGGCGCAGCAGGCCAAAACAAGGCAGGCGAGCAGTAGACATGGGCTTCTAAAACGGCATCTGCGCAATAAAAACTTAGGCATGTTGGCACCAGTTGGGGGTTGATTTGCGGGGCCCGGGATGGGCACGAATTTAATCTGCAAACAGAGCAATAATCAGGAATCATGTGAAGAACCCAAGTGTCTCTGCTCGTTCAGAAGCCTTTGAAATAGTTGAAAGGGTTAGCTACTTTTACCAGCGCAAATTCGTCGATCCTATTAACTTAAGCTAGCTACCAAAATGTCGTCACTCTGAGACTGCGCGCAGAATGACGTGCGCCACTTTCGCCAAAACGGCTTAAGTTAACGGCATTGCTGTTCGAGACAGGCTGAAAATTATGCTAACCCGCCGCCCCCAAAGCCAAATTAAAAGTCTTACTAGGCCGCATGACCGCATCCGCTTTCGCCAAATCCAGCTTGTAGTAGCCGCCAATATCCACCGGCTTTCCTTGCACTGCCGAAAGTTCAGCGACAATCTTTTGCTCGTTCTCGGTGAGCGATTTAGCGAGTCCGGTAAACTGATTAGCTAGCTCATCATCTTGGGTTTGCTCGGCCAGCGCCTGCGCCCAGTACATCGCCAAATAGAAATGGCTGCCGCGATTGTCGAGCTCTCCGGTGGCGGTGGATGGCGATTTGTTGTTGTCCAGCAGCTTGCCGGTGGCGGCGTCTAGCGTTTGCGCGAGCACTGTGGCTTTGCTGTTGCCGGTTTTTATGCCCAAATCTTCAAGCGAAACGGCGAGTGCCAAAAATTCGCCGAGTGAATCCCAGCGCAGGTGATTTTCTTCGACCAGCTGCTTGACGTGCCGGGGGGCAGAGCCGCCCGCGCCGGTTTCAAACAGCGCGCCACCGGCCATGAGCGGCACAATCGATAGCATTTTAGCGCTGGTGCCAACTTCGATGATTGGGAATAAGTCAGTCAAATAATCGCGCAGAATATTTCCGGTGACGGCGATAGTGTCTTTGCCGCGAATAATGCGCTCGAGTGAAAAACGCATCGAGCGCATGTACGACATAATTTGAATATCCAGCCCGCTTAAATCGTAATCCTTCAAATACAGGCGCACTTTTTTGATCAGCTCCGCGTCGTGCGGGCGATACTCGTCCAGCCAAAATACGGCGGGCGTGTCGGAAAGTCGCGCACGGGTGACGGCCAATTTGACCCAGTCACGAATTGGCGCATCTTTAACTTGGCACATGCGCCAGATATCGCCTTGCTCGACTTTCTGTTCGATCAGCACGGTGCCGTCTTGATCAACAAAACGCGCGACGCCGTCTTCTGGAATCTCGAATGTTTTATCGTGCGAGCCATATTCTTCGGCCTGCTGCGCCATCAGCCCAACATTAGGAACCGTACCTAACGTGGTGGGGTCAAACGCGCCATTGGATTTGCAGAAATTGATAATTTCCTGATAAATCCGCGCGTACGTGCTTTCTGGCATGACGGCTTTGGTGTCTTTGAGCTTGCCATCCGGGCCATACATTTTACCGCCGACCCGAATCATGGCCGGCATTGACGCATCGACGATCACATCGTTTGGCGCGTGCAAGTTCGAGATACCTTTGACCGAATCGACCATCGCCAGCTCAGGTTGCGTCGCATAGCAGGCGTGCAAATCACGCTCGATCTGTTCACGCTGCGCGGTCGGAAGTTCTTTAATTTTGTCGTACACGCTGCTGATGCCGTTATTCGGGTTGACGCCAAGCTGCGCAAACAGCGCGCCGTGTTTGGCAAACGCGTCTTTATAAAACACCTTAACTGCATGGCCGAACACAATCGGGTGCGACACTTTCATCATGGTGGCTTTCACGTGCAGTGAGAACATCACGCCGGTGTTTTTTGCATCTTCAAGCGCATCTTCATAGAACTTGACCAGCGCGTTTTTGCTCATGAACATGCTGTCAATAATCTCCCCGGCTTGTAAGGAAACTTTTTTCTTCAGCACAATCACCGCGCCGCTTTTGGTGACTAAATCCATGGTTACGTCGCAGGCTTTCGCCATGGTCATGCATTTTTCGCTCGAGTAAAAATCCCCCCCGCGCATATGCGCCACATGCGTGCGCGAAGCCGGGCTCCATGGCGCCATCGAATGCGGGTTTTTGCGGGCATAGCGCTTGACCGCAGCCGGCGCGCGCCGATCTGAATTGCCTTCGCGCAGCACCGGATTCACTGCGCTGCCAACGATTTTTCCGTAGCGCTCACGCAGCAGTTTTTCCGCATCACCATGAGGCTGCTCTGGGTAATCTGGCACCGCATAACCGCCTTGTTGCAGCTCTTTGATCGCGGCCAGCAGCTGTGGCACGGAGGCGCTGATGTTAGGTAGCTTGATAATATTGGTGTCGGGGTTTTGCGTTAATTTTCCCAGCTCGGCAAGGTTGTTCGGGGTTTGTTGATCGGCTTTTAAGTGATCCGAGAACTCCGCCAAAATTCGCGCTGCAACGGAAATATCGCTGCTCGCGATCTCAATACCCGCAGGCGCGGCAAACGCCCGAACAATCGGCAAAAACGAGCAGCTCGCAAGCAACGGTGCTTCATCGGTCAGCGTGTAGATAATTTTTGCGGGTTTTGCGCTCATGGCTGCGGCCTTTTTGTGGGTTGAGTAGAAAGCGGTGAAGCATACGATGCGTGCGGGGATTTGCGTGCCCTGAAATTTGCTTGAGAGCTGGATATTAAATTTCCGACTATCGGAGCGATATCTATCGCAGCCTGACGGGGGTTTTTGAAATCCTGCGAAACCACCTGTCCGTTTGAGGCAAACCTCTGATGCGAATAGCAACTAAAACCCAGAATTTGCGATTGACCTAAGCCAATATGTCGCATATCCGGTGTCAGTTCCGTTAGTGTAGATGCAATTCACTTTCGTCAAGGAGCGCGTCACATGCAAACACGTATTTTAAGTTTTACTATTTTGGCAGTCGTAGGTAGCTGCGCGCAGGCGCAAAACGTTCAGGTTCAAAACGCCCTGAATGGTTTTTCCAGAAACGACACCCAGCGCGAAGTCAATCGCGCCATCGCAATCTTATGCCCTGCTGCTGGCAGGCTAGCCGCGCAATTGCAGCGCGACTGCAATGCGCTGGTGGGCGGCGCGTTCAATGGCAATGGCGCAGTGCGCGGTGCCATTGAGCAGCTCACACCCGACAACGCGCCGATTTCTGCGAATCGTGCGATGGGCGCGCAAGGTTTAGGCATTCGCCAAGCGATGCCGAGCGGCCTAAGCTTTTTCAGCAAAGGCGAGCCGCGTGGAGGTGGATTCAACGCAGGCTGGCAGTGGGCGAGTGAGAACGCTGAGGAATCACGTTGGTCGGTGTTTGGCACCTTTGATGCGCGTAGCAGCGAGCGCGAAGCCAGCGCCAATATGGACGGCTTTGATAGCGATGGCACAGGCCTACTGATAGGCGCGGAGCGCGAGCTAAGTGACACTTCGCGAATCGGCGTTGCGCTGCGCTATCGAAATAGCGACGTTGATTTTACCGCCGGTTCGGGCACACAAGATTTGCGCGATATAGGCGCTGATCTGTTCTATTCGATCAGCGGTACTAGCCCGTGGTACTTCAATACACTGCTCAGCGTGGGCCGCCGAAATACTGAGCAAGTTCGCCGAACCAACTACACGCTAGACGCTGCAACCGTGGTAGCGCAAACCTACAGCGCGGATTTTGACACCTCACTCAAAGGCGCAAGCGCCACACTCGGCTATGCTATCAATAGTGACCAGCTCATGTTCGATCCTTATGTGCAATTTGAATATCAAGAGCGCTCGGTTGATGGCTATGACGAAAGCGCCCGCGATCCAAATGCCAACGGTGGCGGCTGGGCAATACGCGCAGGCCAGCAAGACGCCAGCACCACAAGCGCTACGCTGGGTGCTCGGATGAGCTACGCCATATCGGGCGCAACTGCGGTGTTCGTGCCGTTTCTTGACCTTGCTTTCGTCAACGTACTGAGCCAAGACGATGAAGCCACAAGGCTCAACTTTTTAGGCGATATTTCACCCGTGCGGGAGAATTTCTTTGCCCGAAATGATGAAGAAGATAAACGCTATGGCACTGCAAGCTTAGGCTTGAGCGCGCAATTCTCCGAAGGCTTGAGCGGTTTTCTACGCTATTCACGGCATTTTTCTGAAGATCGCTATGAGCAAAGCGGATTCTATTTGGGCTTTCGGTGGGATTTGTAGGGCCGAAACATAATTTGATCTCAGACCTGCCAAGGCGATTCTTGATCTGAGCGCACTGCACGCTCGCATTTGATGTATATTTACGTACATTACATCAGAGATTGCAAAAGTGCATAGAACCCAAATCTATTTGCAAGACAGCCTGCACGCGCGCCTTAAGCTGCGTGCAAAGGGTTTGGGCTTAAGCGTTTCTGAGCTTATTCGACGTACATTAGATAATGAAGTAGCGCGCGATCCTGTTGCTGACGCAGTCGCTTTTTTTGATCGCTTGACGCCGCTTAAGGGGTTTTCAACTGATAGCTCACAAACACCCGAAGATTACGTGCGCGAATCTAGAGAGAAGTCGCGCTTACTGCGTGTCAACCAGGCCGAACATGGTCCAATAGGTTGACTATCAAGGCACCCCAAGACGGCGTGGTTTTGGATACCGATATCGTCATCAACCTGCTAAAAAAGCGCCCAGATATCGTCAACCATTTCGTCGCTTTAAAAACTAGCCGGACTCGTCTATTGATTTGCCCAATTGTAGTTGCAGAAGTTTATGCGGGCGCGTTTTTGCACGAACACAATGACATAGGCGCATTCTTTGATCTTTGCGAACTTGTTGATATTGACCATCGTATTGGCCGTATCGCGGGTCACTTTGCACAGCGACACCGAAAGGCTTTTCAGGGAATTTCACTGGAAGACTATTTGATTGCTGCAACGGCACACCGCCATTCTTCAAAACTTTGGACGGGTAATCGAAAGCACTATCCAATGCCAGAAATCGTTTTTGTAACGTCAAACCAGAACTAAATTCTACGCAAGTGCTTGCTGACTATCGATGCAACTCAAGGCAATGCCTTCAATCCAGCGCCTGCAATCGCAAAGCCAATCCACTATTTCGCTGCGTACGCGAACAAAGCGCATACCGCAGGGTCGCAAGATCGCCATGCAGGTGCAACGATTCACGCGCCCGGGTGATTGCCGTGTAAAGCAGTGCGCTGTCAAACAGCGCGTTGTTTTCTAGCATTTGCATCGATGGCAGTAATATATCGATGCGTTGAAATTCGGAGCCTTGCGCCTTGTGCACGGTCAGCACGAACGCGCTTTCTAGGCCTTGCACCAACGAGGGCGCAAGCGCTTGCAATGCGCCATCTTGCTCAAACCAGAGCATAAGCTCGCCGTGTTCATCCGGCCATGCCAGCAGCACATCACCATTAAATAGCCCGAGCAGGGCATCGTTTTGAGTAGCGATTAGGATTTTCCCGGCGAAAAAACGCTGGCGATTGGCGGTGACTAGCTTGCGCGGAAACCTTGCTAAAAGCGCCGATTCTAGTATTTGATTGAGCATAAGCTGGCCTTGCGCGCCGTGTTTGAGCGGTGTCAAAATTCGCTGCGCTTGCGCGGCTTGCCACGCTTCGGGCAGCGATTTAGCTTGCATCAGTGCATCGAAAAGTCCGCTAGCGGATAGCTGTAGCAGCACACGCGTTAATCCGGTGTTTGTCGAATCGGCGCCTGTACTTTCGAGCGGTGACTGCATAAAAAACGGCGCTAAAGTTTGCAGGCACAGGTTTAGCTCGGCGGGCTCATCGGGGTTTAAGCTGCGAACTGCCTCAGCCGCGGCGGCTAATAAAGGCTGCGCGCGCCATTGCGCGGTCAGTATGGAAAGCGGCTGCGCGGGATGTGGCTTTAGTGCATCGACCAAATCCGCAAACGGCCTGCCGCAGTGCACCGCCGGCAGCTGCGCAGCATCGCCAATCAGCAGTAGCGCACAATTGGGGTGCAGCGCAGCCAGCAGCCGCTGCATGAGCTCAAGCGATAGCATGGAAGCTTCATCGACAATGACCAAATCCGCGTCTATCGGATCACCCGCGTGGCGGGCAAACAGCGTTTTGCGAACCTGGTTTGGCTGATAGCCCAAGAGACGGTGCAGCGTAAACGAGCGAGCTTGCGCTAGCATCGATAGTGCGTGATCGGCGCGTTCAGGGCTTGCGTCTAATGGTGTGGTTACTAACTTATTTTTTAGCGTGGCAAGCTGGCCTTCGAAGGCGGATTTTAATCTAGCCGCCGCTTTGCCAGTTGGCGCGGCGAGTGCAATGCGCTGAAAACTAGCCGGTGCGGCAAGCACATAGGCCAGCGCTAGTTGGGCCGCAGCGGTGGTTTTACCGGAACCTGGCCCGCCAGTGACGAGTGCAAATCGGTGTTTGATTAACGCCAAAGCGGCATTTGCTGATGATTCGTCGGTCGGCAAATGCAGCGCGTTCTGCACCCTTGCATCCGCATTTTGCAAGCGCTCGGCAACCGCTTTGGCAATCGCGGTTTCATCGAGCCAGTGCCGGCGCAAATAGAGTCGGCTTGCTTTTTCAAGCACCAACAGACAGCCTGCGGCCTGCGGCTCAATTGGGTCGGACGTTGCAAGTTGGACCAGCAGTGGATCGCTCGCGTTTTGCAGCACATCAATCAATGGATCATCGACTGGCGCAGTGTCGTCCGGTGTTAAATCGACGAAGCTGTGGCCGGATTGCTCGGCGAACATGGCCGCGTTCAAGCCGCGTTGAATCGCTGAGCTTAATCCCAAAAATTGCATGGACGAGCTAGCGCTATCCGATCCACGTTGCTGTTTCTGCGCCATTAATCAGCTCCTGCAAGGTGGCCGTGCACAGACCCAAAAATTTCTGATAGTTCGTCTAGCAATTCGGCGCTTGCGCGGTGCTCGTAAACGCCCAGACCCTCACCACGCACTTCTCCTCGCCCAAATGCGCGCACGAACAGATAAATCGCGCCGCCAAAATGCTGCTCAAACTGATAGCCGGGCAAGTTGCTGGATAAGTAGCGGTGCAGCGCCAGCTGGTAAAGCAAATGCTGCAAGTGGTAGTGATGCAGCCCCATCTCGCGCAGGATGGCTTCTTGGCGGTAGTCAGCTAGATTTTCCCCGAGCGCATTGGTTTTGTAGTCCAACACGTAATAGCGGCCTTGATCGAAAAACACTAAGTCAATAAAGCCCTGCAGCATGCCCGCTATTTGAGCTGATTGCTCAAGCGCGCTCAGATTCAATAGCGGCGCCAAGCCATGTTTGGGCCCCACATTGGCCAAAGCGGCAAGCCCCAAACTGGGTAAGGGCAAATGAAACTCCAGCTCAATTAGCCGCTGTTCGGATAATAAGGAAGCTAGGCAAGTAGAATTTGCTTCAGCGCGCAACGGCGTGTTGGCACAACGCTCGAACATTTCGCGAAGTGCATTTTTACGTTCTGGCTCTGCCATCAGCATTGCCATGTCAGGATCACTGCGCGCTAGCGTTTGGATTTGCGCATCTAGCAGCGCGTGCCAGCGCTCTGTCCAGTTCTCTGGCACGCAAGGCCAGATGTTCTCAAACAGCGCATGCGCAAGCAGACCAAAGCTGCGCCCGCGAATCGGTGCCAGTGCGAGCAGCGCTGGATCGGGTTCGTGATCTGTCATCGCCCGCGATAATTCACTGCCAATTTGCGTGAGCGAAATCGCATCGCTCATTCTGGCCATCGCGCTGTAGCTCAAGCGGCGCTGCGCTTTGCGGGCGGTATACTGTATGGCTTGCACCTCAGCGGTGGACTTGCTGGTCAAATCGGCATTAGGCTGGTGCGTTTGCGCTATACCGGTGCGGCGTGCGTTTTGCCAGTTCAGCTCGTTCGTTTGCACATCCATTTTTTCTAGCGCGATACTGGCATTGCCAAGCAGCGATTGAACGCCTGCGCGCCAACCACGCGAATCGGATTGAAAAGTTTGACTCAACTCTGATTTCGATAGGCCGAGTAAGTCAAGAGTGTAATGCAGCGCATTGTTTGATGGCGCGGCCATTGAAGGCGCTGCAATCGCTATCCAGACGTTTTTCGATGCGCGCGTAATGGCGACGTATTGCAAGCGCAAAAGTTCAGCTAGTAACTCATCTTTTTCTTGCTGCACGGCGCTATCGTAGTTTGCTGAGCCAAGATCAATCTGCATGCCAGCCTCGGCGGCGCAAATCGGGTATTCCACGCTTTTATTTCGGCGCGCTGACCACAATAACGGCAGCATGACGTGTGGAAACTCCAAACCTTTCGCACCGTGCAGTGTTAGTAAGCTAACGGCGTTAAGTTCAGCGCTGCGCTGCTTGCCGGCACTTGCGTCGGCACCGATCTCACCTGAGTTTTGCTCACCTAACGCAGCGAAGCAAGCAATCAGCGCGCTGCAATCGGTTTGTGCAGAGCAATTCTGCGCAATCAGCTCGCCTAAGTGGCGCAAATCGGTTTGCCAGCGAAGCCGCAGGGCTGGCGCTAAATGTGCGCAGGCTTGCCACAGCGCGTGACAAATCGCCAAAATGCCTTGCTGTGCTAAACGTTGCGGCAATGGCGCAAACCAGCGCGCTAACGCTTGCTCAGCGCCGCTGTGCAGCGCGGCCGCTGGCCAGGAAAACGGCGCTGCTAGCCAAGTTGCACGCTGCAATCTACGATCTGCGGGTGTTTCGATGCAATACAAAAGCCGCAGCAATGCGGCTGCGCAATCGCTTGTTATCACTTCAGTACGCGCACTGATTTGCGCCGCAATCCCTAAGCTTTGCAACAAGGCAAGCGCGCTGGCGACATCACTGCGCCTCGGCAGTAACACAGCGATATCCTTGCTTGAAACGCCATTTTGCAGCAGGCCTTGAATGTGCAGCGCACAGGCTTTTAAACAGTGCTCGCTCCAAACTTCACGATCGCTGCTGCCTGCTTCAGAAGCATCATCAAGCTCAAGCATCGTCAGTACTGCAGGCAAGCTTGCTTCATGCGGATTCGCTTTTTGCACTGAGTGAAATTCAATGCCCTTAGCGGCAAAAGCTGACGTTGCGATAGGCAAATAGAAAGCGTTTAGCGCATCAATCAAGCCGTTTTGCGCGCGATAATTGGTGCTGAGCACATAGCGCGGCAAGCGTTTCGCGGTGCGCAAATAGTTGTACACATCACCGCCGCGAAAGCGATAAATCGCCTGCTTAGGATCGCCAATCACGATCAGCGTTTCGCTAGTACGATTGATAATATCTGGTGTTTTTGGCGGCGCGTAGATTGCCTCCAGCACGGCGAATTGGCTGGCATTGGTATCTTGGAACTCATCCACAAACGCGAGCGGATAGGCCGCGCGCAGCAAGTTGACAAGCTTCGCTGCACGCACGTGCTCGAGCTTGGCTGCGCTTGCATCGGGTGCGATGGCATGGCGCACTTGCTGGATCATGCGCTCGAAGGTGGTTTGCTGCGTGCTTTGCAAGATCGCCTGCATGCGCGCCTGCACGGCACTCAACAGGTGCATAAACAGCGCGGACTCGTGCGCAATTTGCATCTTTGCTTGCCAGGCTAGCAGGCTAAAGCAATCGACAATTGGCGCAGGAAGCGGCGCGTTTGGCTTCAATTTTTGCGCGCCTTTTTCAAACACGGATTGCAAATCTGCATCATTAATCGCGGTGAATAGAGCGCCCCAGTTCGCTGCATCGGCATCAGCGCTGGGCGCCATTTGCGCTAGCCAAGCACGCATCCCGCTAAGCGTGCGCGCCGCCATGATGCGAAGCTTAAGCGCTGGGTGGGCTAGCGCAAAATCTATGGATTTGATGAGTGCGTTGCGTTGGCTTAGTACGTCCAGCGCGGGCACGGCGCAGGGCGCGTTCGGCAGGTTCATGGCTTGCACGGCAAGCGGGCTGTAGCTCAAAGCACGTTGCAAGCTATTCCTTAGCTTCTTGATATAGCTTTGGTTTAGCTTGAGCGTGCGCTGCCAATCGGGCGCATTTGGCGCAAGCTTACCCGCACTGAGCGCTAGGATTGACTCGTTCAGCGCTTGCTCGAGCAACGCGTTTTCATCCACGTTGGTCAGCTCAGCTAGCGCTTGACATTCCACCGGAAAACGCTGCAACACCTCCGCGCAAAAGCTATGCAGCGTTTTTGCGCTAAAGCTGGCGATATCGCCAAGCGCTAGGCGAATCAACACAGCATCGGCCTGATGCAGCGCACTTTGGCGCCAGCGTTCGGCTAAGTAATGCCACAGCTCGGTATCACCCGACGCCAATTCGGGCGACGCACTATTCGCCTGGAAATCAGCGTGCCAGTTCGCCAGCTGATGCACGCGAATCCGCACGCGCTGGCTCAGCTCGGAGGTCGCGGCATTGGTAAACGTACAAAGCAGCAGTTGATTAAGCCGCAAACCACGCTCCAGCAATGCGCGCAGCACCAGCTGCACCAGCGTGTGGGTTTTACCGGTGCCCGCGCTGGCTTCAATCAGCGCGCTCTGTTCTAGCGATAGGCTTTGCCAGTGCAGTGGCTGCGGCGCAAAAGAATTCATGGTTTTGCCGCTAGCACGTTGGTAAACCAAAAATCACGCCAGTAGCTAAACTGCTGCCACAACACCGGTTCGGCATCAAAAAATGCGAGCGCATCCGCGCCGGCTTGCTGCGCTTGCAAGCCAAGCGCGCGCATCAGCAACTGATTATCGCCTGCGTTAAACTCAAATTCGTAGTTGTTACCGAGCAGGCCGAGCAGCACTTTTGGACCGATAGGCCCTGCTTGCCTTAGCTGCTTTTGCGCGTGTACCAAAGCCAGCCTTGGCCAAAATAACAGTGGCGCGCGCAGTGCGCTGCGCATGCCTGCGATAGCTTCGCTTAAAAACGCTGACGGATCCTGCGGCGCTGAAATGAATTGCTGCAAAGTGCCATGATTCGGCAAAGCGCCGCGCCACTGTGTATCTGGGCATTGCAATTGTAAGCAGGCTAACTTAATTTGCAGCGCAATCGCATCCAGCGCATTGGCACCCCGGCCATTGAGCTGCAATAGCCGCGCTTGCTCGCCATAAACCGCACCGATTACGCCATGCAGCTGCACGGATTCATCAACATCCAACGCGATATTGCAGCGCGCGAGTACGCTAGTTGGCGCTGCACCTAGTAATTCACGCATTGCCAGTTCGATTGCTTGCCAGGTTTTTAGTGCGGCGGAGCTGGCGTGCTGCAGTTGCGCCTCGCCAATGGCATCAAAGCGGATTTTTCCGCTTCGCATGAGCCAGCTTGGGCGAGCTTGCCAGCCGTGCTTGAGCGCGTATTGCACCAATGCGGTTTCAAGGAATTCGTTCGGTGCCACGCGTGTGCTTAAGTCATCTTCGGGTTCCAAACTTTCAAAACGCGGCGCGGCTTGCAATACGGTATTCAAGAAGTAGCGCGTTGGATTTTTCCAGAACGCGATGAGTGAGTCGATGCTTATCGCTACCTTTGAATTTGCCGCATCCAAAGTTGCCAAACCCGAGCGGTAATTTTGCGCTTCGCCATGCGCAAGCTCCAGCGCGAGCGGTTTTTCGATGTGCTGGAATGCCAGCATGCCAGCTGGCATGCTGGCAGCTAAGCAAAACTCCGGCTCGCCGGGCTTTTGCATAGTGTTTAGTTGGCCAATCACCGCTGCCAGCGCGGCGCAAGGCTCGCCCAGCTCGCCAGTGTTGGCATCAATGGCGACATAGCTCAGGAACAGCTTGCTGCGCGCGGCGAGCAGCGCTTCTAACAGCAAGTAATTATCTTCCGCACCGGTATGGCGATCCCCCAGGCGCATCAGCCCGGGTTTGCGCAGCCAATCGCTGCTATCAGGCATTTGTTGGCGCGGAAACTCACCCTGCTGCAGCCCCAGCACGCACACGACTTTATACGGCAGCGTGCGCATCGGCACCATACCGCAGCACACTACGCCGCCTTGTTCGAGCTGCGGCTGCATACGGGCAATCGGCCAGTGGCTAGACGATAGCGCGCGCTCAAGCTCAGCTAAAAGAACGGCGTAAGGCAGCGGGCTCAAGTTAAGCGAATCGGTGCGCACAACAAAAACGTCCAGCGCGGCCATCAGCAAAGTGCGGCCAGCGAGCGTAGTACTATCATTTAAATCGGCGGAAAAATCCAAAAGTGCGTCAATGCGCTCACTCAGCCAGCTGGCCCATTCGCTCGGCGTTCGATCAAAGCGGCTGCTGCTGACGAATAATTTAAGTTCTGCGCAAATAGTGCTTAGCTTACTAAGCGCTTCGAAGGCGGCGCTGTCAAGCTCTGCCACTGGATATTGCCCGGCGATGGCTTGGCCATCTCGACCACTCCAGTAGCCTAGCCACAATCTGGCCAGCGCTTGATCCAGCGTATTGATGGACAGTGTGCTGTGTTCATTGACGTTGATGGCAAGCTGATCGGCCCAGTCTTTGGCGCTTAGCGCAGATTCGAAGTAGCCTTTTTCCAGGCAAGCTTGCATCTGCGCTACCAAAGCTTCATCCAGCATAAAGCGCTGCATGAGCTCGGGCAGCGCCAAACATTGCAGCAAGCTTGCGCGGCTAATGGCTTGGCTTGGCAGTTGCAATATCATGAGCAAACGCTGCAGCTCCGGCTGCTGTAGCGGATTGGAATCAAGCACGCTGTAAGCAATGGCGGGCCGCAGCTCGCTGCCATCAGCCCGCAACTGCTGCGCGAAAACATGCGCCAGCAGCGGCGCATAGCGCGATACATTCGGCGCCATGATCACCACGTCTTCCAGCGCTAAACTATCATCGGATTGAAAGCACTGGTGCAGACGCGCAGCGATCGCTTCAAGCTCACTGAGCGCACTATCGGCCGCTAAAATTTGCACGCTTTCGCAGATATTCGCGGCGCTTTTTTGCGCGGGTGCAAGCTCGTTAATCCCTAGTTGCAATGCCGCGAGCGCGCTAGCTTGTTCGGGCAAATCCAAGTCAATCTCAAAAAACTGATCGGTGCAATCACTAAGCTGGGTAAACAGCATTTGCCCGTGTTTGCCGAGCTGGCTCAACAGCGGGTGCCCCAGCTCAAGCCCGAAATCGTTCTCCAGCTGGGCCGCATCTTTAAACGCGTGCTGAAATTTAGGGCGAGTTTGCAAGTCAGCCCAGTATTCTTGACACGGATTCGGGAAAAAGATCACCACCGGGCAGGCGCTGGAATAAGCGCGCAGCAGCATGAGATCATCCGGTGCTAGCTGATTGAGCCCGAAGCAAAACAGGGGCGCACGCGTTTCGGTGCAAGATTCGCTAAGGCTCGTCAGTAAAGCCTGCCGACGTCTAGCCCGGTGCTGCGGCCCTAACTTTTCAACGAGCGCCAACCAAAGCTTAGCCTGCCATGAGCTAGCAAAATGCTCAGCAGGCGCTCCAGCGGCGGATGTTGCGCTAGTTCGAGCCTGCCGCAGCGGCGCGCCAGATTCCAGCGCCAGCAGCCAATCGCTGCGATACACCAAGTATTGGGTAAAGCGCACGGCGAGCGTTTCAGCCAAGGAAAAGCGATTGCGCGGATCGGCTACCAACGCTGGCGCGAGGGTGAAACGCTCGGGGTTTTTAAGTAGCTCGTAGATAGCCATGCGCAGGCTATCGGTATGAAATTGCTTAGTTTGCTCAGCATCCGCGCGCTGTAGCGTCAAGGAGCGCTCGACCCATTCGCTCGGCAGCAAAAATTCAATATTGGCGGCAATGCCGGTGCGCTTGGCCAAATCATATTTGAGCCAGCGTGCCATGCCGGTATGCCCGACGATCACGCACAGTGGGCGCAATATCTGCGCTGGGTTCGTTCGTCGAAATTCCTCGACGCGCGCCCATAGCGCCAACGCCAAGGCTTCGAGCTTTTGCCCGTGTACGATGATTAGATTTTGCGGGCCGGAAAAGTGCGGCTCGATGAATGGTAGCGCTAAGTTAGGTTCGTTCGTGCTGAGCTTATCGAACCATGATTCCCCAGACGCTGATTCTGGCTCTGATTCTGGCTCTGATTCTGGCTCTGGCTCTGCTTCATGCGCGGGCTCAGCCTCAATTGCCAACACCGATTCGGGTTCGGGTTCGACTATCGGCCCAGGCTCGGGCCCAGACTCGGGCTCGGGCCCAGACTCGGGCTCGGGCTCGGGCTCCAAGTCCCGCACGTTTTGCGCCGAATCAATGGCGAGCGCTATCGGCCTTTGAATGTGTGCACGGATAGGGCTTCGAAGTGAAGCAGCGCCATTACTATCAGCGTGCGCTGAGCCGTTCGCCAGCTCAATGTGTTGATCCGCTTGCAGACTGCGCCAATGTTCTGGATTGCAGCTCAGCAATACGATGCAATGGCGCACGGCCGCCATTTCAAGCACGCGCATCAGATTATTGCGGCGCTGGCTGTCACTAAAATTCAGCACATCATCCAGGATTAAAAGCGTCGGGTAGCCCGCATCGGCCAGCACGTCGGCATAAGCAATTCGCACTAGCACGGCGAGCTGCTCACGCGTGCCCAGGCTCAGATCGCTGGGGTTAAATTCACCGCCCGCTCTCGCTAGCCGCTCAGGCTGTAGCTGCTGATTCAAGATGAGCTCAGCGTCAGCGCCAAATAGCTCAGTTAAATAGGGCGCCAGCTTGGCGTAAAGCGGCTCCGCAATGCGCGCTTCAAACGCGGCTTTTTCGGCGTTGCATAAATTCAGCAGATGTTTGAGCGCCTCAAACCGGCGCGTTTGCGAATCAGCCAGCGCGCTCGCTTCACTAAGCTGGCTAGCGAGCTCGGCTTCTTGCTGATGCAATTCTTGCTGGCCAACGCCGCGCAGCTGGCCTAACAGCTCTTGTTTTTTTGCGCTTAGCGCATTGTGCTGCTGGGTGCCTTGGCGATGCCGCAAAATTGCACTTTCCAGCTCAAGTTGCTGCGCTTCAAAGCTTTGCGCGTCGGCTTCACTTAAGCTTATTCGCGCTTGCACAGCGCGCAATTGCTCGTCAATTTCGGCCAGCGCCGCCTTCGCTTGCGTGATCGCCGATGGGTCGACTATCAACGCCCCTGCCTGCTGCTGAAGCTCTAGTTCGCGCGCATGCTGATAGCGTGCACGCTCAATAGATTGGGTCAGCTTAGTTTGCACTTGCGAAAGTAAGGCGCGCTGCTGGCTGAGCGCTGACTCGCGCTGCGTGTGTGTTTGCAAACTTGCATCTGGATCAGCCTTTGCCGCGCTAAGTTGCTGAGCGAGCGCGACTTCAGCATCAGCTAGCGCCTGTTTGACTTCACTGGGGGTTGGCGATGTACGCAGGCCAAGCCGGATTTGCAGCGGCCCTGCCGCGCGACGCGCTTCATCGCGTACGGCGTTGGCTTCAGCGCGCAGCTGCGTGTCTTGTTCTAGCGCGGCCAGCGCTTCGGTGGGCGTGCTGGGGAAGCTGAGCAAGCTTGCTTGCTGGGCGATGTCAGTGAGCAATGCTTTTCGCTTGATTCGCAAAGCTTGCGCCGATTGGACGGCCTGTACTTGGCGCGTTTCTATGTAAATACTTGAGCCATCCGGGGCCAGCAGGCGCAGCGCTTCGCCTTGCGATGCGAGTGTCAGCTTGCCCGCCTGCGCGGCATCCGCATCGAGGCTTTCAGATTTGCCAGCGCGTTCTAACTGCCAACCGGTACTCGCAAGCGAAAGTTGCAGGTTGAAACCCGCAAGCTGCGCACACAGCGAAATTTCTTGCTCGAGCAGCTTGAGCGCGTCCAAATGCAGGCGTAGTTGGGCTCTTGCTTCGGCCAGCGCTGGCGTATCGCGTCGGCGCTGGGCAATGGCGCGCTGGTAGATCGCATCTAGCTGCTGCCAATCGGCGAGAGTGGCCTGCGCAACCGCCACTTTTTGCGCTTGCTCTAAGCGGCGAACCGCTAACTCGAATTCGGATTTTTGCGCCGCCAGTTGCGCTTGTTCGCTACTTTGATCAGCTATCGTTTGGGCTAACAGGGCAAGCTGTTGCCGATTGGCAAGCAGGGCAGCTTGATCGGATTCAAGCTTAGCTAGCTTATTAATTTGCGATTGCTGCTGTGCTTGCAGGCTGCTTTGCTCGGCGCGCGCGCGCTCATGCAGTAGCCGCTGTCGCTCTAACCCTTGAATCTGTAGCCGCCGCGCATCAATTCCTGCTTGTTGCTGGTTCAGTGAATTGAGCTCAGCATCGTTTTGTAGCAGCAGCGTTAGCGCAGCGTAGTCAACTTGCAGCTTTGAAAAATCTGCGAGGCGCGCTCTGGCTTTTTGATGCGCCTGATTTAACTCAAAGCGATTCGCGAGCAGCTTGCGATAATCGCCGATAGGCCCGCGCGCGCCTTCCATGTCGCCTAGCTCATGCTGGATTTGCTGGCGCCAGCGTTCCGCTTTGCCCAGCATTTGCCCGAGTGCAGCGCTCAATGCATCGCGCAGTGTGGAATCCGCGCTGCCATCTAGAATCGGGGTGGCGAACTCGCCTTGGCTCATCCACAGTGCCTGCGGCAGGCCGTTAACACTCGCTTTGCGCGGCGTTTTGGTGCCGGCAAAAAACTGCTGTAAGGTCCACTCCGCGCTATCGTTACTCGACATACGCTCTATGCCACCCACACCCGCAACTAGCGAGGTTTCCCCGCGCTCGCCCAGCTTTCGCCGCACCGCGTATTCGGTGCCGTCGTGGCTAAATTGCAGCGCTAGCTCCGGCGTGGCTTGCGGGTAGGCTTGCGGTCGCAGCTTGCTGGCGCTTGCCCCGGATCGGCTAGTGCCAACTAAGGCAAAGCGCAACGCATCGCTGAGCGTACTTTTGCCGGACTCATTCACGCCAGAGATCAAAACTAGCTGGCCAACGCGCGCAGTGTTGCGCCCAAACTCCAGCGTCAGTTCGTTGAATTTTTTGAAGCTGCTTAGCTTGAGTTGATGCAGCTGCATGCGCTAAGTTTGCTGGCTTAGCTGATGCAAATAAACCAGCGCATCACTGGCCCGCATCGCGAGCGCTGGATCAGGATCGGCCAATTCATCAAACAGGGTGCGGGCGACATTTTGCACATAGCTGGCATCGGCGAATTGCGAAATAAGCGTGGCATAGCTGGCCGGCTCAAGTGAAGTGCGGAGTGCAGTTTCTAGATAGGAAAGCTGCCGAATTTGCGCGCGCAGCTCTGCTAATCCGCGCTCAAATTCAATGCGCGCAGGCAAGCTCAACGTGCCACTTAGCTTGAGCCGCAGCACCAGTTTGCGCAATTGCTCAGCCGTGTTGGCGCTGGTCTGCTTTGCTATGCCTTCGAATATTTTCGCCATCAAACTGGCTGCGGTATCGCTACCGCTGGCAATCAGTGGTAACTCTAGCCAGTCAAACTGCGCAACGTTGATCGGGCTGATGTGCGGATTCATACCGGCTTGCACGTCCACTAGCAGAACCTGGCCTTTAGTATTGTTGCGAAAACGATCCGGCTCAGGCGTGCCGCTGTAGCAAGTTTTACTGTCGATAGTTAAGTAGCCGTGCCAATCGCCCAAGCCTAGATAATCAAGCTTTGCCAAGCTCGCCAAATCAGCAGCAATTGGATTATTCACCTCCGCGCCGGGCGGCAGCTTGCCTTGCACCGAACCATGCGCAAGCCCGACTACGATGCAATCGCTAGCCAGTGATTGCGCGGTACGCTGGCGGGCAAATAGACTGAGGTGATCAATATCCGCGCGAACCTGGCCTAAGGGCGCACTCAGTACAGCCAGAGCGCCATTCAATAGTACCAGCGCGTCTGATTTACCTGCGCGGACGATGTGTACATTTGCGGGCACTTTGCGCTCACGCACAATGCGTTCCCACACGCTGCCAGCGCAGTCGGCGTCATGATTACCTGGCAGCAGTACAATCTCGCAGGGGCTTTCGCAAATCAAACTAAAGCCGCGCAAAATATCCGCATCGCTCAGCTGATTGCTGTCAAACACATCGCCCGCCACCAAAATCACATCGACCGATTTTTCCAGTGCCAGCTGATTGATCGCAGTGATCGTGCTGAATCTTGCGTCGGCTAAAATCGCCGCCGGTTCACTGGCGAACTGCCCGAAACGGCGGCCTAGCTGCCAATCAGCGGTGTGTAATAAACGCATGCGCTATCAGCTTTTGCAGCGAAATTCCGAGGCGGTTACCCCGAGCGGCAAGTTTTGCTGCTGCAGCCATTTGGCATCAAACGCAGCTGGACTGGCGGCATTTTCGCGCGGGCTAAATTCGATAAAATAGCGAGTTTTTTCATCATAGCGCTCAGCACGCTTCGGAAAAAAGCCTAAAGCGGCAATCTGCGCGATGCGCTTGTCGGCGTTGATCGCATCTTTAAACATGCCCAAAGATATCGCGTTTTCATTTTCCCCCGCCGTCACAACGTAATAATCCCGAATGTTGGCCGCCGAAAGCTGACGTGCGGTTTTGAGTGAGGTTTCTCGATTGGATTCTGGAGTTAAATAGACCCAATAGCCGCGCGTTTGCCGAACGCTGTCTTGCTTGACCTGCACTTGTTCGACGAACGCTTGCGTACTGCTGAGCGCGCGCTCGGCGGCTTCGGCATCGTTAAACGGGCCCAGGCGCAAACAGCGAGCGCCGATGGCCGTGCTGGCGTTTTCGCTTGGCGTTGCAGTGGCTGCCACCGCTTGACTCGCGCGTACACTGTTGCTGGAAGCAAGCGCGGCCATAGCGGTGTCGCCGCGTTCGGATAGCAACGTCAAGCTCGGCGTGTCGGCCTCTACCTTCGCGCGCGGCTGAATCGGCGGCGCTGGATTAAAGTAGCCATAGCCGAGTGCAGCCACGTTTAAGGTCAGCAGTAAAACAGCAGTCGCGCGCCAGAACAATGGCAATTCCCAATCAATAAATTAAGCTGGCGATCATACGCCAAGGCGCAGATCGTCCGGCTCAATTTGATCCAGCCGAATTTTGTTGGCGAACAGCGAAAATGACAAATAGCCCGCCAAGGCGTTGCTGCGCTGCACCCAAGTCGGCAAATACAGCGGCGGGCTGATGAAACCTGATTCATAAAAGGGCTCTAGCGCCAGCACATCTTGCAGGGTCATTTTGCCAGCAAAAAGGTGCCGCGTGAGTGGCAAACGATTTTGTTTAAACACCCAGCGGAAAAACGTGTGCACTGATAATAGTCCGTGCAGATAGACGGTGTCTTTGGTAAAGGCGTGGCCGCCACTCAGCGGTGCGCCGCGAAACACCCGCATAGCCGAGGTAAAACTTTCGTTTTCGGACTGTCCTTCATCCAGGAAAAACCGAAACACGTCAATAAAATCCGCGCCTTTGAGCGCCAAATCGATACCAATAATTCGTTGGCTTATCCGATTCATGCGGCCCAGATCAATCGATCCGGTCACTAATTCGGCGAATACTGCCAAGCCTTCTTGCGTCGCGGTAATGCGCGGTGAGCTATAGCCCAGGCTTTTGAGATAAGGCTGCTCGCGGCCGTTTAGCGCGGTCAGCGAATGCACAAAAGCTTCGTGTTGCAGCAGCTGCATGCGATCGTATTCGGTAAAACTGGTGCGCGCGCGCAGGCGAATCCGAGTCGGGCCTGCGGCGGCTTTCGCGGCCAGTTCTTCATCGACGGTGACGCGGATTTTGTGATTGGTGAAGAACCTATCTAGCTCGGCCTGAATTTCTTCCCGCATAGTTTCTGCTGACAAACAGTAATCCGGCTCGGCCAGCTGATTGCTCTGCATGATTTCGCGCGCAGCCACAATGAAGTGTTTCGCCGCGTCAATATTGTGAACTTCACTGCCGGCGATGGTGTCACCCGGCTTGCCAAACAGCTGGATGGAATAGCCGCACATCTCGCTGGTACCCGCGTTTTCTAACAGCAGCGTGGCGTAAATCCAACTTTGCGCGGTTCGGGTCAAATAATTGCCGACCGGGTGCTCGATGCCGGCGCGCGCAATAATACTTTCCAGCGCTAAACGCTTGGCTTGGTAGTCAAAACTGCGATAGCTAACCTGCGGCATCTGTACGTGCCGCCTTTGCCAATCGGCGACAAACTTGGCCTGCGTTGACATCGGCCAGGACAACACCGACAGCAGTTTTACATCCTTGACTGCCGCAACCAATTCCGCATCCAATGCGGCAAAATAGGCGAGCTCAGGCGTTAGTTCGGCCATCTTAGCTATCAGCTGTGGACCGCTGTGATCCTCTCACTGCGGTTGCCGCGCTACATCGCTTTAATCAGCTCGTCAGCAAATTCAGAGCATTTGATTTCGCGCGCGCCTTCCATGAGCCTAGCGAAATCGTAAGTCACGGCCTTTTTACCTATCGCTACGTCCATCGCTTTGATGATCGCATCGGCAGCTTCCGTCCAGCCCATGTAGCGCAGCATCATCTCGCCTGACAGTACTAATGAGCCTGGGTTTACTTTATCCAGATCGGCATATTTTGGTGCGGTGCCGTGCGTGGCTTCAAACACTGCATGACCCGTCATGTAATTGATGTTGCCACCCGGTGCAATGCCAATGCCGCCAACCTGCGCGGCGAGCGCGTCGGATAAATAATCGCCGTTCAAATTCAATGTTGCAATCACGTCGAACTCTTCTGGACGGGTCAAAACCTGTTGCAGGGTAATGTCAGCAATCGCATCTTTGATAATGATTTTGCCCGCAGCAATCGCCGCCTTTTGCTCTGCGTTGGCGGCAGCTTCACCGCCCGCCGCTTTGGTGCGCTCCCACTGATCCCAGGTGTACACATGCGCGCCGAAATCGCGCTCCGCTAGCTGGTAGCCCCAATTGCGGAACGCGCCCTCGGTGTACTTCATGATATTGCCCTTGTGCACGATCGTGACGCTCTTACGTTTGTTCGCGATGGCGTACTCAATCGCCGAGCGAATCAGGCGCTCTGAGCCATCTTTACTAACCGGCTTGATGCCAATACCCGAGCTATCAGGGAAGCGGATTTTTCCGAACTCTTTCGGGAAGTGTTCTTTCAGCAAGGCCAAAAACTTCTTGTTTGACTCGCTACCGGCTTCGAACTCGATACCGGCGTAGATGTCCTCACAATTTTCCCGGAAGATGACCATTTCGACTTTTTCCGGGTGTTTCACCGGGCTAGGCACGCCTTTAAACCAGCGCACTGGGCGCAAGCAGACGTATAAATCCAGCATTTGCCGCAGCGCCACGTTGAGCGAACGTATGCCGCCGCCAATCGGCGTAGTGAGCGGGCCTTTGATGCTGACTAAGTAGTCACGGCAGGCCTGCACGGTGGATTCTGGCAGCCAAGTTTGGAACTGCACATTGCTTTTTTCACCGGCATACACTTCCAACCAGTGGATTTTGCGCTTGCCGCCGTAGCATTTTTCTACCGCCGCATCGAATACCCGCACACTAGCGCGCCAAATATCACGGCCGGTGCCGTCGCCTTCAATGTACGGAATGATCGGATTGGCGGGAACAATCAGCTTGCCATCGACGATCTGAATCTTTTCGCCGCCCGCTGGGGCGGTAATGATGGGGTCTGCCATAACGGGGTTTCCTTTTGACTGAATAATGTTGACTGAAAATTGCTGACAAAATGGCGCTGCACGAGGGTTTGGCGAGTGTCCGCGCCTGCTATGTGATCTTGCACGAGTGTGAGGAAAATTACCGCAAAAATTGTTGGGTTGCATGTAGGTTGTTTTATTACAACGTGCTAGTGCTTTTCCAAGTCGAAACACTCGCCTCATTTTCATTCCCGCGCAGGCGGGAACCAAGTACAGGTGTCAAAAATTCGCCAGCGTTAAAATTACACCGAAAACTGCGTGTATTTACGCCAACAAGCACGCTGAAAACTCGGCGAAACTGGGTTCCCGCCTGCGCTGATGGGAATGACGATAGGGAATTGCCGAGACTCAATGGCATCGAATAAACGGCCAAAAGTTTAATTTGACATTTTGACAGCGTGATAGCTTGACAGCTAGACTTGGAGGGAATCTGAGGAGCAATCCATGAACCAAACTCAACTCACATTAAGAGTTCCGACGCATCTGCATAAAGCGCTAAAACTTGCCAGCGTTAACGAGGCGCGAAGCATCCAAGACATCGCTATTGAGGCGCTGAGCGCAAGAATCGCCGTCCAACAGCCTAAAGCGTTGCTCGGCTTTTTTGCGCTGTGCGATCAACTAAACGCCGAAGCTGAGCCTGGTGAATTGGAAATCGAGCGCGTTGACCTGCCAACAACTGATGGCAACCTCTTCGATGCGTTCCGCTAATCGTGCGCTATTTGCTGGATACCGACACCTGTAGTTATTTGATAGACGGACGATTTCCTGAAGTTCGGCAGCGTGCGCTTGCACTGCCAATCAGTGAAATTGGGATATCCGTGATTACCCGCGCTGAGCTTCGCTTCGGGGTAGAACTTAAACGATCGGGCAAGCTTGATCGCTTGGTCAGTGGTTTTTTAGCTCAATTTAAATGCCTGCCCTGGACGCTGAGCTGCGCGGACATTCATGCGTCCATTCGCGCAAAGCTGCAAAAATCCGGCTTGCCGATTGGCGGCTTTGACACCATGATCGCCGCGCATGCAATAGCGCTAGATGTGACCTTGATCAGCCACAACCTAAAACACTTTGGAAAAATGCCTGGATTACGGCTTGAGGATTGGGTCAATCATCAATAGCGCAAAAGTAGCGAGCGCTGCACCAATTCCAAACACAGAAAAGCCGAGCAATGCCCGGCTTTTTTGTGTTCAACGAATCGATCAACTACTTATTGGCAAAATCAAACGTATCATCTTGCGGTGTTTTCGAGCCTTTGCCCGCCGAATGCAGCGTTTTCAAGCCGGAGTTCATCTGTGAGCGAACTCGATAATCTTCCGTCGCTGCCGACGGTGCTCTTGCCACTGAGCTAGCAGGGTGAACCGGTGTAGCGTGGTTGATCAATGGGCCAGGCGTGTAAGCCATTGACCAGAAATACCACCAAACGGCCATTTCGTGTTTCTCACCGAACTGCCAGGGCTGATAATAGCTAGACACCAATTCAGTGAATGCAGTCATTTTCAGTAAGTCATAGTTCGCATCGCCAATAAAGCCGTTACTGGTAGAGCCTGAGCTGCGGAACGATTCAAAAATCATGTTCTTGTTGGCTTTCAAATTCGCCACAATCGCGCGCGCCACTTCGCCAGTCCAACGATTGGCTAAATAAGGCCGTGCATCTTTCAAAAATGCCGGATCAAGCAGGGCAACGCGGGCAGGCCTTGCGGCAATCGGTAATTGAAAGGCGTCTACTTTGTCGGATAGCTGCTGCGCCACGTTAATTGCCATCTGCGAACCCAGGCTGTGGCCGGTTAAGCGCAGCTGTGAACCGGTGAAATTGCCTAGTGCCGCGGCGATCGCGTTTGCGCACAGCGTGCCTGCGCTGATGTTTGGGCCAACGCCATAAGTGCCGTCCTTTTTCGCCCAGCGCATCGCTTTCGGGCCAGCGGCGCTCCACACTTTGGCTTCTGCGTCTTTCACTTCTTGCTCGTCAGCGAACTGATTCCAGTAGCAAATGCCGACGTTCCAGCCGTTGTTTCGCCACGCGGCAGTCAAATCAAACGGCGCATTGGCCTGGCTGCGGTCAAATGTTTCGCGGCGGCTGTTGCGCGCGCTGTCTTTTTGCCAGCCGTGAAAGTAGATCATGGTTTTTTTGCTGCGATCAAAATAAGCGTTGGCTTGGCCCGGCACGAATTTTTGCGCCTCGCGGTTGTTGCCAAAGAAGTAAACGCCATGATCGAGCTGGTTGTAGTCGACCTGATCGGCCTGAATCCTTGCACCTGCATTGATTTGTGCGGTGCTGACTGGCTGTGCGGCGGCGGCAATGCCGCTGAGTGTTAATGCTAAAAATAGCGTTGAAAGTGCTTTCATGTGTTCCTCCCAGAACGAGTTGAGTTCAAACGCAGATGCGTTTCAAGTTGCGACCAGGGAAGATTAAAGATTTGGTGTTCTGCCGTATTGCAAAAAAACCGCTTGTGGATTGCAGAAAAATTTGAGCGATTGCTCGAATTTAGCCGAGCTTATTGTTGGTAACCCGCAACATAGCTCGGGTATTCCAGCGCAAACCAAGCTTCTGTATGAAAGCGGCTCACGATTCGCTTGCCGATGCTTTCACCCGGTACCGGCGCGCGCGCGGGCAGTGCCGGAAGCTTTCGCTGCGCACATAAATAATCTAGCACTTCAAATTGCGGGCACGGCGCGTGGTCAATCAGGTTGACGATAGCCGGTGCGTGGTCTAGCGCCACCAGCTTGGCAATCACACGCGCGGCATCACTGATATGTATGCGATTACTAAACAACCCTGGTTCGCGCAGGACCGGTTGACCTGCAAGCGCAAGCTTCAGCAAATAGTTGCGGCCTGGGCCATAAATGCCGCCCAGGCGAAGCACAGTATCGCCCGGTCGCAGCAGATTTTCGGCGTCCAGTAATATCTGGCCATTGAAATCATCGGGCTGGGGCTTGGACAGCTCATCCAGCAGCTCCGGCAAATGCTCGGCTTGCTGCCAATGCGCAATCGGATATACCGCCGTACTGCTGCACAACAAGAAGCGTGCGTTGGGAAAAGCTTGCAGCATCGCGCTGAGCGCATCGATATAAACGCTGCGATAGTTTGCGGCGGTTCGGCTATCCGGGCTGGCGCTAAAAACCACGATATCCGGCTTGGCAATAGCCGCTGCAAAACTTCCAGGATCAAGCAAATCGCCTTGAATCCACTGGATGTTTGATGATGGCGTGGGAACCGCAGCGCCCCTGCGCACCAAACTTATCGGGTTGCTGCGCGGCAATGCCTGCGCAATCGCTTGGCCTAAGGCGCCTGCGCCAGCAATCAATATGTTGCGAGCAGTAGACTCAGGCACCGACTGGCAAATTCTTAATGCGTGCAGCTTCGCGTTTGTCTTTACCAATCCAGCGTAGCCAGAGCAAAAACACGACCAGCGCGTCTAGAATAATCAGCGCCTGCCAGATAAATAAGTGAAACCAGTCAAACCAGGTTTTGTCCCACATGCCCATGTAAAACAAGCTGATGATGCGAACCACATTGAGTGCGTGAATGGCAAAAAATCCGGCAACGAATCCAGCTAGCTTTTGTTTGAATGTCGCAGGGAAGGAGAAAATCGAAGCAAATAAAATAATGACCGCCTCCATGCCATTGCAGCCAGCCACAACTTGAATAGCCCAGTTGCGCTCAGGATTCATCAGCATAATGCCCTGCGAAACTACCGCAGGATCGAATAGATGCATGATTTGCGCGGAAACCCACGCCACCGCCGAAGTAATTGGATTGGCCAAATAATTTTGTCCCCACGGAAGCATGTAGCCTGTGAACAACACAATTATCAGCGTGATAAACCAAAATACGAATTTATTCATAGTGAAAATCCAAATCTTTGCGAGGCGCACATGCGCGTTTTGGGAATTGCGTTAGCGCGCTAGTGTAGAAAATCTATTAGCAACGTTAACAATACAAATGTTTTGAGTTGCACTGTTGTTTCGCTAAAAAATCGTGTAATCATCCAACGTCGTCCAATTATTAAGCACTTTTAACATTACGGAGATCCCACATGAAAAATTCTGCATTGATCAACGCCCCTTTGAAATGCCTTGCGCTGGCACTCCTAACGATGTTTGCGCTGCCTGTTTGTGCCCAAGACGAAGCGCCGGTGGAAGAAGAATCCAACCTGATTTCCGGCAGCTTAGCTTTTACCAGTGACTATCGCTTTCGCGGCATTACGCAGACCAACGAAGACCCCGCGCTGCAAATTGGCTTTGAAGCCGCGCTGCCAGCTGGGCTCTACGCCGGGCTTTGGGCATCAAACGTGGACTTCGCACCTGCAGATTCAGCCACATATGAGCTCGACACCATAATTGGCTGGCGCGGTGATTTGACCGAAGCAGTATCCGCTGACGTGCAGTTCGTGCGCTACAACTATTTGACCGACAATCCAGGCCAGCTGGAGTACAACGAGCTGATCGGTAAAATCGGTTTCATGGGCTTGACGGGAACGCTCGGCTATTCCGACAACTTCCTCAACTTTGACGAAGACGGCATCTATTACAACCTAGCCTATGGCTACACAATCGCCGAAGAATATAATTTGTCAGCGGCGGTGGGTTATTACGATATTGATCGCGCAGGCGGCCGAAGTATCAGCATTACTGACCACAACATTGGCGTATCCCGCAGTTTTGGCCCGCTCAGCGTGGCGTTTAACTACATCCACACCAACAAGGGCGCAGAAGAATTGTTTGCTGGATTGTCAGATAGCCGAGTCGTTTTCACGATTAGCAGCACGTTTGGCTTTTTCTAGACAGAAGCGGTTAAAAATCAGTCGAAAAACGGGGCAGTGCCCCGTTTTTTTTCGCCTTAAAATCGGCAAAAGCGCGGCATGTGTGGCACGTGCAAATCCCGTATAGTGCCGATTGAGCGTTTATGAGGTTTACAGATGGATCAGCTTTGCATCGTCACCACCGGCGGTACGATCGATAAAATCTACTTTGATGATTTGTCGAGCTTTCAAATCGGCGAGCCAGAAATCGGCAAAATACTAACGGCGATTGGCGCGACTTTTCGCTTTGACGTGATTGCGCTGATGCGTAAAGACAGCCTACACATCACCGATTCGGATCGCGATTTAATCCGCGCGACAATCGAAGCGCAGGCCGCCCAATATGTGTTGGTCACGCATGGCACCGACACCATGGTGCAAACGGCGCAGCGCTTGCAGGGCATTGCCGGTAAAACTATTGTGTTGACCGGCGCGTTGAACCCGGCGCGCTTTCAGGGCTCGGATGCGGTATTCAATATCGGCGTGGCAGTTGGCGCGGTGCAAACGCTGCCTGCAGGCGTCTATATTTCAATGAACGGCCGCATTTGGGATCCAATGAAAGTTCGCAAAAATCGCGATGCAAATCGCTTTGAAGCCAACGTTTAGCGCGAGTTTATTACTGACGAACATTGCTCTGACACTTCCACAAAATTGCCAATAAAGGATCCTATGAATAACTTCGAAGACATCAGAGCCTGGAGCGCAAAACACTACAATTTGAACGACAGCGAGCCCTATCTGCTCAGCATCGAAGTGCCCATCGGTGCGCGCCGCCAAAGCCTATTCTTGGCCGAGCTTGAGCGCGAAAATCAGCAGCCGATGTTGCGCATCAGCACCCCGATTTGCAAAATGAGCCGTGTTAATTCGGAACGCTGTTTACGATTCAATTGGGCGCAGCGCGTCGGTTTTTTAGCGATTGGCGAGCTGGGCGGTAAAGAGTGGCTGCATTTGTGTGAGAACAGGCCCTATCCAGGGCTTGATTCGGCTGAATTGACCCGCGTAGTCAATGAATTAGCTGAGCTGGGCGACGCGCTGGAGCTCAAACTCAGCGGTGCCGATCACGGGTGATTCCAGCTTCGATGTCTTATGGCATTACTTTTCAGCTGTAGATTTTCAAATCGCGGTTCGATTAAAAGTGGCGCTAGGCCGACCCCAATTAAGCGATTCGATTGGCTTCTTTAATCAGCAAAAAACGTCAGCTATGTTCGCTTGCAACCCAATCCCTCACGCTTTTTACAAGCGGAATTGGTGTTATGCTCACTGACGAACCTAAAACAATAAAAATGAATCCAGGAGGTTCAATATGTCCAGAGGTCAATCCCTGCAAGACCCATTTTTGAATGCGTTGCGCCGAGAGCGTGTGCCGGTGTCTATTTATTTGGTCAGCGGTATTAAGCTGCAGGGCCAGGTCGAATCCTTCGATCAGTTTGTCATTTTGCTGAAAAATACCGTCAGCCAGATGGTTTACAAGCATGCCATTTCGACCGTGGTGCCGGCTAGAAACGTCAAAATCGTGCCTGGCGATCACGGCCATGGCATGGTCGAGGTTGCTAGCGAAGCGGATGATTGAAACTTCGCAGAAGTTTTGCGAATTGCTCGCTGGCGTTGCTTTTAATGCTGCATTATTCGGCTGGGGCCGGTTAACTCGCTATGTTTGATCGAAAAAAAGGCGGCGAAAAAGCGCTGGTGATTCACCTGCGCCGTGCGCGCGGTGAGTTGGAAAGCGCACAGGAATTTCTGGAGCTCGCGAAAACCGCCGGAGCCGAAGTCGGCGTTGAGCTTTGGGCGCGCTCGGATAATCCAAACCCGCGCTTTTTCATCGGCACCGGCAAGGTTGAAGAAGTTAAAGCGCTGGTCGAGCAAGAAAACTACCAGGTGGTGCTGATCAACCGCAGCCTAAGCTCGATCCAAGAGCGTAATTTAGAAGCGCATTTGAAATGCCGCGTGGTGGATCGAACTAGTTTAATTTTGGACATCTTCGCTCAGCGCGCGCGTAGCCATGAGGGCAAGCTGGAAGTCGAGCTGGCTCAGCTGCGACATATGGCAACGCGCCTAGTGCGCGGCTGGTCGCATCTTGAGCGTCAGCGCGGCGGTATTGGCAATCGCGGGCCGGGTGAATCGCAGCTGGAAACCGATCGGCGCTTGCTCGCCAAGCGCGTGCAAGTGATCAGTGAGCGTTTAGATGCTGCGGTGAAAAAGCGCGATCAGGGCCGCAAAGCGCGCGATCGCAGCGGCGTTGCGCAAATTGCCATCGTGGGCTACACCAATGCCGGTAAAAGTACGCTGTTTAATCGGCTGACGAAATCGCAAGTGCACGTCGCCGATCAGCTGTTTGCCACGTTAGACCCCACCGTTCGTCGAATTGAATTGCCGGATTACGGCCCGATTACCGTCGCAGATACGGTCGGATTCGTGCAAGATTTACCGCATGAGCTGGTCGCCGCATTTCGCTCGACGTTGACCGAAGCGCGTGAAGCGCAGCTGCTGCTGCACGTGGTGGATTCTGCCGATCCAATGTGCGCTGAGCGCATGAAGGATGTCGATATCGTGCTAGAAGAAATTGGCGCGAGTGCGATTCCACAGCTGCTGGTCATGAATAAGATTGACTTGCTAGGCCAACCGGCGAAGTTTGAACAAGGTGAGCGCCCGCGTGTGTGGATTTCAGCAGGCACCGGGCTGGGCATGGCCGAGCTAAAAGCCGCAATTGCTAGCTTGCTGCCTGAACGGCTCGAAACATCACGCCAACATGATCATCATCAGGACTCAGGTTACAATTTCGACGAGTCGACCGACGCAGAGTAAACGAAGGGTTTTATTGCACCTTGAAGCGTACGATTTTGTCGCAATACTATTTTAAATGCGTGCTAAGCGCGCTCAACAAATTCAATAAAGATGGGGATTGGACATGGCTTGGAACGAACCCGGTGGCGATAAAGACCCGTGGAATAATTCAGGGCGCGGCAACAAGCCGCCCGCTGGGCCACCGGATTTGGAAGAAATGCTGACCAAACTTAAGGAAAGCATCCAAAACGCATTCGGCATTAAAAAACGTACGCCGCGCCCTAACGGCGGCGGCTCGGGCGATGCGCCGTCAAATCCATTCGCTGGAATTTTACCGATCATTCTGATTTTTGCCGCGCTTTGGGCGGTGTTCGATTCTTTTCACATCATTAGCGCGCGCGAAAGTGGCGTTGTGCTGCGTTTCGGAAAATTCGAGCGCGTACTAAAACCCGGCTTGCAAATGACCTGGCCTAGACCGATTGAGTCTGTGGCGCGCATTGACGTGACTCAGGTGCGTACATCCGGCAATAAAGTGCGCATGCTGACCAAAGATGAAAATCTGATCGACATCGATTTCGCGGTGCAATACACCGTCAGCGATGCCAAAGCGTTTGCCTTCAACGTGCGTGATCCTGACACCACTTTAGGGCAAGTTAGTGAGGCTGCTGTGCGGGAAGTGATCGGCACGAAAACGCTCGATCAAGTGCTGATTGGATCAAGAGGCGAGATTTCCGTCGAAGCCAGCGCCATCATGCAGAAGTTACTAGGCACGAACTACGCGACCGGGATTAATATTTCTGCGGTTAACTTGCAAGGTGTAAACGTGCCTGCTGAGGTCAAAGAAGCCTTCGACGATGCCATTCGCGCGCGCGAAGAAGAGCAGCAGTTGATCAACGAAGCCAACGCGGTCGCCAAGCGCTTAGACCCGATTTCCAAAGGTCAAGCCTCGCGTGCGTTGCAAAGCGCCGAAGGCTATCGCGATGTACTGATAGAGCGCGCTAAAGGTGATGCCGCGAGGTTCCAGCAGCTGGTCGTGCAGTACCGACTTGCACCGGAAATTATGCGCCGTCGGCTGTATTTAGAAACGATTGAAGAAATTCTTGCGAAAACGCCAAAAGTGCTCATCGATCAGGGTGATGGCAATAACATGATGTATTTGCCGCTTGATCGCATGATGCAGGGCGCGGCGCCCGGCGCTGCCGCCGGTGCCACCAATCAACCTTCAGGAGCTAACTAAGATGCGTGCGTTAACGCTTCCGCTTATTTTTATTGCGCTAATTTTGGCCAGCGCATGCATGTTTACAGTACGCGAAGATCAAACCGCATTAGTGCTTAACTTAGGCCGAATTGATCGCAAGAATTTAGAGCCCGGACTGCACTTCAAAATCCCATTCGTGCATGACGTACGCAAGTTCGACAAGCGCGTACTGGCGAATGAAATTCCGCAGGAACGCTATATTACCGGCGAAAAAAAGGACGTCATCGTTGACTCGGTGATTCGCTGGCGCATTAAGGATGTAGCGACCTACTTTCAAGCCACCCGCGGCGATGAAGCCGCAGCGAATGCCCGTATTTCGCAGTTCGTAAAAGAACGGCTGCGCGATGAGTTCAATAAGCGCACGTTGCAGCAGGTGGTCTCGAGTGATCGCAATAAAATGATCAAGGACTTACTTGAGGCATCGGTTGATTCGGCAGAAAAGCTCGGCATTGAAATTATTGACGTGCGCGTTAAGCGCATCGAATTGCCGACCGAGGTCAGTGGCTCGGTGTTTGCGCGTATGTCGTCTGAGCGCAAGCAGGTTGCTGAAGGCTTACGTGCTAGCGGCGAGCAGCAGGCCAACACGATTCGCGCGACTGCTGAAAAAACTGCGAGCGTATTGGTTGCTGAAGCCGAGAATAAAGCGCAAGTGATTCGCGGTGAGGGTGATGCCAAAGCCGCAGGCATTTACGCAACCGCTTACGGCGCTGATCCAGAGTTCTACGCCTTTCATCGCAGCCTAGAAGCCTATCGAAAGAGTTTCGCTAGCCAGGGCAATATGCTGGTGCTCGATCCGAAGAGCGATTTCTTTAAGTACTTCGAGCAGCGCGATGGTAAATGAGCGCGCCGCAGGCTAGCGCAAACGGTTTAAACACAGCGCGCGCGGGCATTTTATTGGTGCTCGCGCGCATTCGTGATCGGCAACAGTTTGGTGCCTATGTGCAAGCGCTGCCGCCGGTTTATCAGCAGTTTGGCGGAAAATATCTGGCACTTGCACCGGCACCTGCCGTAAAGATTAGTGGACTGGCCAGCGCTGATTTTGCGCCGGTGAGCGTCGTCACTAGCATTTGGCCCAGCCTAGAACGCATCAAACAGTTTTGGAATTCTGAGGAATACCAGACAGTTGCGAAGCTTCGCTCGGGAACTGGCGATTTCATGGTCGCCGCATTAGAAGCTGCGCCTGAGCCAGAACTCGCTGCGCAGTTAACTCATACTTCGAATGAGTTGACGCTAATACTTGATCCACTTAACGCAGCGCATAGTTTTGATTTGGAGCGATCTGCTCAATCTCGTCATCCCCGCGAAGGCGGGGAACCAGGTTCGATAAGCCCTCAAAGCGCTATTGCGGTTGGGCAGGTCCACACGCTCGAAGGCCAGTTTCCAGCAACGCGTGTTTGGCTAGGCTGGCAAACCAACGCGGGTGATGGCAGTGCGGCAATTCGCTTTGATTTTTCGAAGTTAGCTAATTAAAGTTGTTTGAACTTGCGGGATTTATGTGTTGGCGACCAGAACATGTAGACGACCCCTGGTCGGCGAATTCTAGACCTAAGCGATAGTGCTGCAAGGCGCGATTGTTGGCTTGCTCTTTTGCAAAACGCATGTTGCGTATAAATTTTAATCGTCCGCGCAATAACCTGGATCCCGCAAACCTATGAAACTCTCCTACCAACTATTCGACGTATTCGTACGCGATAACAGCGCTCCACTCAGCGGCAACCCACTCGCCGTGTTCGACATGGTGGATGCGATAAGCACAGCAAAGCAGCAAAAGATCACCAATTGGCTAAACTTTTCCGAGTCCACTTTTCTAACCCTGGCTGCGGATCGAAAAAGCTACAGCGCCCGCATCTACACGCCCAAACGTGAGCTGCCGTTCGCTGGTCACCCAACGCTGGGCAGCTACGCCGCAATATTGCCCAAGCTAATACCCGGAGCGGAACATATCCAGCACTGCGGCGCGGGTGATTTACCGGTGTGGTCCGAATGGATTGCCAGCGAAGCGGCCCCGATCTATTGGGTACAAACCCCAAAAGCAAGCATCAGCGAAATTAGCGCAGCCAACCAAGTTGCATTGCAGCAAGCACTCGGCAGCGCTGCGTTTATCGAGCCCGCATTGAACATCAATAACGGTCCGATTTGGACAGTAATCCAGCTCGAATCTACCGAACATGTCTTGGCGCTGCGCCCGAATGCCAGCGCTTTGGCCGCTGCAAACACCGCCTGCGGTAGCTTAGGTGCAGCGGTGTTTGCCTTTGGTGTTGACGCACAAGGCGCATACCTGGAATCGCGCTGTTTCGTGCCGCTAGACGACATTTTAGAAGATCCCGTCACCGGCAGCGGCAACGCCGCGATTGCTGCGTTCGTGCATCGCCAAAAACAGCCCGCGGATAGCACGGCCTTGGCATTCGCACTGCGTGCACGCCAAGGCCGAGCCATCGGGCGCGATGGCGAGTTATTCTTGCGCATTGACACATCAGGCGGCGTGCAGCTAGGCGGCAGAGCTAAGCTAATCGCAACGGGTGAATTTGAAATGACGGAGCCAGCATCAACATGATCTACCAAGGTAAAACCGCACTCATTACCGGCGCATCGGCTGGCATTGGCGCTGAGTTCGCGCGCCAACTGGCCGCGCAGGGCGCGAATTTAGTGTTGGTCGCTCGCCGACTCGACAAACTTGAAGCGCTAGCCAAGCAGCTAACCGATAGCAACAAGGTAAAAGTGCACTTTGAAGCGATTGATTTAGCCGATCCAGCCAGCTGTCAGACGCTAGCCACGCGACTGCAGGCAGCCAGCATTCCCATTGATATCCTAATCAACAACGCCGGTTTCGGCCTGCCCGGCAGCTTCGCCAGCCAACCGTGGCGCGCGCACCAAGAATCCTTGCAAGTGCTGCTGATCGCGCCGACCGAATTAACCCGGCACCTGCTACCCGATATGCTTAAGCATGGCTTTGGCCGCATTGTCAACGTCGCCTCACTGGCCGGCTTGGTGCCAGCATCGCCTGGTCACACCACGTACGGGGCTATCAAAAGCTATTTGATCCGCTGGAGCGCCAGTCTAAGCATGGAAGTAAAATCCAAAGGTGTACACGTACTAGCGCTGTGCCCGGGTTTCACCTACACAGAGTTTCATGATGTCAACGGCGCCCGCAAACTGGTGAACCGGCTGCCAAAATTCATGTGGATGAGCGCGCAAGACGTCGTCAGCCAAGGCTTAATTGCCATGGAGCGCGGCGATGAAGTGCGCATCAACGGCAAATGGAACAACTTCGTCGCCGGTTTTAGCAAGTACCTACCCAATTTTATTGGCAGCTGGCTAGTGAACCGGCAAGCGAAAAACTTTCGTGAGCAGAACCCGAACGAGCTAACCCCAGGGCATTGACGCAGGAGCGCATATCTCTTCTAATCGCGGGCTTGGTTTCAAGCAATGCTTGATCGGCTAGATAGCTCAGTTGGTAGAGCAGAGGATTGAAAATCCTCGTGTCGGGGGTTCGATTCCCTCTCTGGCCACCAATTAAAATCAGAGTCGCATCAATAACCGGCAAAACCTCCAGGCTGGTTCGCATTCTAAATCAACACTCCCGCCCAGCTACTGAGTAGGTGGGCGTTTTTGCGTGGGCGTCTGTTAGCGGAGGGCGTAAAGTAGCTTTCCAAAATTTCTCGTTTTGAATATTCTAGGTATGACTTTTTGCTGGCAGAGCTGAAAGCCTTGATCGTTAAATGGATCGAGTCCCGAAACGCTATGCGAAAATCTGAGTTGAGCTTCGTTGAAGCATGTTCGGCGCTCAACAATCGCCTCGGAGTGAATAGCTACTACGAGATTTCAATATCCAGCTTTGGTGACGCTTGAGCTTGGTTCAATAAAACGCCAAATCCCTGCTGAAATGTTTCCCCAATCGTCGCAGCGCAGTAACACTCTTCGAAGATTTTCTTTGGCGCTTAGAGACAAGCCTTCGCACTCAAAATGACCAAGTGCTTGAAGTACATGGCGACGTCGAAGATCCGTTCTTGAGCATGGATCAGGCAAGAAAAGTCATTGCGGATCTTGATTTGTCCACCATAGTCAAGCCTTGGAAACAGTGCTCAGACAAAAAAGGCAGTAGTCTCCAAGAACGTCGTGATGGTCGCGAGACATGACGCGGCCACCACACACTTTCTGTGCTTTGCAATGATGTAGCTCACGGGCTACAATGTCGCAACGCAACTTCAGCTCACCCAACACTACCTTGATTGGATCAATGGCTTGAAAGATCGCGTAACACGCGCGCGGATCCAGGTCAGGGTAGATCGTTTGATTGATGGGAATCGCGGCAAACACCGCGTGCTCACTGAGGGCGTTGTCGAACTGAAGATTGATCTCGGTCCTGGATATCGCGTTTATTTTGTTGAGCGCGGCGAAACGCTCATCGTGCTTTTAGTCGGTGGCGACAAATCGACCCAAGACCAAGATGTTGAACTGGCGTTGCAACTAGTTAGAACCCTACCGGATACAGATCGTGGCTAAAACCGCTGATGTAAACAAAACCAAATTGCTCAACTACGACATTGCTGAGCAATTGCGCACCACCGAAGAAATGGCTGCTTATCTAGATGCTTGGCTAAGTGACGCGCCCGACGATCTTCCAGGAATCGCAAGGGCACTTGGCGATATTGCGCGGGCGAAAGGCATGGCTGAAGTGGCTCGGCTATCTGGACTAAGTCGCGAAAGTTTGTATCGCGCGCTGAGCGCAGATGGCAATCCGAGTTTTGCGACTATCTTGAAAGTGACGAAGGCATTGGGCGTGCAACTGCATGCGACTGCAGCTTGACGTGCTGACGACGCAGAGGCGCTAAAAGCTGCATAGCGATGTCGGCAGAACTTGAAGCACTCAAAGCTGAAAACGCGCGCTTGGTCGCTTTGCTCGAAAGCAATCGAATCCAGTGGAGATCGACTGACCAATCCGAAACAAGAAAGCCGCAATCAGTCGAGCGCTCGGAGTCTCGCGATGAGCGACACGGCAGAAGTGAGACAGTGCGACTTTCCGCAGCTGAAAAAATCGCCTTGTTTAGACGACTGTTCCTTGGTCGGTCTGATGTCTTTCCGGTTCGCTGGGAAAGTAAGGCGAGCGGTAAATCTGGCTATGCACCAGCCTGCGCCAATGAGTGGAAACCGGTAGTTTGCGAAAAGCCGCGAATCAAATGCAGTGACTGCGGAAACCGAGCACTGATTCCGATGTCTGATTCGGTGGTTTTTGATCATCTATCTGGAAAACACACCATCGGCGTTTATCCGCTTATGCCGGACGAGACGTGCCATTTTTTAGCAGTCGACTTTGATGAAGCGGATTGGAGACAGGATGCGCAAGCGTTTCGCCAAGCTTGTATGGAGCTAGGTGTTCCAGTGGCACTGGAAGTCTCACGCTCGGGCAATGGGGCGCATGCGTGGATTTTCTTTGGGCATGCCGTGCCAGCGCGCGATGCAAGGCGATTGGGAACCGCCATTATCAGCCATACATGCGCTCGCACCCGCCAACTGAAGCTTACGTCGTATGACCGTTTGTTTCCTAATCAAGACACGATGCCTAAAGGTGGCTTTGGCAATCTGATTGCCTTGCCACTACAAAAGTTACCCCGTGAAAACGGCTTCAGCGTGTTTGTGGATGAAGATTTCCTGCCATACGTTGACCAGTGGACTTTTCTTGCAACGAAGCCTTTGATGGAGTCGAAGGACATTGAACCAACCATCCTTCGTGCCGTGGGCACGTCTCATCCGCTGGATGTGACATTTATTGAAGACGAGGACCTGCGCGAACCGTGGAAACGCAGTTCGTCAGCTTTGCAGCTTAAAGGCGCAATGCCAGAATCCTTAACTGTGACGCTCGCCAATCAGATTTACTTTGAAAAAGCGCAGTTGCCACATGCCCTGGCGAATCGGTTAATTCGCCTTGCTGCGTTCCAAAACCCTGAGTTCTACAAAGCTCAGGCGATGCGCATGTCAACATGGGACAAACCGCGAGTCATTGGAGGTGCTGAAAATTATCCAAAGCATATTGCGCTCCCGCGCGGATGTTTTGACGCAATCACCGCATTGCTGCGTGACAATGCAATTGGTTTTGTACCTAACGATGAGCGTTTCGCAGGCGAGCTAATCGCCGTCCAATTCGCGGGTACCTTGCGAGACGACCAGCAGCAAGCGGTTACCACAATGCTGAAGCATGACATGGGCGTTCTTTGCGCGCCTACGGCTTTTGGTAAGACGGTTACTGCCGCCGCACTAATTGCTGCGCGAGGCGTCAACACCCTGGTGTTGGTCAATCGGACAGAATTGCTTAAGCAATGGCAAGCCCGACTGCAGTTGTTTCTTGGGGTTGGAAAGGGTGTGGTTGGAACCATTGGCGGAGGCAAGTCCAAACCTACTGGCAAGATTGACATCGCGGTGATGCAGTCATTGTCTAGGCTGGGTGAGATCAACTCAATCGTCGAAAACTACGGTCACGTTATCGTCGACGAGTGTCACCATGTTGGAGCCGCATCATTCGATGCCATTCTAAAAAGGGTTAAGGCGAAATTTGTTTTGGGGCTAACCGCCACACCGGTTCGGCGCGACGGCCAACAACCCATCATTTTTATGCAGTGTGGACCGATCCGACATACTGCCGCGCGATCAACCAGTGCGCCTAATGACCTTAGGGTAGTGCCCAAATTGCTTCCCAAAGCCATCGAGGTTGCCGCTGAGGCTGGCATACAAGACGTATTCGCTTGCATCGTCAAAGATGTTGAGCGAACTCAACTGATCTGCGATGAAATCGAATTGGCATACACCCAAAAACGCAAGGTGCTAGTCTTGACGGAGCGAACCGAACATTTGGAGATCATTCTTGCCGCGTTAATTAGCAGAGTTCCTAGCCCTTTTGTTTTGCACGGGCGATTGCCAAAGAAGCAGCGCTCGGCAGTTATCGAGCAATTGGATGCGCTTGCCGCTGAGGCACCGCACATTTTGCTGGCCACTGGGAAACTGGTCGGCGAAGGATTTGATCATCCGCCGCTTGATACCTTGGTGCTGGCGATGCCGGTTTCGTGGAAGGGCACACTGCAGCAATATGCAGGTCGCTTGCATCGCGAACACGCCACAAAGGCGGACGTGCGTATCGTTGACTTTGTTGATGCGGGCCACCCAGCACTCTTGCGAATGTGGGAAAAGCGTCAGCGCGGCTATCGAATGATGGGCTACAAAGTTGCTGATGCGAGTGGTTGATCGCTTCAAGAGGACTGGCGCAGTCAATCACCCGAAAGCGGCTTTGCGAGCGCTTCCCGTATTTCCGCGCAAGTTGCTTGCCACAACGCACTATTCTCAATCCGCTCGATGCCCACTGTGCATCCGCCTCGTTCACCTCTCCCAATTTCGTATGGAATTAGTGCACTGGGATCAGGACTTTATGAAGTACTAGTGGGCAAGTCGAACGGCATGTACGTCAAAACTTCGCCTGCATGAAACTTCTGGACCATTAGAATATCCGGTAGGTTCCTTATCATCGGATGCCACTTAACAAGAATGGCAAGGCCAACCCGTGCCGGTGCAAGTGTGGTTTCCGAACGAGCCTGCGTACATGAGACCTACGGAGTTCAAGCACACGTTTCGCACAAATAGAGCTCTGAGCAGTCTACTTTCGCTTCAGCGTCACCATTGCAAAAGGTGAGGATTTACCAGCGTTGTCAAAGTTGTCGATTTTCCATGACCAAGTATCGCTCGTGCGTTCGTATGCAAAAGTGTTGTGAATTCCGCTGCCATCGGCCAATTTCCAGACGAAGGGAATCCGGTCGCCATCCGGTTTTCCATGGCCTACGCCGTCGGCAGAAAAATTGGTGACACCCGTATTGTCCAACCACATGACCACGTATTCCTCGTTCTTTGGGTCCCATGCGATGTGAATCCAAGCTTCGTATGTTGGCTCTCCGGCGGCGTCCTTTTCGCGTGAGATTTGGTGGATGCGGACATATTGTTTGTTAAGAATCCGGTCGGCGTAAACGTCGTTTGTTATTTCTGCATTGTCGATTGTGCCTTGCATTACCCAGTCGCCAGCCATCCTCTCCATGAGGGACTCATTTTTCTCTACAGCGCGCAGCGCAACTTGAGACTGAGGAGTAGGCTTCACGGAGTCCTGTGCAAGAGCCTTGCTGGGAAGGCTCGAACACGAAGCCAGCCCTTGGACTAAGCAGAAAAATAGAAAAATACGCAGCATTTGGTGTGTCATTGAAAAGTTGCCTGGATTGTGTTGAGCGCTGGGCGCCGACACGCGCGCAAAGCAACGCCATCATACCTCTCGCTTGTTCTTGTGATCCCACAATTTCTGTCCCCACAAAACATTGTTGCCATCAATATCCATGATTCAAGCAAAAACGCCGCCCACTCCCTCGCAAACCCGTTACACCGAACCTCTGAGCTTCCTACCATGACCGCTGTTTTCCGATCGAGCGGCCCGAATGCCCAATACCGAACCTTTCTTTTCGATCAACAACCAAACCGTAGCCCGGCGGGATGTGCTGATTCCGAGGGATTGAGGGGAGTAAATTGCGCGATTCTGGTAAAGCAAACCAACGTGCTTGATCACTGTTTTTTCGGTCGCGACCAGATTTCTTTAAGCGTTGCCCAGATTCCCGGTGCCGGGTCTACACCATCTGCGAGCAACATTTTGAGTTCAACCTTCGCGCTCAACGCGAAGTGGTTGTCGACAATGGCGTAGGCGATACAGACACAGCTGCTGCGATTGGCATCCATTTCAAGGGGCACAATCACATCAGCAGAAAGGGTTCTTCCTGGCGGCGCGCCTACGATCGGATGTTCGTTGCGACTAATCAACGTATTCGGGGCCTCATCAACAAGTTCTTCAAACGCAATACGAAACAAAACGGAACGGCCCATGAAGTCTATGTCCCGCGCAGTGAGTGTCAGCGTGACAATTTCACCCGGCTTCGCAGCGGTTGGATTTGCGCAAAGGCGCAACCTTCCGACATTCAATCGCGCGCGCAACCACGCCGCACCGGTAAAACACTGGGCCACCAACGCTCCGAGTGCACCTAGGCCGATGAGCAATCCTAAACCGGCCCAAACCAGCCTCATTGGCATTTGTGCATCTGAAAAGACGAGCATCAGACCCATCAATATGGCGATGATGAAACCGCCAGTCAGCATGAAGAATCCGCAAACCTGTAGCCATTCGATCACGCTAAGGGTGAAGAGCAGTCTTACCTTCATTGTGCGCGCACCTCGTGCCAATTGGGCTGTAACAGTTTGATCGCCTTTTGGCCCAAATCCAACTCCACTATCCCTGCTTAACGCTAATTCCTTCGCCACAAACGCGTTTATTGCTGTTAATTGAACCGCAAACTGGCCTTGCTAGGACTTAAATTCTTTGAATCAGCCAAGGAACTGCAAGTTTCGAAACAGTTCCTTGCCCAGTCCCTTAGCAATTCCTCGCTGGTTTTCTTTAATGCGCTTGCACTCACTTCGGTGCGCATTTGGAGAACACCACGAATACCACGGCGGTCAGCGCCGTCAATCGCGCAGTGCCTTTCGCCCCGCAGTCGCGGCAAAGCCAACCGCGCTACGACCCCAATTGGGAAAAAACAATTACCGCTATGACAAACTTTGGGAATATCCACATAATATTTGCCCGTTCCTATGACAAATAATTCGGCTCATCGCACGGTTGTAAAAAGGTGCTCAACACCATAGCGCAGCGCACGTTGTTCGGAACCGGATAGGCTCGGATTTTAAGTAAGATTTAGCTGACTATGCTGTGCAGTATTGCCGCGTTTGCGGCTGGCGGCGCTGGGCATGCCAAAGAATAATGAATTGCGATTTAGGTTTTAAAATAAAAGACCAGAGGTTTTACGGCCGCTGGTTTTTTTCCTATTTATTTATGAAAAACGATTGTCCGTTGTTTCTCAGCGGCTCTGTTGTTTCTTAGCGGCTCGCTACGGCCTTCTGAGTAGAGGACTTTCACCTCCTGTAGTGCGCCAGCTTCGCTTGCCGCACTGCGTGTCCGGTGTTGTTAAATTTGGAGAAACTTACAAAGAACACACCGGTTTCCTAAGATCTAAAAATCGCTTTTGAATGTCGGCACCCACTTTAAGCTGTTCAGAGCATTGAATATTTTTCCCACACATCAGCTCGTTCTCAAAAAACTCTGATTCGTAAAGGGTTCCGAGCGCGCTCTTGAGATACTCGGAACTAAAGTGTAGTGAGGGCCAGATGTCGCACTTGCTATTATCATTTGCTTTGATGAAGGATGTTATTTGGCTATTTAAAACCACTGCAAGAGACGACACATGTAAATCGCGGCTAACATGTGTTGAACACGCAGATAGAAACAACATAAGGCAAGCCGGAGAAATTAATTTCATTGTTAAAACTCTTCTTCACCCGGCTTCGACGGAGTAGCGAAGCATGAATTGATGCAAATGTTTTGCTTGGTATAATTAGGCGCACAGGATTTAAACCAACCAAACCACGTCGATCTAATCTCAGTACACCTACGCTTATGACGATCCTTGCAACACGTTAAACAATCATGTTCATTTGTACAAATTGAAAAACAAGAGCCTTCCTTCTTGAAATCACATCCACAAGACGCAGTCAAACCATCTAAATCAAAAAACCGTAATGGACTATTGTTAGCGTAGGTAAAAGTCGAAATCCCAACCCGCAACCCAATAGGATCCGACTCCACATACCGACCCGTCGCCGCCTCATAATCCCTAAAATAATTATAATTAAGCCCAGTTTCCGCATCATATTGCTGCCCCGGAAAGCGCAGATCAAAAGTGACTGCCGTGCCATTCGCATCGACATCTTCTTGCGCGAGCTGGCTACCAAAAGCATTCGAGCCATTCGAACTAGCCGCCAATAAATCCCAGGTCCACAGGGTAGTTCCCGCAGCTTGCCCGCCCTGCAATCTAGCATTGCTGAGCGCGCGCGGTGAATTTAAATGATCGGTGTGGATGATGTGCACGGCGCTGATTGTAGACCCACTTGAGGTGAAACGCGCAATCGGCATATTGCCAAACCACACAATTTCTTCGTGGGTTCTTGGGTTGCCGGAGCGGCGGTAGCTTAGAACTTGCCCGGATTCGTCGTACAAAGCAGCCGTCAAGCCTGGGTTGACCCAATCGCTGACCACCGCGTTGAGCCAAAGCTGCTCTTTGCTATCGGTCCAGCCGCTCGGGTCGCGCGCTTCGTCGACGGCGGTGTCGGTTTGTTTTACTTCGGTTAGATCAGGTTTGCTTTCGCCCGGTTTGACTTCAATAGGCGTTGCGCCGGTGAAATCAGGCCGATCTGGCAAGTTCGGCAGTTTTTCATTTCCACCGCGCGCGGCTACGCCGATGATTGCCAATTTCATAACCCGCTCACCGCGCGCGTTGAAATTGGCTTTGTAGCGATTGCTGCCGACTGGACTGAACCGATTGCGTATGACGTCATCCGTAAACGCCTACAGACCAGCTTTCAATTCTGCAAGGTGAAATGCTTTAAGCAGCGCCGCATCAAGCGTCAGCAGTTCTAGTTCGTTAGTTTTTTTAAATTCCGGCGAAGAGCCGCTTTCAGTCTGATGCGGGTATTGAGGGAAAAAATGCTCATTTCCGACGCCACCGGCTCCTGCAGGCCATAACCAGTCATACAGATTTCTCGATACCAGTCGTTCAAATGGGTATGAACCGCCCATTGCGAACCCGCACGGTGAGTGGTGTGGGGGCGGCGGTTAGAAGCCGTTGCCTACCCGTTTATGCGACATTCTTCGAGGCTAGCTCAAAACCGGCAAGCAGGGTCATTGCCAGTAGAACGAGACAGCCAAAAAGGAAGATTCGCAACCTCGTTGGTACGAAATTCGACCCCACATGAACAAACGCGTGCGCATACCTACTTAATGCATACGCCCACGCCAGCGCGATAGCCGCTACACCAGCTCCGCCGCTGATATAGAGCACAACGCAAAGAACATAAAACAAAATTGGCGTTTCAAATTGATTGGCGATGTTATTGGAAACCTTTATCACATCTGTCGGCCATGCTCGATTATCCAGAGCAGCCTCTTTTCGATTTACCAAACCCGATTTGACCGCATGGGCCTTTCTAACACCCAGGACGATAAACATCACGATCGTCAAAATCACTTGGGCCAATACAGGCCAAAAAATTTGAACTGACTTCATTTATTGATCCTAATAAAAATACAAATAACGTTTGGTTAAGGGGCGGGCTTTAGCCTGGCCCAGCGAGGGCAACGAGCGATTTGAACCGCTAGTTGGTGCTAAGTGCCGCGAGTACAAGCGCAAGCACCGATGCGGTGACAGAAGTAATAGGCATAGATGCTCCTTAGGTGTGGAAGTAATAGTATTTATCTTACATTGTAAGACATGCATTGTAAGAATGTACAATAGATTTTTTTTGGGAGACACTCTGTTTATGCCATCAACGCGCGCCCAACCCACAAAATCACGCAAAAACACTGCGAAAGACGTAGCAACAAAGAAGCCGCGTGGCACGCGCGAACCACTGCACCGTGAGCGCATTGAAAGCGAGGCGCTGGCGCTGATTGAAGCGCAGGGCTTAGACGCATTTACGACCAGAAAACTGGGTGAACGCTTGGGCTGCGAGGCCATGAGCATCTATTACCACTTCCCAAGTAAGGCGCACCTGTTGGATGCCTTGGTGGACCGCTTGCTCAGCACCTTGCCCATCCCACCCAAAGACCATACGCCGCCCCAACGCCTTCATACGCTGGTGCAGAGCTGGCGCACGATGGCACGGCAAAACCCGCGCTTTTATCTCTGGATGGCCATGCACCGCTGGAATTCAGCCACGGGCGTTGGTTTCCTGTCCGAGGTGCTGGACTGCTTTCACGACGCGGGTTTGGAGGCAGAGGGCGCGGCGCGGGGGTTTCGTGCTTTGGGCTACTACGTGCTAGGCGCTACGCTGGACGAAACCAGCGGATATGCCCAAGGCCCTTCATCGCTCAACCCGATGAGCGAAGCGGACGTGCAGCAGCAGCACCCGCTTGTGTATCAGGCAGGTCAGTATTTCGTGCCCACTGAATTCGACCGCACATTTGCGCTTGGGCTGGGGGTCTTATTGCGCGGCTTAAAGGTTGAAGGCGTCCAGTGAGCGGAGAAGTGCCGACCACCACCGACAAAAGCTGACTGTCGCCCCCCAACGACTTACGAGATTTGGCGATGAGCAAATCACGAAATTGAACCGGCACGGGCTATGACCGCTTTCAAGAAAAGAATCAGCGTATCCATCCGCCCAAACCCACCTAGAAACTCTATCCAGCCCACACTGCCGAGCATTGCGCGCAGAAAGTCGCCGCGATAGTCGAAAATCCGGAAGCAGTGGCTGAATACAGTTCTAGGTTGACCAATTTGTCGTGGCTGATGAAATCATTGAGCGAACCAATTGCGCGCAAGGCGAATGCTGAAGACAAAGTTACCGGCAGATTTTGGGAAGGTCGATTCAAGTGCCAAGCGCTGCTATCCCAAAAATCGATACTGGCCGCCATGACTTACGTCGACTTGAACCCGGTGCGCGCAAAAATCGCCAGCTACCGATGGAATACAGCAACGTACTACGCAGTGCTTGTCGAAAAGGCGAGCTAAGCGCGCAAGACGCACAAAGCGCAATCGCAGCGCTTAAGCAGCTGCCAATCGAAATTGATGCAACCGCGCCTGATGCTGCCATGCTACTTTCTTTGGCGCTTCGCTTTGATCTTTCTGCCTATGATGCGGTGCACCTGGAATTGGCGCTTCGCAAACAGCTGTGCATTGCAACGCAAGATCGGGCGCTTGCTGAGGCTGCGCTGTTAGCCGGCGTGGGGTTAGTCGCTTTGTCAATAGGCAGCGTTTGAACTCTAAACTAACGCGCCAACCAAGCCCTAGCAAATGCAAATCGGCGCCCGGCTGTTGCAACGCTAATCCCGATCACTTCAGCGGCTTCTTCATTACTCAAGCCGCCCAACATGCGCAGCTCCAGCAGCTGAGCGGCATCAGGGTCGCGCTTTTGCAGCTGTTCAAGGCCGTTAATCAGCTGCGTCAAGTGCAGTGGTGATTGCGGGCTGACGGCTTGATCGGAATCGAGCCATTCGATTGATACCAAATCATATTCACCGCCGCGTTTTTCGGCGGCGCGCTCGCGGATCAAATCCAGTAGCACGCGGCGCAAGGACTGACTGGCGAGCGCTAAAAAGTGCGCGCGGTTAGCGAAACCAGTGCGCTGATCAATAATGCGGGCGTAGCTTTCGTGCAGTAAATCGGTGGCGCTCAAGCTCAGCTTACCGCCTGCCCCGCCCCGCAGCACGCCAAGCGCACGCAGGCGCAGCACGGGGTAAAGCACTTGGAAGATTTGATCGCGCGCGGCCAAATCACCGGCGCGCCAGAGCTGCAATAGCGCGGTTACATCGGTGGCTTCAGCGGCGGTTGTAGATGGAAGCATCGGCGCGGTGTATGGGTTAGAAAGGCTAACGTTAGCACGCCTGCTCCTGCGCTTTGATCAACAAAAATTTGCTCGCTACTTCCCCGCCAAATCCATCACAAATGCAAACTCTTCCGCCGTTTCACCCAATCGATCAAAGCGCCCTGACCTGCCGCCGTGGCCGGCTTCCATGTTGACTTTGAATAGCAGTGGATTGCTGTCAGTTTTTAGATGGCGCAACTTGGCGACCCACTTTGCCGGTTCCCAATATTGCACCTGGCTATCATGCAAGCCGGTCGTGATCAGCATGGCCGGATAGCTTTGCGCGCTGACCTGATCGTAAGGCGAATAGCTCAGCATGTAGTCGTAATAGACTTTGGTTTTTGGATTGCCCCACTCATCAAATTCCCCGGTGGTGAGTGGGATCGACTCGTCCAGCATGGTGCTGACTACATCGACAAACGGCACGTGCGCCACGATGCCTTTGTATTTTTCCGGCGCCATATTGGCAATCGCGCCCATCAGCAGTCCGCCTGCACTGCCGCCCATAGCGAAGACTTTGTCTTTCGCGCCGAATTTTTGCGTGGTTAAATGATCAGTGACGTCAATAAAGTCGGTGAAGGTGTTGATTTTTTTCAGCAATTTGCCGTCTTCATACCATTTGCGACCCATTTCTTGACCGCCGCGTATGTGCGCAATGGCGTAGACAAAACCGCGATTTAACAGGCTTAAGCGGTTGCTGTTGAAATACGGATCCATCGACGCGCCGTACGAGCCGTAGGCATAAACATACAGCGGCGCAGTGCCATCCAACGCGGTTGTTTTTTTGTAGACCACTGAAATCGGAATCTGCGTGCCGTCTTTAGCGGTGGCGTGCAGATACTGGCTTTCATACAGCGATGCATCAAATTCGCCCAGAATCGAATCTTGCTTGAGCAGCGCGCGCTTGCCGGATTGCAAATCCAACGCGAACACTTGCCCGGGCGCGGTCAGCGAATCATAGCGATAGCGCAGTGCGCCGCTGGCTAAATCAGGCGTGCTCAAAATGTTCATCACGTAACTTGGGTCGTCAGCTTTGATGAGTTCGGATTTTTGCGTAGCTAAGTCCAACACGCGCACTTTCGCTAAGCCATCGCTGCGCTGGCCAATCGCCATTTTGCCGTTGAAGAGTTCGAACTCTTCAATAAACACCGATGGATCGTGCGGCACCAGCGTTTGCCATTGTTTCGCGTCGCCAAAATCTGCGCCAGGATCTGCACTGTCCTTTACCGTAAGTATCTGGAAGTTGTCGGATTTTTCAGATTTTTGGGTGACTGGATTGAGCGCTGCAATATTGCTCAATATATAAAACTGACCATCCATGTGATCAATCGAATACGCCACGTCACGCTCTCTTGCGCGGAACATTTTGAATTCACCGCTTGGATCATCTGCGCGCAAAATTCGGTGCTCGCTGGTCAGCGTGGAATTCATCGACATCACCAAATAGCGTTCGCTCTTTGTGCTGCTTATCGATAGGTAAAAGGTGTTGTCTTTTTCCTGATAGACCAGCGTGGCGCTTTTTGGATCAGCGCCTAGCTTGTGCCGGAACAGCTGGTACGGCAGCAGCGTTTCTTCGTCTTCATTAGTGTAAAACAGCGTTTGGTTGTCCGCCGCCCACACCATATCGCCAGAGACTTGCTCGATCACGCCGGCAATATCGGCATTGGTATCTAGGTTTTTGAACTTGATCGAATATTGCCTGCGGCCGACATAATCCACCGCGTAGGCCATGGTTTTGCCATCTGCGCTGACTTGTAAGTTGCCTACCGAAAAATACGCGGAATCACCCGCTAAGGCATTGCCATCCAGTAAAATTTGCTCGGGATCCGTCATCGAGCCTTTGCGGCGTGCGAAAATCGGGTACTGCTGGCCCTGCTCGTAGCGGGTGTAGTACCAAAAGCCGTTTTCTAAAGTGGGCACCGTGCTTTCATCTTCTTTGATGCGTGCACGCAGCTCTTTGGTCAAATCCGTAACGCGCCCGCTTAAGCGTTCGAAATAGGCCTTTTTATAGTCGTTTTCGGCGCTCAAGTACGCCAGCATTTCTGGGTTTTCCCGCTTGTCATCGCGTAGCCAATGATAAGGATCGATCCGGGTGCCGTGCTCGGATTCGATTTTTGCGTCCACTCGTTTGGCAACAGGGGCTGGCATTACTGCGGCGGCAATCGGTTGGTCTGACTTTTTTACGGTTGGCATATCGGCTTCTGAAGTGGGTTTTTTGGTGTTGAGTAAGCGCGCACTTAGCATTACAACTGCAAGCGCGATCACGACGCCGATAATTTGGCTCTTTTTCATGGGAATTCCTTACACTAATTTTCGCTGCGCAGTGTAGTCGCATGCGGTTGTTTTCACTTTATTTTGACGAAAGATTATTTTTCCAACCCAAGTTCGCGGCCCAATTTTCTGGGGCTAAACAAGCGCTCAGCAAAATAAGGCTTGGTGATGCAGCTTTGTTGCCGATAAGCTTGCCGCCTAAGATTTACGACGAGCGCCATGAACATTAATCGAGCTTTTCATCGATGAGCCTTCTCAATCAACTCGCGCAGAGCGCCGAGGCCAGAAAACTTGGCGATAGCGAAGCACAAAACCAGCAAGCGGTGCGCGAATCGGCTTACGCGGCACTGCAAATCAAGCTGGGTGAATTGGCCGAATACCTGAGCAACTTGACGACGCTGCTGCGCGAAGGCAATGAGCTAGTCACGCAAAATTACGAATTCCCGGGTTACGGCACAGTAGTCACGCAAATTGCGCACGACTATAAAGTGACGCAAGGCCCACCCAATAAAAGCAGCTTGGAAGTGCGCTTGGAATTTTCTGCCAATATTCTGGCTGAGCAATCGCCGCTGGTTGTCACCCAAGGCTTGAGCCGATATCAAGCGGTAAAAGCGATTTTTGATAAGCATCGCATTTCCGGCATGCAAGACGTTAAAAAAGATGCCTCCGGCGTTATCCAGAGCGCGACTTTTAAAGCACGCGGCAAACTACCGATTGCACTCGTGGCGATCACCGACAATCAATCCGGTGCGCTGCGTTTGCAGCTATCGAATTTTGAAGACCTGTCGGAATCATTAAAAACGTTTAGCGCCGATCAGGTCGACGAGAAGCTGTTCGATCTAATCGGCCATTACGTTGCGCGCAAAGATAATGAGCTAACCCGAGAAAAGCTCTCGCATGATCTGATGAAGAAGATTCGCCACACCGCTCAGCACAATGAAATGCGCCGCAAGTGGGAAGAAAAGCTAGCGGGTCAAGCCGCCGCCGAAGAAGCTGCGCGCCAGCAAGCTGAGGAAGCTAACAAGCTGCATAACCGATTGCTCAATCAAGGCAAGAGTTTGCTGGGCAAGCTGGGGCTTTTTAAAAAATAAGTATTTGAGTCTGATTTTTCGCGTCTCGCTCGGGAGTCACGCAATTGTTAGCAGAACCAAGCTCTGCGCCCCATTGAAATCAGAACTTAGCCCTAAATGCGCGCCACAAACTGGCATACTTCGCGCCGCAGGCCGCAAGGCTGAGTTATCTTCACAATGCTGGACAAATTATGACAATTACGCTGCGCGACGTTCAGTCGAGTGACTTAGATACCATCCTCGCCATCAACAATAGCGCCGGGGACAGCATCATCCCGATTGACGGCCAGCGCATGGCACGCTTTTTAGATATCGCCCGCTACTTTCGAGTTGCTGAAGCTGACGGGCAGGTCGTGGGATTTTTGATCGGCTTGACCCCTGAAGCGCAGTACGACAGCCCAAATTTTCACTGGTTCAAGTCGAAATACGAAGATTTTCTCTATATAGATCGCGTCGTAATGACCGCCGATCATCGCCGCTCGGGCGTGGGCCGCTTGTTTTATGCGGATGTGCTGAATTTTTGCGAGGTGCGCCGCCCGCGTTTGACTTGCGAAGTATTTATCGAGCCGCGTGATGATGTGTCATTGGTATTTTTTGCCACGCAAGGCTTTAAAGAAGTCGGCCAGCTAGATTTACCAAACAACCGCAAAGTATCTTTGATGAGTAAAGAGCTAGAAAGCTTCAGTTTTGTCAGCGAAACCTATTTGCAGCAGGAAAAAAGCATTCCCGATTGGGCGTTGAAAGATCGCCTGAGTGGGCATGTGGGTGGACGCAGTCACATCAGCCTCGAATTGCTAAAAAAGTCGGCTTAACATGGCGAAAGCAAATTTCGAACTTAAAAACGACTCGTTTCAGCTGATGCGTGTCAAAGTTGGCGCGGCGGATTGGGCCGGTTTGCAGGAGTATTTGGCCGATCAAATCGAGCAAGCGCCAGAATTATTGGGCAGCTGTTTGATTGCGCTGGACGTCAGTTCTCTTGCCGTGCCCAATGCCGAATCGATGGATGATTTACTGCTGCGCTTGCGCTACGCCGGGGCGCTAAGCTGCGCGTTTGTGGCAGAGCCCGGCAGCGCGTGGGCACTTCTGCTGGCTGAGCGTTCGCTGCCTATGCTGTTGCCGCCGATTAAATTGCGAGGCAATCCAAAAGTAGTGGATGAGTCATTAATTAACGTGCATCCAGCATTTCCACCTACATTCGAACTCGTGCCGCCCGAGTCCAATGACAAAGCATTGCAGGCCAGCCGAAAAAAACGCACCGCAGGCGCAGATTTTGAGACGGTTCTGGGTCAAGTGTTTGCCGCGAAAACTCAGGCTCAATCCGAGCCAAGTCAGTCTGAGGCAAAATCTAAAGTGAGCGCGTCAAACCAAGCAGGCGCTGCAATAGTTGTAAAAGTCAGTCTGGACGTTGAAAAAGCCGCGCCAGTTGAACCAATTGCCGCCATCACGCCTGCCCTCACCGCGCAACGCTACGAAGGCCAAGTTCGCTCTGGCCAGCAAATGTATGCCAAAGGCCGCGATTTGGTGATCACCGGCAATGTGGGTGCGGGTGCTGAAGTCGTATCAGATAACAGCGTGCACATTTACGGCAAACTGATGGGCAAAGCGGTGGCGGGTGCTAGCGGGGATCGTAATGCGCGCATTTATTGCTTGGCGTTTGGCGCGGAATTGGTGTCGATTGCCGGTATTTTTCGCGTTTTTGAGTCTGTGCCCAGCGATATTCGTGGTAAACCGGTCCACATTTTTTTAGACGGCGATAAAATCAAGATCGAGCCGTTCGTTTAGGATTGCAGCGTTTGAGCGCGGGAGAAGGAATTTGGCGGAAATTATTGTAGTAACTTCAGGCAAAGGCGGCGTTGGCAAAACCACGACTTCGGCCTCGATTGCGACCGGCTTTGCCCGCTTGGGTAAGCGCGTGGTGGTGATTGATTTTGATATTGGCCTGCGCAACTTAGATTTGATCATGGGCTGCGAACGCCGGGTCGTGTATGACTTTGTCAACGTCATTCAAGGCGATTGCAACCTCAAACAGGCGCTGATTAAAGACAAGCGCTTTGACAATTTGAGCATCCTTGCCGCCAGCCAAACCAGAGACAAAGACGCGCTCAGCGAAGCTGGCGTCGAGAAAGTTTTAAACGATCTTAAAGCCGATTTCGATATTATTTTGTGCGATTCCCCAGCCGGCATTGAGCGCGGCGCGCATTTGGCAATGTATTTTGCCGATCGCGCAATTGTTGTGGTGAACCCTGAAGTATCTTCAGTGCGCGATTCTGATCGCGTGATTGGGCTTATGGCCAGCAAAAGCCGAAGGGCGGAGCAAGGCACGCGCATCCAAGAACATCTACTGCTGACCCGCTACGCGCCTGATCGGGTTGAGCGCGGTGAAATGCTCAGCGTCAAAGACGTCGAAGATATTTTAGGCTTGAAAGTTATCGGCGTGATTCCCGAATCACCCGATGTGCTGCAAGCTTCGAACCAAGGCACGCCAGTCATTTTGGAAGATGCTTCCGAAGCCGGCATGGCCTACAACGACGCCGTGCGCCGGATTTTGGGTGAAACGGTACCGTATCGCTTCATGGAGCCAAAGAAAAAGGGCTTCTTCCAGCGCATCTTCGGAGCCTAAGCCATGGGTTTGCTCGATTTTTTCAAAGCCCGCCCGAAAAGCACGGCCAATTTAGCGAAAGAGCGCCTGACGATTTTAGTATCGCAAGAGCGCACCAGCCGCAACGCGCCGGATTACCTGCCGCTGCTGCGCAAAGAGCTGCTCGAAGTGATTCGTAAGTACGTCAACGTAGATACTGACGCCGTTACCGTAAACGTGCAAAAAGATGGTAGTCAGGAATTGTTGGAACTTTCGGTGACTTTGCCGGAGAGGTAGTGCAGATTGCGTTTAAGAGCGGGTTCAGCGAAATTTCTTTAGAACACCTCAAATGTTTTCTTGCGTCATCCCCGCGAACGCGGGACCCAGTACAGGTGTCAACATTCAATTGAGCGTTTGAGCAGCTGGGTTTTCGCCTTCGCGGGAATGATGATAAAAGCGGTAACAAACCACTCGTTTCGAGACACTCCATGTCATTTCTAGAAAGAATCAAATTAGCCATATTTGGCAAAACTGAAAATCAACCCGTTGCGCCTATCGCAACAAGCAACAAGCAACAAGCAACAAGCAACAAGCAACAAGCAATCAAACAGCTGAAGTAAGCGATACTTCGAGCGCGAGTTCGCTCCCTAAAAAACACCTCGAAGCCGAGCCCTTCTATATCGATGAAGTAATCGAGCTAGATAACAAAATCGTACAGATTCGCGGATGGGCATTTCAAGATCCCAATCTTGCGGCAGAGCTGCAATCTGGGCGCTTTAAGGTCAATGGCAAATTACCGATTAGCATTGACTATCCGCAGCCCAGGCCCGACGTTCAAAACATATTTTGGCAGCGCGCTAATGCCGAGCTGTGCGGCTTTACTTTGACTGCATCGTTGGAATATCCAAACGGCGTGCTGGAAATTAGCTGCGAATGTTCGCTCAATTCACGCGCCGCGAAAGGCTGTGAAAGCTGGTTCCTGCCGGATCATAATCTGCACCTCAACTTGCCTGACGCCGAACGCAGATTTCGAGTCATTGGCAACCGCGAAGCCAGCGGCTTTTTAAAACTTGGCGCAAGCGATGCGTTTAGACTCAAATCCGCCTATGAAAACGCAGCCAGAAAATCTTGGAGGGATGCCAGCGCGGTTTTAGATTGGGGCGTAGGCTGCGGCCGCGTGGCAAGGCATTTATCACCTATGCTAGGCGAGCGCTTATTCGGCTGCGATATTGATAGCGATAATGTGGCGTGGTGCAGCGCCAATCTAACCGGCACATTTAAGACTTGCACATTAGCGCCGCCGCTGCCGTTTTCTGACAGCAGCTTTGATGTGATTTACGGGGTGTCGGTTTTCACGCATTTACGCGCCGAATGGGAAGCTCAGTGGCTCAAAGAGCTACACCGCGTATTAAAGCCGGGCGGCGTTTTAATGGTGACCGTGCACGGTCAAACAGCGATGGATTTTATTAACCTCAATCCTGAAACCTATGCCGCACTCTCTAAGCGCATCGAAATCGAAGGCTTAGCGGTAACCGGCCCGAACAATCAACTAGATGGTTTTGTTCCACACCCGGAAGAGTACTTGAACGTCTACCACTCAAAACCCTACATCCAGAAAGTATGGGGAGAGTTTTTCAAGGACATTCAACAGCTGCCTGGCTATATTTTTACGCATGATTTGGTGGTTGCGACCAAGAAATAGCCGTGCAACCAATTCCCAGCCTAAACATTCAGGCGCATGCTGCGTAATCGAGTATGGACGAAATCGCGCGCACTGAGCATCTTGGATTTGACAGAAGCTCACGGTGAGATTTTGGACGACATTGTTTCCGCTCCATCGCTCGATTGGAATGCGCTGAATTGATCGCGCTTTTGAAATTTATTCAATCCAATCGTATAGATTCCAAGCGCTACCACGCAAAGGTTAGGCACCATCCAAGTGCGTTCGGCGCTTGTATTTAAAAGCCAAGTCAGCGAATGCGGTGTGATCAAATAAATCATGTATAGCGCAGCCCAGTAGCCGCAAATAAAAATCGTTCCAGGAATGATTTGCTTGCCCGTTTTTTGATGGATTGAATACGCTAGAATCAAGCCCAACCCGCCAACGTAAAACCCGCAGATGCGCGCAAAAGTAGTCGCGAGTTCTAACAGCTCGGTCGGGTTTTTAAGTCTTGTGATCAGTCGATCAATATTGCCGGGCAAAAAAGTATCACCCGTGACTTGATTTTGGATAAGTGGAAGCTTCCAAACTACAAAATAGAATAAAAATGGTAAAAGCAAACCCAGCAATTGCCAAGCAATCGTCTTGGACGAGCGTCGATATAGCTGCGGCAGCCAGCAAACCCAGAGCATCAGTGCGGCTAGCAGACCTTCATTTTTTAACAAAAGAATGTTCGCTAATATGAGTGCAAAACTTGCGTGTAAAAGCCAGTTATTGGCGTTAGCTGCACGGATAAAGGCGCTACGATAAATCTCCGCAAGCAGCACACATGCAGCGGCACAATACAGGGCCAATATTGCGTCAACATAGCCGTTGAGCAGAATAGCGCCGCAAACCAGAAGCATTGAAGTCAGCCACAAATTAAATAAAGCGGCGCTTGTAAAGGCACGCGAGAAGAAGACCAAAACGGGGCTGAGCGCTAGTAGCACCGCTAATTTGGGCAAAGTCTCATTCCAATAACCAAACGCACGCGCGACCGAAGCCGCAAGCGCTGGTAGTAGTGTTGGATAATCACCGTGACTCCAGCCAGGGTATTTATCTAGCTGCGAATATAAACTACCGTCGATATATATTCGCTTACCGTGGAAAAACCAAATAGAGCGGGCGTCCCACGCAATGATTGACGTTCCCAGAATAATTATCAGGAAAATAGCTAGCGTAATGACCAAAACCCAAGAATTTGATCGGCGCCATGTCAACAAAATTCCGCTAAAAGCGACACAATATACAATTGGGTGCAGGTAAAACCCGATTGTCCAGGCTGCAGTGTTAATCAAGTTGAAAGCAAATAGCACGGCAGCAGTGACCCACAACACATCCAATTTTTCTTCGAACGGCTGATTATTCACAAACATAAGCCAACACAGTCTCTCGTCTTGCTAACACTGCACAATTGCTAGGAATAACTTCAGTATTAGCCGCAAATACAGGTGCGTTTTGACTCACAATTCGTATCGGGTATAAATATTCGACCGCGCGCTGCACTAATAAAGCATCGGGCTGCAAGTTTTTGCTCAACTGGTATCTTGCGGCTGTACCCGCGTTGGCGATTGATTTCAAGTCGGCAACCATTGGAGAAATTGCCGGGCTGGACCGATCTACATTGAATGCGATCGCGATTTCGGAAAAACTCCATGGCTCGTGCTTCATAAAGTGCATCAGTGCCCAAGCCAGCGCGATATACGACAGCCCAAGTATTATTTTGCGTTTTACTGACATTGATAATCCACTTTATCAACGCTATTTTTGAATGGATCAGTTAGCGCATCGGTATATTCGCCAAGCAATAAACGCTGCTTTGGCAATAAATTTTGGCGAAAAAACCGGCTAAAGCGCGCGAGCCGCTCGCCCTTTTGGGTAAGCCTAACGCACCCGTTTGTTATCGAAATCGTGCCAGATTGCAGCTGCTCGGTTAACCTTACGGCAACCAGCTGGTGTTCAACAACATATTCCTTGGTGAAAACATCGTCAAAACGATCTTGTGCAATTGTGCCGCCGCGCTGCTGGATTTTTTCCAAAATATAAAAAGACAGCGATCGATCAATCACTGTCGGCACTGAAATTGCTAAAGCATATCCTGCTAGCAGCCAAATCAAGCAGAGCTGGATTTTCTCGAATGGGTTGAGCAGCGCGAAATACGCTGAATAGAAAACTGCTGCGCCAGCGATGAATACTGCGATAAAAACATCCGCAATCGCTGCGTAGAAAACCACATCAACTTTTAGCCAATTGATATGGATCAGATAGACCGCAAACAGCACCGCAATAAAAATTCCACTTGCTAGTATTGCGCGAATTGATTTATTCAAAGTGTATCCGCCGATTTAAATACGAGATATTTATTGCCAAAATAGCTCAGCAAAACTTGTAAACAGGTCGCAAGCAAAAATCCAATACGAAAATCGAGTTTTAACCAGTCTGTCCATACCAGCAATATCAGGCCGTGCAATATTGCGGCAGCGCCATAAAGCAAAATGAATCTAACAGCCTGCGCGTGTGCGGGCCGCTGGCTGGCACGAAAGACGAAAAAGCGGCTGCCGAAAAATGAGGCTACGATTGCCACGGTTGCTGCCAGAAAATTGGCGATTGCGGCCGAGGGTATCAACAGTACGTTCAAATTGAATAGTAATACGCCGTAGTGAAGCGCGGTTGCGGCTAAGCCGTTAATGACGTAGCGACGCAGCTCCCGGCGATCTGCGCTCAACATTTGGCGCTTGTGCGTGGCGATTCAATAATGCTGTCGATCAACTCATCATAGGCATGCTTACCGCCTGCATTACTGCTTCGAACCACGCCGGTTAGCATCAAAGTCATCAGCGTAATAGCGCCGGTTTGCAAAAACATCAGCACCAAAATGCAGCGCAACGGAAAACCAACCCGGCGTTGAATAGCCGAGTAGCTTGAGCGAAACCGCCGCTAATGCGCCGAATATCGATAACACCGCAATTGCCGCGCAAGCGGTGCCGACCCGCACCAGCACATTCTCAGCGAACACCATTAAAGCCTTGAAGCCGTGCAATGCAAGGCTGAAAAAATTCATCTTCGATTGCCCGGCAAAGCGCGCGCCGCGATCAATCTGGCAGCGCGAAGTACGCAGCTTTGAAGCTAGAACTGTACCCGCCAAATGAATAGGCAAATCTTTCATGCTCACCAAGCGTTTGGCCGCTGCGGGTTTGAGCGCCATAAAATTACCAAAGCTCAAATTTCGACCGGTCATGACGCGAAAAAAAACCCGGTAATTTGCGTAAAACAGCTTAAAGCGCCAGCTCTCCACTCGGCTTTTACGCTCAGCCACCACCACGTCAATTCCTTCGGATTCCAGCGCAATGACCAGCTGAAAAATGGTGGCAGGCGCATCTTCACCGTCACAATCCATCGCAACGATGATTTGCTCGGGCCGTACGATTTCCGCCGCCCAGCTCAAACCTATCGCAAGTGCGTGCTGGTGCCCAACGTTGCACTTTAAGCGAATGATTGCGCTGTACAGGCCAGAATTTAAATGGTCAAACTCAAGCGGTTTTTGTAGTGAGCCATCTTCAACTGCAACGACCAGAACACTTTGCCCATAAAGCTTGGCTAGCTCAGCAAGTAGCTCCGCAATTGCTTCTGAGTCTTCGTACACGGGGGTTACAACGATTAACTTACATTCGACAGGATTGTTGAGCACTGACTTTTTTGGAATTGGCTTTTCTAAAATTGAAATCACGGACATCTTCGTTATTGGCGCTAAGGCGTTTGGGTAGAAGTGCCCACGCACGCGCGAAAGTTCCATGAAGGATAGCCGTTTCTTGGAACGTCTAATCGCGGTAGGAATGCGCCTTACAGCGCACCCCCCGCACAGATCCCGGCGGGCGCAACTTACGCACCGGGCTCCTGCCTTGGATGTTTGACGAGAAAGCGCATATTTGGCCACGGGTGCAGAATGCGCGGCATCGGAAGC
>JANOQN010000072.1:0-99300 GCA_031422315.1 Rhodanobacteraceae bacterium
CGTTTTGCCCGTTTGGCGTGGCGCGTGCAACACAAAGTAGCGCCATTGCTCGATGAGTGACTGAATCGCTTTGCTGTCGATGCGTACCAATGGATCAAGTCCATAATGCATATCAGCAATGTTCGGCCCTGCGGTATTAAAGTGTTTTTCGCGCACCCGGACGCTGAGCTTCTCGGGCTTTGACTTCTTTTTCATACATTCCCCATACGAATCACGCTTTGCGATCCAGGGTTTGGCGCAAAACGTGGCGCAAGGCCTCCCTACAAAGCTGATTCGCGCAAGCTAAGGCTAACCGATTACGGTTTAGGTTTTTGCAATTTGCACAAATTGAAAGTGAACTGTTCAAGACGCCCTTGACCTGCGCGCACCAGCGCGCCAGAATAACCTGGTACCACGTGGCTTTGCCACAATCTAGCAATCTCGCACAGCATCCGCTGTTGCTAGCGTAAGTGAGAGCGTAGTAACAACCTAAACCCCGCCGGGACACTGATCCCGATTCGGGGGTCATTCTCTGGCAAATTCAACTTTGTGGAGAATGACCGTGAATAAAGAAACTAATCAATCGAACTACTTCAATCTGACAACTGACGCCATCGGTTACGTTAATCGCAGGCGTCTCGTTAAGACTAATGGTGGTCAAAGCTACTTATGTTGTGATGTGGTGGCGCTAGTCGGCCCGAGTAATGAAACGCGCAATGTGCGCTTTGATTGCATCGTTACCGGTGAAGCTGCCATTGCTGATATGTATGCGATAGACGATGCTGTTGCTGAATTGGAAGATCCGAAAATTTTTGTTTCAGTTCGCCTTGCGGATTTGAAAGCCGAGATTTTTACCTACCAAAAGGGCGACAAACAAGGGCAAGCTGGCGTTTCACTCAAAGCACGACTCATCAAACTGAACTCTTGTTCGATTGATGGACAAAACTTCGAACTGCCCAGTGCTGTTGCAAAGGAAGAAGAGGCTTTACCTCCAGCACCTGCGCCTCAGCCGCCTTCCCCGCCTGCTGCTTCATCGCAGCCTAAACGGGGTGTTTATCCTGCTGTTCCACCAAGAAACGCCGCACCGCAGAAGAACGAGGCTTTGCCTCAGCCACCTGCGCCAAAGCGTCCTAGTGCTCACCAAGCTGCCTCACCGCAGCCAAAGCGCGAATTTGGGGTATCGTCACAACGACAACACTAAGTAGTTAATGTTTTTCACAAGCACGCGCGCTCACCCGCGCGTGCTTGGGGCGATGGATGGAGTTGCCTTGAGCGGTTTGCTGGCAACCGTTGAAGGCAACTTCATCCACCCACAAGGAATCGCCCGCATGTTTGATTATCCGTTTCACGCTCGTAGCAAATTCTCGCCATCCGACGCTTTGCCTGTCGTCAATCACTTAGGGCACCGTGTTGGTGTCGCAACGTCCGCGAAGCGGGCCTGCGAACTGTTGGCAAACCATGGCTTAGCGAACGCGCGTACTTGTATGCGCAAGGTGTCTGGCACAACGGTATTCGCCGACGTGCGCTGCACCGATAAGCCGATGATGTTTGTCTATTGATGGCTATGGAAAACAAGGGCGCTGGCAGTATCGCAGCGCCCTTGGCTTTACCGAAAAAGCTTACACCCCCTATTGGTTTGCAGTCTGCGGAGACTTAAACACCGCTGCGCGTTTCACTGCGCGCTTGAGCTGACTAATCGAGCCCAGAGTCAGAGACCTAACCTGCTTGATGCGTTTTACTATTGGCCTGGTATGCAAAAGCCAAGTCGCGTTGCATGAAGGCCGCCCCCTAAACGCGGCCTTCCCTATATCTGCACCTGTAAAAAACCAATACTCGATTACTGGCGCAACCCACGACTTTGTATTTCGCTAAAAACCTCATGAAGCTGCCGCAGAAATGCGCATTGAAACAGCCATCAGGATTTGCACTAGCACCCGGAACTTCACGCATTGCAGCTTGCAAAAGCCGATTTAGACGCGATGGATCCAAAATGGTTTTAACGGTCGCCAATACCGCAAATGGGCAGAGCACTTTCAGAATCGTGTGCTGAATTTCTGAGCGTAGTTCCCTCGCAGTTACCCGTAGTACCTAACCCCGCTGGGATCACCCAGACGGGTGCTCTCCTGGCAAAATTTGGAGAGATATTTATGTACGTCATGGAACCTACCGGCGAGTATCGCCAAGCAACAACTGAAGAAATTGCCGCAACAATGGTGTCGCGTTTGACAGCTATGTTTGATCGCAGTGAGGTATTTGATCAAAAGCAAGTTCAACGTTTTTTGATTGCGCGCTATGCCTTAGCCAAAGTTGAAAGTGTCGGTGCGATTTTACTGTGCAGCCAACAAAGATTGCTTGGCGTTACTGAAATCGCACGCGGTTCACTTTCACATTGCGCTATTGAACCGCGTCAAATCGTTAGCGCAGCGCTTGAACACAACGCGGCTAGAGTTGTCCTTTTTCATAATCATCCCTCTGGTTGCCCAGACCCATCGGCTTCAGATTTACTGCTAACGCGCAGAGTCGCGGAAGCCTGCTTTTTTTTTAGTTTGATGTTTGATGACCACATTATTGTTGCAGGCCCTGCTTGCTATTCGTTTGTGGGCTCAGAGAATGCCCACTTACTAAATGCGCGCAGGCTTGGTTTTCAGTAACAAAGAAATTAATGCAGGTTTAACGGTCGCCCATGCCGCAAATGGGCAAAGCACTTTCAGAATCGTGTGCTGAATTTCTGAGCGTAGGACGTAGCAACTAACCGTAGTTATTTAACCCCGTTGGGACACGATCCCAGCGGGACGTGCTCAACATTTTTGGAGAGCACTTATGAACTTTAGTCTACAAAATGCAATGTTGTCGAATGCCATGTTAGCCCGTCACGCACCTTCAGCGTTTGCACAAAGCCCGCACTCAACTCGCAGCGCACGCTACGGATTTGTTCCCACCAGTGAAGTCATCAATGCGTTACGCCACGAAGGTTTTTACCCCGTGGCCGCTACGCAAGCAGCGTCCAGAGACGAAGATCGTTTGGCTCACGCCAAGCACATGATTCGTTTTCGGCGTGATGATGAGCCGGTCGATAGATTGGTGCCCGAAGTCATAATGGTGAACAGCCATGACGGCAGCTCGGGTTATCAGTTGATGGCAGGCTTGTTCCGATTCGTTTGTCTCAATGGTTTGATGCTGTCTGTTAACTACCGGCAAATCAACGTGGCGCACCGCAAAGAAGCGGTTCGCGACGTGATCGAAGGCAGCTACAGCGTTATCAAACAGGCGCGCTTAGGCATGGCTCAGGCCACTGCCATGAGCCGTGTGGAATTGAACCGTGACGAGCAAATGTTGATCGCCATCGCAGCGCACCGTGAACGTTTTGCAAAGTCGTCTTTTGCAGCATCGTTCACCCCTGAAATGATGCTCGGCGCACGTCGGCCACAGGACAAAGCGAATGACCTTTTTACGGTCATGAACCGAATCCAGGAACATTCGATAAGGGGTGGTTTAAGCGTTTGGGAACGGTCAAAGCAAAACAGGTTGCAAAAACGTACCACCAGACAAGTGCAAGGCATTGACCAATCGGTCGATCTAAATCGCAAAATCTGGCAATACGCTGAGCAAATGCTTGCGCTAAAAGCCGCTTAACGTACACTGGAGATATGGAAATGACTCACGACCACATTGATAATTTATTGCTCCGACACTTTGCAGCTTCGCAAAGACATGACGGCTTTTCGAAATGACATGAAGCAAGAATTTGGGGAGATAAAGCAAGAGTTTGGTGAAGTGCGAAATCGCCTTTCGGGCGTGGAGCATCAGCTGGCTTCTGTACATGCGGATTTGGCTGGCGTGAATTTACGCCTTGACCGAGTCGATACGCGCTTAGATCGACTTGAACGTCGCGCTGAATTGATTTCTTAAAGGCTTGCGAGCCGCGTAGTTGCATTAAGCAAAAGCCACCTTACGGTGGCTTTTGCTTGTCTAGCGCGGACCTGTTGCCAATTAGTCAAGTAAGTCGCGCATCCATTCGGGTTCGCGCGCCAGAAAAATCATTGCAGCTAAGCCGAAGCCTATCGCCAACAGTGAACAGCAAATGCCGAAATAAGCTTCCCGTGTGAGATACCACGGATACCCTGGCACAACCATGTCTCCAAAAGGCATCGCTGCTTGTCCAGCGATAATCAATTCGCGCGCGCACCCTGATGCGAGAATAAAGGCGAGAGGAACAGCGATGCGCCAGGTACCAACGCGCCACGCGATGATCGTCGTACTGACTGCAAAAAGACATGTGACGCCAGTAAAAAGTATCTGCGCAACCGGCCCAACCCCAAATTGATTAATCGCGACCAAGGCTATCAACAATAAAAATAAAACGCTTGCCGCAAATTGGTATTCAAAATCGGTCGAATTCATAGTGACTCCAGGAGTTAAAGCAGGTCTATTAGCTTTCAGCTATATCCAATGATACTTCTATTGAGCAGGCAACGAAATTGAGGCGGGAAATCCATCCCAAGTAGACCCATCCAACACTCGGCCGGCTTTTAGCTTACCCACTTTGACCATACGTATTCTGGATCCGCCAGCACCGCGCACTTCAACACTTTCGGAACGCGCCGCTATAGTTTCCTCAATGAGCTCAATCGGTGCCCAATGGCCCCATTGTTTAAAATGAAATGGCACACCGGCAGCCAGGCACTGGTCGCGCAATTGTTCTGGCCAGAGTGGATTCATCCAGCGCGCTTTTGATCCGCTTTCGCCACCAGCAATAACCCAGTTTATGCCGTGTTCCGATGATCCAGGTGCTTTCAGCCACTGCGTCATATCCATCGAGCCAAGCAGCGGTTCTGCACTTACAAACCGCACGGCCGCATCGTGCATAAGCAAATGATCGATGCGCTTTTCCAGCCAATTTTGTTTCTCGGTAGACGTGCCGAGCCAAATGTTACTTGGCCAACGCCCTGTCCATGGCGCGAGTGTTTTTACATGCTGTATCCGCTTAGTCAGCAATAGCCAGTCAAGCTGCGGTGTGGCTTCAATCAGCCGCCAAAGCCGTTCACGCGGCAAGTCAAGTTCACGTTTGTCTTCAAACACGTCGGCCATCGATGCGCAGAACACGCGCCGCCGCTCGCCTTTGGCAACTGCCTCGCGATTCCATTTTATCGGCTCATTCCAATGCGTATCGGTAAAAAAGCGCCGCTCGGCGTTTGCGCTCCATAGATCGGCACCTAAGCGCTTGGCCCAGGTATCCGCATAGCAAAACTTGCACGCCGGTGAAACGCGAATGCAGCCCCACCAGGGATTGAAGGTGTGATGTGTCCATTCGATTTTGCTTTCTTTTCCCATATCCCTCTCCGGCTACTGTTCAAACATACAGCTATTTATTCTCACTGCGTGAGAACCTAACTTTCGACTGCTTCTAAGGATGTTTCACAGTCCTCACACAATAACCGCAATCCTGGTTTACCCCATGCCTGCACGGCACAGCCTGGGCAGCGATACTTTTCGCGTGTAGTTCTACAGGCAGAATGCGCCGGCACAACCAGGTTTGTCGGCACCGGTTTTGCCGCCAGGAGCGAAGATACTTCAAGCGGCAACTCTTTACCGCCTTCGTATACCGGCACAACGCGGTCGCACCATGACACGCTGAATTCAGTCGCTACAAGCGATTCACTGGCCGCTAGAAACGCGCCTCCTTGAATTGGGTAGTCCGACATTTTCTGACCGGTTTGCGCACCGCCTGGTTGACCGGTACTCGACGGCATGAGCCCCACTGCCCGCATTTTGGCAGCCCATTCTTTGTTGTGGTAGGTCTTGACGCTGGGCTTGCCGAAGTGCTGCTGCCATAAATGCACCATCTCATGCACTAGCGTTTGCAAAATATAGACCAGTGAATACTTCGCAAAATGCTCGGGGTTCATTGCGATCTCATCGGTTCGCTGGCCGTCCGCGCGCACAAATCGCTCAAAAAAATAGTAGCCGGCGCAATTGATGCTGCGCTGAAAGGTAATCAAGCAAGGCGGTAGTTTCCCTTCAAACAATTCGCGGTTGAAGTGATCGTAAGCGCGCTGGAATTCTTGGGCGGCAATGAGGGTTGGTGTCATTTCTATATTGTACAATATAAAAATATGATAAGATTATTCTATTGCAGCGGCGTGGAAAGCAGACACGCGGGTGAAATAAGTGGCCACCACCTGAAGCCGGTCGTCTAAAAGCTAAGACGCCTTAGTCGGAGAATGCTGGCGTCGCGACCAGCCCTTAGCTTCTAGCCAGCGTAACGACTGGCCTGCATTACGTATGCGAATTCCACGGCAAGGCACCCCCGACAGTGCGCCCATGCTAGGCGCACATAAGAAGGGCGCTTTCGCGCCCTTCTTATCAATAAAACCAACTACTTATTGGGTTTGTTAGGTTGGTTAGGTTTGTTTTGATTAAAGTACACTTTTTTATTCAAAAGCGTTTTGCCGTTCTCAACTACAGTTGTATGTTTGCCGATCGGCTTGTTACCCCAAAACGACTTGATTTCGCTTTCTGTCGTGGTTTTCATTTTGCTTTCCCATCTGAAACCTTTCAAGCGGCAGGTTTAATCGCGGCCTAGATCGTTCCCAGTCTCTACAGAGCTAAAAACGTCTTGGATGGGTTGAAGTTTTACTGGTTAATGATTCTTCGTCATCTTATTCGTGTTCGCTTGGAGGTAACGACAATAGCCTGTAATTCCCAACGCAGTCGTTGTAGATTCGCCAGCGCGACTTTGCTCGACAGAGGTTGCGGGTAATTCGGTAAACAGTTTTTGATACTTGAGATCTACTTTGCCCTATCGTCCCTATGCCGTCGAGGATCGTGCGAATCCCCACTTCATTAGGAAAATGCACACGCATAATCTGCCAAACTTGCAGTTGTAGACCAGCCAGTTTGGGAGTTGCAGGCAGCTCAAATGCAGCATTGTTACCTTGTGGTGCCCAAGGGGTATTTACTACACGAACCGTTCCGTTGGTGATTCTAATTCTGCCTTCGTGGGCTTGAATTTGTATTCCGAAAACTTTGAGCGTGCTTGACAATTTATTCTTGTAAACGTCGAGTCTATTTCTGAACATCGTAGCTTGAAGTGCCGCTCGATCGAGCTTCTGTCGGTCAATCGTTCTGTAATTAGCCGCAGAAGGATACAGCGCTGGGGCAGCGTCTGGTCCAACGTGAGCGACATCGCGGATGGCTTGAATCGCCTCTTCAATAGTCAATCCAACTTCCCCGGACACTGCAATCAGGGTAAGCAAATGCGCGATCGTCGGCGGCAAAATAATAGGATCGGCTAATCCGCCGGATACAATACGTCGCGCCCAGTCAAATATGCAGGACGACTCAATTTTTGGGTCTCCTTCACAAAATCCGGATCCGATCAGCGCTGTTGCAGCCCACCCCCATGCTGGCATCACTATGGATGGAGCTAAAGTTTGAGTTCGTTTAGCAATCCATTCGCTCGGAGCGAGCTTGATTGCAGCGGTGATTTCACCATCGTGCAAGGCATTTTGGAGTTCGTCTGTTGATGAGTGAGGGACATCGCCACACAGAAACCTACTAACGGAATCCCAGCTACGCAATTCAACAAGCTTAAGTAAATCAGCGGGCGTGAATCGAGCGATTTCTTCCAAATTGATACCAATGGCCCTAGCTCGTGAGCTAATTGCGTCAATTCCGCCGCTTGCAAATTGAACAACGAAATGGTGAGGACTCCATCCCCATTTGATTTGGCTAGTCATAGCCCGGCGTAACCCACCCGGAAACAATACGCAGGCCGATCCCGGCTGTGTTCCAACAACATGCGCACTTGTTCCAGCATGGAAGTACGCCCGCTGAACCAGCGTCGTTGCGAAGGAAAGCTCATCGACGCGAATCTCGCCGCGCATTGATCCAATTTGTAGGAAAATGCGTTCTCGACTAGCTTGTTGCCCCCTGTCGAGAAGGTCCTTAATCTGCCGTTCTAAATTTCTCGCGACGTTGTTAAAACGGTTGCGTCCAACAGCCCTCAATTCTCCGAGAACTAATTGATGGAAGCTTTCTACCTGACCGGGGACGTTTCGACGCATCGCCCAATCATTAGGGACTACAGCCAGTAAGCGGTCTTGCAGCTCGTCATTTGCAACCTTGGCCCATGTGCGCGCGCGATCGCCGTAAGGAATCATTCGCTGATCAATTTTGTCTTTGAAATAGTTTGATGGCGAGCCCGCCGAGTGATCAGCACTAGTACCAAGCCTACGAGCATGTACCAACGGCGCCAATTCCTCAAAAACAGGCAATGCAGCGCCATGCTCTAATAGCGAACCTGGAGGTACCAAGACGACATCATATGCTAGGCACAGAATTTTAAGAATTCTCGCAAGATGACCTACCTGATGTCGTTCCTGCGAAAACGTGCCAGAAAACAAATCAAACTCACCAAAGTAGATAGCGCGCATACAGTCAGTATAGCGAAGCGATTTAATGATGGCTCGTCCTAAATTAGGTACTATCGGCGGATTTCGAAATGCAGTACATAACTAATTTTATGTGATATAAATAGCGCGACGTAAAACCGGCGCTAGTTATGAAGACCCTTAAAGATTCACTTGACTCGATAACGAAACCTCACGAGGAGTTGCTGGAATCTCTACGAAATCCTCTTCGCTCTTACGAAAGCGCTGCTCGTCTATCTATTGATTCACTAGTATCTGAGGAATCGAGAGCTTTGATAGGCAATTTTTCGGGGCTTGATGCCGATGCTTATGGCGCAGCCGGAGTTACCTCTTTAACGCAGAATAAATATGCAGAACACTTCAGAAGTGCGGAAAATCTGGCCAGCCTTGCAACTATTAATAGCGATCGTCTTGGATATTTCTCCGGCACCACCGAGAAGCTAAGCGCTTTGCACAATGCATTTGAAGCAACCAGTTCGTTTGCACTAACAGGACTTGACCCGACTCGAATATTGGACGCGGCAGGACTGAACTCGTCATTTGCTGCGCATCATTCTAAATCAAGCCTCTCTCTTGTCGCAGACAAACATACAAACTCATTGTTTAGTAACGTGTCAGGGCTTGTGAGCGCGTTACGAGATGAACTTGAGGCAACAAAATTAGGTGGTTTTGCAGGGCTCTCAGCATCACAATCTAAGACCGCAAGTCGGCTTGTTTCATCAATCGCAGACCAGTATGCAAAAGCCTTGTATGGCCCATCCTATGCTTTGCCCAGTTCGTTTGCGGCTTTAGCGTCTCAGGTTGGGACCTCTTTTGCTGCAATTGCTGGTAACTCTCTCGGGCTTGTTAAAAACAATAAGCTAAGTGGCATTGAGTCGTTGGTTGGCCTGATCTCGTCAAGAGCCGGGTTTGTCTCGTCCACGGATGCTATCGAACAAATACTTCGGGGTAGAGAAGATTGGCTAGCCTTAACCACTGGGATTGAGAATCTTGCACATCAATTTGAATCCAAGTCGAAAGAACTAGAAACAACAACGCAATCTCTCGTAAAAACTGTCAAGTCGAACCAATCATCAGCCGCGTTTTTGACGTTTCTATATTTTGTGTTGAACGCATTGTTAGGCGACGATTGGATTGCTCGGATATCAGATTCAATTTCGGCTGCTCCAAATCACCCGAAACAAATAACCGTCGAAATTGAATCTAAATGCACCACCGAGCTCTGCATAGTCGCTGGCACAAAACCGCGCCGAATCTTCGGCGAACCACGTAAAAGCGCGACGGTTGTAACTCGCATTTCGGCAGGCACTTTTGTCCGACCACTACACCAGTCAGGCGAATGGCAGCTTATTGAGTTTTTAACCGAAAGCGGGAAAAGACTTAACGGTTGGATCGAAACTGAAGCCTTAGAAGACTTTCGGGCTCAACTAAGCAGCGAGATCGTTTCCGTTTTGACCTCACAAAACAAATCGATTTCCAAAGAAGTAAAAAAGCCGGAAACCTTTGCAGTCCCTAAAATTATTAAGAACGAAGGTCAGCCAGCTACAAAGCGTTTCCTAGAGTTCTTCGCAGCCAGTATTCGAAATAAAAACACACGCCTTGCCTACGCCAAGGCTTGCAATAGCTTCCTTAATTCAATGGAAAATTCAGGCCTAGCACTTCACATGATCGAACCTCTCCATATCGCGGTGCACGTTGAAAAGCTCACTCAGGAACGCTCGCCAGCAACGGTAAAGCAACACGTCGCAGCGATTCGCCAGATGTTTGATTACCTCGTCACCGGTCAAATCATCCCAAGCAATCCTGCTTCTTCAGTCAAACCGCCTAAGCATGTCTCAGACGGTGGGAAAACGCCCATTTTGCAATCAGAGGAGCTTCGCCAGCTGTTCGCAAGCTTGAACCCCGATGTATTGATCGATGTGCGCGATCGCGCAATATTGGCGGTGATGACGTTTTCTTTTGCGCGCGTTGGCGCAGTGGTCAAGCTTCGGGTTCGAGACTATTACCGCCAAGGCGCGCAAGCCTGGTTCTTGCTTCGCGAAAAAGGCGGGCGCGACAATAAAGTTCCAGTGCATCACGAGGCCGCAAATTACGTGGAACACTACATTGAACTAGCGGGTCTAGCAGACCAGCGGGAAATGCCACTCTTTCGTAGCTTTAAGGGGCGCACCGGCACGCTCACCGTTAAACCGATGCTACGCGGAAATGTTTTCGACATGATCAGACGGCGCGCCGCTGCGGTCGGTTTGCCTGTTGAAATTGGTTGCCATAGCTTTCGAGGATCTGGCATTACCAATTATTTAAGCAACGGTGGAACGTTGGAGGTAGCGGCGCGAATTGCTGGCCATCGATCAACCACCACAACGCAGCTTTACGACCGGCGAAACGAACAGGTGAGTCAGGCGGAAATAGAGCGGATTCGATTTTGACTCTGAAGTAACCGAATTAATTTTTCTTCAAAATATTATGAACTGGTTCACAAAAATAGGCGCAGTGTTTGTCATGTCAACCACGACCTGGAGAATGAAAATGCTCATAGATAAAGCGATTTTGTCGGTTTTGATACTCGCGATTCCGGTGTGTTCAGAGGCAGGGTGGTTAAAAAAGCGTTGGAGAGAAATAGAACATGCCGCCACTGACGCTGCGGACGCAGTAGTTACGGTAGCACATGACAGTCATTGTCGTTCGCCCAGCCATGCAGGCACGCCAGTACCTTTTCTCGATTCTCTATAGTTTCAAAGGCTGGCAGCGCGACAGCAAATCCAGCTTCTGTTTGCACAGCTTTTATAAAATCAGTTCTGCCTTTGTCCGTCGCTAAAATTCGAGCCTTCTCCAAACCTGCAACACGAGCAAAACCTACGAGTGACGTTTGTACTCGTTTACGCCGAAGTTTCTCTCGTTTCGGCGTAAAACTAACGGTCTCTCTGCCATCGATGTCACCGTAAATTGTCAATTTAAAACCGTTTTGTTTGCTTTTTTGAAACACCAGGTTGCCAATCACATTGACAACGTCGCCCAGCTCGATAGTGCAAGCCGAGGGCAAACAAGCAGTCAAGGTTTGGGTTGCGCCCTCTAGTGACCCAATAACTGCGTATAGCTTTTTCGGAAGTATGGCTGGCCAGGGCGTTACCTCTAATACTTTGCCTGTCACCCTAATAGTCCCGCGCGGATGTTCAACGGTTAATTGCGATACGAGCAACTCAGGAGAAAACTGAGGAAACGCTTGCGCTTTCTTGATACTCATAGACTTCTCAAAACGTTAATCTAATTTAGATTTGGCTCCGTTACAACTTGGCGAATAACAGCCGGTAGCGCTTCAGGCTCATTTGTGTTCACAGCAATTGGTGGAAGCCATCGCAAACTGAGCGCTTGTGTGCCCCGTTTTCCAATCCAGAAGGAATGCCAGTGCGCACGCCTAACATGTGGTCGCACTGAATTAACATATCCATCTGCCGTTGAATGCTTAATGTTTTGGCTCGCCCATAAATCAAGCGCACTGCCGATTCGTAAGCCAACCTCCCACGTTTTCGCGAGCTTGGCAGCGATGAGCCGCCGCTGTGATCCAAAGACTGCTGACTTAGGTGCCGGCGGCGTCCAATCGTCAATTTCAGGCTTCTCGGAGCAAAGATACAGAACCAAAGATAGCATCCCAGAAACAACTCGTTCAATTGCCCGTTTCTCTTCGATTTTGAAATCAGAATACTTCCGCTGTTTAGCGCCAGATTCCTGCGCTTCGGCGTCTTCGTTTCGCTCAAAGTGAAGTTGCACCAAGTCTGATACTGGGTGGTTTCCAAGCGGGAGAGAAAAGGCAATTAAGTCACGAAGTGGTTCGAATTTCTGCGAGTCGAATTCATTTTCATCCTTCGTGTTGCGCCGTAAAATTCCAACGATTTGCAGATCATCCTGCTTACCTAATCGCGACAAATACGCAAAAAAACCCTCAATTGGAAAAGGCAATAATTCTGACTCAGGCGTTTCAATGTAAACCGCTTGCCCAGGCATTCTTAAGAAGAGCGAGCTTGGAATTTCACCTTCTAAAGGTGTCTTTATCAAAGCCTGAAAAATACCAGGATGAAAACGGTAGATTCCCTTAGTGGGCCGCCAGGAAACAAGCGCTCCGAATAACGCTGGATTGAATTCTGGCGAAGGATTGTCAATTCCTTGCAGCCTAAGCGAAAGCGCATTTCCCTCAGCATTAGAGAAGATACATCCTTCTCCATGCTTTCTTTCATTTTTCAAGAAAGATTTTAGTTCATCCGCTAATCGCCACACCGTAGGGTATCGCTGCTGGACAGTGCGCAGAGCATTTAGAGCTGAGTGATTTTCATCCATGGCCGATTCCTATAAATAGCACAAAGCCAGTATCCGCCTCCAACTGCGCTGGCGCATTGAGATTGTTTGGCCATTAATTGAAAAACACAACCATCTAGTTTAAGGCAAACACCAGAAACTCCAATATGCGCGATCCAAAAAGTGCGGAAATGCCTACCAAAGCCGCTAAACCTGCGTTGGCATTCAATACGAGGTTTTCGCGATGAAGACAGTCGGTCATTCGTGAAACCAATAAAACATGTATTGCAAATGACCTATAAACATGACGATGCCCACGAATGCAAAAATAGGCAGTTCAAATTGGCGCGCAAGCCAAATCATCACGAAGCTGGCTATGCCGAGCCCGATGGCGACACTCAGCGGACTCATCTCGCGAATGTTTTGTGCATCCTCCAATCTCGACACGTAGTAGGCGTAGCCAAACTCAGTATCTTCCGCTGCTTTTGCCGACTTTAAACGCTCGATATAGCGTGTTTTTGACTCAAAAAACCGCCGCCTAGCCATCGGAATACTCCTTCTTTAACATCGGCAAAACCTGACCCTCATCCAACTCCTGACGCGCCGTGGGCCTATATCGCCGCCCAAGCTCCTTCGAAAAAAACACGTCACGAAAGTGCGTACGTACGCCACCAATATCATCCACCGACAGTCCAAGTTCGCGCTTATACCAGCGCGCAATCTCATAAGTATCACCGCGCGAACTGCCCTGCCTCAGACGATTTTGCAACACGTCTAACTCATGTCGGCTTGCTTCCGTGAGCGGCTCAAATGCTGCGAGCAGCTCAAATACGCGCTCTGGAGGTGCGGGCATTTGCTTCATTGAATACATGCCCCACCCCTGAACTGCGATACTTGCCAGAATCGCAGGCACGTAAAGTGGCGTACCCCATAAAAAATATGCGGCCACTAGCAACGCAATTGAAAGCGCGATTATGACAAGCGGTTTGTACCGTTTAGCGCTCAGCAAATCCGCAATCTCCTGGATGCGTGCCAGATTCTCCGCATCAATCCCAGCATCACGCGCACTCATCGAAGTGAATCCACAATCGCGTTGAATTGGCTGATGTAAGTCGCTGCAATTTGTCGCCCACTTTTGCTTTCCACGTACGCATTCAAAGCGCTTGCCGTAAGCCCAACAGCGATGTTTTCGTCGGTCACCACGCCATCCCTATCAAAGTCAAATAAGCTACCCACGTCGTAGTTATCAACGTTCAAAGCATCGGTCGTCGTAATGGTGGCTTGTTTCCCAGTGGTATCTCTGAGCACCAAGTTGTTGGAATCACCCGCACCCAAAACAAAGCGCGCGGCATAACCAGGCCGAATTTCAGTAAAGCATCCAGAGGTCATGATTATGACTGCAAGTAATCGGTCAACATATTCGTAGTCCATTTGCTCGGCATCAATTTCGCGGATGAATCCACGCGGCTCTACCGCGATGGTGGCGATTGGCGTTTCGCACTGAGTAAGCTTGGCAGGGTCAGCCGCCTGCGCTGTAAGGCATGCAAACGAGACGGCGCAAATAAAAAACAATTTCATTGTGGATCCTCGGTAGATTTATTAATCGGCTCGCAAAACAACGTTTCGTCGTCAAACGCTGGTAACCATTTCAATCCGTGACATAAGGCGCAGTGATAGATACCGGGTAAATCAGCATCCACGCAATCAACATCGACGCAGCGTCTGTATCCATGCTCAAAAGTGGTAGCGGCAAACGACTCCTCAATCCGTGCCAAGTTATCCGCATCGGCCACTGCACCACGCCCGCTCAAAACGGTATCTCATCATCAAAGTCATCGGTAGGCGGCACCTCACTGCGCGCCGGTGCCGCACGCGCAGCCGGCCGTGAACCAGGCGCGCCGGGCGCTGGACGCGCGCGCGGCTCAGCACCGGTGTTGGCATCTTGGCCGGCGCCACCCAAAAGCTGAATTTCATCCGCCAGAATATCCGTGGTGTAGCGCTCAATGCCTTCTTTATCCGTGTATTTATCGGTGCGCAGCTTGCCTTCGATATAGACAGAACGCCCTTTACGCAGATATTCGCTTGCGATTTCAGCCAGCCGCCCGAACAGCTTGACCCGATGCCATTCGGTGCGCTCTTGCATTTCGCCGGTGGCTTTATCTTTCCAGCTTTCGTTGGTCGCTAGTTTTAGCGTGGTAATCGGCGCGCCGTTCGCGCCATACCGGGTTTCAGGATCGGAACCGCAGTTGCCGATTAAAATGACTTTGTTAACGCCGCGTGCCATAGGGGTTCCTTTGAGTTAATTGATTGGTGAAAAACAATTTTTATAACAGTGCTTCGCATATTGCGCGCGGATGTGTTGGATCCAGTGCGTAGAGCGCTACTCGTTGATCCACAATTCGCGTGTTGAAATCCGCCATCAAGCTCGCTGCGTCAGTGAAGTAATCCGCCCGCTTCGCCAAAGAAGCCAGTTTCATTTCAAGACCTTCAATCGCTTCTACAGTCCTTTCTACTTCCGCCAGGCGGCTGTCTTTTCGCGCATCTAAGGTGCCTTCATTGGCGAGGTGCTGCCGTATTGCAAAACGCGCTTCTGCTTCCAACGACCTACTATTTGCTTCCGCCGAACGATTCAGCGCCGAGTGCATGCCACTTTCCAATCTAACCGTCATCCGCTCTTTTGGGTTTTCTGCAACTGTGTTTTCGTTGATGCCACGTGTCATGGGTGTCTCCGTTAAAAAATGTGTGCAGGTACTTATGGGTTCTCAAATCCAGAACTAAATATCAGCGGCGCGACCGGCCCTTGCACCTGTCCATCACACACCACATCACCGGTTCGACTGCGAAGGCGCACTGAGTCAAACCCTGGCAAATACTGGATAACGAACGGCATGGGCTCTAAGGCAATCCGCTGATTTGCCGATCCGCTGAGCGTCAAAATCGGCGCCGGCGGATTGATAGAAAGCGCAGCGCCATTAGCGCGCCTGCAGTTACTCCATGACCCACTGCTGATCTCGATCAAGTTTGGCTGCATAAAGCTTTGCACTAGCGTGCCGGTGATTTGGTACCAAAAGCTATCCAGCTCCAACAGCATCGGCAGGGTTGATGCCGGCAGTGGATCTCGACTGATCGCGACACCCGTTGCGCCACGCCCTAGACAGCAGTTATCCAGGTTGCCAATGGTCAAAATTAAGTTGCCGCGTGACAGCAAATGAGGCGGTATCACCGACACGCTGGTCGGTTGCCCTGCTCCATTGCTGATGGTCAGCGTTTGCGCCTGGCTAACCGAGCCCAAACCAAGCGCAACCAGGAACGCCATTCTCAAGCAGAGTTTATTCATCGTCAGGCGCACGCAATAGATAAACAAAAACAATATTGAGCGATATTCTCGTTGCATTTTGCGACGTATTATCAGCCCAATCCCAAGCACGTTTCCTTAAGTCTTGTTCAATTTTCTCAAACTCTTTTTCTGATAACGGCCAACCGCAATTTTCTAAAATGACGGTGCTTGTCCTTAGTCCACTCTCCAAAGGTGAGTCTGAGGGTCCGTGTACCCCGTAGTGATAGGTAACCTTGAGGTGCGTCGTTCCTGTCATATCTGCGCTCATTATTTCAACGCCGACAACGTGCCCGCATCCAGAACTCCGGACGCCGGCAACCCGCGAATCGTTTGAAACTGCTTCAACGCCGCCACTGTCTTTGGACCAGGTGCACCGGTAATCGCATCCGAATAAAGCCCTAATTGCGCGAGCCGAATCTGCGCCTCGCGCCAGGTCATCGGCGCAGCTGCTGCAGCCGGTTGTGACGCAGCCACCGGCGCGGCCGTACGCGCACCATCCACCGCGAGCGCGCCCCCAGTTCCCAAACCATTCGGGCCAGTACGCTGCGCACTGTAACCGCGCGCTGCCACGGTCATTTGATTAAACGCATCCATAAACGCGCCGGCAATCACTTTGCCTTGAGGCGTGTTCTGCCAAGCACCCATGCCGACTGCCGCGCCGCCGCCGACACCTAAACCGCCAAACGAAAAGTCCTTTTTAGACGCCACACCTTCACTAAAGGCCACTTGCACACCGCTGCGCCCATCCACCAATATCAACGTGGTAGCGGCCTCCACTTTTCGCATACCGCCCGCCACCAGCCCGGCATAAGGATTGAGCATGCCCACGATCGCGCCGACTGTGCCGCCACCGGTGGCTTGTGCAAATTGGATCGATGGCGTCATGGTGTAATCCGCAGCCACCATCTGCCCCGCACCCATATTTGAGCCCTGCCGAAGATCACCATTGCGCGCCATATCGCGTTCGACCTGCATTTGCTCCATCGCGCGGCCGCGATCGACAATCACAAAACACCCGGACTGCTGGATCAATAGCCGCAGCAAGGGAGTGGTAGCCGGCAATTCGTATTGCGTGGTCAACAGCGTGTACCAATCCTGCGTCGTGTCTTCAACCACGGCCAAAGTGCCGAGCGGCGCATCACAGCGCTCCAGCAGCGCACTGGCACCGACGGCATTACCACCTGCCGCAGATCCAGAAACCGGGCCGCGCGCAGAAGGATCACCGACTTGGACGCCGGTGGCGCAGCCGCCTAACAGTAGAGCAGTAAGGCAAAGGGTGAGGGGTTTGAAAGAAGTCATTTTAGGTTCCTGGGGGTTAAATGGCGTCAAGTAGTCCAATTGACTACAAGCATTGGGTTAATTAGACTAGCGTCATGGAAAAAAACACGCCGCATTACCGTTTGACGGTCGTTCAAACGGTAGTTGCCGACCCTAATTCCGAGCCATTTACTAACTTGGCCAAGATGGGTGCTATTGAGCTTGGCGTTAACGACAAACAAATGCGGGCTATCGTTTTGGCGCTGACGCGAAGATCGTTCTACAAAAGCATGACGTCGTTTGCGGATCACAAGGTTTGGCAGGACGTTTATACCGGCACGACGGATACAGGCATTGAGGTCTATATCAAGATCACTCAGCTGCCCGGGCTTCCACCGATTATTCAATTCAAACGTAAGTAGAGGATCGCTATGCAATGCCCCGCTTGTGGTTTCGCTACCACTGAATTCAAAAGTTTTAACCAGGCCGTTGGCCATGGCGTCAGCGCCATACATTTGCGGCTGCGGGGAAACGTCTGCGCAAACTGCGGTGATGCCGTGTTGGAGAGCAAAAGTTACCAGCGATTGACGGCAGCCCAGAACAAATGGGTAGACGAACACAACCGAAGCGAAACGCTGCGTCTGCGCCAGCAGCTCAACGTCACGCAGCGCGAGCTGGCTGAATTGATGGGTATAGGCACACTGGCGGTGTCTCGCTATGAGCGCGGAACAACTACACCGGCACCGACGTTTTTGAGGTTGCTGCGCGCGATGGTCAAGCACCCTAATATCATGGCGGATTTGCGTGCCAACTAACCACAAGTTGACCCGTGCGGAACTCGGCGACCAAATTGAAGCGGCGATGCAGCAATTCAAAGCAGGACAACCGGTCACATACTCACCTATCAAAAATGCACGCGACAGCCTCGGCGTGGCACCAACCGAATTTGCCAAGTTTCTTGGCATGTCGACAAGAACGCTGGCCAGTTTGGAACAAGGCATTAAAAAACCCGGCCGCCTTGTGGTGCTGTTGATCTTTATTGCCACCAGGCACCCCGATGCGGTGCTAGAAGTATTGGCAGAAGACGCTGAAAAACGCCGCGTCAACTGGGAATTACGGTTCAAGCGCGCCCATGCGCTCGCGGCAAACCATGTAGCTAGTGAATCCGCATGAGTTTCTACTACCAAACCCCTGACGGCCAGAGCGTCGGTCCCGTTACTGCCCATGAGCTCCTGCGCATGCGCGAGTTGAACGTTATTAGCGAAACCACCTTTGTGGCTGTGGTCGGCGAACGCACTTGGGTGCCCTACGCCAAAATCAAAGCCACCATAAACCCAGGCACGAGCGTCACCAGCGCTGCACCACCCAGCGCACCGCGCATAGTTGGTGTCAATCCGGATGGCCCTCCGATGCTGATTGCGCCAAACTGGCAAGGCACCACTGTCAATTGCCCGAACTGCCAACGCGAAACCGGGCTCACCTACGATCTCAACCCGTGGTCGATTGGGTTGTTTGTACTCGGCCTCATTGTCCCACTCTGGCCCATCACCTTGCCGTTGTTTTGGATCTTGGCCTACGTCAACCGACGCGGCACCCGCCGTTGCGGCCTGTGCAAAACCCCGATGTAGCAACTCTAGATAAACGTTTTTTTGGAGCACGATAAAATGCTTAGACTCAGTACATTGACACTTTTTCTTGCGCTTTTCATAAGCGCTTGCGACAACTCTCCGGTGATGGCTACAGAGCAGGAAATGGAAGATGGAATGAAAAAGTGCCCAGCGCTTAGCATCATTCTTAGTGTTGAGCGAATCACGACGATGACCAAAGAACGCCTCGCTCAAACGCTTATTGATTGTGAAAATTCCAAGTCTCCGTTTCTGCGGTGATGTGTCAATCGACTTGGTACTTACCGATACCGCGTCGGCAAAACCTCGCTGTAGCGCCAAAGCCCTCAATCGCGGTACCCTAGCGATAGCACCCTTCACAACCCACACCCGGAGAGATCATCATGGGAATTGCCAGAAACCTGCTGCGCGCCGCACTGGACTTGCCTATCGAAAAGCCTGCTGCGCAGAGGCAGCGTAGCTTGGGCATTAGGATATTGAGGGGTAGTTTGCTTGCGGTCTCTACTGGGCTGGCAGCTAGCATCAAGGAGCCAATGTATCCGCACTTTGACCCGCGTTCCCCAGAGTACAAAGGCGATGGAGAAACCGACGCTAATTGGTGAGATAAGTGCATTCACACGAGCATCTTGGCAACCATTTTAGGTGCCTCCTGAGCTACCGCAACGCCCGCCTTTGCATTTTGCCGCGCGGTCTGTTCATTTCGCTTGCCCATAGCCCCAGTCAATGACCCCAAAGCACTCGCCCCTTGCCACCCCGCAAACGTCAAAATAAACGTCCAAATCGACGGCGCTAAAACGGCCATGGCATTGGTGACCCGATCCATCAAAATGCGCTTGCTACCAAAGCCTTCAACAAAGCCCTCCAAAGCCCCTGAGTCCGGGTACATGGATTCGAGCAAATTGGTGTCGAGCCACATGGTGATGGTCCAGCACATTTGCCAGCAAATGACGCTCAACACCAAGACAGCGTAAGTCGCGCAAATCTTAAAATTAAACCCCGAAAACAGCGCCACAAACGGCGCCAGCATGTACAGCCACAGCAAGACAATCGACTGCGTAATCTGCTGCAAATTATTATTCGCCAAGGTCTCCGCGCTGGCATAGGGCTGCGATACGACATTACCCAACCAGCCTACAAACTCAGTGGCCGTCTTGCCAATGCTCTTACCTACAGCACCGCGGACGCCACTGTCAGACTTTGTTTTACCGGTGTAGTAGCTCAAATCATCGGAAAACAACGCCACCGCATTGCTGCGATTGATCACAGCCCTCGTAATCATATCTTTCATACCGTAGGTGCCTGAATCGCTTTCATCACCCAAGCGCGGAATGCCGTTGTCGGCCATGATTGCGTTGAACGAGCTGACATAAGTGGATTGGTTAACCGTTACATCGTCCCTAATTTTGCGCCACCACTGGTTGCAATACGGCCGCGCAGGCGGCTGCACACCGGCCACCATGGAGGTGCCATCACGATTGGCGTCATAGCTAAAATTGCGCGTGCCTTCGGTCGCTTGTAGTGAGCTGCCGCAAATTGTCGGCGTGGTGCAGGGCTTATACAATCCCGGCGTGTTCATCAAAATGATCGAGCCCATGTAGCTAATATCTTTGAGGCCCCACTCGGCTTCTAGCGCTAACAATTCCTGGCGCTTACCCTTCTGATCGTTCGACCACGTTTTCCACTTGTTGACCGCCGGGATGTAGCACTGGCTATTAAACTTGACGACATCAGCGCGCAGATTGCCGTCCGTAAGCTTCAACTGACTCATTCCTTGATCCAGCAAGCGCAGCGATAGTCGATCCGGCAAGATGACGGTAGTCGCGCGGTTCAATCCGTGGCCAATCATCATGGCTAAGCGAACGCCCATCGGCGTTTTAATCGTCAGCGTGCCGCCCGCCGGTGATTCGGCAATATTAAAACCCCGATCCCCATGCGTTTGCAGTCCCAGAGCTTCCATAAACGTCACCATGCCATCTGGCTGTGCGACGGTAGAAAACTGCGCCGGCGGATCGTAGTTTAACGTCCGCAAATCCAGCGAACCCATTGGCCATACAAACATCAGCATGACGATATAAGTGCCCGCTAATTTCCACCACAGCGTACGCACTACGTATTGCCCGCCTTCGAGCCCGCCGATCTTTGCCGCCTCAATGCCGGTCGCAATCACCACCACTGCAAACACCAGCTTGAACAGCCCAAGTGACCACAATAATCCAAAAAACTGCTCACCCGCCGCTAAGCCATACAACGTGGCGTAAAACTCCAGATAGGAGCCGACCGCTTCGGCAACAAACACGAAGCTCTGTAAATCCGCAACCAGGCTCATGGCAATTTAGGCGCGGTGCCTAACTCAGGCTCGACTTCATCATATTCCTGCCGATCCTCGACCGGTGCCGAGCGCATAAAGTTCGCTCGATCCAACACCTGCATGGCCGTTTCTGCCACCAGCTCCTTACGCACGCGGCTTTCGTAAAGCAGATCATCCACATATGCGCGGAGCAGCTTCAGTACGCGATCATTATTATTGCCGGCGCTTTCATTATTCATCACCACCGGCTGGCTCGCACCTAAGCGAAAGATATTCATGGCCATCAAGGCGCGGCCAATCGTGTTTTGCAGCGCCATCTCATTACTGAGCCGCACTTCAATGAGCGAACGCTCCGCCAGCGCCAGCTCGCGAATGGAGTTCACTAATTGATCCGTCAATTGCGTGCCATCGGGCGATATCGCCAGCTTTTCCGCCAGCGTCATATTGCGGTTTGACCGAATCGCCGCCTGAAACAGCGGAAAGATGCGGTTAGCCTCCCGCTCAACTTCCGGATTCAAGCCAAACCCTGGCTTAGTCGACTTTTCCCCCGCTTCGTTCGTCGTGACATACACCTCACCGGTCACGCGCTGAATCCAACCGGCTGCCGTATCGACATCGCCAAACCATGTGGTGATGAAATTCTCAAAAACTTTAGGCGTATCAGTAGACTTAGCCGCCACCCGCGCCGCGCCATAGCCACGCGCCATGCGATAGCCCGCTTTCATGACATCTCCGGTCAGCGCAATCACTGGCTGATTATCGCCACCCGCATTGCCAGGACGGCCATTGGGCACCCACGATATTCCGTTTCGTCCGGCATTGGCTTCTACCGTTTTTTGCGCAGCCACGACGTTATTGCGACTCGCGCTCGCCTGCACTTTCCAATCGGTCAAGCGCGCTGCCTGCTTAAAGTTATCCCACACTGCAGCAGGCCCGCCGCCGGAAGCAATAATCGTTTCTTCCATGGCTTTACAATCCAACCGCGCCGCATTCGCCATCGCCTGCACGCGCAACAACCCGTTTTGCATCATGTCGTACAGCGAGGGATTGGCGCGCTGCAGAATAATCGCAGGCAACGATGCTATGGCCGACTGCGCATTGGACACCATCAAGTTAACGTACTCATCCGCTGCCGTGCTGACATCGCGCAGCAGCGCGTTAACCGAGTTGCTCACACTGAACTTGCCACACGAATAGTTCCACGACAATTCACCGGCAGCCGTGAGCGCCACCGCATTATTCCCAGTCCACGCCGGCCGGCTTACCGGCTCAGCCCCACCCAACTCATAAAACCAAGCGGATTGCGCCTGCACGTGGCTACTGCAAACACCAGCCAACACAGCGGCCAAAAGACAAAGACGGATGGATTTCATTTGAAAGTTCCCAGTTGTTTTGAATTAGCAGCTTCCGCTGCATTTGGCACGAGAAAGCGCAGACACACCGCAGGCGTCGCCACTTCACGAATAAAGACAGCCCCACGATTCGGCAGGCAGCATTGATAAGGCCGCCACAGCTGCCAGGCGTAGGTGTCTTTCAGCGTATTGATCTGAAAGCTTGGCAATAAGCCCGATTCTCCGAACGGCCCACAGCCACGGCTGGGTACCGGATAAAGGTTTTGCCACAAATCGGTGCGCTCATTGGCCGCCGCACCGCGCGCCCTGATGTAGACATGCGGATTGAATGAACTGGTGGTGATGTCCGCCGCACGCTGCGCCATCACGGCGGCGGCTTTGCGCGGCTCCGACTGCACCGACAAAAACCCGTGCCGAGGAAACACATTGCCCCAGACGCTGGTGAAGTAGTCATTGCGCACTTCGCGCAAATAGGGGATGTAAGTTGCCGGATACAACAGCTCAGCCTCGGGATTGCGCCAGCTCAGCACGTCGGTACCCGATAAAAAATAGGGAAACAAGCTGGTGGTATTGATCGGACACACACCCGGCACCGCCACCCCAAAACCGCCCAACGAGCCGCCTAAAGCCGATGCGAGCGGATGCCCATACGCCTCAGCCTCATAAAAGCGCACCTGCATGCGCCGGGTATCCTGCTGAGTTTTGGTGGTCTGATTTTGTTCCTGATTATTCGCTGGTGTATGCCGGCCGCCCTGCACTGTCGTGCCCGATAGCAAGCCATAGCTTTGCGCCGCAACGCCAGCCCCCAAGCTGATCGGTGATACCTCCAGCCACGGTTGATCGCCATGATGCTCAAACACCGTCACCACAAGATCTGGGAAGTTATGTTTGACCTTCAGCGTTGTTTCAATGCGCGGGCCCAATGGCGTAATTCTCAGCCAAAAACAAATCCCAATCACACAGTGGTTAAAGCAAGGCAGCATGAAAGGATTGATCGTGGCCGCTGTGATCGTCGCTGAATTCATCTGCGCATTGACCGAACCACTCGCCAAAACACCCAGCAAGAGCAACCCTCGCAGCGCGCCTCCGGACGCGCGCGAAAACGAACGGTGCACGCGGCTCATAGCCCCTTCCTATATGCACCGATGGCAAATTCGACGGACGAAGCGCCGTAGTACACATGCTTCTCATTGATGACGACTGCAGGCGTGCGACTAATCTTGAAACTGTCTGCACGGGCTTGCCCATTGGCTGCATGCGCATAGTCCGCAATCTGCGCCTCACTGAGCGCATTGACCCGCTGGGCCACCATCGCCTTTGCCTGCGTTTCATTATTTGGTAAGCCTTGACCCAATCGGTCATTGAGCTTGGCCATGTCATCTAGATTGTAAATTGCCAACGTGCCGGCCTTTTCCAGACTCATAGCGTAAGAACCCGCTGCGATGGGCGTGCCGTCCTGGGTAAACACATCAACACGGAACACCTCGCCTCGCGCTGGAGCAGCAATCGGCGCACCCCCGGCAGCCGCTGCATCCGGTGCCTGCGCGCGCAATGGCAGCAAGCCCAGCGCCAATACCAACATCAATCCACCCCAAATCATCCTCATTTGCGATCACTCCACGATTTTGCCGGTGCCGCGTTGGCGTGGTTGGCGCGCTTCTCACCAATTCGGCGCGCCACTTCATAGACAGATGCCAGTTCGTCGCAGCCTGTCGCAATTTGAATGTCTTTTCGCGCTGCACGCTCGTGCTGCTCGGTTTGCGCCAAGGCCAATGCAAGCGGTGGAAATACCGCCCTAAACAGCGCCGTGCAACTCTCATGCAACACCACGCCTTCGGAAAACAATCCCGGCGATTTAGTTGCGCTTTCCACCATGGCACCCTGTTCATTGGTCAAATTCTTCAGCGCCCGCAGCTTGGTCACGTCATCCTTGGGCATCGACAGACACAGCATCCATTCGAGCTGTGTCAATAACGAGCTCATCGAGCCCTTAAAATCATCGATCGATTGAGTGGCCTGCCAATACCACGCGCCGGCCGAGCGCCAGGTCTTGATAATCTTGGCGATGTACGCGCCCATCATCGGGTTTGACGCCAAGGAATGCACTTCATCGACCACCACCACGGTGTTGCGGTGACCGTTCTGCTGGCGGGTGATATGCAATTGGATAGCCTGTAATAACGACATAAACGCCACTGCCAATTGATCGCTGTAGCCCTCGCCGCCCAGCTGCGCAAATTCGACCAGCGTGACATCGACCGTTGGCCAAGGTTTACCCGGCCGATTAAAGATGCGGCCCGCAGTGCTTTGCGTGAAAAACATGAGCGCACTGCTCATCTCATGCAGGCGCGAGCGCGACTTATCATCAATCGCGTCGTTTTCGCCCGCCAACGCTAAAGCCGCAGCAACGTCTTCGGTCAACACCACACCCGTGGAGCCCTCAGACGTACGCGTTTTAACCGTCTGCGCAGCCGAAAAGATGGCTTCGGCAATCGCCGTGCGATCCGCTCGACGCATGCGTTTGGCCTCTTCGGGCTCACCGCCGGTAATCATTTGAATCGCGAGTGAAATCATTTCGCCCAATAAGTCGCGTCCGCCTTCGACGTCGGCGTCATCCATTTCCGTGCGCGCCACGGTCGGATCGAGCAGCTGCATGGCTTGATCGAACGGATTGAGCGCCACGTCGCTATCGTTGGTAAGCCGCACGTGGTTAACACTGAGCCCTTGAGCCTTGAAATACGTCACAAGAAGCCCGAACGAGGGCGCAGGCCATTTCGGATCGATGATCCATAAATAAGGCTTATGCACGGTCATAAGCTGCAACATGGCGTACGTCAACGCCGCAGATTTGCCCGAGCCGGTCGGCCCAAACACCGTCATATGCGCGTTTCGGATTCGATTTTTGAGTGGATCAAATGTGAGCGGCTCTGCTCCACGATTAAAATACGCCAGCATCGGCGTACCCGTGCCGCGCGACCGCCCGGAGGTGGGCAGCAGTTTGGCGATTTCACTGTCCTCTTGCAGCGTTGATCTACGCGGGCCGGCCATATCGCGCTCAAACGAAAAGCCGAACGGCAAGTTGTCGATGAACGCCGTGCCGCGAAATAAATCGTAGCGCTCTTCATATACCGGCAAATTGTGCGTGCTGAGCAACGCACCACAGCGATTGGCTTTGGCGAAGAGCTCGTCTTTCGTTTTGCCACTTAGATAGAACACCACGCTCACGCGGTATAACTTTTCGCCCCTAGACATTTTGTTGCGTGCATCAAAAATATCCTGCCTGGTATTTTCGACGTGCGCCCCGTCCCCAACGCTGACTTTGCCAAGCGAAGCCAAGTGCCTTTCAATTTGAAACTGCGGCTCACCAATGACGGTAATAGCAATCCGCGTGCCCTCAGGCAGCTTGTCCATCAACGTGCCGGCGCTTTTGTCTTCCCCGGTCAACAATCCGAAGGCGAGCGAGCCCTCCCACATGCGCACCGTCAATGTCGTATACAGCGTTTCGTGGCACTTCCAAATGCCATCGGAGACATGCTCAGGCGCGCTGCGCAGCGTGTATTCCGCTAAATCCCACTCAAGCGGGACTTTGCGATGAATTTCGTCCGGAAACGGCGAGAGGCGCATGAGCGCATACGGATCACCGTCGGTAATGCTGGGGCTCGGATTGAGGAACGGCTGCATCCATTCGACCAAATCCCGGCCCCGACACGCCCGCAATTTAACGCCGTTTTCCTCAAACCCGGAGATAAACACGCCGCGCGCTTCTTTGCCGCGCAACAGGCTGTCTTTAAGCTTTTCGGTTCTGAGCGCGTTGCGATACAGCGTCACAAACACCCGACGCTCTTTTCCACGCCAGGGTTTGCCATCGATGGCAAATGCGCCGCCGGGTTTGGCAATATCTTGTAGATGCGCATCGACCGCGCCGAGCCAATGCTTTGCCAGTGGCGTGCCTTTGAACGCATCGGGTATTGCGTCGTTAAGCTGCGTCCAGAAGGGATAGAGTGACGCTTCGTCTTGCACAAAAAACTGGCTAATCCACGGGGATTGCGTATCTTCCATCAGGGCATTGCGGACCGCTTTGGTAAACGCACCGTGCATTTCAACCAGCGTTTCCGGATCCCGACCTTCCGTGGCCAGCGGCGTCAATTCCCACAAATAGCCAATGCTGCGGCCGTCGGACAGAATAAATGCACCGGTATCGGCATCCCAATCCGAAAAGCGCAAAAAGTCCGCAAAGCTCGGTGGCAGCTCGCGAAATTTCTTTTCAGCAGCTTTGGTCAATGGTTTGCCAAGCGCAGCTGATGCGGGTTTTAACGCACGATCCGGGTCAACCGGCGGCGGGTCAAACGTTTTAACGGTCGGCAAGAACAGCGATTTTAAGGTCGCGATCATGGGTCAATCGTGTCGGTGGCAGTGGCGGTCTCACCCGGCAAGGCGTAGGGCGCGCTATCCCACATTGGGAACGTGGTGATGTAGCCTGGCACCGGCAATTGCCCGGATAAGTGCGGAAACACATACATGGCCATTGTCGGGTTCGGCACTTTGGCAAAGCGCGTGGTCAGCTCGGTGGCCTCTGAACGCGCAAAGCCCGTTAAATCGGATCCCGCGTCGCTCAGGTCACGCCCGTGATACGGCTTTTCAATGCCAGCGCGCGCCGGCGCTTTCGAATCCGCTTCCGGATCCACCGTTTCAACTCCGGCATAAATATCCGCCATGCTGCTGGTCGCAACCGGAAGTTTGGATTTAGCGCAGCCACCCAGGCTGGCAACCAACAAGACGACTAAAATATCAAGAATGCGCATAGGTTAATCCAGTGCCTGAGAATGAGATGACGCATCGTCATAGCTGAGCCGGCGCGCGGTAATGTCGTGATCGAGATTGATTTGGGCTTCAATGTGGATCGCCACTTTTTGCCCAGGCGGTGCGTAGACCGCATCAAAAATCTGCCCAAGGCGCGAATCTAAGTATTGCTTTGCGTCCGTCGCCCCGCCCGCCAATCCAGTAAACGCGCCAAATTGCGCCGCGTCATCGATGCTGCGCACCACACCGCCCGCTTGCGTCACCACGGTTTCGGTCTGCGCTTCTGCATAGCCGCGCGCAGCCGCTTCAAAAGCCGAGGCAATAAAGCGCCCGGTTAAGACTTTCGGGGCGTTAGTCACGCGATCGCCTTTAATGCACGGCACGCCGGATTGATCGCTGATGTAACCTAGATTCTGCTTGGTGCGCGCTTGCGCGGTGCCTTGGCGCGAGGCAATCTCGCCGCCATAGGTCTGTACGCTGCCGTCTTCATAGGTAAACGTGACGCTATCGACAATGCCGCGCACGCATGACAGCGACCAGTCTCCGGAGGCTTCCCCAGAAAACACCATTTGCTTGATATCCGGCGGCAAACGATAGCCATTGGTCGCCAAGCCATCGGCGCTGGCCAAAATCTTGAAGCGGTAGCCATCATTGACGACGCCATTGATTGGGATGCGGCCAATAAACGCGGTCATGGCGACGTTATCTAACAAAGTGGCATTGACCGGCAAGGTAAAGCGCGGCGTGATGGCTTGCTTGACCAGTGGCGCGTTTGGCACTTCCCCAATCAGCGCATCATTCTCCGCGTCAATCACATCTGGCAACGCTTCAACGGAAGCAATATTGATGTCCGCTGGCGCGAGTTCCGACCCGCTACCGTTGCTTGAAACCACCTCAGCGCGCGCAGTCAAAGGCCTAATCCAGGTGTAGCCCGATTGCGGCACCTGCGGTGCTGCAAGGCCAACGCCCGCTATCGCCGCTTGACTCAAATCAACAGCGGGATAGCCTGTGCTGAGTCCGCCGGGCGCATCACCTGGTTCAATGCCAAACTCGGCAATGGATTCTTGCGGCGCGTTGGCGTTAGCGGCACTGTCGGCTTCCATTTGCAGCAACCGATCCTGCAGCGCGCCGTTTTGTGTGGCGATTTGCGCCAACTTATTGGAAAGCTCGCTAAAGCGCGGATCGGATTCTTGTTTCACTAACGCTTCCTCAAGCTCTGCTATCCGCGTCGCCTGTTGATCCGCTTCCACTTTTGCGGCATCCGCCTCGGCAAGCCGCGCCGTCAGTGTTTTGATTGTGGCATCCGGGCCATCCGCATCACTGGGCCTTGAGGGCACCACGGGCTGAGCTACAGCCACCTCTGGCGTGGCAGCCGATGTGTTCGCGGTGGGTTTGCTACATTGGGATATTCCAACCATGATTAGAATTCCGAGCGTGAGTAATGCCAGAACAATCGGCAGCCTATTGACCCCTACCGGGCTACTCATAGCGAATCCCCATACGACTGCCCTGACACCAGATACAGCATGGTGCTGCTACTGACCGAGCCCGCAGGCTGTAAAAAGCCATGCTGAAAGGTCGCGGTAAGCCAGCGCCCGCGCAGTAAACGCGGATCTAGTTCCCGGCCGTCTGGCGTAGTGTTTTTCATCTCGACCGCCGTGACGTACAAATTGTGATAGCGCCACGCCGCACGCGGCAGCGCAATCACCGCCCCACCGCGATACAGCGCCGTGATCTCAATCGGCAGCGCGACACGGCTGGCTTTGAGGCCACCGCGCAAGCGATCTGGCGCATAAAACTCCCGCGCCGCAAAGCGCGTCAGTTCCATGCGTAAATCGGATTCGCCCACCGTCTCGTCGTTCTGCGCTGGGCTTTCTTTTGCAACAGCAGCCGCATCGATGAGTTGAAAACTATTTTTCGGTGCACTGGCACGCGCCGTGATGTCAATCAAATAGATTCGGTTGTTGGACTTGACGCTGCGCAGAGCCATGCGGCCTTCGACGGCCTTATTGGCGGTTATCAATACCACCTTGTTAGTAATTTCCACGCTGACCACGCCTGCAAAAGCCGCAGGCAGCCCAACTTCCACGTCTTCCGGCATGCGTAGGACGGTTTCATGATCGATCGGTATCGCAATCGACACCGGGATATCGTCATACGGCACGATATCGACGGCGGCAAAGCCATAGCTAGTCCAGATCAGCGCACACAGTGCGCAAGCTAAACTGATGACGTTCAATTTCATGGCGTTACTCCGGTTGCTGTTTTCTCAATTTTGCTCGGCGAACCGGGTGCATAGCAGTTCAGCAATAAGCCGTACGGGTTAGTTCCGGCATCCGCATTGGTGGGCTGTACATAGGTTTCATAGCGATAAAAACCCTCTTTGACGGTTTGACCGTTGACCGTTTCAGTCAGCAGCGCATCCAGCGTCACTTGCCAGGTGTTGGCGTCCATTTGCTTAACGCGATCTGGCGTAAAGTACGCGCCGGTCATCGGTTCCCAGCGCCGAGTTCTGCTGCCGAGTTCTCCGGCATTCCGACGCTGAGCGGCATCGGCCAAAAGTAGAGATTTGCAGTTATCCGTCAGGTAGTAGCGCATGCCTTCAATATTGGCTGCGTACTCGGTTTCACCGTTGGTTTCCCAGCGATAAAGCTGCTGGAGCAAGGTCAATGCAAAGTTAAATACGTTTTCAGCTGGCATTTGCCCTGGCGTAACGGTTTGGCGCTGCTGAATCCCTGGCCGAACGTCGACCACAATGGAAGCCTGAGAGTTCTGCCAGCCCCAGAGCGCGATGGCGAGAATGCCAAGTAGCGCGCCAATGCCGTAATCGCGTAGTTTTATTTGGCGTTGCGCTTCCAACAACGCATCAACGTAGGCCATCGTGGCCCCCTTTAGATCGCTTGTAGTAGTAGGGGCCGAGCGCCGGCTTCCACCGCGCCCGATTAAACATCACCATGATTTCTTGCATTAAGAAATTAGCGGGCGAATCCTTTTTGCGCCGCTGCACCCACATGCCCAGCAGCAATGCCAGCACGAGCCCTCCGCATACACCGACCAACATGCCGACCAGCAGCCCGTAGCTGCCGGATAAAATGCCGAGAACAACGCCGATTGGCAGCATGATCCCGTAGGCACCACTGACCACGATGATGATTTCGCGCTGGGTTAGGCCCATCAGTGCAATCGGCTCAATGTTTAGGTTGCGGGTGCTCATGACTAAGGCGCGCCACCTGCTGTTGCAACTTGGGTAAAGCCGTAAGTGCCGACGGCAATGCCGAAAATCGCCAGGAACAGCGCGCCAACGATCTGCCCTGCCGCTTCGCCGAATTTCTTTTTGCCGCCGATCCAATCCATCATGGCCGGCGCGGCAATGTAGCTTGCCAGCAGCAGCATAAATATTGCGGCCGCCACAAAGCCGTACTGCGCCATTTTCTTGAACAGACTGACGCCGGTGTCGAGCGGATTATTGGCAGATGTAACGCCCGTTGGAAGCGGCGTGGAAGGCATGGTTTGCGCCATGACGTAACTGCTTATTCCGAACGCAACAACCGACGTAACAGCTTGTTTAAATAATTTCATTGGAAAACTCCTGGTGGGTGGGCTGTGCCCTGCGGTACTGCGAGAAAAAAAATGATTTAGTTGGGCGCCAACGGTGAGCCGACCGCAAAAAAGGCCAGTGCTGCGACCATGACAAACGTCGCGGCCATGGCTCCGAAAATGGCGTCCTTGAGACCTATACGCTGCACATATAGGCCGCGCACGTACTGCACAATCGTCCAGGTAATCAGCAGCGAGACGCAGACGCCGCCGACCCACGCAAACACAGTGCCAAGCTGCGAAATACGCAAACCGCTACCGGCTTCAAACGCCGCGACTGCGCCGGCAAAGCTCATCGGCGATAATCTCCGGAGAGCGGTTCGATCGCGCGTGGTTGGCTGATCTCACCGGCGCGGTATTCCCGAATGCCTAATCGAATGCGATCTAAATCGAGCCGCAGCGCGTCATAGTCAAACTGCAATCGACTCGATTGCGCTGCGCTTTGCGCTTCCCGAAGCAGCGGTTCTAAAAGCTGAATTTCACGTTCCAACCGTGTCAACGCGGCCAATTCGGTTTCAATGGTGCGTGGTTGAACCACGACTTCAGCAACCGGCTCGCGCACCTCTGCGCGCTTTTGCGCACAGGCCGGCAACGCGGCTAACACCAATACAAATAAAACTAGACTCAAACGATTCATAGCAATGCTCACAGGTATTTTTTAAATTTCGAAACGGTGAAAAAGACGGCCAAGCCAAACAGCGGTGCTAGCAAGGTCAATACAAAATGCGGATGCACGGCGATGGGTAGCAGCAAATACACCGCCAAACCGAGTCCCACCGAGGTCGCTACGCTGCTTTTCGCATGGCGATACAAAAATGCGCTTTCCGGATCGCCACCAAATCGGCGCAGCTCGCGCTCGGTCAGACCATCCTGCACCGCCACCAGCAACACCAGTCCGAGCGGTGCCAATAGACCAAACGCAATCAGCCCTCTGCGCAAGCACAGCTGCCCAACCAACAACGCATCGTTCAAATAGGGTTTTGCCACTGGAAACGGTAATGCGTTGATATCGGTATTAATTTGCCGTGGCAACGCTGGACGAATCCGATCCACCCAGCTCGCTAGCCAGCGCGATGGATGGGTGGTGCTAATGCCTGCCAACAATCGAGCCTCGGTAGTAACCAGCTGCGTTAATCGCGCAGTCTGCGGCTTTTGCAGCGCACGGCTTCCCGCGACACCTGCAATGCCAATTAACACCGCACACAGCGTTAAAAACGCATAGAAAAACGGCACACCGATGATCCACGTTAACCATGGTGCAGGCGGATCACCCGGGGGACTCTGGCGTGTCGCTTGGCTCATGCAGCCTCCTGCGCCGGTGCGGCCTGATTGCGCCAGCTCACTTCGCTATCGCTCCAGGGCATATCATCGTTTGAGGTCGGCCGCGCAATGAGGGCTTTAGCCATCATCTCAACTGTCAAGGTTTTACTTTCCGGTACGGGAAGCGGAAACCGCACTTTGTAAATCCGCCCGCCTTTGGCCGCCACAAACGCATGCCCGCGCGGCAAGCCGGCGAGATCAGCGGAAGTAATCATCGGCACCGACGTTTCGGTAATGCGCTGCGTTTGGCTGGAGGTGAAATCCGTGCCGGCTTGGCCGTCGGTGGTCGCTGAGCCCCAAATTATGGAGGGCACCATGACGTCGGGCAATTGATCGGTGAGCATTTGCGCGGTGGCATCCGAGCGCACCCGCATCATGATCAGCGTGTTGAAATTATCTTCGACCTGGCGGCCTTTGTCGGCATCGCCCATACCGACGGTAATATCCGCGCGGCTTTGGGTGTAGCCTGTTATGTCCAGTCCAGCTCCACGGCCTTTATTAACCAGCGGGACAAAAGCCGCGCCCATAGATTCATTGATTTCATCGCAATGCAGGCGCCACCGTAGCGACGTGCGCTGCACGCCTTCGCTCAAGCCCTGTTCGCGGCTGTTGTTGTAGATCCGCCCGGCTATGCTAGTCAAATCCGCGAACATCGACGATCCAATAGCTTTTGCCACGGTCGCATCGGTCAATGCATCCAACCCGATGTAAATCACTTTATTGGTTCGAATCGCGGCATCAAAATCCAACATCGGGCGCGGATCATCAACGGCATCGTAATCCGGGGATAGAATGTCAGCGATCGCGCCAGTGCTCATTTTTTGCAGCAATGGAAACAGCGAGCCGACCAGCTTGTCTTGGTAACTGCGGTCATAGCCGTAGGTCTTCAGCAGCTTTTGCGACACGTCATCGTTCAAGGCAAAGCGCTGCACCAACAACACGAGTCCAATGGTTTTAATATCGCGCTCGCCATAAGAGCGGGGAATCAAGCCTTTTTTAAGCCGATCCGGCACGGTGGCGATTTCAGCGGCTAAATCATCCTGCCAGTTGGGATGTTTGGCATTGAGTAGCTGGGTCATGTACGTCGCGACTAGCTCATCCATGTTGGTGGCGTATTGCAGCAGGACCTTAATCGTCGTGCGGCGGCCTAGCGCATGCAGCGCCACCGCAATCGTGTTGACGTACGACCAGACAAAGTCCGCGAACACCGCAGAATTACCGGTATCCGGCACGCTGTCTCGGATACGCGAAGCTATTTCCGTGACCCTGGCAAAGTTACCAAACGGGTTATAGCGCGCCGAAAACTGTGGAAAGCCCAAATGAAAGCACTGAAAATCATTGACGCGACCGCACGCCATAAGAGTTGAGTACATTTGCAACATTAAGTCTTTGTCGCCCTTTGGGTCTATGACGATGACCGGCCCGCCTCGGCGAATGTCCTGCGCCACCAGCAATTCGCACACGCGGGTTTTACCCACACCCGGCGTGCCGAGCACCAGAATATGGCCCATGCGCTCGGTGTCGGTCAGCCACAAATCGGTATCTTTGCCTTCCAAGCTGCCGACGCCATGCAATGCCGTTACGCCATCGTCAACCGCTACCGGCGTTCGAAACAGTTTGTCGGCAAACGAGCGCTGCAAATACGGCTTTGAACTTGCGCGATTGGCTTCTGCGAGCCGACGTGTATGCCGATCATCCCAGCGAAAGCCCGTGCCTAAAAACAATGCATCTTTGCGAAAGGGGATATCGGCGCTTTTGACCGCGTAAGTCGGCTGCGCCTTTAAGCTGGACTGATAGCGCCCAATCACAAAAGCCTGATGCAATCGCCTTAAGCCATTCAGCGCCAACGCAGTGACCATTGCCGCATGCCCAATCGGCAGCACGCGCCACCAGTCACCTGGCTGCTGCGTCACAGCGCTTACCCAAAACACGTCCGGCGCCAATCCAATCGCCACCGCCGCCGCTAGACTCACCGCCGCACTCGGCAGCTCCACCAGCGGGCGAATCAATGTCTCGACTGGAAACTTGCTCACTTCACTAATCCGTTGTGCATGATGAGCGCGGGATAGCCACGTAAGCCGGCTTGCACAAACACTTGTCCAGAGGTGGCCACCATGTGAACGTTGGTCACCGCGCGCAACTTCGCAAGATCTGATTCGCGCGTGATGTTGACGACATAACACAAGCCACCCACGGACTGAATTGCCTTGGCGTTGAAGCTCAACCAACGCAGGGAGATATTGTCCGCACCAATCACGCACAGGGCTCTGGCAAGCATCACGCCCAGTTTGATTTGTTTCGGATTAGCACGGCCCAGCACTAAGCCTGGCGTCTTAATCGGAAAGCGCTCAGACGATTCCATCGCTTGCACGTCTTGCGTTTCAACCAAACGCCGAGGCTTTGTAGGACCTAATACGGTCACACTGCCCAATGCGCTTGCCAGCACCCACGACAGCACCATTATTTTAAACTCGTGATGTGTGTATTGACGCCCGTGCGATACGCCGCCGCACGCCAAGGCGTACCGGAGTGATAGCAGCCAATTGCGCCCGGCCAATCGCCATGCTTGATAAAACAATCTTGCAATACCGCCGCACCGACGCGCAGGTTATGCATCGGATGCAACGCGGTCCAGGCGGTGCCCAAGCGCGCGTCGTGAAATCGGTAATGCACCTGCATCAACCCGACATCGACACGGCGCTCGCCACGCGCGAGCAACGATTGCAGTGCGCCATAGGCCGCCTTGCGTGAACCGTATCGATAGCCTTCACCCGCGACGTTCAACGTCCAGGGCCAAGGCTGGCGACGACCATTGCCGAGTGCTATTCGGCTCTCTTGCAATGCAATGGCATACAAAATACTCGCTGGTATGCCTGACTCTTGGCTCACTACGCTATAGGCGCAGGGTATGCCTGGCTCTCGTTTTACCTTGCACTTGCGTGCTGGCGTAACCGCCAGACTCAAGCTCGCGAGCAATGCCACAATCATTGCGTGATTTGCTCAATCGTGAGGGCTTCGATCGCTTTGCCGCGTCTTCGAAATGCCGCCGGTATGCGGGTCACTTCGAGCGTGGCCATAATTTCTGACGTGGCCATGTTAAGCGTAATGCGCTTGGTGGAGACTTCGTCTTGCGTCAACCCCATGGCTTTTCCGTATGCCACGACCTGCTCGCGCGTCGAATTGGTAAAATACAAATCCAGCCCGGTGCTACCATTGGATTTACCGATCGCTTGCACCGTGGTGATGGCTTCGGCGCATATCGGGCACGGCGCATTCGCATCGAACACCAATATGACCCGGTCTTGTGCTGCCAGCAAAGGCACAGGAGAGCTCGTTGTCTCTGGCGTGTATGCAAACAATTTTTCGTGGCCGTACTTGGTTTGCCAAACTTTTCCGACGGCGCGGCTAAACTCTAGCTGCGCTTGGGTGCGCCTTCGATCCGCCTCCACATACAACGCTGCAAAGCGCTGGCGCTCCGACTCGGATCTGGCGGTAATCCCAAGTACCATGATCGGGTCTTGATCCGCGCTATACCACGTGGCAAGCGGCGTGCTGGAGATTTCTTTGAACCTAGCCCAGTCGGATGTTGTGAGCCCAAGCGTAGTCAGCGTGGTGCGCTCGGATTGGGTGAGCGTTAATGCAGTGCTGGTCGATGCGGTGGATGTGGCGGGTGTTGACTCGGCGGCAATAACAGGCAGCGCGAAGCATAGCGAGGCAATCGTATAGGCCCAAAATTGCTGATTCATGGTCTTGCCTGCTCCATATCAAAAATCACTAGCCTCTGGAAAGCCTCCGGCAACGCCGCAAACGCGGCGCTATATTTGATGCAAGCCGGCAGTTCACTGGGCACACCCGCGATCATCAGTTCGTCACTAATTTCCATAATTACCCTAAGCTCTTCGATATGGAGCGCGCGTCCAATCACGTGCCATCCCGAGGAATAGTTAAATCGCGCTCAACCACCGGCGCGTCGTCACTTACCGCTGGCGCATCCGCACGTCGGTGAAACAATCCACAGCCCGATGCCATCAGCACCGCACACAGCAGGGCAATCCACTTGCGTCTCATGAGCGCGCCTTAGCGGTGCAGCTATGTGTTCCTTCAACAGTCGTGCAATTCCATTGCCCAATCGCTGAGTTAGTTTTTGCCGAGCTAATTTGCCCGGTGCGGTAGCGTCGATAGGCCGGCCGAAGCTCTAAACCAATCAGCCGATGCACATGATCGACTACTACCCGATACGCAGGACCCACCAGCAAAACCAATGCATCGATCACGCGCACATCTTTTAGATTTTGATGTGCCAAGGGCATAGCCATTCGAAGCAGCTGCGCTTGCTCTATGGGTTCTCCCGCACCGCTTACCAGCCGATATCCGGTTTCCAGCAGGGCATCATCGACTGCCTCACCAACTGAGGCGGCAAAGAACGGTTTACTAACGCGATGCGACAGTGGCGCACCCAATTCCATGCGTTCACGCGCATATCGACCTACCACCGTCGTGGCATCCAAGGTGCTTTCCGCGCTCTTCGCAAACGCGCTGATGGTCATTAGGAGCATTACTAAAAGTGGTTTCACAAGTTCGCCGTGATTTCAAAACATGGGCGGACTGTGGGCAAGGAACGGGCGTCTTTGCAAATTTAAAGTCGTTGTACAGGGCGTTATTGTTTGTTGACTTTGGCGCGCCGAATATGCCTCGCTTGGCGTGCGCACGTACGTGGCATAACCCGCCAAATAAAGTCAAATTTAAAGTCGTTGTACAGGGCGTTATTGATTTTTGACTTTTATTGAGCAGTGTGGTTTTGCTCTCCCAACAGAAAGGTTTTCCGGATTACGCGGTTTAACTGAAAGGGGCGATTGGCTTTGCCAATAAGAGCCAATCGCAAGGGAAATGGCTTAGGGATTAGACAGCGTGAATGGATTAGAAGGCGTCAAGGGTTTAGGAAAATGGTAAGGGGATTGGTGCAGGGCCTGTTCGCTCGCTTTTCGCGCTCGCCGGATGTTTCGGCCATTGATTCAGTGTCCGCTGTGTTGTTACCCAGCTATCAGGCATTGGCACAGCAAGAATGGAAACCCGTTTTAACCGCATTGGAGCTGACCCAGCTACTCAATCAAGGTGCTAAGCTGCGGCAGATTCAAGATTTGATGGGGCTGCCCCAGGCGGACTGGACGGCCTGCTGTCAATCGGCATTGGATGTATTTATGGAATCGGTGCAGCTCGCGCCTGCATCTGAGGTGCATCACCATGCGTTTTGCGGCGGGCTATTGGTACACACGCTCGACGCGCTGGTGTATGCGTTGACGCTGCGGCGCAAATACCAGCTGCCGGTCGGTGCTGGCGCGGAACGCGTGAACCAGGCCGCGCTGTGCTGGACGTACGGCATTTTTGTCGCCGTCTTGTTGCACGATCCAGGCAAAGTAGGCTCGACCGTCACGCTACACGCGCAAACGCCCACCGGTATTGTGCAGTGGAGTCCGCTCAGTGGCTCCATGCGCTCGCAAAACGTCAGCGCCTACAAGTTGGGTGTGGCTAAAGCTCCGTATCGCCTTCACAACCAGGTCGCCACCGCGCTGTTCTCACAAGTTGTTCCGGCTGCCGGTAGGCAATGGCTCAGTGGCGATCATCAGCTGCTGGAACAAGTGCTTGCAGCTATTTACGACGTGCATGCGATTGGCGCAGGCGCAATTGGTGAGATTCTGATGCAAGCCGATGGTTTGTCAGTGGCTAGGAATCTGGGCCAACCCGCGCCGCGCGGGCAAGTCACCGGTGCCAGCACGATTCCGCTGGTGGACAAATACATGCGCACCCTGCGCCAACTGCTGTCTAGCGGTAAGTTCGTGATGAACAAACCCGGCGCGCAGGTATTTGTGCCAAGAAAAAAACATCTCACTGAAGCTGATCACGACGTTTGGATCATGTGCAGAGCGGCAGCTGAAGCGATTGTGCAGGCGCTGCGCCAATCTGATCCAACCGTTCCCACTGCGCCAGAGCGGGTTTACGACACGCTGCAAGAGTTCGGCATGTGTGAGACCAATCCGCAGGGCCGCGCAATTTGGAACGTGACCGTACACGCAGGCGATTGGACAGCGGAGTTCAGCATGCTCAAGTTTCGGGCAGGCAGGCTGTTTGCCGCTACGAAAGTACCGTTATTTGCTGGCTCAGTGAAAGCCAAGAAACCCAGCACTGGGGCGAAAACCGAATCGACAAGCCCTGCACCAGCATCCAATCATCGAGCAGCTGCACCAGTGAACCCGCATGAGGCAACTGCACCCGATGGCTACACGCGGGCAACTGCACCAGAAAACAGCACACATAAATCTGCACCAGTTCACTACGATCAAGACACTGCACCAGATCACAACAGTTGGGAGGCTGATGAGCAACGTGCGGAAGCTGGGCCAATAACCTATGAGTTGGAATCTGGATCAATATCAAACCGTTCGGACGCTGCACCAAATCCAAATCGTTCGGAAGCTGGATCTATTCGAAGCAAACCGGCGCCTGCACCAGCCCCGGCACGGCAAGCGGAGTTACTCAACTCACTGCTACAAAAGCCCAAACGCACCCCAAAACAAGCCGAGCTCATGACTACCCTACTGGCGCGCTCTACTGCCGCGCGAACCCCAGTACAAGCCAGCGCCAAATCACCGCAGGCCAAAGCGGCCGCGCGCAAACCGAATGCACCGACTGGTAGCACCGGCGTAGCGATTGGCGATGCGTTCTTCACTTGGATAAGTCAGCAGCTCACCAAAGCCGATGCGGATATCAACTCGCCGAGCGCGTTTTTGCACGTACACGACGACGGATTATTGCTTGTGACTCCCCGAATCTTTAAAGCATTTGCCGGTGAAGAACAGTGGATGGCCACCCAAGCGGCCGTCACCGCTAGCGGGTTTAGTCTGACCGAGCAGCGCCGCCATGTTCACGCGTACCGAATCCAGGACGGACAGGGCAATATTGCGAAAGTCAGCCTGCAGTGCGTAGTGTTATTGAAAGATGCATTGCCAACGCTGTTTCCCGGCATGCAATTTCCACCGCCCAATGACAGTATTTTGTCGAGGCGTGCGCAACAAAAATAAGTGAGTCTGTAGGTTCAGCGCAGGCACTGGCGATTGACGGTTACAATTGTGTTACGAACTCAATAAGAAACGCGAATGACCCTAGATGAGCTGGTCGAAGACTACGTGGCGCACCGATTTATTCGGCCAGAGACTAAAAAAGCCTACCGCCAGCGAGTTCGAACGATTACCGCGCGCTGCGGCGACATTGCAGTTGAGGACGTAACCATCGAAACCGTGCGCAAATATTTTCAAGCACTGATCAAAGACGGCAATACCCAGGCCACCTGGACAAGCAACCGACGGCATTTTTTGACGCTATGGAAGCATGCGATAGAACTCGGCCATGCGCGATCAAACCCATGGCGTTCAATACCTCCCGGCAATAGCGTCCGAACGCCTAAACCGATTGCGGATGAACACCTAAAATTAGCTTTCAACTCGATTGGATTGCGACCGGACAAATATCGGCCGCACCTGTTCTGGCGGGTGATGATTATAATTTTTAGCCTGACCGCGATACGGCGGGCTCAGCTGGTAGGCCTTGAGTGGCGAGACATCATCATTGAAGGCGATGAAGTACCGCACCTCAAATGCAGACGTGAAACTTCAAAAACCCACCGGGAATATCCAGTGCCGCTATGCGAAATGAGTCAGCGAGTACTGGCGAATTTCAAGCGCATATCACAGGAATTATGGGACAGCGAACCGCAGTTTTTGGCAAGCCAAGTATTCAATTTTGAGCTGCACCGCAACGGAAATAATTCGAACCCGTTTACCCTCACCGCAGATCATGTATCGCTGTTCTTCAAGCGGCTTTCCGAAGACTTGGGCATCAAGATATCCCCACACCGCATTCGGCACCGAACCGCCACGCAACTTGCTAGGTTGATGCATCCGAAGGAATTGCAGGAGTTTTTGGGCCATACGCAGTACTCAACTACGGCTATGTATTTGTGGCCGCCACTGGAAGAGCAAGCTATCGCAGTTAACAAGCTCGTTGCGTTGGATGAGCAAAAACAAATTTTTTCGCGGATGCCTTGGGAAGTGGGTTAGTCGGCAGCTAGACTCACAACACTTGCGCAGCATCGCGAGCGACTGCTGTCTGGTTTCGCGCTCGGGCTACTAGGCTTAGGGCGTCAATGATTAAAGTGGGATCGTCTAATTCATTGCATGCTTTAAAATACGCTGCGATATCTTCTTTACTTTTGAGGTAGTCAACCGTGTCATATCGGCGAAATCCTTTGGGAATATCCTTCATTTTCTTTCTCGGCTTCTCGCCCATAACTTCACTGCGGCATGACTAAAGACTCTGCCAGCGCTAACATCTGCCATTCCTTCAAGCGTCAAACGGGTGCGTTCCTCTTCATCATGGGTCAATGGAGCTTCTGCAGAAAGCAATTTTGTATCAATCGCGAGTAGCATTTTGAGCCGGATATAAAAGCGAATCGGTGTATTGTAGCGTCATCGCCAGAACAGCATCAGCTACGTCAGAAGCTTAATGCCAAAGTTGATATTCGGTTTCTGCCAGTGCTGAGGGCAAGTCTCGACGTACATGCAAAACACGCAAAACTTCTATTTCTAGTGGTTGCTCCCGATAAAGCACCAAATAAGGAAATTGAGCGAGACGACGAGCGCGCATGCCGGATATCAAATGACCAAACCGCTGGCTGCCGATCGCAGGATTTAAGCGAATTGACATCACCAGTTTTTTGAATTCTTGGATAAATCTCAATGCGAGAGCCGGGCTTTCTTTCTCATAAAACGCAAACGCCTGGACAACATCGTTGTCCGCAAGTGGCGTTAAAAACTCAAGCTTCATGCCTTAGCGAGAGCCGTTCCTCTCTCAATGACCGAATCGTAGTACGCGTCGTTAATGAGAATTAGTGGCCCTGAATTTAGACCTTCGATCACCATCGACTTCAATTGCGCTTCGGCTACATGGACTTGATCACGGCGCACTAGCTCGCATAAATAGTCTTCTACCGAGGTGAAGCCACCTGCCTTAATTTGCAGGTTTACGAAATCTTTCATTGGACCGGGAAATAAGACGCTCATTGCATTTACCACACAGGTTTTACACGACCATAAGACTACCAAATAATTGGCATTTTCGACATGCCGAGTCTTGCACCGTAGTTTTCTAACTAATAACTGAACATCGCCATCACCAATGACTCGAACAGCACCAAAAACCTCGTCTTCAGAACGTTGTCTCTCACACCCCAAAACTTTCGCCGGTTTCCACAACTTTTACGCTTCAATATGCCAAAAGTTTACCGCACGCTAACAAAGTGATATTAATGTAAACAAGGGACTTGATTTGTACGTAACACCCTGTACAATTCACCCTGGAAGTCTTTTAATCCGTTGGTCCCGAGTTCGAATCTCGGGCGACCCACCAAAATTAATTGTGCTTCGGAACCCCGTTCGCAGCGTTGGACAAACCGATTGCGCGCCTAGCGATCTGCTCCAAGCACAAGGCTAACAACATGTTGCCTCGCGCACTCAAAGCGCTGTCTCGAATCGCTATCGTCATGTTAATCAGCGGATTTCTTGCGCTCACACTTGTTCGTTCATATGTGCAGCCGCCGAGCGCATCGATTCTAGGGCGGCACGCGGATGCTAGCCAGCGCGTCAATTTTGACCAAAACTTGTGGGGCGGTGCTAATTTACTGCAAAGCTACGCGAGCTTGCTGACCCACTATGTGCGTGGTGACTGGGGCAAAAGTTACGTTGATAGCGTTGATATCCGCAGCGAGTTTGGGCATCGATTGCGATTGAGCTCTGCGCTGATGCTGCCGGGCGCGCTGCTGGCACATCTAATTGCAATGATGGCGGCGCTGTGGAGCCCGCGATTTGCTGCGCTGGCCAACTTGAGTTTGGCGGCGGGCGTGTTGCTCAGCGCGGTGTTCACTCAATACGTTCTGAGCCACCCAAGCGCGCTGAATCTATTGCCGGTTTTGCAGTTTAATCATGGCGTTCTGCAAAGCGGCTGGCTGAACTACTTCATCGCCATCGCAGCGCCCAGCATCGCGATTGTTTTAGGCGGTTTTGGCCTGTTATACCCGCACTACCTTGCGCTGCAAACGCAGGCCCTGGCTAGCCCACAGCTGCAAGCATGTCAAGCACTTGGCCTGCCGCGCTGGTACAGGTGGCGCGTGGCGTTGAGCATGGTGCAAGGCCCAGTAGCAGCTAGAGTACTGCTTAGCGTTCCGCTATTGATGTTGAGCGGCAGCGTGGTTTTAGAGGCGGTTTTCAATGCCCCTGGCGTGGGCCAATTTGCGCATGCAGCTGCGCAAAATGCCGACGCGCCTGCGCTGCTGGCGGTTGCCATGATTGGCTCTGGCATGATTGCCGCTGCGGTATCTTTGAGCGACACCGTATTAGCGCTGTTAGACCCGCGTATTGGCAGCACACCGCGGTGAAAGCCATCTATAGAAATATCGCATTGATTATATTGCTGAGCTACGCATGCATTGCGCTGCTGACCCAAATCGGCTGGCTCGGCAGCACGCTCAATAGCCAAATCAGCGCCGCACATCAGGGCATTAGCTGGACGCATCCATTGGGCACCAGTGCGCTAGGGCTTGATTTTACCGCGCTATTTTTTCATGCCGTGCGCGCGCTTTTCGCGCAAGCGCTGCCGGGCGCAATCTTGGCGCTGGCCATCGGCGCGCTGGCCGGCATCGGAGCGGGCATGCAAAGGGGTGGCTGGCTTGATCGACTCGTACTGACGGCTGCTGATGTGTTTGACGGCGTGCCCGGATACTTATTGTTGGTCGCGTTTGCCGGAGTATTTCGGAACGTGCCTGGAGCGATGGTTTTGCTGTTGGCGGCCTCATTTTGGCCATCGGTGGCGCGGATAGTACGCATTGAAGTGCAGCGCATGAGCGCCTTGCCCTGGTCAGATGCCGCTAAATTGCTGGGCTTGAGGCCAATTCAGCTCATCACTCAGCAATATTTACCGGTGCTCAAACCGGTGCTGTGGGCCGCGTTTCTAGTTACCGCTGCTGATTGCGTCAAAGCACAGGTGGTTTTGAGCTTTTTGGGGCTAGATGCATCTACTACTTGGTCGTTCGGAACGTTAATTGCCGAGGGTAGCTACGATATGGTGGCTTTCAAGTTCAACGCCTTGCTGGTAGGTTGCACCGGCTTGCTCCTTTTTCTTTTGGCTCTTCATGCGCAAATTCGCCGAATTACTATGTTTCAATCAATCTAATCCAGTTAACCGTTTGAATTTTCTACGATTACTGATCAGCTCAGTGCTGGCATTGCAGCTTTACGGCTGCGCTAATAACCCAAAAGTCGTCGCTAGCCCGCAAGTTTTGCTGCAAAGCCTGCGCATTGCCGCGGGTGCCAACGCAACAAGCAATGCCGAAGCGCGCATTTTGATGCACAATTTTTCCAACATACCCATGACGTTTACTAGCATGCGCGGCGAATTTAAGGTAGCGGGCCGTTTCGCGGCGCCGATTGACTTAGATTTTTCGCTAGAAATTCCCGCTGAAAGCCCAGAAAACGTCAACGCTACGCTAGTGCTGAGCCCAGAGGCTGCAGTCTCATTGAGCGCATCTCACCCCCTTCAATACACATTGCAAGGCACCATCACCACGATCAAGCCAAGCCGCAGCTTCAAGTTTTTTTACGAGGGTCAGTTGAATCCGACGCCAGGGGTAATAGGTGCTTGGCGTTAATAGCCGTGGATAATGCTGTGGAAGTTGAGCACTCATTTGACACACAAACTCGCCAATTCACCTTAAGCTAGGCGTCAATTGGTCTCGGTGATTTCCCATGCAAAGCAACTCGCCCTTATTTCAGCACATCAAACCATTTGGCTATCTACTGGCGCTTGCCGTGCCTGCACTCTTACCGCTTGGCCTATATTTGGGCAGTTGGACCGGCTACTTAAATCTGTTCACGTGGCTCCCCCTGGCGGTGTTGTTTGTCATTCTGCCGAGCGTGGACTACTTAATCGGGCGCGATACGCATAATTTAAGCGAACAAGATTTCAATAAACTTGAGCGCCAGCCGCTCTATCAAGCGCTTACGCTGCTGTGCCTTCCGATTTATTTGCTGCTGCTTTTTTATGCCGCAGGTTGGTTTAAATTAGGCCTGCTTAACGGCTTTGGATTAACCGGGTTAGTGCTTTCACATGGCGTGATTGGCGGCGTTGTGGCGATCAATGCGGCGCATGAGCTTATCCATAAATCTAGCCGGTTTGAGTCCACCATCGGTGGCTTACTGCTGGCCTGCGTGGGCTATGGCAGCTTCAAAGTTGAGCATGTGCGCGGGCACCACGTACATGTTTCCACGCCGCATGACGCCTCTAGTGCAACTTTTGGGCAAAACGTGTATGCGTTTGTCGTGCAATCAATTCCACGCAACGTGGTGAACAGCTTTAAGTTGGAAGCCGAACGATTGCAAAAGCTCGGGATAACCAGATTTAGCTGGCGCAATGAAACGCTAATGTTGAGCGCTTTTAGCCTGCTGCTATTGCTTAGCTTCGGGCTGTATTTTGGCCCGATCGGCGCATTATTTTTCGCACTGCAAGCGATCGTGGCGATTAGCACGCTGGAAGTTATCAACTACGTCGAGCATTACGGCCTAGAGCGCAAAAAACTGCCAAGCGGACGCTATGAGCGCACCACTCATTTGCATTCGTGGAATTCAAGCTATTTGCTGACAAATTTACTACTTTTTCAACTTCAGCGACACTCCGATCACCACGAGAATCCGCGTCGGCGTTATCAAACCCTGCGGCATTTCGACGCCTCACCGCAGCTTCCGGGCGGCTATTCGGCGATGTTTTTGCTGGCACTCGTGCCGCCGCTATGGTTCAAAGTTATGAATCCGCGCGTTCCGGAGGCTGGGAAAATTATGCATGCGAATTTGGGATTGCCCACAACTTAGCGTTCAAACTGAACTCAAGAAATCGAAATGGCAGCAAAAATGCTGTACTGCAACATTTCTGCAATGGTATCAGCCGATTTTGCAAGAACGCGCGGCTTGAAAGTTTGACACTGGTCGAGTCATTTTTTACTCACTCAACCATTTCCAACTTAGGCTTTCAAACCCATGAAACTTCGATCAAAACTTCATTACAGCATTGTCAGTGCTTTTGCGTTTGCGTTGACCAGCGTTGCAGCCGCGCAACCGGCTTTTACAAACCTCGCTTCATTGCCAGGCACCATGGAGGGTTCACCCATTATCTCCAGCAATAATCCTGAAAGCGTCAGCCGTGAAGGTTTGTTGCTATCGACCGATCAAATTACCATTACCGGTAATGCGCTGCGCCGCACCTTAAGCAACACTAATCTTGGTCAAGGCTGCCCAGCGGGCACGCTGAAAGAATTTGCCTTTTATATGCATCATTTGAACAACATTGGCACCGGCGCTCGCTATTACGTGATTCTTGAGCCAGCTACCGCGGGCACCACGCTAACCTTCAACGCCTATGGAGCAGCGATTTCGCAGTTTGATACCGGTTCGCTTGATCCTGGCAAAAGCCCTTCTTACAAGGTGAGCGAATCATTGCTGATGGGCCGACTCGCGAGCGGCGTTGCCACCAGTGGTGGTTCTACCTTTGTCAATTTGGCAGGTCAATCCATGAATGGTCCGTTTGCGATTGTCAATTTGCGTGCCGATTCGGGCAACTCAGTCGATGCACGCGTCAAAGTGCGTGCAGCTTCGTGCGTGCGGGTTCGCGTTGTAGCCGCTACTGAAGCAAACGGCTCGGTAGCGAAAGCCACCGCGCTAGGTCGAACCCAGTTTGCTTACGGCAACATTCCAACTCAATCGGGCAAACCCGGTGGCGCGCCTTGTACCGATGCCGCTGGCATCGGCTGGGGCCGATCTGCGGGCATCTATCAATTTGAACGCTGGAGCGGCGCGACCAATGTCGGCATCAGCACAGCCGCTTCGACCCAAGGCTGGAAGTTTTTAGCCGCGCCATCGAACACACTATCAAACGGCAATTGCGTGATGAATCCGCCAACCGCAACGCCATCGAGTGATTCGCAACGCTCCAACGCGCTTGGCTACTATTTTACCAACACTTCAGGCGAATCTAGCCTACGCGACAGCGATCCATGGTCGACATCCAACTACGGTGCTGAATATAAGCTCAGCTTTAACACAACCAACCGAAGCGGCCGCTGTGTACTCGCAAGATTGCAGCTGACCAACTATCCAGGGCGTAAACTGTGCAGCGCGGTGCCACTCGCGGATTCTAGATCACGCGCGTACGACGGCGCTTTTAAAGTCACGCAAAACGGAGTCGCTCTGACCTCGTTAGCACGCGTCGCGACCAAATGCCCGGCCAGCAGCACTCTTCCTGAAGTTTCTACCATCGCGCGTAAGATTTTGACCGTGAATGAGTCTGTGCGTTGGGACGTGCAAACCTTTATTCCAGGATTAATCTCAGCGCCAGCGGGTTTGTTGATGGTGTCTGAGCCAAGCGCCTGTCAATAGTCATCTAAGAAAATTAAAGATTGGGCTTAGCGCTTTTGCTAGCCCACACAATAAAAGGCCAGCGAACTTATAACTCGCTGGCCTTTTTTATTCGCTTCGAAAGCGCATTGGGCTAGTGCGCAATGCCGTAGTCATCCAGCTTTTTTCGCAAGGTCGCTCGACTTAAGCCGAGCAGCTCGGCCGCATGCGTCAAATTATTGGCGCAGTGCTTGAGCGCCTCTTCAAGCAGGGGTTTTTCGACTTCCGCAAGCACCACGCGGTGCAGCTGCATCGGTGGGTGCCCGCTAGTCGCTAAAAGGTAGCGGCGCACGGCTTCCCGGCTGTGTTGGGTTAGACTGGAATTGGGCACGGTGATGTGAAGCTTCAGTAACACGAGCCGCAGTCTAGCGCCACACATGAGCACAAATGTGAAGGCTCGGCGCAACCTGGGAAGATGTGCAAAATGGTTACGAATTAACCTAAAAATAGTTACTTGTTATGCGCCGATTGGTCGTGACAAACAGCGGCTATTTCAACAGCCAACCTAACGCAGCGAGCAGCGCAAATGCGCCGATTAACAGCCACTGGCGGCCGCTTGATACTTCGCTGCGATTTTCAATCTGGCGGCCGAACGAGGTTGATCGGCGCGCCTCATTCGCTTGCCCGTTTGTTTGAAAGTCGCTCATGAAAGTCAGCTTTGGCCCAATGCTTTACAAACGCTATTTCTTAACCGGCGCAGCAATCGTCGCCGGAACTACAGGGGCTTGCACCGCTTTGCGCTCTAACAACTCTTTTTGCACCAGAAAATCAAGGGTTTTAATGACTTCTGGAAACCCAATTTTCTTTTGCGTATCGGAAACGATGCGATATTTTCCAGCAACAATAATGGTTGGCGTACCGTCTATTTCATATCGGGGAGCAAGAAGTTTTGAACGAGCAATTTTGCTGTTTACACCAAAAGATTTTGCTACTTTCAAAAAATCAGCGGGTTTGACGCCATAGTTAGCGTAAAAACTTGACAGATCCTCTGCCGTGCTCATTTTTTTATTTTGCTTAAATAAAGCATCAAAAAGCGGTGTGTGGGTTTTCTCTAAAACTCCGAGCGCCTCCGAAGCGTAATAAGCACGCGCAAAAACCTCCCAAAGCGAGTTCCAAGCCATGGGAATCCGAACGAATTTAACTTGGACCGGCGCCCTTGCCTTCCATGCCTGAATTGACGGCTCAAAACCAGCGCAACCACCACACGCATACGAAAACGCCTCCAGCACTTCGATTTGATCGGCGCTGGTAGACACCGGTTGAGCCTGCTTCAAACGGGTGTAATCGAAGCCTTCGCGAGGCTGCGCGATGACCGCGTTGACCCAAACGAGTGCAATCAGTGCAAAAAATTTAGTGGCGAATTTCAAGTAAAGCTCCAGCAAATAAATGGGAAATGGCGAATAAGCTAATTTTCGGGGCAATCTTTCGGCGCTATTTTTTACGCTGCGCAGCGGTAAGCACTACCAGATAGTTAATCAGCTCCGGCACTGCTTCCATCGAGCCGGCTGAGGTCAAATCAAAGCGATATTTTCCATCAATCACCATCGCTGGCGTGCCCTCAACTTCATATTTCGGCACGCGATCAACCGAGTTTTGCAACTTGGCATCTAAGCCGGTCGCTAAGAACGCATCGCCAAACTGTTTGGCGGTAATGCCCAAGCCAGCACTGCCATACCAGTTTGCAACGTCTTCCATGCTGGCAAACGGTTTGCGCTCAGCGTGAATCGCTTTAAAAAATGCGCCATGCGATTTATCCAACACGTTTAGAGCTTGCGCTGTATAAAACGCACGCGCGAACGGTACCCAGCTTTGATTGAAAATGGCTGGCAATAAAACTAGCTGCGCATTAGCAGGTTTTTTCGCTTTCCAAGTTTGAATAATCGGCTCAAACGTCGCGCAGTGAGAGCAGGCATAAGAAAACACTTCCAACACTTCGATGTTTGCGCCCGTGCTAACCGGTTGCGGTGCTTTTAGCTTGAAATAATGCGTGCCTTCGACGAATTTTGACTGCGCAAATGCGCTGTTTGCGCCAAAAATAAATGCGGCAGAAGCGATGGCAAGCGCGGCGCGGCGCGTCAAGTTAAAAACAAGAGACATAATTTTTCCTGGGTTGCTTATTTAATTTGGAGTTGTAACGTGTGGAGCCAGCCGCGCGGTTGGTCAATCGAGCAGCGGGCCGAGTTCCAAAACTGATTGGCAACCGCTACTACCGGTGCCTGTTTGTTCAGCTAATTGGACGTAGTTGGCCTAACCGTGTGCAGACCTTGCACGTAGCTAGAAAGCGCTTTGATTTCGTCGTCCGTCAAGTTGTGTGCCACTTGCGACATTACCGCATTGTTTTGCGCACCATCTTTGCCGTAAATCATGCCTTCGCGAAACCGCTCAAGCTGAGATTTGGTGTAGTCATAATGCTGCCCAGCAATTGCTGGATAGGCCGAACCCGGATTGCCGCGCCCGCTCGGGCCGTGGCAGCCCATGCAAGATGGCAAGCCATTGCGGCCGCCGCGATATAGCGCCTGACCTTTCTCGACGACAGTTTCGTCAGCATTGCCGACGCTTACTTTTTGTGTGGCGTAATAGGCTGCAATATCGGCCATGTCTTGCTCAGATAGCGCCGAAGCAAATGCCGCCATAATCGCGTTTTCGCGCTCGCCTGATTTAAACAGCTGCAAATGCCTAACCAAATAAGCGGGATGTTGCCCTGCGATTTTCGGATTGGCCGGATCAGTGCTGTTGCCATCAACGCCGTGGCAAGCGATGCACGTCGCAGCTTTTTCCTGGCCCGCTTTCGCATCGCCTGCAGCATGTACCGATGAAACCGCTAGCAAGCCTGAAAACAACACGCCAACAGACAGGGCCGGTAAAGCCATAGCCATCAACAATCCCCTGGAGAATTCCGCAATACGCAACGCCATAATTTCAACCTCTTGATTTAATACGAAATTCTAGTTTCAAAACGAAATACTTCTCGCACCGTGCGCTTGACCAATAGCCCAAACGGTGGATTTCAAATAATAATCGATAATAAACGATATCAGCAGGATTTGAGCATGCTCAACGAAACCGAACTTAAGCAGCGCTTCAAGAGCGCGGCCTTCATCGCCAGCAGCCCGACCGTGGCGCAGTGCCCGCCCGATGGCGGCTTTGAGGTCGCTTTCGCCGGACGCTCAAACGCCGGCAAATCCAGCGCTATTAATGCCTTGACCGATCAAGGCGATTTAGCGCGGGTATCGAAAACCCCCGGCCGTACCCAGCATTTGGTGTTTTTTGATCTGTCGCAAAATCGTCGCTTGGTCGATTTACCGGGCTATGGCTATGCCAAAGTTCCCGAAGCCATTCGCACTGCCTGGCGCGGCGTGATTGACGAATACCTGCGCGAACGCGTCGCCCTACAAGGTTTGGTATTGGTAATGGATATCCGCCTGCCGTTCACTGATTTCGATCAGCAGATGCTGGCGTGGACTAAAGCGCGAGGTCTTGCCACGTTGGTGCTTTTGACCAAATCCGACAAACTCAAGCGCGGCCCAGCGCTAGATGTGCTGCGTAAAGTCAAAAAAGAGCTGCCCAACCATGCGCCGAACGCGACGGTTGAACTATTTTCCGCCGAAACCAAAACCGGCGTACAAATCGCGCGCTGGAAGCTGGCTGAGTGGTACAACTGGGCCACGCCTAGGCCAGCTGCGAACGGTGCTGCTGACGCCGATCGGGTAATCGTCAAAACGGTTACGTAGCCGAACAAGGTATCAATATCCGCCGATATTGCCGAACCGGAGCGCGCCTTGATTTTACCCAATAAATTGTACATCACCAACCAAATTGATCTGCATAAGGCAGAAGAGAAAGTCAGCAAACAAAAGGCTAAGCAGCTATTTGAAAGCGGTGAAATTCATCGCATAGAAGTCGGCACGTTCAACGGGCTTGCGCAGATTCACGCGTTCTTATTTGGTGACATTTACGATTTGGCTGGTCAAATGCGCGATGTCAATATTGCCAAAGGCAATTTTCGCTTTGCACCGCTCATGTATCTTGAGCAATCACTCACACATATCAGCAAAATGCCGCAGGGCAGCTTCGATCAAGTCATAGAAAAATACATCGAAATGAATATCGCCCATCCTTTTCGTGAGGGCAATGGGCGTGCCACGAGAATATGGTTAGATTTGATTTTAAAACAAGAATTAAAACGCGTCATTGATTGGAATGCGGTAGATAAATCCGATTACCTATCCGCGGTGGAACGCAGCGTGGTGAAAGATATCGAGCTAAAGCACCTGCTGCAGCCCGCCCTTACCGACCAAATCGATGACCGCGCCGTGTTTATGCAAGGAATTGACGTTAGCTATTACTACGAAGGCTATAGCGAGTTCAAGATTGAGGATGTCTAGCATCAGCGCTAATGCCAAACAATGAGGTTTCTAACGCTTTTCCTAACATTTTCTCAATTTTGACACTTACTTGCGCTATCCTGCGACATCTCAAACAGGAAGCGAAAGGTGATGCAAGCTCACACCGCGCGGGTTTTGTCGCTCGATAGCGCAGGACGGATTTTGGATTGGATCAGCTGGCAAGACGCTGTTTGCCTTTACGTGCGCGGGGCGGTTGCTTGGACTTTAGGTGAGCCTTGCATGTCGATTCGCGGTGGCCACAGCCGCCTACTTGGTACACAAAGCGTTATTGACTTGCACCCGATTGTCGCGAGCCGTGGCAAATCGAAAATCACGATTGCCAATCAAACCCCAACGCTGACGAATATGGCGCTGTTCGCACGTGATCGCAACCTTTGCCTGTACTGTGGCGAATCATTTACGCGCACGGAGCTCACCCGAGATCACGTGGTGCCGCTGTCCAAAGGCGGGCGCGACACCTGGATTAACGTGGTCAGCGCTTGTTTGTACTGCAATACTCGCAAGGGCTCAAGGTCCCCACAGCAAGCTAGCATGCCGTTGTTGGCAGTGCCCTATCGGCCGAGTTGGGTCGAGCATTTGGTGCTCAGTAATCGCAATATTTTGACGGACCAAATGGAATTTTTGCGATCTCATTTGCCAAAGCGCCCTCGCGGCTAGCGATTCATTAGTGAGGCTTAACGCAGCAGTAAAATCAGCTGACTTTTCGGACTGTGACATTGCGATCGTCGGCGGTGGCTTAGTTGGCTGCAGCCTTTTTTTAGCGTTAAAAAATAGCGGCTTAAGGATTGCGCTGATCGAAGCCCATACCCTAGCGGCGCAGACTGAATCAGAAGCTGATGCACGCCACTTGGCGCTTAACGCAAAAAGTGTCGCCACACTAGCAGCGCTTGGCGTGCCGCTGGATTTGCAAAATGCCAGCGCAATTATGCAGGTGCGCATCAATCGCGCGGGTGAGTTTGGCCGCGTCGATTTAATCGCAGCGGAGCATGGCCTGCCCAATTTTGGCCAGTTGATTCCTGCGTATCGGTTGGGTGCTGCGCTGCACGCGACGGTCACGCTAGCTTGTGAAAAAAATCCGCTGATGCAGCAAATACAACCAGCTCGATTGACTGACTTAAATTTGAACGAAAGCGAGGCAGCGCTTAGCCTAGCTGTGGGTTCCGGCGACACCAAAACCAAGATGACGTTGCATGCGCAACTCGTGATTGGCGCCGATGGAACGCAAAGCGCAGTGTGTAAGCTAGCCGGGTTGGGCAGCCTCAGCAAAAACCGTGACTATCAGCAAAGCGCGCTGGTGTTCAATTTTTCCAGCGATCTACGCCTCCAAGGCTTGGCACTAGAGCGTTTCACCAACACCGGCCCGCTGGCAGTTTTACCGCTGCCCAATCGCCGATTCGGCGCGGTTTGGACGCTGCCTAACGAACTAGCACAGGCCTTTCAAGCCGCGCCAGATGCGCTCCGCACTGCGTTCCAAAACGCACTCGGAAGCAGTTTCGGCCGCATTAGCCAGCTCAGCAAAGCCGCAATTTGGCCACTAAAAATGCAGCAATGCCAGCCAAATGTGGGCACTCGCGTGGCGCTTATTGGCAATGCCGCGCAAACCATTCACCCGCTCGGTGCGCAGGGCTTTAATTTAGGGCTGCGCGACGCGGTGCACATGGCGGAATTTATCGATCAGCTTAGCAGCCCAGCAGAGTGCGCGGCACGCGCTAGCCAGTCCGAGTTTTTTACCGAATTTGCCGCTCAGCGCGCGCCTGATCGGCAAAAAACCATTGCCTTTAGCGATGGTTTGCTGGCCGCCACGCAGAGTCAAAGCCTATTGAGCCGCGGCTTGCGCGGCGTTGGATTCGCCCTGCTTGCTGGCAATCCACTGTTACAGCGTGACGTCATACGTTTCGGCGTTGGCTACACCCGCACTGTTTAAACTGTCAGAACACATGAGCCCTATGGAATCTAGCCGCGAACCTAAACTCGCAACCAGGCGCGATGCGCTTGATGCCATTATCGTAGGCGGTGGCGCAGTCGCGCTGACCGCCGCGCTGGCCCTAAGCTATGCACCCGAAAATGGCAAAACAGCGCTCAAATGTGCACTCGTTCAAAAACAGGTACCCGAGCCGCTTCGCCCTGAGCTCGACCCGCGCGTGTACGCCCTTGCACCGGACGTGTTGGCTAAACTAACCCAATTGGGCGTGACCTTAGCTTCCGCACGCACCCATCCCTATCAGCACATGCGGGTGTGGGACGCTAACAGCGGGTTGGAATTTAACGCCGCCGAATATGGCTGGCATGCGCTGGGTGAAATTGTCGAGCACCGCGTACTAATTGATGCGCTTTGGCAGGCGCTAAAACGCAGCACAGTGCGCATCCTAGAAGCCAATGCTAGCCTCAGCTTCGATGCGCGCGGTGCACTGATCGACACGCCGAACGAAACCCTGCGCGCCGAGTTAATCATTGCCGCCGATGGCGCACATTCACCTTTGCGGCTAGCGGCCGGCATTAAATCAACCGCGCATGATTACCAACAAACTGCGTTGGTATTGAACGTAAAAACCGATGCGCCGCAGCCCCTCACTTGCGCATGGCAACGCTTTTATGCAGATACCACACTGGCGTTTCTACCGCTGCCAAATGGAGTATTTAACGTAGTGTGGTCACTGCCCTCGCCCGCTGCTGAGCGCATGACGGCCTTACCAGACGCGGCGTTTTTGGCGGAGCTGCAAAGCGCAAGCGTTGATAAAGCGGGCCAGCTCAGTGCGCCTGGGCCCCGCCAATCTGCACCACTGCAGCGCATGTTGGCTGAGCGCTACGTGCAAAATGGCGTTGTGCTGGTGGGCGATTCGGCGCACTGCGTACATCCGATGGCCGGTCAAGGCTTAAATATGGGTCTGCGCGATTGCTTCGCGCTGGCTCGGCACTTACAAAACAATGTCAGCAAAGTCGAACGCCAACGTGCGCTGCGCCGCTACGAACGGGAACGCCGCAGCGAAAACAGCATCAGCACGTACGGCATTGAAACGCTACAAAGCCTATTTGCGCCTGATAAAGGCCCGATTGCATTGGCGCGTCGATTTGGCCTGCAAGCGGTGAATCAGATCTCGCCCATCAAACGGCTTTTCGCTGAACTTGCGGCCGGGAAGATTGCCGGCTGGCTATAGCTTTTGTTGAGCAACGCACATTTGAAGTGCTAACCTCAACACAAATTTCTCAAACTACGATAAAAATTGCCTATGTCACATAAACACGCGGCGCTGCGAACAAGTGCGCTCTTAAGTCTATTTTGCGGCTCCGTTTGGGCGCAATCGAATGAAATCCACGCGCAGCTGATCAATAGCGAACAATCGGTATTGGCGTACGCGAGCACACAATTGCTTGAGCGCTCAGAATCAGCGCAGAAGGATTTTGACTACACCCGCGAATTACTAAAAGCAACCGCGCGAAACCCGGCGTTTTCTAGTCAAATTCATCAGAAAGCCGCCATTTTAGACGGTTGGACAGAATATCTTGCTTCTGACTCTACGGCTCTCGCACGCAAACCTGCACCTATATTGCCATTGGATTACCGTAGCGCTGAAGCGGGCGCAAGCTGTGAACAAGCCATCACCATGGCATCTGGAACCGGCGTTCGCCTTGAGATGGCAGGCAGCGAGTCCATCTGGATGCGCATCACGCTCGCCCAGGCACACGGCATCAATATCAGCACGCGTGGCTCAACTGTGGATGCCAAAGTGTCCGTTTTCGCCGATTGCCGCGTTACTACGAAAGAACCCTACGTTACTGCCGACGATAACTTTGGCCTACAAGCCGATGCCGCAGTGCCTGCAGGAAAGCAGTTGTTTTGGTTGGCGAAAATTGAAAACGTGTCGACACAGCCAGGAAACATTGTGATTACTGCACCGAGCGCGGTGGTCATCACTGGCACAGTCAGGCAATCTGCCGACCAAACAGCTATTCCAAATGTCGTCATTGGGGTTTTTAGAGTCGATGTTTCTGGGTTTGTGAATTTTGAACGCAGCGCGACTACGACTGCAACTGGCGCCTACACGATTTCAACAAACTCAAGTGGAACTTTTGCGCTGAGAACAGGCAGTTTTAACTCCGAGAGGCTTGGCGCTTATATACCTGAAGCTTATGACGATCGGCCATGTGCTAGTAACGATATTTTTAATCTAAGTTCTTGCGGCACGACTGGAAACAACTTTACCCCAGTGACGCTAGCAGACCCAAGCTCGCAGATGATTAACTTTCAGTTAGAGCGTTCACCTGTTTTAATTGGTTCTGTTACCAGCAGCCTAAATGGCGCAACTATTGCCAGTGCGCGCGTATTAATTTTTGACCAAAACCGCAATTTTGTAACTGATAGCTTTACCGACGAACTCGGTCGGTACAGAATTTTTGCGCCAGTCTCACCTTTTTATGTAGGCGTTGATAGCGATAACTTTGAAGCAAAATTGTTTGATAACGTAACGTGCCCAAATCTAAACTGTGTGTTCTCTGCAGCCACACTTCTAAATTTGTCGCAAAGCCAAACCCAAAGAGCTGACTTCCAACTTAAACCTGAACGCTCGATTTTAGTCAACTACACAGTTAATGGTGTTGAGCCGAACGATAGCTTTTCTGGCAATGTAGCGTTGCTTAATTCTAACGGCGCACAATTAATCTTTAACTTTTTTCAATCAAGCTCAGCTCGCATCGGTCCGCTCTCCCCAGGAACCTACTTTCTCAGAACAACATCAAATTCAACGGTGCCTAATTTATACAACGGCATTAATTGTGGAAGCGACTGCATAACCGAATTGAGCTCTGCCACACCCATTGTGATTGGCGCCAATACAAGCTCAGTTTCAATTACCGCGAACTTAAAGTCGCTTCCAAGAATCGAAGGGCGCGTTTCTGACAGCACGAATGGAGAACCAATCCCAAACGCGAGTCTTCGGCTGCTCTCAATAACAGGCGGTAATAGTTTCACTGTAAATTCTGCAGTAGATGGGAGGTACTCGATCCAGAGTATTCGTCCGGGAAATTATTTGTTGCAAGCAGTATCCAACACACACACAGACGAGCTCCACGACAACATCTCATGTGAAAGCGAGAATCCCATTCTGGAATGTCCTGGCGCAACGATTATCAGCGTAAGTAATAGCTCTGAGACTAGGTTTATAAACTTTAACCTTCAACCAACTGGACGAATTCGAGGGAAAATACCGCCATCAAGCGGCGGCAATTTATTTTTATTTGATAGCCCAGGCAATCGGCTTAAAAGAATTTTTGTTAACAGCAGTTTTGATGGGTCTTATCTGGCGCGCGATATTCCAGTCGGCCCAATTGTTGCAGGTATCGCTTTGAATGGCTATGAGCCGCAGCTTTTTAATCAGGTGAACTGCAATGCCAACCCTAATAATGTTGATTTTAGCACCTGCAATTTTTCTGCTGCCACCGTACTTTCAATAGCAGCGGCCAGTGAAACTACAGGCGTCGACTTCAGCCCACGTAGATTTGGCGCGCGACTAGTGCGTATCGTCTCTGCACAGTCTGGCCAGCCGATCGCCGGAGCGATTGTGGATACCTGGAACGCAAGCGGCCAGCGTTTGGAATCGAAAGTCACTGATGCCACTGGATCTGCTTGGGTTTTCCCCAACACCTTTGACAATTTAGGATTCTATGCGTCGACTGATAATTCAGCGGGCCACATAGAACAGGTCTTTCAAAACCGCGATTGTGCAGCGGGCTCAGCGTTTAATGGCCTTTGCAGCTTATCGATCGGCAGCTTGATTCCATTCACAGGGCAAGCCAATCCAACGCCAATCGTGTTTCGACTCAAGCCTGTCGGCACGCAATTTGTTGATGGCTTCGAAGACTAATTATTTCGCCTTCACCCCTTTTTGGTGTTTCACAATGCCAAAAAGGGGTGCCTACCACGATTCGACCTCCACTCACCGCGCGAACCACTCTCTTCGCGGTTTTTTTGAAAGCACGTGTGTAAATCTGAAATACTAAGCGGCTGATACGTCAAGGTGAATCGTTATGACGACACCGCAAACTGAGCCCGCGACAGTGAGCGCACTCCAAAGCAATCCTTTGCTTGGCGGCGCTCGTTTTTGGCCTTTGCAAAACATCGGCTGGCTGGGGTTTTTTTTGGTGCATTGGCTCAGCGGCGTGGCCAACGGCAAGTCCAGCACATTTATTGGCATGTCGATCGTTATGTCGGTAACTGGCTGGTGCGTCACCCTGGTGCTGAACCGGGTTTACTCGCGCTTGTGGCAGCGCCCGTTAGCAAGCTTAGTGCCCGCGGTTTTGCCGTGGTTTTTAGCGGCGGTGGTGATTATGACGTTAGCTAACTCGCGTGCCGCGCACGATTTTTGTGAAGAATGTAAGCCGAATCATTGGTGGGGCTATTTGACCTATTCCGGCTTTGCCAGCTACGTGTTGCTGAGCTGGTCTGGGCTTTGGTTTGGTATTAAAAACTCGCGCGCTTATCATCAAGCCCAGGCGCAAACCGTAGCCGCGCAGGCACAAACGCTGGCCGCACAGGCGCAGGCGAATTTAGCGCAGCTAAAAATGCTGCGCTATCAGCTCAATCCGCATTTTTTATTCAACACGCTGAACGCGATTTCAACGCTGACGATGGAACGCGATAGCGATACCGCCGAACGCATGCTTAGCGGGCTGGCGCGTTTTTTACGCTACACGCTAGAGCAAGAGCCGCAGCAAAAGGTAACGCTCGCTAACGAGATGGACATGCTGCGCCTGTATTTGGACATTGAAACGCTGCGGTTTTCGGATCGATTTGTGGTGCAATTTGAGATGAGCGATGCGGCAAAAAGCGCATTAATTCCAAGCCTGCTTTTGCAACCGTTGGTGGAAAACACCACCAAGCACGCGGTCGCAAAAAGCGAAGCCATTTGCACGCTAGTCATATCCGCCCGAATAGTGGCTGATCAACTACACATCGAGCTACGTGATAACGGCGTACGCATTGAATCGCCAGCGCCCAAAGGCGCGGGCGTAGGACTACGCAACACGGCCGAGCGTTTGCAAACGCTTTATGGATCCGCGCACGAGCTGCAATTTGGCCCGGGTGAAATCGGCGGTTTCGTTGTGCGCATCCGATTGCCATTTGAGCGAGGCGAATAGTGGAACGTCGAAAAATTACCGCATTGATTGTAGATGATGAGCCTTTAGCCAGGCGCGGTTTGCGGCTGCGCATGGCTAGGTTGCAGGCCGAGGCAACGCCCAATATGCAGGGTTTGCTGCTGATTGACGCCCATTCAGCTCGCGATTGCCTGGAAAAACTTGCCGAAAATCAAATTGACGTATTGTTTCTCGACATTCAAATGCCGGGGGTTGATGGCCTATCCATGATTCGCGCACTACCGCACGAAAAGCGCCCACTGGTTATCTTCACCACCGCGTTCGAGCAATTTGCGCTTGATGCATTTGGTGTGCAGGCCGTCGATTATCTACTCAAACCAGTTGATGGCGTTGCGCTCAAGCGCGCATGGCAGCGTGCGATGCAGCTGCTGGCAGCGCCACCAAGCAACCAGCTGCCACGCGCCGAGGCACCCGATTCGCTCGCGCTCAAAGATGGTAAGGACGTTAACTTAATCAGCTTTGATAAACTACTGTGGATCGAAGCTGCGGGTGATTATGTGGTGGCACACACACCCGGCGAACGATTCATCGGTCGGGTGACACTCAATGAGCTAGAGGCCAGCCTACCTAGCCAACGCTTTGTGCGCATCCACCGTTCAACCATCGTGCAAAAGCGCTGCATCGTGCGGCTACGTCCACACGATAATGGTGAGTTTTTTCTAGAGTTAGAAAACGGCCATCGTTTGAAACTCTCACGCGGTTATCGGGATCGCGTCGCAGCGTTGATCGGATGAGCGTCCAGCCGGATAACGCTGATCGAATAGCCGCGCTGCGCATCACTCACCCAAAATCAACTGCACATCAAGTCGGCGCGGTGCACTAAATATTTGCAGACTGTTGGGCGTGGCTACCCAAGCTTGGTGATTGCCAGCGTTGAATAGTCGAACGCGCCACTGCGCCGGAATCGCACCTAACTTGAACGCATAGCGTAGTCCAAATGCGAGTGTGCTGTTCCCGCCGGTGTAGCGTGTATTTGCAGCGTTTGCGGGCCGCCTGCCGAAATAGTTCAGCGACGCATCCGCGCTCCAAGCGCCTTGGCTGGGTGCGTAGCTTAGGCTCAACAAACCGAGCTCAGCGGAGCGCCCAACCGGCTGATCGCCAATCAATCCCCGTGCGACGTTGTCGCCCGATAAGCGTGGCGACATGCGCATGGCGCCGGCAACGATATTCCATTGCGGCGTAAGCGCGCCTGCCAGCGAGGCTTCAACGCCGCGATGACGCACCAGGCCTACGTAATCGTAACGATTATCAGCGCCCAAGCCAGCGTCGGGTTTGCTTAGATCAAATCCTGTCACGATCGCTAATAGCGCTTCGGTTGCCTGCCATTTGAGCCCAAGCTCAAATTGTTTGGACTGCACCGGAGCCAATGCCGCAAAACGATTCGTCGCGTTGGCCGGTGCAAAACCGGCTTCTTCTAGCCCACGCGTGGTAGTGGCAAACGCCGTGAGTTGCTTAGTCAACGGCAGCACCAGCGCGGCATTATAAAGCAAGGTTTGACGACTAAGCTCAGTTGATGGCACCGCGAGCGGTGAATTGCGCAAACGCGTGCGGATAGAGCGCACTCCCAAATTAAGCGCAAGTTGATTTTGATGGCGCCACTGATAGGCAATTCCAACATCGTCTTGATCGGTGCTGCTGCTCGCAAATGATTCGGGCGCAAACAAATCAGGGCGCGCAATTTGCGGGGCCCATTCGAAAATAGAAAAGCTTGGCGTTACAAAGACATCGCTTTTAGGGCTTCGAAAATCACTGCGCCGTATGCGCGTACTGATACCCAGTTGCGAACGCGTGGATGTTGTTTCAAACTGACGTAGCGCGGAAAATTCATGGCCTCGACCCACAACCTTACGGCCCTGATTCACAACCGCGCGCGCAGTCGCTTCGCCATTTTCTGCCAAGCTAAAGAGACTAAATCCATAGATTGGCGCTTCGGTTTGCGACACAATACTGGAAGCGGAAATGCTCCAGTTCTCGATGCCCTGATAGCGGCTAATGACGCCTAAATTTCGATCTTTGGAATGCGAGCGGTTCCAAGCTTGCCCTAAGTAATTGAACCAGCGGGCACGTGGCGCATTCGGGCTCGTTTCGCTGATCGCGTAAAGCTGATCTGCATTGCGTTGCCAGTCGGCAAAATCAATCAGCGTCGTTATTTTTAACGCTTCAATCGGCTGCCAACGTGCAACCAAGCCAAGCGAGTAGAAGCGACCTTCAACCCCATCGCTCGCGCGCTGATTAGGAAACGCAACCAAGCCCGCACTGATCGAATTGCCCGCTTCTGATTTGCGACTGAAGTAACCACGCGCAAAAGGCACAAGATTGGATTCCAGCGCATCTGCAATGCCGAGCTGCAATTCACTGCGATCTCGCGCATCGCTCAGAAGCGAGTATTGGACCACGCCCGAGGGCGATGGAAAGTCAAAACCCAGCGCGTTCGGACCAATACGCACGGTCGAACCGCCGACTACCGAGTTACTCAATAGCCGCGCACCCCGCACAAAATAGGCATCTTCAATGCGGTAGTTACCCGCTTCCTGTAAGCTAAAACCGCGCACTTGGGCTTCGGAATACAGCCCAACGCTTTCATCACCAATGCGTGTGCCGAAGGCATCGCTCGCCGCCCGCTGCACGGATTGCGCCGATATGTAAGTGCAAAAAAACGCGACTGCGATCGCAAGCAGGCCGATATTTTGAGTCTTCATAAGCGTCTTCCGATGAGCGTGATCCGGAGCCTAACCGCAGGTTGATCGGGTCAGTGCGTGAAATCTGTCAGCTGAGTCGGGCATGCGCTGAGAGGAGGCTTAAGCTGTGCAAAAGCCGCTTTAAATCGAATCATCGAAGCATGGATGGCTTGATCCTTATCTGCACCAGCTGCATGGGTGGGATCTAACGCTGCATACTTCGGCTATTTTGATAGGCAAAGCGCACATGACCATTGTCAGTGCTCAAGTTATCTTGCTCGCGGATCACGCCGCAATACAGGTATCGACCCATATAAATCAGCGCCTTTTGTCCGCTACCGACTGACTTGCAATCGACGATCCATGTTCGCGGCCCCTCATCTCCGCCTTCTCCCCGCGCCAACATCGCGCTGCTTTTCGAAAACGTGGGCGTGGAGAAGGAGCCCTTCGTGGAGCTTCTGGCTTTGATGCTGCGAAGCTTGTTCATCCTACGGGCTGGGCGCACTTGCTGTGCTTACAAAACATTCCAGACCAACCACGCCTTTTGCGATATCGCGCTATCATCCATTTTTCGGCCACTCGCCGATTGAATTTAATGATTAGGCAGCACGGATGCATCTGTCGCACTCAAAACTACTTTTAATCGCTGTACCGGCTGTTGCCGCTAGCATGGCTATCCTTGCGTTCGGTGAGGTAGCCAGGAGCACTTGGATTATTCAAGTGGTTGCGACTTGCTTGGCGTGTGCGCTTGCGTTGGTGGGTGCGCTGCTGAGTCGCCGTAACAGCGCCCGTTCCCCAGCCGCCCTGATCATCGTTTTCACACTGTTCGGGATCGCGGTTACCTTGCTTGCGGACTCGCCAGGGCCCGAGCGCTGGGCATCGCTTGGGCCGATAAACCTCTACGTGGCGCCGGCTCTGTTGCCATCATTTCTTGTTGCGTGTTCAGTATGGCTTACCCGGGGTGGGCGATCACAGCACTTCGCGCTCACTGCAATGGTGGGTGCAAGCGTATTGCTGGCGGCTCAGCCAGATGCATCTCAGGCCCTGGCTTTGCTGGCCGCCTCAGCGCTAGCCGTAGTCAAATCTCCATCAAGATCTTCAGTGTCTATCGTTGCCTTGGCCTTTGTTGCCCTCGCAACAGTTTGGGCTTTCTTGCAGCCAGATCCGTTGCAGCCCGTTGCGCACGTTGAGGGCGTCTTCGCTTTGGCGCTGGGTCATTCGCTGTTTGCAGGCGCCGCGGTTATCGCCAGCGCTGCCGCTCTGGTGGTAGGGCTGCATTTGAACGCGTCAAGCGGGCGAAATTGGCTGTCGGTGGTAGCTGTTTACTATGCGGTGCTTTTCGCGTGCTCAGTTGCGGGGCTGACACCAGCGCCGCTGATTGGTTACGGCGCGGGCCCCTTGCTCGGCTTTGGGCTTATGGTTGCGGCGGCAAGTTGGCTCGACGCGAAAGTGCTACCTAACAGTTCGTCGAAACCAACGCCGCTTGGCGACGAGGCTTAGCTTAGATGTTAGGGCCCAAACCAATCATCCGAGGCGATCTAATACAACGTGCGCGGTGGGGAGCCATTTTCTCAATCATTTATCAAGAACTCGTTGGGCAAAACCGCACACTAGTCATCTATGGGTTCTAGCGAATTATGCTAGGACGCGCGCAGCCGCTCCCTATCTTGGGTTGAACGAGCCCGGCAGGGTTGCATGAGCTTGGTTTTTCGAGGTCTTTAACAGTTGGGAGAAGCATTTTGCGCATGTGTTTGTCGACGCAGCGGGCGCTCCTCTATCTGCGTAGAAATGCCTTGCGGGTCGTTACGCTAAGCAAAGCTCGTCTGCCAAAACCCAAGCTTTATCGAACTACGTCTGCCCCACCCGATGCGCTTTTTGCACGACATCCACGCCGCGCATGCGCCGCAGCAAATCTTCCAGCTGATTGACGTGCTGCACTTGCACGGTGAATACGATGACCGCGCTGTCGCCATCGCTAGTGGTTTTTTGAAAATCAATAATATTGACGCGCGCATCGGCAAATGCAGTAGTCACCCTCGCTAGCACGCCGGGTTGATCGCTGACTTCGATGCGCACCGGCACTAGGAACTCACCGAGCACCGCTTCGTCCCATTTGAGTTGCAGCATGCGCTCGGGGATTCGGCTGAGCTCCGCTACGTTGTGGCATTCGGCGCGGTGCACCATCAGGCCGCGGCCGGGGCTTAAATAGCCGATAATCAAATCGCCAGGGATCGGATGGCAGCAGTTGGCAAAGGTTATCGCGCCGCGTTCGGCGCCGCTGATACGGATTACATCTTGGCGCGATTGCAATGCGGCGGCTACCACGCCAATGGCTAGTTGACGCGATACCACTTCCGGGGTTCGGTTGCCTAAGCCGACATCGTGCAGCAATTCTTCTAAGCCTTTGAACTTCAAATCGGCCAATGTTTGGTGTAGCTGCGCTTCGGGTATGGCGTCTAGCGTGGTGCCTAGGCTGCCGAGGGCGCGATCCAGCATCCGGTGCCCGAGGCTAATAATTTCGTTGTGCGTCAATGATTTAAGATGCGCGCGAATCGCGGTTCGGGCTTTCGCCGTTACTACTAATTCCAACCACTGTGCTTTCGGCGCGGCGGAGTTTGCCGTCACGATTTGAATCGTCTGCCCGGATTGCACCCGCGTATGCAGTGGCACGGTACGGCCGTCAATGCGTGCGGTAACGGCATGATCGCCAACCCAGCTGTGCACGGCGTAAGCAAAATCAATCACGCAAGCGGTTGCCGGTAGCGTGATCACTAAGTTTTGCGGAGTGAACACATAGGCTTCGTCGAAAACCAAATCCGATTTCACTGCTTCTAAAAACTCAAACGAGCTGCCGACTGCGCTTTGTGCTTTGACCAATTCGCGCATCCATTCGCTGGTTTTTGCACTCGCGGCATCGGCGCTACTGGAGCCGGCTTTGTACAGCCAATGCGCCGCCATGCCGCGTTCGGCCACTGAATTCATTTCTTCGGTGCGAATTTGCATTTCAATTGGCAAGCCCGCTGGTCCTTGCACGCCAGTGTGCAGGCTTTGATAGCCATTGGCTTTCGGTACTGCGATAAAGTCCTTGAAGCGGCCATCTTTGGGCGGATAAAGCCCGTGAATAATGCCGAGCACCGCGTAGCAGTGCAGCGGCCGTGGCGTAACCACACGAAAGCCGTAGACATCCGTGACGCGATCAAAGGTTTTTTGCTTGATGCCGCTTTGGTTCATCGAATTTTTTAGCTGGCGATCCGCTTTGAGCTTGCGAATTTTGGCGTAAATGCTGTATGCGGTTTTGACCCGGCTGACGATGCGCGCACCGATTTGCTCATCACGCAGTTTTTGGCTCAGCTTGGCGGATATTTCACTCAACACTTCCGTGCGCCGGCCCAGTTTATTTTTTGCCCAGGCTTCAATGACGCGATGCCGGATCGGATACAGCGTCTTGAAGCCTAGCTCCTGCAACTCCGACTTAATTGCGTTCATGCCCAAGCGCTGCGCGATTGGGGCGTATACGTCCAGAGTTTCTCTCGCGATGCGGCGCGCGCTGGCCGAACTTTGTGCGCCGAGCGTGCGCATATTGTGCAGCCGATCTGCCAGCTTGATTAGAATCACGCGCGGGTCGCGCGCCATTGAGAAAAACATCTTGCGCAAACTTTCCGCAGCTTGATGTTCTTTGCTTTCAAAATGCACTTTATCAAGCTTGGTTACGCCATCCACCAACTCGGCTACGCGCGAACCGAATTCACGCTCAATATCGGCTTTTTTGACGTCGGTGTCTTCAATCGCATCGTGCAAAATCGCCGCGACTAGCGTTTCGGTGTCAAGCCGCAGCTCAGCCAGTATTTTCGCGACCGCCACCGGATGCGTGATGTAAGGCTCACCGCTTTTGCGATTTTGCCCCCGATGCGCATGCTCGCCGAGCACAAAAGCCCGCTCCACTTCGGCCATGCCGAGTGGATCCAGATAATTTTGCAGCTCTTGCTTTAACTCCAGCAAATAGTGCATCAACAGCTCGTTCGGGGTTTCGCTCATGCTTTTGATGGTGTTACGAGTTGTGCGTTACGTCAATCTAACAATCGTGCAAATTACAAGATAATCGCGGCAAAGGGGTTTTCGAATTGAATTGCGTTGCAAAATCAACCGGCAAGTCGCGCTTATGACAATCTCTTCGCATATGTAAAGGTATCTTTCGCGCCAGAGGGGAGTAGCTACCCGCGATTTGTCGTCAATACGTGGTGACCCCACCGGCTAAATCGGCGCAATTGCAGTTTGATTGTGTAAGCAAGACCTCGACCCGCCCCGGTCGAGTTACGTCTAAAGCTTCCGGGTCTCAATAAATCTCAACTCGGAAATAATTATGGAAACGATTGGCACGCCGTTTATGTGGGCGCTATTTGCCGTCCTGGTGGTGATTGCGACTATCGCTGACTTGCTACTGATGAAGCAGCAAGGCGCGCACAAAGTATCAATGAAAGAAGCGCTGAGCTGGACGGTCATTTGGGTCGTCGCCGCCATGGCCTTCAATTTGTGGATGTGGTGGTACATGGGCGGGCTAGGCTCAGATGCTGCGCAGGCAGCAATTGCCAATCAAAAAGCGCTGGAGTTTTTAACCGGCTATTTGGTCGAAAAATCCTTAGCAGTCGACAATATTTTCGTATTTTTGATGATCTTTTCGTTCTTTGCCGTGCCGCTGGAATTCCAAAAGCGCGCACTGATTATTGGCGTGATATTAGCGATCGTGCTCCGCACCGTTATGATTTTGGTGGGCGCATGGCTGCTCGCGAAATTCCATTGGCTGTTATACGTGTTCGGGCTGTTCTTGCTCATTACCGGTATCAAAATGTGGTGGGCCGCCGATAAAAAACCCGATTTGGATCAGAATCCAGTACTGATATTTTTGCGCAAGCATATGAAAATCAGCAAAAATTTTGATAGTGAAAAGTTTTTTACCATGGAAAACGGAATCCGCTTTGCCACACCGATGTTGCTGGTGGTACTTATGATAGGTATTACCGACGTGATTTTTGCGGTGGATTCCATTCCAGCTATCTTTGCGATCACCAGCGATCCTTTTATCGTGTTGACCAGCAATATTTTCGCGATTTTGGGCCTGCGCGCGCTGTATTTCGTGCTGGCCGGCATGGCAGATAAGTTTCATCTGCTCAGCTACGGCTTGGCGATAGTGTTGATCTTTATTGGCCTAAAAATGCTGCTGATCGATTTCTACAAAATCCCGATCATGATCTCGCTTGGTTTTGTCGCATTCACCATAGCGGCCACGATGGTTCTGTCGGTGATGCGGCCCAAAGCAGTGCATTGATAGCGGCTAGCTTAAGCCTACCCAGGGTTGCACTTGGCACTGCCCTGGGTAAGGCTTGAGTTTGCCCTTCAGTGCGCAAGCCCAAACGGCTTGTGCCCTTCAGCCTAAAGCCTACCAAATGAAATGGGGCCACCCTAAGAATTTAGTTAAACTTTGCTTTGCGCACAACTCTAGGCTGGAGGACGCAGCCCCGTTGGCGTTGAAACTCAAAGTAGCCTATCCTTCGCAGCGGTTTCGTCTGACGAAACAAGGAATCAAAAATCTATTTTTACTTGAGCTGCTATGCCAAACCGATTTACTATTTATGTGCTGATTGCAATGGTTTTGGGCCTGTTGACTGGCTGGGGCTGTAACGTAAACCTGGATGCAGCGCAAAACGCGAACTTGGCTGCTAACTTCAAAATCGCGACCGACGTATTTTTGCGGCTCATCAAGATGATCATTGCCCCGCTAGTAGTGTCAACGCTGATCGTTGGTATTGCGCACATGGGTGATACCAAAGCGCTCGGCAGGGCGGGCGCGAAAACTATGGCTTGGTTTCTTACGGCATCAGTCATTTCATTGGCGTTGGGTGCAATGATGGTGACTTGGCTGGAACCTGGCGTAGGTTTGAATGTGCCAAAGCCTGATACAAATGCAGAGGTTGCGATCAAGAGTGCCGGGTTAGGGCTGGCAGAGTTTGTGACTTTCATGGTTCCGATGTCGATTTTTGATGCAATGGCCAAGAATCAAATCTTGCCCATTGTGCTGTTTTCAGTATTTTTCGGCGTGGCTTGTGCGTCGCTTGGCAAAAAAGCCGAAACTGTCGTTGCGTTTTTTGAACAGCTCAGCTACGTCATGTTGAAAGTCACCGGATACGTCATGCTTTTCGCCCCGATAGCGGTTTTTGCTGCGTTGGCGGGAACAGTCGCCGTGCAGGGTTTGGATATCTTGGGTACCTACGCAAAGTTTGTAGCTGGATTTTTTGCTTCACTTGCCATTCTGTGGCTGATTCTGATCGCGGCAGGCTACGCATTTTTGGGTTCTAGTGTGTTTTCACTTGTGCGTGGCATTCGTGAACCAGTCGCCATTGCATTTTCTACAGCGAGCTCGGAAGCGGCCTATCCGCGCACGCTAGATCAGCTAGAAAAATTTGGGGTGTCGCGCCGTATTGCCAGCTTTGTTTTACCGCTTGGATACTCGTTTAACCTTGACGGTTCAATGATGTACTGCACTTTTGGTACGATATTTATTGCACAGTATTACGGCATTACGCTGACTTTCGCGGAAATTTCAACGATGCTGCTCATGCTCATGGTGACCAGCAAAGGCATGGCCGCTGTGCCACGCGCATCGCTGGTGGTCATTGCCGCTACGCTGCCGCATTTTGGCATTCCCGAATCGGGTTTGCTGCTGTTACTCGCGGTCGATCACTTTTTGGATATGGGCCGCAGCGCAACCAATGTGGTTGGCAACTCCATTGCGTCGGCGGTAGTGGCGAAGTGGGAGGGTGAGTTAGACCGTAGCAAGGCGGAAATTTAGTTAGCCGGTTTTAGTCAGCGCGAAAATGAGCGCTGGCTTGAATACGTAAAATGCGGCCATAGGTTGTTAGTAACAAAACAATTTCGCATTTTTGGATTACGTATGACTGATTTATTTGCACCGCTTAAGCTGGGCGTGCTTACGCTACCCAATCGCGCCATTATGGCCGCGCTTACCCGCGCACGCGCTGGGCGCAGCCACATTCCGAATGCGCTGATGGCCGAATATTACGCACAGCGCGCCAGCGCAGGATTGATTATCACCGAAGCCACGATGGTGGCTGCTGATGGCTGCGCCTTCACGGGTGAAGCTGGCTTGTTTGACGCGCATTGTGTAGCGGGTTGGAAGTTAGTCACTGACGCCGTACACGCCGCCGGTGGCCGCATAGCCGTGCAGCTTTGGCACCCAGGCAGGGCCGCGCATTCATCGCTCAACGGCGGCGCGCAGCCAGTGTCGTCCAGCGATCGTGCAATTGCAGGCGATACGATTCGCACGCCAACCGGAACGCATGCTTATGAAGTGCCTCGCCGGTTGGCCACTGAAGAAGTCGCGGGCTATGTTTCGCTATTTTCTGCCGCTGCTGAGCGCGCAAAAGCGGCGGGTTTTGACGGCATACAAATCCATGCCGCGCACGGTTATTTGATCGATCAATTTTTGCGCGATTCGCTCAATGATCGTAGCGATGCTTATGGCGCAAGCGTTCCCGCAAGAGCGAGGTTTTTGTTTGAAATCGTCGATGCTGTTGCAAATGTGTTTGATCCTGCGCTGATTTCCGTGCGTATATCCCCCTTGGTGCCGTTTAACGATATGTCCGATAGCGATCCAGAAACGCTGGTCCGATATGTGGCTGAGCAGCTGCAAGTGCGCGGCATTGGCGCGCTCGAATTGCGCCACGCTGATTACGCATCGCCTGCCGAGCGGGCGCTTGCAAAAGTGGCGCGTGCAAGCTTCAAAGGCAGTCTTTGGGCGAATGGCAACTATGATTTAGCCAGTGCGCAAGCAGCCATTCAAAGCGGTGCGCTTGATGCAGTGGTGTTCGGCCGACCTTTTATCGCCAATGCCGATTTAGTGCAGCGCTATCGCAGCGGGCAAGTGCTCAATGCAGTGGATTTTTCTACGCTTTATACGTCTGGCGCGAAGGGCTATACGGACTACTCTTGAAAGCGCAGTTGATTTGAACAAGACCAGCTACGGCTCGATCATTTCGGAATCTACGCTAAGTAAATCATCGACTGCGAGAATTGCTTGGAGAACCACCAGAGCAATTCGTCTTATCTCTAAAAAGTGGCTTTGGACGACCTCCAAAACCACTCGATTTAAGCGCTTGCTAAGCCGCTTTCAAACTCACCAACTGCTTCATTAAACCCTCAACGCCGCCGAGTACCGTCAAGCTGCCAACTTTCTCAGCAATTTTTTCCAGCGATTCCAACTCTTTTAGGCGCAGCAAAATTGGGCTTTCTTCCATCAGCTTGGCGGTGTTGAGCAAGTTGCGCGTAGCGGAAGTTTCTTCACGCCGTTTGATCACATTCGCAAGCGCTGCTTTTTCCGCATGCACAACTTGGTTTAGCAGCTCACGCAGCTCGCCCGGTAAAATCAAATCCTTTACGCCAACGCTGATCAGCCGTACGCCAAACGCAGCGATCTTCGCAGCGGCGAACTCGTGGATTACCGTATCAAGCGCGCTTTTATTCGCTAGCAGCTCATCTAACGTACGCGTGCCAATGGCATGCCGTAAAGCAAATTGTAGCTCTCGATATAGGCCCTCTTTGTAATCCACAATTTCAAATTTTGCCGCATGTGCGTCCACCACTTTCCAGCTCGCGCTTAGGTTGACCCGCAGGCTTAGTTTATCGCGTGTCAATATTTCTTGACCGCTGACTTCGCTGGCTTGCGCACGGGTATCTAACACGTCAATCTGGACATGCCGCGCGGATTTCCAAAAACCATAGTTGCCGGGTTTCAGCAAGTTTTGATATTGGCCATCAATGCTCAGCACGCCTAATTCGTGCGGGGCGATCACTTTCAACACGCACAGCCGCTGCACATCTTGCGCCAGTGCTGAGTTAACCGCCGCCGCCAGCATTGTACGCACCAGCGCATCGGCAATTGCAGGCGTACTGAGAGGCACGCGTTCAATACGTACGGGTACCGAGCTAACTTGCGCAGTTTTTTTCCAGTACAGCGCACGTGCGCCGGGTGGTAAAATCGCGCTTAAACGTTCTTGTTTGTACACCAAGCCCAGCTGATCGGGCGCAATATCCACCGCTTCAATATGCTGAGCTAGCTTACCGTTCGGATCACGCAAATGGCTCTCGACGTTCGCCAACTTTACTTCGGGCTCGGATACGTCAACCAGTAAAAATTCGCGGCGGCCTGATGGTAAAAAGCGGGAAATCACGCCGGGGCCAGTAATAGCCTCTACGCGGCCATCGAAAAATTCGATAGCGCAGTGAGCGGGTGAAACAGTGATGCGTCGAAAGCCAAAAATCGAGCCTAACATGAGAAGTCTCCTAATTATTTATAATGTGATTTTCTTTATTTTAATAGTCTGTTGTCAGTGGATTGAGGCTGGGTTTGTTAAAAAATAAGTGTTGCCACCCCACGTCTAAGCTGCGGGCTAACGCAAAGCGAGCGCGGCTTTCCTTGAGAATTACTCGCAATTCATGCAAGGCATCTGCATGAACTTGCACAGCAATTCAGCTGGCGCGGTGCGAGCCCTTAAATCGTTAGCGCGGGCGCTATTGACGCTGCTGCGCTACCCGGTGTTTTGGGTAGTCAGCCTGGGGTGGAAACGTGCTCAAACTTTCGTTCAAGCGGTTTGTTACAAGATCGCGTTGTAGGCGATAAACGGCAGGATTCGAACCCGCTACCGGCAAATTATGCGTTTGCTGCTCTACCCAATGAGCTACGTTAATTGTGCGAATGTAAGGAATCGAACCTTGTTTAGCACCAGCTGCATTCGCCATTGAAAAGCTTCTCCGCATCGGTACGTCAGATTCCAAAGGAAGTGACGCCAGGCCGCTTACAAGCGGCTTTCTTAGCTGCGTGGTTACTTGTTCAATGAGTGCTCGACTTGCGTCGAAATTTGGAAGGTGTTGCTGGCATTTGTATTGCTGGCATTTATGGGCCTTAGCTTGGAAAGATAAAATGTCTTTGCAGGAACCGTGCCAGGGGGTTTTGGCGGTTTATTGGCTTGATTGCTATACGTTTGGATAAAAACGTGTGTTTTTAGATCATTAAAATCTCAATCAGCTATCGAAATCCGAGGGCACATGGATAGCATTGATGATTAGGAAACGCATACCGTTTGAAGCTTGTTAGATTGCATGCGCGCGCATTGTGGATTTGCAGTGCCGCTTTAAGCTGATTGAAATTTGAATCATCCTAGAAAAGAAAAACCGCCCAAAGGCGGTTTTTCTTTTGTTCAACTGCAAGTTCGGCTTAGAAAGAAACCCGAAAACCTAACTGCGCGCCCCAACGGCTTTGACCGCGTGTGTCTTGCCGGACGAATTCACTTGGCGCGCCGGTAAAGCGATACACGTAGCGCTGGCCAGCTGCACCCGGTTTTTGCTCGGTACCGATGAAATCCGCAACCCCAACCGTGCCGCCAAAGCCGGTGTCATCAATGTAGCCATAGCGATCATTGATTAAGTTGCCGATATTGAGGATAGTTAAATAAACCTCGCTCTTGGTATCAAACAGAGCGGGCAGCTCTTGCGTTAGCCGGAAGTCAAACTGGGTCACCCAGGGTGCATCTTGGCCGTTACGTGCCGTGGCTTGGCCGCGTCTTTCGTTCAAATAGCTATTTGATTCGATGTAGCTCCAGAACAAATCCGCCTGCTGTTGCGCAGTTACGGTAGTTACACCATTGACCACGATATCGCGAAAGCCCACATCATTTCGATCTGTCGGTACGTAGAACAAATCGTTTGATGCATTCGCGTTATCGCCGTTGGCATCATTTCTAAACACATAGCTGAACTTTCGGCCTGTGCGGCCTTCACCGAACAAGCTGAAAGTTGTATTCAAGTCAGCAAAAAACGCGTGCTTGTAGCTTAAAGCCAAGGTCAGGCGGTCGCTGATCTCAAAGTTCGAAGTGGCGCTGACTTCTTCATTGGTGTTAAACACCGGGCGCTGTGACCAGTTGGTAATCGCGCGCGCTTCTGCACCAGGGTTTGGCTCAGATGATTCGCCTAAAGTGTAGCTTAGCTTGGCGTACCAATTGTCCAGCATTGGTTTTTCTAAGCCAATCGTATAGTTGCGGGTTTTGCCTTTGTTGGTATTACGAAGCAGCAATACATCGAAGAAATTCGCGTTTTCAGTTGCGCGTCGGCCAGCAGAGGTTGCAGGCGTGCCGGGGTTGGTGAAACCAGTTGGGTTCAAATTTTGATAGTAGTGGATTCGACCATCCGGTAATCTGCCCAGCGCGCCGTTATTAGGGGAGCCCAGATTTAAGTTTTCATAAAAAATGCCGTTTTCCGTTTCCGTGAATAGCGCTTCAATGCTGCCAACAAGATCAAAAAAGCCCAGCTCGGATTCAAATGCTAAGCTGCTTTTCCACACCGTTGGCATTTCGAAATTTTTGTCCAGCAGGTTGACAGTTGCACGCGGTGGCGTGCCGCCCACGGTAGGCTGCGGAACGCGCGTAGGATCGGCGGTGATTAGCAATGGCGTGGTAGGGTTGGTGACTACGAATTCGCGAATCAGCGTGCCGGTTTCGGAGAAGTTGTTGCTCAGCCAAACGCCTGGCGGCGATCCGGTAAATAAACCCAAACCACCGCGCAGCTGCATGCGGCGCTCGCTATCAAAGGTGTAGTTGAAGCCGGCGCGCGGCTGTACTACGCCGTTGCCGTCTGGCGTGCCGGTGTTATTCAAGCCTAGTCCGCCGAGGGGACGCAAGCTGCCAGCGGCAGGTGGTAGCGCACCGCTTGCAAGTAGCGCGTTGAACTCTGGTTGTTCGTCGATTTGGGGTAAGTCGTAGCGAAAGCCGTAGTTGACGGTCAAATTCGAGTTCACAATCCAAGTGTCTTGCGCAAACACGCCAATTGAATCAAGCGACCAGTCTGCCGCTGCAGCGTCAACATTGGTGCCTGCGCCTGCGCCCGGGAAACGCAGCGTATAGCGCGCCACGCGACCTGCTTCTAAATCAGCGACTGAGTTGAACTCATAGCGCCCGAATGCGGATTCCAAAAATAAGTTAAACGTATCGACGCGTTTAAAATCAGCACCAAATTTGACCGTGTGATCGCCAACAAACAAGTTGCCAGCTAAAAATCCGGTGGTGGTATCAACTAACAAGCGGTTCGCATGGCGAAAACGCTCGCCTCCGAACAAAAAGCGATCTCGATCTACATCAAACACGGTTACTTCAGGCGTGTTGGACACCAGCGGCACCAGCGCTTTGTATTCGCTTTTGCTAATTGAGAATTCCGTATTGAAATTATCACTCCAATCGCTGTAAGCATTTAAAACAATACTTTCGTTGTCTTGAATGCGGTTGAACCAGTGGTCCGAGAACGATAGCGAGGTGGCGGAGTTATCGCGCACTTCCAGTGTTTCTCCTTTGGTTTGATTCCAACGCAAGCTGGCGCGATGTGCATCGTTGATTTGCCAATCAATTTTGGCTATGTATTTTCGATCTGTATTGTCGATTCCAGCGATAGAACCGCTGCCAACCGCAAAACCATAGCGCGTGGCGGCGGCTCGGATGCGATCAATGTCAGGTTGACTGATGACATCAACTGTCTGCCCGCCACGAATCGCCTGATTCAGGGTTGGCGCGGGGGCGGCTGATTTAAATTCTTCCGCTGCAATAAAGAAGAACAATCGATCTTGCAAAATCGGGCCGCCGAGCGTGAAGCCATAAGTCAGCTCATCGTCAAAACCGTTAAAGTCGCGCCCTTGCGCATCATCGCCGACCCAGTTGGCGTTCTGGTAATAAGCCGACAGGCTGCCTTTAAAATCGTTCGTACCAGATTTTGTCACTGCGTTGATATTTGCGCCGGTAGCGTCGTTCGCCGTGACGTCAAAGCTGGCAATGCCAATAGACAGCTCTTCGATGGTGTCCAGCGAAATCGGCTGGTTAAGTGAGGGCAATCCGCCCTGATTCAAACCGAACTCATCGTTGGTTGGCACGCCGTCAATCGTGACGGAGTTATATCGATTGTTTTGCCCGGCAACTGAGATGGCGCCATTGCTTTTGTCAATCTGGGTGACGCGCGGATCAAGGCGCACATAGTCGTTGATCGAACGCGAGATGGTCGGAAACGCTTCAATTTGTTCACGCCCGACAATCGTTGATGCGCCCATTTTGGCTGGATCAAAGGTGTCGCTGATTGCTGAAGCGGTTACCGTAACGGCTGCTAGCGTGGCTTCAGTGCCAATTTGTGCGTTTACCGTGCCGGTTTCACCCAACTTGAGCGCCACGTTTTCCTTGGTAGTGCTGTCAAAGCCGTCTTTTTCGATCGAAATGACGTAAGGCCCGCCTATGCGCAAACCGCGCGAGTTATAGCGGCCGTTTTCGTCGGTGACCACGGTTTTGGTCGAGCCCGATGGCACGTGTAGGATTTTTACGGTTGCGCCGGATACGGCAGCGCCTTCGGTGTCAGTGATTTTTCCGGTAATCGCCGAGCTGGTGTCTTGAGCAAAGGCTGGAGCGCTAATTGCAAGCGCCAAAGCCAAAGTAAGCGTTCTTAATTTCATGTGGTGCGCCTTTGTTGTTTGGTTGAAGACTGGTGGTTGAAAATTGTTGATTAAAAGTATGGTGGGTCGGAGGTTAGGGTGGCTTTACGAAAGTTTTACGAAACTGCCTCGATCTATTCATCTAGCGGGTCAAACGCTGACTCAATGGGCGGATGATTTGCGAACACTCGTCAAATCGAGCCCGAGACACGTGGCTGACACAAATTTGTCAAACTCGTCATGATAATATTTCGTTAATTTAATTCACAGCGTTTTCGGGCCCAACTTGCGTGGCGCGCAGACGATCGTTTTCCACTCAAGGGTTTACTTATGTCGATAACCATTTCAAAAATGCCGCGCATGCGCACGCTTGTAACCGCAATTGCATTCACGCTCATGGGCTCAGTCGCGCTCGCGCAGGACACGTCATCCTCAGTTGGCGGGCGAATCACTGACGCTGAAGGCGCAGCCGTAGCAGGCGCTAGCGTTGAAATTTTGCACGTGCCATCGGGCACTCGTAAGACCGTCACAACGGATGCAAACGGCCGATATACCTCACGCGGTTTGCGTGTCGGTGGTCCATTTGCTATTTCTGCGACCAAAGACGGCTTTGATTCGGCGAAAGATGAGGGAGTGCAGCTGAAGCTGGGCGAATTGGGTACGGTAAATTTAACCTTGTCTTCTGAGCAGCTGCTTGACGAAGTCGTGGTGTCAGCAAGCCGCGTAGTAGAAGTGTTCGACTCGCAGAAAATGGGCGCTGGCACCAGCGTAACGCGCGATCAAATCGACGCGCTGCCTTCAATTAGCCGTTCCATCGACGATTACGTACGGCTTGATCCGCGCATTGTGCAAGTTGATCGGGGCCGCGGCGGGCTATCAGCCGCAGGTCAAAATAACCGATACAACAACATCACCATTGATGGTATTTCGACGAACGACGAATTTGGCTTGAACGACTCTGGTTTTCCGGCATTGAATCAGCCGATCTCGATTGATGCGATCGAAGAATTAGCTATCGGCATCTCGAGCTATGACGTAACGCAGGCTGATTTCACCGGTGCCAACATCAATGCGGTCACCAAATCGGGTACCAACGAATTCAAGGGCACGGTTTATGGCGTCTATCGCGGCGATAATTGGGTCGGTGACACACCAGAAGGTGTCGACTTCACAGGCTTTGAAGATGAGACTACCTACGGCATAACGCTAGGCGGCCCAATCATCAAAGACCGCTTGTTCTTTTTCATCGCTTACGAAGATTTCACTCGCTCGTCGCCTGCACCCTTCGTCAATCGTCGCGTAGTCGGCGGCGTAAGCTCACAGATTGTCAGTGACAGCGATTTGGCGGCAATTGCAGCGCGCGCGTCTCAACTCGGTTTGACACCAGGAAGCACAACGCTCAACGGTTTGGATAATTCCGATGAAAAGATCATTGCAAAAATCGACTGGAACATATCAGACCAACACCGCGCTGCTATTCGATACGGCCGCACGGATGGAACGAGGCAAGTTACACCGGATGTAGGCTCAACCAGCGTCTCGGGTTCAGATCACTGGTATACGGACAATATTCTCAACGAAAACCTGACAGCACAGCTCTACAGTGACTGGAACGAGACCTTTAGCACCGAGCTTAGCCTTTCTCGTAATGAATACTCCAGCCTACCGCAGAACGCAACGTTCTCACCTCAGATCACCGTGCGCGTAAATAGCGGTGCAGACCAGGTGGTATTGGGCACGGAACGTTCGCGTCAAGCAAATCAGCTGCTGGCCGATACCACAACGGGTTTACTCCGAACCAACATCTATTTGGGCGATCACACGCTATCGGTTGGCGCTGACTTTAAGCGCAATGATGTTTTTAACTTGTTTGCGCAGGATGTATTCGGAAACTACGAATTCGCTAGCGTCGCGGACTTTCAAGCGGGCCGCGTGAATCGCTTTCGCTATCAATTTCCAGTGGTTGGAAATGACCGCAATAGTCTAGCTGCAGACTTTTCACTCAGTGGCTACGGCTTTTTTGCGCAGGATAATTGGATCGTCAACAACAATTTGACGGTTAACTATGGCTTTCGCGTTGACTCACCTAAAATTGATGATCGCCCCGCATTTAACAATACGGCTTCTACGACGTTTGGCCGTCGTAATGATGAAACCATCGACGGTAACTATATTTTGGCCCCGCGCGCTGGCTTTAACTACACCTTCGACACCGAAATGCGCACTCAGCTTCGCGGTGGATTAGGTTTGTTCTCCGGCAGCTCGCCGAATGTGTGGCTCAGCAATGCGTTCTCAAACACGGGCACCCTGATAAATGCGTTCGACATTCGCCAAATCGGCACCACGCCAGTGCCGGTTCAGCTCAGCATTGACCCTAATAATCAGCCACGTTTGCCAGGAACGCCGCCTACACCGAACATTGATTTCATTGATAAGGATTTTGAACAGCCAACGCTCTGGAAGGCTTCACTGGGTTTGGAGCGTGAGCTACCTTGGTTTGGCCTAGTCGGCTCAGTTGAGGCGATCGTGACCCAGACAGATAACAATGTTCTTTATCAACACCTTAATCTTGGTGAAGCAACCGGCCGATTACCGGATGGCCGAGTTACCTTTTGGAGTTCCACTACCGCAGCCAACTTTTTAAATCCTGCTACGCCTGGCGCACGAACTCGCAATAACAATAACCGCGCTTTCAATAATGTGTTACTGCTAACCAATACCAGCAAAGGCACAAGTGAAGTGCTTACCTTGAGCGTGTCCAAGCCTATGGAAGAAAACTGGGGCGGCTCATTGGCCTACACCTACACCGATGCTGAGGAATCTAGCCCAGGCAGTTCTTCTGTCTCAAACTCAAGCTGGTCCAATCAGCTTATTACTAACTCGAACGAAAATGTTGCCAGCACCTCTAACTACGTTTTCCAAGATCGCATTACCGCAAGCTTGAGCTACCGCCATTTCTTTTTTGAAGACGCGCCAACCACTATCAGTGCGTTCTATGAAGGCCGCACCGGTCGTTCGTTCAGCTACGGCTTCCAAGGCGATGCTAACGGTGACGGTGTAGGTCCTAACAATACCAGTAACGATCTGTTCTACATTCCACGCCCAGGTGAAGTCATTTTCCGAGGCGCCGGTAATTTGGCTGCAGGTACGACTCGTGTTGTCAATGACCCAGCGGTCGAACAAGCGTTCTTTGCCTATATCAACAGCGTTGAATATTTACGTGATCGCCAAGGCAGCGTTGCAGAGCGCAATGGCGCGCAAGCACCATGGGTGAGCCGCGTTGATATGCGTATTTCCCAGCAATTACCGAAGATTTTTGATGTGCAAGGCGAAATTTATTTCGACATTGAGAATTTTGGCAATTTGTTGAATGACGATTGGGGCTTAATTGAAGAGGTTGCTTTTCCATACAACCAAGCTGTCGCGCGCTTTGCCGGTGTGCAAGATGGCCGGTATATCTATCAGTACACAGGCGCGCCAACCAATTTGAGCAGGCAAGACGGCGCGCGTGATTCACGCTGGGCTGCGCAAATTGGCTTCAAAGTTAAGTTCTAAGCTACGCCTAGGTTAAAAATAAAAACGGTCCGAAAGGGCCGTTTTTATTTGGTTTCTAGGGTGGCCGGATAAACGATGTTGGCATGCTGGCGTTTATTGTAGCTGTTAATCAGTTTGGTGAGGACAATGGCCATGCGCTCGAGCAACTGGTCAAAGCGAAAAAAGCCGCTGCTGCTAGTGAAGTTCGATGCTCACTCAAAGGCTGGCCTGGGGGCCAACATAAAACGCAAACGCAATTTTTGCACGAAAACGCGTCGAAATTTAATCGCTTAGCTCTGGCTCACTTGCTTTGACAAGCACCAGCAAATCCGCAAACTTTATCTGGGCTTGTGGCCTCGCGCGCATTTTTAGAACGATACAAAGGCTCCAACAACATGGCGTTCGGATAGCCCAGCTGCACAACCGCAGGCACGCTTAGCGTAGTCAAAGCAATCCTGCGGGTCGAGATCAGCGAATTGTAGCAATACAGCACGAGCCGAGTATTTTTCCGGCACCAGCGCGGCTAGCGCTTCATCGGTAATCGACATGCCTGGTAAGTTGATCGCGCATTTTAGACGCAGGTGCGAATTGCTATTTCATTTCCGATGGCTTGACCTGTTCGTCTAGCGGCAGTCGAAATAGCGGCAACAAATCCCCGCAAATCGCACCCGCTTCTGTAGACTTCTTCGCCTTCTGACACGCTTTCGATAGATAAAGCGGCTCAAGCACCGTGGTATTAGGGTAGCCGAGCTGGACAAAAGCCGGTGCGCTAATCGTGGTTAACGCTAATCGCCGAGTTGGGTAAAGCGTATCCGTGCAATACACAATAATCCGGGTTAATTTATTCGGCACCAGCGCATTCAACATTTCATCAGTTAAATCCGTGCCGGGTAGATTAATCGCGTCTTTTAAATGTGTATGAGCAAATTGTTCTTTGGAATTTAAATCAATTAGCACCGCTTCGCCTTTTTTAAGCCATTCGGCGGCTTGCAGTGCGGATGTTTGGCGAGCTGGATTGTCGAGGGCGGTACGATGGAAGGTGTCGGGTTCGATATTTTGGCTTGCTGCTTTTGGGATATCTGGAGAGGATTTTAGTTCGCTTGAAAACGCTGATGGTGATACCGCTGTTAGCACTACGAAAATTGACAATATTATTCCAAAAATTTTCGCGATCTTCATTTTAGCTGTCTCTGGTTTCCCGCGCCAAATGGAGTAGCTAGCAGTCTATTTGGCTGCTAGCTAGATTGGTTAGAATAAAATTGTAAAATAGCGTCTTAGTCTGGAAGGTTTCTAACCTCTGGATCAATCCTAAGCATCCGGTCGCGCTGCGAACGGTGTTGGCATACGATAGTGACATCAAATGTTTCAGCCTGAGAATTAATATCAGTCATGCTAATTGAGCTTCCAGCTGGAGTCTTGGATTCGCCAGTGAGTTGCTGTTTTGAGTCAGTATTTGTTTGGCCGACAATTTCCCAATCTTGCGCTGTTTTAGGGTCTAGTGCATAAGTGATAACAGTGTTGGCTTCAGTAACTGTAATAGACGCTTTGTCATAGGTGTATTTACCGCTGCTTGATATTGAAAGTGTGGTTACTATTTCTGTCATGGCAATATTCCTTTGTCATATTTGTTTAAAAAGGCGCGGTAGCTTGGATGGTTATACTGCATCTCACTTAACTTCTTCTTCAAATCTTGGGCGGTTTTAACATCACCCAATAAAACACTGACTCGAACGAACACATCAAGCGCGTCCGCATCAGCTTGTTTTTCAACAAGAGGTACAATCAAAGTCCGCGCCTTTGCCGCGCTTATCAATATTCTGTTTGAATCTGCGTCAAGCAATAAGCTATGGGCAAACGCAATCGCAGTTTTCCTGTCGTTAGGGTTTGCTTTATTGATTTTCTCAAGATCGGAAATTGCGGATTCATAAAGTTTAAAAGAATTATTCGATTCGCCTGTGACGGCCAAAAAAAGCGACTTTCGCACTTTAGCCGTTGCAAGTGTGCGAACATCTCTCAGGTTCGATGATGTACTCAAGACTGCCATAAATTGTTCAATGTGGGTACTTATTACCTTAAGCGCATCTATATTGTTACCCTTTAAATGTAGGCTCCACGCTAGCTCGTTGCGCACCACACCTAGCGTACTGCGGTAGGATAAATTACTCGGATCTAGCTCGGTTAGCGCCTCAAACTCTTTCTCCGATTTTTTGAGTTGCAAAAGGGCTTCGTCTAGCTGGCCTAACTGCAGGCCAATAACTCCGAGCCAGAATCTTGCCGATGCTACACTTTCCGTCCAAACCGCATTACTTGGAACCGCTATCAGTAATTTTTCTGAGAGCGCAAGTTGACTCTCATAGCTTGATTGTGCGCCTGAAAGATCTCCGGTCGCTTCTTGCGATCTTGCTAGCCAAGATAAGTTATTCGAAAGTCCAAGCAAAAGCTCTTCATCTTTTGGTTTTTTCTGAACGGCAAGCTCTCTGAGTTTCATAGAACGGGATAAATAATCTTTTGCGATTGAGATATCGCCTGTTTGAAAAGCTGCTGTACCCAAGTTATTCAATGCATACGCAACTTCGAGTTCTCCCAACCCCGATTCTACCGTCAAAGGCTGCAATCGCATCGCAATATCCAAATACCGTTGCCAGTGGATCTTCGCAGTGTCGAAATCACGTTCGCTGTAATACGTATTACCTATCCAAAACGCAACTTGCCCCTGCTCAAACAATAATTCCGGTGTGATTTGATTGCGATTTGCGGCTTGTGCTTTGGTGAGTACTTGTTCGGCCAGCGCAAAGGTAGTTTTTGCTTGCGGCCATTGGCCGCGTCGGGTTTGCACATCACCAATCGTACGCAATGCGGCGGCGCGGTGGATGGCGCTGCTGAGATCGCTATCATTGGCTTGCTTTAGGTATTCCAGCGCGCGGCTGGCTACGCCATCGATCAAATCGAGTTTGCCGATCGGTTCTAATTTGGCGGCAAAATCGCCCAACATGTAGTCGACTAGGCTTTCGGCCTGTTCGCGGCGCAGCTCGGCTTGGGCTTTGGCGATTGTGGCTTCGCGCAGGCCGTAGCTTGCGACGATTAGCCCGCCAATGAGTGCGGCTAAGGTGGCGGCGCCCAGCGCGCTGGCTAGCCGGTAGCGATTGACAAAGCAACGCAGCGCATACAGCTTGCCGCCCTGCATCGCCAACACCGGCCTGCGTTCGCGCCATCGTTTTAAGTCATCGGCCATCGCGGCGGCGGATTCATAGCGCGCATCGCGATCTTCACTCAGCGCTTTGATGGCAATCGCGCGCAGTGATTTTGGAATGCGGCGCAGCTCACCGCGCAGCGCCGCGGGTATGTGTGCGGTTTGGCTAATCGGATTTGCGCTGGTTCCAGCGGCGCTCAATAAGCCGCGAAAGGTGCCGCTATCGACGCCATCGAGCGGAATTTTGAGCTGTAAACACAGCGCTTCGATCAGAATCGCGCCCAAAGCATAGACATCGGCGCGCAAATCCAGTCCGCTGGTGCTGGCGTTGAACTGTTCCGGCGCCATGTAGGCCCGGGTTCCGGCGCTGGCGCCGCTGCCGGTACGGGCGATGTCCACGCCAATCGCAATACCAAAGTCGATAATTTTCGGCATCGGGCTGCCGGACACTTCAGCAATCAGCACGTTGCCGGGCTTGAGATCACGGTGGATCAAGCCACGCTGATGCGCATAATGCGCACCTTGGCAAACCTGCGCGAGCAGGCCGATACAGGCGTCCAAGCTGACAGGTTTGTCGACTAGAAATTCATCTAGCGTGCTGCCTTCAACGTATTCCATTGCAAAATACAGCATGCCATCGCTTCGCATGCCCGCATCATAGATTTGCGCAATATACGGATGTACCAGCTGCGCCAACGCCTGCCGCTCAATCTCGAAGTAGGCATTCGCCATATTGGAGCCAGACTGACGATTCGATAGCTTGATTGCGACTTTGCGCTCGAATGGCTGCAATTGATCAGCCAGCCACACCACGCCCATGCCGCCTTCGCCTAGCTGTCGCACCAAACGATACGGCCCGAGCCGCTGACCCGCCGCAAGCTTCGCACCCACGTCTAGCGTACCTATGCCTTCGGCTAGCGTTGCAGGGCGGGTCGAGGCGTCGCTTTTTTGGTTCATGGCTGGGCTCTGGTTTTCACAGCATCGGCAAATTGAGCTGCTGTTCGCGCGCGCAGGTTTTCGCACTCGCATAACCCGCATCAGCGTGGCGCATGACGCCGGTCGCTGGATCATTCCAGAGTACGCGGCCCAATCGCTTGGCCGCAGCTTCGGTGCCGTCGGCCACGATCACCACGCCAGAGTGCTGGCTAAAGCCCATGCCGACGCCGCCGCCGTGGTGCAGGCTGACCCAAGTCGCGCCGCTCGCAGTATTCAGCAGCGCATTCAATAATGGCCAATCGGAAACCGCATCCGAGCCATCTTGCATGGCCTCGGTTTCCCGGTTTGGACTGGCGACTGAGCCTGAATCCAAATGATCACGGCCAATCACAATCGGCGCGCTCAGCTCGCCGGTTTTGACCATCTCATTAAACGCCAACGCAAGCCGGTGTCGATGGCCTAATCCGACCCAGCAAATTCGTGCGGGCAAGCCTTGAAAGCTAATGCGCTCGGCGGCCATATCCAGCCAACGGTGCAGGTGCGGATCATCTGGAATTAGCTCTTTCACCTTGGCGTCAGTTTTGCGGATATCGTCAGGATCACCCGACAGCGCCACCCAACGAAACGGGCCGATGCCTTTGCAAAATAGCGGCCGCACATAGGCTGGCACAAAGCCGGGAAAATCAAAGGCGCGCTGACAGCCAACATCTTTCGCCATTTGCCGGATGTTATTGCCGTAGTCAAATACTGGAATGCCCTGATCTAAAAAGCCCAGCATGGCTTCGACGTGCTGGCGCATAGCACGCTTGGCGGCATCGCGAACCAGCTCAGGCGCGCTGGTAGCGCTTTGCTGCCAGCGCGCCACGCTCCAGCCCACTGGTAAATAGCCGTGCACCGGATCATGTGCGCTGGTTTGATCAGTGACCGCATCCGGGCGCACCCCGCGTTTGAGTAGCTCAGGCAAAATTTCCGCCGCATTGCCGAGCAGGCCCACGCTTATCGCTTTGCCTTCGGAGCAATAGCGCGCGATGCGTTCCAGCGCGTCGTCCAAATCATTTGCTTGCTCATCTAAGTAGCGGGTGCGCAATCGATAGTCAATGCGCGATTGTTGACACTCAATCGCCAGCATGCACGCACCGGCCATGGTTGCGGCAAGCGGCTGCGCGCCGCCCATACCGCCCAAACCAGCGGTTAAAATCCACCGGCCCTTCAAATTACCGCCGTAATGCTGGCGGCCCATTTCGACGAACGTTTCATAAGTGCCTTGCACAATGCCCTGCGTGCCGATGTAAATCCACGAACCGGCAGTCATCTGGCCGTACATCATCAAACCGGCTTTATCGAGTTCGTGAAAATGCTCCCAGGTGGCCCAGTGCGGAACCAGATTCGAATTCGCAATCAACACGCGCGGTGCATCAGCATGAGTTTTAAATACGCCGACCGGTTTGCCTGATTGCACCAACAGCGTCTCGTCTGATTCCAGCGCGCGCAGGGATTTCTCGATGGCATCAAAACACGGCCAATTGCGCGCCGCTTTACCAATGCCACCGTACACAACGAGGGTTTCCGGGTGCTCGGCCACGTCAGGATCTAAATTATTGTGCAGCATGCGCAGCGCGGCTTCGGTTTGCCAGCTTTTGCAGCTCAGCATATTGCCGCGCGCGGCGCGAATCGGGCCGCGTCGCACGGCTTCAAGTGCTTCAATAGCAGGATTCGTTACGTTTTCATGGGTTTCGACTGGCATTGCTCATTCCGCTTTTGGCTTTGGCAATCCTAGCAAATACGAACGAATTGCAAGTAACTCCGAGACCAAATAAGTGCGCTTTACTCAAAGCGGCCATGCTTTGATGGTTTGACTTAATGCGGCTTTTGCACAGCTTAAGCCTCCTCTCAGCGCATGCCCGACTCAGCTGACAGATTCCAGCACTAACCCGATCAACCTGCGGTTAGGCTCCGGATCACGCTCATCGGAAGACGTTTTCGTTTCAATGATTTTATGCTGCAATACCGCATAAATTTGCAGCAATTCAGCGAGAACGATCCCAAACTTCAAGGCACGCCCGGCGCAATCTCGGCCTGCGGCGCACCGATGCAGCTGGTGCAGATAAGGATCAAGCCATCGTTGATTAGCGCAGAAACAGTTAGGCCCGCGACAATCAAAGGGAACCCAATTCCGGTTCCGTTAGCCGCCTAATAACATCACGAACCAGACACCTTTTAACGTCAGCGTTATTCAAAAATATCATTACCTCATAGTGCTGCGAGCTTGCTCGGCTAAAAAGTAGTTCTTATATCGCAAACACCGTTTTGAACCGCAAACCTCTGCGCAAAAACGCTCGCTACCCACCTCAAAACAGCAGGCAAGCCGTTTGAAATTACACGCTCAAAGCGTGCACAAAAATATGTTTTCTATATAGCGTGAGGCCAATCTCACTCGGGCAGACCGGGCTTGTCCAACAAACGGCTAAGATCGCGGCTGCGCGCGATCTAAGCTTATTCGTTGGGCCTTAGCCAATTCCCATAAATCACCTTAATGCCATTGCGTGTCGGTACTTACTTTTGAGAAAGCACGGAAAACTCGTTTACAACGGCTCGTCCTCAGAACCTTGATACGCAGTGCCGAACCTCTCAAACTGGCTAACTGTCTTCATAGCCGCGATGCCAAACGATTTGCTAAGCCGACGCCGCACGAAAGCGTGCGGTTGAAGCGACAGATGTTTCCAGCTCTCGGTTTAAGCAGAAGTTTAGAACTTGGGGCGTGTACTGATCAATATTTATTACTTTGCTTCGACACGATAGGTGTCGACGACTACGTGAGCGATGTCTCTGCCATAACCTCCGCTTGGGCACCCTCCGCCGACCGGGACCGCCCTAACAACTTGGAGAGAACCACCTCCTTCAATCGCTAGATAAATGCCACTAAACAGGTCTTCAGCTGCAAGCGTGTTACCGCCAAGTTGAATTTTCACTTGACAATGCACCGCTTCTATACTGCATCCCGACCAGAGGTCAACCGGGAATTTGAAGTATGAATCTCCACCAAGCTTTCTCGAACTCAAAGTGGCATTAATCGATTCGCTTTTGCCGAAGTCATTTGCGTAAACAACCACGTTTTGATCGGCGGCCGGCCTGTCGGGGCCAGCGCATACCCCGATAACAGCGACAACCCCATCACTGCCAATCGACAGAAAGGGATCATACCCCTGTAGTGTTGCGAAGCTGTCATTCCCGGAGGTATGGTCTGTGGCTGTCGCCGAAACTGGACGCATTGGATTCTTTTTTTCACATTCGACAACTGCGCGAGCTGGCGCTTTGAAAGAAACCAGTAAGCGAAACGCATCGGGATTTAGGGCAGGAGACGCCTTGCAGGTCACACCTTCAATCGTCCGGCATTCACAGCGCTTAGCATTGTCAACGGTAACGTCAACACCTCCAATTCCAGAGCCTGGTTTCCTAACAAACGCATTAAAATACTTCCGCGATGCACCTTGCTGGAGAGAAAATCGTAGGGGTTCGTTATTATCCATGCACGCGGACCAAGCCCCAACAATTAGCTCGCTCGCCGTCTTTATGTGTCTATACTGCTCCTCAGAAAATTTATTTGTAGTCAGGAAGTCGTCGCAAGCCTTTCGTGATTCCGATCCTGCAAAGCTGCCAGCTATTCCCATGTAGCTCGCGCCAGTGTCAAACGCGCGATTTACTTCGCGACACATGTGTGTAATTTTTACCCGCTCGTTTTTGACGACACTATACGCCTCAAAATCATTAAATATCCCGTGCGCGAGGATATCTGAGCAACTTTCGGCCATCGAAGACATCGAAAATGATAGAAAAAACAAATGCGCAAAAAACGTCGAAAGAAATTTACTTGATAGCGAACGCATAGACAGCACCTTTAACAGTTGAGGTAAGAATACTTCAAGGTCTAACGTTTATTTCAGCCGCCACGCGACCCGAAAAACTACGATAGCACTATACCGCAGAAGGCCGCATGGTCGGCCTGCAATTAAGGGTTAGCGCCGCCAACTTGGCCGGTTTGAAGTACTGCGCCATTGCGAATTGCGATAGATTTGGGCGAAGCAGGCAGCACTAAATCTGATGGACTTGCGCGATACGCAAACTGCACACCACCACAAATTTTGAGCTGCGGCGTGCGACCGAATTTTGAATTACTGGCCTGCGATAAATTGGCTACGAAGCCGCGCTAAATCTGCTCAAGCTTTTAACCGCTAACTTTGAACTACACGACAAAAATTATTCCTCTACTCACGCCTAAGTCTATCGGTTTCGAAGGCAAAATCGCGCGCTTTAGTTAGACGGTATTGCGTGAAGACCTCAATAGTTAACGAGAGTCATCGACAATCCCGGGTTTCTAAAGGAGTTGCGAGAATTTTTGACACCTGTACTGGGTTCCCGCTTTCGCGGGAATGACGATGAGGCGGGCCATACGCTTGCCTAGAACATGCACCGAAGTCAACAAATTCATGACGTAGCCCGATGATTGAATTGAGATTTTGCATTAGACGGCTTAACGTGAAATCGTATGGATATGCAACCGAATTCGCCGAAATTACTGGATCAAGTGCGCGCAAAGCCAAGGAAAGCTCACGGCTGCCGGTGGTGTTGACTGGCAGTGAGGTGGCGAAGTGTGGCTGCCAGTTGAGGCGTGAGATTCACTCCGCGCCCGAGCTTTCGAATTGCGACGCGGTGGCGTCAAGCTCGCCCCTTCCCCACCCTTCGCACCAGCGCCACTACGCTCACCGCTGCCCAAATACCTTCAAGCACCACAAACGGCCAGAACTTGATCATGACAGCTGACCAGCACGCGAGTGCGGCACCGACGGCATTCAGCCCGAAGAACCAAGGGCTGTCATCTTCAAGCTTATTGGTCACGTCTAATACGTAAGCCAGCAGCAGCAGGCTTACGCCGATGGTGGCGACCCAGTCAGAAAAGCTCATGAGGCGGCGTTTGCGAATGCAGAGATCGGGCAGCTAACGCCGGTGCCGCCTAGGCCGCAGTAGCCTTCGGGGTTTTTCGCGAGGTATTGCTGATGTTCGTTTTCGGCGTAGTAAAACGCGGTGGCGGGCAGTATTTCGGTGGTTATTGTGCCAAGCCCGGCGGCTTTTAGGCTGGCTTGATAGGCGGTTTTGCTCGCTTGCATCAAGCTAGCGTGCGCTGGGTTGCTGTAATAAAGCCCGGAGCGATATTGCGTGCCGACATCACCACCTTGGCGCATACCGAGCGTCGGGTCATGCGATTCCCAGAACGCGGTTAGAAGTTCGCTCAAAGAAATTTTTTGTGGATTAAACACGATGCGCACCACTTCATTGTGGCCGGTTTCACCCGTGCACACTTCTCGATACGTAGGGTTGGGCGTGAACCCGGCGCTGTAGCCTACTGCAGTGGTGAACACGCCCGGCATTTTCCAGAACTTACGCTCGGCGCCCCAAAAGCAGCCTAAGCCGACGATGATTTCTTCGCAATCGGTAGGAAAGGGCGGCAAAAGCGGCGTGCCAAGCACGGCGTGCATATTGTGTAGTTCCATAGGCTGGGATCTGCCGGGTAGCGCGTTGGCGGCGCTTGGCATTTGGGTCTTTTTGCTCAGTGAAAACATGCTCGAATGTCCTACGTTAAGGTCAGTTGATGGGTGATACGAAATTTGTTGCGGAGTCTAATGCTTCGCGCGCTATCATCGCGTCGATTTTTATGGCTTCCAAGCCTTTCCTACGTCAACCGATTTGGAGATTATTATGTTGAAAGCAACTCTTGTTTTACTGCCTGCGCTGTTTTTGTTGGCGTGCGCTGATAAAACTGCCGCGCCAATGGCTGAAAGCACTGAAAAAGTAATCGCCCCAGCTGCCATAGCAGAACCTGCTATGCCAACCACCACCGATTTGATTCAAGCGGCCATGAACGGTACGCACCGTTCTGAAGCCAACAAAGCGCGTGATATCTATCGCCACCCAATGGAAACGCTGAGCTTTTTTGGCCTGCAAGCGAATATGAATGTTATTGAGATTTCCCCCGGCGGCGGTTGGTTCACCGAAATTTTAGCGCCAGTGCTGGCTAAATCCGGCAGCTATTCCGCGATCATGAACGACCCAGAAAAAGCCGGCAGCGAACGTGCAAAAGAGTATTACGCCAAGCAAAACATGGAGTTAGAGGCCAAATTCAAAGCTAACCCTGAGCTTTACGGCAGCCCGAAAGTGATTGGCATTGATATGAAAGCGCCAATGCTAGGCGCAGCCGGCAGCGCCGATATGGTGGTGACGTTCCGCAATGTGCATAACTGGACCGGCCAAGGCGCGGAAAAAGCCATGTTTAGAGCTTTTTTTGACGTGCTCAAGCCTGGCGGCGTGTTGGGCTTGAAGGAACACCGCGCGGCGGCCGGAACTGATCCTGCGGTAAGCGCAAAGTCGGGCTATATGTCCGAAGAATCGGTGATTGCCATCGCCGCTGCTGCAGGTTTTGAGTTGAAAGCGAAATCAGAAATCAATGCCAATCCGAAAGACACGCGCGATCACAAAGAGGGCGTTTGGACGCTGCCACCTAGCTTGGCGCTGGGTGAAGTCGACAAAGCCAAGTACTTAGCGATCGGCGAAAGTGATCGTATGACGCTGCTGTTTGTTAAACCGGCGCAGTAGTTTGGCGGACTAAATCACCGAATTTTTCAAGACCTTAAACGTCTTTTTCCCTCGTCATCCCCGCGCAGGCGGGGACCCAGGTACAGGTGTCTGAGCTCAACCGAACGCACATGGAGCCTGGGTTCCGGCCTTCGCGGGAATGACGACCGTTGAGGATTAGTGCTAGTCAAATTAAATTTTCAAAAGGATCACATTGAATACTGAATTTACCCCGCGAGATCGGCTCATTTTTGCGCTGGATGTTGATAACCAAGCCGAAGCTTTGGCTTGGGTGGATCGGCTTGGCGATTCAGTCAACTTTTACAAAATCGGCATGGAGCTACTGACATCCGGGGATTACTTTCACGTGTTGAACGCCCTGGCTGAGCGAGGCAAGCGTGTGTTTGTTGATCTGAAGTTTTTCGACGTGCCCGCGACGGTCAGCTCCGCTGTCAAAGGGCTCAGCCGCTACCCGGTCGACTTTTGCACAGTGCACGGTAACGACGGCATGATGCGTGCGGCCGCAGAGGCCAAAGGCAACCTGCAAGTGTTGGCCGTTACCGCGCTGACCAGTTTAGATCAGCGTGATTTGCACGATTTGGGCTTTCAATGTGACGCCCGAACCCTAGTTTGCGCGCGCGCAAAAGCCGCGGTTGATTGCGGTATGGATGGCGTAGTGGCGAGCGGACTAGAGGCCAGCGACATCCGCGCGGCAGTCGGCGATAAGCTGATGATCGTATGCCCCGGCATTCGACCGATCGCCAACACCGACGATCAAAAACGCGTGGTCGATGTGAGCCAAGCATTTGCAAACGGCGCGGATTTTATTGTCGTCGGGCGGCCGATTCGGCAAGCCGAAGCCCCAAAGGCCGCCGCTGAAACCATGCAAGCTTTGATTCAAAGTGCGCTAGCGTTGCGTGCAGCATCATGACCACAAGGTTAGAGCGCCAAGCGATTGTTGGCTGCCCACCGGCGCTGATGTTCACTTTAGTCAATCACATTCAAGCTTACCCACGCTGGTTTCCGTGGTGTGATGACGCACGAGTTCTGCAATCTTTTGTAGATGACAACGGCCAGCGCGTTATTGACGCCGAACTATCCGTGCGGCTGGCTGGCGTATCGCTGAAGTTCTCGACTCGCAATCTAGTTAGCCCTGATCACAGTATCGAGCTGAGCCTTATCGACGGCCCGTTTGAAGCTTTTAATGGTGCGTGGCAGTTCGAACCGCTTGGCATCTCCGGCTGTAGAGTTCGGCTATCGCTGGCGTTTTCGATGAAGCAAGGCTCGGTGGTGGCATCAGCTGCGAAATTGGCAGTCGGCGCACTGGCCGATCGCTTGGTCGATGATTTTATTAAAGTCGCTAAGAAGGAAATGGCGCTGGGCGAAGCGGGCTCGGCGCGCTAGGAATTACGATTTGTCGGGGAAACCATGACGAATGACCCAGCTTGAGATATAGCGATTGGATTTTCACTTCGCTACACTCGCGCATGAAAATTTTCTCGCCTAATTCGTGGACATGTCAGTGCGCATTCGCCCTAATTCTTTTGATTTTTTCAGCGAGCGCTTTTAGCTATGACCACGCCACCCAAAAGCTCAATCTAGGCTCGATTGATTTCACCCCAAATGGAACTCAGCCGGGCTTAGCGTCCGGCATTATCGGAAACGATAGCTGCGAAGGCTGCCACCAGGGTGATGCCGCAGACGAATCGCAAATGCCTTATCCAACTTGGTCAGGTTCAATGATGGCGAACGCAGCGCGCGATCCGATGTTTTGGGCCGCAGTTGACGTAGCCAATTATGACGCCCCAGGCATTGGGGATTTTTGCATACGCTGCCACGCACCGAATGCATGGCTCGGTGGTCGGGTACGTAAAAATGGCGTAGGCGGCTTGATCGATGGAAGCAACGGCTGCCTACTCGGAGGCGATCAAGCTGCTCGAGACGGCAAGCTAAATGATTACTCGGGAATAGGCTGCCATTTTTGCCACCGAACCATGGCGACTGGCCCGCTCGGGCAATCTGCACTGACCTTTAACGCCAATATTTGGCTAGATGACACACTTAACTGCACAGAAAACGGCCAAAGCGCGGGCGGGCCTTGTCGTCGCGGCCCATACCGCTACCCAGACGTAACGCCTACCGGACCGATCGCGCGACCACCGCACGGCTGGAAGCAGGACATGAGCTACAAAGACAGCGCATATTGCGGGACTTGCCATGACATCAGCTCCCCCGAAATCGCAGCCGGGCCGTTCAAGACATTGATTTTAAACACCGGCGTCAACAGCGGCGCTGCCTTTCCGATTGACCGAACCTATAGCGAATGGCTGCAAAGCGATTACAGTGACGTTTTGTTCCGAGACGGCGTTGAAAACGGTGGACCATCAAGCGGCAATCGATACGGCGAAACCTGCCAAAGCTGCCACATGCGGATTTCAAAACAAAGCACTGCGCGCGCCTGCAATTTTAACGATCCGGGCACCCGCACTGACAACCTAGCGGTCCACGAATTTGCCGGCAGCAACGGCTTTATGGTCAGTACGTTGAAATCGCTATACGGCGCAGCGCTTGAGCGCGAATCAGCGTTTGATCGATCGCTTGCGTGGATCAACGATAACCTGACAAGTCGTTCCGCTCAAATCGCAGTTAACACGCAGCCGTTGAGCGCAGGCGCAGCCACGCTTAACGCGAGTGTCCGAGTTACTAATTTAACGGGCCACAAACTGCCGGGCGGCTACAGTGAAGGCCGTAGAATGTGGATCAATTTCGTAGTGACTGATGCGAACAGTGCCGTTATTTTTGAATCAGGTGCCTACAATCCATCGACCGCAGTACTTACCACAGATGCGCAAGTTAAGATTTATGAGTCAAAACACGGCGTGTGGCAGCGTTTTGGCAACACTGGCGTCTGCGTAACGCAAGAAAATGGAACCGGGCGCAAGCTTTTTAACATGGTGTTAAATAACTGTATCGCGAAAGACAATCGCATTCCGCCATTAGGATTTAGAGGAGGCACGAATATTGAAACGCAACCCGTTAACTACAGCTACCCAGAAACATCGCCTGGGTCAGGCAAGCTCGTCAATTTTGATACGACGAATTACAGCGTTTTGATTCCTGCAAATGCGGTTCGGCCGATTCGCGCCACTGCAACGCTTAAATTTCAAGTTATGAGCAAAGATTATGCTGACTTTCTAAAAACTGAAGCCACCAGCAATAACTTTCAAACGGAAAACCAATTGTGCAATCGAACTTCAGACGTTGGCCCAGCCGACAAATCACGTGGGGAATTTATGTTTGATGCGTGGAATGCTAATGGTAAAAGTGCACCCGTCAATATGGTAAGTGCAAGCAGCATGGCAGCGAGCGCAAGAAACTGATAATGAAGACTTGGCTCCTATGCTTGATCATTTCTTTCGCTACAGGCTGCGCGAATCAATTGGGAACGAACCCCTTAGAGAAAAAACCAAACTCTGTATTCAAACCTTCAGGTTTTGTTTTAGTTCGAGAGTACGTCGACAGTATCAAGACTGACGCAGGGGATCAGTATCAAAAAATCCAGTACGGCTGGGACTATGATTTGGGTTCAGCGAAAATCATCACGTATTCAATGGACGGCAAATTACTCTCGACTGAGGTGGCGAACGATTTAACCTTGAACACCTCTGAGGCTGAGCTGGCGTACGCGTTTGAGCTTGTTCGTTCAAGCCCTAAGTTAAAAATTGCTAGCGCTAGACCAGATGCGACCATCTACGGTGGGTTTTCTTACCGCAACGCGTCTGATCAAAGCCCTGCCGCCGTTTATTGCCGCGCGAAATCTCGCTGTATACATGTGTTGATCTCAGGCGGCATTGCCGGCGAAATACTTTACGGGCATGCCATTGTTGATTTAGCGAGCGGAAAAGTTGTGGACCCAGAATTTATTACCGTAAGCAGCCCGAGCCAAAAAAAATAAGTTTGCCCAGTAATTTAACCGAAAGATTTAGTCCAAATCGTTTAGCCCAAATAATTTAGCGAAGGTTGTTAAATTAGTCCCTTCATTTTCTTCATACCGGAGCAAACAATGACCTACAAAAACACGCTGGTTTTAGCTGCCTTGACATTATTTCTTAGCTGCAACTTGAAGGCTGCGAGCCCAGTTTGTATCGCGGCAGCGAATGAAAACAAAGTTTCATGGCCAAATGCGGAAAATCCAGTTTGGGAAATGTGCTGGCTAAGGCCGACACGTTCATCAGGCGCGCGCGGCTCAGGGTTGGAGCTGCGCAATGTGCACTTCCGCGGCTTACTCGTCATGAAGCGCTCACACGCGCCAATTTTGTTTGCTGAATACAGGAACTCTGGTCTTTGTTACCGGGATTGGAAAGATACGGAAGCCTCCATGCTTGTGGAGCCTGCAGTAAGGAATGTATTGGGTACGCCTGCGATTTTTAGCTCAACTACGAGCTGTGATATCTCCGCGAGCCCAACCGCGTCATTTGGGCTTTGCCCGTTCGGCGTTCCCGGCAGAACTTCTCAAGATTGCAATGGCGGCGGCGTTGCCATCGAAAACCTAGCGGCAAACGCTGGTTTCCGAATCACCGCTCAATATGAGGCAGCCTGGTATAAATATACCTCACGCTATGTTTTTAGCCCAAATGGTGATATCGGCGTCGAGTTTGGTTTCGGTAACTCAGATGGCACGAATAACGACTTAACGCATTGGCATCACAACTATTGGCGCTTTGACTTTGATATTGATGGTGCTGACCGCGATCAAATTAGCTTAAACGGCACGAAGTTAAGCACCGAGTTTGCTGCGCTTCGGAATGAACGTGAAGTCTATGCAATAACGGATAGTGCTGGTCAATTTGGCTATCAAATTAGCCCAGGTGCAAACGATTTGCTTTTTCCAGCAAACGAATCCGGCCGCAATTTCCACACTTCCGATATTATTGGAACGCGCTACATCGCCAATGAATACACTGATCGCGGTACAACCAATAATTTAAATGACTGCACCATGCTCTCGAGTAATTTGGCTAATGGTGCCAGCATTGATAACACCGATGTGGTGGTGTATTACCGCTCGTCAGTAAGAGATTCAACTGCAAATAATTGGGCTCTACCCGCGGGCGGATTTGCACCGCAAGATTCTATGGTGTGCAAACGCGGTGGACCCACCTTGCAGCTTATTGGCAATTTCCCAATTGCCGCCGGTGACTTTAGCGTGTTTAAAGATTCGCTCGAATAGCGAGCATTCGATTACCCGCACTCATGCATAACTCCCCTGAGCTGCTTGCTAGCAGTGACATCCAGGTGGAATTCGCGCTCGCCCTGCCCTCACGGCAATGGCTGTACGCGCTAAAACTTGCAGCCGGCGCAACCGCTTTGGAAGCCGCCGCAATGGGATTGGCGAAAATTGCCGCAGATGCCCTGAGTGCAGCAGCGTTTTCAAATGCTATCGCCATGCTGCCTGACTCGCCGTGGCAGGCTAGCAGCTGGCGCTTAGGTATATTCTCCAAGCCGTGCGCATACGATTGCAAGCTTCAATCGGGAAATCGCGTCGAATTGTATCGCCCGCTGCAAATTGACCCGATGCAAAGCCGCAGATCACGGGCAAAGCAAGCTGCAAAACAGCAATTAAGCACAGCAAACGCTCGCAGAACTAGCTGACTTGCGCTAAGTTAACGGTAGCGAATTTCGTGAGTTTTATATGTCCGTCAGCCAGCCTAATTTTTACCTCAATGAGCTTCCGAGCAATCTGGATTGGGTTAACTGCGCGCCGATTGCGCTCGCTAATCTGCGTGGCCGGGTCACGCTGCTTTACTTTTTCTGCAGCTCGTCTAACTATTGCCAGCAGCTCAATAGTGAGATCAAGCAGCTAGAAGCGAAGTTTCATGATGGGCTCAACGTCATCGGCGTGCACACGCCCAAGTTTAGCTATGAAAGCGATAGTGCGAACGTGCTGAAATGCGTGAATCGCTGGTTGATTCGCCACCCGGTTATTAACGATGCGCACTGGCAGCTTTGGCGCATGCTTAATATTGAAGCGTGGCCGACAGTGGTGCTGCTGGATGCAGAAGGCAAACTCAGCGGCGTGTATTTTGGCGATGGTCACAAAGCCGAGCTGGAGAGCCGCATCAATCAGCTGCTTAACGATGCGCATATGCGCGGCATACGCAGCAAAGAAGCGCCGCCGAGCGTCAAAAAGCCCGAAACCAGCAGCTTTTTGAGCTTCCCGAGCCACGTCATTGCCGGCGTTGATCGATTGTATGTATCCGACACCGGGCACAACCGGGTAGTTGAAATGAGTTTTGAAGGCCAGGTGACTCGAATTTTTGGTTCCGGCAACGCCGGGCTTTGGGATGGCCGCGGTATTGAAACCGGCTTCAACGGCCCAACCGGGCTGTGCATGGGCAAAGATGAGTTATTTATCTGCGATACCGGCAATCATGTAATCCGACGCGTTCGGCTAGCAGCGCAAGATCAAGTCGATACGATTGCCGGAACCGGCCGCGCAGCAATTGGTTTGAGCGATCCAGGCGCGGCGCGCGCAGTCGCGATGTCGGCACCGACCGGCTGTATGTGGACGCAAGACAAGCTATTCGTCACCCAAAGCGGCCAGCATCAAATCTGGATGGTGGATTTAATTCGCAACACCGCGCGCAAAATTGCCGGCAGCGGGCAAGACGCGCTAGCCGATGGCAGCGCCGCCATGTGCGCATTCTCAAAGCCAAACGGCATAACGCTTGCGCGCGACGGCATCTACATCAGCGACGCCAACAATTCAGCGATACGGCATATCTCACTCACTGATTTTTCCGTGCGCACGGTCATTGGCGAAGGCACGTTTGAATTTGGCGATATCGAGGGTGCATCTGCGGGCGCCCGCTTACAGCACCCCGGCAGCGTGTGTTTTGATGCCACTCGCAATGTCATCTGGATTGCCGATAGCTACAACAACAAGATAAAAGTCTTCTCAATTGCGAAAAACGAAGTCAAAACGCTCAACGTAAATTACAAACTGCACGAACCAACCGGCCTAACCCTGGCCGACAATGCGCTATGGATCGTCAACACCAACGCACATGAGCTGCTGCGGCTTGATCTAAAAACCGGCAAGCTCGGCCGGATTAATGTAGCGGAGCCTGAGCGGTAGCAATTTTTTAGATGGTACTGGACTCGCTCGGATTTTGAGCAAAGTTTAAGGCATTGGCACTGTATTTTTATGGCCGCGATAGCGGCTGGATTTGTTTAGTTCTATTAAATAACATGAATTTGAGTTTAGCCTTAAACATGGAAAACCAGCAGTTTAAGGTTGCTGGTTTTTTGATTTGCTTTTTGTTTAAGAAAAAATCGCGGTAAAGTCGTCCGGTTACACAGATCCGGACGTGCACTACTAACGCATCCGGCGCCTACATCGAATTATAACGCGAAACGTTTGTAGGGATAGGGATGCACGATTTTGCATGAAGGACTCCACTATTTGACCCAGCGATTGAAGCGCGCCCACGGTAGGTTATGTTTTTGGCTCCGCCTTCGCGAGACTGAGCGTACGACACTTTACATCTGCATTCTCTAACGTGTTGTTGCCACCTTTTGAACGGGCGGTTTTGTGATCAATCTGGATTTCAATACGACTTGGCGTTACTTTGAGCATTAGGTTTGGTGTGCGGCTTTTGGGTCTTGTTTCAAGCCTTAAATTCAGGCTCAAAAAAGTCAGAAAATTCTTTTTCGTGAGCCTCTATTGCTTCCAATTCACTCGCATACCATTGACTGCGATAAGTAATAGACTCTTCAGCAAACAATTCGATTTGACGCTTGTCTGCAAGGATAATTTGCGAACTTGAAAATGGCATATAGAAAAAATCCGCATTTTGAATCGCAAATCTCTTTTCTTCGATACTCTCAAAACATACAAATCGAACCACTTGAGTGGAACTTAGTCGTTTCCAAATTTTCGTTTCTTTGTAAATCACTTCTTTTTCTCAATTGGTGTCCAACGCCCAGACTGCACTCGACTTTGCGTATTGGCTCTTGTATTTTTAAATTGCGTAAAAATTCTCCCGTCGTTATTTGTTATTACAACCCGATCGCTTTTAACAGGGACTTTATTTCCTGCATCGGTGTCGCGAAAAGTTATCCCTTGGTTAACGGCTCTATTAGCATCACCAACGCTCTGACCTTTATCTCCATCCAGGTCTAAGCTATTTCCGTCACAATTATTGACATGGCAATGTAGCTCAGATTTTGGGTCGTTGCGGTGAACAAGCACTCGTTGCTATTTATAAAAAGCGCGCACATTGCGATGATCTATTGGGAGTCTTTAAGGCGCGCCTCTATGACAGATTCACCTAAGCCTGTAGAAGAAATATCAAAATCCTCCATTAAAACAGCTTTGTGTTTTTCGGTTGCGCCCACAACAAAAAGATATTCTGATGAATCACTTGTTTCAAAAACTCTATGATGATCACCAATCATTATTAAAATCCGCCTCAAAAAGTAATCATCTGGCTCATTTTTCCTGATTGGCACGGTAGTTATTTTTAAGCATGGATATCTTGATCGTTGAACGGAAGCTGCTGCGTCATTTAACTCGCTTGAGACAATCCAAACATGCGTTTTTTTTTCCAAACTCCCGATCTTAATTCCAAAGTCTTTAAGTAAAATTATCGCAATAGCTTTTTCAGTTGACTCATTTTTCATATCCAATCACTATTTTTTATCAATTGCTTTTCCAGGACCACGAACACCGTCTTCCCAATCATGTTGGTGGGGTGTTCCCTGTCCATGATCGTGGTCGTAGTCAATATCTTTTACAGGTTTACCATCTTCCCCATACGTTCGTTCTTGACCACTCCCTGGGTTTACATGTTTAGAGTTTGGCTCTCCGGTATTTGGAGTTTTGGTTGGACGCTGACCAATGGAACCAGGTGTAGAAATACTTGTTTTTTCACCGGCATTGTCTGCGACATCTCCGCCTTCAGCACCTTCCGCCGTTCCATTCTCCCCACCCTCTTCACTCATCACCGCATCAGCAACCGCCAAAATAGCGCCAGCAATCGCTGTCCCAATAAGCGCACCGCCATAAACGGCTGCTTTCGCAGGCGCAGCCACATCAGTTGGCTCAATTACCGCGGCATCCGCTCCGGCAACAGCTAAAGTACCAAAAAACAGTTCAAACGCCCGCCCATCCGGATCCACAAAAGTATAGGGGTTATTCCCCGCATAAGCATAGCGATTAAAATTCGTGCCCAAGCCATTGACCGGATCAGGATCGGTCGATAGGAACCTGCCAATGATCGGATCGTAATAGCGCGCTTCCATGTAAATCAGCCCGCTGGCTTGATCCGCCACATGGCCGCTGTAACCCGGGCCTTGGGCAATATTGGCTTCAATGCTCTGCCCATACGGCTCATAGCGAAAGCGCTGCAATAGCGCGCCGCTAGCATCGGTTTCGGCTACTGGTGAACCCAGCTGATCGGTGTGAATGTACACCGTGCTTTGCGCGAGTGCTTCGCGGCTGCCGCTGCAATTGCCAGATGGTGCGCCGCACGCAACATCCACTTCTAACGACGGCGCGCTGAAGGCGCTGCACGCACTGGCATTGCAGGCACGCACTCGGTAGGAGTGAAGCCCAAACATACTATCCGCCATCAGCGTAAATGCCTGGGATAAGCCCAGCTGAGTTCCGCACGTCACTTCATCAAAATCATCACACCATTCATAGCGCGTAGCACCCGGCACTGCGTTCCAACTCACGATAAACTCATTGCGGGTTCGCGGGCGGACAAACGGACTTATATTTCGATCACAGTTTTGCGGCGTGCCACCGCTGATGCTGTATCGGCATAGCAAGCCCGTTGGCGCGCCTAGCCCGCCCGGTATTTGCACGCTGACCGATGCGCTTGCGCTGTAGCTTGAGCACTCGATAGGGCCTACCTGCGGGTCAGGTTTGCAGGCGCGGACGCGGTATTGATAATCCGCGTTAAGCCGGGTGAGCACCATGCTTAGCGCCGATGTTTCCGGCGTGTTGACTACAAAGGCACCATTGCCTTGCTTTTCCTCAACAAAATAGCGCACCGCTCCGCACGTACTAACACCCCAAGAAAGCGTGAAATTGCCATTGGTCGACACGCTAGGATTGACTTGTAGATTGCTAGGCGCAGCCGGGGTGCAGACGATTTGTACGGAAACCGCGACTGGGCTTGAGTAGGCTGAGCAATCCTCGCTACCACCTTTGACGGCGGGCTTGCATGCCCGCACGCGGTATTGATAGCTGCCATCAACGCGGCTTAATGCCAGCGTGTTGCCAGTGGTTTCGTTAATGAAAGCAAACGCAGCGCCGCCGATTTTTTCTTCGACTTGATAGCGGGTAGCGCCGCAATTGCTAGCGCCCCAGCTCAGCGAGAAATTGCCAGTGCTGGATAAATTAG
>JANOQN010000073.1:0-134229 GCA_031422315.1 Rhodanobacteraceae bacterium
CACCTTGCGTGCCGATCCAAACAAAGCCTCGGCGATCCTGGTGCATCGCATTGACCGTGTTTTGCACGAGGCCATCGCTGCTTGAGATCGAACGAAACATAAAACTGCGCTCAATCGCATACGCATGGGCGATAGCGCACAGCCAAGACAGGGCTAGAGCAATCAGCGCGGTTTGGGACGTTTTTAGGCGAAGTTTAGGCACGCCTGTAGAATAGGATACGGTTTAGCCGGGCGCATCAATTTTTGCATCTGTATTTGGCATTACGGCAACAAAATCATTCCCGGCAAAAAACTACCTGATGAGCGCTCAAGCGCACATGTTGATGTTGGACGTGCTGCCAAGGCAGCACATGCTCGCAGGAATCCAGTCGGCAGCGTGACGGACACCTCACGGTTCAGCTCGCATGACTCGGGGACATACATGGTTCGCTACTCCTTTTGTTGTAGGGGACTTTCACCCCATACGCTTTGCCGGTTTGTGCCGGCGCACTCATTCGAATCCATCCCGAAGCACGGCGTCCGCGACCACTTTTACCAGCAGCTGCGTCTCCGACATTGCACCGCAGTTATCGACGCCTGAAATGCCAAGGAAGTACTCGCCAACCGGGCCGACATCGCTCAGGCGAATACGGCCATCCGCTGCAATACTTGCGCCACCTGTGTATTGGCTTGGGCTGCCTATGGCATAGCTTAGGATCGTGCCGTTATCGTTTAGGTTGATGCCGAACACATCAGCGCTGCTGCCTAGCGTCAACTCCACGCTGTCATAGCGCAGCGAGGGCGGCGTATTGGCAATGACGAGTACCGGCGTGCTGCCGACGGTGGTCAGATTGCCATCTGCGACGCTAAAACCCACGCGCCCAGCGCTCCCTAATACTGCTGTGCAGCTGGCTGAAACTGCCGCGCTTACTTGACCTGCATTGTTCACCAAGCCAGCAATACTCAAACCGGTCGAGGCCGTAGCAGCGGACAGCACCAGGCTATTGGCTGGCGTCTGGCTATCCGCGACATTGGCAATGGTTACCGCGCGCGCTGCACTGCCCTGCTGCAGTTGCAGGTCTGCCACCGGCGTATAAGTCGGTGCAGGATTAAGCCCGTTAATCAGCAGCGTGTAGCTCTGCGTGCGGGTGCAAAATTGCGCGTCGCCTACGCTGATCTCCAGCGTAAAATTACCGCTAACGTCGGTGCTGCCGCTGAGCAGACCATCGTCTGACAGGCTCAAGCCATTTGGCAACCCACCTGCACTCAGCACGAAGGTCATTGGAAATACGCCAACCGCATTTAGCTGTTGGCTGTAGGGTTGATTGATAGCACCAATCGGCAACGTTTCTGGGGTCAGCAATGGCAACGAACAGCTGGCTTCAAAGGAACCGATGTCGGGCGCAGGACCCTGCGGCCGGGTTGCACTGCGCTGATCCAGCGCCGGGCTTAACGCTGCGCGATTTATCGCTGGGCTGTTGGGTAACAGCGAAAAGGTGGGCGTTGGCCCGCCGTTGTCGGCCAACGGGCCCAAGCGCGCGTCAATATTTTGTTGATCGTTAAAACCAAACGCGCCAGTGGAATCGCTGCTGATATTGTTGCCCTGCGAAACAACGGCTGCGCCGCCCTGCAGCGCTAGATTCGCGGGGGAGTTATTTTGCAGAATATTGTTGCGCATGCGCAGCTCAACCGTGCCGCCTAGAGGTTTCAGATTTGCTATACCTTGGCCGGTGGGGTTGTTAGCAATGGTGTTGTTGATTAACGTCATCAGCGCAGTGCCAGTCATGGTAGGCACCCGATTTACAATCGCGCCGCCGAATACGGTGGCTGAGTTATTCGTTAACGTGCAGGTTTCGATCAGTACGTTTGACGCAGAGCCCTGCGATTCCGCGAACACGCCACCGCCTTCTAAAGCGCTGCTATTGCCTGCGATCAGACAGCGCGATAGCGTAACCGAGCCGCCCGCGATCTGGGCAACACCGGCGCCGCGATTGGCCGTGTTGTCCAAAATAGCGCTGTCGCGCACGATCAGCGTGCCGCTCGGGTCATTCGCTATGCCACCGCCGAAAGTATCGCTGCGGTTGCGGCTGATCGTACTATTTTGAATCGTCAACGTGCCGTTATTGCTGATACCGCCGCCAGTACTGGTTGTAGAACCACCGCGTATGGTCAGCGCTTTCATCGTCACAATCGTGTTGAACGGGATGCGGAAAATACGAAACCGCGCAGCGGTAATGGCATCGCGCTGTATCGTCACACCGGTATCGCCATCCATCGTCAAGCTGGTGCCGATAAGCAGCTCAGATTGCAGCGTAATCTGCCGCACGCTCGGTAAAAATCGAATATTGCCCGGCGCACACACGTCAACTAGCGCTTGGCGCAGTGTCCCGGAACCGCTGTCAGAGCTATTCGTCACGGTGATATTTCGACATGCCTGCGCGTGCGCAAAATTCAGCGCGCTACACAAAAGCAATGCAGTAAGGAAGATTCGAATCGGATTCATGACGTAGCCTTGAGGGGTAGTTTAAGTCAGTAGCGCAAGAGCTAACTTAAAGCCGTCATCTGAGCCAGCATGGGTTGGAAACGTTCAAACGCCAATACTCCAAATAAACCTGCAAGGCGGCAATCGCATTGCGCACGATTTGCGTTGCGAGCTGACAGCTCCTACTTCGGTGGCACCTATGTTGATTTAGCGTACGACGCGCCACAGAACTATAGCCAAGTTGAAATCTGCACTGTATTGTTAGTGCATGACGTCAGACAACATTACTGAGCTGCTCGCTGCTTGGCGATCCGGCGATGCTTCCGCGCAAATGCGCGTCAGTACGCTTGCCTACGATCGATTAAAAGCATTGGCCGTGCAGCGCTTTGCACGTGAGTCCTCTGCGGAAAACATGCTTCAGCCTACAGCGCTCGTGCACGAGGCATTGATGCGGCTGTGGGGTGCCGATGCAACCCCGAATGATCGACAGCATTTGTTTGCGCTTGCCAGCATGCATATGCGCAGCATATTGTTTGATCATGCACGCGCGCGCTTAGCGCAAAAACGTGGCGGCAGTGCGTTTAAGGTCACCCTGGGCGTGTTGGCTGAAGGCAGCGCTGACTCAGCGCAAGATGCAGTAGATTTCATGGCTTTAGAACAAGCCATTCAGCGCCTTGAAAGTGAAGATTCGCGCACAGCGAAAATGCTTTGCCTACATTACTTTGGCGGATTAGATCAACGGGAAATCGCTGAGCAAATGTTGTTATCGCTGACTACGGTTGAGCGCGGTTTGCGTTTCGCACGTGCTTGGCTTAAAGACGCGCTAGGTTAAATCCGCTGTGGCTGCAATGAGTAATGTGCAACGCCAGCGCGAAATTTTTGAAGCGGCGCTCGCCGCGCTACCCGCTGAGCGTGAAGCAATAGTGCACCAGCTCGCGCAACAAGATTTTGCCCTTGCCGAGGCGGTACTCGCGCTGCTTGCGACCGACGCTGATGCTGCAATAAACCCCGGTGCGGGCGCTGCCATGGCACCCGTGCAAAAAATGCTGCAGAGCTTGACGCTGCAAACGCCTGCCCACTTAGGCGAGCGTGATTGGATCGGGCAGCAAATTGGCCCTTACCAAGTACAAGCGGAGCTAGGCCGTGGCGGGATGGGCGTGGTGTTGCTCGCGCAACGTACGCAAGGTGACTTTGCGCAAGCCGTCGCAATTAAAGTGGTGCACGGCATTGTCGACCAGCAAGCAAAAGCGCGCTTTTCTAGAGAGCGCGAGCTATTAGCGCGGCTCAATCATCCCAATATTGCCAAGCTAATCGACGGTGGCGAGCTGACTTGCGGTCAACCGTATTTGGTGATGGAGTTTGTCCCCGGTTTGCCGCTGTGCACATGGATGCAAACCCAACGCCCGAGCTTAGTGCTGCGCTTGGAAGTATTTCGCGAGCTGTGCTCAGCGATGCAGCACGCGCATCAACATCTGATTGTGCATCGGGATTTGAAGCCCGCTAATGTGCTTATTGATGAGCACAACCGGCCTAAACTGCTAGATTTTGGCATCGCCCGATTGGTCGACCAATCCATCGGTGAGCACGCCACTACCGAACGCATGATGACGCTTGCCTACGCAAGCCCCGAACAGCTGCGCGGCGGCATGGCCACCACCGCGAGTGATATCTACACCTTAGGATTGTTACTCTATGAAATCTTGGTGGGCGAAAGCATGCGCTCGGAACAAGAAAGCCATGCCAATCGCTCTTTCATTAGCAAAAAACCCAGCGATCGCGCGCGCTTAGTTGCCGACGCCAGCATTCGTGACCAAGCTGGCAGGCTGCGCGGAGATTTGGATCACATCGTTTTAAAGTGTACGCGTACCGAAGCGGCTGAGCGCTATGTCAGCGCGGCCGCTGTGGCGCAGGATGTCACGCGCTATTTACAGCATCGACCGTTGGAATCGCGCCGGGGCGAACTGCGTTACGCGGTGTGGAAATTTATTCGACGTAATCCACTGAGCGTCGCAAGCTTCGGTGTTTTGATGCTGGCCTTGAGCTGGTTTTCAGTGCAGCTCAAGCTGGAGCGTGATCGTGCGCAGACTGCCGCGGTAATCGCCACTGAGCAGGCCGAACTTGCGAAGCAAACTACGCAATATCTGGTCACGCTTTTCAAAAGTGCCGACCCTGCGAACGCGCGCGGAAAGGAGCTCAGCGCGCGCGAAGTTGTAGATCGCGGCTTCGCCTCGCTCAAGGCAAGCCCACTCGATTCGCCAACCGTGCGCGCCAAGCTACTAGCGACGTTTGGTGAAATCTATTTGGAAATCGGCATGCCGGAACCCGCCCTAGCGGGGCTAGAACAAGCATTGCAATTGCTGCCGGTAGGCGAAGCATATGACTTAGAGCGTGCGCTGATTTTCGAGCACTTATCCAATGCGCAACAAGGTGCCAACCAAATTCCCGCCGCTACCCAAAGCGCGCAGCAGGCCCAAACGATTTATGAAACTAAGCGGGGTAAGCAGAGCATTGAAGTGGCAAGGGTGCTGATTCGACTCGGCATCTATGAGCAGTCCAATGATCAATTTAGTCAAGCGCGCCTGCTGTTTGAACGCGCACTCGAGATAGCGCAAGCGCAGCCGGGCCAGCGCGATATGGTGGCTGAAGCGCTGCAATTTTTGGGAGTCGGCGCGGCACGCACGCATCAGCTTGAATTGGCTGAACGCTATTTGCGTGAAGCATTAACGATCAAGCGTGCGGCACTTGGCAGCGATCACCCACGAACATTAGATACCTTACAAGCATTGACGGTTGTGCTGGGTCGAAAAGGTGATATCCCAGCATGGGACGCGGTTGCTAAGGAATTAACCGAAGGCCGGAAACGCGTGCACGGGCCAGACTCTTCGCCGTACTTTCAATCGCTGTTTGCCCGCGTCAGCCTGCTGAGCTATCAGCTAGAGCTGCGCGCTGCTGAAAGCTTGGCGCGCGAGATGATTGCGGGGTTTGACAAACTCAGCGCCGAGCCCTTGATGGAAGACACCTTAGCCTACGACAGCCTAGCCAACGTGTTGGAGGAGCGCGGCGAAGTTGCAGAGGCGCTGGTTTGGCAACAGCGCGCAGTGGACGTGCTGTCCAATAATCAAGCCTTGCAAAGCAAAACTGCATTTGCGCTTCGGCTGCGATTGGCGCAGCTGCAGCTGCACGGCAAGCAGGCCATCGCACGGCAACAGGCCGAGCAGCTGCTCGCTGATGTGTTACGTGCCGATCAAGCACAGCCGGCGCGCACGACAAATCTGGACAGGCCGCAAGCATCGCTTGACGCTTTGGAAGCCCGGCTATTGATCCGGCGTATCGATGATTCTGCCGCCTCTCCACACGATAATGAGCAAGCGCAACTTTGGCTCGATCAACTACAACGCCTGCGCGGCCGCACTTCGCCCTTGTGGCTCTTGAGAGCATTAGAGTTTGCCGAGCATGATTCCAATCCGCAGCGCGCACTCACGAACCTTCAGCGCTGGCGTGCTTATGCCAAAAACCTGCCGCTGCTGGATGCTAAATACGCCATCGCAATTGCTGAAAGGCGCATCGCCTTGCAACCCAATGACACCAACGTGCGCCGCCAAGCCGGCGCATTAGTCGCGCCGTTTGCGCCTGCACTGCGCGGCGAATTAGCGCCAGGTTCGGCGCTGCTGCTGCGCTTGGAAGCACTTTTAAAGCGTTAACTTCAGGGCTGACGGCTCGGGCCTTGTTTTCGCGCTAATCCAGATACCTTCATAACGGATCTGGCCAGATGTTTCTCAATACCTTACACAGTTTGCTAGCAGCCGCGCGCGCGTGGCTAACGAAGAAGATTGACCCGCGCATGACGCCCACGCTACGCACGCCCGACAACGCAAATACACCGCCACACACAACACCAACACCGAGAACACCACCCGCGACAATTAACTTAGTACCAGCCTCGCAGCAGGTCACACGCCGGACCGAAATTCAAACGCGCACCGAAAAATAATGATCAGTCAGCTGATCAATTGACGGCCCACGAAGTTCGCTTCTGCGCAAGTGGATACGCCTACTCCCGTTGCAAAAACGATGGTGCTAGCGCCAATTTCAATACTGCGGTTCGTAACGGGTTTGCCATTGAACCTGACAAAATACCGTACTGATCGCCAGTGCTGGCGCCGACAGTATCGCGGCTAGCTGTATTGACGGAAAGCTCGCGGTTAACAGCGCGGTCGTCTTGAATGGGGCCTTAGGCTGTACCGACAAGCCGAATTTGATTTTACAGGGCGGGCCACACAGCGGTAAAGTACTACATGCCCTTGATTTCGAATAGGCTCATTCGAAGCCATCTTGAAACAGCAGCGTTTCGGCGCAAGCGCGGGATTGGCGCGGATCAACGTAGACGTGAAATGCCGCACCAATGGGAATCTGGAGGCCATCACCGCGTTCAATCGCCCAGTTACCGCGCTCATCCGATGCGGGGTTGTAGCTCAGCACTAAATTGCTCGGCACATAGACGTTGTTAGGGTTGTAGACGGCGGTAACGTATGGGTGTGCACACGCAGTGTTGTTGAGCAGCGGGTGATCTAAATTTAATAGCGCCACCGGAACGCTGAGCGGATCGGTGCGAAAAGCATGGGCGCCGATGGCATAGAGATTTGGGATCATCACGTCAAACGCGGCTCCGATTGGAATATTCAGCGAAGGGGTTTGATTAAATACCTTCCATCTTGCGGGTGATGCGCTGGTGTCATACCAAATGCCGACTGCGACATTATTGTAAGTACCATTGCCGTCACCGTCTGGATCCCAGCGCTGGGTCACTATCGGTAGCGCCGATGCCTGGCTATTGAGCTGCGGGTGATCTAACGTGCTTACGTTGAAAGCGGTATTCGCCGCTGAGCCAATGTGCACCAAATTGGCATTGCTATCTTGGTTAAGCAGCACAAAATAGCGCCTTTGCGTCGCCAGAGTTCCCGCGTTATTCTGACCAAATACGTTCCAAGAGTTGTCGGCCGGGTTAAACCACACACCCAAATGCGCGGATAAATTGCTAGGCAGCACCGGGGTTGTGTCTATATCACGCCCGAACTGACCCAGCTGGAGCACATCGGAGCTAAACAGCGCGATAGGCGATTGGGTGATTCTGCTGATGTTGGCAGTGGTATTGGCCGGAGTGCTGACGTGGCCAAAGCTAACGTCGATACTAAACTCATGCGCGCCCATATCTACCGCACTGTTCACGCGGCCATTCCTACCGTCAAAATCCGGTGTGGGACCTAAGAAAGTCGGCTGATCCAGATTGTTGCCGGCATCGACATTAGGCGAGGTGGCGCGCGTGCGAAAATCATAGCGCCCAAGAAATTGCGGGGTGCCAGTGCGATCATTCGCGCCAGGGCTTGCACCCAAACACGTCGGTGTTGATGTTTGATAGAAATTGTAATCTCCGGTCGCGCTGACTGCGGTGCCGCCAAAACTCAGGCCGCAGGCTTGACTCGTCACTAAGTTATTGGCGACCCGCCCGGCATGTGCAGGAGACGTGTCCGATCCGCGCTGCAGCTCAATTCCCCGCAGGGTGTTGCGAGCAAAGGTGTTGTTCAAAACGCGCGTATCTAATGGCGCAGAAATGGCAATGGCTTTGGCGCCAATCGCATAGTTAAAGGTAACGTTGCGCGAGATTTGCACGAGGGGTGTGGCGCTGGTGCTACCGCGCCCTTCTACTGAGATTGCAAACATCGGCGTCTCGGTTGCCAAAGGCTGCTGCAAGCGACCAATGCGATTTCCCTGAATGTTAGTTCGTCCGGCGCCTAGACTGACATAGATGCCATCGAAAACGCTGGTGATTTTATTATTGAACACGTTAGCCAGCATAGTGCCCGCGCTGGTGTTGGAGCTCACTTCGATGGCGGCGATTGCTGCGGCCTGCCCTGTGATGGTGCTTTTAGAAATCGTGACGGTGCAGCTGGACGTTGCGCCAGCGGCACGCCTGATCAAAACGCTTTGCCCACTGGCCGGTGGCGTCTCCACGCGCAGCGCGTTCAGCGTAATCTCTTGCGTGTGTGCCGCTGTGTTACTGCCGATTACGCCTCTGATCTGGCCAGTCAGCCACAGATTTTCCAGCGTGATCGCATCCGAATTGTTGAGTGCATCAACGCTGATGCCGCGCCCTGCGCCAAAGCGCGCTGCGGTGCCACGCGCATACAAGCGCAGGCTTTTAGTGATACTGATATCTTCGGCGATCGTGGCTTGGGTGACAATTTGAATCTCATCGCCTGCAGTGGCCGCATCGACGCATGCTTGCAATGTGCTTGCACACGCAGTTGAGGGCCAGTTGAGATTCGCGGCCTGCGCTTTGGCATTCAACAGGCTCAGAAAAAGTGCAGCAGATAAAGCCACGAGCGACATTCGATTCTTCATGGGAATCACTCTTTAAAATGAAAAGTATCTGATAATCCGAATGAGCTGAATAAAACACGACATCGATTGAGATTTATTTTTCCAAAAGCCGTTTTTGCCCCAACCGCACTGCAAAATTTCTCTCTCCGCGCCGCAATTGCACCGTCGCCAGCGCCCTATTCACGGCTGTATGGTTCAGCGGCCCGTTTATGGCTAACAATGTCAGCAATTCATGCACCTCAAGCAGCAGAGTGCGATCATCCACGGCAAGCCGCACTCCAGCAAATGCGAGGCTTTCCTTCGCTATACCCATTGCATCGTTTTCGATTGCAAATGCGCTAGCACGCAGCAGCAGCAGCGCAATATCGCGATCCGAGCCTTTCTCATTATCGATACGTGCAACTAAATTCCCAATCGCCTGTGCCCGCATATTCGCAGGCTGCAAGGCTGCGCTGTAAAGTTGTAGCTCCAGAAAGCGCCAGCGTGATTGCGGTGCGATAGCGTCGGGCATAGCTGCGTCAATATCAGGCAAAAGCGCTAGCGCTTCCGCAGATCGATCAAGCGTAATTAAAGCCTCGACCGCGTAGCTGCAAGCGTCCAGGTAAATCGGATGCGCAATGCCCAGCGTTGCCCGAAGCGCGCTTGCCGCAGGTAGCGCCAGCTGCGCCGCCTGTTGGTATTCGCCGCTGCGCAATAGCGCGCTGGCCAAGAATGTTTTTGTGCGTAGCACGGAAAAATCCTGGCTCGCCTGCGCCGAGTCAGGCTGCTGCGCGCGCCGAATCTGCAATACCTCACGCCACAGCGCAATGCCCTGACTATTTTGGTTTAACCGCATGGCGATGCGGGCGGCCTCCTCCAATATTCGCGCCAGCTGCGGATGCGTGGCAGGATAGGCTAGCCGAGCTATTTTTACCGCACGCTCGGCGTAAGTTTGCGCAATAGCCAGCTCGCCCTTAATGCGCAGCGCGAGCGCCAAACGCATGCTGGCATAAGCGGTTTCGCTGTGCTCGGCACCGAAGTGCTGCTCGGCTATCTGCAGCGCGGCGCGGGCAAAGCCTTCGGCCTCAGCGCGGAATTGCTGATCGTGGGTATACGCCGCAACCGCCTGCGTGAGCGTGTTTAACCGCAGTGCCGGCAGCGGTTTTTCAATTGACTTAAGCAACTGCAGCGCGCGTAAAGCCGTTGCGCGCGAAGCGTCACCACGATCTACATCTACATAAGCACCGGTTAGGCTGTTTAGCGCCTCAACGATCCAGGTTGCCGGTGCGCCGTGCGCTTGCGCTTGATCAATTGCTGCCTGCAGGGCATCGACACCCTGTTTGTGCTCGCCCGGCATACGCTGTGCACGCAGGCCGGCAAGCTCAGCGCTGATAGTTGCGGCGCGCCAGGGCGGCTCATCATCGATTTGATCTAACAGGCTCTGTGCGGCCTGCAAACTTTGCTCGGCAGCGTCGAACAATCGGTGCCCCTGTTGAATGCGTGATAGCGCCAGCAACAGTGCTAGACGCGCTCCCGGCTCAGCATCTACATCGGCTAGCGCCTGCGCGCTGCCTCGTTTGAGCAGCAGTTCGGTACTCGGCAGTTGATCTCGCGGGGCACCCGGCAAATCGCTGCTAAACACTGCTTCAATAAAGCGCTGCGTATACGCCGAGCGTGCGGCTTCGCGCTGCGACTCGCGTGCCGACTGCAAAGCAAAAACACTCGCCGCGATAACTGCTAACAGCGCTGTGCTAACGCTGGCGCTAGCGAGAGGATGACGTTTGATGAACTTTGCAAAGCGATATGCACCGGAATTTGGCCCGGCTTGCAGACTACGACCGTTCAAATAGGCGGACAAGTCGCTCGCCAGCGCTTGCGCGTTTACGTAGCGATCGGCGGGCATAGGCTCCAATGCACGCTGCATTAGGCAGTCCAAGTCACCCCGTAGTTCCACTGCAAGCCCGCGCGGCGATGCGGCAAGTCCGGGCCCGCGTAGACCGCGTTTGGCCAGCACAGAGGGTAGCGTCATGCCGCTTTGCAAGCCCGGACGCGCTGGCCGCTGACCCAACAATAGCTCGTGCAGCACTATGCCTAAGCTATACACATCTGAGGCCGTGCTGACAGACTCGCCCATCAGCTGCTCTGGCGATGCATAGGCCGGCGTGAGCGCTCGCCCACCCTGCGCAGTCAGCTCTGTGCTCGCGCCTACGCCACTGTCGTCCAACAGCTTCGCAATGCCAAAATCCAGTAGTTTTGCTTGCCCAGTGGCGGTTACTAAAATGTTCTGGGGCTTAATATCGCGGTGCACGATAAGCTGCGCCTGCGCTGCTGCTACCGCCTCGCAGACTTGCGCAAACAGCTGCACGCGCGCGCGCACGTTGAGCTGGCGCTCGCTGGCAAATGCCAGTAATGAAATACCTTGCACATACTCCAACACCAAGTACGGCAATCCATCGACAGTAACGCCGCTATCTTGCAAGCGCGCAATACCCGGGTGCAGCAAGCGGATCAATAAATCGCGCTCGCGCCGCAAACGTGCAGCCATAACCGCAGGCGATAGCGGCGAGCGAATCAGCTTGATCGCTACTTGAGCCATGCCTAAAGCCGCAGGTGCGTTCGCTAGCCATACTTCGCCCATGCCGCCGGCGCCGAGCTTTTCAACCAGCTGGTACGGCCCGACCATCGCGCCGGCTAGATGTGCCGAGGTGTGCTCAATAGTAATTTTCCCCCAGGCCACACCGTCCAGAAACACGTTGTCGGTATTGGCCGAGGCTAGCAATCGCTGCAGTACCGCCGCTGCGGGTGCATCCTGCTGCATGAGCGCCGCAAGCAGCGCATGCCGTGGCGCGTCATCAAGCGCTAGCGCCTGCTCTAGCAGGGCATCCAACGCGCGCAACCGCGCGATCCCTTGCGGCAGTTCAGCGATGCTCGACATCAATATCCAGCGCTTTGCCATGGGCCAGCTCGCCCAGCCACGCGCGGGCGCGCTGCCAGTCGCGCTGCACGGTGCGCACGTCTACCGCTAGAATTTCAGCAGTCTCAACTTCGGTATAGCCGCCAAAGAACCGGCACGTCACCACCGCAGCGAGTCTTTCTTGAATTGCGGCCAAACCCAGCATAGCTTGATCGAGCGCAACCAGCTGCTCAGGATCAAGGTTCGGCGCCAGCCAGAGCAAATCCGGCTCACTTTCTTCAGACTGCACTTGCGAGAACTTTCGCACACTTTTGCGGCGCGCCTCATCGACTAAAATTTCCCGCATCGCGCGCGCAGCCAGCGCAAAAAAATGCCGCGAATTCTGTGCATGCGCGCTGCTCGGGCGCGAAAGCTTAAGGTAGGCCTCATGCACTAGCGCCGTGGTCGCCAGCGTTTCACCCACCGGCAAGCGCCGTCTTGCAGCGTGCGCCAAAATCCGCAGCTCATCTATCAAAGCTGCAAACGTGGCAGGGTCGGTATCAAAAAGCGCTGATGTCATGGTGTTAGCGTAAGCGATATCCGCTTGCAACTGCGAAACGTGGCAAGCTAGATTTAAAGCAGACTGTTCGATCATTTGGCTAAACCAAAACACTTAACAAAAGCCAAGCAGCGTAGAGCCCCTAAAAACCCCATGTCTTTCGCGCCTAGCGTGACTTAGTAGTGAGGTTTTTAGAGGTTCCCTGCAATTATCATGCGGCGAATACGCCACTAATGTCCGCATAAACTGCGGCGATTAACTTGCTCATGCGGAGAATGGAGTGCATTATCTCCGCTTAAATTGCGGAGAATAACGTGTATATCTGGCAACAACCCGACTGGCCACAGTTTCGTTTTGACGCTTTAGCGTTGGCCCCAGCACTATCCGCAGTGAGTCGCGCACAAGGGCATTTGTACGGCAGGCTCGCCGATGTAGGCTTAGCGCCGCGTGAGCAAGCCATGCTGAATGCGCTGAGCACCGAAGCGCTAAAAACCAGTGAGATTGAGGGCGAGCATTTTGACGCGCTAACGGTTCGATCTTCGCTTGCGCGCAGGCTGGGTGTTGATTTTGCTGCGGCTGCACCGATAGATCGGCGCGTCGAAGGCGTAGTCGAGATGGTTCTGGATGCCAGTCGTAATTACGCGCAGCCACTCTCAAACAAGCGGCTGTTCGCTTGGCACGGCGCGCTATTTCCGACCGGCTATAGCGGCATGGCGCGCCTGCGCGTTGCGCAGTGGCGAAATGACAGCCAGGGCCCGATGCAGGTGGTGTCGGGCGCTATTGGTCGGCAACGGATTCACTATGAAGCACCGCCGGCAGCGCAGTTAAAAGCTGAGATGATAGGATTTTTGAAGTGGTTCAATCAGACCGATGAGCTACCGCTCGTGCTGAAGGCGGGCCTCGCACATTTATGGTTCGTCACGCTGCATCCTTTCGATGATGGCAATGGCCGCATTGCACGCGCGGTGGGTGATTTGGGGCTTGCAAAAGCCGAACAGTCAACACAGCGCTTTTATAGCCTATCCGGGCAATTTCAACGCGAGCGTAAAGACTATTACGCGCAGTTGGAGCAAACCCAAAAGGGCTTTTGCGACGTTACTGCGTGGCTGGCGTGGTTTTTAGGCTGCTTGCTACGCGCACTGGAACAAGCACAAAAAAACGTCGATGAGGTTTTGCTAAAAGCGCGCTTTTGGCAGCGATTTACTGACACCATATTTAACCCACGCCAACGCAAAATATTGAATCGTCTGCTAGATGGCTTCGAGGGCAAACTCAGCAGCAGCAAATATGCCGCAATCAATAAATGCTCCGCTGATACTGCGCTACGCGATTTAGCCGGGCTATTGCAGCTTGGCGCACTGCGAAAGTCGGCCTCGGGCGGACGCAGTACCGCATATGAGATTGATGCAGGTCGCTAAGCGCACTTGCTGCGTGTCAGGTCATGAGTCCACAAACTCCGTTACTACGCGCCAAACTCAGAACTTCTGCGGCCGCAAAACTGCTACGTCGCTGATGAACAGCACCATGGCAATGTCATCAAAGTAGTGCTCTTTAAGATGCATTGCAATCGCGTTGGCGCAGGCCTCATCGCACAGCACTTCGACGCGAATGTTTCCGCTTCTGTCCCAGCTGGCGTTGCGCACGCCCCGACTGCCCTTCCCTCGCGCGTCGGTGATGGTGTAGCCATTCGCGCCGAGTTTTTCTAGATCTTTGATCAGGCGCTGCTCCAATGCAGCCTCCATAACGATGGTGATTAACTTGCGGTGCTCAGTGTGCATATATCAACCTTAGGCTTGGTAAAGCATACGTGCCAGCTTATGGTAAAGCGGTATGCCCACGATGATATTGAATGGAAAAGTCACGCCTAAAGCAGCCGCTAACGATAGTGACGGATTGGCCTCAGGCACTGCTAGCCGCATCGCTGCGGGCACCGCAATGTAGGAAGCACTGGCGGCCAAAGTTGCGAGTACGACGGTACCACCCAATGACAGGCCCAACAGCCAGCCTAGCGAGCCGCCGACAATGGCCGCAAAAACGGGAAATGCGATAGCAAAAGCGACTAAAAAGACCCCTGAGCGCCGAAGATCTGACATTTGACTCGCGGTGATCAAACCCATTTCCAACAGAAATAACGCCAACACGCCCTTGAATAAGTCGAAGAACAAAGGCTTGATCGGTTGAATACCTTCCGCGCCAGCAGCCCAGCCAATCAGCAAACCACCGGTAAGCAATACGATGCTTTTACCGAGAAACACTTCATGTGCGAGCTCTCCCCAACGGGTTTCGCGGGTCACCCCTCGGGCAAGCACAATGCCCACGATGATGGCCGGCATCTCTAACAAAACCACGAACAGAGGCATGTATTCTTCAAAAGATACCTTCTGTGATGCTAAATAAGCCGCGACCACCGCGTAGGTGCCGACACTGACAGAACCATAGTGCGCCGCGATTGATGCTGCATCCGGCCGCTTGATGCTTCCGGCGTAACGCAGTATCGGGTAGGCAATCAGTGGCAGCAGCAAACCCATCGCAATTACCGCAAGCATCTGCGGTGCCAGAGTACCCAGCGATTGGCGTGACAGCTCAACGCCGCCCTTGAGGCCAATCGCTAGCAGCAACAGCACCGTAAGAAACTCATAAATCGCCGAAGGCAGACGCAAATCCGAGCGTGCAAGCCCTGCGGCTAAGCCCAGGATAAAAAAGAGCACCACCGGATCTAACGGGGTCATGACGATGGCAATGCCTTGTGACTTACCGGCTCCGAAAGTTCGGTACGCAATTGCCATGCGATTGCCTCCCCGGCGCGCATCGGAACGATGCCAATCTGCCCGTCACCCAGCTGCGGCGGCACCTGCCAGCTCTGCTTTGATAACGTGATGCGATCCTGGTTGCGCGGCAGCTGATAGAAATCTGCGCCGTGAAAACTTGCAAACGCCTCCAGCTGATGCAGCGCGCCGACTTGCTCAAACGCTTCGGCATACAGCTCAATCGCCGCATGCGACGTATAGATGCCCGCACAGCCGCAGGCGGCTTCTTTAGTGTGCTTAGCATGCGGAGCACTGTCCGTGCCGAGAAAGAACTTCGGGTTGCCGCTGGTAGCAGCGGATAGCAGTGCTTGGCGATGTTCCTCACGTTTTAAAACCGGCAAGCAATAGTGGTGCGGGCGTATGCCGCCAGTGAACATGGCATTGCGATTCAATAACAAGTGGTGCGCGGTGATCGTTGCGGCAACGCCTGCATGCGCCAGGATTACAAAATCCACCGCGTGCCGAGTGGTGATGTGTTCAAACACCACGCGCAGCTTTGGGAAGCGCGTCAACAAACTAATAAGGTACTTGTCAATAAATAATCGCTCGCGATCAAATACATCTATCGAGGGATCAGTCAGCTCGCCATGTACTAACAGTGGCAAATCGTGCTGTTCCATCGCAGCCAAAACCGCGTCGCAGCGTCGAATATCGGTAACCCCAAACTGCGAATTCGTGGTGGCACCGGCGGGATACCACTTCACGCCGTGTACCCGTCCGCAGGCTTTTGCAACTGCAATTTCTGAGGCCTGCGTGTTATCGGTCAAATATAGGGTCATCAATGGCTCAAAGTGCAAACCAGCTGGCACGGCAGTAAGTATCCGTTCCCGGTACGCCAGCGCCTGCGCGGTGCTAGTCACTGGCGGCGCTAAATTGGGCATCACAATTGCTCTAGCAAAGCGCATCGCGGTATCCGGAACTACCCGAACAAGCATGTCCCCATCACGCAAGTGCACATGCCAATCGTCCGGCCGGGTCAAGGTAAGCTCGTGGATGTTGTCTTCACTGTTAATTTCTACATTGTGGGTCAACGCTAGCGCCTAATAAAGCAAGTCATACCCCAATGTATATCGGCTAGGGGTTGCTCAGCAAATACAAATCGACCTGATTGTCAGGTTGAAACTTTTGCGTACGTCGATCATCCAGCGCGCCGGTTTTTTGAAGACTTAACCCGCCATTGCGAAAATCTTGGCAGCGGCATGCAGACGCAAAAGCCGATATCGCCAGTCCGGCGAACCAACCAGTACTTAAGAATTAACTAACTCTCCACCTCAAACAAATCCGGCGTACTAGGCATTCTAGCGGGCGGTTTAAACCCCAAATACAAATAGGCTTTTTTAGTCGCCATGCGCCCGCGTGCAGTGCGGGATAAATAGCCTTGCTGGATCAAATAAGGCTCAAGCACATCTTCAATGGTGCCGCGCTCCTCAGACAAGGCCGCGGCTAAGCTGTCAACGCCAACCGGGCCACCATCAAAGCTCTCGATAATGGTTCGAAGCAGCCGGTAATCCAGCTTATCAAAGCCTTCGCTATCAATTTCCAACATAGCCATCGCGGCATCGGCAACAGCTTTGGTGATCAATCCATTGGCTTTGACCTGAGCAAAATCCCGCGCGCGTCGCAATAGTCGATTCGCAATGCGCGGCGTGCCGCGTGCGCGCCGAGCAATTTCTGCCGCGCCATCAGGCTCGCACTCGATGTTCAAAATGCGCGCCGAGCGGGTCACGATTCGAGTCAGCTCCTCAACCGAATAAAACTCCAGCCGCTGCACAATGCCAAAGCGATCCCGCAGCGGGCTGGTTAGCAGCCCTGCGCGTGTAGTGGCGCCGATCAGGGTAAAGGGCGGCAAATCAATTTTGATCGAGCGCGCCGACGGGCCTTCGCCGATCATAATATCGAGCTGAAAATCCTCCATCGCCGGATACAGGATTTCTTCAACTACCGGGCTAAGTCGATGAATTTCATCAATAAACAGCACATCTTTAGGCTGCAGATTGGTCAGAAGTGCCGCCAAATCCCCTGCCCTTTCTAACACCGGCCCAGAGCTTTGCCGCATGTTCACGCCTAGCTCGTTGGCAATCACATGGCTGAGCGTGGTTTTGCCTAAACCGGGCGGCCCGAAAATCAACACGTGATCCATATGCTCAGAGCGGCGCTTTGCCGCTTCGATGTAGATACTCAGCTGATCGCGCACTGGCTTTTGGCCGAGATATTCATCCATGCGCTTGGGGCGAATGCTGGCGTCCAAGAGTGCATCATCTCGGCTCGAATTCGGGGAAACCGCACGGGAGCTGCTTTGCTCGCTCATGATTTTTCCAGTAGCCGCTGCGTCAGTCGCATGTAGGTCTCGTATTGTTTTTGCAGCGTTTGATGATGCGCTTTATAGCCCGGCTGCGCACGCGCCACGTGCGCCCAAAAGCGCGGGCTGTGATTGCGCTCCAGCGTGTGCGCTAGCTCATGGCACACCACGTATTGAATGCATTCGGTGCTGGCAAACACCAGCGCAAAGTTCAGGCTCATCCGATTGTCGTGCGCCAAACTGCCCCAGCGGCTGCGCATAGCTTTAATTGAAAGCGCATACATGCGGGTGCCAAACAGTTCGCTGACACGCTTGATTTCTTGCATCGCAATGCGCGTCATTTGCTCAAGCGCGTAGTTTGACAACAATCGCCGCACCTGCGCCACGTTGGATTTTGCCGGCTCAAGGCCAATTCGAAGCGCATCCGCATCGGGCTTGACCAAGCTTACGCCCGCATCGTAAATCAGTCGATGCTGTGCACCGAGCAGAAAAATGCAGTCCGAATTGCCAAGCTCAAGAAGAAAATCCGCATCGGCCGCGCTTAGCTTGGCGGTGTTGGCTTTCAAGCAGCGGCGCATCCAGGCTAGCTGCGCTTCGGCAAAATGCGCTGCCTCTGGCACGCTGACATGCTTTGGCAATGCCAGCTCAAAACCCAAACCCTGCACGCGCAGGCTCATCCGCGAACCTTTGGAGGCGCGCAGCGAAATAGACGCACCGACCGCCGCCTCAATCGGCGCAATCGCCGTGCTCAGCGCATTAAATCGCCGATCAACTAAGGTCTGCGGCATTACAGCTTGAGGCATGAATAAAATGGCGTGGGCTTTTAGCTATTGCAGCTTAAAAATTTCGTGCAGCGCGGCCATTAAGCGGCGCACTTCAAGCGTCATCAGGGTAAAGCGCGTATCCAATTCGGTAAGCGCATCCATTTCACCTTCGGTTTCTTTAATGGCGTCTTGAATCACGTCCAAAAACTTAAGCTTACGAATTTTGAACTTATCGTCCAGCACAAAGCTCAAGCGATTATCAAAAATCAGCGCCAGCTGGCTGACTTTTTTGCCCGTTTTGACGTGTTCGCGAATTTCATCGAGCGTCAGATCATGCCGCTTTGCCTTGACCGCGCAAGCAGTATCCACCGGATCCACCAACGTACACTCATCACCTAGCGCAAATGGCTCTGGGCACGCACCTTCAGCAACCCACGCGGTCATCAGCGCGGCCGGACTTTCCTCAGTTTGCACGGGCTCAGCGATAAACGTACCGAATGCCTCCCGCAGAGCGCTAATCAATCGCTCGGCGGCTTTATCGCTACTGGAATCCACCACCAGCAGCTTTTCCGCGCGGTCAATATAGGCGCCCAATTTGCCGCCCTTTTCAAACGCACGCGGCAATAGATCCAGCAGCACGTCGTCTTTGATTTGCTCACGCTGACGCTTGCCTGGATTTTTGCCGGTGCGCTCTTTCACGGCTTTGAATTTGACATCACAGGCTTCTTTGACCACCGAACCTGGCAAAACCTTCTCCCGGCCACCGAGTTCAAACCAAGCAAAATCCGCGTTCTCGTGGATCAAAACGTCGTTTTCACGGCCATATGGTGAGACAAACCCATAGCGCGAAGGCTCAACCGGCCCCAGCGGTTTAAGCTTGGCTTCGCCCAATTTTTCAAAAAACTGCGCGCTTTCGTAGTTAAACGCCGGCGGCAAACGGTAAGTAGATAGCGATTTAAACCACATGAGGCGTGCTCCAAAAATCAAAACGCGATGCTGCCCGCTGATGGCTGTAGCGGGGATGAAATGTTTTTTTTGGTGGGTTGATTTTTGTGGATTGGGGGAAATGGGATCGAGTCGTTAGCCTGAGACTGCCTCGGAAGACGTTCCATTTGCATTGCGTTCAAAAGGGCAATATCATGCTGCATCAAGATTCATCATGATAGAGAAATTTATGGAAGCTACCCGCGAAAAATTTTCCTCACAGGCCGCGCCAGAAGTCTTATCGGCGCTTCGCTCAATCGCGAACTCCGAAGGCCGCCAGTTTCAAGCGGTATTAGACGACGCGCTGCGTGATTACATTGACCGGATCCAAAAAAGCCGTCCTCGCGCCAAAGTTATGGCGGCATTTGCAAAAAGCGTTGAAGAATTCGACGGACTGTACCGCGATTTGGCTCGATAGCCTGTGCCTCGTGGCAGTGCACCGAGGGACTATTTAACGGTTGCTGATGTTCTAGCAATGCACGTTGAGCTCTTACGCCGCTACGGCGGAGCGCAAGGCGTGCGTGATCCTGGCGCATTGGAAGCCGCCATGTTTCGGCCGCAAACTGGCTACTACGCGGACATCGTAGCCGAAGCCGCCGCAATGATGGAGAGCTTAGCCATCAATCATCCATTTGTTGATGGCAACAAACGCGTGGCATTTGCGGCAGTGGATGTATTTCTCAGAGTGAACGGCTGGTGCCTTCAGCGCGCACCTATGCAGATTTACACCGAGATGCTGCACATGTTTGAAACCCACATTTTCGACAATGCACATCTTGAGCCTTGGTTGCGGAGTTTCGCGGTTGAAATTGCAGAAGATGCATAGTAGAAATTCGGGCGAACGTTTTTCAGCGCCAACGGCGCGACCGCACACTAGCTTAGGCATCATCCCAAGAACCAATTGAATCGCCTGAGCCCCACCTATGCTGCTAACAATTACCACCACGCATTCTCCCGCCACTGACTTGGGTTACTTGTTGCATGAGCATCCGGCTCGGGTCCGATTGCAAAGTTAAATCGGCAATTTGACGCAGGTTTTGCCACAATACTCGGCAACTAGATGCGTAGATAAATCCCATGAATACGAAAGATGTCGCCCTCGAAGCGTTGAGTTTGCCGGTAAACGCGCGCGCAAAATTGGCGCTAGAGCTTATCGAAAGTTTAGACAATTTGACGCCTATGGAAATTGAAGCACTTTGGATCGAAGAAGCAGTAAGACGCGCTGATCAAATTGATGCTGGGGTGGTCGAGCTAATCGATTCAAAAACTGTTGCTGCGCAAGTGCGTGCACTACTTCAATGACGTATGTGTTTCATGCTGCTGCGCAAGCAGAGCACGTTGACAATGTTGTATTTTATGAATCACGTCAAATCGGTCTAGGCGCAGGGTACGTTGACGAGTTTGAGCTAGCGATGGCAAAAATTTGTGCATCGCCAGCAATTTTCCGAATCATCCATCCGCCAGCTATCCGGAAATTTCATCTGAGTCGTTTTCCAATCACTATTGTTTTTCGACTGGCTGGGAACGTAGTGCTAAGCGACTCATGGGGGAATTGTTGGGAGACAGCCGGGATGCGGGGTTTATCCCTGAATCGGCGTGGCTTAAAGACAGACTTTTCAAAGGCTATGACGTGGGTTGGCATCCAATAAAGGCGTGCTCTGAAAGCCGCGAATCGAAGCAATTATTTTGATTTGTGTATAGAATTAATTCCGCAATTTTGAAAGTTTACTTTAGCGATAAAGAACTGAAAAAAACTATTTCCTGTCAACTACGGCTATCGGATTATAAATATGACTGAGTTAATATCTTTAGCATCAAAAATTTTAGAAGCAGTTGTAATAAAAACCTCAGTCAAATATCTTGAGGAAATTCCTGCTGAAGTCTCTCGTAAAATTGAAGAATTGCTGGTAGATGAAAAAAAATTGCGTGAATCAAAAATGGTGATTATTGGTCTTGGGCAGTGTGGAGAAAATATACTGCTCACTGTGTCAAATCTTCTGGATGCTTCAAGGCAGGATCAGTCAAAGACAACTGATATTGTCGCCGCTGGGATGTTTGAACGCGCTAAAACTTTCGTTAAAAAACCGTTCAAACGAAAAACAGCTTCAGGACCGAAGTATTGGTTTGAACCGGGTCTGGTTGTGGTTGATCTTTTTTCTTCAAAGATTTCGTCTAAAGTTTTAGGCGCTGATCTTCGTTGGCTAAATTTTCAGGGGACTGGCAATATTCAAATTAAAGGCCAGTACCTAGCGCGAATCGCTCTTTTAGCAAAAGACGCGGGTGAAAAAAATTGGCCTGAAAGTCGCGCGTACCTTCTCACTCCATATGGCGATAAATCAAAAACACTAATTTCCATCAGTATTTTCGCAGCAGGTGGCGGATCAGGGTCTGGATTCGCGCCGGAATTGGCATATGCTCAGATTGGTGCGCAGCTGAAAAACGTAGCGGCTGGTTCTCCGGCGAGAGGTACTATTCTCGGAACTTGCGTGCTTCCCGATTCCCCAGATATGCCATCAAGGGCGAGCATTAATGCAGGTCGGCTTTTTTGTCGAATTTTTGCGGCATTTGGTTTAATGGACACGGGTGCCCACGAATCCAAAAAATTCAACATTAACGCTCATGCGCATTTCGACGCGCTTTTCATTGTATCCAACTTTGACGCTCGCGATGAGCGGGACCAAGAGACCAAACCTCAAAGCGTTGTTGAAAAAAATCAATGGGCAAATCAATACATTGCCCATCAACTTTTTTGTTTGTTAGCCTCTCAGGCAGATTCATCCGATGAACAGGATAGAACCAATAACAAACAGCCAACTGGCGAGGAGTTTTTAACTTTCGATGAAAACGATATTAGGAATTCTCTCTCTGGTTTAGTCTGTCCGGCCTTTTCTTATGTGCCTACAGGTGAAGTAACCGCAAATCCACTCCAGGCGGCAGAAACAGCATTCATTTCTTCATTTAAACTAAGAAATTTTGAACAAAAAGACATTTTCGGGATATCTGTCTGTCCGATTGAGCCTGCCGAGTATAAGAAACTCCTTGATCAGGCCACAGACGCCGACGCGCTGTCGCGAGCGTTATCCGAGCGGAGACCATTCTACGGTTTAGACAGCGGTGCGGTCATGATATCTGTTCCAGACGGCTATGTACTACCTCAAGCGTTTCTCTCTAGACTAATAAGTTTATTTAAAATATTGGCAATTAAAAACCTTCGATGGACAATAGTGAGAGGCCCATATAAAGACCGAGTTGCCTTAAATGTTTATTTTAGCCAAACCTTTGCACTTTCGTGGGAGGTGCAAAAACACTTTTGCAATTATCTTGAAAAGTGTTTTGATTTTAGCGTCGAGGATGTTAACAGAGCGATAGATGGTCTTTGGTCACCGCCTCCACAAGTTTGTAACGAAAAATATGAAGCAACTGTAGGTGACGCAACACAACAGCTAAACCTAGTACGTGAATTTTCAGGATATAAATCTCGCTTTAAAGAGCCTGACGGTAAAGACTGTATTGTAGATTCAAACCTAGTACAGGCTGCTTTCGCATACCTTAGAAAACTTCAATCGGCGGAATCAAAGAGTAAAGAAAAAAAGTCGGTCAAGACGTCAAGTACTGGTCAGAAAGACGCAAGTAAAAGACCTGGTTCTGTTAATGAAAAGCCTAAATTGCGAAATAGAAACAAGAAGGGTTAGACACAATGTCAGGCAGTGTTGTTGTTTGCCCGACCGACACACTGTCTAGGCATGCACACAACTCAATAGACCTTAAGTCACTACTATGTCACTAGCCGCTGCGCTAATCTGCATCTCTTATTTACATCAGGATCAAGCGAATGGCATCACTGTGGACAACCCAGAATTTATACGAGGCGCTGAGCGCATCGGAGTTAAGCCTGGAAGGCAAAATTGAGTTAAATGACGGTTTGGAGCCCAATATCTCGGTGCAATTGAGCGAATTTGGCGATTTGCCGGTTCAAATCACCGTGTCGGGTGCGCAGCTGATGGTGTCTTCGGCGCTGTGGGAAGCCTCGCAAGTGAAAGATTTGGCGCGCTTTAACGAGGCGGCGCTTAAGTTAAATCCGGTCAACGCGCTATCAAATATTGGCTTGATAACGCTAGCGCCGGGGCGCGATCTATACATCATGTTTGGCGAGCTTTCGGCAAGCTCTGATTTGCCGCACATTATTGAGGAAATTCGCGTGTTGGCAGACAACACCATTGAGGCGGCAGAGGTGTTTTCTGATCAGCTGATTCCAAGCCCAGCCAATACAACAGGAGCGGCAACATGAGTCTATGGCGCAAAATTTTCACGATGTTTCGCGCGCGCGCGACTGAAGCGGGTGAGGCGGTCGTTGATGCCAATGCGCTGCGAATTTTAGATCAGGAAATTCGCGACGCCAGTGAGGCGCTGCGCAAATCACGCGATGATCTAACCACGATGATGGCGCAACGTAAGCTAAGCTTTAACAAGGTGCAGCCAAAGCAAAACAAGATCGCTGAATACTCGGGCTTTATCGAGCAGTTGCTTGATCGTGGCGATGAAGCCTTAGCGCGTGAAGTGGCGCAAAAGCTGGCAGATCTCGAGCGCGAAACCGAAGCCGATGTGCAGCTGTTAGGCCAATTCGATAGCAATATCGAGATTCTAAAAAAATCGATACTGCAGGCCGAAGGCACAATTAGTCGACTCAAGCAGCAGGTCGATTCCGTCAAAGCCACCGAAAACGTGCAGCGCGCGCAGGCCGCTTTGGCATCTCAGCATTCAGGCACCAACACCGCGCTGCGCACCGCCACAGATTCCCTCGAACGGATCAAGCAAAAGCAGCTAGAGCGCGCTGCCAAATTTGACGCCGCAAAAGAATTGGAGCACTTTGGCGGCGATCACGATTTGCAGGCCAAGTTGGCGACTGCTGGCCTGTTGGAAAATAGCTCAAGCGCGGATTCAGTGTTGGCACGGTTCAAAACACGCGCCAGCTTGAGCGCGTCAACAGCACCGCTACGCTTGGATAAGCCCAGTGCAAATGACCGATAACAGTCTATAGCAATGTTTGATTTCTTCAAAAAAGTCGCACGCGGAAGGCTCTCGAAAGACGCTTCGACACCGCCACCGCCGCCCAATAGCCTGCCGCTCGGGTTGCGACTTGGCGGTGCAGTCACGATTGATGCGCTACCGTTTCGAGTATTAGGTTCCGAACTACTATTTCAGCTTCCGCCGGGTAATCAGGTCATTGAATCGCGCGGCCATATTGATTTAGGCCAGGGCGCTGAGCTACACCGCTTCTACTTGAGCGATGATGCTTTTATTCAAGTCAGCATGCAGGCCGGCACGGTGGATGAGATCAAGCTGTTCCAGTTTGTTGAAACTAAGCACCCGAACACCCGCGCGGCGTTAGAGGCGTGGCTCAAAGAAGGCTCGGAGCTTGGCCGCAGTCATGTTCAGCTGCAAGGCAAGCGCTTTGATCGCGTCTGGGGCGATGCCGCAGACGTTTATTCCCCGCCAGTGGTGTTTGACGAGCATGTTTTTAAAACAAATGCGGCCGCAAGCGATTACGATCTAACGCACTATGCCATGCTGTATCAGCGCGAGATTCCAAATTCAGAGCGTTTAGAATATCTGCTGATCTCAGTTGAAGATTCGGGTCCTAATGATTTTTGTGTTGTGTTTTCTATCGGTGTTGATGTCAGTCAAGCCGACCTAGAAATAATCTAGTTCTCATCCGCTTTACCTTGGAGCTTGCCCGTGTTAAATCACTACCTTGCCGGACTACCGGCATTTTTGGCCTATTTTGGCGTGTCGGTAGCGCTGCTGATTGTGTTTGGCTTTGTCTATAGCAAGCTGACGCCACACCATGAGTTCGCGCTGATTAAGGCGAACAAGTCAGCTGGCGCGGTCGCTTTTGGCGGCAGTTTGCTGGGCTTTGTGCTGCCACTGGTTTCGGCCATTTCAAACTCAGTCAGCGTAATTGACTGCGTTTTGTGGGGCGCGGTAGCGTTTGTGGTGCAAATTGCGACCTTCTTTAGTCTGCGTATTTTTATTCGCGATTTGGGCCAGCGCATTGCCAACGACGAAATGGCGAGCGGCGTGTTTGTCGCGTTTGCATCGGTCGCGGTCGGCGCGCTCAACGCCGCCAGCATGAACTATTGAGGCGGCCATGAAGCGCTCAAAGGTACTCAAGTTAGCTGTTTTAGGCGCAGCACCGATGCTGCTGATTGGCTGCGAAGAAGAGCGGCCCGCGCTGATATACGAATCGGTGCAGCAGTGCATTATTGCAGCTAACTTGCCCGAGCAAACCTGCCGGGAAGATTATGCAAAGGCGGAAGTTGCACACGCTGCGACTGCGCCGCGTTATTTTTCTGATGCAGACTGTCAGGCCGATTTTGGCAGCGGGCAGTGCCAGCAGAATGTGCAATCGGGCGGCTACTTTATGCCGTTTATGACCGGCTATATGATTGCCTCGATGATGCAAGGCGGCGCGGGTAATTGGCAAAGAACGCCCGGCGGCCACAGTGCCCAGCCGCTTTATCGCACTGCGGGCTCAACCGAGTGGCGCACCGCAGACAACACCCAAATCGGGAATCGCAGTGGCGCTGTGACCGTGCGCAAATCTACTGCGGTGCCACCTACTCGTGCGGTAACCATGTCCCGCTCCGGCTTTGGCTCCAGCGCATCAGCGCGCGGTGGATGGGGCGGCTAGCATGCGCCGCATAGCCATTCCGGAGCGCGTGGCCTGGCGCGCTCAAGCAAGCCAGCTCGGATTTCATTTTCACACGATTGACGATGCGCCGTATTGGGTGGAAGACGCCTACTACCAGCTCACGCTCAAGCAAATTGAGGAAGACATCGAAGCGCCATCGGCAGTTTTGCATCAGCTGGCGATGACGTTGGTTGATGAAGTCGTCAAAGATGAGGCGCTTTTGCGCCAGCTTGAAATTCCAGAGCCTTACTGGGATTGGATTGCGCGCAGCTGGCATGAGCGCCACCCACACCTGTATGGTCGCATGGATTTTTCTTACAGCGGTACCGGCCCAGCCAAGCTGCTGGAGTTAAATTACGATACGCCTACTAGCTTGTATGAAGCAGCTTATTTTCAGTGGCTGTGGCTGGAGCAAATCATAGCGCGCGGCGATTTGCCAAAAGCTGCCGATCAATACAATGCGATTCAAGAATTGCTGATCGCCGCATTTAGTAAGTTAGCGAACGGCTTACCGCAGCCGCTGTATTTCGCATCGGTAAAAGATCATCTTGAAGATCGCGGCACCGTGCTCTATTTGCGTGATTGCGCAGCGCAAGCCGGCATCAGCACCGAGCTGATTGACATTGAAGATATCGGCATTGCCGTCGGTGGCCGATTTACCGATCTGGATAATCGTGTCATCACATCAATGTTCAAGCTATACCCGCTAGAGCACCTATTTCGGGAAGAATTTGGCCCCTATCTACCCGATAGCCAGCTCCAGCTGTTCGAGCCGCCGTGGAAAGCCATCTTGTCCAATAAAGGCGTACTGCCGATGCTATGGCAGCGCTACCCGAACCACCCGAACTTGCTAGAAGCCTATTTTGAAAAAGCAGACGAACCCGCATTATCCAAAGGCTGGGTCCGCAAACCATTGCATTCTCGAGAAGGCGCAAACGTGCAGCTGATAGCGCCAGATGGCACCCATGCCAGTCAAGCCGGGCCCTACGCCGACGGCGGCTTTATTCGCCAGCGCTACCATGCACTGCCTCAATTTGACGAATGGCGCGCGGTAGTCGGTGCCTGGATCATCGCCGACACGCCCGCAGGTTTGGGCATGCGCGAAGATTCTGGCTTAATCACAAGGGATTCCGCCAGATTTGTGCCGCATGCGATTGTTGGGTAGTGACTGGCGTTCTGGGAGGAAATTGCCCAAGTTAAGTTAATCAGAATAGAGCTAAAAGCTTGGCTAGTCTGACTCGATCGGGCAAAGTGCGATATAAGCCTGTTGCAGCGCGTTCTCGCAGAGGTTCACGGCGTCAACATTCCAACCAAGATCGCGCAATGCCCAGCAAAGATTGATGAGATAGATTGCCTGTTGCTCACCAGAAAAATTCCTCACATAGGATCGAAAGTCGCCAAAGCTCGCAGTGCGCCACTTACCCGCCATAAAACAAATGTTCTCGACAACGTTCGCCGCTTCAGATGCCCGGCAAAGCATGGCTAGTCCAGTCAAGTCTAAAAAAAGAAATCCATCCGATACGGGTTGATCTGGGAAATACCAATATAGGGATCGCCCTCGATGCAGGCGACAAACTGGCTGAGTAGTTCTTTTGAAAGTAACTTCATGTTTTGGTTTAAGCTGCACGCCGCAGCATTTTAAAATTCGGTTCTTCGCTTTAAGCTTAACTCAGAAATCTGGCTAAGCTAATTCAGGTCATGCTCGCCAGACTCCAGCTGCCGTTTTTACCATCACTGTATGCGGGGCTGCAGCTAAACCAAGCCCTAAAGTAGCTTGGACCATCGAGTCCGCCAGAGGACTTAAAGCGCGCAATAAAATGGTCCAATCTCAGCCCTTGCTGGCAACCAAAACCTGGAATTTCCCTCGGGTACCAGAAGCTGGTGTCGGCAACGCCATACGCGTCAAAGCTTTTATCGCCATAGGGCTGCGGGCCGCTATTGTCAAAACCTGGGATTGGCGCCGTGATGCATTCACGCGGTAGCAGGACAATTGACTCACTGGCGTAACATTCGCTGCTAGCGATCACTTAGAACGTTTATCGTTCGAACCGAATCTATTAAATCGGCAGGCCACGTAACGCTTGGCGAAAAAACGCCCGATCTGTCACCACCAGCTCGGGCAGCCGTTTTTGCAGGCGTGCGACGGCAGCGCGTGCCGCTTTTACCTCGCCGTCGTACGCTTCATACCAGGCCAACTCCAACAACACATTGCAGCGTTGCAGTGCGTCAACCTGCAGGCTGCCGAGTTCCACTTCCGTGTGTAACGCACGCACAATTTGCAACCACGACCTGCCGCGCGTGATAGATGTTTGCGGCGCAAATTGCTGGGCGTACTCCTCAAAGCTGAGCACTGGCCACTGTTGAAATACTGCGAGGCTAGCCGGCTTTTTTTGCATGCCTCCGTCGCGCGCCACACGCAGCAGATAGATCTGATTCCAAAACCCGCCGCTACTGCCGTGCTGTTCGCTGAGCAAATTCGCCAACGCAATCCAACGCATCGCTTGCTGCTGTGCGTCATTGCTGGGGTTTTTTGACGGGCTGTTGCGCGCTTCGGCGGATGCCACTTTGACAGTAACGATGGCTAATTTGCAGCGCACGAACAGCCAAATCGACCAGCCTAAATTGCTAGCGGCAGAAGCTGCGGCGTCAAACAGCTCGGCCTCCGATGCTAAATCGAGCGCCTGGTGATAATGATCCAATGCTTGATCGGCGGATCGCTCGCGCTCGGCAATGCTGCGCTGGCTGTCCAATGCTGCGGCGCGAAATAGCAGCGCTTTTAGATTTGCGCGTTCTGCCTGTACGCGCGGGTGATGTGCAAACGCTGCGCTAAGCTGGCGATCCTGTTCGGCTTTTAACAAGATGCGCGCCGCCGCACGGACTTCACGATGCGCATAGGCGCACCATGCTTGCACAATCATCGCCATGGCGCTGATCCACTGGCCATCCTCGAAGCGTTTGGTTTGCATCGGCAGTTGCTTCAACACGGCGAGCGCCGCATCAGGGTTGCCAGCGCGCCGCCAAACCATCGCCTGTTGCAACAATGCGAATGCGGTTTGCCTTGGGTGCTGTGCCAGACGTTCTGTCATTCTGTAGCCGGCCAAAGCCCCCTGCTGTCCGTCAACAATCAAATGACCGTCCTGCTGCTCGCGCTTGGCGATCGCAAACGCGCGCCAAAATTCCGCACTGGCTTGCGCGCTTTTGGAATTTGCCACTTTTGCCGGTGCAGCCGTCAAGGGCTGCTGTGCCGCGATGTTGCTTCTGATCTGTAAATAGTCACGCACTTGCGCAACCGTAGCCGCCTTGCCATTCAATTGCACCCGTATGGATTCAAATACGCCGGGCATCAGCCAAAACGGCCCTTGGCTGCGATTGCGCGTTGAGCGTATGTCGGGATGTACGGAAAAATCATTTCCCCAGCCAATGTCGAGCTGCCACGCGCGAAAGTCAACGAATGCTCTAGTAATCAGCATGCGCAGATGTTTGATATGAGGAAACTGTGCTTGTAAACACGCCACCGTCAATAGCGCCGGCGCGCTTGCAAGCACGCGCGCGCGCTCCGCTTCTAACTGCCACAGTGCCAGCAGTAGCCACAGGCTTTGCGGCTTAGTCGGCTTGCCATTGATAGACGCTGGATGGCGTAGTTCGATATTGATCATGCGCTAACCTGCTTGGCCGTAAGACTTAGCTATTGTCGCAGCAAAGACTCACTACGTAACAGTCGTTACATGCGTGACAATCGTGACGAGCGTGACGAATGCATCAACTTGGGTGCCCTGTCGGAAGCGATGCAATGCGACTAGCGTATGCATGCCTGCTGCAAACGCACAGCAGCGATCACATTCCAGGAGATTGCAGCAAATGAGTCTATTTTCCCCCGTCCCGCTCGGGAGTCAGTTTTTACCCTTGGTATTGGCGCACTTTATTCGCCCACTGAGCCTATTCGCAATTTTCGGCTGTGGCGTAGCAGCTGCCCGCAGCGCAGAAGCAACTGTGCCTGCCGCAAAGAACGCGCCAGTACCGAACGCGGCAAGCGGCGTGGCGCAGCAGTTTCGCTTTGCCGGCTACACGGGCTCTTTCGCTACTAAAACGGGTCAACAGCTGACGATAGGGCACGGCGCACAAGATGCGCAGCTGGCCAGCTCGCCAGCATCTACTTTCAAAGTGTTCTTGGCATTGGTCGCTCTACAGACTGGCGAGCTCAAAAGTGCAGACGAGATCGTGCCATGGAATCGCAAGCCGTATCCGAATCGCCCAGAATGGCAGAACGATATGGCGCTGCGCGACGCGATGCAGACTTCGTCGGAAAGCTATTTTCAAGTGCTAGCCGAACGCATCGGCCGAGCTCGTATTGCCGCTTGGGTGCGCCAGCTGGGATACGGCAATTTGCAGCTGGGCGTTGATCCCAAACTGGCCTGGCATGACGGCGTTTTTTTGATCAATACCGCTCAACAAGTTGATTGGATGCACCGCTTACAGATGAACCAGCTGCCGATCAAGCCTGCGCACCTAAAGGCCGTGAAAAAAGCGCTATTGGAACCGTCCCAAACCAACGCCCAGTTCGAAATCTATAGCAAAACCGGCACATCCCTACCTAGTCAAGGCGCAGGACTAGGATGGTGGATCGGCTTTGTAGAGAATCTCCAGAACCCGCAGCTAAGCTGTAGTTTCGCGCTAAAGGTCAATCTGTCGAAAATAGATGATCGCCAACAGCGGATTGCCTTTGGCAAGAAGCTACTCCGGCAGATGGGTTGCTTGCCGATAGAGTCAACTGAAAAAGGGTAGCAACCAAATTTGCCCATCTTGCCCATGAAAATCAAATACCCACAATAGGATCACTTAAATGTTCAAAAGACGCGACTTTTTGATTACGTCCATGGCAGCGAGCACAATTTTGGCAATGCCTGTTGCTGCAGAACCTGCTACGCGCCGCTTTGATGCCGCCGAGCGGCTTCGGGTGTTGGAAGTGGGACAGGCGCGCCTCGGCGTTTGTTTGCTCGACACGGTTACAGGCGAGATCAGCGGTAATCGCATTAACGAACGCTTTGCTATGTGTTCGACTTTCAAACTGGCTATGATTGCCGCCTGCCTGCGCGAGGCAGACAATGGGCGCTTGAATCTAGATGAGATACTGCCCTATTCAGAGGCAGATCTTCTCCCTTGGGCACCGGTTACAAGAAAGCACCTCGCCGAGGGCGGGCTGAGTGTTGCCACTTTGGCGCAAGCTGCTCAAGAAATGAGCGATGGCGTTGCCGCCAACCTTTTGGTTAAGCGTCTGGGCGGCCCTAAGGCTGTCACCACGAAGTTACGAGAAATGGGCGATACGGTGACCCGACTTGATCGCTATGAGCCGGATCTAGGCTTGGTTCTTTCCGCCGATACTCGCGACACCACCTCACCGCTTGCTTATGCGCAGCTTGTCAGGCGCATTCTGACGGGTAGTATTTTACAGCACGATTCGCGCGAACGACTTCTGGAGTGGACTCGAAATACAAGCACGGGTACTAGGCGGCTGCGAGCCGGGCTCCCCACTGAATGGCGTAGTGGGAATAAGACTGGGACTGGGCGCGACCAGGGGACGACCAATAAGTGCAATGACGTCGCTATTACTTTTCCGCCTGGCAAAAACCCAATCATCATTGCAGCCTATTTCGACAGCGGCGAATACACGGAAAAGGTAGAAGCGAGGCATGAGGCTGTCCTCGCTAAAGTGGGAAAGATTGCAGTCGAATGGGCTGTAAGTTAGTTGCGCGCACTACTTTTTCATTGATTCCAAATTCGACCTCGTTGTTAACCCGAACGTTAGTAAAGCCACATACAGCGCGCCTGTCGGCGCTCTGGCCAAGGATGGAACTATCCTCACGCCACTTATCTCGTTCGAGAAGGCTATGGAACGTTATCATGCAAGCGACTGAGGGCTCGTTACTAAATTGGAGACACGATCTCGTCGTTCTTCATATCCTGATCGTCGATCACTAACCGCTGTAATCCATTGGTCAGCGGCTAAGCAGGCTCATCTGGAATGAGCTTATCTTCCAACCAGGCGATTTGATCTTTTTGCACGAGCTTGCGTTTTTTTAGGCGCTTGATCGCCAGCTCTTCGCCTTTGGCTTTTTCAAGCTCGGCAATCGCTTGATCTAAATCGCGATGCGCTTGTCGCAGCTCGTGCAGCATTCGGAACATCTCACCCGGTGTCATAGACATAATTAGCTAGCTACGCTTTGGCGAAGAATGCAGCGAATATCGCTTTAGCTTCTTCGCTTTGCAAACGCTCAGCAAAGATTTTAGCTTCAAAGTTGACGCGCTCAACCAAGCTCTCTGGCGCCCGCTTCATCAGCGCTTTGCTAGCGATTAGCGCTTCTGTTGGCTTGGCCGCCAAAATTTTCGCTTTGCCGCGCGCAAAACTTAAAAGCTCGGCTGCGGGCAGCACTTTGTTGACGATATTAAGCGCGCACGCGGTGTGCGCATCAAAACTTTCACCCAGCAACAACAGCTCAGCAGCTTTGGTATGGCCTAGCATGGCGGGTAAAATTTGACTGCTGCCCGCTTCGGGCACCAAGCCCAAGTCAACAAACGGCATTTTAAAAGTCGCTGATTCAGATGCGTAAACCAGATCGCAGTGCAATAGCAAAGTGGTGCCAATCCCGATGGCAATGCCCGGCACCGCCGCTAGCATTGGCTTTTTGAATACCGGCAGCAAATTAAGCAGCTGGAATACTGGCGCATCTCCACCTGTTGGCGGTGCGCTGGCAAAATCGCCCAGATCGTTGCCTGCGGTAAACACATCGCCCATTCCGGTAAACAGCACGACTTTGATCTCAGGATTTTCCTGCGCTTCATTCAAGGCCGAAACCAGCCGCGCGTACATTTCCCGCGTGATGGCGTTTTTCTTCTCAGGCCGAGCAAACGCAATAGTGCGCACGCCGCTCTGATCTTGTACTCGTATATGTTGACTCATACCCGCTCCGCTTAATTTAAGCCCGTATGTTAGCGGATTATTTGGAGTGCGAACCATGCTGACGTTGCCGTTGGAAATGAATCAGATTGATGCGTCCCAGCTCACTAAAGCCAACTTCTGGCTTTGAGCCAAGCCCGACACCTTGTCCCCAACCCATAAAGGGAGAGGGGCTAAATCCGACCGCTGATACGAAGAGGCTAAAACCGCCTTAAGTCTCAATCAAAGCCCGAATAGGCTCCCCTCTCCCTTGATGGGAGGGGTTGGGGGAGAGGGTGTGGCGCCCCGATTGATCTCCCTTTACGATTTGAAACAGCCCAAAATCAGTCTTCAAATCCGCCGGTAAAAACCCGTTCTGGGAAAAATGCCGGGCCGCCGCGCAGCAAAATCGAATTAGTATCTGCTCGATATACGCCAAGCTGGTTCGCGTTGATAGTCAAGCGCCATGTTGTGTTGTTGAGCCGCTGCGCGCCAGCAAAGGTGTACCAGGAAAAAGTATTGTTATCCCCGGGCGTGGTAGGACTGTAGTTGCGCCATTTCCAATTAACAGGATCAACAAAATTTCCGTCGTCAAACTTGATATCAACAACCGCACTCGCGCAGTTATTCAGCTCGACATTGACCAAGCCCAGATCGGTAGCGTCATAGACAAAACCCGATACGCCTAAATCTATCGGATACACCTCAGGGTCAATCCCAAAGGTATTGTTGAGCTGATCACAGCCGCCCAAAGCGATGGCCCCGCTGCGCTCTGGCTTTTCCTCGACGGTATCCGCATTGCCATAGTTCGTGCGCCCAAAAATGCTTTGGCGATTACCATTATCATCGTCGATAGTTTTAATCAAGAAAGATGCGGAATCGCTTTGGGTGCTGTCGGCTATGCCATCGCCATTAAGATCACCGCCATTGGGCGCGGCGTCCTCAACGCTGGTACCGACGTTATCTAGATCAACATCTGGGCCCTGAAAAAAGGCAAATACACCCGCAATCGTGCCTGCATAAAGCTGCGAGCCGCGCGACGCTAGTTTAAACGCACCGCCCGAGGGCAAGCCGGTCGAAATCGCATTCCACGTTGCTCCGCTATCCAATGAGCGCGCTACCCCGCCCGGATTAGCGCCAGTACCAGATATCGCCACGAAAATTTTACTGCTGTCGTTTGAATCAATCACAATATCGCGCACCGCTCGGCGCGCCAAACCCGTCTGCACCCAACTAACGCCCGCGTTAGTAGATTTGTAGATGCCAGAAACAGTGCTTGGTGCCGCCAAATTACTGACTACGGTAGCGTACAGCACCGCATTGTTATCGGGCGCCACGGCGATCGAAGTCACGTTGTGGATGGTATTGACGCCACCGCCTGGGATTACCGGCAAGCCGCTATTAATGGACGTCCAGTTTGAGCCGCCGTCGAGGCTTCTATAAACACCGCTCGCAGTGGTGCCAATGCTACCAGTGCCAAACAAGCTGGTTGCGGCGTACACAATGGGCGTGTTGCTGCGATCAACGGCTGTGTCAGTCACGCGCAGCGTCAGCGTGCTCAGCGCAGGTCGATTAATGCCCGTCGACGCCGCCGCAAACGAAACCCCGGCATTGGTAGATTTGTAAATCGCAAACGCCGTGCTGCCAAAAATCGCGTTCGGGCTATTGTTACCGCCGATGTAGATGGTTTGCAGCGGGCCGGTTGTGCAAATTCCGCTCACCGGCGGCGTTGTGCAAGATCGCTGGTCTAAGGCAATGGTATGCACGCTGCCGATGCCTGCGCCGGGTGTGGATACTTGAGCCCAGCTCACCCCATTATTAACGCTGCGCAAAAATCGATTGAAATTATCCCCTGCATAAGCGTGCGTGTTGGCGGTTAAATCAGTAGCCAGTGCCACCACTCCATTTGAAGCGAGGCTTGCGACATTTCTTTCAATCCACGGATCAGGCCCAGTGAGGCTCGGAATAAACCTTGTATTGACGCCATCACTAACAAAATCCGAATCCGCGCCGGCAAACAGCGTGTAGTTCGGATTAATTCCCGAGCCGCCGCCTCTTGAAATTGCTAATGCGGCAATCGTTTTGCCAGAAAAACCTTCGTTAACTCGGGAAACACTGGTGCCATTATTGGTCGTTCGAAAGATGCCTGAAGTAAACGAAGATGCGAAAACCGTCGGCGTAGTGGGATAAGTCGGCGCTGCTGCAACTCGGCTCAACAGAGTAGTGCCACTGAAAAGTGGCGAGTAACTTAGCGAATTATTGCTAGAAACGGATACCGTACCTGGGTAAAACGCTTCCAAAACGAGATTCGCGCTGCTTGGGCTAATCCATGGCGGTGAGATGAGCGAGCCGCGAATCGTCCAACTTCCGCCTCCATTGACCGTCACCGCCGATTCTGGGCACGGATCAATGCAAGGATCTGGTCGGTCATACACATTGCCGTAAACCACGCCCGAATTTGATGGCGCGGTGCGTATTCGCGAAAGCTGCGAAACCGGGGTAGGCAATGCACCGCTGGTGGCAGCCCACGTCCTACCGCCATCACCACTTCGAAACACTTGCAAAACGCCGGCCGCCACCGTCGCCCTCAACGCGGCGTAGGCCACAAGGCCGTGGCGAGTCGCACTAAACGTACTGGACGTTGCGCCCTGCGGATAACCACCGCCAACGGTAGGATTGAAAAACACTGCCCCGCCATCTTCACTAATCGACACACCGTCACTGCCAGGTTCGCTCGTCGTTATCGTGATTCGATTTGAATCCGTTGGATCAATGCTCAAATCCCGTATCGTGGCAGCGCCCGGTAGTGAGAAAGGAATCCGGGCCCAGCGCAAACCTGCGTTAGTGGTTTTAAACACCCGTTGGAAGCTCACTTGATCATCTGATTGAAACACCACGTATGCCACATCGGCGTTACTGATCGATGCCGCCAATTTAATCGAGAAAGCTGGCGATTGCGGTAGACCGTTCATGATCGGACGCCAATCCGTGCCTTGGTTATCGCTTAAATAAATGATCGCGCCGCCTACTGCATAGAGCCGATCTGTACGCGGATATTGAACGTCGGAGGCATTGCCACCTTCTGGCCCGAATGGCGTCCAGGTGTTGACGCCAGCTTGCACGTTCGTCACTAGCAAAAATGACGTACTCGCGAATAATCGCAACAACGTTTTCATCAACATTATCTGTGCCTTAAACCCATAGTTACGAAAAGCATAGCGTAGTTTCTAAGGTGTACCACCCTTGTTTTAGTGATCGAAGGGCATTGCGAGTAAATTGCATCACGATTTGAACAGACGTGTTTCAAAACGATGCGGCAAATTCGACTAAATCACAGCGAGTCAGGTCTAATCTGCACTCGTTTTTCATCCTCTTTTCACGACAATAGCCGCACAAATTTGCTCGTTTGACCTATTGAGAAACTTATGAAGCCCAACTCGACTTATCTTGGCTTAGCGCTGCTTTGCGCCACATTGACCGCACCTTCGCTGCTGCTCACTGGCTGCTCAAGTGCACCTGAGCAACCACAGGCTGCGCGCACAGATGCTACAAAACCTGCGGAAATACCGCTTGCATCAGCCCAAGACGTGGCGGCGCAGCTAAACACACTGTACGAAAATTATTGGGAGGAAACTCTCAAGCTCAACCCACTGCGCGCCACGCAGCAGGGCGATTCGCGCTATAACGATTTATTGCCCAATACCTTAGCCAAAGCGCATCGCGATGCCGGTAATGCGCTTACTGCGCGCTATTTAGAAGCGGTAAAAACGCTGCGCGCCAAAGCCACATTAAGCGGGCAAGACCAATTAAGTGCGGAGATTTTCCAGCGCGCGCGCGAAAGCGATTTGGCAGGCCAGCAATTTCCTCGGCACTTGCTAGCCATTAATCAATTTTATTCGTTTGCTAATCAGCTGGTTTTGCTGGGCAGCGGCACCAACTCGCAGCCTTTTAAAACCGTGCAAGATTACGACAATTGGCTAAAACGCGCAGGGCAAATTCCAGTATTGGTGGATCAAGCCATCGCTAATATGCAAGAAGGCATGGCGCTGGGTGTCGTGCAACCCAAAGTATTGATGCAAAAAACGCTGCCGCAGCTTGCGCAACAGCTGGTCATCACGCCCGAAGAGAGCTTGTTTTACAGCCCTGTCAAAGCGTTTCCAAAAGAATTTTCGAGCGCTGAACAAGTGCGTTTGCGCGCGCGGTTCACTAGCCTCATCAGCCAGCAGCTGATACCGAGCTATCGCAAGCTGCACGATTTTATCAAAGACGAATATCTCTCGAAAGCGCGTGATAGCGCGGGCCTAGTCGGCCTTCCGAATGGTGAAGCGTGGTACGCCTATCAAGTACGTGAAAGCACTACGACCACGCTAACGCCCGCACAAATTCATCAAATCGGCATTGATGAAGTCGCTCGCATACATGGCCAGATGCAAGGTGTGATGCGTGAGCTCAATTTCGAAGGCGATTTGCAGGCATTTTTTAAGCACGTACAAGGCGACCCGAAGCAGGCATTCGCCAGTGAACGCGCGCTTTTGGATGCTTACCGAGCATTTCGGGTAGAAGTCGAGCCCCGGCTTGAGCGACTATTTGATTTAAAGCCCAAAGGTGATTTTGAAATTCGCCCAGTTGAAGCGTTTCGCGCAGCGTCGAGCAGCTCCGGCAGTTATCAACGCGCGCCAGAAGATCGCTCACGCCCCGGCATTTTTTACGTCAACACCTTTGACTTGCGCGCTCGCCCGATGCGCGCGTTGGAAAGTCTGTACTTACACGAAGCCACGCCCGGGCACCACTTCCAAATTGCTTTGCAGCAAGAATCTGCAACGCTGCCAAAATTTCGGCGATTTGGCGGTGAAATTGCCTTTAGCGAAGGCTGGGGCCTTTACTCGGAATCACTGGGCAAAGAGCTCGGCGTCTATCGTGATCCAATGATGTATTTCGGCGCACTGGAAGCCGATTTATGGCGCGCCATTCGCTTGGTCGCTGACACCGGCCTACACGCCAAAGGCTGGAGCCGCGAGCAAGTCATGCAATATATGTATGCAAACTCCGCTACCGAACCCACCCGCGCAATCAGCGAAACTGAGCGCTTCATGGCCATACCCGGGCAAGCACTGGCGTACAAAATCGGCCAGCTTAAAATTCGCGAGCTACGCACAAGGGCCGAAACAGCGCTCGGCACCCGATTTGACGTACGCGCGTTCCACAATGAAATGCTAAAAGACGGCGCGTTACCGCTCGACGTGCTGGAAACGAAAATCGACGCCTGGATTAGTCGGCAAAAAGCATCGTAATTTACGATGCCGGCCAAACAACATCCGCAGCTTGATTTATTCGGCGATTCTGCGGCTTACACAAGGCAAGCAGCGCCGGTAAAGGCCAGAGAACTCGTGTGCGAAACGCCGATAAGCGGGCCGCAGCTTGATGATTATTGGGTGGATTTATCGCAGCCGGATTTATCTAGCCAAGATCAACCACAGTTTGATCTGTTCTTGCATTCACCACTCGATCAAGCGCTCAATGGGCTGCGCTTGGCCATTCTTCGCGGATCTATTGAGTTTGCGCAAACTTTCTACCAATCGGCGCAAACCATTGCCATGGAGTTTGATGCCAAAACCACCCAGGGCGCAAACCTCGAGGGCGCAAACCTCCAGGGCGCAAACCTCCAGGGTGCGCCGCAATTACAGAGGTGCAGCGCCTTGGAAGACGCGAGTATTGCTGTGCAGTTTATTCGCAGCACATCGGTAGATCTTTGCGCACGCAGCCAGTTCCGTTGGCTAGCCGATAACAAACCGGCTCTAATAAGGTTTGTTGGCTCGGGCGTCATTGCATTGATCAACATGCAGTTTAAAGCGCTGGCCATGAGTTCTGAATTAGATGAGTTTGATGCAGCAGAGCCGGACGCTTATGCGGCGCAAATCTGGTTTGATTTAAACGAGCCTGCGCTAGCGAATAGCGTGCTAGCGCGCGATGCAAGTGCAAAAACCTGCCCCATTCGCTTGGAACTCTGGGCTAATGTTTGCGCCGCACTTGCATTAACCTATGACGACGTAAACCAAAGTGAGGCAGCAAAATCGAACGCACTCGGGCACTGGCTGACGCTTTGTTTTGACTGGCCCGAACAGGCTGAAATGGCACTTGCGACGCATCCGCGATTTGCCGCCCGCTGGGAACAGTTTTGCAGCTTAGATTGCTCAGATGATGTTCGTCGCTTCCCTGGATTTTCCGCGCTTTACGGCATTCCTTGGCCAGCGCCCGACGATGCTAATATGCGCCCTTGTGCTGAGCTTTTGCGCGCGTGTCAAATGCTTAATGGCGCACGCGATTCCATTCCCTTACGGCTAAAGCTAAAAGCCATTGCGCCTGAAATTTTTCATTACTGGTTGAGGACGCGCGCTAATAGTTAGCTCTCTGATGGGCTATTGGAACAACGAGCTTAACTCTCAATAAAATACTGCCGTTCCCCCAGCTTGTAACTCAATTTGCCCACTTGTAATTTTTAGCCATGACGGCTCTGGGCCCCAATCGCCCAACACAACACGAACGCCGAACTCACCTCGGTGAATTGCTGGCCGATGCGTATGCCCATGCAATAAAATTTCGCCCGGATAGCGCTGGTGCAGCTGCGCAATGGCGCTCGCTGATACATCAGAAATCGCTGGCGCTAAGGTTTTTTGGTGCGCGCTCGATTGCGTGCGCGCCGCTTTGGCAAAGGCTTTGCGATCGTCAAGCGGCCTCGCTAAAAAAGATGTCTGCCACTCGCGTGTACGCGAAGTTTTACGCCAGCTTTGATAGGCCAAATCATCCGTGCAGGCGCTATCTCCGTGCAACACACGCAGGTTAAAGCCGGCAAAACTCAGGGCAGTTTCATCAGCAATCAACACGCCTCCACATCGGCTGGCAAACGCTGCGCTGATTAAAAAATCTCGATTGCCCTGCAAAAGCTTGATTCGTACGCCGTTTTGGCTGAGTAAAAGCAAACGCTGAGCGACGATAGTACCCACGGCCGAATCATCATCGTCGCCCAGCCAGCTTTCAAACAGATCGCCTAAGATCCAAAGCTCTACACAATCTGCTTGAATTTGCTGGATAAATTGTTCAAACAGCGCAGTTAGCGCCGGCTGCGCATTACTCAAATGTAAGTCAGAAATGCAATACAGCGCCTGCGCAGGTGCCTGCCCGACAGACGGCCCAGATGCGAGCCCTATGTCCTTGGCGAGTTGCATTGGTAGATTGGACTTAACTATTTTTTGACCGGCGCGGCTGGGGTAGCGGGCACTTCAGGCACGATTTCCGTGCTCGGAGGCGGCACAATCGTCGCTTTTTGGATCACCACAGATTCGACCGGTTTATTTTGGAAATCAGGCGTTTCATTGTTGGTGGGTACGTAGCGAATTTTATCTACGACTTCCATGCCGCTCACGACCTTGCCAAACACCGCATAGCCCCAGGTTCGGCCATCTTGTGGCCCGGTATAATTGAGCTGTGCGTTGTCCATTACGTTAATGAAAAACTGCGAACTGGCGCTGTCTGGATCGCCCAAACGCGCCATCGCCACCGTGCCGCGTAAGTTTTTTAAGCCGTTATTGGCTTCATTCTTGATAGGTTCGCGAGTTTGCTTATAAGCCAGGCTGGTCATATAGCCGCCACCTTGAATCATAAAATCAGGAATAACCCGGTGAAACACGGTGCCGTCATATTGCCCAGTGCGCACGTAGCCCAAAAAATTCTCCACGGTAATCGGTGCGCGATCCGGCAACAGCTCAATCGTAATATCCCCCATACTGGTCGAAAGCAAAACTCTAGGCGGCGGCATAGGCACGCTTGGAACCACTGGTTCAGCGGACGGCGCAATCGCGATGGGTGCGGCTGGGGTTTGGGCAAACGATAAGGCAGCAGCGGCCAGTGCCAGCAAAGTTAAAGCAATACGCATTGAGTGATTCTCCACAGGTGTCATTAAAGCCGAAATAGTAGCAGAGCAAGTTAAAACGTATGGCTGAATGAGTTTGGATAGGTGCGAATCAAACTTATGATTCGTTTTTAGCTAGCACAAGCCCGACTAAGCCGATCCCAAATAGCCACCCAATCGGCAGTTTTTGGTGGTTCTACAATATAAATCCGGCGAAGCGAAAGGCGATCTAACTGGCGAAGCGCATCGTAAAGCCCGAAGCCGTATGCCGCAGGATTACTGGGCAAGGCAATGCCGTCAAAACCCGCAGGCAAATGATCAAGTGCCAATACTGCAGCACCGGCAAATTTCGACGGCGATTCCGGCACCGCCTCAATCAGCGTGCAAGGTGTGCGTGGCGCGTAATGGCTGGCGAGCGCGCCGGAAACCCGCACCGGCGTGGAATCTAAACTGTTTTCAGATGCATCGACGGAGGTTAAAAACTCCTTCGCACAGCGCAAAATATCGAACTCTGAAATTGATCCAGGCCGCAGAATTTTTGCGGTTAGCGTGCGCGCATCGACGATGGTCGATTCAATGCCAATCGCGCTGCTGCCGCCATCTAAAATCAGTAAATCATCGCCAAATTCTTCTCGAACATGCGCTAATTGCGTCGGGCTAACATGGCCAAAGCGATTTGCCGAAGGTGCCGCCAATGCGCCGCCGAACGCGCGCAAAAGTGCCTGCGCAACCGGGTGCGCGGGCACGCGCACGCCAATGCTGTTTTGCCCGCCGGTAAGCAGCGCGCTGACGCCCGCAGCTTTGTTCAAGATCAGCGTTAACGGCCCGGGCCAGAACTGCTTCGCCAATTTGAGTGCGAGCGCATTCGGCGCATGGGCCCAGTCCAGCAGCTGATCGGCCGAATGCAGATGCGCAATCAGCGGATGATCAGGCGGGCGGCCTTTCAAGGCAAAAATTGCGCGAATGGCGGACTCATTTTTGGCATCGCCCGCTAACCCGTACACCGTTTCAGTCGGCATACCGACTAGCTCGCCACGGCGCAGTGCCTGCGCGGCTAGCTCGATAGCAGTCGCATTTATTTTGGACATAACTAATTGCAAGTTAGCTTACAAAACCGGCGCGCCAAAATAGCGCTGCAGCGCTACTGGAATATGGATGCTGCCATCCACTTGCTGATGATTTTCCAGCAGCGCCACCAGCGTACGGCCGACCGCTAAACCTGAGCCATTCAAGGTGTGCAAAAGCTCCGGTTTGCCAGTGATTGGATTGCGGTAGCGTGCGAGCATGCGCCGTGCTTGGAAGCTATCGCAATTGGAGCACGATGAAATTTCCCGGAAAGCCTGCTGACCAGGTAGCCAAACTTCCAAGTCGTAAGTTTTGGCAGCAGAAAAGCCCATGTCGCCCGTGCAAAGCGCCATGACGCGATACGGCAACTCGAGTTTTTGCAGCACCGTTTCAGCGTGCTGCACCATTTTTTCGAGCTGCGCCATGGACTCATTGGGTCGGCTAAAATGCACTAGCTCGACTTTTTCAAACTGATGCTGGCGAATAAAGCCGCGCGTATCGCGCCCGGCGGAGCCCGCTTCGGCGCGAAAACACAGCGAATGCGCAGTCAACTGCACGGGAAGTTCGCTGTCTTCAAAAATATGCTGTGCGCCTAAGTTAGTGAGGCTGACTTCCGATGTCGGAATCAGAAATAGCTCATGTTCGCCGCTGGTTTTGAATAGATCATCTTCAAATTTGGGCAGCTGGCCGGTGCCCTGCATGGTTTGCCGAGTCACCAAATGCGGCACATTAACTTCCGTGTAGCCGTGCTCAGTGGTGTGCAAATCGAGCATAAACTGCGCCAATGCCCGGTGCAGCTTAGCCATGCCCGCACGCAACACGGTAAATCTAGCTCCGGATAGTTTAGCGCCTGCTTCAGCGTCCAGCATTTGCCCGCGCAGTCCGAGTTCAACGTGATCTTTTGCGGTGAAGTCCATCGGCTTTGGGCTGCCCCAGCGCCGAACTTCGATATTGGCGGTTTCGTCCGCGCCAATCGGCACGCTGGCATCGGGAATATTCGGAATATTGAGCGCTAAAGTGTGGATTTCATTTTGAAGTTCAGTTAGATCAGCTTCAAGCGATTTTAATGCATCGGGAATAGCACTAGCCTGCTGCATCAGCGTGTCGGTGGTTTCGCCTTTGGATTTCGCCATACCGATAGCTTTTGCCAATTCATTACGAGTTTTTTGAAGGTTTTCTGTATCTGTTTGCACTTCCTTGCGGCGCTTCTCAAGCGCTTCAAGTCTAGCGACGTTGATAATAAAACCACGAGTGGCTTCAAGCTTTTCAGCAGTTTCAGAAATTTTGCCGCGCAGCAGCGTGGTGTCCAGCATAAAAGCCTCGAAATCGTTCGCAATAAGCCAGAAAGTATGCCGAAATTTGGCTGAAGCTTTGCCTCAACACAACGCCCCCGGATTCAGCAAATCCTTTGGGTCCAGCTGCTTACGAATCGCATCCAAAAGCGCCAACTGCACTGGATCACGGGCTTGCCGATAGGTGTAAAACTTGCCGAGCTGGAAGTGCGTCGCGCCAAAGCTTCGCAGTACATCAGCGCACTGGCGCTTGAGCACATCGACTTTCGCGCGCGCTGGCAAATTTTCGGGAAAATTGTTGACGCGCTTTAGGTACTCCGGCTCGACCACGCGTTTGTGGTACTCGGTTTGCGCATCTTGCCAATAAAACACCGGTTCGATCAAAAAGCCGCCCTGCGCCACAGTTGTCAGCAAATAGCCAAATTCAATCGTGAGCCGCTTTAACACGTCGCGCTCGGCATTAAGTAGCGCATCTACCGCATTGAACGCTGCTTGCGCGCGCGAAGGCGGCACAACGCCGTGTACCGGCACCCAGCGTTCGCCTTTGGGGCCCAAAATGGTATTCGGCGCGCTAAAAGGCTGGCTGCGCAGTACGGTGGGAATCGCATTTTCGATCTCAAGCACCTGCCCTTTTGCCATTTTGCGCGCAGATTCCATCCGGGCGCTGAGCTCAGACTGCGAATCGGCTTCAATACAAAGATGCATGGAAAATTTAGACACGTCTAAAAAGCGCCGACCCGCTGCCACTACTTTTAGGCCGCCCAACACGCCTTGCGTTTTGAGCACTTGGCCTAGCGTTTTCACATCTGACATCAAGCTCGCGCGCTGCATGCGCATACCGGCCAGTACTGGATCAAAGCCAAAACACTCGCTTGCTAGACCCGCCCTTGTTATTTGGCTCATCACATTCGCCATCGGCGCAAAACCAGTCGATTCAAAGCTCAAAAAACCTTGATGTGCGTGCGCGGGCAATAGCTTGAGGCTGACTCTGGTTTTGAAGCCTAAGCTGCCCGCATCGCCGATAAATAGGCCGGTCAAATCCGGGCCAAAGTAGCGCATAAACGGCGCGGTGGTGGCATCCGCAGCCCAGCTACCGGTTCGCATGCGCTGGCCAGTTGCGGTAATTATCTCCAGGGCCAAAACGCTGTCACCCACCGAGCCGTAGCGCGCTGAGCCTAGAAACACACTGCCTTGTGAAATCGCACCGCCAATGGTGGCCCGTAAACCTGAAAGCGGCCCCCAAAACGGCGTGCGCAGTCCGCGTGCTTGCAGTGCTTCATAAAGCTTGGCCCAGGTCGTGCCGCATTGCACCACTACATATGCGTCGGTTTCATTGATTTCTTCGATAGCATCCAGCGTTGATAAATCAAAAATAACCGTGTTCGGGCGCACCGGTAAATAGGCGCCCGTGTAGCTCAGCCCACCGCCACGCCCAACCATCGTCAATCCCGCAGCATGGCAAATGCTCACGCACGTTTGCAGCTGCTCAATACTGTTTGGCCGCAGCACCGCTTCGCATTGCACGCCCGCGTGGTAAACGTCTTGGCTGTAAAAAGCGCGTTCGGCGCTGGATTGTTGGAAACCTGAGCCAAGTAGTTGCGCTAAATGGCTGAGCGCGGCGACGTCAGCTGAGCCGTTAGCTAACCCGACAGTTTTGATCAATTGAGCTGACATGCGCAATCCTCGAATAAATTTAAGCGCCCAAAGATAGTCGAGTCGGATGAATCCGGTGCGAATTTATTAGCACCTAAGTGCGATTCAAACCGATGTGCTATTTGCGACGATTAGAACTCGCACCAGGTTTTACCTTAGCTGGTTTCGCCTTACATTTATGCTGACATCTCTAGCGCGGGGGTTGCGTTAGATTAAAAGTGGCTCCCCGACCAGGGCTCGAACCTGGGACACACGGATTAACAGTCCGTTGCTCTACCGGCTGAGCTATCAGGGAACGGCAGGAGCGGGAAGATAAATGCAAGGCTCGAGCGCGTCAAGTCAAAGCATGAATTTTGTCTGGCAACGCTTCAGCAAACCAGCGAAACTCCGGCTATGAAACTATTTAAATCTACCGCGCTAGTTAGCGTTTTAACCTTTACCTCCAGGCTGTTCGGTTTTTTGCGCGAACACCTAGTGGCCCGCATCTTTGGCGCCTCAGCGCTGACTGACGCCTTCTTTATCGCTTTTCGCATTCCCAATATGCTGCGGCAGTTCTTTTCAGAAGGCGCATTTGCCACCGCATTTGTGCCGGTATTGAGCGATTACAAAACGAATCGCACACCAGCGGAAAAGCGCGCGCTGATTGATCACGTGGCGGGTACGTTGGGCGCTATTTTGCTGATGGTGGCTGGCATTGGCGTGTTGATTGCGCCGGTGTTGGTGTCAATATTCGCGCCCGGCTATTGGAAGCAGCCGGCACAATTTGCGCTCACTGTGGATTTACTGCGCATTACCTTTCCATATGTGTTTTTTGTCTCACTATGCGGCTTTTCCGCCGGAATTTTGAACACCCATGGGCGCTTTGCGGTGCCGGCTTTAACGCCGATTTTGCTCAATATTGCGATGATTTTCGGCGCACTGACACTGGCCGACAAGTTCGATGTGCCGATCAAAGGCTTGGCGTGGAGCGTATTACTCGGCGGCGTAATCCAGCTCGCGGTGCAGGTGCCCGCTTTGATTCGCCTGGGACTACTGCCGCGCCCTCGTTGGAACTGGCAGGATTCTGGCGTGCGCAAAATTGTCAAAAACATGGTGCCGACTATGTTCGGCGCCTCGGTAGCGCAAATTAATCTGCTGGTTGATACCGCAATAGCATCAGCCATTATGGTCGGCGCAGTTTCATGGCTCAATAACGCCGATCGCTTGCTGCAATTTCCCCAAGGCGTGTTTGGCGTAGCACTTTCGGCGGTAATTTTGCCGCACTTATCTAGGCGTTTTGTTGAAAACGACAATCAAGGCTACCAGCGTTCGCTCGATTGGGCGCTGAGATCCGCGCTGATTATTGGCGTGCCGGCCTGCATCACCATGGTGCTATGCGCCGATGCGCTAGTTTGGGCGGTATTTGGCTATGGCAAATACAGCGCACGCGATGTAGAAATGGCCAGCTTAAGCCTCAAAACATTGGCGCTTGGCTTTCCTGCATTTATCGCGGTGAAAGTACTAGCACCGGCTTTTTTTGCGCGCATGGATACCCGCACGCCGGTCAAAGCCGCACTTGCCAGCATGGTCACTAATATGGTGTTGTGCGCATTGTTTGTCGGGCTGATGATGCATGTTTGGCACACTTCTGCGCCGCATGTCGGAATTAGTTTGGCGAGCGCGATTGCCGGCTACGTCAATGCGCTGTTGCTGCTCTATTGGCTGCGCAAGCAGGCGGTATTTATGCCCCAACCTGGCTGGTGGCTATTTTTAGCGCAGCTTTTTATGGCCGGGTTGGCGCTAATCGCCTTGCTGCTGGGCGCGCGCATGCTGCTATTTGACACCTTTGCGCTGAGTTTTGCCGGTGTAGGCGCCACCATTCGATTTGGCTGGCTGCTAAGCGCAATCGGCGTTGGCGCGGTGGTTTATTTGGGTACCTTAATGCTAGGCGGCATTCGATTAAAACAGCTGCTTGATCCGGGTGAAGCCAGTGCAAATAAACCCGCAAACGTGAGCACCGAATAGTGCAGCTTTATCGGGATTTAACTGGCGAGCCAATCGCTCATGCAAAAAGCTGCGTATTGGCATTGGGCGGTTTTGATGGCCTGCATGTGGGTCACCAGGCACTGATTAAGCAGCTAACAGAACGTGCGGGCACGCTCAATTGTCAAGCTGTGCTGCTGAGTTTCGAGCCGCTACCGCGTGAATACTTTCGCCAGCCCGGGTTTTTCCGCCTGACGCGTACGCGGGAAAAACTGATCGAATCAATGCGCTTAGGTTTAGATATCACGCTGCTGACGCGCTTTAATCAGACGTTGACTGAGCTGAGCCCTGAGCAATTCGTCCAGCTGCTGACCCATAAGCTGGCGCCGGCTGAGATCTGGGTAGGCGCAGACTTTCGCTTCGGGCATCAGCGCAAAGGCTCGGTTGCGACGCTGCAAGAGATGAGCCAACGTTATGGCTACCGCGTTGTGGTGGTTGATGATGTGCTGCACGCGGGTGAGCGCGTGAGTTCCAGCACCATTCGTGCGCTGATTCTGCAGGGCAATCTCACCGCTGCAAATCGAAAATTAGGGCGCAACTTTTCCTACTCCAACCGAGTTGTGCAAGGCCAGCAGCTGGCGCGCACGCTTGGGTTTGCTACCGCGAATTTGCTTTGGCTAGATGCGCCCGCGCCGCTTTATGGCGTGTATGCGGTTCGGGTTAGTGGCGAGGGCTTTACGCAGCACAAAGGCGTTGCCAGCCTAGGCGTGCGGCCCGTAGTACAGGGCGCTGCCTGCTGGTTAGAAGTGCATTTGTTTGATTTCGACGCTGATCTATACGGCAAGCGCCTGCGCGTCGAGTTTATTGAAAAGCTGCGGCCAGAGCTGCATTTTGACGGGCTAGATGCGCTGATAACCCAAGTCAACATCGATATCGCGCAAGCTAAGGCGATACTGTCATGAGCTTTGACGCGCTCGCTTTTGCCCGCACGCTCAAGCACGTGCCCGGCGTGTATCGCATGCTGGGCGCAGAGGTGCTGGTGCCTGGAAAATCCGGCGCTGAGGATGCCAGCCAGCAGGGTGAGGTGCTGTATATCGGCAAGGCCAAAAGCCTGAAAAAACGCGTTGAAAGTTATTTCGCGCGCCCACAAATGCACCCGCGTTTGCAATTGATGGTCAGCCTGGTGCGCCATATTGAAGTGATTGTTACACGCACCGAATCGGAAGCGCTGTTGCTGGAATGCCAGCTCATCAAAAGCTTAAAGCCGCGTTTTAACATTGATCTGCGTGATGATAAGAGCTATCCATTTATTTTATTGACCACGGCTGATAAGTTTCCCCGGCTGGCGTTTTATCGCGGTAATAAAAACCAGCCCGGCAAGTTCTTCGGGCCATTTCCCTCTAGCTGGGCGGTGAAAGAAACGTTAGAAACGTTACAAAAGCTGTTTCAGATTCGAAATTGTGAAGACAGCATCTTTAGCAACCGAACTAGGCCTTGCTTGCAGCACCAAATTAAGCGCTGCACCGCGCCCTGCGTAAAGCTGGTCAGCCCAGAAGAATATGCGCTGCAGGTCAAGCACGCGGAGCAATTTTTGACCGGTAAAAGTGCGCAAGTGATTGACGATATTGGCAAAAACATGGAATCCGCAGCGGGCGAGTTGAATTTCGAACTAGCGGCAAAATTGCGCGATCAAATCAGTGCACTGCGCCGAGTTACCGCGAATCACTTCATCTCCGGCGAACGCGGCGATTTAGACGCGGTAGCCGTGGGCATTGAACAAGGTTTGGCCGGCATTATCGTGCTGTTTTTCAGGAACGGATTGAATTTAGGCAGTCGCAGCTTTTTCCCTAAACTGCCAACTGAAGCCACGCCAGAAGATGTGCTCAGCACGTTTTTGATGCAGTTTTATACTGAGCATCCAACGCCCGATGAGCTGTTGATCTCACACGCGCTTGAGGATGCCGAAGCCATCGAACAAGCGCTGAGCGATACCGCACAGCATAAAGTCAAGCTCGTTCAAGCGCCCAGGGGCGATCGCGCTAAGCTGCTCGATATGGCCAAACGCACGCTGATCTCTAGTATTTCCAGCGAGCTGGCGAAAAAAAGCTCAGTGCAAAAACGCTCCGAAGCGCTGGCTCTACTGCTGGGCCTGAGCGCCGCACCAAGCCGTATTGAGTGCTTTGACATCAGCCACACCATGGGCGAAGCCACGGTGGCTTCGTGCGTGGTATTCAATCAGGAAGGCCCGGTCAAATCGGACTATCGCAAGTTCAATATTAGCGGCATCGAACCGGGCGATGATTACGCCGCCATGCGACAAGCCTTGAGTCGGCGCTATCAAAAAATTGCAGCTGGCGCGGAGAAGAAACCCGATTTGCTATTGATCGACGGCGGCAAAGGCCAGCTAACCCAAGCGCTCGACGTGTTAGACGAGCTTGGCATTACCGATATTTGCGTGGTCGGCGTTGCCAAAGGTCCAGCCCGAAAAAGCGGCTTTGAAACGCTGTTTATCGGCCGAGAAATGCGTGAACTGTGGCCCGGGCCGGACGCACTCGGCGGGCATTTGATCCAGCAGGTGCGCGATGAAGCACACCGTTTCGCAATCGCCGGGCACCGCGCCGCAAGGGCCAAAACTAGGCAAGTGTCAGTACTTGAGGAAATCGAAGGCATTGGCCCGACCAAGCGGCGCGCATTGCTAAAAGCCTTCGGCGGGCTGCGCGGGGTGTCGAGCGCGGGTGTGGAAGAGCTGCAAACGGTTGCTGGCATTGAGCGCAATTTGGCAGAGCGAATCTATGCAGTGTTTCGCAAAAATAAGGTCAGTCACAGCTAGCAGAACTTTTTCGGATATGCTTCGTTCGAAATTCAAAATCGGAGCACTGCTGTGATCAAACCGAAGTCAAATTTTGTACGTAACGCGCTTATTTTACTGGTGACCTGCTGGCTTTCAAATGCCTATGCCCAGCTTTTTACCGGCAGCTTTGAAGATCAAGTCATCACTCCGCAATTTCCACTCGTCGGAAGCACGTATCAGCTTACGCCGGGGCCTGCGACTAATCAGCTCAACTGGCTATTAGCCGAGCTAGCCGCCGGGGAAACCACAACAACGGCCGAGGTTAACGCGCATTTCTCGCCGAATTGGCTCAGTCAAATTTCTGCTGCGAACACCGTTACTTTTATTAACTCGATTCGCACTAATTTTCCCAACGCGCAAGTTATTGACGTGATTAGCGTAACGCCAATGCGCATTACCGCATTGATCGACACCCCAGGAAGCCCGGCACCGCACGGATTTCTGAATTTTGGCACTGAATACCACGGCGCTGGCTTGATTGATTTGCTCGGAAATTCGGCGTTTACTTCGGTTCAATACGTCGAAGACACCACATTGACTTTGCCGCAGGCGGTCACGAAATTCACCACATTGGCCGCGCAAACTGGGATTTTTGTCGGGCGCATAAACAGCGCAAATCAGTGCGTATCACTAGATAGCCGCAACCAAAATTCACTGTTTAACACCGCTTCCATATTCAAAACCTGGGTGCTAGGCGGCGTGGCGCGCGCCGTGCAGTATGAGCAGCTGGCAGGCACTAATTCAGTGCTGCTGGATGGCACTAAAAATGTCGCGGGTAGCGTATTGACGTCAGCGCCAAACGGCACCGCTTTTAACGTGAATGATTTGACCACACTGATGATGGGCAATAGCGATAACACCGCGACCGACATCATGCACGGGCTCGCTGGCCGCGGGCTTGTGGATCAAATTTTCACTGATTTCAATATGGCGCAGCCTAACTTAATGACGCCGCTGCTGGGCATTAGCGAAACTTTTCACTTGGTTGCCAACGTAAGCGCGCCAAATCGCCAAGCTTATCTAAGCGGCACAGAAAGCTTTCAGCAGAATTTTCTGCAAACCGATTTGATCCCGCGCGGCCGCTTCACGGGCGGTGCAATTAGCGATACCACACAGCTCAACACGGCAACTTGGAAAGCCACACCGGTCGATATTTGCAACGCCTTTGCCGCGCTGCGCCGATTTCCGGAAAAATCGACCTCACTGCGTCTAATCGATAGAGCGTTCGGTGCACAGGCGGCGCAACCGTTTGTGCGCAACGCCTGGAATCGCGTTTGGTACAAAGGCGGCAGCTTGGCTTCAACGTCGAATAACTTCCATGTGCTGACGCACGCTTGGTTATTGGAAGATCAAGGCCGCGATCCTTACGTGTTGGTTGTTATGGCGAATGATCCAGCTGGCCTTATTTTGGGCAACACCACGTTATTTCAGATTCAATCGGTAGCGGGAAGAATTTTGCAGCTGTTGGCGGAATTGCCGTAGCGCTTTAATCAGACCGTAAACTGCTCTTTCTCCACACTCGACATTTCATGTTAACGCGTAATGATCGTGTGGGGAGAAGGCGGGGATTAGGGGCAGTTTGAAAGTTAGCGCTGTGACGCACCCTCTCCCCCAACCCCTCTCCCATAAAGGGAGAGGGGAGCAAACAAACTTTTGCGAGCAAACAAGCTTTTGGGAGCAAACAAACTTCAATCAGCCTTGAAGCCGGATTTAGCCCCTCTCCCTTGATGGGAGAGGGGTTGGGGAGAGGGTGAAATCGGGGCCATTGAACTTTCAAAAGAGCAGCGATTACAAACTTTCAATAAGCGTTGAAGTCGGGTTTAACCCGGCACAAACAAGCCAACATTAGCAGCATCGCAATCATTCCATGCTCCAGCACTTGCAACAACAGCGGTGGCGGAATTTCGCCGGCGCTTTGCCACATTCTGCTCACTTTACGCTTGTAACCTCCAATGGATAGCTCAACGCTCCTGAAACTGTAAAGCCGCCAGCTCTTGATAGATACCCGCACGGCTGTAAAGCTCATCATGCGTACCAGAATCGACGATTTTGCCGCTATCTAGCACGACTATTCGATCAGCCTGTCGTACGGTAGCTAATCGGTGCGCAATCACCAGCGTAGTGCGCTTTTGCATGAGCCGCTCGAGCGCTGTTTGGATCGCGCGCTCACTTTGTGCATCTAAAGCGCTGGTCGCTTCATCAAGCAGCAAAATCGGTGCGTCTTTTAGCATGGCTCTGGCGATTGCAATGCGCTGCTGCTGGCCGCCAGAGAGCCGAACCCCGCGTTCACCGACGAAGGTATCAAAGCCTTCCGGTAATGCGCTGATGAATTCGTGCGCTTCGGCGAGTTTGGCCGCATCGATAATCTCGGCGCGGCTAGCGCCCAGCTTACCGTAGCCAATGTTCTCCGCCACGCTGGCGCCAAACAGCACCGGATCTTGCGGCACAATCGCGATGCTTTCCCGCAGGGCATCGAGTGAGTAGCGATTGATGTTGTGCCCCGCCAACAAAATGGCGCCAGTTTGCGGCTCGTAAAAACGCAGCAGCAGCTGAAACAGCGTGCTTTTACCGGCGCCCGAACGCCCAACTAGCGCTACCGTTTGCCCGGGCTCAATTTGCAAACTCAGCGCATCTAATGCCGCCGTGCCAGGCCTCGAAGGATATCGAAAAGTAATGTCCTGAAACGCCAGCGCACCGAGCGTGGCGGGAACTGAAATGGCGTCATGCACTGGGCTTTGCACCGCGCTTTGGCGCGCCAGCAATTCGCCAATCCGGCCCATGGCACCGGCAGCGCGCTGCACTTCACCAATCACTTCGGCCAATGCGCCAGTAGCACCCGCAGCCACCACCGCGTACAGCACGAATTTGGCTAAATCACCACCGGACATTTGATCGCTCAGCACCGCTTTTGCGCCAACCCAAAGCACCAGCGTAATTGCGCCAAAAACCATCGAGATAACGATACCAATCAAGCTAGCGCGCGTATTAATGCGCTGGCGTGCTGCTTGCAAATTCGCATGTACCGATTCAGCGTAACGCGTGCTTTCAAATTCCTCGCGTGAGAAGGATTGCACCGTGGCGATTGCATTTAACGCTTCCCCAGCCACGCCGCTGGCTTTGGCCAGACGATCTTGATTCAAACGCGATAATTTTTGCACGCGTCGGCCAATATAAAAAATAGGCGCGACCACCAGTGGAATACCCGCGACGATCAAAAGACTGAGCTTTGGGCTCGTCCAAATGAGCAATAGCAGCGCGCCCACCAGCATTAAAAGATGCCGCAACGCGACCGATACACTTGAACCTAATAGGGTTTGCACAAGTTCTGTGTCAGTCGAGAGACGGCTTAGCAGCTCGCCGCTTTGGGTATTTTCGAAAAACGCGGCTTCTTGGTGCAGCAGCTTGCCATAAAGCGATTTGCGCAAATCAGCGGTAATGCTTTCACCAATACGCGAAACAAACCAATAGCGCGCCGAGGATGAGATCGCTAGCACCAGCGCGGCCAATAAAAGCGCGAAAAAGTATTTGTCGATGGTAGCCGCGTCGGCTTTAGAAAAACCGTGATCGATCATTTGCCCGGCGGCTTGCGGCAAAATCAAGGTGGCGGCGGTAGCAAGCAGCAAAAAAAACGCGGCGCCGAGCACGTACTTTCGATAAGGCCGCAAAAACGGCAGCAAAATCGCTAGCATTTTCAGGCTGCCTTTGGCGGGCTGGGCCTGAGTTTCGGTTGCTGTTTGATTTGGCGCTGCCCTGCTGTTGTCGGTAGCCATACTTTTGGTAGCCATTAAAGAACGATGTGCTGATATGCGTGCAAAAAACTTCCAAAATGCGAGACATGAATGCGCCGAATGCTACCGCAGCCGGGCTTGGGACGCCGACTATTGCTTGCGCTGTTCAGTTTAATCGGCGTGCCACTGATTTATTTGCTTACGGCTTTTGGTTTGATGCTATTCCCGGCAAATTCCGATTTTAAAAACAATGGGGATATCAGCATTAGCCTGCGCAGCAATGGCGTGCATCTGGATTTGATCCTACCGGTGCGCCACGGCAAGCATGATTGGCGTGAGGTGTTTGAACCTGCCGATTTTCAATCACTTCCTGAATCGCTTAATTACATTGCCATTGGCTGGGGCGACGCCGAATTTTATCTCAACACGCCAACTTGGCAGGATTTGTCGCTCAAAACCGCCGCTTCAGCGTTACTTGGGCGAAATCCCAGCTTGCTGCATGTGGAATATCTAGCCGATGCTGATTTCAGCCAAATCAACATACGTGTTGACACAGTTAAATACGCCGAATTAATCAAGTTCGTAAATGCGACAGTGGCGCGCGCTGATCCAACGTTCAACACCGCAAATGTTGTCCCAGGCGCCAGCTATTACGGCGATGACGCCTTTTTCGAAGCCAATGGTAGCTACACTGCAATTCATACTTGTAACGCTTGGGTTGGTGATGCGCTGCGCAAAAGCGGCGTGCGTATTAGCGTTTGGACGCCGTTTGCTGTCAACGTCGAATGGAACGTGACGCGCAGCCTGTAAAATTTACCTGGGTGTGTTAATTCATGTTTACCTGCATTGCGGTTTCGCGCGGCACACTCGACAATAGCGGTTGATTTAACGCAAGGCGACAGGTGATGGAATCAGCTTCAATGAATTCGGAAAATTTGCGAAAGCTCTGCGTGCCTTTCGCGACGCCGCATTTAGGACGTGCGATTTGGCAGCTCGCCAATACACTGCCTACTTTCATCGGCATTTGTTTGCTCATGGCGTGGACGATCAACAATAACTTCCCGTATTGGATGGCCCTACTGCTCGCACTGCCCGCTGCAGGTTTGTATGTGCGGCTTTTTATTTTTCAACACGATTGCGGGCACGGCTCGTATTTCAAATCCGAACGTGCAAATGCGGTAGTCGGCGCGGTGTTAGGTGTGCTGACGATGTTTCCGTATAGCTACTGGAAGAAAACCCACAATCTGCACCACGGCACTTCGGGCAATCTAGATCGCCGCACCCTGGGCGATGTGTCAACCCTGACGGTTACCGAATATCAAAGTCTCAACTGGCGCGGCCGTTTGCAGTATCGTTTGTATCGCTCAATGCCGGTCATGCTGGGCATTGGCCCCTTGTATCAATTCGTACTCAAACACCGTTTGCCGCTGGATATGCCGCTAAGCTGGAAGCGCGAATGGCTGAGCGTGATTTATAACAACATCGCACTGATCAGCATTATTTCCGCGTTTTGCTACTTCTTTGGCTGGTCGATAGTCCTGAAAGTATATTTGCCAGTGGTATTGATTGCTGGTGCTGGCGGCATTTGGCTATTCTACGTGCAGCACCAGTTTGAAGACGCCTATTGGACGCGCTCGAAAGAATGGCAGGCTGCCGATGCCGCGCTAAAGGGCAGCTCATTTTTCGATCTGCCCGTCACGCTGCGATGGTTCACGGGCAATATCGGCTACCACCACATCCATCATTTGGTTAGCAAGATACCTAATTACAATTTGCGCGCTTGCCACAACAGCCATCCAGCGCTGCGTGACGCGCCGCGGTTGACGCTTTGGAGCAGCTTCCGGTGCGCCAACTTGAAGCTTTGGGATGAAGAACTGGGGCGCATGGTGTCGTTTCCTAAGCGCCGAGCACGCGTCTAGCTAACGCCGCTGCGTGGCTAAGCCGCGCAGCTTTGCAAGTCAAACGGATTTGACGTCATGCTGATTAATATTGCGAACGCGCCTGACTTTTTGGCGCTGGCCCAGCATTTTCCTGAGCGCTACCCGGCATTATTTGAATCCGCCGCGCCACAGCTAGATGGCAAAGCGATAGGCCGCTACGATATTTTGGCCATTAGCAATGGCGAACAGCTCATCGGTGATCTGAAATCCGGCATCAATTTTTTTGACGCACTTGCGATTTGGATCGAAGATATTTCTCGGCCTGAATCTTTGCCAAGTTTTGGGCACACTTCACTGCCCTTTCAAGGCGGCTGGGTTGTGTATTTAAGCTATGAAAGCGCCCGCTGGATCGAGCCTAAACTCATCGATACGCCAAGCGAACCAAGGCCGCTTTTACCGGTAGCACTCGCACTACGCGCACCAGCTGCATTGGTGTTTGATCGCAAACATGGCCAAGCCTATTTAGTGTGCGAGCCGGGCTTTGAAGCATTGGTGCGCCAGTGCGAGCAAGACTGCATGCTGTTGGCCCGCCAAAAGCAAGCTGCCCAGCGGCCGGAGGCTGCGAATTTAACCATCAGCGCCGATCCTGATGAGCAATTTCTAGAATCGGTACAGCGCATTCAAGCATATTTGCGCGCTGGTGATGTATTCCAAGTCAACATCTCAAGAGCTTGGCATGCCTATTCGCATGCGCCGGTCGCCGCAGCTGATTTGTACAAACGCCTACGCAAAGCCAATCCCGCACCCTTTGCTGCGCTACTTCAGTACGGCGATGCCGCATTGCTCAGCAGCTCGCCCGAGCGTTTAGTGCAGGTGCAAAATGGTGTAGCGCAAACGCGCCCGATTGCCGGCACCCGTGCACGTGCGCAAACCAAACATGAAGATGAGCAGCTCAAAGCCAGTTTGGTTGGCGATCCTAAAGAGCGCGCCGAGCACATCATGTTGATCGATTTGGAGCGCAATGATTTAGGCCGCGTCTGCCAGCCCGGCAGCATTGAAGTGGACGAACTGCTGGGCGTGGAAAGCTACACGCATGTGCATCATATCGTCTCAAACGTGCGCGGCGAGCTTCGCGCTGGCGTAGGGCCGGTTGAGGTGCTCAAAGCGCTGTTTCCAGGTGGCACAATTACCGGCTGCCCAAAAGTGCGCTGCATGGAGATCATTGCCGAGCTTGAAGGCACGCCGCGCGGGGCTTACACCGGCGCGATCGGCTTTATCAATCGAAATGGCGATATGGATTTTAATATTCTAATTCGCTCAATTGAGCTGCAAAACCACGGCAGCGGCGCGCGCTTAAGCTTTAGAGCCGGCGCTGGAATTGTGGCGGATAGCATTGCGGAAAAAGAACTGGCTGAAACCGAAGCCAAGGCCAAGGGTTTGTTGCGCGCTTTGGATTGCGATTGATGGTAGTTCGATTGCGCTTAAACCACGGTTTGCCAATTCCGTCATTCCCGCGAAGGCGGGAATCCAGTCTCCATATGCGTTCGGTTAAGCGTAAATCGATTGAGCCTCGTTTCGTCATTCCCGCGCAGGCGGGGACCCAGGCTCCATATGCGTTCGGTTGAGCTTAGACCTATTGAGCTCAGACACCTGTGCCTGGATCCCCGCCTGCGCGGGGATGACGAGGTAAGCAAACTAACTGCTGGCAAACTCAGGATTCTGATGCTGTCATCAGGCCCGAGTTCCAATCCATGAGCGGTTTTTTCGCTGCATTAGTCGATGGCGTTGAAGGCATGGCCGGCGCGTTGGCGCAGCGCTGGCTGGCGTATGGCGATGGCTTGTTTGAATCCATAGCCGTACATGATGGACATATGCCGTTACTGCCGCTTCACTTTGCGCGCTTATCAGAAAGCTGCGTGCGGTTAAAGCTGCCCGCGCCTGATTTAACGCAGCTGCACTTGGAAGCTACACAACTAGCTAAGCGCTTCCCCAATTCGGTGCTGAAAATCATAGTCGGCGCAGGCGGCGGCGCGCGCGGTTATGCCAGATCGGATGCACCGCTGGTGCGTGCACTGCTTGCGTATCCAGCGCCAATCGAGGACCCAGCGCTTTGGCAGCACGGCTTGGCCATCTGCCTGTGTGAAACTAGGCTCGCACATCAGCCGCTGCTAGCCGGAATGAAGCATTTAAATCGGCTAGAACAAGTGATGGCAAGGGCTGAGTGGGCCGATCCTACAATTGCCGATGGACTCATGCTTGATGCGCAAAGTTTACTGGTCTGTGCAACGTCGGCGAATGTTTTTGTGCGCATTGGCGGACGCTGGTGTACGCCTGAAATTCGTGATTGCGGGGTAAACGGCGTCATGCGCGCGCATATTTTGCAAGCGAATCCGCACGTTGAAATCCGTACGCTTTCTCAAGCGGATCTGCAATCGGCGGAGGCCATAGCGTTGACCAATGCAGTGCGCGGTGCGCGTCCTGTTGGCGTTTTGCGATTAGGCCATCGAGAAATCAATTTCGATTCGCGTTTTTACGATGAAATTGGCGCATTTAACCTCCGGCGCGCGTTTAATCTTGGCGCGCAGCAAGCAACCGAGCTAGCATGAGCGCAGCTATTTACCGTGGTTAGTCCTATGCATTCACTCGATCAACGCGGCGGCACCCGCTGGATGCTGCTGATTTTGCTGCTGGTACTGCTAGCTACCAGCGCACTCGCACTTTTCATTTGGAAAGATTATCAGCGCTTTAGCAACGAATTGCTTTTTCCACAGGATTCGCCGAGCAGCGAGCGCTTCACCATTGATTTCCCCGAAGGTGCGGCGTTGGCTAGCTTAGTTGACAGCTTAGAAAGCGCAAAGGCTGCCAAAGCGCCGCGCTGGCAGTGGCAAATGCTGGTACGCGAGCTCAATTTGAGCCGCAAACTCAAAGCCGGTGAATACGCCTTCAGCGCGAGTGACACCCCGCGCAGCGTGCTATTCGCGCTGGCCGAAGGCAAAGTCGTGCAGCATCGAATAACGATCATTGAAGGCACCCGATTTGCCGATTTACGCCTAAGCTTAGTGCAGCATAAAGCCGTCAAACAAAGTATCGCCGCGATGTCAGACGCGAAAATTCTCACGGCTATCGGCGCTGAAGAAAGCCACCCGGAAGGTTTGTTTCTGGCTGATACCTATCGATTTCCAAAGGGCTTTTCCGATTTGGAGCTAATAAAAAAAGCCTACTGGGCGCAGAAAAAACTTCTCCGCAGCGCCTGGGATCAGCGCCAGCTAAACCTGCCTTACAGCACACCGTATGAGGCGCTGATTATGGCGTCGATCATCGAAAAAGAAACTGGCAAAGCCAGCGAGCGCCCAGAAATTGCCGGCGTTTTTGTCCGCCGCTTGCGGCTCAATATGCGCTTGCAAACCGACCCAACCGTCATTTATGGCATGGGCGATGCCTATCAAGGCAATATTCGCAAATCCGATTTGCAAACTGACACACCGTACAACACCTACACCCGCGCTGGCCTGCCACCCACGCCCATCGCCCTACCCGGCCGCGCTGCAATTCAAGCCGCACTAAACCCCAAAACCGGCAGCACGCTATATTTCGTCGCCAAAGGCAATGGCGCGCATCAATTTTCCGAAACGCTTGATCAGCACAATCAAGCGGTAAGGGAATATCAGCTAAAACGCAGGTAGCTTTGCGACTCATGCAAATCGAAAATCAAATGCCAGAATTTCCAAACCACTTCGAAACCCAATACCTAACCCTACTACGCAGTGCTTTAGAATCCGGCGCCCGCAAATCAGATCGTACCGGCACCGGCACGCGCGCGCTGTTTGGCTATCAGATGCGCTTTGATTTGCGTGCACAGTTCCCGATGTTGACCACCAAAAAAGTGCACTGGAAAAGCGTGGTGCACGAACTGCTGTGGTTTATCTCGGGTGATACCAATACCCGCTATTTGAAAGCGAATGGCGTGTCGATTTGGGATGAGTGGGCCGATGCGAATGGCGAGCTGGGCCCAGTTTACGGGCAGCAGTGGCGCGCTTGGCCGGATGCGAACGGCAAGCCGATCGACCAACTCAAACAGGTGATCGACGATATCAAGCGCACGCCAGATTCACGCCGCTTAATTGTTAGTGCGTGGAATGTTGCGCAGCTTCCCGAGATGGCACTTGCACCCTGCCACTGCTTGTTTCAGTTTTTTGTGCATGATGGGCATTTGAGCTGCCAGCTATATCAGCGCAGCGCGGATATTTTCCTCGGCGTGCCATTCAATATCGCCAGCTATGCGCTGCTCACGCATTTGATTGCACACGCCTGCGGATTAAAAGCCGGCGATTTTATCCACACGCTGGGCGATGCGCATTTGTACGAAAACCATATCGCTCAGGCCGAGCTACAACTCACGCGCAGTCCTCTGTCAGCTGCTTCAGTGCAAATCAACGCGGCTGCCAGCACTGATATTGATGCGCTGCGTTTTGAAGACATTGCGCTATTGAATTATCAGGCGCACCCAGCCATCAAAGCGCCGATTGCGATATGAGCGGCCTGCTTGATTTAAAGGCGCAAGGCGTCGAAATCGCGCTAATTGCCGCACACGATGTAGCACGAGGCATTGGCTATCAAGGTGCGATGCCCTGGCATATTCCGGAAGATTTGCGCCGCTTCAAAGCGCTTACGCTCGGGCAAACCGTGCTGATGGGCCGTAAAACCTTCGAAAGCATTGGTAAAGCGCTGCCGAAACGCCGCAATGTGGTGCTGAGTCAAAACCCGGCATTTGCGGCACCGGGGGTCGAACGGATTAGTACTTTGGATGAGCTGTCGGTTGAGCTAGTTGAGCCAAGCACTTCTGCTACCCATCAGCGCACACTGTGGATCATTGGCGGCGCGCAGCTTTATGCGCTCGCCCTGCCGTTTGCGGATCGGCTGGAGCTAACCTTGATCAACCACACATTTATGGCAGATGCGTTTTTTCCGGCGGTTGATTTTGATAAGTTTGCAGCTGTTAATGACCCGAGCGTGCAAATCAGCAGTGGTGCAGGCGCACATCCCTACCAATTTCTTAGCTACCAGCGAAAGCGCTAAGACTTCGCTAAAACAGCTTGCACTGCATCGACTTCGCGTCACAAAACCATTTTGCACAAACCCGCAAACAAACTTCACATAAATCCATGTCTTTGGGAAGTTTTCAAGCTAGGCTAGCGCAACTTTTTTAAAGAGCATTCGCCAATGAAGCGCGCGTGTGTATTCATTGTCGCTTGTTTGCTGACATCAGCGCTTTTCGCGCGGGGAATCGAGCGGCACCCGCTGGAAATCAAGGCGATCAATGACCCGAAAACGGTGCTAGCGGAATTGCCGGCGGCAATGAGCGTAGCGGCGCGCTATCGGGATCAAAAAACCATGGCGATGCTCGAACTTGCGCGTGCGAATGCCTGCCGAGTGTTGGCGGATTGGGCCTGTCAGCAGCAAGCCGGAATGTCCGCCGAACTTGCCGCAGAGCGCGCTGGCGATGTTTATTTAATCGTGCGTGCAAAGATTGCGCATAGCAGAGCGAGCAGCGCATTGCAGGATTATTCGCGCGCCGAAAAAACTCTGGCTGAGACGGAACAGCTGTTAAAGGCGAACCCGAATCCTGATTTGTTGGCCGATGTCATGCTGGCCTACTCCTCTGTCAGCTATCAGCTCGGTCGAATACAGGCCTCACTGGAATATACGAAAAAAGGTGAGGCGTTATTTAGCCTAGCGACGAATGCAGCGAGTGACGCTGGCATGCGGGTTCGCTTACTTAGAAATCATGCGCGCGCGCAAATTCAATTAGGAAACGGCTATGCCGCAAAAACCGCGCTCGCGCAGGCACGCGCGCTAATCGGTGCGATTGACGATGTAAAGCTATCTGCGGAAATTCACCTTGAAACTGCCCGCTTAGCACGCAGCCTCAATGATGTTGCTTTGCAAAATGAGAGCAGCGCAGCGGTGATTGCGCTGGCTACTTCGCTCAAGAATTCCCAGCTTTTCGGGCAAGCCCTGGAGGTGCGTGGCTTAGCAGAACTAGATCGAGGTGAGCTGGCAGCGGCGCAAGCAACCCTAAAACAATCGTTTGACGATTTAATCAAGCTCAACCTACGACGCGATGCACTGCGGGTACTGCGCGAGCTGCTGCCGCTGTCGATTTCGATCAAAGTTGACGCAGCGCAAACCAATCGGTTGACAACCGAGTTAATTGCACTACAGAACTTTGTCGATCGAGAAGAAAAAGCGCTGGCGGCGGCTAACTTTGATTCGCGCATGCAATATGCCGAGCAGGAATTCGAAGTCATCCGATTGAGCGAAAACAATGCGGCGCTGAAAGCTAGGCAGGCGCTGGCAAAGCGAAATCAGTACCTTGCAACAGCAATTGCGGCGTTAAGCGGCATATTGCTGATTATGATGATCATTGCCGCCAAAATTCAGTCGCGCGCGCGGCAAAAGTTGGAAACCTCAGAGCGCCGATTGCGCACGGTAGCCGATCATATGCCGGCGGAAATTGCGCAGCTAGACACCTCACAGCGCTACGTGTTCGCCAATGCTGAGCTGATTGAGCAGCTGCGGCTAGCGCCAAATGAGGTGATCGGCAAGGAGCTTGGCGACATTCGAACCCCAGAGGAATACGGCCGCATTGAAAGCTACGTGCGCCAAGTGCTGGCGGGCCACAAAGTACGTTTTGAAGATCACAGCGTGCGCGATGGCGAAACTAAATTTCTAGAAACCGTATTTGTGCCCGATTTCGATGCGAATAAACTGGTGAAGGGTTTTTTCGTGCTGCGTTTTGACATCACGCGATTAAAGCTTGCCGAGCAGGAGCTGGCCGTTTTGGCGGCATCGGATAGCTTGACCGGTTTAGCGAATCGCAGAAGTTTTGATGACCGCCTTGAATTAGCGATTGCGCGCGCCAGCGGGGATCACAGCGCGATAACGATTTTGGCCATCGATATCGATCAATTCAAAGCGATCAACGATAGCTTTGGGCATTTAGTTGGCGATGCGGTCATTAAATCTGCAGCCGCAAAAATAAGCAGCTGTGTTCGGCAAAGCGACCTAGTGGCGCGCATTGGCGGCGATGAATTCCTGATCCTGATTGAAAGCGCGCCCAGCGCTCAAATTGGCGTGCATTTGGCCGAGAAAATTCTAGCAGCGCTGCTTGCACCGGTCTTGATTGACGGCCATATGATCCAAATTAAGATGAGCATCGGGGTTGCTTACACGCCGCAGCCAGAGACGCCAGCACACGCCATTGCGCCGGCCGATATGGCGCTTTACGCAGCTAAAAATGCCGGTCGAAATCGCTACCGGCTTTACGATCCAGCGCTGAGCGACGCAAAAGTTGTGCCGATTCGCAAATAGCTGGCTTTGTGATTGCTAGCTTGCCGCTCGACTCATGGCAGTCACATTGAACCCAACAATGACGCCGATCGGTAGGCCATTCGCATCAGCCACGTTGTCGGCAAACACACTGCCGCCGTGCAGCTCAGCAATCAGCCGGACGATATAAAGCCCGAGCCCCAAATGTGGCTGCCCGGGTTTGGCATCGCGCATGGAAATCAGCGAATCAAATAGACGATCACGCATTTTATCGGGCAGCGCCTGGCCCGCGTTGTACACGCTGATGCGTTTGACATCGCCTTCAATGCTGAGCTTGAGCACGATTTTGCTGCCCGCTGTGGCAAAGCTGCGCGCGTTATCGACCAGCTTGTCGAGCGCTTGGTGAATCAACTCAGGCGCGCCGATCAGCATGGCGGGCTCGTTCGGGCATTCGCAGGCAATCTCCAATCCGGTGGCTAAATCGCGATATGCCGCTGCCGCGCCAAGCAGCACTTCACGCGCATCAAAACGCTCGCTTTCCGCGCCGGCAATCGCGCGCTCCATACGCGTGGCTTCGCTCATGGCGCGCAGTATCTGGGTTAAGCGCTCGGCCCCGCTGCGCGCGCGCTCGGTGTAGGTTCTAGATGCGGGTGTGAGCGCCTCGTGCTCCAGATTTTCTAGGCTTGATCGCACCACTGCCAGCGGCGTGGAAAGCTCGTGCGATAGCTTGCTGGCGAGCGTGCGCAAATACTCATTGTATTCGCCGACTTGATCGAGCAACTTGGCAAAGCTGCGCGATAGATCACCGACTTCGTCAATGGTGCGGCTGCGCGGAAAATTACCGCGTAGTTTGCCTTCCGGCGTCAAGGCATTTTCAGCGGCGGTTTTGAGCTTGCGCACTCGATAACTCAGCCAACCGGCATAGCCAAATAGTGCCGATGCCGCAATCAGCATCATCGCCATGCCGCCTAACAATAGCCCGCCCAGCGCGCGGTTCGTCCAAATCAGCAGCGCATCACTGGTTTTTTCTAGCAACAATACGCCGCTGCCAGGTACATCAGGCATGAGCGGCACAGCGGCGCTTAAGATCACCGACGCACGCGTACCCGCCGGGCGCCAATTTGCAACCGCGTTACCGCTTAGTGCTTCGCTGGTCAGCTTGGTTTGCACCTGATAGGCGTCGAACCGATAAGGTTCGGAAGGCGCAAATCGGGGTGCCAACAGTGCGCGATATACCCAGGCGCGCAGCCAGCGCTTGACACTGAGTTCGGAATCGCGCTCGGTGCTGGTCAGTAGAGCGCCCTGCTTGCGCAGCACCATGCCGCTACTGTCTAAAATTCGCAGCCGCATGCCGGGCGGCGCTAGGCCCTGCAGTGCGCTGGTCGTGGCATCGGTTTGCACAGTCGGCCAAGCTTGAATTTGCAGGTTTGCATCCAGCGTGCCGACGCTCGCTTGCGGTAGATCCGCTCCCGCGATGGGAAAATCTAGCACCCGAAAACCTAACTGATTCAAGTTAGCGGTGCGTGGAATTTTCAGCTCAGCCATATAGCCGCGCTCACGCACTTGGCAAAAGGCATTCGGCAAGCTAGGTGCGCCCGCATCAAGTGCCACAATTGCGGCGGGCCCAGCGCCGTTGCAGGCGATTCGATAGCGCTGGCCGTTCACCACTAGCTGAATGTGGTCGCTACGTTCGGCATATGCGACAAAGCTATCGGCCCACACCGGCGTTAGATCGCCAATCGAAAACCACAAATAATGCGCGCCCGCACTTTGCGCCGCCAAAAAATCCAGCGCCAGCCTTCCGTTGCTGCTTTTGAACTGCTGCGGCGCCAGCACCAGCTTGCCCCAGTCATCCACATAGCCATCGACCGATAGCTCAAAGCCCAACTGATGCAGCCAAACCCTTGCAGGTGAGCGCAGAGGAGCGCTTAAACCCGGCTCAAGTGCAATGGCCGCGCGCGCCAAAGCGCCCGCTTGCAGCAGCATCGCGGATTCTTCGCTCTGGCGCAGCGTGTCTTCCATTTGCACCACAAAACGCCAGCCTGCCGCTGGAAACAGCGCGGCAAAAATCGCCATCAGTATTAGCTTGAAGCGCAGACGCATGGTTTACCGAACCCGGCAAGTGTGTTTGAAGATGCGCTGATAATTTGCCCCGAACAGCTCCCGCTCCACTCCCATATTTATCAATTGAATCATAAAGTTACTCGCGGGCGTGGAGAGGGAACCGTTCGCGGCGAACGCAGACAACAATGTTCCTATTCGCACTTCGCAACCGAAGCGTTGGCTTTGCATGCCCATCCAAGTTATCCAAAATCATAAGCAAGCGCGGATATTGCCACGAACTTTGCGTGTTTCTGACTTCAAGAACGGGCATTACGCTGACGCTTTTAAATTCCCCTCCATCGGCGGGGTGGCAGGTACAGCCAGACGCGGTGGTTTTGTGGAGTAACCTGGATTGAGGGCCAGCATCAATTTGAGACAGCCGCGAAGACATTTTTCGTTTCGCACGCACACTTATGGCTGGTAGGTAGACGCTACCCTACCCGCACCAATGCGTAGCGCTTCTTACCATTGCGCAGCACGAATATCGTTTCTGACGCTAAATCGCTGCGGGTGAGTTTGCGTTCGGCGTCGATACGGCCGTTATTGAGGTGTATCGCGCCGGCAACAAGCGCGCGTTTGGCGTCTGATTTGCTAGCGCACAAGTTCGTGCTGACCAGTGCGTCCAACAGGCTAAGGCCTTGCTCAAACTCTGCGGTGCTGACTTGTGCGCTTGGCACGTCAGCAAATATCTCGGATAGCTCAGCATCGTTCAGCGCGCTGATCTCTGCGCCAAACAAAATCGCGCTAGCACGCGTTGCGCTTTGCAAGCCCGCTTCACCGTGCACGAACTGCGTGAGCCAAGTTGCCAGTGTTTTTTGTGCGGCGCGTGCGCCTGGGTTTTGCGTAAGCTCTGTCGCTAGTGCGGCTATTTCAGATTCACTGAGTTCAGTCAAAAAGCGCAGGCACATCAGCACATCGGCATCGGCAACGTTTAGCCAGTATTGATAGAAGGCATAAGGCGAGGTGCGTGCGGCATCCAGCCAGATCGCGCCTTTTTCTGATTTGCCCATTTTTTTGCCGTCAGACGTCAGCAGCAGCGGCATGGTCAAGCCGTGTAGCGAAGCCCCGTGCAAGCGGCGTGCTAGATCGGTGCCCGCAGTAATGTTGCCCCACTGATCGCTGCCGCCAATTTGTAGCGTGCACTTGTGCGACTGGCTTAAGTGAGCAAAATCATAGGCTTGCAGCAGCATGTAGCTAAATTCGGTGTAGCTAATGCCGGAATCAGCGCGCTCGATGCGTGATTTCACTGAATCTTTTGCCAGCATGGCATTGACTGGGAAATGCTTGCCGACATCTCTTAGGAAACTTAGGAAACTAAAGCCGCCAATCCAATCGTAGTTATTGACGACTTGCGCTGCGTTAGCGCCGCTAAAGTCGAGAAATTTGCTGACTTGCTCGCGAATTCCGGCGACGTTTTCCGCTAGCGCAGCTTCACTGAGCAAATTGCGCTCTTCGCTTTTGCCACTCGGATCGCCAATCATGCCGGTCGCGCCGCCCACCAGTGCTATCGGCGTATGACCAAAGCTCTGGAAGCGCCGCAATGTCATCAGCGGTAGTAAGCTTCCTACGTGTAGCGAAGCTGCAGTCGGGTCAAACCCTGCGTATAAAGCGCGCGGCTGGCTCAAATGCTCACGCAGCTGCGCTTCATCGGTGCTTTGGTGGATCAAGCCGCGCCAGCGCAGCTCGTCAATCATATTGGTTTGACTAGCGCTCACAGCATACCTTCCGGGCCGCGCGAAATCGCCACCACGCCGGTGCGGCTAATTTCAACCAAACCCAGCGGCTTCATCAAATCTAAAAACGCCTCGATTTTAGTCGGCGTGCCGGTTAATTCAAACACGTGGCTGCTGTGGGTAATGTCGATCACACGCGCGCGAAATGCCTCGCCCAAGCGCAGCGCCTCAACCCGCTGTTCGCCGGTATTTGCCACTTTAATTAGCGCCATTTCCCGCTCAATTCCCGGCATATCAACGGAGAAATCAATTACCCGCTGGACTGGAATCAGTCGACCTAATTGCAGTTTGATTTGCTCGACCACGGCCGGCGTCGCGCGCGTCACAATCGTTATGCGTGAAGTGTGTTTGAGATGATCCGTCTCGGCCACGGTGAGGGATTCGATATTGTAGCCGCGCCCAGAAAATAGCCCGACGACTCTGGCCAATGCACCCGCTTCGTTATCAACGATGACCGCTAAAGTGGTGCGAGTGGCGAGCGGTTTTTGCTCGACCATAAAATACGCCGATGCGGGTTGGGTTGGGTTTGATAAGTGGTTGTTATCGCTCATAATATTCCATATTTAACAGCATTATTCGATTTAGCCGATTACACTTCGAAATCGAGACGATAGCAAGGCGGCGCAGTGAGGATCGACGGAGGCGTACATAAATACGCCTAGGAGACTGGAACAAGCCAACGCAGCTAGCGTTTTGATTTGGGATTGGAATCAGACCAGCGTCTTGCCAGCTTCACTGACTTGCGCATTGCCCGAGCCCAGTTCATCAGCATCCGGCAGAATCATTTCATCGTGCGGCGCGCCGGAAGGAATCATTGGCAGGCAATTTTCCAGCTTATCGACGCGGCAATCGAAAATAACCGGGCCTGGATGGTCAATCATTTCCATAATTTTCGCGTCTAGCTCATCTGGCGTACTCGCGCGTATACCTTTGGCACCGTAGGCTTCAGCGAGCTTCACGAAATCTGGCAGCGCTTCGGAATACGAATGCGAATAGCGCGCGCCGTGCAGCAATTGCTGCCATTGACGCACCATGCCCATGTATTCGTTATTCAAGATAAAAATCTTGATCGGCAAGCGATATTGCACGGCAGTCGATAGCTCTTGCATGGTCATTTGCACTGAGGCTTCACCGGCAATATCAATTACCAACGCATCGGGATGCGCGGTTTGCACGCCCACCGCAGCCGGAATGCCATAGCCCATGGTGCCTAAGCCGCCTGAGGTCATCCAACGATGCGGTTCTTCAAAATGATAGTGCTGTGCGGCCCACATTTGATGCTGGCCAACCTCGGTGGTGATGTAGGTTTTGCGCGCTTTGGTCAGCTGGTACAAGCGCTCGACCGCGTACTGTGGCTTGATCGTTTCCGTACTTTTTCGATACCCCAAAGATTTTCGAGCCCGCCAACCGTTAACTTGGCCCCACCAATCGTCCAGGCGCTCCAATGTGGGTGCCGGCTGGGATTTCCAAGCGCTCAGCATGGCTTCTAACACGCGCGTGCAATCGCCAATAATCGGCACGTCAACCCGCACGTTTTTATTGATCGATGAGGGATCTATATCAACGTGAATTTTCTTCGAGCCGGGTGAGAACATATCCAATCGACCCGTCACACGATCATCAAAACGCGCGCCGATGTTGATCATGACATCGCAGCGATTCATCGCCAAATTCGCCTGATAAGTGCCGTGCATGCCCAGCATACCGAGCCAGTTATCGCCCGAAGCCGGATATGCGCCTAATCCCATGAGCGTTGAGGTGATCGGGAAATTGGTTAGTGCTACTAATTCGCGCAGCAATTCACTGGCACGCGTTCCGGAGTTAATAATGCCACCGCCCGTGTAGAAAACCGGCCGTTTCGCGCGGCGCATGAGCTCAACCGCCTGCTCGATTTTAGCTTGATCACCGATCGTGCGCGGTCTGTATGTGCGATGGCCCGGAACCTGCGCAGGGCTCAAGTAATTCGCGCGTTTGAACTGCACATCTTTCGGGATATCAATCACTACCGGGCCAGGCCGGCCGGTGCGGGCAATGTAAAACGCTTCGTGCATGATGCGCGGTAAATCAGCCACATCGCTGACGAAAAAATTGTGCTTGGTGCAAGCCCGGGTTATGCCGACGGTATCGCATTCTTGGAACGCATCCGAGCCCACCAAATGAGTTGGCACTTGCCCGGTAATGCACACCAGCGGAATCGAATCGAGCATGGCGTCGGCCAAGCCCGTCACCGCGTTAGTTGCGCCGGGGCCGGAGGTAACCAACAGCACACCGACTTTACCAGTCGAGCGCGCATAGCCCTCAGCCGCGTGCGCGGCACCCTGTTCATGGCGCACCAAGATGTGCTCAACCACGTCTTGCTGAAAAATCGCATCGTAGATCGGTAAAACCGCGCCGCCTGGATAACCGAAAATATGGGTAATACCCTGATCTTTCAACGCACGCACCACAATTTCAGCACCGGTGAGTGATTCCAAGATGGCAGGTTCGGCAACGGCAGCGGTGTCTTGCTGCAGTGCGGGCGCAGCAGCGGTTTCGGCAGGCAACATAGTTTTCCTTGATCGACAATTCAACGAGTGCAAAAGATCAAGGCTGCGCGAAGGGTTGTCAAACTAAAGCGTGCGATTTGCGCGCCTTTATCGCTCATGCAGACGCAATTACAAGCAAATTTGACACTTTCTTGGTAGTGTCCAAGGCCAATTTCCATCACCCGTCACCATTAACTCAAGGAGTTTGTCATGAGCACACCCGATTTTTCCAATCGCAATGTATTTATTACCGGCGGCTCCAGTGGCATCAATCTGGGCATTGCCAAGGCATTTGCACACGCGGGTGCGCGCGTGGCGATTAACGGGCGCGACCCGGCCAAGCTCAGCACCGCAGTGGCAGAACTGCGGGAAATTTCACCGCATGCGCTCGGCTTTGCCGCCGATGTGCGCGATTACGCGGCGCTGGAAACCACGCTGGTTGAGTTCTCCAAAACGCACGGCCCGATTGACTTGCTGATTTGCGGCGCCGCTGGTAATTTTATTGCGCAAGCGGCGGATTTATCACCTAACGGGTTCAAATCCGTCATCGATATTGATTTAATGGGCACTTTTCACGCATGTAGAGCCGCGCACCGATTGTTGCGCAAACCGGGCGCTAGCATTATCAATATTTCTGCGCCGCAATCGATCATTCCTTTTGCCTTGCAAGCCCATGTGTGCGCCGCCAAAGCAGGTGTCGATATGTTGACCCGTACGCTAGCGATCGAATGGGGCAGCGATGGCATACGTGTTAACTCCATCATTCCAGGCCCGATTGAAGGCACAGAAGGCATGAAGCGGCTCACCTCCGGCGCGGGCGCACAAGATCGCGTGCGCCGCACGGTGCCGCTGAATCGACTCGGCCAGCCGCAGGATATTGCCAATCTTGCGCTGTTTTTAGCCTCAGATAGCGCCAGCTACATTACCGGCGCAATCATTCCCTGCGATGGCGGGCATGCGCTGGTGGGCTCGGGGATGATTATGCAGGCGGCGATGGGAGGTTGAGTCAGGCTGAGTAGAGGTGGTGCTAACTAGCGGCGCGTGGCAGCCTGCAAACACTGCGCGAGGGTAGTGGGTTTTTCACTCCACTGCCCGATATCAAACACCGTTAAAGTCGGTCGATCAGACCAGTCACGCGCATCGCGAATGGGATTGCCATCGATGCTGAGGCCAATTAATGGACGATCCATTTTGCCGTCCTGGTAATAGATCAAGAGCGCTTTTTTCTTTGCAAATGCATCCTGAATTTGAGCCTTGCTTACCGGCGTGCCGTCGTTTAGCTTGTACATCGCTAGACCGTCACCACCGAAATTCCAATCGGCCTACCACCGGCAATTTTTTCCTTCCACAAACGCGGCCCGGTAATGTGTACTGACTCGCCTTTGGCATCTACCGCGACGGTTACCGGCATATCTTGCACGTCAAACTCGTAGATGGCTTCCATGCCCAAATCAGCGAATCCGACGACTTTGGCGGATTTGATCGCTTTACTTACCAGATACGCCGCACCGCCGACCGCCATTAAATACACCGCGCCGTGTTTGGCAATTGCGGCAATCGCTTCTGGGCCGCGTTCGGCTTTGCCCACCATACCGATCAAACCGGTTTGTGCGAGTAGCTGATCAGTGAATTTATCCATCCGCGTCGCGGTGGTTGGGCCGGCCGGGCCGACTGCTTCGTCTCTCACGGGATCGACCGGGCCGACGTAATAAATCACCCGATTTTTCAGATCAACCGGCAAGGCTTCGCCGCGATTAAGCATGTCGATCATGCGTTTGTGCGCCGCATCGCGGCCGGTTAGCATTTTGCCGTTCAGCAGCAACACTTCGCCAGGTTTAAATGCCTGGACTTGGGCTGGCGTAAGCGTATCGAGCTGCACGCGCGTGCCTTTACTGGCGTCGTAGGTCAGCTTGGGCCAGTGCGATAAATCAGGCGGCTCAAGCGCTACTGGGCCGCTGCCATCAAGGGTGATGTGCGCGTGCCGGGTGGCGGCGCAGTTGGGAATGATCGCTACCGGCAAATTGGCGGCGTGGGTTGGGTAGTCCAATATTTTAACGTCCAGCACCGTGGTCAAGCCGCCCAAACCCTGCGCGCCAATGCCCAAATCATTGATGCCTTTATAAATATCGATGCGCATTTGCTCAAGCGGATTAGCCGCGCCGCGCGCCAGGAGCTGTGGCATATCGATAGGCTGCATCAGCGATTCTTTTGCCAAAATCATGCACTTTTCCGCCGTGCCGCCAATGCCAATTCCCAGCATGCCGGGCGGGCACCAGCCCGCGCCCATGCTCGGCACGGTTTTCAGCACCCAATCGACGATTGAATCGCTGGGGTTGAGCATGGCGAATTTGCTTTTTGCTTCCGAACCGCCGCCTTTTGCTGCCAATTGAATATCTAGCAGCGCACCCGGCACCAAGCGGGTGTGGATTACCGCTGGCGTGTTGTCCTTGGTGTTGACGCGCTTACCCGCCGGATCGGCGAGCACGCTGGCGCGCAGCTTGTTATCAGGGTGCAAATACGCGCGCCGCACGCCTTCGTTGACCATATCTTCCAGGCCCATCGTGGCCTCAGTAAATTGCACGTCCATACCGACGTCTAAAAACACTGTCACGATGCCGGTGTCTTGGCAAATCGGGCGCTTGCCCTCCGCGCACAGCCTGGAGTTAATCAAAATCTGCGCAATCGCGTCTTTTGCCGCGGGCGATTGCTCGATCTCATAGGCTGCCGCCAAATTGCTGATGTAGTCGATCGGGTGGTAGTAGCTTATAAATTGCAGTGCATCGGCTACCGATTGAATGACGTCGGCTTGGCGAATCTGGGTCATATCTCGGGTGGTCATATTTTGGGTGGTCATCTTCAGTGCTACTCCATTTCAGCCCAAAGTAAATTGGGCTTTTTCTCGGGGATTGGTGCGCTATCGAGTGAAAGCGCGCTGGTGTCAAAGGTTTTTACAAGCACAGGCTTAGGCTCGGAAAGCGCCACGCCCTCCGCCGCTAAGCTGAGCGATCCGGTATTAATCAGCACGGCCGCTGTTTTTGCACGCGTATCCATCACCGCGCCCTCTTCCGCCAGGCTAAACCGGCTCAAATCAATCACCGGCGCCGCAGGCTTGGGCTTGTCTTCCAGCGGTTCACTTGACTTATCAGCGGTCAATCCGCCGACTGGCGTGGCAAACACCTGCGTGGTGGCGCTGAGCTGCACAATGCTTTTCGCGCCTGCGGCTTCGAAATCCTGCGTGATGGGCGCGCTGATTGGCTGTGTCGGATTGACTCGAATTGACACTGGTGCAGCTTGAACTGTTGGCGCAGACACAACCGGCGCTGAGATGGCCGCAGAACTTTGCGTGGGCGCCGCGCTCGCATCATCCGCCACCACCGCCGTTACTAAACCCGCTAGCCGCAGTGCATCACGCATTTTACTGGCCTGCTCCTGCGCCATGCCGGTGCGTATCACCCACTTTGGCAAAGCCAAGCGTTCCGCCACCCTGGACACATCCGTCTTAAATAGAGCCGCGACGCTCTGCTGCACCTGCGCCAGCTCAAAGCCGGTCATTAACTTGCCGCGAAAAACCAGTTGAAAAGTCTCGCTCATCGTGCCGTCCAATTGAATCTACCAGCGCTAGAGCATGCTCGGTTTTAGCGCTTTCGCCAAGCCCCAATGCTTTAATCCTAAAAACGGCAGTTGACCGCTTCTAATTTTGGACAAATTTATGAATTCATTGGAGTTTTTGAGCATCTTTAGACTCACCGGTTGGGTGAAGTTCGCTACGAACAAGATTGCACATTTTTTGAACTTCCCAGCTGCGTTACTCTTGTCCGTTCAACTGCCGTTTCTAGGATGATTTGGGGGCGATCAAGGATGTTTATGCAGCCAGAAGTGGTTTCGGATACGCTCCAGGAATGCTGACGCTTCTTACTGCCACGGTGCTGGTCTTTGTTTACGTAGCCATCATTTCGATGAGTCCAATTATTTGGCTGACCCTTGTCATCGCTTGCGTGGCAATTTGTGTGGTTGTCGAAAAATCCAAAACCAAAAACACCGCAGCCAAGTTGGGTGTTGCGTTACTGGGCTGCGGCGCATTGATTGGCTTGGTTCTGTTTGCGCAAGTTTGGTGGTTTTGGGAGAAACATAATAATGTGCCTAAACGCGCGGCAAATTTAGCGTACGAGGCAAAGTTAGTGCAGCAGTCGCGAGAAGAATTAAATCAATTGCTCAACGGCACTGACCCTCAGCGCTTTAGCAAAGCCCTCACCATTGCGCAATCCCAGAAAAACGCTGACCAAATCCGCACCATGACATTGGATATACATCACAAACTCTCTTCGCTGAGCGGCGCAGCGCCGCTCGCGGAAACTGAAATCGAGGCCGCGCAAAGCGCTGCATACGCAATACGCAGCTGCCCCGGTTTTGTTCCGACTGCATTAGTGCGTCAGATCCAACCGGCCGATTTTTTGCGCGTTTTGAAAATCACACCTGACCGGCATGACTGCAATGGCCGCGACCTTGAATTAGTACAGCGCGTCATGGAGCGATGTAAAGGCCCGTGGGCTGGCCGATGTGCGAACGAACTACCGCAGGGTGCGCTGCTGCTGGAATCAGAATTACGCAACGTAGCTGACCCGCGCTACCCAAATCTCAACATAGGCGAGCGCACCGAACGCGCTAATGCAATAAGGCAGTTAATTCAAGCCGTTTGGCCGCAACAAAAGCTTGATCGTATGAAGAAATCTTTATCTGCGTGAGCCGTTAATTGAAATCAACGATACGCAATAGTAGGACTGTATGTGCAACGCGGACTTCGCAAATCTTTAGGCTCAATTGGAGAATGCTAAATGAAACACTGGATTGGTCGCTGGCTGATGGGCGTATCCATCATTCATACAATTTTTGCGCTTGTTTTATTCCACAAAGTGTTGGCATCGCTAATTCAGCGCGGTTTTTTCAACACAGTCGGCAACGATCCAATGGCGGGTGCGGTCGTGTGGTTCGTCCTGTTCGGTGCCGTTCTTTTCATTTGCGGCTTGGCGATATCCGCGTTAGAGCAATCTTCGTCTGTGCTTCCCAAGTCACTTGGCTGGAGTCTATTGGCGCTTATCGCGCTTGGCATCGCGCTTATGCCTGTGTCTGGGTTTTGGCTAGCAATCGTGCCTGCTGTGGCTATACTTTTGCGTAAACCCCAGAGTCATTCGGTGCTGGCAAGGGTTCAACCATAAACTCGCGCATCGCGGCGAAATTCAATATGAGGTAGCTATGGCGTATTCTCGTTGGGGCAGCGGCTCGGATTGGTACGTGTTCTGGGTGAACACGATAAGCGCTGCTTCGGCGGCAGCGCGTCCTGAACTAAAATCAAACGAACACTTAGCTATTTGGCACTCAGATAGCAATGAAACGGCTAGTTTTACGTATGCGGAGATTTGCCAAATGCTGATTACCGATGATCTCTTGCAAATTCCTGGCTACAACGAGGATAGCAAAGCGGTTTTGCGCGGTTACATGGCTGAGTTCGTGCAAGATGTCGACATTCAGTACGCGAGCTAGCTAACCTATTTACGGGAAGCATTAGTAACGACTTTCGGATATTGCGAAGCGCAGTACTTCACACAAGGCATTCTCGACCAATAACTGGCGAAATGTTGCCATTAAAAACCCCGCTTTCGCGGGGTTTTTAATGTTTAGCAGCAAGTTACTGCGGTGAAGATTGCAAGTTGATCGGGTCTTCGAAGCCATTGGCAAATATCGCATCGGCCAATACTAGATGCGAATCAGTGCTTGCACTAGTGGCGTGTTCTGCGCTGCCGGCATAAGTAGCCGTCAGCGTGCGATTACCCGCAGTCATTAGCATTATTGTGCATTGCCCAGTTCCCACACTTGCTGTGCAGCTATTGACGCCATCGCTGATCGTGACGTTGCCGGTCGGCGTGCCCGAGCCAGGCGCGGTGACGGCAACGGTATAGCTGACTAGTACCGGTTGGCCGACCAGCGAAGGATCCGGGGTATCGGCGGCAATCACCGTTGACGTTTGTGCCAGTGCCACGATGAGCGCCAGATTGGCGTCGGTGCTGCTGGCACAATTGTCGGTAGCGCGAATCGTCAAACTGTGGCTGCCAACCGGGCGCGCATTGCCGAGGCTGACAACGCCTGCGGTATTGACACTGCTGGTACCAGTGAACGTGCCGGCACTTTGCACAGCAATGTTGGTGACGCTGCCGTTGTCATTCGGGCCTGAGGTGGGGTTGATGCTCAGCGCTTGTCCGAACACCGCATTGCTTGATGCATAGCTCAATACCGGCGGCGTGTTTGCCGTCACCGTCACATTTAGTGGTGCTTCGACAAACAGCCCAGGCACATCGGTGGCGCGCAGCGTGAAGCTAGCATTGATCGCGCTGCAGCTTAGAACCACATCGGCGCTCAAGCTACCGCTGCTGTTGAGCAAGTTAGACACCGTGACACCGTTGACGGTCGCGCTCGCGCCGCCGTTGACACTGAGTGTGACTAAACCATTGCCACTGTCATCCGTGGTGCTGCCGATAGCTACGGCAGTGCCGCTGCTGCCTACACTTCGCGAAAGCGCCAATGGCGTTAGTGTTGGTGCGCCGTTGGCACTGGTTATGCTCAAGGTAAAGCCGGCACTGCTGCTTGTACCGCAGTTGTCTGTGGCCGTTACCGTCACGGTGAAAATGCCGATTGGGCCTGCATTACTTAATGTCACCACGCCTGCAGAGTTGACGCCGAGCGTACCGGTAAATCCGGGCGCAGCAGCGGTTACGGTCGCAATGCTGCCATTGTCGGTGGGTACTGCAGTCGGCGTTACGGTTGCACCGCCGACAAGCGTTACCGCTGTATTGGCATAGCTGCCTTGCACCGGAGCCGTATTCGCAGTGACGTTTACCGTTAAGTTGCCGGCCCCAGTCAAGCTGCCATCGCTGACGCTCAATCCCACGCTATTAGCACCGAGCGACGCTGTGCATGTTGCCGCCACGTCGGCCGTTACTATTCCCGCCGCGTTTGCAATACCCGCCACGCTCAAACCAAGCGGAACCGATGGTGCCGTTACCGTCAGCGTTCCTGCCGCTTGCTCAGCATCACTGACTACCGCGATATTGCCATTGCTGGTTAGGCTGCCTTGCTGGCGCGTTAAACCCGCTGCATTGGGTGTAATCACGGGCGCCGTATTGCTGAGCAGCTCATCGGCACCGATTTCAGGTGTGGTGGCGGAGCGCGCGTCTCCATCAATATCGACAGTGATGCCAGCCAAAGGCGTGCCGAGATTCAAGGCTGGGCTAGCGGCCTGTAAGTGTAGATCCAAAGCCGAGACAAACAGCGGATCGAGCTGCAAACTGTTGGCATCATCCGCTGTTGCGGTTTGCCAAGCGGCTAACGTAGCTATGTCGGAGCCGGTTATTCCGAGCGAGCCAGTCCTAAAGCCAGCAGATTGACTGCCGGAACTAAAGTAGCTGTTGAAATTCGCATTCAAGTTAACGAACGTTGTTGCGGCCATGCCGATCGCAAAGCTTTTGGCGGCTGCCGCACCGGTTGCCGCCGGATCAACGGTTAGGTTGTTAACAATCGCGTTGTTCCTCAATTCAACGGTTGGATCGGTGCCGGAAATTGCGATGCCAAAGCTAGGATTTTGTCCATTGACGGCGCCGCGGCTTCCATTGAGGCTGATTGAGTTGTAAAGCAGCCTTGTGTTCGACCCGGTAACCCCTGCAACGAAAATACCGGCCACAAGGTCAGAAGGCGTTGCAGGCGCGCTTATTCCGGAAATCATATTGTTACTAATGACATTAGCCGCACCCGCGCCACCGGCCACTGCAATGCCACCCGCTGAGAAGCCAATCGTGCTTTGCGAGAGAACTCCGCTAACCAAGTTGCGCGTCACCAGCGCGCCGACAACGCCGCCGCTTGATGTTGAGCTGGAATCAAAACTTTGCGCACCGATGCCGATCCCCACGGCGTCATTACCTTCGTTAGTGTCCAAATTAGCGACTGCATTGAACGATACAATCGGTGCATCTTGGTTTGAAACAAAGATACCCAATCGACGCACGCGGTCTGCGCCCGCGCCGGTCAAATCATTCTTGGTAATAACATTGGCCAAATTGGGGTTGATGCCACTAGTGCCAGAGCTGAATATGCCAACAACAACTTTACGAACACTACAGTTTTCAACGCGAAGCACATCGTTGTCGGCACCCGTTGCGCCAACCGTTGCGCCGCCAGCAGATATGCCTGCCAGTGTGGTTGTTGCGTCAGCACCGATGACATTGACGTTTTTAACGGTATTGTTCTGTGCGCCAGCGGTGCCGCTCGAGATCAGAATCACACCCGCAGACGTACTAGCGCTCAGGTTGCTGATTGATAAATTGCGCAGCGATGCTGTTCCGCCAACAACGTCGGCTGCGGTGCCAGCGCTCAGTGAGCCGTCAATCGTTACATTGTCAGCGCCATTGAGTGCGATCAATGCGCCTGTACTGCTTCCGCTAACCGTGCGCGCCGCGCCGCTGGGCTTGATAAGCACTGTGATTCCTGCGGGCAGCTGGTTCAGCGCATTCGCACCGGTTTCATTGCTGATATCTGAAATGATGTCAAAACTGACGTTCGCGCTGGCACCTAAGACGTTTAGCGCTTGAAACATGCCGCCGCCGTTGGTGATCGAGGCAAAATTACCGCCGCTGCCAATCGTATAGTTGCCCGCGAGTGGGCCGCTTACAAACAGCGTGCTGCTGATTTCATCATTTGCAGGAACGCCGTCACCGGCAAGTTCAGCCTTTGCAAAAATAGTGTAGTTGCCCGCCGTAGTAATCGTCGCCGGTGCAAAGGTAACAGTTGCTTGAGCGCTGGAATTTAAACTAGCGATGACCGAAGTCTGGTTGTAAACCTCTACCGCGCCATTCAAGATGCGATAGCGAACCGTAACGTTGGTTTGATTTGCCGTGCCGACATTATTGAACGAAGCTTGCGGAGCAAAAGCAACATTGATTGCCCGCACGCCAGGGCCGGTTGGATCAACAAAAGCTTGCGCGCGCATATCGTTTGCGACCGGTGCAATGCCGTCAAATTCATCCGCGCCAATGTCATACAACGCATTGGCACCAGGGCGTGATTTGCCATCGAAATCGTCAGTAACGCCAGCTAGCGTTACGCCCGCGTTACGCGCCGGGGAAGCACTGGTCAAGTGTAAATCAGTGCTAGACACCAGCAGTGGATTGCTGGAAATACTAGCTGCATCTTGGCCGGTAGCGGCTTGCCAAGCTGCCAAGTTAGCTTGATCGACATTGTTGTAAAGGCCCAGTACACCGCCGGTGCCATCAACGAACATCTGGTTGTTGTTGGAGGTTAAACCCGCCGGGTTTGGCGCACTGCCACCCACGCGGTAGGCATAGTGCTTGCCTGTGCCCGCGCCATTGCTGCGCGCGTTATAAAAAATATTGTTTTGGAAGAAACGGGTGTTAAAGGTCTGCGAATTATTCATGGCAAAAGTATTGACCGAGCCGCCGACGCCTGCGCCTTGAATTAAAACCGTGTTGTTAAAAAAGCTATCGGTGCCAACGGATGCGGCGATGCCGTTAATGGAAGCGCCAAGCGTGATATCAGCACCAACAACATCTTGGCCTAAGCGGATCATATTATTGCGATAAACACCTATGCCACCGTTAATGCCAATGCCGTTAACCGTGCCAAGCGCGGAAGCGGTGCTCAGCTGTCGAATATTGTTGCGCGCTAGCGTGCTCGGGCCGGTCGTGCCGGAGGTGAAGTGTAGGCCGACCACAACCGTTGCCAGTGTTGGATTTGAATTGCTCAGCTTCTCGATAATATTGCGCTCAATTACATGGCCGACCGATGAGGTGCTAGTGGCAACTGCGCCGATTACCGAAGCGGTTGCGCTGGTACCCGTGCCGCCGGTCGCGCTTAGATTGCGAATCGTGTTTGCGCGCCAGTTGGCAATGGCATTGGAAGACGCGATGCCGATCACTTGCGCAGTTGATGAGCTAGTGGTGTTTAATATTGAGTTGCTCGTTGCGCCGCCAATCGTGTTGCCGAGCGCATTGGCGAAGACGGCTGTTCCGGTGTTAAAGCGCAGTCCGTAAACGATCATGCTCAAAGTAGTTGCGCTGGTTTGCGCGGTAATGCCGCTGATGGAATTATTATCGGCAGTCGCGTTATCGCCAGAGAAATTATAGATGCCATAAACATCGGTTGCCGCGGTAGTAGTTGAATTAAATGTCAACCCGCCAATAATGTTATTGCTGGAAGTGGTAGGTCCGTTGTTGATTAGAATCCCAAATATAGGACTGCTCGTGCTGGCGCCGACAAAGCTACCGCTGGTCAAACTTACGTTGGCGATCGTGTTATTGCTGACCACATTGGCGGCTCCAGGGCCGCTTGCGCTGATCGCACTCAACAAAATGCCGCCAAATTTGCCAGACGAGCCCGTCATCGTATAAGTACCGGTTTGCGCGTTGCTGCTATAGCCGATCGTATTACCGGTTACCGTCATGCCCTGGATACCACTGCCGATGGCGGAACTACTCAGCTCAATTGCGCGGTGATTGGAACCGGTGGTCCAGGTGCGCGTTGCGGTTTGGTAGAACCGGTTATTGCTAATCGTCCAGGTATTGCAACCTGCGCCAGCAAAAACACCTGCGCTTGTCACAGCGGGTTGGAAATAGTCAAAAACATTGTTGTTGCTAATTGTGATGTTGCTGTTGCCAACAGCGGTGTTGGTCGTTGTGCCGTTACAGTAAATGGCTTTGCTTGGCAAAGTAGTCGGACCGGAGGGTCCAATATTATTATTTGAAATGATGTTGCTATCGTTGCCGGTAGTGGCAACACCGTCCGTGGCAAAGTAAATATTGCCGCCATTTGTGGCGACTGCCATTGAGCCCGCACCTAAAATAGTCGCGTTGGTTATCGTGTTGTTGCTTGCGCCATTTACAAAGCGAATCGTTGATATTCCGCTCGTCGCAAGTGCGGCTTGATTATTGATCGTTAGCGAGTTACCCGCCGCATTTAGCCCATCAATCGTGACGTTGTCAGCACCGTTCAAATCAACCAATGCACCTGCGAAAACGCCATTCAAAGTGCGCGCGCCAACCGGCGTCATGACGATAGAGCTGTAGCTGGCGGCACCTGTGCCGCTGGCGTTTAAGATAGCCGATTGGTTATCGCTAACATCGGCGGTAATGCCAATGGTTACCGCGCCAACATGCGTGCCAGCGTTGATGGCGTCAAATGCCAGCTGCAAGTTGGCATAGCTTGCAGTGCTGGGGTTAACCGTTACTTGCGCATAGCTTGCTTGCGAAATTGCGAGCGCGAGAATGGCCGAACACGTTTTCAGATGCTTCACGAATAATTCCTACATTGATTTCAGATGGGCAGCACGCCTCCCGCTCGATGCGAAATGCATCTCGAGCATTGCAGTAGCTGGGTTATTTTGATCTGTGAAAAGTGCGTTGATTGCAGCAGGTTTTGAGCTAAGACTCTAGCGCTCTAGCCGTCTAAAGCCATCATTATTGTGAATATTGCAATTCTTGCGTTTGCGTTAAGCGCGATCTTCAGCGGCTTTTACGGGCGGCATTCCAAGCCGCTAGAACCCTGGACAAGCGCCAAAATATTGGCTCGCGGCTAAAATTCTCACCCAACAATTGCGCGTGTTGTGCATCGTTCCAGCGCGTTGCGGCGCGAATATTGATAGCCAAAACCGTGCTGTTCAGCGCGGCGAGTTCGGGCGCAGAGATACGCGTCAATAACTTCGTTTGAGCAAGCAGCGCGCGCACCGCTTTTTGCAAATTGGCGGTCGCTGGGGCAATGAGTTGGCGTGATGGCAGTTGAAAATGCGCCGCTAGCATCAGCGGCATGACGCCAGGCCCATAACGCGCCGGTTTAAGCGCGTATCGCAGCTGCCAGAGCTGGCTCCAGCTAGCAATTGCGTGCGCATTGGCGGGAATAGCGGCGGCGTCAATATTGGGGCCGAGCAGCCATTTTGCCATCGGCTGACTCCATGCAAGATGCTGTGTCAGCTGCGCAGCGCAATCGACCGGCGTTGCCGCGTCTAGCCCGTCAATCAACGCGGAAACTACCTCAGGCAGCGCGGTGTAATCCGCTTGCCCAAGCTCGACCAACGTAACGGTGAGCGGATGCGTGGGCGCGCCTGCGAGCGTGCGATCAGATTCTTGCAGCCACCAGTCGAGCTTGATGCGGGCAATGCGCTCTTCGCTGAGGCCAAACGCAGCTTCAAATAGCTCACAGATCAGTACCGCGCTGGCCTGCCAGTGCGCGCGTCGATCAGGCTTGCAAAACATCATGCTGGTGACCAGCTCAGGCAATTGGGCCCAACGCTGTAGGTCAAAATTGGGTGGGTGCATAATTGATGTTGGCCTTAGAAATATTCAACAACAATATCAGTTTAAGAACATTGAACCACCAGTAACGCCCTATCGTCATCCCCGCGAAAGCGGGGACCCAGCACAGGTGTCAGCGTTCTCAACCATTTTCAAAACACCGCAATCCGCACATTTTTACATCAAAGGTGCCTACAGTTCGGCGAACCTGGGTTCCCGCTTTCGCGGGAATGACGATGAGGAAGCGAACGACGATAAGGCTTCCGTAAGATACCTACTTCAAACCGCGCCGTTTCAACAATCCATCCACCGTTGGCTCTTGGCCTCTGAAGTTTTTGTAGAGCGTCATGGCTTCGTCAGTGCCGCCTTTGGACAGCACAGCGGCGCGGAATTTGTCACCCCATTCGCGGCTAATGCCTGGGCCTTTCTCGCTGGCATATGCGAACGCATCTGCGGCTAATACTTCAGTCCACAAATACGCGTAGTAGCCAGCTGCATAGCCACCCGGCCACACATGACCAAAATAGGTGGTGCCGTACCGTGGACGTATGGGGCCAAAGCTGACGCCACGGCTTTTCAGGACCTTATCTTCGAACGCTACAACATCGTCAACCTGCTTGATTTGCTCCAGGCTCATGGTGTGCCAGTCCATATCCAGCATTTGCGCTTGTAAAGCTTCTAAGCCTTCAAAGCCTTTATTCCAGCCTGCGGCTTTGCGGATTTTATCGAGCAGCGCCTGCGGCATTGCTTCACCGGTTTTGTAATGCTTGGCATAGTTAGCGAGTACTTTGCTATCGAGCGCCCAATCTTCCTGATACTGGCTCGGGAATTCGACGAAATCGCGCGGCGTGCTGGTGCCGCTAAGCGTTGGATACTTCACGTCAGAAAACAATCCGTGCACGCCGTGGCCGAACTCATGAAACATGGTCGACACTTCATCAAAGCTCAGCAAGGTCTGCTGGCCAGCGGGCGCTTTTTTGATGTTCATGACGTTCAACACGACCGGCTTTTGCCCGAGCAGCGTGGTTTGATCGACAAACGAATCCATCCAGGCACCGCCGCGCTTGGAATCCCGCGCAAAATAATCCAGATAGATAACGCCGATCTGGGTACCGTCTTCCTCAGCCACGTCGAAGGTGCGCACTTCCGGGTGATACACCGGCAAATCCTTGCGTTCTTTTATGGTGATGCCAAACTGTAAATTCATCGCGTAAAACATGCCGTTTTGCAGCACGTTTTCAAACTCAAAGTAAGGCTTGACGACGGACTCATCCAAGCCATATTTCGCGCTACGCACTTTTTCCGAGTAGTACGACCAATCCCACGGCTCCAGGGTAAAGCTTTGGCCGTCCGCTTTGATTGCAGCTTGGATTTCGACGGCCTCAGCCTTGGCTTTCAATAACGTAGGCCCGGCAGTGTCCATCATGATTTTGTTTGCCACCGCCGGCGTTTTCGCCATTTGATTATCAAGCCCGTAATCAGCGTAGGTTTTAAAGCCCAAAAGCACAGCACGCTCAACGCGCAATGCTGCGATTTGTTTGATGAGCGCTTGGGTATCAAAGGCATTGCCACGTTTGCCACGATTGACTGAAGCTTCATACAAGCGCTGGCGCGTCGGGCGATCTTTCAAATAGGCCAGTTGCGGTTGTAGCGTGAAGTTCGCCAGCGTAATGAGGTATTTACCTTCCTGGCCTTTGGCTTTTGCGGCCTCAGCGGCGCCGGCAATTTCTTCCTCGCTCATGCCGTCTAACTGTTTGACGTCATCAACCAGCAGCGCGGAATCGAGCGTATCTTTTTGCACGTTCTGGGAAAACTGCGTGCCGAGCGATGACAGCGATGAATTAATTTCTGCAAGCCGAAGTTTTTCCGCATCACCTAGCTGCGCACCCGCGCGAACGAAATTGCGGTAATAGACTTCGACTAAGCGCTTGTCCTCACCGCTAAGCGAATCCTTGGCATCATAAATCGCCTGAATTCTTGCAAATAGCTTGGGGTTTAACGAAATGCTGTCGTTATGGGCGGCTAATTTCGGCGCAAATTCACCCTGCAGTGCTTGAATCGCGTCGTTACTGGTGGATTCGGTCAGATTGAAAAATACCTTTGTCACACGGGTCAACATCAAGCCCGAGCGCTCCATCGCGACGATGGTGTTTTCAAAGCTGGGCGCTTCAGTGCTGTTAGCGATCGCTTCGATCTCAACCATTTGCTGCGCCATGCCGTTCGTCATTGCTGGCGCGTAGTCGCTGTCCTTAATTTTGGAGAAATCCGGCGCTAATAACGCGAGCTTGCTGGCTTCAGCAAATGGATTGACGGCCGCCGTTACAGCTGGACTTACTATCGGTGCAGGATCGGCGACTGCGGCTTTATCGGTCATAGGTTCTTCAGAACAAGCAAAAAGGGTGGAGACAATAGCAATCGCCAAAAGGCGTTTGGTGAAACGAGGATTCATGGAGTGGCCTTTTAGGTAATGCGAGTCGATAGAGCAGAAATTAGCCGCGCATTCTGACCGTCGCGCACCGATTAACAGTTAAATCAACCTGATTGGCTTTAAGTTTTAAATTCGACCCAGGCTAAAAAGCTTAGCTGGTGACATCTCCCCTCTCCCATAAAAGGAGGCTAAAAAGCTTAGCTGGCGAAAGCTCCCCTCTCCCTTTATGGGAGAGGGGCTGGGGGAGAGGGTGCGTGCTCGCCTAATTTTGTGGAAATGCCCGGGAAAAACCCTCTCCCCAACCCCTCTCCCATAAAGGGAGAGGGACTAAAAAGCTTAGCTGGTGGAATTTCCCCTCTCTCAATCTCTCTATGAGGCGCTGTATGACGAAAAGCCAGAATCTGGTCTAGGCAAGCAAATAACCTGCGGCAAATTAACAAAATATTACACCTGTCTGACGCGTGCTTCAGCTTGTTCTTCGGAACAAAAACGCTCAGCATGCGCCGCGCATCAATTTCTGGGAGGAAAATCCAATGCTCGCTATACGCCCAATCACTCGCATCAAACTCACAACCGCTATCGCAGCGGCACTCGCGCTAAGTGCTTCACAATGTGTGTTTTCACAAAATCAAATTCAAGCGAGCGGTGAAGCAATCTACGCCAAACAATTAGCCGGACCGCCCAGCGAATTCGCAGATTTGGCGCCTGCCAGCCCGATTGCAGCCGCCATCCATTCTAAAAGCGCACTGATTCCCATCAGCCTAAGCGAAAACAGCGATGGCGAATTGAGCTGGCAAGGCGAACTACCGATTGAGCAGAGCAATGCACGCTTTATTTTGTTCAGCGGTGCGAATAGTGACTGGCAAGCCGAACTCGCCAAACCCGGCGCGCTGCGTGCATTTCCTGCCGCCAGCGTGGTCAGCGAACAGCGCGCTAGCTCGCTTGGCATCGAATCGGCGCAAGTTCCAGGCGAGATGTTCGCGCTCGAAAATGCTGAACTCGGCACATGGCAACTCAATGTCAAGGCTGCCAAAGGCGCTGCTAACTCTGGCTTTGTATTGATTGAAGGCAACCCGAGCACGCAATTAGTATCCTATCTATCAAGCCGCAATCAGTTCGTCGGTGACAGCATTACCATCAACGCATTGTTGAGCACCGACAAACAGGGCGAGCTATCGATTGACAGCCAGCTTGAGTCAGGCCGCGTCCTATTGACCGCACCGAACGGGCAGCGCAGCGAACACAGCATGCGCGCATCGATAAGCGGCGCAAGCTTTAGTTTCAAAGCGCGCATGCCAGGGCAATACTTGGCGCAGGTTTTGGTCAGCGGCAAAAATTCGAGTGGCAATACGCTGATGCGCAGCGCTGAGCACATTATCGCCATTGCATCTGACAGCATTGATTTAAGCAGCGCGCAGGCGCAACTTTTAAACACTGCAGACGGCCGCTTGAACGCAGAAATTCCGGTGCAGAGCCGCGCAGGCAATTTTGCAACGCACTACCGCTCCTATGCGCAGGTTTGGGGTAAATCCGCTGATGGCTCCGACGTGGCGATTGCTTGGATTGGCGGCATGGTGCCGGTAACGCAAAGCAAAGCCGGTGCAGCGATTAATTTGGCGCTAGATCCACGCTGGATTGCATTAGCAGGTGCCAGCGCGCCGTTTGAGCTGCGCGCGTTGCGATTGGAAGATCCGAACAGCTTTGTCAGCTTGGAAAGCCAAGATAAAGTCAGCCTACAAAGCAGCTCCGCAGCCATTGATTTAAGCAAATCTGCCCGCGCGGTGGCAGTCGATGACAGCATGCGGATGGGCCCAGCGCCAGCACGGGGCGTACAAATGAAGGGCGTCGGCAGCCGCTTATTGTTGGTGCACGGCTATTGCTCAGGCGCGGTCTGGCCTGCTGGCAATTTCAGCAATGCATCAACATTTTTGGATGCCAATCAAAGCCGATCACACGATCAATTTGCGCAGCGCATTAACACCTTCGGCAGCACTTGGAATTCGTATGGCATCGTGGCGCACAGCCAGGGCGGCGCGGCATCGCTACACTTGTACAATTACTATTGGAGCGGCTTGGATAACGCCGGCGCAGGCCGGTTAATTCAATCCGTTGGCACGCCGTATCAAGGCACCAATCTGGCCGGTATTTTAGCGACGCTCGGCAGCTGGTTTGGCGTGGGCTGCGGCTTCAATAACGATTTGACCTACAGCGGCGCAAGCGCATGGCTAGCAGGCATTCCGAATGCATCACGTGCGAAAGTGAACTATCACACCACTAGCTTTAAAAACACGAACTGGTGGACCAATGATTACTGCCAGTTTGCCACCGACTTAGTTCTGTCTGATCCTGAAGATGGCACCACCGAGCAGGCCAAAGGCCAGCTGCCAGGCGCTGTTAATCGCGGCCACGTGACCGGCCAGTGCCACACCGCCGGTATGCGCGATCCGGCGCAATATCAAGATGGCAGCCGCAATGCCACCATGAATACCAACGCGGCCAGATAGCGCTTGCAGGTACGAATCGCGCAAATCGCCGACATTACCGCCATGCACCGCGTGCGCATGGCGGTAACGGAAAACGTACTTTCTGATGCATCGCTAATCAGCCATGAAGATTATCAGCAGCATTTAGTTGAGCTAGGATGCGGCTGGGTCGTTGAAGAGAATCAAAAAATTCTTGGCTTTGCGATTGGCCGTTTGACCGATGCGAACATTTGGGCATTGTTCGTAGCGCCCGGGAGCGAAGGGCGTGGCATTGGTGGGCAGCTGCACGATGTCATGATTTCACACATGTTTAGTGCGGGCCAAACGCAGCTATGGCTAAGCACTACACCCGGCACTCGCGCTGAGCGCTTTTATTCGCAACGCGGCTGGCAATATTGGCCGCCGCATCCAGCTGAAGAAGTTCGGATGATATTGCAGAAGACCTAGCGCTAACCAAGCTTGCGCATCGTCCATTGTTCAGCTGACTGCCCCCAAATTTCGACTGGCGCAGCTTCATGCGGCGCAGGTAATTTGCCAGGAGCGATGAAAGCCGAGCCAAGCGATTGCGCGAGCGCTTTCGATGCCAGATTTTCAGGGTCAATCGTGTGAATGATTTGCGGCCACTGCAACACATCAACGGCGTAATCCATACAGGCGATTGCCGCTTCTTTGGCAAAGCCCTGCCCATGCGCATCGCGATGCAGCGACCAGCCCACTTCAAGCCCAGGCCAACCATCTGGACACCACGGGCCAATGCGCCCTAGCCATAGCCCATCTGATTTACGGATAACCGAAAACATCGATACCCCGGTCAAATGCCAAGCGCCGACCATCGCCATCAAACCGCGCCACACCATAGATCTTGGCTGTACACCGCCAATGTATTTTGTGGTGTCTGGATCCGACATCATATCGGTCCAGCGATCTAAGTCAGCAAGCGCTGGCGTGCGCAATAATAATCGTTGGGTTTCTAACTGAGTGGTTTGCATGGCAGCTCCAAAAAAATTTCTGCGGCGATATTACACTCGTGGCGGGCGATTAGGAAAGCAACTAAACGCCTTGAACATACAAGCGAATCGCTTGCTCTGCAGATGTGGTCAAAAACTCTGGCAGCGTCGCTACAAATACCGTGTCGTCACCCGCTACCGTGCCCGCCTGACCCGGCAATGGCGTGCGATCTAATTGCGCTGCCAGCGCCTGCGCATATCCGGGTTCGGTTTTAAGAACCAGCAAATTCGGCGGCACTTGCTGTACGTGCAAAACCCGTGCGTTTGGGCCGGGCAGTCTATAAACGCCGCCACGTTTTTCAAAGCCGAGCTGTTTTAACTTACGTGATAGCGTAGATTGGGTCATGGAAAAACCTGCAGCTTGCAGACGCTGCAAAAGTGCGTGCTGGTCGTGCAGCTCCGGCAATTGCGTCAGCTGCATCAGCGCGTTTTTGAGTTGTAAGTCATCCGACATAGATTGGCTCAATAGAAATTGCGCAACTGCGCTTGCATAATATGCGCGCTTACTGCATATTATGCAACATGAGCGCACTTCTTCCAACCTACATTCCTTTCCCGTTTGAGATGTCTCACGGCACGGGCGAATACGTCCTTAGCACTAGCGGTCAAAAATACGCGGACTTTTACGGCGGCCACTGCGTCGCTAGCACCGGGCATTCGCACCCGCAGGTAGTTGCCGCCATCAGCAAGCAAGCCAGCCAACTTATCTTTTATAGCACCGCCGGTGCACTAAAAATCCGCGAACAGGCAGCCAATGCGCTAGTTGAGTTTGCAGACTGGCCCGGCGCACGCGTGTTTTTCTGCAATTCCGGCGCGGAGGCGAATGAAAACGCACTCAAGCTGGCGCATAAAATCACCGGTCGCAGTGTGATTATGAGCTGTGATGGTGGCTGGCACGGGCGCTCGCTCGCGTGCTTGGCAGTCACAGACGATGCGAAAATTACCGAACCGTATCGCGCGTGGCTGCCAAGTAGCCGCAGGCTCAAGTTCAATGATTTGGCGGATTTGGCCGCTGCTGATTTTTCCGACGTAGCCGCCGTCATCATCGAACCCATTCAAAGCTTGGCTGGCATTGTCGTTGCCACCCTGCCCTACCTAACTGCACTTCGAGAAAAAACTAAGGCGAGTGGCACGCTGCTTATTTTTGATGAAATTCAAACCGGCGTTGGGCGCTTGGGTGCACCGTTTGCAGCGAATTATTTTCAGATCAACCCCGACATCATCACCAGCGCAAAAGGCTTAGCGTCAGGCATTCCTATCGGCGCATTGCTGATTGCTGATGCCTGCGCGAGCGAGATCAAACCTGGGGATTTAGGCTCAACTTTTGGCGGCGGCCCGATTGCTTGCGCTGCGCTTTGCGCCACTGTTGAAGTCATTGCTCAGGAGCACCTGATGCAAAATGCCACGCTGATCGAACACAGCCTGCGCAGCGGCCTGCAAAACAGCGGCGTGCAAGTGTTAGGGATAGGCGCGCTTTTAGGTTTGCAGCTTGCGCGCGCGGCTGATTTGCGTGGCTATTTGTTTCAGCAGCATATATTGACCGGCGCAAGCGCTAAGCCTGATGTTCTGCGCTTGATGCCGCCGCTGATGTGCGGTCAAGCTGCTACCCAGCAATTGCTAAGCAGCATTCACACGTTTCAAAGCACGGAGCAAAGAAGTTAATGCAACATTTCACTCATCTACGCGACCTAAATCCAACGCAGGATCCAGGGCGCGCTGCCGCCTTGATTACCCGCGCGCGCGCGCTCAAAGCGGGCGCAAAATCTAAAGCGTTGAGCGATAAAATACTCGGGCTTTTGTTTATGGACCCGAGCCTGCGCACGCGCACATCGTTTGATGCCGCCGCCATTAAGCTGGGCGGGCAGTCGATATCTTTGGACGTCGGTCAAGGCGTTTGGGGCTTGGAGTATCTAGACAACGTAGCCATGAATGGCGATAAGCCCGAGCATGTGCGCGAAGCCGCAGGCGTGTTGAGCCAATACGTAAATGTACTGGGCGTACGCGCGTTTAGCCGCGGCGAAGGCCTATCAAGCGATGAAGCGGACCGCGTGATTGGCGCGTTTCGCACGCACGCTTCGGTACCAGTGATCAGCTTGGAAAGCGCCCGCGAGCATCCGTGCCAGGGTTTGGCCGATCTAATGACGGCGCAAGAACACTTCGGCCCGTTGAACGAAGTCAATATCACGTTGAGCTGGGCCCCGCATATCAAATCCTTGCCGCGCGCGGTGCCAAATTCATTGCTACTGACCGCGGCAGCGCTGGGTTGCAAAATTCGTGTAGCGCATCCGCTAGGCTATGCCCTAGCGCCTGAAATTACCGCAGAAGCGCAAAAGTATGCCGAGATGAGCGGTGCGAAAATCGATTTTTATACGCATCAGGCACCGGCGCTCAAAGGAGCGCAGATTATCTACGCAAAGTCCTGGGGCCAAACCGATGCGCTCGTCGCGCCGCCGAATGACCCAAGCTTGGCGAATTGGATGCTGACGCCTGAGCATTTTGCTGATGCCCACGCCGATGCCAAATTTCTGCACTGCCTACCGGTGCGCCGGGGTGTGGAAGTCAGCCATGCCGTATTAGATGGCCCGCGTTCGAGCGTGTTGAGCGAGGCGGGCAATCGGCTGTGGGTGCAAATGTCGGCGTTGGAGTGGTTGATGCAGGCGAATGGGCTGAGCATTGACGATGTGGTTGATTCGCTGCCGTTGATTTAATTTTGAATGTTTTTAACGCCGCGTGACTGATCTTCCTCTCGTCATCCCCGCGCAGGCGGGGATCCATAACAGGTGTCGATGATTCCCGAACGTTTATCGAACCTGGGTTCCCGCCTTCGCGGGAATGACGGATCACAAGCTAGCTAACTAATTAACCTCCACGCGATTTCCCAACCACAGATATCTCAGTCTAAAAAACTAAACCCTAATTCTCGGAGCACTTTATGCCCTTTGCAGCAAATCCATTTGACGTCATGAAAGGCTTGGCGAAGTATCTGCGGCTGTTTCGCGGCAAAATTTTCGTCGTCAAAATCGGCGGCGAAGTTCTAGAAAATCCTGAAGCGCGCAAAGCGGTCGCCGAGCAGCTGAGCGCACTGTGGACCATGTCGATTCGCCTCGTCATCGTACACGGCGGCGGCGGTGAAATTGATTCGCTGTGCAATAAGCTGGGCTTGCCGATTCAAAAGATCAACGGCCGCCGAGTCACCACGCCTGATGTGCTGCAAACGGTCAAAATGACGCTCGCGGGCTCGGTCCATACCGATTGGCTGGCTGAGTTAAACGCAGCTGGCATACCCGCCGTGGGCTTGAGCGGCGTGGACGCAGGCTTGATCAAAGCGCACAAACGTGAACCCATGCAAATGGGCGGTGGGCTGGTCGATTTTGGTGAAGTCGGTGATATTGACAGCGTCGATCCAGCCTTGCTGCACACGCTGCTGGAGCGCGATTACGTGCCGGTGCTGTGCCCACTTTCGACAGGTCCTGAGGGCCAAGTGTTCAATACCAATGCTGATACCGTCGCGGCTGCAGTAGCCAGCACGCTAAAAGCTGAGAAGCTGTTCTTCGTGCTGGGTTTGCCCGGGCTTTTGAAAGATGTCAATAACCCCAACAGCGTGATTTCGTTTGCCCCGATGAATATGCTCGATGAGATGATTGCGCGCGGCGAAGTATCCGGTGGCATGCTGCCGAAAAGTACGGCGATCAAGCAGGCGCTCAATAATCATGTCGGCAGCGTGCATTTGGTCAGCGGCCTGCAGCAAGACGCATTATTGGTGGAAGTCTTCACCAATGAAGGCGCAGGCACCAAGCTTGTGAAAGACGCCAACTATGGCTGAGCTCGCAGCCCGGGTTAACGCTCAGCTGTGGGCTAAAGGCGAACCGCTGAATGCGCTGATTCATCAGTTTACTGTGGGGGATGACCCAAACTGGGACGCGCAGCTGTTTCCATTTGATTGCATGGCTAGCGCTGCGCACGCACAAATGTTGGCGCGCGTCGGCTTGATTGAAGCGAATCAAGCACAGCAGCTAACAACGGCGCTGCGTGAGCTATTCGATGCACCGATCCCCGTCACCATGGCGCAAGAGGATTGCCACACCGCGATTGAAGCCGCGCTTATCGAGCGCTTAGGCGAAACTGGCAAGCGTATCCATTTAGGGCGCTCTCGCAATGATCAAGTGCTGGTCGCGCTACGCTTGCTGCTCAAACAAACCGTGCGGGAAACTAGCGCGCAAGTTTTAGCACTGGTGCAGGCACTGCTCAATTTCGCCACAAAAAATGCCGATGTTGCGCTGCCCGGTTACACGCATTTGCAACGCGCAATGCCGTCCAGTTTTGGCATGTGGGCGCAGGGTTTTGCGTGTGGACTGTTAGAAGAATTGGACGCCAGCGCTGGTCTGCTCGCGCGCATTGATCGCTGCCCGCTTGGCGCGGCAGCCGGTTTTGGCGTGCCGCTACCTCTGGATCGAGAATTTTGCGCAGATTTGCTCGGCTTTGCGCAGGTGCAGCTATCCCCAACTGATTGCATGAACTCGCGCGGGCGCCACGAACAGGCGATGCTAGATTGGTTTGCCTCCATCGCGCACACACTGGAAAAGTTAGCCTGGGATGTCGTGCTGTACGCCAGTCAAGAATTCGCTTTTATCAAGCTGCCAGCCGCGTTTACCACCGGCAGCTCAATCATGCCGCACAAGCGCAACCCGGATGTCGCGGAACTCGCACGCGCGCACTGTCGGCAAATTCGCGGCTTTGCGGACAGCCATCGCCACATTATGAGCGGTCTACCCAGCAGCTATCACCGTGATTTTCAGCTCGGCAAAGCGCCACTGCTGAGCGCCATTGCCAACATGCGCACGCTGCTGGATGTGTCGACAGAACTGATACCCGCGATTGAACCTATAGCGACAAGTATCGAATTAGCTTGTAGCGACGAGCTTTACGCCGCGCACGCCGCTTATCAAAAAGTAGCCGCCGGCGCTGCGTTTCGTGACGCCTATCAAGCCATCGCCCTGGAACTCAAAACCGGCACTTTCAAGCCGGATCGCACTGCGCTTAGCGCCAAACACTTGGGCGGTTTGAGCAACTTAGGCTTGGCGCAAAGCCAAACCGCACATGATGCGCACGCCGCACGAATTGCGGGACTTCAGGCTAAGGCTACTGCGGTATTGAAGCGGCTTTGGGGTTAAGGCTGATGTAAGTCTTAAATTTGTGAAATTATCCTAAGCTCGCAGTACTTTTGTGCGAAAGCGCCTAGTAATTCGTGAATTGCAAGCCTATGGTGCTGGCAACGGGCCGAAAAACCCTTCTTTAGAGAATAGCCATGTCCAGTCGCGCGCCAACAAGCCGTCAATATGCACTTATAAGTCTAGCGCTTGCCGCCAGCTTGCCGATCAGCGCAGCTACATTTTCCGGGCAAACCAGCTCAGGTGCGTTTTTCCAAATCGAAACGCCCGCCAATTGGCAGCCAGGCAATGGTTTGGTACTGATCAATCATGGCTTTAGTTTGGATACACCACGCGCGAATCCATCGCTAGGCGAGCCGGTTTTACGCAACCGTATGCTAAGTCAAGGTTATGCGATTGCTGCATCGAGCTACAGTGATAGCGGCTGGGCAACTTTTAGAATTGGTCAGGATTACCGCGAGCTCATGGTCGAATTTCGCCGCGTGTTCGGCGCGCCCGGCCCTTTGCTGACCGCCGGTGGATCGCTCGGCGGCTTGGTCTCGATTCAACTTGCCGAGCTTGCTGCACGCGGTGAATTTGAACCGGTCGCTGGCGTTTTAGCGCTTTGTCCGGCGGTGGGTGGTTCAAAAATTTGGGATCAAGCGTTTGATATCCGGGTCAGCTTTGATGCGCTCTGTAAAAACACCACCGGCGGTGATTTACCTTCAGGCACTGCCGCGTTCCCGTACGCGCTAAAACCTGAAGATGTTGCTGGCGGCCCATCTGATACCGCTTTGATTGAAGTAGCGGCTGCAGGCGCTAAATGCCTTGGCATGGGCGTCAATGATTTGCTGCAAACCTCTGGCATGCGTGATCGCCGCGCACGCTTCGTTGCAATCAACAACACCACCGACGATGCCATCCCGAACCTGCTTTATTACGCCACCTTTGGCTTGACTGATTTGCTATTTGATCCGCTCAAGCTCAACCAGCAAGCGGGCTTTGACAACCAAGATGTCAACTATGGCGATATAGCGCTAGATTCCAGCGTGCGCCGCGTGAGCGCAGATCCACTGGCGCGCTATCGCATGCTCCGTAATTACACACCAACCGGTTATATAGGAGCAGCTAAGCTACTCGCCGTCACCACCAGTGGTGATCCTATCTTGCCCGCCGCACATTTAGACGTGCTGGATGAGCGCTTTCCACTGGCACAAACCCGGCGCGCCATCGTGAAAGAAACGCGCGGCACACACTGCGGATTTAGCGAAGTTGAACTTTTGGGCGCTTGGAATACTTTGAGCGGCTGGGTTCGAACGGGTACAGCGCCAGTGGCCGCAACGCTGCCAACTTCGCTCAATCAAGCGTGCGAAAGCGCGAGAGTCGGTGGCCCACAAAATCAACCAGGCGGCACCGGAGAATGCCGATTCCAAACCGCTGATAATGTCGAAACGCTCGCCAGCATCATCAAACCAAGGCCCAAAGCCGCACCGCTGATTGATGCAGCTCTCAATGGCGATTGGTACGACCCTGCCCGCTCAGGCGAAGGTTTAAAAGTCGAATCACTCGGAAACGGGCGCGTATTAGTCAGCGTATTCACCTACCCACGAACCGGCGTCGATGCGCAGCAGCTTTGGGTGACCGGCATTGGCAACGTCAGCGAAAATGGCTTTAGCGCCGATTTGATCGAACCGAACGGCGCCCGATTTGGCGATGCGTTTGTCGCGAGTGAGGTCCGCCGTTTGCCATGGGGTAAAATGGAAATGGCGCTTACCGAATGCGGCAAAGCCGTCATGAGTATTACCGGCCCAGCGGGTTACGACACCCAAACGCGCACGCTCGTGCAGCTTGCACGCCAGCTCGTGCCATGCAACACCCGTATTGCTCAGCCGGGTTTTACCGCACTCAGCGGCAACTGGTATGACGCAAGCAGAAGCGGCGAAGGCCTGTTTTTAACGGTAACGCCAAGCAGCACCGCAGTCGGTATCTGGTTTACCTACACACCCGATGGCAAACAAGCCTGGATTACCCAGCAAGGCACGCTAGCTAATCGAAAAATTTTGGGCGATAGCCTACGCCCCGTTGGCGCACGCTATGGCAGCGCATTCAACAGCGCGGCTGTGCAGCGCGAAGCCTTCGGCCGCTTTGAAATTACCTTTGTGAGCTGCAACGAATTGATCATGACCTACCAATCGCCATGGGGACCAGGCACGCGCCGATTGACGCGTTTGACTACGCCTGAGGGAAGCGGTGGGTGTGTGTTGGAGTAATTTGATAATGTTCGCTAGACACTGGACTTAATACGCGGCGATCAGGCACGCTTGTGATGTGGTTATTAAAGCGAGCGTGTCAAATGCGAAATTTCAAATTTTTATTAACTTTATTGACGTGCTCTTTTGCGGCAGACGCAGCACCAATAACGCCATTATTTCGAAGCGGCATGGAAGACGCTTGTAACTATGATGCAGACCAAGATCGTCTCAACGATTGCGTCGAAACGGGCTCCAACGTATATATCAGCGTAAGCAACACAGGAACCGGTGTATTTAATCCAGATTCGGATTTTGACGGCTTAAGCGATGGTGATGAAGTTTTGGGCACATCGGCTGGATTGAATTTACCGGGCATGGGCACCACACCGCTTAAGCGCGACATACTGGTCGAATACGACTGGTTTGATGATGCCGTTGATTGCGCGGCGCATTCACACCAACCGACGCAGGCGATATTTGATCAAACCGCCGCAGCGTATGCGGCCATGCCTATTGGCAATCCAGACGGCACAACCGGCATTCGTTTGATTCAAGATCGGGGCCAAGGCGGCTTGTTCACCGGCGGCAATTTAGTGCCCGATGCCGATGGCATAGTCGATGGGCTGGGCACCCAGTTCCAAGCCATAAGAAGCGCCAATTTTGCCAGTAACCGTGATGGCTATTTCCACTATGCGCTATTTCCACACCGCTATGGCACTGCAACTAACGGCAGTTCTGGACTGGCACAAGTCAATGGCCGCAACTTAATTGTGTCGCTCTATTGCGCTAACGGCACCGCAAACGTACGCAACACCATCGTCCATGAAATGGGCCACAACTTGGGGCTGCGGCACGGTGGCAATGTCACCTGCAACTACAAGCCGAACTACAACTCAGTGATGAACTATCGCTATCAATTTCCCGGCATTGACACCGACTGCACGCTGCCTGGAAATGGTGTCGCAGGCTATTCAATCGGTACACGGATCGTCTTGAATGAAAACACGCTCAATGAGGTTAACGGCATCTGTGGTGCGCCCGGCCCTAGCATCGACTGGAACGGCAACGGCACACTTGAACCCAACGTACCTTTCGACACTAACGTCAGTGACAGTGCGCAAGCAACCGCTTGCGGCGCAGTTTTATCAACACTTTCAGATTTTAATGATCTTGGCTCGTTGAATTTACGCGCAGTCAGCAATCTAAGTTTCGCTGGCCGACAAGCCCTGCAAGCACCGGATTATCATGCGGAAGTTGAGGTTTGCCAAAACGTTCCAGTGGAGTTTGTTTCGAGGAAGGATTAACGCGCTGAGCTCAAGCGATTCGCGATTTTTTTGAGCGCGCATGAGGATCGGTAACTGCTCGTAGTCACCGCGTCGTTTTTCCTCATAACCAAATCAAAACAAAAGCTAACGCCGATGCTTACTCAATCGAGCCGCGAGCTGCCCCAAATGCGTACTAACAGCGTCCCTCCCCTTTTCGCTGGCATTTAGACCGGTGTATTGCAGCTCTTCTCTGAAACTATTGATCGCAGAACCGCTCACGGTATCAAACGCTTTTACTTCAAGATTGGCCAACGTCAACGTATCGCTTTGGCCGTAGAAGGTAATGTTCTGGCTGCCGGTGCGCTGCGCGCGCACGGTGATGATCGCTGAAATACCGGCAGCGCGCGCGGCTTGCACGGCGGCGGATGGGTTTGAGCCTCCGCGCAATCTGGCGATGATCGGGAACGCATCTTCATCCACCACGTTATAGCCGGCGTCCATTAGCGCGTTTTCAATTTCTACTTCGGCGGCGCTGGCTGGGCCTAAATCGCCCAATGCCAGCACTAGAACACGCGGCACCATGGGGGCTGCGGGCACCACTTTCGGCACCGGCGTTACGCTTGCAACCTGCGGGCCTAAATCGCGCTTGTTGAGTGTTTCGGAAGCCTGCCGCAACCCGGCGAGCGGCTCACGCCTTAATTGACCCGACGCTTCTGGTGTTGATTCATTTACGGCAACGGCTGGCACGGCGGCTGGATTAGTCTGGGTTTGTGCTTGGGTTTGTGCTTGGGTTTGTGCCTGGGTTTGTGCGGCAACTGGAACGGATTCTGCGATCACTGGCGTTGCCACTGGCTGGCTAGCTTCGCTAACAGGTTGGCTAGATTCGCTTGGCACGTTGGCGCCGATAACCGGCATAGCGACTTGGGTGATCGGCGTATCAGCACGGGTGATTGATTTGGTTGGCGCATCGCTAGCGCTCAGCGCCGCAGGTTCAATACTGGGCTGGCTGCGAGCACCGATCGGGCTGGCTTTGGCGACGATATCGGGGCGAGCGGCATCTTGAATCGACTGATAATAGAACGCGCCAGCGGTAGCGCCGCCAATGAGCAATGTGGCTGCGATTGCCAACGGCATTTTGCTGCGGCTAGGATTAGCTTGCGCCGCGTACTGTTGCTGCGGGGCTGGCTGCTGATACTGCGGTTGCGCGTGGGCAAATTGCGGCGGCGGCATGCTAACAGGCGCGGCTGGAATAGACGCAGCGGCAACAACACCCACTGGCACCACATTGCCACGCGGCAGCGTAGCCTGCGCAGGGGCGCGAACGCCATTTGGCAAAGTCGAAGCTGAAGTGACGCCTGGAACTGCACCAGGCGTGCTTGGCATTTGTGCTAAGCGCTCGATATCTTCGATCAAGTCATGGCAGCTGCCGTAGCGCAGGCTAGGATCTTTCAGCAGCATCTTGTTTAACACGTTAATCACGTCTTGGCTGACATCGGCGCCTAAGCTGCGCACGTCTGGAATCTCCGCGCGCACCACTTCCAGCATCAAGCCGAGCGGCGATTGATCAGTAAATGGCATACGGCCAGCAAGCATTTCAAAAAGCACAATGCCGAGCGAAAACACATCCGAGCGTTGATCAACTTGCTGGCCCAAACACACTTCCGGCGATAAATAGCCGGGCGTGCCGACAAATTCACCGGTACCGGTTAACTTTTGCGAGAAATCCCGAGTTGCCAAAGCAATACCGAAATCGGCAACTTTGACCAAACCGCGCGGAGTGATCATCAAATTCGCAGGTTTGATGTCGCGGTGCACCACACCCAAATCGTGCGCGGTGCTTAGGCCGCGCGCAGCCTGCACGACAATGCCAAGCGCACGTTTTGCATCAAGCTTGCCTTCTCGGCGCAGCGTTTGGCTGAGCGACTCGCCCTCAACATATTCCATCGCAAAAAACGGCTGGCCAGCGTCTTCGCCAATCATGTAAATTTGAATAATATGCGGGTCATTGAGCTGCGCCATGCTGCGCGCTTCGCGTAAAAATCGCTCGACCACTTGTGGGTCATGCGCCAGCGCTTCGCTCATCAGCTTGATGGCTACATGTCGGCTTAAGGAAGGTTCAAAGCCCTTGTAGACGACGCCCATGCCACCGCGGCCTAATTCGCTAACCACTTCATAGTGACCGACTTTTTGACGCATGACCGCACTCCTGGTTATTGTGTGGATTGCGCGCTGCTTGGACACGCGCGCAATTTAAGACGCGAAAAGTTTAAGCCTTCCATATGAATCGCAGTTAGCGAAAACCCAACAAGCATAAGGATTTACACCCTAAATCGCGTGATTTATGGGGTTAAAGCGTGTTGGATTTGGCAGTTGCGGGATTTTGTTGGTGCCGAGAACCGAAGCAGGAATGACAGTTTTAGCTTCAATTAATTACTAAGCCATCGCTGCCATTAGCTCCGCATCCTTCGCGCGCGCCCACGCTACCGACGGGAGCGCGTTGATTCGTTCAATGTAGCGTTGTACGACTGTGGTTTCAGGCAGCAGCTTGAACATGGTAATCCAGGTCAGCGCGCTGCCCCACAGCAAATCAGCGGCGCTAAATTGCTCACCCAGTATGTAAGGGCCGCGCTCAAGCTGAGCAATCAGCGTGTTAAACATGGTGTCAAAATCCCCGTATGGACCCATACCTTGCGCTACTGCAGCGCGCTGGTGCGAGCGATCAATCACTGCGGGCTCAAAGCAAGAACCATAAAACGTCATCCATCGCAAATAAGGTCCGCGCAGTGGATCACCAATTTTCGGTGCTAGCCCGGCTGCTGGAAATTGGTCCGCTAGATACATATAAACCGCAGCTTGTTCGGTAATCATTGCACCGTCATGCAGCAGCGCGGGCACTTTACCCATCGGATTGACCTGTAAATAGGCGGCCTGGCGCTGTTCGCCCGCCTTCATATTGAGCACTTTAAGTGTGTAGTCCACGCCCAGCTCTTTGAGTAATACCAGCACACCGAAGGATCGCGTTTGTGGGGCGTGAAAGAACGTAAGGTTTTGATTGCCCTGATTATCCATGTGATAAATCCTGATGTGAAAGTGGAGTTCACATGCTACTGAAATTTACACGCCAAGCCTACAAACGGCGAACCGACCAGACTCCCAAAGTTAAGGTCGCCAAGATAAAAAAGTAAGTACCGACTTCAGTTAGTGCGGGTACTAATTTCACTTCAAGCTCTTGGCTCCGGATAGTGCGAATAACTATTTCAACACTATTGTTGTTGAGATCAGGATCGTCGATACCAATATTAGAAAATCGTTGAGTGAAGACAGCGGGTGGATTGGCGGCAATTCTTAACCCAACAATGCAGGACTGTGATGCGCCTGGCTGTAACTGGCTATCCAACGGCAGCCAAAAAAAACCAGCTCCAATCACTGAGCCTAAATCATCCGCAAATAACCGACATTCGGTTTCAGGAACACTCACCATTTCCAACGTTTGATTCCCTGGAGCGGTGTCGTAAAAAGTGACTATCGAACCTCGCTTGGCTTGAGGGCCGTTATTTTTCAAAGTTAGCCTTATTCTGCGAAGCGAATTGGGTGGCATCAGGTTTTCGCCTTCAAACTCAACGCTAACCGCCATATCGGCCACCTGTCCATAAGCGCTGCTCATTAGCGTCACAAACAAAACGAACATTAGCGCTTTCATGGCAGTGGCAATTCTTCAAAACCGACTCGAAATATTAAGTCAACTAGTTGCGGGTTTCGAAAGTCACTCATAGCCGGAGCAAGCTGAGTCGCGGTGTAGGCGTTATAGCGCAATGGCGTCCCAGATGCGGAGTTGCTTAGCAGAAACGGAACATTGGGGTTGGAATACTGCAACCGTTTTTGACATGCACAGAAGTTAGGGTCGGCGTACCCAACTGTTGACATCAATGTTTCAAATTCCCCGACAGCAAAATGCGCAAATGACCACGGAAACGATGGCTTTGAGCCACTGGTTGGATGCTCCATACCAAATTGATGCCCTACTTCGTGAGTAAAAACCTGAAGTGTGTTCATGTGAGGGGCTGAAACAACTGAAAACGCAAAGTTGCTGTAAGCTGCACCTACGTTACAACCGAAAACCTCCTCTGCGAAGTTAATTCCGCAGTCTGCTCGCTGTGTATAAGCTATGCCCAACGTCGGAGGGGGAAATGTTGAAAGCGGTAGCGCATAGTTGACTAGAAGCACGACTATGTCTGCATCAGCCGCATTTCGCGCGTCTTGCACCCAAGAACTTGTTCGCAAAAAGGCGCGATAAGCCGCCCAAATACAGTTGTCGCTTGTAGCGCTACAGTTAGCAAGTGGCGGAAAGTTAGTCTCATTAAACTCTGAGATTGGGATCTCGCGAGTGAGCACAGTTGAACCAACAGGAGAGCTCACATTAGTTAGGCGAACGGACTCAATATTACTGTTTCGCATAGCTTGATTGAAATCGTTTATAGCTTGCGTTACCCAAGAATCAAGCACAGCTTGGGTGCCCGCACCGTTTCTTGCTTGAGGCGTACTCAACACCAAAACAGATACTGCATCTTGAAACCTGTCGGATGATGCTGATCGTTCTTGAGCTATTGGCGTCGCAATATTAGGTGCTGAGACTCCACGCTCATCATCAGGTTCGAATCGCGGAAACTTTGCTATCTGAAATCGCTGCCACCGCAATCCTTGGCGTGATTGGGTGATTTGATAGTTCTTACCTTGATCTCCAATTAAAGTGCCCGAAATAAAACCGTTATAAACACTGAATGTCAGAGTTTGCTTGTTGCTCAGCCCTGACCATGAATAGCTCAATGAAGAATTAGGAAGCTTAGGATCGGGGACTATATCTTGTAAATCCTCTTGAAATATAAAACCAGTCTCAAATTCAACGCTTAGCTTTTTAAAAACATGCTCCCTGCCGTCTACACCTAGCAATCGGTAACTCTCGCGCGCTTTCCTGTTGGCGACTAGTTCGCGAATGTCAATTTCAATGGCAAATTCACTATCTACGCCATAAAGTGATGACGGCAATGGAAGTGATTCGGAAGGCGGACGCTTAAAAAAGAGTGTCTGCGCATTCAGATAATCACTAAATAGTATTGCGATTGTCACGAACACAGATAAAACAAATCGGCACATAAACATCCTTGAAGTGATGACTGACCGCACGCAGTGTAATGCTTTGCAAAGATGGTTTGCTAGCTTTCCTCGGTCGGGAAATCAGCCCTAATGAAGATATTGTCGAATCAAAACAGTCAACGTCTCCCCCAAAGCGCTGAACGCACGGTTGCTGCCAAAGGTTTTGCGGGGCTTTACTTTGTATACTCCGCCCTCCTCAAATCGAGGTGCCGCCTTTGTTTCAGGCGGTTTACAGCGCCGCTGGTCGCGGTGGCGTTTTTTTAAACGTGCGGCACTCCGCCGCGCAATTACATGGAAGTTAAGCTCATGGCAAAAACACACGACGTACCCGTAGAATTTCGAGATTTGCAAGGCAAGAGTGCGAGCCGCCGCCTGCGTCACACTGAAAAAGTCCCTGCCATTTTATACGGCGGTGGCGAAGCCCCGCGCATGTTGCAATTGGATCAGAAGATCGCTTATCGCTATAGCCAGGCTGAGTGGTTTTACACCAACATTCTGCTGCTCAAAGAAGGCGAGCAAACCCAGCGCGCACTGCTTCGCGATATTCAGCGCCACCCGTACAAGCAGCGTTTGCTGCACTTGGATTTCCAGCGCGTTAGCGACAATGAAATCGTCAAAATCCGCGTACCGCTGCACTTTATCAATCAAGAAAAGAGCCCCGCTGGCAAAATCACTGGTGCTTTCATCATGCACGAGCTTAACGACGTGGTCGTGGCCTGCCTGCCTAAAGACTTGCCAGAGAACATCGAAGTTGATCTGATCGATCTGAAAATCGGCGACATCATCCATATCTCTGATCTTAAGCTGCCAGAAGGCGTGGTGATTCCTAGCCTCAAGCTCGGCAAAATGCACAATTTGCCGATTGTTTTGGCAAAAGCACCTTTGGTTGAAGAAGTGGTTGTTGAAGCAGCACCTGCCGGCAAGAAGCCAGCAGCAAAAGCTGCGGCAAAAGCGCCAGCAGCGAAAGCCGCCGCTCCGGCAGCTAAAGCACCAGCCGCTAAGAAAAAGTAGACCGGTAGCCGCTTGACCATCAAGCTGCTCGTTGGCCTGGGAAATCCGGGCCAGGATTACGCCAAAACCCGGCACAATGCCGGGTTTTGGTTTTTAGACACGTTAGCAAGGCAAGCCGGCGCAACCCTGTCGGCGGAAACCAAATTGCATGCGGACGTCGCAAAAATTGATATTGCAGGCCAACGTGTACTTATCGCGAAGCCAAAAACCTACATGAATAAAAGCGGCCAGGCGGTCATTGCGCTGCTGAATTTTTATAAGCTTGTGCCCGAGCAAATGCTGGTTGCGCATGATGAGCTTGACCTGGCGCCTGGCACTGCGCGGTTAAAATTTGATGGCGGCCACGGCGGGCAAAATGGCCTGCGCGATATTATGGCGCAGCTCGGGCACGGTAAATTTCATCGGCTGCGCGTTGGCATTGGCCACCCTGGCCATAAAGATAAAGTGCTGTCATGGGTGCTGGGTAAACCGAGCGTTGAGCACGAAAACGCTATTTCCGAGCGCATTGATGCTGCCATCAATTTGGTACCGAGTTTGATTGCAGGCGAATTTAACGCCGCGATGAAGTCATTACACACACCGGCTGTCTAACGGTGGCGTTTTACCTGCAACGCTTGATGTACGCAGCGCTGTTGCTTGCAGCTTGCGCACTCAACGCCGCGCCATTAACTAACTCACAAGTCCAAACAATCGACGCGGCTGCCGCCAAGCAGCTGCAGCGCGCGCAACGCGAAACCGGCGCGGGCATAGGCTATGCACTGATCGACGACGGTAAAGTTGTGCTGCTCAAAGCGAGTGGGCTTGCCAATGCGGATGACCCCAAACGCCCGGCGTTTACCATAGACACCGCAAGCCCAGTCGGCAGTGTAACCCGGTTGGTTACGGCCATTTTGGCTTTGAAGCTTGAAAAAGCTGGAAAGCTAGCGCACACGCGGCCGCTTGTAGAGGTGCTACCCGAACTGAAGTTCATCGGGCCAAACGCTGCATTGGCGCGAAGTATTACCATCGAAGCCCTATTGAATAACAGCAGCGGCATTAGCCGCGGCCGAATTCGCGATTTGTACGGTCCTGCGGTGGCGAATGCCAGCCCAACGTACATTGCGCGCGAACCTGTTTGGCTTACGCGCCCAGCTGGGCAATTTTCTGAGCTGTCATTCCAAGCCGACGCGCTGTTGGGCGCAGCGCTGGAGCGCGCAGGCGGCGCATCATTGCAAGCGCTACTGACGCAAGAAATCGCTGCGCCATTGAGACTCAAAAGCCCGCACTTCGACGCAACGGCTACTGACGCAGCGGAGCATAACGACGATGGCAGCGCGTTCCAGCAGCGCATATCGAAACTACCGGCCGCACTCGGGCTTAAAATCAGTCTGCGCGATCTGGCGATTTTGCTATCGCATTTGGATCCGCAGAAAGCCGCCAGCGGTGATTTTGCCAGCGATTTTTCCGCACAGCTCGCCACGCCAAAACGCCAGGGCCTGAAATTTGATTTTAGCGAAGCGGGCAGCGGTCAAGGTTACGCATTTGGCTACACACAGAGCTCACGCAAAGCAGTCGGCATTGTCGGCTACTTAGGTAGCTCACTGACCGGCCACGATGTGGCGATACGCCGATTTCCAAAGCACGGGCTAACGTCTATTGTGATCAGCAATGCCTCAACTAAATCTGATGTGCTCAGCGATCTACTCAATGACTTGAGCGACGCCGCGTTATGGGAAAAGGCAGGCATAGCCGCGCGCAACAAAAAGCAGCTGCGCCCTCCTCCAGCAACACTCACGCTGCCAGGTGGATTTGTTTTTGACGATATACAGCCGGCCTACGCAACGCCGGGCGGCTTGATTACGCCCGATATTTCTGGCGACAAATTTGACTTTGAACTGGCCGGTTTTGGGCTGCGCGCGGCGCAAAGGGCTGACGGTTGGTATCGCCTGAGTTACCGATTACTGGGATTTATTCCGCTCAACTTGAGCTTTGTCAACAATGTGTTGATTGCGCCGGTGCGCGCGAATGACCCCAAAATCGCCGGCTCGAATAAGCACTTTTTGCTGTTCGCCGCAGGCTCTGAAGTCGGACTTTTTGGCAGCGCAATATCGGCAAGTTCAACGGAAGGCGATGCCTCGGAAAGCTGGATTAGCGAATACGAACTTGCCAATCCAGATGCCTTCAGCGATGCAGTTTCGGTGACGAATCTAGCGATTACCAGAAAAGATCACGTGCTGGTTTTGCAAGCGCGCTTTGATCGCTTTATCAACGTCAATTTTTCACTGCCGATAAGCGTGCTAAATCCAGAACTCGCGCTGATTAGCGGCTTCGGCCCTGGTTTAGGCGAGCCGATTGGCCGCGACAAAGCAGGTACGTTGAATTTTGGTGGGTATTTGTTGAAGCGGGTTGAGTAGCTGCGGTGCGGCTGATGCGAGGTTTGAACCCACTCAATCCTCAAGCACGGCCGCCGCCTTCCAAACTTGGAACGCGGGCAGCTGATGAATGAGTTCGACGTAGCCGCGCTCAGCGCTTCCAATAGGCACGCCATAATTATGAAAACGGGTTGCAACTGGCGCGTAAAAACAATCCGCTATGGAAAACTGGCCAAACAAATATGGCCCGCCAAAACGCCCCAATAATTCGCGCCATAGCGTACATATACGCTGCACATCAGCTTTTGTTTGCGGCTCGAGCGCTACCGCTGAGCCATCACGCTTTAAATTCATTGGCAGCTGCTGGCGCAAGCTTTGAAAGCCAGCGTGCATCTCCGAAATGACGCAACGCGCCACCGCACGCGCAGCAATGGCATCAGGTAGCGCGCGCAAATCCAAATAGCGCTCATTGACATATTCGCAAATGGCGAGCGAATCCCAAATCGCCAAATCGCCGTCAAGAAGCACCGGCACTCGATGCGATGGCGAATAGCGCGCTACGTCCTCGGCGAAAGTCGGCGTATCGAGCTTCAGCAGCTTCTCTTGAAACGGCAGTTCAAAATGGGTCATAAGCAGCCAAGGCCGCAGCGACCACGATGACAAGTTTTTGTCGCCGATGACTAGGGTCATCTCTGTTGGATTGCTGATTGCCATTTAACGCTCCATGGTGGGGTGGTTTGCGAGCTTAGCATCACCCACAAAAGGCGGTGAACTCAACCCATTGCTAAAACTTCAGCAAAATCAATCTCTACCAGCGGTCTGGGCGTGCCGTGGAAATGGCCTTGAGAAAAATCAATGCCGCAGCGTTTGAGCCATTGAAAGCCGATCTCTGAGTCGACATGTTCGGCAATCACGCGAAGGCCCAATGCGTGCGCCAAATCGCTGATAGATCGCACCATGGTGCGATCTGTTTCGGATTCGCTGAGTGCGGCGATGAAGCTGCCTTCGATTTTTACGAAATCAACCGGCAGATGCTTGAGGTGGCTGATGGAGGAATAGCCGGTGCCGAAATCATCGAGTGCAAAGCGGCAACCGAGTTTGCGCAGGCCCTGGATGGCTCTGCGCGCTGAGTGCAAGCTGCCGATTTCGCGGGTTTCGGTGACTTCGAAAATCAGTCGACTGCCAAGACCAATATCGGCGCCTTCGCGCAAAATATCCTCAATTTGCTTGATCGACTCTGGATCTTGCAGTGTGACGTTGCTCAGATTAACCGTCAGGCAAAATTTTGTGTTTGACGTGAGTGTGCTACGCATCTTCTGGATGTGATTGCGGGCTTGGCCGATCACCCACAGATCAATTTTCGGCATCAAACCAACCCGCTCCGCCAGCGGCACAAACACAGAAGGGCTGACCCATTGACCGTCGCGATTCACCATGCGGATCAGCAGCTCGAAAATCTGCTCGTGCTCGGCGCTGGGGTTCAGGCGGAACCCCTGCACTTCGCGCAGGCCTTTGGAATCATCCAGCGAATGCATCGCCACAATCGGCTGGCACAGCATGACAAAGCGCTGCTCGTGCAGCGCCTCACGGATACGTACCGACCAGCCTGCATCGAGTTCGCGAGCAATGCGGGCGTCAGCGTCGGAGACGTAAATTTGCGTTTGATCGCTGCCGCGCCGCTTGCCTAAGGTGCAGGCCACGCGCGCATGATCGAGCGCGAATTCGGCGCTCGGCGTGTCTTTGCTCAATATCGCCACGCCAACCGTAGCGCTGAGCGTCACATTGCTGCCAGCTTTTTGATAGCGCACGCTGCGCACCAATTCCCGGAAGCCATCGGCAATAGTGAATAAATTCTCTAGCTGCACGCCGCTCAACAATAGCGCAAAGTGATCATTCTCTAAACGCGCTAGTAAATCGCCTTCGCGCAGCCGCTCGCTAAATAACTGGCCGAGCTGCACCAATAATTTTTGCGAGCCTTGTTCACCCAGCTGTTCTTCGGCAATCGCGTAGCGGTCAATATCAATATGCAGTACTGCGCTATAGCCGCCTTGCTCGCGCTTTTGCTCGATTTGCAGGGCCAACGTTTGAATAAAGTAGCGCCGGTTAGCAAGCCCGGTCAGCGCGTCATGATTCATTTCCCAGCGCAGCCGCTCTGCGCTTTTGCGTTCGGATATATTGCGGAACACCACCACTGAACCGACCCGCCGCTTTTGAATTGACAGCGGCACCACCGAACATTCCACCGGCAACGCGCCGCCGGATCTGGTCCAGAATACAGTTTCATAGCCCGAAAGTGCTTCACCGGATTGATACGCCCGGGTAATAGTCGAGTCCATTTCCGACAAATTTGCGCCGTCTTCAGCGGCGAAATGAAAGCACAAATGAGCGCGCTTGCCGATCAAATCTGCCGCGTCGACAAACCCTAAAAGCTTGACACCCATCGGGTTGATGAAGGTAATCGCGCCATCCTCATCAACACCATAAACGCCATCACCCACCGATGCCAAAATGCCGTCTAAACGTTGGCGCTCGGCCTCGACGCGTTTTTGCACTTGAATGGTGCGGCCCAGTGCTTTTATGCGCGCCAACGATAAATCCAGCACCTCATTTTTGAACATGCATTCGACTGCGCCGGCTTCCAAGCACTTTTTGATGATGCTGTCTTTGTACGTGCCCGTGATGATCGCAATCGGTGTATCGGCGGTGGCGGGGTTATTTTTCAGCTGCGTACACAGCTCATCGCCAGTGCCGTCCGGCAAATAGTAATCCACGATAATCAAATCAAAATGGCCAGGCTTAGCCTTGCTCCAGCCTTCACCAATTGAGCCCGCCACATCAACCGCATAGCCTTGGCGCGTCAGCATCTGCTTGTAGGCAAAGCGCACGCTTTGCGAGTCATCAATAAACAGCACGCGCAAATCTTGCCCGGCTTCATCACGCGGCGCCGCTATAAAATTAGACGGTGCAAGCGCTACTTTCGCGGCAACGGGCGCATCGACAATCGCGGGGTTTGTAGCGCCGAATTGTGCAACCGGCGGGGTTGACGCGCTTGCTACTTGCGGCTGAATACGTGCGGGCAATAGCTCCGAACTTAGAATTTTTAGCGCGCTAGGAATACGGGCAAAATTCGCCCACATCAGCACCTGTGCAAAGCGTCTGTCGCTGATCCACTGCTGCAATTGCGCCGTTTTTTCATTCGCCATCACCAGCACCGGCACCTTCATACCGGCACCGGTTTTCAAAAAAGCGAGCAGCGCCTCGAACTCTGCGGTACTGCGCTGCGGCACGCCTAAAATCAAAACCATGCCTGGATGTTGATCGACATACGACACCGCATCAGCGTATTCGGAAAACACCTTTTTAGGCGCCGAGGCCGACGCTGCCAAAGTGCGCAGCACTAAATGGCTCAACGTAGCCGAGCGCTCAATCAATACAATTTCGGAATTCATGCACTTGCCTGCCGGATGTTGCGGGCGAGTTTAGCAGGCAAGCTTGCAGGTTTTATCAGGTACTTCGATTTGGTTTGCTAGCATCAAATCCATCAAAATTGCGATAGACACGCCCGCGATTTGCTTGCTAGAGTGTGCAATCAAAAGCAAATAGGCTTGCGCATGACGATTTCTTCGAACACCAAAGCGCGCTTGCTGAGCTGCCTTCTTAGCCTATCGACAATTCCACTCTGGGCCGCCGAACTCAGTGTTATGGCTCCGAACATCGTTCCAGGCGCAGCAGCAACGGTGCAAGTCAATGTCCGTGGTGATGGCCGAACTTCCACCGTTGGGGTTGAGCTTTATTTTGATGAAACCAGGTTAGAACTCAGCCCGCTGCGTGGCGTTATTCCTGGCGCGTCGCGCTATGAAGGCGTGTACTGCCTAAGAAGCGCATCAAATCGAGTCAGCATAATTCGCCTCAGTGAACTAGATAACCCGCTGCCCGATCAGGCTACCTTGTGTGAGCTGCCATTCAAAACCCCGCGCAATGCGCCGAATGGCTCAACTTCTTTGTTACTTGAACAGGCCGAGTGCTACGCCAAAGGCCAGCCGAGCGAATGCTCAATAGGTGAAGTTGCAACGCAGCGCGTCATTGCCAAAGTGCCGTATCAGCCCAAAGTACCGCAGGAGATTTATCTTTATATTTTGCTGAAAGATGATCCGCGCGCGCCATCGGTTGAATCACTGGTACGTTTCAATTTGAATTCGCCGCCAGACGTGCCGCGCCCGATTGCAGCGATTTCAGTTGGCAGCCCGATTCGGCTAATCCCCGGCATACCGTTTTATCCTACCGGTGATTTCAAACGCCTGCTTGAGCTGAATCCAAAATCCCCTTCCGCGATCATGCACCGCACGTTTTTAATGCAATACAAAACACCCGATCAGCGCAGCCAAGCGTTAGCCGCGTTCACCCGTGAAACGCTGGTGCAGCAGGCTTATCTGCCGATTAGTGAACAGGTGCGGCCAAAGCCAATCGCGAGTTCCGGCGCAGCAGCAAGCGAATTTGCGAAGCAATTTCATCCGCTACCGTCAGCAACCCAAAGCGCTGGCTTGGGCATTTTGCGCAGGCCCGAAGTAAGCGCCAAATCCGTCAATATCGCTGCCACGCCGCACTGGGCGCTAATGAAGTTTCCAGAAGCGTGGCTAATTGCTGGCGGCTGGGGCTTGGTCACAGTGGCCGACAGCGGCATTGATATGAACCACCCGGCGCTTAAATCGCGCTTTGGCGCGAACTCACTGAGTGGCACGTGGATTGAAAGTGGTAATTTTCTGCCTGCGCTGTCGTGGGATTTTGCCAGTGAAGAGGCTTTCGTTACGACTCCGCAGTACCAAATGGTGGACGAACGCGAAACCGTAGCTACGCTTTTTGATAATCAAGCGCAATGTACGCCGCCCTTTATCCCGCAGGAAGCGCGCCATGGAACGCACACCGCAGGGTTGATTGCGGGTGGATTTTATGAATCTGATGGTTTGCAAGTGCAAAGTGGCGGCTGTAAACACTGTGGCCTTAGCATTGTCAAAATTTCTAGGCACGGCTGTTCGGATCGAAACCCCGACCCAAACGTATTTGACTGGCGGGTTTACAGCTCAGCGGTGCCCGATGTCGCGCTAGGGCTGGCACTTGATCGCGCAATTGAAACGGGAAGTCAGGTTTACAATTCTAGTTTTGGAGCTCCAGGAACCGACCCTGATTTTTGCACACTACCACGTGGCACAGGCAATGAGTTTGGGTGTGCAGTAATCAAGCGAGTGCGATTGCAAGAGTTATTAGTCTCATCTGCGGCGGGCAATAGCCGAACTACTCTACAATTCAACGCAGGCGATTCTCGGATAGTATCAATAGGCGGTAGCAATGCTGCGGGAACGGCAATTTGGGATGAATCGCCCGGCGGAACGAGCGCAAATTGTCCACTTTTTTCGAGTGCAACTCCCGAAAGTGAATGCGGCTCAAATTTTGTTCCTTTAAATGCTCCACCTGCGCCAATTGCAGGGTTTCTAGAATTTTCCACACCTGCCAAAGCCATTCGATCATTATTTTATCGTGGCACCAGCTGGAACAATGCCATAGGTTGTGGCGATAGTTTTGGCGGGTCTGCCACTAACGATGGACTAGGGCTCTGTACCGGCACCTCCATGAGCGCACCGCAGGCCAGCGCATTTTTTGCGCTGCTGCGTTCAATTAATCCGCTAGTACCGGTCGGCAACCCCGATGCTGACGTGACCTTGGGCACACAGCCCACGCCGGGTATTCGCACAGTAGCCGCGCAAACGGCAACGCGGGGCTGGGTAGGCAGCAATATCACTCAAGGCTATGGCGTGCCGAATGCCGAAGCTGCGGTAAAAGCGCTGTTAGGAACCGTTGGTTTTGAGCAGCGCTTAAACCGCGCTACACCTCTCTTTCGACTTTACGCAGCGGGTGCAGGTGATTACGCCAGCACCGCCATTCCGCAAGTCGGCAGCGCACTCAGCAGCTACAATATGCAAAATTATCTATCTGTTCCTACCGGCAATGAATTTATTGGCGCGAGTATGCTGAGCGCTTACCCCAATTTCCCTAGTGAATTCCCGATTGCCCCGCATGCCGCCGCTATGGCTTTTATTCTCAGCACCGAGCAAAGCCCGATTGCCAGTCTGTACACCAAGCCGCTGTATTGGGTGGCCCGAAGCCGAGCTTGGCCGCTCGGCTGTACAGGCGGCCCGCCGCAATGCAACCCGCAAGCCAACGATCATGTATTAGTCACTAGCGAACACGTCAATGCCATGCTCAGCGCGGGCTACCACTATCGCGGCCGCCATGGCTATCTTTATGAAGCCTGCAATGATCCGCCCGCTTGCAATGCCCCCAATCCCGCACCGCCCGGCGCGCAGCTGCTTTACGCTGCATGCAATACTAGCAGTGATTGTGCAAACGCACTCGCTAGTGAACTAAGCGCATTTGCCGCGCGCGGCTACACCAAAGGCCTGCTGGGTGCGGCTAACCCGTCAAAACTGGGTTTTGCTTACAGCACCGGTAATGACGATCCCGATGACTTGCCAAATGCCGTGGAAATCGTTGCTAAAACCAACCCGAATGATGATGACTCAGATGGCGATGGGCTATCTGATTCGGAAGAATATCCGCTTGCAGGCGTACCAGTCAGCGACCCTTGCGATCCGCAAGCAACATGCTCGCCACCTGATCAGATTTATAACGATGGATTTGAGGATTTATGAAAGCGATTTTTAGAACAGTTTTCACTATTTTAATTTTGATTACTTCGACCATATGCAGTGGACAAGTTTTTCCACGAGTAGAAATTTCGTTTGAGCAACCAGTAAAGCCAGACGCCATGTTTCCAATAACAGCAACATCTCGTGGGGAATGCTTATATCCATATTCGCAAGGCGAGCAGCCGCCGGATTTCCAGTTAACTGAGAACAAGCTAGAAATGACGATCTACATGCGCTTTTTCGGGGTTAATACGGTGCCAATTCCGCCATGCGTAGAACGCATGCAGACTTACAGAGGTCCTATTCTCCAATCCGGGACGTACCAAATGGTTGTTTATGTAAGATACCTTCAGGAGCTGGCACCGGGAACATTTGGAGCTAGACGACTCCAGGGTGATTTTACTTTCCAAGTAGCGGAGGCGGTTCCGATCACGCAAATTCCCGCAACTAGCAGCTGGAGCCTAGTTTTGCTTTTGCTCGGGATATTTGGTGCTGCACGTTGGGCTTCTGGGGTTAGTGGGCGGTAGGCTCAAAAATGTTTGATGCGGTAGCCTTTGCGCAGAGTTTAAACCGCGCTACACCTCTTTTTCGACTTTACGCAGCGGGCGCAGGTGATTACGCCAGCACCGCCATTCCGCAAGTCGGCAGCGCGCTCAGCAGCTATAACCACCAGAATTATCTGTCGATACCAACGGCAAACAGTTTCATCGGCGCCAGTGCATTAAGCGCGTACCCCAGCTTCCCGAGTGAATTTACAACGCCACCCGCTGCCGCTGCGATGGCGTTTATTTTAAGCACCGAACAAAGCCCGCTCGGTAACCTATACACCAAGCCGTTGTATTGGGTAGCGCGCACGCGCGCGTGGCCACTTGGCTGCACCGGGGGCGATCCGTGTAATGCGCAAGCTAACGATCACGTCTTAGTCACGACTGAACATGTCAACGCCATGCTCAGCGCCGGTTATCACTACCGCGGCCGGCACGGCTATCTGTTGGAAGCCTGCAATGATCCGCCCGCGTGCAGCTTTATCAATCCAGCACCGCCGGGTAGCGAGCTGCTTTATGCGGCCTGCAATACCAGCAGTGATTGCGCGAATGCGTTAGCCAATGAACTCCCCGCCTTTGCCGCACGTGGCTACACCAAAGGCCTGCTAAACGCCGCCAGCCCAACCCGCTTGGGCTATGCCTACAGCACCGGTGATGCCGATTTCGATGGGCTGCCCAATGCAGTTGAAATCATTGCTAAAACAAATCCAAATGACGACGATTCGGATGGCGATGGTTTGTTAGATAACGAAGAATATCCGCTTGCTGGCGTTCCCGTAAGTGATCCCTGTGACCCACAAGCGGCCTGTTCGCCACCCGATTTAATCATCAATGATGGATTTGAGGATTTATGAAAACCATATCAAGTTTATTTTTAAGGCTTTGTTTTTTTGTGGTGGTGATTCCGCCTTCCCATGCGCAGGTTTTTGATTTCTATCGTATCGAATTACCAACACCCATTTTTGCGAACGCGGCTTTCCCAATTACGGTAACTTCGAGAGGCGTTTGCACTTATCCATACCAACAGAATATTCAAGCACCGGATTTTGAAGTAATTGGTCAACAGATAAATATGACTGTGTATTTACGCCCCTTCGGTCAAAATGTGGTACCAACACCGCCTTGTGCTAATCGCACTCAAATCTATGCATTTCCTGTGTTACAAACTGGTAATTATCAAATTAAAGCATTTGTGAGATTCTTTCAGGACATTGGCGCAGGTAGTTTTGGTTCCAGAATACCGCAAGGTGAATTTAACTTCCAAGTGGCGGACGCTGTCCCAGTTACTCAAATCCCCGCCACTAGCAGCTGGAGCCTAGCTTTGCTGTTGCTCGGGATATTTGGTGCTGCACGTTGGGCTTCTGGGGTTAGTGGGCGGTAGGCTCAAAAATGTTTGATGCGGTAGCCTCTGCGCAGAGTTTAAACCGCGCCATACCGCTGTTTGGGCTTTACGCCGTTTGCGCAGGCGATTACGCCAGCACCGCCATTCCGCAAGTCGGCAGCGCACTCAGCAGCTATAATATGCAAAATTATTTGTCTGTTCCTACCGGCAATGAATTTATTGGCGCGAGTACGCTGAGCGCTTACCCCAATTTCCCTAGTGAATTCCCGATTGCGCCGCATGCCGCCGCCATGGCCTTTATTCTCAGCACCGAGCAAAGCCCGATTGCCAGTCTTTATACCAAGCCACTGTATTGGGTAGCCCGAAGCCGAGCTTGGCCGCTCGGCTGTACAGGCGGCCCGCCGCAATGCAACCCGCAAGCCAACGATCATGTATTAGTCACTAGCGAACACGTCAATGCCATGCTCAGCGCGGGCTACCATTATCGAGGCCGCCATGGTTATGTATATGAAGCCTGTAATGACCCGCCCGCTTGCAATGCCCCCAATCCAGCGCCACCCGGTGCGCAGCTGCTCTACGCTGCATGCAATACCAGCAGCGATTGTGCAAACGCACTCGCTAGCGAACTAAGCGCATTTGCTGCGCGTGGTTATACCAAAGGGCTGCTGGGTGCGGCTAGCCCGTCTAAACTGGGATTCACCTATAGCACAGGCAATGACGATCCTGATGACTTGCCAAATGCCGTGGAAATCGTTGCTAAAACCAACCCGAATGATGATGACTCAGATGGTGATGGGCTGTCTGATTCTGAAGAATATCCACTTGCGGGCGTGCCTGTAAGCGATCCTTGCGACCCACAAGCGGCCTGCTCGCCACCCGATCAAATTTTTAACGATGGATTTGAGGATTTATGAATAGGTTTTTTTCGTTTAGCTTTGGATTAGCCCTCGCAATTTTCAGTTCGACTATTTGCAGTCAGTCACCCCCGCTTATATACCGAGCTGAATTTCCTCAGCCTGTAGCGGCTAGCGCGACATTTCCAGTTACCGTTACATCCGTCAATCTATGCTGGTACCCCTACTCAGAAATTTCACAGCCGCCGGATTTTCTGGTGAACGGAAACCAACTTGAAGTCACAGTTTATTTGCGTTTGTTTGGAGAGAACACTAACCCGCCACTGCCGTGCGTAAGCGCAAATCGGACGCAATTCTACTCAGCCCCAGCGCTACAGCCAGGTTATTACCAAATGAAACTATTTGCGCGACTTTATCAGGATATAGGCAGCGGCAGCTTCGGGGTTCGAAGACCACAAGGCGAAATTGACTTCCAAGTAGCCGATGCTGTTCCCGTCACCCAAATCCCAGCTACCAGCATCTTTAGTCTAGCCTTACTTTTGCTTGGCATACTTGGCGCAGCGCGCTGGACTTCCGGGGTTAGTGAGCGGTAAGGTATTTAGCCATGCTCAGCGCGGGCTACCATTATCGCGGTCGGCATGGTTACCTTTACGAAGCCTGCAATGACCCGCCCGCTTGCAATGCACCTAATCCCGCACCGCCCGGCGCGCAGCTGCTTTACGCTGCATGTAATACAGACGCATACTCATTGTCTGCTAGGAGGAGCAACGCCGCTGGGAAGTCCAAAAAATGTGCAAACTTGTTCATAGCGGTCTTCACCTAAACGGGGAACTTTTAATGTTGAAAAACTTCAACAAATCAGGACGTTTGAGCAGAATTAGCAGCGGTCAACTGCGGTTTTTAGGTTGAAGCAGTAGGTGTGCATAGACCCCGCACCAACCCCGCTACATGCGCACGATACTTATCCTGCCCAAACCGCGCCTGGGCAGCCGCCGCCAAGGCAGCGCCGCGTGGGCTACGCGCAGCTTTGAGTATTGTTTCGACAAGGTTTGACTCGTTCGCGATAAACCCTAGCGCGCCATCGGCGAGTGGATCGACACTGCCATCTACGCCCATGCCCAATGCGGGCAAACCTGAGGCCATCGCTTCCAAAAAGGTAATCCCGAAACCCTCACCGGTTGACGGCATGACGAATACATCGGCCTGCGAATAGATTTGTGGCAGCAAGGTTGCGCTTACGCTGTCTAAAAACTCCACGCAATTTGATACGTCTAGCTGCGCCGCTAACGCTACCAACCTGGGCTTATCATCGCCCTGGCCGACGATTTGATAGTGGCAATTGGGCACCTTGGTTTTCAACTCGGGCAGCGCGCGAATAATCCGGTCATGGCCCTTGTAAGCCTCACCTGCTGATAGCCGCCCAACGGTTAACAAACGCAGACTATCCCTATGCTGCTGCTGGCGATCTTGCACGTGAAACACCGGATTGACGGTATTGGGCAGCACTTTGACGCGCGCGTCAGGCAGCGGGCACCAGCTCAAAAAACGCCTGCGGGTATAGCGGCTAACAGCTGTTACTGAGCTGGCTTGGGCACAGGCATATGCGCGCAAACGGCTGGGGCGGCTCCAGGCATCAATGCCATGCAGCTGGAGCCAAAACTGCACATTCGTCAAGCGTTTAATGACTAGCGCAACCGGGCTCATATATACGTGCCCACAAAACACCAGCGCATCTATCGGCGCATCTTTAGCCAAAGCGCGCGCCATGCTGAGCGCTTTGCTGGCGAAGGCAAATTTGCCGGGGCGCACCACAAAGCACTGCACTTTTTCTGGCACCTCGGTTTCAGGATTGCCATTGCGACACAGCAAATGAATCTGCCGAACTTCAGGGCTCAGCGCCAAGGCTTGCATCAAATCCAAGTTGTAGCGCGCAATGCCACCGCCCTGCCCTGGGCCGTCGGTAAGCAGCATCAGAATGCTCAGCATTCGCTGTAAGCCTCAGCGATCGCCACCGCAAATCGGCGCGACCAATGTTGGCGCTTCGCGGCTAAAAATTGGTATTTACGCCAGCCATCAAACTGTGGATCGGTCTTGAGCCATGCGGCGACCGGCGTGGCAAAGCCGGTTTTGGCGCGCTGCCAAATATGTTCTGGCAATGCTTGGTTCGGGCTGCCGGCAATCCAGCGCTTGCCCGCACCGTTTTGAAACTGCGCCAACATCGGCGCAAGCTGACGATGTAATTCAACGTCAACCATGGGCGTGCGCACTTCTAAGCTGTGTGCCATGCTGGCCCAATCGGTATCGCGCAGCAGCTGATTACGCAGGTAGCGCGTTGATTCCAACACCGACACTTGACTTGCCGCATCGAGGCTGAGCGCAGCCGCTGGCATCGCCTGCGATTGCAATCTAGCTAAGCCATCGCGCACCACTTCCGACGGCAGCAGAAATTTTAGTTCCCAAGGCATGAACAGGCCGCGCTTTATTTGATAGCAGCCTAACCAGTCGCGCCCCATTTCAAACACCGCTGGCGCTTTAGGATTCAATCCGGTTGCCGCTGCTATGCCGCGCGCAACTTGGCGAAATGCCGTACTCATCAGCGGCAAACGCGCCAGATAGCGGAGTCGATATAGCTTAGGAACATCATTAAAATTACCGTAGCCGGCGAATAGCTCATCGCCGCCCACACCGCTCAACGCAACTTTCAAGCCCGCGCGCGCTGCCGCTGCTGACACCAAATAGCTATTAAAGCCGTCAATACTGGGTTGATCCATTGCACTGAGCAACTTGGGCAAATGCGAGGCAAATTCGGCTTGGCTAATCGTGATGGTTTCATGCCGGGTTTGATAGCGCTTTGCGATTTCTTCAGCCAAAGGCGACTCATCATTGTGGGTGCCAACGAACTCGGCAAAGCGCAGCGTGCAGGTGCGAATTTCACCAAGCGATTGTTCGCGCATTAATGCCACCAGCGCGCCGGAATCCACCCCTGCTGATAAAAACGCACCGACCGGCACGTCGGCAATCAAATGCGCGCGCACGCTGTCTTTTAGCGCGCTGGCAACCCGCGCTTGCGCAGCTGCGTCACTCAGCACCAGATTTGAACCGCTCGTTTGATAATGATCTTCCAACGCATAAAAGCGCTTGGGCTCAGCTACGCCGGCGGCGCTGATCGTTTGATAGTGCCCAGCCGGCAGAGCACGAATGCCCTGAAACCAAGTGAATGGTTCCGGCACGCTAGCCCACAGATAATAGCCCACCTGCGCGGCTGGATCTAACGTTAAATCAACGCCGGGCGCCTGCTTTAAAGCTTTGACTGAGGAGGCAAAATGCATGCGCCAGCCATCGTCGGCTACATACAGCGGCTTGATGCCGTAGGGGTCGCGCGCCAAATGCAGCTCATTGCTGCGCTGATCATAAAGCGCAAACGCATACATGCCGCGCAGCCGCTGCAAAATGCCGTTTAGGCCAAACTGCCGATAGCCCAGCAACAGCACTTCCGTATCAGATTGCGTGCGAAAAATTACGCCAAGCTGGATCAGCTCTTGCTTGATCTCGAGAAAGTTGTAGATTTCACCGTTGAAGGCGATCACTTGCGCGGCATCGCTCGTTGCCATGGGCTGCGCCGCGCGCGGATCCAGATCAATAATCGACAGACGCCGATGCCCAAGCGCCATGCTGGCATCGGCATTTTGCCAGTAGCCAAAGCCATCCGGGCCTCGCAGGCTCATGCTATCGCGCACGCGCTCCACCACGGTGCGATCAACCGGGCTAGCAGCATAGTGATAGGCGAATTGGCCGTTAATTCCGCACATGGTTGGCCTGAAGCGTTATTTGATAATTCATGTGGTACCTAATTTAATTGATATGACAACCAAAATTTGCTTCATTGAGGCTATGCTTCAGCCTCCAATAAACCGTCATTCCCGCGAAGGCGGGAACCCAGGCGCCATAAGCGTTTGCTTGAGCTTTGACAACTGTAACTGGGTCCCCGCCTTCGCGTGGATGACGGCAATGAACAGCGACTTTCAAGGGATAAACTAATATTAGTTCAGTTTGCGCTTGCCGAACCACGCTTATCAAAGAGCCCCACCCAACCCCAACAACACACTCACAAACAGCGTCAAACCAACCCACTGATTCGCTAAAAACGCGCCCAAACAGCGCGCCGGTTCACGCCCCTTGGCATAGTAAATCTGCCCGGCAAATTGCAGTGCGATAAGTGCCAGCCCAAAATAATAATAGTGATTGAGCTGACTGGCTCGCCCCAACGCAATCAGCGTCAGTAGCATCATGCAAAACATCGCTGAAATCGCTGCCAAATCCAAATCGCCAAACAATATCGCGGTGGATTTCGCACCCGCTTCAATATCATCGTCTCGATCTACCATCGCATAAAGCGTGTCGTAGGCTAGCGTCCAAATCCAGTTTGCGCAAAACAGCAGCCAGCAGCTGGCATCAGGAACTTGGCCTGATGCGGTATAGGCCATCGGAATGCCCATGCTAAAGGCCAAACCCAACACCGCCTGCGGCATGTAGGTGTAGCGCTTGCAAAACGGATATAGCACCGCGATCACTGCTGCCAGCAGTGCGAACAAGATGGTGTTTTGATTGCTCAAACTCACCAGCGCTAACGCCATCAGCATCAGCACTACAAACGCGATGATCGCGCTGCGTGGGCTCAATGCGCCAGAAACTAGCGGCCGTGAAGATGTGCGCTTGACGCTGCCATCAAGCCACTGATCGGCGTAATCATTGACTACGCAGCCGGCGCTGCGCATCAATACCGTACCGAGGCTAAAAATCACGATAAGTAGCGGCGCAGGCGCGCCTTGATTGGCGAGTAGCAGCGCACAAATTGTCGGCCACAGCAGCAAGTAAATACCAACCGGGCGATCCAGGCGCAGCAGCGCAATCAGTGCGCGCCAAGTGGGAACCGAGCTGGCTTGATTCGCAATTTCAGAAGCCGCAACGCCATCGGCTAGGCGCACCACCACAGGCCCGTTCGGCGTTTGCTGCACCTGGTAGCGCGGCGCATAAGGCTTTGCGGGTACGCTGGGCGATGGATTGGTCGGCAAACTCACGCTGAAATACAGGTCAATCAGCTGGTTTTATCTGCGCCGCGCTGGATTACTTCACCAGCCTTTTCGATGTCTTTGCCAACACCGCGCACAGTGTTACAGCCGATCAAGGCGAGTATTGCCGCGCACAATGTCAAAACCGTCAAACGTCGAAAAAGTGCTTTACTGAGTTTCATGAAAAAGTCCATGTAGAGGTAGATAAACAGCTTGTTAGAACGCTTCACACTCGTCATTGCGAACGCAGTGAAGCAATCTCAATACACGTCAAATCAAATGCAAGATTGCGTCCTGTGCTCGCAATGACGAGCTAACGCGTAGTTGATAGGACGAAGTCGAAACATTTCAAAATACAAACGTAGGCCGACTATTCTAAATCATCCTCGAGCCTGAAAATACGCCATAGCGCTCAGCTGCTGCCATTGCCTGGTTTGTTCGCGAAAAGCGAAAGCGGATTCCAACACTGCTCTAGCCAACGCTTGATTGCCGACTCGCTCGTTCAGCACTGCGTCCGAGGTGGTACGCAGCGCGGCTAAAATATCCGGTGGTAAGCGGCGAATTTCAACATTTCCAAGTGCACCCAGTTCGCCTAAGGCGCGCTGATTGCGCACCGCATAGACGGCTTGCAGCTCTAACGTGAGCAGCTTACAGGCATGATCAACCGCAATTCTGAGCGGCTCGGGCAATTCACTGAGTGCGCGCTCATTGACCAAGGCTTCTAAAATCATCGCCGGCTCCTGCCAGCCAGGAAAGTAATAAAAACGCGCGCTCTGATGCAAACCGAGCGCCATATCATTCCACGGCCCCATCCATTCGGCGGCGTCTAGCGCGCCGCTTTCTAATGCTGGGGCAATATCTAACGGCGCGGTGGTCTGCACGTCCGCTCCCAAACGGCTGAGCACCTCGCCCGCTAACCCGGCCGCTCTAATTTTAAGCCGCCGAATTGAGCGCACGCCGCGCAATTCGCGCTTGAACCAGCCAGCCATTTGCATATCCGTGCTGCCGGCCGGGTAAGGCACGAGGCCAAAGTAGCGATACAGCGATTGCCAAAGCTCCAGGCCGCCGCCCGCGTAGAGCCAGCTCAGCATCTCGTGGCTATTTAGCCCGAATGGCACCGCACAAAAGAACGCTGCCGCATCCGATTTGCCTTGCCAGTAGTAGCTTGCGCTGTGGCCGATTTCGGCCTTGCCATTGGCGACATGATCAAACACTTCAAAGGCATTACAGCGTTCGCCAGCGAAATGCACCTGCACTCGCATTTTGCCGTTTGACTGCGTTTGAATCAGCTCTGCCAAGCGCAAGGAAGCATCGCTCAAGCCCGGCATATCTTTGCCCCATGAGCACACCATATTCCACACGATGGCCGATTCGACTGGCTTTTCTTCACTACAGCCTATCAGCGCCGCACTGGCCAATCCTGCGCTACCGACCCATGCGGCACGCGTAAGCAGTTGCCTGCGAGAAGGCTGCATCGCTTTAACTCGATTGCCGCGTTAGTTGCAACGCTGCACTAACGCGACGCTGCGGGCTGCCTGCATCGCGGTTTGATCCGCATACACTTGCCGCAAATTGAGTGGAAAATCAATTTTGACTTCATAGTTTTCGCCGCCCAAATCGCGGATATTCGACAAGCCTGCAAACTGCCGCAAGCTGCGATCTTCATCCAGATAAGTCACGTCCAAACCGCTTGTAAATAGTGACAGTACGCCAGAAGGCGCAAGTTTAAACACACTGGCTGGTTTTTGATCCAGCACCACAGCGCGCAGATATTTGACCTTAAAGCCGAGATAGTCCAGCTGCGAGGGCACAATAAAATTCAGCGGTGCGCTCGTGCCAGCACGCAAGCTCGTCCAATTCAAGCGAATAAATTCATCAAAACCAGCATCGGCAACCATCGCTGCGGTAACGTTAATCTTTTCGGTTTTCAAGGATTTTTTCCCGTTTTGCCGAAACGAAATCGCCAGCTTTGCACCATCGGCTTTCAGGCCTTCCGCGTGCCCAGTGCGGCCATCGTTGAAGCTAAATTCAGGGATAAGCGGCGATTTACTCATCACCAGCGCTTTGCGCCCAAACGGTTCATTGTTCGGGCAGCGGTAAATCACCACGCGCTCGGCAACCGCCGATTTGACGTACTTGATGTAATGCGTTTCTTTGTAGAGCATTTTGCCGCTGCTGAGCTCATAGGCTAATCCTTCATAGCCTTTGAATTGAAGCTCGGGCACAGCACTTGCAGGCGCGGTGGGCGCTACCACTTGCGCAGATACCAGCATGGGCAGCAAAAGCAACGCGCCGATGAAACCGCAGACGCAGCGCTTTGAGGCGTTCGGGTAAACAAATAATGGAATCACAACGGCCAACCTGTAGCGTTACTTGGATCGGTTGCGAGTGTAACAGCAGCTTTGCTTAGGTTTTTAGGTGATTACCGCGGCGCGAGTTATTCAAATTGATCTGGATGTAACTTTGCCTTCCCCTAAATGAATTTTGCAGGCTGGGTGGAGCGAAGCGATACCCAGCACCAGTATCAATCCATTGCTCAAGCGCTTATATGCTTTTCCCAATGCTTGCGCTAATGCTGGGTATCGCTTTGCTGCACCCAGCCTAAGTTACTAATTCAGCGAGCAACCTTTGCACGGTATCGCACATTTGGCGCATCAACCAAATCTGCATCTTGGGTAAAGAGCAGGGCTTGATGTGCCTGCGCGGTCTGCCAAATAATTGCATCAGCCATTGCCAATTTGTAACGCACCGATGCATTCGTTGCTGCACATAATCCTTCAGTATCTAGATGTACGATTTTACCGCGACCTCATGGCATTGGCGGCCCGGTCCGCAAAGCTTTGCCCGCGCTGTATCAAAACGCGCTTGTACACTTCGTAAATGGTGATTGAAGGAACGATGAGCTTTGACAAGTCGATAAGCGCCGGCTCAAAAAAACCAGCGTTGTCGCCGTCCGCGATGTACTCAAGCCAGCCACATGAGTCCACCACGTTCATCATGCCACGCTGCCTTCTAATTCACCCGAAATGTTCTCGGCATCATTTGGCACATCGGTATTTATGCCGATACACATCCCGCGAATCGCAGAAATCGGCAACTCAGGTACCAGCTCAACTTTGTTACCTACTACGCGTGCCTCAAGCCGTTGACCAGCAACTAGATTTAGTGCTTTACGAACGTCTTTTGGTATGACAATTTGGAACTTAGGAGACAAAGCCACTGAAGTCATAAAATCAATTTCGTAAAATTAAAGGAAAACTGTAGCACATTATCGAAATATTCAAGCGGGTCCAGGTTTTTCGTTAGTTAAGGCGGCGGAATCGGTACCAGCTTTGCCGCCGCTGCGGTTTTTCGATCTACAAAATTGTTCTTTGCCGATTCCGCGCTCACCAAAACGCGCCCATCCTGGAGCGTGGCTATAACAGTTAGTATTTCGGCGTTGCGAAAGCTGCCTTCAATTCGGGTGTTGACGATCAGCTTGCCGTTTCCAATTTGGACGGACTCATTCGGCAAAACCTCTCGCACAAATCTAGCTTCGCCGTTTGCTGCAAAATCGATATCCGCAATGCCCACTTCAGCGCAACATTGGCTAAATCTTTGACCCGAAAATCGTGCATCGTTAAAGCCAAAGGCTTGCTTCTTGGCGAACCATACTTCACCTAATTGCTCGGTATTGGTGCTTACCGCTGTTGTCTTAGCAACACCGCTGAATGACTCGCCATCCTGGGCAATTAGCTGCACGCTCATGGGTGTTTCTAAGTCGTATCGCAGCTGATAATTGCCGTCAACCTGGCTGATTCGGACGCTGCTCGGGCCGCTTTGCGGGCCTTCATAAACGATGGTACCTACATCGCCGCCGTTGAACCTTGCCACCAAGTAGTACACCTTGCTTCCAAGGCTATGCGGCAGCAGCCATTCTCCTGAAAGTGATGTACCTGGGCCGGCAATTTTCCGCGATTTTGTATTGAGCATAACTTGCCTTCGCACAATTGCTTCAAGCAAAGAATTGCAGTCGCCGACGAAAAACCCGGTAACGCCTAATCCCTGCATCGACATATCAAATGCTGAAACCTCGCCTGCGGGTGTTTTAGACAGCGCAATAGGCACAAGTTCGAGCTGCGCTATCGCAAGCTGATCAACCCAGTCGAACAAGGCAAACGCTCTAGGAAGATTGCAACGCTCGCGCGGCTTAGCGATTCGGTCAAAGCTCATCGTTTGGTTATTGCCTACTGGCAATGCCAACACTGTTCGATTGGCAACGCTAGCAAATCGGCCCTGCGCGCTGAGCACGGAAAAACTGCTGGCTAAAGAGCCGCTAAACTCTAGCGCCAGCGGCGTCAACAGATCACCGCCGCGCACAAGGCTTAGCTTGTCAGTCGGCAATGTAGGCGCGGACTTTAGATAATTGATACGCGCAGCCAGCAGCGCGTCAGAAGTTGTCGATAGCCGCAGCGCATCTGCTAGCGCATCATCCAAGGCAATATCAATTAGCTTCCTACCTGATATGACGCTCGCCGCTGGCTTGTTAATAACCTCAGCAATGAGTGACGCTCGATCCAGCACGCGCTGCCAATCCACGCGCAGTGAAGCAGCCTGCAATTGCGCGCTGGTAGCGGGAAATTGATTGCCGTTAACGCGACGCAACTCCCCCGCCAAAGCCGTGGATAAAGGCGAGAGCCGCAGCGCATCCCAGTTGCTAGAGGTGAGCAAGCCGGTATTTCCGCTACGCTGATTTTGCTCCGTCATCGAGCCTAAGATTGAAACAAACTCATAGTTTCGATTATCCACAGCATAAGCGATTTGGACCGCTGTGCTAACGTCAAACGGCGAACGCACGTTGGCAAACGACTGCAATCCGCCAGTAGGTGACGCACCAGCGCCCTCAATGCGCAAAACCGCAGGGGGAAACCCATCTACAATGAGCGTTTGCTGCACTATCGGGCGAATGCTTAAGACGACGCTCGCGCTCGCGGTTTTCCCGGATGTGTCACTGGCGGTATATTGCACCGTATCCGATAGCAGTTCACAGCAGCGGGCCACATAGCGCAGCTGATTATTCTCAATGCTGACACTGATGCCCTGCCCGCCACTCACGCTTTGCAGCTGCAAGTTTTGCCCATCATTCGCGAGCACATCAAGCAGGTTGCTGCGCGCAGTTTCGACGGTAAAGCTATCGCTGGTCAGCGTTAACCCAGGTTGCGGCGGTAGCGGCGCATCTGTTGAATTGCTGGAGCCGCCGCAGCCGCTAAAGCCCGCAACTATAAAAGCGCTAATGATTAAAACTCTAGAACTAGACGGCATAAATTTTTCAATCAATTCTCAGGTTTAAGCTAGAGCTGAGCTTCCTTAGAAAGTTCAATAGTTAAAACGCACCATCTCCCCCAACCGGTTGGGGGGAGATGGCATGAAAAAAGCTTTGCACGACCCAACTCACAAACTGTCCGCAGCTTGTCCACCGCGTGTCCGAGCCATTAGTTTTTTACTACGTTACGTCAGCTGACATAATTTTTCTATAAAAATCATAGTGATATAGTTTATGGAAGCTTGGCACGCAGCTTGCAAACACGACTCATCATTTTGACTTAGCCGATACCCGACTATGACCAATCCCGCAGACCAGGGCCCGCAAGACACCGGCTTTCGAAGTACGAGCGCGCAGGATAGTCTGCGCGCACCGGTCAAAAAAACGCGCGGACTTAAGCTTGCGGCGATCATCTTTGGCGTCATTGCTTTGGGCTATGTTGGTTTGCGCATGGCACCTTGGTTAAGCTCAGAAGGCAGCGTGCGCTTCAGTGCGCTGCAAGTGGCGCTGGTGCAGCGCGGGGATTTTGTCGCGGATGTCAGCGGCTACGCCAATGTGGTGGCGGCACGTGCGCCGAGCTTGTACGCCGAAACAACCGGCGTGGTGCGCTACTTGGTGGACGCTGGGCAAAGTGTAAAATCTGGCGAACTGCTGGCTAGCATTGCCAGCCCAGAACTGATGAGCCGCTTGAGCCAGGAGCAAAGTGCGCTTAGCGTTGCGCAAGCGCAGGTGCAGCAAATGCGGATTGATAACGCGCGCGCCATGCTGGAAAAAGAGCGCGCGCGTGATCAAGCCTTGATATCGGAAACCTCTGCACTGCGGGAATCAGAGCGAGCGCAAAAGGCATTTGCCGTCAAGGCCATCAGCGAAATTGATTTGCGGCGCGCGGAAGATACGATCGCGGCGGCGAAGATCGTGCGCTCGCACGCGGATCGGGATTTGGTGCTGGAGCGCCAAGCACTTGCGCTGGCCCTGCAAAATAGCGCCCGCATGGGTGAGCGGCAAAGCTCGGTGGTAGCAGAGCTGCTGCGGCAGACCCAGGCACTGAATATTACGGCGCCGTTTGATGGCGTGGTCGGTGCGCGCGCATTAGCGGATCGCGCGACGGTGGCGGTAAATCAACCGGTGATTAGCGTGGTGGACTTGAGCGCGTTCGAGCTGGATTTGCCGATTAGCGAGCTCTATGCCCCGCAACTTGCGCCGGGTTTGAGCGCATCGGTGGAGCGTGAAGGTAAGCGCTTTGCGGCAGAGGTAAAAAGCATCAGCCCAGAAGTTCAAAACGGCCAGCTGATGGCGCGGGTTCGCTTTAGTAATGAAGTGCCGCAAGCGCTAAAACAAAACCAGCGATTATTGGTGCGAGTGGTGCTGGATCAGCGTGCAGATGCGCTGATAATTCCGCGCGGTGCCTATTTGGACGCACAGCGCGGGCAGTTTATTTGGGTGTTCGAGTCGGCCAATAAATTGGTCAAACGCGCGGTAACGCTCGGTGCGATTGGCGCGGATCAAGTGGAGGTTTTGACCGGCCTGAAGGCTGGCGATCAGGTTGTTCTGAGTGCAATCAATGATGTCGAGAAGTTGCAGGTGCTGCATGTGCATCGTTAGGTATTTGCACTTTCGTCATTGCGGCAAAGGTGTTATCTCGCGCAGGGCGTGGATTCGTCATCCCCGCGAAAGCGGGGACCCAGGAACAGGTGTCCGCGCTTAACCGAACGTCTGCGGAGCCTGGGTTCCCGCTTTCGCGGGAATGACGGCTAAACCAAACGCGGAACTGGAACTGAAACAAAGAACAAAATAAAAAATCAAACTGAATCCCACAACCCAAGAGGCCATCCATGAGCATCCTACACATGAAAAACCTATCGAAAATCTACCGCACGGCGTTGGTGGAAACGCATGCGCTGCGGGAGATTAGCCTCGATGTGCAGGCCGGTGAGTTCGTTGCGGTAACCGGCCCATCGGGCTCGGGCAAAACCACGTTTTTAAATCTGGCTGGATTGCTTGAAGAACCAAGCAGCGGTGCATTTTTGTTGGACGGCGTTGATGTCATGACGCTCAGCGACGATGCCAGTGCACGGCTCAGAAATCAAAAGCTTGGCTTTGTGTTTCAAAGCTTTAATTTGATTGGCGAATTGAACGTGTTTGATAATGTGGATGTGCCACTGCGCTATCGCGGCCTGCCGAGTGCAGAGCGGGCGTCGCGTATTCACAGCGCGCTGGAACGCGTGGGATTATCAGCCCGCACCAAGCATTATCCGAGTGAGCTTTCTGGCGGCCAGCAGCAGCGCGTCGCGATTGCTAGAGCCCTGGCGGGCGAGCCAAAGATTCTGCTGGCCGATGAACCAACCGGTAATTTAGACAGCCAAATGGCGCGCGCCACCATGGCACTGCTGGAGGAAATCAACAAAGCAGGCACCACGGTCATTATGGTTACGCATGATCCAGAGCTAGCCCGAAGAGCAGGGCGCAACATCCATATTGTTGACGGGCAGGTGGTCGATTTTGATCGCAGCCGCAGTGCGCCTGTAGCGCACTTTGGGGGCTAAGGCTATGTTGCTATATCAGCTGCAATCGGCTTTTGTATCGCTCAAGCGCTATCCAGTGCTATCGGGTTTAATCGTACTGGCCATTGCGCTCGGGCTTGCCGCCACTGTTAGTACGCTAACGTTAGTCGCGCGCCTAGGTGATGATCCGGTGCCGGGTAAAAGCCAATATCTACACGCGATTCGACTGGATGGCTGGGATAGAGATGGCTACAACAGTACAAACTCTAATCCGCCTGATCAGGTGACCTACAAAGACGCTATGGCGCTTTGGGAACGTGCGCCAGCTAAGATGCAGGCCCCGATGTATAAGCTCGCTTTGGCGATTACGCCTACACGTGCCGATATCGCGCCAACGATGGAACAAGGGCGTGCATCTAGCCGGCATTTTTTCGAAATGTTCGACTATGATTTTGTTGAAGGCGGCAGCTGGAGCGAAGCAGATGAGCGTGATGGCACCCAGGTTGCTGTGCTGTCTGAGGCATTTAAAACTAGCCTGTTTGCTAATGCCTCGGCCTTGGGGCAGAGCGTAGAAATGGACGGTCAGCGGTACCGCGTGATTGGAGTGCTGAAAGATCGTCCACGTTTGATTCGGGCGCATGACGTTACCAACGGCCCCATTCTTAAACCGGAAAAATTCTTTATTCCGTTTCGAACCGCGATTCGGCTTGAGATTTTTAATGAGGGCAATAATCAATGCTGGGATGCAAGTGGCGGCCTAGGTTTCGCGGGCAAGCTGCAAAGCAACTGCATTTGGCTGCAATACTGGGCTTATTTGCCGGACGCTAGCGCGCGCGCTGAATATCAACGCTTTGCTGATGGCTATGCAGACGAGCAAAGGAAACTAGGCCTGTTTCCACGCACCACGCGTAATAATCATGTGCTGCCGCTGATGGAACATTTAAAGATGGAAAAAGTGGTTAGCGATGATCAGCGCTTGGCGGTATTCGTTGGCTTGGGTTTATTGCTGGTCGCGCTAACCAATGCCACCTGTATGCTGCTGGCTAAGTTCCTGCGGGGTTCCCGCGAAGCGGCGGTGCATCGGGCTTTGGGCGCATCGAAACGCATGATCTTTCGCCAGCATTTATTGGAATCGGCGATTATCGCTAGCTTTAGCGCGGCGTTAGCGATTGCGCTGACCTGGTTAGTGCTGTTTAGCCTGAGGCGGTTTGATTCGTATCTGGCTGAGGTCGCACAGATTGATGCGCGCATGATGGCGATTCTGATCGGTCTAGCTTTCATAGGAACGGCATTAGCCGCCGTACTGCCGGCTTGGCGGGTAAGCCGCCTGCCACCCGCCGCATCGCTTCGCAGCAACTAGGAGAACGCTATGAATGAATTTGGACCTATAAGCCGAGCGCTGGGCCGCTCCAAACTCGGCGCAGTGCTGATTGTGCTGCAAGTTGCGCTAACGGTTGCCATTTTGGCAAACGCGCTGCCGGTGGTGTTGGATCGTATTGAAAAAGTAACGCGCAGCTCAGGCGTTGCGGAAAATGAGCTGTTTGCCGTAATGGCGAGCGATCCTGATCTAAAGCGTGATTTGGTGGGTAGGCTAGCCGCCGAACGCCAGCGCTTACTGGCGGTGGACGGCGTCGCTGATGCCAGCTATACCGGCAGCTTTCCCAATAGCGGCAGCGGCTGGAGTACCGGCGTGCATGCGGATTTGGAGGGTGGTTCTAATCCCAATTCCGTGCTGTATTTTTCTGATACGCATGCGCTGAGCACGCTGGGCGTAACGCTAAAAGCCGGCCGCTGGTTTGACGCCATGGAAATTCAACGCTTTGATGAAACCACCGAAATGAATCCCAAAACCATCGTCATTACCGAGGCGCTGGCTGAAGAATTATTTCCTGGCACCAGTGCAATTGGTAAGCGCGTCAGCCTGAATCCAGAGCCCAGAACGCTGGATTCTGAAGTGATCGGCGTAGTCAGCAACGTTGCCAGGCCTTGGGCAAGTTGGGGTGATTATTACGTCAGCAGTTTTGTGCCGTACACCAGCGCAGGATTGTCCCTCTGGATCGTGCGCACCAAACCGGGGCAGGACGTAGAGGCCGTTATGACCCGTGCGTTAGATGCACTGGCAAAAGGCGATCGCTCAGTCATCTATGGCACCGATAAGCGCACGTTAACCGTTGCCCGCAAAGAAACTTACGCTAGCGATATGGTGCTGTGCTTTTTACTAACCACCTTCACCGCGCTGCTGATTGCCGTGACTGTATTGGGAATAGTCGGGCTAGCCAGCTTTTGGGTAGTGCAGCGCACCCGCATGATTGGCGTGCGCAGGGCAATGGGCGCCAGGCGATCGGATATCACCGGCTATTTTCGACAAGAAAATCTGCTGCTTTCGGGCACTGGCGCATTGCTTGGGGTGGGCTTGGCATACGGGCTTAATTTTCTGCTGTCAACCACGATGGACGCCAAACCTTTGCCCTGGTGGCCGGTGTTTGTCGGCGCATTGCTTCTGGTGCTGGTCGGGCAGCTAGCGGTAACGCAACCTGCGCGGCGAGCGGCACGAATTGCGCCGGCGATTGCTACGCGGAGCGCTTGAGAAGTCAATTGTGTGGCATTAAAGTGCGGCAGCCAGGTCTTGCGAAACTGGCCTTCCGCCGCTTAAGCAAGGAGTCTTCATATGCTGTTAAATCTAATCCCAAAGGTCTTTTTTGCCGACATCAAGGTCGGGCTGGATTTGTTCGTCAGGTGCCTGGGGTTTGAGCTTCTCTATCAAGATGGTTCGATCTCCGTGCTCGAAAGGGATGGCGCTAAGGTTTACCTGATGGAAAATGCAGAGCTCGCCGCACTTGACCGGCCCGAGCTCGCAATTGAGACCGACGACATTGAGTCAATCTACCAAGAGATCGCAGCGCGTGCGCCAGAGGTGCTTCATCCAAACTCTAGCAAGGTTGAGCTGAAATCCTGGGGCGCGCAGGAGTTTGCCGTCCTAGATCCAACCGGTGTTTGCGTGGTTTTTCGGCAATGGCAAGATTGATAGGTTCTAGCCGCAGTTCCGCTTGATTTTAACTTCAAACTCAAGCGTGCCTCGATTCGACGTTAGCGAGATATCCAACGCAATGACTATGCCTCTGTTTTTCAAAACCGCTGCTGCATTTCGAAGCTGGCTCGAGTGCCATGCGAGTTCTGCCTCTGAGCTGCTCGTTGGCTTTTACAAGGTTGGCTCTGACCATCTAAGCATGGTTTGGGCGGAGTCCGTCGAAGAAGCACTTTGCTTTGGCTGGATTGATGGTGTACGCAAACGCATTGACGATAAATCGTATTCAATCCGGTTCACGCCCAGAAAGACGACATCAATCTGGAGCGCGGTTAATATCCTCAAGGTTCAACAGTTGCAGGATCAAGGTCGAATGCTGCCCGCCGGAATGGCTGCGTTCGCGCACCGCAAGCTTGAGAAGTCCGTTGTCTATGCGTACGAGCAGGAAGTCACTGCACAGCTGTCGCCGCTGGAGCTTCAAGAGTTCAAGCGTGAGATAACAGCCTGGGCGTACTTCGAGCAATGTCCACCGAGCTATAAAAAGGTATTACTGCATTGGATTACCACTGCAAAGAGGCCCGAAACCAGAGGGGCTCGACTCAATACCCTCATTGCCGCGTGTGCTGAGGGCAAAAGGCTGCGCTGAGTGCGCAATTGAGGTGTTTGATTGGTCAAAAACGTTGTGGTGTTGCTGATGTAGGATCTGGCGGATCTATTTGGCCGCAATGTCGCAACGCCGTGCAAAGCTATCTCGAGCCGCCTATGCGCTGCTCGCCCACGCCATGTGGCAGAACAAAGTTCAAATTCAGCTGGCTTCCTATTAGAGTGCGCACAATTGCAAATGATTTTCTAGCTGACCTCTATGCCCACATCTGAATCGACTGAAACCTGGGATGCCACGCCGCCGCCTGTGATAATGGCGTTGGCAGACCAGCTAATGCCAATTTTTTACGAGGATCTAAAACGCTTGGCGCATCGTGAGCGTTCGCGCGTGGGCGCAGGCGAAACCTTGCGCACTACTGCGCTGGTCAATGAGGCATATTTGAAACTGCGCCGCTCGCAAGGCTTTAACGATGACGCCCATTTTTTGCGCGCAGCGGCATTGGCGATACGCCAAGCGTTGATCAATCACGCAGTGCGGCGCTTGAGCGAAAAGCGTGGAGGCGGTGCCAATGTGCTCACGTTAAATGCGGTGGTCGAGGTTGAGGTGGCAGATACAGATGATGAGTCGCTGCTGGCGCTTAACGACGCATTGGCCGAACTCAATTTGCACGCGCCGAGGCTGGCGCAGGTGGTTGAGTGCCGCTATTTCGCGGGCTATAGCGATGTCGAAACCGCGCGCGCGCTGGGGCTGTCTGAGCGCACCGTGAGGCGAGATTGGACACTGGCGCGCGCATGGTTACATCGAAGTTTGAGTTCTTAGTTTGCACAGGACGCGCGATTTAGCGCGTCACATGCTTCCGGTTGCAGCCAAGCGTTTTAGTTCTGCAATCTGCTCCGTGCCGACGATTTGCCGCTCACCGAGCAGACCTAAAGCTTCACTCGCAATGCGTTTGGCTTCGTTTGATCGATTTAGATTTGACAACGCTTTTGCTTGCACGCTCAACATGTTGACGCGTTCCAGTAAGTTGCCGGGAAATTGTGCGGAGTAGCGCGCCTCAAGTTCAGTCACTTCGTCCAGCGCCGCTTGCCACTTGCCGCGCTCCAAGTTAGCCCACGCGCGCTGAAATCGCATTAAAAGTACGCCGACCGCATCACCGCCGGCCTTGTCAAACATCGCAAGTGCTTGCTCCGCAGTGCTGATCGATTCATCGAAACGGCCCTGCACGCGCTGCAACTCTGCGAGCGATTCAAACTGTGCTGCGACCTCCGCGCTATCAGAACCCGATATCCGCTCCTGCAGCTTAATTGCCGCATTGAGATCAACCTCAGCCGCGTTGAACTGCAAAATCGAGGTATAGGTTTGCCCGCGCTTTTGTAGGATGCGCACGCAGGCATAGTGCAGCAATCTTGCATCTGCACAAACGCTTGCGCCCTCGGACAACACCGCCAGCGCAGCATCGTTCCGGTTCTGAGCCGCGCGTAGACGCGCCATCACCGTGACGGCAAAAAGTGTTGCGGGGTGCGCATCGCCAAGCAGCTCGCGACGCATGCTCAGGCCACGCTGCACATAAGGCTCGGCGTCATCCAGTCGCCCCATCCACAGCAAGTAACTCCCAAGCAGTCCGACAAACCAGGCGGTGTCCTGGTGCGGCCGTTTGTGCAGCCGCTCTGACAACGCAATTGCCTCGCGGTAAGCCGCCTCGCCGCGCGCCATTTCACCCAGCAAACCGGCGGAGTAGGCAATATTGCTGTGCAGCCATAACACTTCTTCATTTGCTGGTAAATTTTGTGCTTTCCAGAAGGCCAGCGCGATCTCGCCGCGCGCCAAGCTCTCCTTCGGGCGCTGTAGCGTACCTAACAAGTCCGTTTCGGCGATAAGCGCCTTTAATGTGCTTGGTGGGTCAGTTTGCGCACGCTGCATCGCCAGTGCCCTGATCTCGCGCTGCAAGTTGAGCGCATCCTCAACACGACCGTCCTGAAGGGTCATTGATCGCGTCAATATCTGCAACACTTCAAGGGAAAGCGCGTCGCCACGTTGTATTAAGTCGGATTGCATCGGCTCAAGTAGGGCAACCGCCTCGGCGTATTGCGCGTTGTCATAGAGTGCCGACGCGCGCAGTTGTCGGGCATTGATCCAACGTGGGTCGCGTGGGTCGTACAAATCATCGGCGAGGCGCAACAGCTCCTTGGTCAGCTCCTGTTTTTGCGCGTCTGCTCCCATTCTTAAGGCCACGCGCGACAGCACGCCCAGTAGATCGGCCTTGGTCTGCGCAGGCATCTCGTGATCCTGCACAATCCGATCGCCGCCTTGCTCGACGATGCCCTCGACGGTGGGTTTAAGGTGGCGCGGCTTGTCCGCCTCGGCAACACCGAACAGCGAGATTAGGAAGTCTCTTATCGTGTTCGCGCGCTCGGCCTGCTGCCTTGCCTGTTCGGCCTGCCAGAGCGTTCCAGCCAACCCGGCGCTTAAGCTTACGATTAGCAAGGTAACAGCCGCCACCGCCCAGCGATAGCGCCGCAATGCGCGCCCGAACACATACATTCGTGCGCCCTCGCGCGCCTGTACCGGTTCGTGGCGTAAGTGCGCTTGCACATCGCTTTTTAGGGCGTTGACGGTTTCGAAGCGATGTGTGGGCTCTCTGCGCAGGCACTTGGCAACTATCGCATCCAGATCGCCGGCGAGCAGACGCGCGGGTACGGGTGCAGCAGGCTTAGTGCGCGCGACGCGGCTCGCTATGGGCGCGCTGCGATCCAACAGCAGGTGCATCGCTTGCGCTCCGGGCAGCCTTCGCATATCAAACGGCCGTTCGTCGGTTAGTAACTCAAACAGCAATACGCCGAGTGCGTAGATATCAGTGGCTGTGGTTATGGGCTGCCCACTGATTTGTTCGGGCGCCGCGTAGTCGGGTGTGAAGGGTGCGATGGTGACGTGGGTTTTGTGGGCTGTATTGGCGCTGTCAAGCAATTTAGCAATGCCAAAATCGAGCAGCTTCACCGTGCCGTGGCTATCGACCAAGATGTTGTCGGGCTTCAAATCGCGATGGATCACCAAGTTGCGATGCGCAAAGGCCACTGCATCGCAGACTTGTGCAAACAGTTCTAAGCGCTGCAACAACGTGGCGGCGTGGGTATGGCAATAGCGGCTCAGCGAGCTGCCGTCAACATATTCCATCACTGTGTACGGACGTCCGTCAGCGGCTGTTCCGCCATCCAGCAGCCGCGCGATTCCGGGGTGTTCGAGGCGCGCCAAAATGGTGCGCTCGAACTGGAAGCGATCCAATTGGCCGACCGCTTCAAAGCGCAGAAGTTTGAGCGCGGCGCGCTGCACGAACTGGGCGCCATCGCGCGTTGCCTCATAAACCTCACCGGTGCCGCCGCGACCGATCAGTGCGCCGACCCGCCAGCTGCCAAGCACAGTGCCGCTCGTCAGTGACGCGGTTCCGGCAGCAGCTTGTGCCTGGCGCGGTGCGCAATCGAGTATGCCAGGCGTTGCGTGTGCGTCCAGCAGCTGCTCAAGCTCGACCTGCAAGCCAGAATCGCGCGCACACACGCGGGCCAAATACGCGCGGCGTTCCGCAGCTGGTCGAGCTAGGGCATCGGCAAAAATCTGCTCAATTTGCTGCCAACGTTGCTGCGACATAGGGGCTCCGGTTGACGCTCAATGATTGCCTTAGTGTGCCCTAGTTAGGGCGGTTGAATGGATTGCTGCAGCCCGAGGGGAATCTCTAAAACCCCCATTTTCCTCGTGAAGCGTTGTTGTTCAAGAAAAAAATCGTTCGATATCAATGTTACCCTGCTTTCAATTTTGTCTTTCGCGCCTAGCTTGACTTAGAAAATGAGATTTTAAAAATTCCCCGAGATGCGTTCAAAATGCGGTGGCGTAGCCGTTTTTCGAAGCGATTGACAAAAATCACACTTGATGAAGTCAAACCCACATCGCGGTAGGAATGCGCCTTACAGCGCACCCCCCGCACAGATCCCGGCGGGCGCAACTTACGCACCGGGCTCCTGCCTTGGATGTTTGACGAGAAAGCGCATATTTGGCCACGGGTGCAGAATGCGCGGCATCGGAAGC
>JANOQN010000074.1:0-136714 GCA_031422315.1 Rhodanobacteraceae bacterium
CCACATTGCCCAGGTTCCAATCACACCTTTATTCCCGTTCGCCGTGTGCCTGTCGCCGGCCCATTGCCCTGCCTCCGGGCCAACGAAACTTCGACAGGCAATTCATGGTTTGTTTGCAGTTTTGCTTGCCAAAACAGGTTATTCGGGGCGAACGGCACTTTTTTCGTTGGCTTATTGAAACCCCACCCATCAGCCGCAGTTTTAGGTTCAATCGCCCCAAGCGGCTATGATCCTGCCAACCTTTTGAAAACTTGAGTTCAACTATGACAATCCGCGATATTCACGCTGAAAAAATCCTCATTCTTGACTTTGGCTCGCAATACACGCAGCTCATTGCACGGCGCATCCGGGAAATTGGCGTGTATTGTGAGATTCATCCGTGGGACGTCAGTGAGGCTTTCGTCGCCGCTTTTGCCGCTAAAGGCATTGTGCTTTCCGGCGGGCCAGAATCGACCACCGATGCTGGCGCGCCGTTTGCGCCGTCGAATGTGTACACGTTGGGCGTGCCGGTTTTAGGCATTTGTTACGGCATGCAAACCATGGCCATGCAGCTGGGTGGCAAGGTAGAGCCCGGCGCGCAGCGCGAATTTGGCCACGCGAAAATACTGCCCGGTACTGCGGCTAATGCGCTGATTGAGCTTGAAGCTGAAGGCTCGGACGTTTGGATGAGCCATGGCGATCATGTCACCCAGGTGCCGCCTGGATTTGCTGTCAGCGCGCGCTCAAATGCTGGGCTAATTGCAGCGATGCAAAATGCAGCTGGCACGCTGATTGGCTTGCAATTTCACCCGGAAGTTACCCATACCCAAGAAGGCGATGCGATTTTGCGGCGTTTTGCGCTGAATCTATGCGGCTGCGCAGGGCTTTGGCAGGCGGAAAATATCATTGCCGATTCCATCGCAAAACTTCAGGCGCAAGTCGGCAATGATCAAGTACTGCTGGGGCTATCGGGCGGTGTGGATTCTTCCGTTGTTGCGGCATTACTGGATCGAGCCATTGGCGCGCAGCTGACCTGTATTTTCGTCGATACCGGGCTGCTGCGCTGGCAAGAGGGTGACGAAGTCATGGCGATTTTTGCGCAGCAGCGTCATTTGAAAGTGATACGTGTCGATGCTAGCGCGCAATTTTTTGCAGCGTTGCAAGGGCTTGCTGACCCTGAAGACAAAAGGCGCGCAATCGGCAAAACCTTTATTGATATTTTTGAAGCGCAGGCCAAACTCTTCGGCGCTGCACGTTGGTTAGCACAGGGCACGATTTACCCCGATGTGATCGAATCAGCCGGTAGTAAAAATGGCAAAGCGCACGTCATTAAAAGCCACCACAATGTTGGTGGCCTGCCTGAGCGCATGAATATGAAGCTGGTTGAGCCGCTGCGTGAGCTGTTCAAAGATGAAGTGCGCCGAGTAGGGCTGGCGCTGGGCTTGCCGCCCGCCATGGTGTTTCGCCATCCGTTCCCCGGCCCTGGATTAGCAGTGCGCATGCTGGGCGAAATTCACCCGGAGAACGTCACGCTATTACAGCGAGCAGACGCGATTTTCATTGAAGAGCTGCGGCGCTGGAATTTGTACGACAAAATCAGTCAAGCTTTTGCCGTGTTCCTGCCGATCAAATCGGTTGGCGTAGTCGGCGATGCGCGCGCATACGATTGGGTGATTGCACTACGCGCGGTAGAGACTATTGATTTTATGACCGCGCACTGGGCGCGTCTGCCGTACGATTTCCTCGATCACGTCAGCTTACGAATCGTCAATGAAGTGCGCGGCATTTCGCGTGTGGTTTACGATATTTCAGGCAAACCACCGGCTACGATTGAGTGGGAGTGAGTCCTTGCTGATGCATCGCTGGCAGGTTGTTCGCTGGCAAGTTGCACCGCAGCGGCACACCATCGGGCTGCACCCGATTTATCCCGAGTGATTTTTCCAGATTTTAGCGCTCTTGCTCAGCCCGTGCGCTAATTTCAACGAATTCGATTGCACCGGAGCAAAACCCACGCGTCGGCGCGCTACGCTCTAGGCCGTAGCTCGCTAACTTGGACTAAGCCTGATGGATCGATTTTTGTGTGTTATTGCCGCCGCCTTTTTGATTGCTTCTGTGCAGCCCGCCAGCGCGAAGTTGCGCAAAATTGCTGAGCTGGATTCGCCTAGCAAAGTGCTCAACGTGGCGCTGCTGATTGATCATGACGGCCGCTTGTTTTACCGCGTGCGGCGCTTTGGCGCGCCGGTGCTGGAAAGCTCGCAGTTGGGCTTACGCTTTGATAATGCCAAGGCGCTGGATCGCAATATTGAATTCGTCGACGCCGCTTTTAACAGTCACGACGACACCTGGGAACAACCTTGGGGTGAATCCAAGTTCGTGCGAAATCACTACCAAGCTTTGCGCGCAAATTTTATTCAAACGCGGCCAAAACCCGCTGCTGAGCTGCAATTTAGTGTGGAAATTCGCTTGTATGACGATGGTTTGGGCTTTCGCTATGACTTCCCCAAACAAGTTGGCACGCCAATGCTATCGATCGATTCGGAGCTGACAGAATTTAATATCAAGCCCAAAGCGCAGGCGTGGTGGATTCCCGCCGGCGAATGGAACCGCTACGAGTATTTGTACAACCGCACTGAGCTGAGCCAACTGGGCCAAGCGCACACGCCCGCCACGTTTAGAACAGCGGATGGCTTGCATTTGGCAATACACGAAGCCGCGCTGGTGGATTACGCCAGCATGTGGCTGCGCCGCACTGGCGGCCAGCGCTTGCGTGCTCAGCTGGCACCGGGTGGAAATGGCGCATCGGTTAGTCGTAAGCTACCTTTCCATACGCCCTGGCGCACGCTGCAAGTGGCTGAATCTGCGGCAAAATTATATGAGTCATCGAAGCTGATTCTCAATCTCAACGAGCCTAATAAACTAGGCGATGTCAGTTGGGTAAAACCAGCGAAATACATGGGTGTTTGGTGGTCGCTGCATTTGGATACGGAAACTTGGGGCACCGGAAAAAAGCATGGCGCGAGCACAGAAAAGACCAAGGCTGTAATGGATTTTGCCGCCGAGCACGGCTTTCGCGGTGTGCTGGTCGAAGGCTGGAATAAAGGCTGGGATGGCGATTGGTTCGCCAACGGCTGGGATTTTAGTTTTACCCAAGCGACGCCGGATTTTGATATCGAAGCGCTGAGTCAGTACGGCTTGGCAAAAGGCGTGCATCTGGTGGGCCATCATGAAACCGCCTGCGCGGTCAGCCATTACGAGCGTCAAATGGAGGATGCATTCGCGTTGTATCAACGCCTTGGCATTGATCAAGTCAAAACCGGTTACGTCTGTGATGCTGGCCAAATTGAGCGGCAAGATCTAACTGGCGAGCAAGTTGTGCGCGAATGGCACGATGGCCAGTGGATGAGCGGACACCATCTGCGCGTGTTGGAAGCTGCGGCGCGCCATAAAATTTCCATCAACGCGCATGAGCCGATCAAGGACACCGGATTGCGCCGTACCTATCCAAACTGGCTGGCACGCGAAGGCGCGCGCGGCATGGAGTACAACGCTTGGGGCAATCCGCCGAATCCGCCTGAGCATGAAGCGAATTTGTTTTTTACCCGCATGCTGTCTGGCCCGATGGATTTTACCCCAGGCGTGTTGAGCCTAAAAGGCCGCGCCGGGCAGGCGATTTTAAGCACGATGGCGAAGCAGCTAGCGCTGTATGTGGTGCTGTATTCACCGATTCAAATGGCAGCTGATTTGCCGGAAAATTACGCGCGCTATCCGAAGGCTTTTCAGTTTATTAAAGACGTGCCAGTTGATTGGCAACAAACACAAGTGCTAGCCGGCGAGATCGGCGATTTCGTAGTGCTGGCCCGGAAAGATCGCGCGAGTGAAAACTGGTATTTGGGCGCAGCGAGTGATGCGTCTGGCAGACTTATCAACGTGCCACTCAATTTTCTCGAGCCAAATAAAAGCTACCTCGCGCAAATTTATCGCGATGCAGATGACGCGCATTATTTGGATAATCCTCAGGCTATAGCGATTGAACAGAGAACGCTGCAAGCGACCGACACGTTGGCGATTCGATTAGCACCGGGTGGCGGCATGGCGGTTAGGTTTTTGGCGCAATAATCCAAACAAACTTTCATTGGGCAATTGACGCCTTAACCTAAATAGGTGACGACCTTATCTTTCATGCTTTAGCAATTCAGCCTCGCCGCGGCATCACCCCGCAAGATGCAGCGTAGTGGCGTGCAGCATGCACCGCGTTCTGGCTTCCTGAAACAGATCTGATCAATCAAGCCCTGCTTTCGCGCTAGCGCTTGAAGACTAAAAAGCCGGCATTTAGCCAGCTTTTTTAGTGAGATAACGACACTTGTTTCGTATCGACGAAATGAGACAATCAAATACCTACTATCGCAAAGGCGGCTGCATCGGGCTTCTTCGCAACTCGCGCTCGAACTCGTACTTGGCGCTGGTCACGTAGGCTTCCATTTGGCGCGTGCGCTCTTCCATGTCGCGGTAGCGGTAGCGCAAGTCAGAAAAGCTTGTGCTGGGCGTTAGCGTGGTGGTGCGCCAAAACGCTTCGTCTTCACGGGTGTTTTCTGATTGCTCGCCGTATAAATCACTAGGTCGCCTTGGCAGTATGAAAATCAAGGCCAGGTAAATCAGCGGAATAAACGGCAGCGGAAAGCACAGTAGTGCGAGCGCGATACGGGTAGCGGTGGTGCTGATGCCCAAATACTCGGCAATACCTGAGCCCACGCCCGCCAGCACGCGATCATCGCTGCGATACAGGCGGTGCGGGTTAACGCCACGGCCAACGAATAGCGAATCTCGGCGCGCGCGTGATCGGTGAAATCTCATAATTTATTCCTCCACTGGGGTTGGTCTGCATCCAAAATTCGCTCTAAGGACTGTATTCGATCTTCCATTCGCCTTGCGCTTTGCCATAAATCGCTCAGCATGCGCTCGTCTTCTACGCTCAAGCCGCGGTTTTGCCGCAGCTTGAGAATGAAGTTGGTAATGATCGCAATCGGCGCTACTACCGCTAAGGATAGAATGACTGCTACTTCCGCCACACCTGACATTAGTTACTCCCGGAAGAACCAGTGGCGCTCACGGAAGCAGGCGCATCAGGCACGCCGTTTGCGCGCATGCGGGCTTTCAACTCTTCAAGTTGCGCTGTAATTTTGTCATCCGTTTCTAAATCGGAAAATTGCTGTGCTAGCGTGCGCTCACGACCGAAATCCAGGGCTTCAGACTGCGCCTCCAGGCCGTCAATACGCCGCTCGGCATAGTCAAAGCGCTGCATGATGTCGTCGACGCGCTGATTGGCAAACTGCGAGCGCGCGCGCAGCGTTTTTTCAGCATGATCGTGCCGCATGACAATCTGACGCTGACGCACTTTCACTTCGGCAAGCTTTGCTTGCAGCTTGCCGGTGTCCAGATTCATTTGGGTTAGCTGCTCACTAATCAGTGCGATTTCTTTGTCGATGCCGGTTTGCTGACCTTGCAAGTTTGATTTATGCACCAGCGCCGATTTCGCTAAATCATCGCGGCCTTTGCTGATCGCCAGCTCGGCTTTGCCGTCCCAATCCGCGATCTCAGCACTTAAACGCTGTACGAAACGCTCGCGTTCTTTACGCTCGGCAATGCCTTTAGCAGCGGCAGTGCGCAGCTCCACCAGCGTGTCCTCCATTTCTTGCACCATCAAGCGCAAGATTTTTTCGGGGTCCTCTGCCTTATCGAGCAGGGAATTAATGTTGGAATTGATGATGTCGCTGAGGCGCGAAAAAATACCCATGAGCTGTAATCCTTTGAAGTGAGTTGAAGTGGGCCAGGCCAAAGTGAGCGGCCTTGCGTGTGCTTATCAAGATCCGTGCCAGCGTAAACGCAGGTATTTTCGGCGCTATTCAAGAATTTACTGGCAAATCTCGCTCATATATCGGCAATAATTGCTAACATCATGGCGTTATTGACTAAACAAAGCTGCTCATGACTGACATTGACGACGAACGCCTGCCCTCGACCGCAGAATCGGCGCTGATTGGGCAAAGCCCAGAGTTTTTGGCGATGCTGGAACATGTGTCTTTAGCCGCGCCGCTGTCCAAACCGGTGCTGCTGATCGGCGAACGCGGCACCGGCAAAGAGTTAATTGCCGCGCGTTTGCACTACCTATCTAAGCGCTGGGACAAAGCGTTTATCAAGCTCAATTGCGCGGCGCTGGCGGAATCGCTGTTGGAAAGTGAGCTTTTTGGCTACGAACCCGGCGCCTTCACCGGCGCCACCCGTAAACACCCAGGCCGGTTCGAGCTGGCGCACAAAGGCACGCTATTTTTAGACGAGATCGCCACTATGAGCCCACGCGTGCAGGAAAAGCTGCTGCGCGTGTTGGAATACGGCGAGTTCGAACGCTTAGGCGGGCGTGAAACGCTGCGGGTTGACGTGCGTGTGATTGGCGCGACCAATGCAAATCTGCCGAGCTTGGCGCAGGGCGGCGAGTTTCGCGCGGATTTGCTGGATCGATTGGCGTTCGACGTCGTCACGCTACCGCCGCTGCGCGCTCGGGCGAGTGATATTTTGCCGCTCGCAGAGCACTACGCCACCCGCATGGCGCGCGAGCTAAAACGCGACTATTTTGCTGGCTTTAGCCAATCCGCCCAGCGTGCACTGATGGCTTATTCGTGGCCTGGAAATGTGCGTGAGCTTAAAAACGTAGTGGAGCGCGCGGTGTATCGACAAGCCGAGCCGCAGGAGGCGGTATCGCAATTGGTGTTTGATCCATTTGCGTCGCCCTATTCTTCAGCAGTGGCATCGCTGAAAGTGCCGAGTGATTTTGTTCCGATAGCAAATCCAACCAACGTGGTAGCCGTACTTTCGCTGGAAGCTGAGGTTGCTGAGCTAGAACAGCGACGCGTGCAAGAAGCCTTGCAAGCCAGCGGATTTAATCAGCGCAAAGCCGCAAAATTGCTGCAACTAAGCTATCACCAGCTGCGCGGCTATCTACGCAAATATCAGCTCAGTGGGCAGGAAATCGACATCGGCAAAGTGTTGTAAACTTGCGTGGCAATTGATTTACCCATCGAACGAACCGAGCGTTGGCATGTGCTTTTCGAAACCTTAAATTCAAACATCAGGATTAATTATGACCCTTATCAAATTCGCAATTATCAGCATTGCCGCTCTGACCACCCTGGCCTGCGGCGACGCACCTGCACCCGCCGCCACTGACACACCCGCGCCTCCTGCGGTAATCGCCGAACCTGCAGCACCAATTGAACCGGTCAGCCCGCCTATTGCGGCGCCGGTTTCGATGGACAATTTAACCGGCGTGGAAAGCTGCGATAAATACCTCACCGAATATTCCGCCTGCATTGCCGGCGCAAAGAATTTGCCAGCCGAAGCGGTTGATGCCACCAAACTGGGCCTGGAATCCATGCGCAGCACTTGGCGCGCCATGATGGTCAATGATTCCCAGCGCGCTGGCATGGAAATGAGCTGCAAAGCCGCGTTAGATACTTTGCCGCAAATTAAAACGCAGCTGGGCTGTTAAACCTAAAAACCAAATTTCCCTTACCCCGAACGGTAAGGGAAATTCAGATGGCTGGATCATTTAATCAGCAGGCTTTGCACCTGCCCTGGTTTTCCAAAGCGAATAAACCACACCACCCACTAAGAGCCCCAGCGTAACACCCAAACTAATGCTGGCAGGAACCTTACCATCAAAGAGCCAGACGCCTGCGAAGATTTTACAGCCGATAAAGATTAAGACGAGTGCTAAGGCATATTTAAGATAGTGGAAGCGATGCACCATGGCATCCAGCGCAAAATAGAGTGCACGCAAGCCTAAAATCGCAAAGATGTTCGAGGTGTAAACAATAAAAGGATCCGGCGTGATTGCAAAGATTGCGGGCACCGAGTCAATGGCAAACACCAAGTCAGCAACTTCAATCAAAATCAAACACATAAACAGCGGCGTGGCATACCAGAGTATTTTCCCGCTGACCGCATCTGTTTGCTTGACGAAGAATTTCTCGCCTTGCAGCGTCGGCGTCATGCGGATTCGTTTTTGTAGAAACTTCAGCAGTGGGTTATTCGCCAAATCAGGTTTGTTGTCCATCATGACGATCATCTTGACGCCGGTGGCGATCAAAACTACTGCGAAGAAATACATGACCCAAGCGAACTGCAGCACCAGCGCAGCGCCGACGCCGATCATGATCGCTCGCAGCACAATCACGCCAATAATCCCCCAAAAAAGCACGCGGTGCTGATAGATTCTAGGCACGGCGAAGTAGGCAAAGATCATTGAGATAACAAACACGTTATCCATCGCCAGCGTTTTTTCAACCAAATAGCCGGTTAGATAGAGCTTTACCGCTGTCCATGCGCGATCATCCGCTGTCACGCCTGCGGCGATTTGCGGATCAAGCGCACCTGCCCCGGCATAGCGCGCATAAATAAACCACACCGCTAAAGCCCACAACAAGCCAAGCCCGATGTAAAGCGCGCTCATCCATAGGCTTTCTTTAACTTCGATTTCATGCGCTTGCTTGTGCAAAACGCCTAAATCGAACACGAGCAGCGCGATCACCACGCCGATAAATGCAAGCCAAATCCAAACCGGCATGCCGAGCCATAAAGCGTCTAACCACGCCATCGTATCGATTCCCTTTAAGTTTGTAGGTATTTGTTGACGAACTCACACAGCGCCAAACGCTCGGCAGGTGCGCGAGGCGCAGGTTTAACCAAGAAGTTCGAGCGCTTGAGTTGAAACTTACACGGTGCGCTTTCAAAGCACCGGTTAGCTAGTCACCGAAATTGCTGGCGTGCGAACTCTGCGGTTACTTTAAAATTTCGTAATTCATCTAGCAAGTCGATACAAACGACTTGAATCATCGAAAAATCCGATGTAAATTTTATTTTCAGTGGGTTGGCGAAACGGCTAGCGCTGACGCGCCCGGCAGTCAAAGCCGCTATACTGGTTGCCGCGTTAGGAAAGGTAATTTAATGCTGGCACGTCGCCAGCTCCACATCATGGCCCGCATTCCCGCAAGTTTTATCGATGAAGTACTGGCGCGCGTTGATATTGCTGAGCTGATCGGCAAGCGCGTTACCCTCAAACGCAAAGGCAAAGAGTTCAGCGCGCGCTGCCCGTTCCATGATGAGCGCAGCGCCTCGTTCTATGTAAGCCCGCAAAAGCAGTTCTACCACTGCTTTGGCTGCGGCGCGCACGGCACGGCGGTGGGATTTTTGATGAACTACGAAGGCCTGGAATTTGTTGACGCAGTGGAATCCATCGCCGCCGATCTAGGCTTGACGGTGCCGTATGAAGGCGGCGGCAACAAGCGCGAAGATGGCTCGGATGCGCTGTTCCCCGTGCTTTCGGATGCTGCGCTGTATTTTCGCCAACAGTTGGACAAAAGCGCAGAGGCCAAAGCCTACGTCGAGCGCCGGGGTATTGATCGCGCCACCGCAGAACGCTTTTCACTGGGTTACGCGCCGGCCGATAGCGCGCATTTTTTTGGCGCGATGGGCAAATCCTTCGAGCGCAAACAAGCCATGCTACAAGCTGGCTTAATGGGAGAAGGCGAGCGCGGGCCATACATGAAATTTCGCGAGCGCTTGATGTTCCCGATCCTGGACAAGCGCGGGCGGAGTATTGCATTTGGCGGGCGGATTATTGGTGCGGGTGAGCCGAAGTATTTGAATTCGCCGGAAACGCCACTGTTCAAAAAGGGCCAGGAGCTATACGGTCTATATCAAGCGCGCCAAAGCAATCACACCCGGCTGGTGGTGGTGGAAGGCTATATGGATGTCATATCCTTGGTGCAGTTTGGCGTGACGGAGGCTGTCGCTACTTTAGGCACCGCCACCAGCCGCGAACACGCCGAAATTCTATTTCGCAGCGCTGAAGAAGTAGTGTTTTGTTTTGATGGTGATAGAGCCGGCCGCCAAGCGGCGTGGCGCGCGCTCGTTAACACGCTGCCACGCATGCGCGATGGCCGCCAAGCAAAGTTTTTGTTCCTGCCAGATGGTGAGGATCCTGACAGTATCGTCCGCAAAGAGGGTGCCGATGGTTTTAGAGCGCGCTTTGATGACGGCGTACCGCTATCACGCTATTTTTTTGAGGAACTGAGTAAGCAGGCGGATTTGGGCTCCATCGACGGGCGCGCGCGCTTGGTTGAAAAAGCGCGTCCAATGCTGGAAACCGTACCCGAAGGCGCGTTTTTAGAGCTCATGCAATCTGAGCTTTCCCGCATGACCGGCGTGGCGAACCGCTCTGCGCCGAGCAAAGTGATCGTGCAGCAAACCCCAGCTAGGTTGAGCGCTGATGCCGCCAAGCGCACGCTGGTGCGCCAAGCCATTGCCTTACTGCTTGCGAACCCTGATGCGGCTAGCGCGCTTACACCGCCGTTTCATTTTGCAGCGCTCGACTTGCCCGGCGTGGCCATGCTGTTAGCGCTGATTGAGCTAGCGCGTGAGCGCCCAGAAGCCAGTGGTGCGCTACTCATTGAGCAGTTTCGCGGCGAACTAGAATTTGACGCGCTGATGAGGTTACTCACCATCGAACATGCCGGTGATGCCAGCGCCCAGCGCGCTGATTTTATTACCGCGATTGACAAACTAGACGAGCGTGCCAAAGTGGCGCGCATACACGAACTCAAATCTGCGCTGGCCAATGCCGAGTTAGACGAAGCAGGCAAGTTGGAGTTGCGCACATTGCTGACCCGGCGCACTGAGCCCAGTTTTGGATAAGCGCGTGCTTAATCAGAAAATCATTCAACGCGCGCGCATAAATCATTGCATTCGGGAATTTATGGCTGCGCGCCACGTGTTAGAAGTTGAGACGCCGATTTTATCTGCATTCGGAAATACCGATCCGGCTATTGAAAGCTTCCTTACCACGGCGTTGCCCGCCGGCATTGCTGCCAACGCACAGCCCGAAAGATGGCTGCGCACTTCGCCCGAGTACTTCCACAAACGCCTGCTAGCGCAGGGTTCGGGCGATATTTTTGAGCTAGCGCGCGTGTTTCGCGCCGGTGAAGTCAGCGCGCGGCATCAGCCTGAATTTTCCATGCTGGAATACTACCGGCTGGGTTTTGATGAGTTTGCCTTGATGCATGAACTTGGCGAGCTTGTGCAGTGTCTGCAAGCGCAATTTGATCTGCCACGCTGGCCGATCCAGCAGCTGCGTTTTGATGCGTGGTTTCAAGCTGAGCTGGGCATTGATTTGCAAACTACCAGTCCAGCTCAGCTGCAAGCAACCGCTCGCGAACACGGCGCGCAAAGCGCGCTTGATGTGGATGGCTGCCTAGATTTTTTGCGCTCACACGTGTTGGAGCCGAAACTTGCGCGTGCCAGTTGGACGTTTGTTTACGACTTCCCGGCCAGCCAAGCAGCGCTGGCAAGGCTCAGCGCTGATGGCAAGCATGCGCGCCGCTTCGAGCTGTTTGGCGGCGGTTTTGAACTTGCGAACGGCTATTTTGAACTTTGCGATGCTATTGAGCAGCGGCACCGGTTCGAGCGCGATGCGCAAAAACGCCGCAGCAACCAGCAGCCAGAAATACCGATGGATATTGACTTGCTGCACGCGCTCGAAACGGGCTTGCCTAGCTGCGCGGGTGTCGCGGTGGGTTTGGATCGCCTGCTGATGCTGCTGACCGGCGCAAAGCGGATTGATGAGGTGGTGTTGTTCGCGGCGAAAAAACAAAGCTAAATTTAGCGATGACACCAGACGAAGTTAAGCTGCCAAATCTGAGCGAGCTTAGCCTTAAGTCGAATCCTCAACCAAAAAATCAATCAGCGCCCGCGTGGCGCGCGGCAGGTGCGGATGTGGCGGATAAATTAGCGAAAAGACTCGGCTGCGACCGCGCAAGGCGGGCAAAACTTCATGCAAACGGCCATTTTTAAGTCGATCTGCAACGATGAAATCATAGCTCTGCGTGATGCCTGCGCCCTGCTCGGCAAGGCTCACGCAGCCTAAAACATCGCCAGATACAATTAGACTTTTCGGAGCTTGAAAACTTACTGCAGCTCCGTTTTCGCTCAGCGGCCACGCCAGCGCACGACCCGTGCCCGGCATGATAAAGGGAATGCAGCGGTGCAACGCCAATTCGGCAAGCGAACTCGGACTGCCGAATCGCTCGATATAGCTGGGCGATGCAACTAAACACAGCGCAGCGTGCTGCAACGGGCGCGCGACCAAACCGCTGGCTGGTAAATCCCCCATGCGAATCGCCAAATCAAACCCATCTGAGGTCAAATCAACCACGCTGTTATTGATGCTGAGCTCGATTGTCACGCTTGGATATAGCGCGGCGAATTTTGCAAACACTGCCGCTGCGCGGAAGTGGCCCCATGTTGTCGGCACGCTTAATCGAACTGATCCGCTGATCTGATCCGACAGCGGTGACGGACCTACGCTAATCGCGCGCGCGGCCTCCGTCAACAGTGCAAACGCCGCGCGTGATTGAGTTAAATAGTGTGCGCCCGCGTCGGTCAAGTTTAGGCTTCTGGTGCTGCGGCGCAAAAGCTGTGCGCCCAGGCGGCGTTCCAAGCGATCAACGGATCGGCTTATGCTAGACGGCGAACTGCCCAACTTGACGGAAGCCGCACTGAACGATCCGTGTTCAACCGCACATTGAAACGCCTCAATGTCAGCGTAGTGTTCAAATTGCCTCGGCATAGCCGCTCCATTGATGCGCACAGCGCAAAGCTGATTTGAATTAAAGCGTATTTATCCCGCCGCCGCTATCTTGCACGCTCCCCCCCACAGCAAACCGCTGTCAACATTCAATCCAAAAGGAAAAGTCAATGCTAAGTTTAATCGCCGTCGCAATCGCCAGCACGCTCGCAGTAGGAAGCGGCACTACCTCAGAGGCTAAAATCAAACCAATCTTAATTGTCATGACCAGCCATGCCGTCAAGGGCAGTACCGGCCTGCCGACTGGTTTTTATCTAAGCGAAGTCACGCATCCGTTGGCGGTATTTGAAGCTGCCAAAATTCCAGTTGAATATGCCTCAATCAACGGTGGCGAGCCGCCTGCGGATGGCGTGAATTTAGATGATGAAATTAATGCTAAGTATTGGAAAGAAGCAAGTTTTCGCGAGGCGATTAAAAACACTCAAGTGCTTGCTGATGTTGACTCCAACAAATACTCCGCTGTGTTTTACGCGGGCGGCCACGGCACGATGTGGGATTTTCCAGATAGTCAGGCGGTGCAGCGCGTTACGCGGGAAATCTATGAGCAAGGCAGCGTTATCGCCGCGGTGTGCCACGGCCCGGCTGCGCTGGTAAATGTAAAGCTCAGTGATGGCAGCTATTTGGTTGCGGGCAAACAAGTCAGCGCCTTCACCGATGACGAAGAACGCGCAGCAAAGCTCGACAGCGTCGTGCCGTTTCTACTTGCCAGTAAATTGACCGAGCGCGGCGCAAAACACGTCGGCGCGGCCAATTGGCAAGCTAAAGTCATTACCAGCGAGCGCCTAGTGACCGGACAAAACCCCGCTTCAGCGAAAGGCGTGGCAGAAGCGGTGGTTAGGTTGTTGAAGCCCTAATCATTAAACTTGATTTGGCGCGAAACAATGATCCTTTGCGTCAAATCAGTCAGGCAGGTGGAAAATTTATTCCGCAGGGCAAGCACCCAATCGCTGCAGCGGAATTTCCCCGGACTTGCCGCGAAAGCTGCCGACAATCAGCCCGTCATCAAACTGATAGCGAAAGATGGCATTACCGCAGCCATTAAAAGTCACGCTGCCGCGACCCAACTCGGCCGTATTTCGCGTTTGAACTTCGGCGAGCCTACCGCCGAGCGTTCGGTAAATGATGACGGGTATAACCCCAGCTGGCGCGTCAGGGCGAATATCACCGGAAAGCGTCAACCAATGCTGCGCGGTTTCATCGTTGGGTGCCCCGGCATCGTAGGTAAACCAGCCGCCAAAAAATGCCCCGGTCGCACTCGCAGTGGCCGGCTGCACGGTCAGCATGAAGCCTTGACCAGAGGTTTGCGGCTCATACCAAGCGCCGCTTTGCCGGCTATCAAATCCGCCGCGCGCAGGGCGCGCATCGCGGCCGGGGATGGTTTGCGCCGTGCTCAATTGACAGCTCGCTGAGCCACCAGTCAAGCGGGTCAGCGGTAGCACCCCATACTTTCTTTCAGCTTCCCCCGCGTTAAACTCAAATTCCAAGGTAGCCAAGTTACAGTCCTGCGCGCGCAGCGTAGCTTGACCGACCACACTTGAAGCCGTAGTCGGTAAGCTGTCAAAAATACCCGCAATATTGCGGCGAATTTCTAGCTTAGCCTCTTTGGCACCCGGAACTAAAACACCAGTTAGCGAGTACCAGCGCAAATTCGCTACGCTGCTGGAGTTGGGTGATGCGGGACTGTTCTCTGCATCGTCGTCAGTGAAGGTAAACCACGGCGCAAATAGCACATTGTTGGCTGGAAAATACTCAACAAACATGCCCTGGCCGGATAACTGTGGCGTGTACCATGCGCCGCCTATGCCGAGCTGGGTTAGGCTGATTTCGGGCGCAATATTCCGAGTCGATGTGCTGCCGAGCACCAGTGATCCGCGGCCTGAATCGTTAACCACACTAATGCTGCGAAGCTCTCCGGTTGGATCGATTGATACATTAAGTGTCTGACAATTTTCACTACCACAGCCCAGCATACGGCTTTCCAGAATTGTGCCGTTAGATGGGTCCAACCGATTGAAATTCAGGCCTAAATTGTTGGTGTTGGTGACTAAGATCTCGCGCGAATTGAGTGCGCTAAACAATGCCGTCGAAGCAATCCAGGGTCGTCTAAGGTCGCGTGTCCATACGATCTGACCGTCGCTTAGCGAAACCGCTTGAACGCGCAGCAAACGACTACGAACCGGCGGGGTGCCAACAATTGAAGTGACGTCAGTTCGCGAAATGTACAAATGCATCGCGTCGATCGAGATTGAGCGAATAACACCACTATCGTTACTGCCGGTGAATATCGGCAACGAGGTAGACCAAAGCAAGCTGCCATTTGCATCAAAATAGCTGACGACTTTAGCTGCACTCTCTGAATTTTCACGCGGAGCAATCAAAACGACATGCCCATTTGAGAGGATTCGCCCGTTTACACGAAACGATGCAATCGGAGTAAGCAAATCCCTTTGCCAGGCAATTGCTCCAGCGGGCGTTAGCAAAATCCATTTGGCCGCTGTCGAGGTGTTATCAATTTGTGTTAGGAGGACGGTGCCATTTGACCCAACATCAGCAACTGAAATAGTTTTGTCCATCGGGACTAGAAACTCGGTCACATCATTATTGGTCGATATGTCGACTACTCTAAGACTTATCCTAGAGTTGCCGCCGCTAGTCACATCAGTAGTGACAAATCTCAATCGACCGTCACTAAGAAGGTGCATCGGCCGTCCTTCAACTCCGCTGCCTGCACCAGGAAAGCGCAAACTGGAAATTTCCAATCCGTTTTGGCTTGAATGACAAGTCAGCGTTTTAAACCCCGAAAACACGCCAAAAGAGGCTATGTGAATGCAGACTCGCCTTGAATCGGCGATCATGGTTACTGCACCTTGAAACGTTGCTAACGCGTCGTTTTTCCACGCAACGGCACCATCAGGCGCGAACGCGGTGATGCTGCGAACGGTGCTTCGTGCTCCTTCGACAACTTGATTAGAATAAGTAAAAACGTATCGTGTACCATTTTCCGCCGTTGCTGCCGCGACTACGTCTGGCTCAGTAAAAACTTTACCCGTTAAGTCGGGTGGCGTAATTTCAGCGCCCGTTAACGTAAATGCACGCGGCTTGCCAGCCACGCCTCGGTCCGGCACTAAGATGGTCGAGTTATTTCCATTTGCGACGTTTGCAAACCCCTCGAAGGAGATTTCGCGGATGACGTCAGCTACGTTTGCATCTGCGCTTATGATAACTAGCGCTCTTCGCGTGGGATTTCTAATGGTGCGAGCAAAACCACTGGCAAGGCCGATGAGTTGGCAAACATCTGCACAAGCTTCAGCGCTTGGATAACTCACTGATTTATTGAGATTGCCGGTGCTGGAAAAAATAAGCTCTCCTATGCTCTCCGCGTTACGATCTATAAACTCTGTTGCAAGCCCGAGGTTGCCCTGTTCATCTTGTGCCCATGTATATAATCTGCGAATCCTAAGCGACCCAGGTAGCGGTATGTTTTTAGTGCTTATTAGCTGACCAGCTTGAGAATAGAAAGATTGTAGTAGGCCAATCTCTGATATTGAAACCACCATGATTTTGTCATCGCCCAATACGCGGATCGCAACGTTGTTTATATCTTGACTTACGCCTTCGATCAAGGTTGACCAAAGTTGCAATCCGAAAGCGTTTTGACGTATTAGCCTATAGCCTGAAATTCCAACTTTACTTAGGAACAGTAGATCGCGCCGATTGTCAGCAAACTCAACATCAACCAATGAAAACTCGAGTTCGAACCGAGTAATCGTGGAGCCGTCCTCAGCAAGCAACTCTGCTTCATTCTCCGCGTAAACCAGATACGGTGCCTTTCCTGGCATTGATAGCTTAAGGGTGCAACTGGCTAGATTTATTCGGCGCGTAAAAACAACAACGCCCTGGCTTGATATTTTTTTCAGACTACAAAACGAGTTGTCACCGCTTCTGCCTGCAGCATCTAACTCGAGCACACCACCGTCACTAAGGGGGTAAAGCGATAATTGGGTACGGCGAAAAGAATTTGTCGGTAAGAACAAACCGAACTCACGTGTGCCGCTGGGCGATAGCTTTACCAATTGATGTCTAGCGAAAGTGGTTTCCACAATCGCCCAAAGCCCGCCATCTTGAGACTTTGCAAAAATTGAAGCTGGCAAATCCGAAGCAACGGTCAAATCCTTTCGAATCAAACTATCGTAGCCGTGCGCAGAGGCGGGCGGTGAAAACGCGGCTAACAAAAGCGCAAGCCAAAAAACTAACTTGATGTGCATGAGGTTTCCGAAATGATTTTTCAAATACGCTAAGTTTAGTCGCCAATCGCTAGCTCCATCGGCTTTGAGCCACGAATCGATTATACTTTTTGTGAGATCTATTAAGCTTTGGTTACAAACCAATGCAATAATCAAACTCCGTTCAAAAGTGAAGTGCACCATGAAAATTCGAACCTTAGTGCAATTTGGCAGCGCGTTTTTACTGTCTGTCGTAACGCTGTTTGCATCCGCAGGCGCGCCTGCGGCAAATACCTTTAATGTCACTGCGGTTAACGTACAGGCATACATTGTCAACGGGCAAAATAATCCGTCGCTGACTTTGGTTAGGGGGCAAACCTATTTCTTTCAAATGGTCAACTTGGCAGGCGTGCACCCATTTTGGATTAAGACCGTGCCAAGCACTGGTACCGCAAACGGATTCTCTGATGGCTTAACCAGCAATGGCCCAGGCGTGCAGGGCCAGAGTGGTAATACCTTATTGACGTTTGTAGTACCCGCCACTGCGCCAAACTCACTGTTTTATGCCTGCCAAAACCACACCAATATGACCGCATTGATGAGCGTGGTTGATGAAGTGATTTTGCGAAACGGCTTTGAGGATTGAAAATGCAAACCATCGGACATGACTCGGGCCTTTTGAATCGAAATTGACAGCGATTATGCCGTGACCGCCGCCTTGGCATAGGTTGAAAGCAAAGCCCATTTCGTAACTTTCCTCATCAATCCATTCAATCCGTGTGGCAGCCAACATCTCGGGCCCTGCTTCATTAAACTCTAGAAAGATGCCAGGCGATGCGCTAGGGCCATGCTTGCCTATTTTTCGTCCAATGCCCAAACCCAATCCAAGATTGCCTGTGTAGGTGGAAAGGTCAGCGCCGCCTCACCAAACTTGTCAACAAAGCGATGGCGATCAACATAGCGAACTTCGGGTTTCTGAAATAGCTTTCGATACATTGCGATATATACGGGCGCGGTCCAAGGCTCCGGTGGAAACAGCGATTTTTCAAGCTCGTCAATTACGGTGACTTCAAACATCAGCGCTTCAAATTTCGGCGCATAGAAAAATTCGCTGGCATTTTCGTTTAAGCCACCCAAATTCGGAAGCTTGCCTTGCGCCAGCTTTTCATAGCATTTAGGACTGGCTTCGCAGGTTTTTAACCGCTTCGCCATCGCTAGGCGAAAATCGCGGCGTGCTGGCAGCTCAGATGTGCTTGGATATATTTTGCGAGAGGTTTTGCGCTTTAGATCAACCAGCCATACATCCAACGATCTTTGCGTTGAGAAGTGAATCAAATTTTGCCGCAAAACAATGTGGCTAGAGCCCAAAGGCTGCGCATCCAAGCCAGATAGTGTGATGAGCGGTTTTAGCTGTGCGTCGAAAACCATTGTGCAACTTGCTGACGGCCCACTACTGCCAGTCAACAAAATCAAGCCTTCGCTCACAGACGGAAACAGCGAGCCACCACGGCATCCGATCACATTTTCCAAGCCGTCTTGATAGTCGTCGATCGGCCATCCAAAGCGCCCGCCCCGCCAAGCCCCATCAATTTTCCGAAATAAATAAAAGGTCTGGCTCAACGAATCAGCATCGCGCGCAATTGCATAGTAGGCGAACAGCGTGGCGGCGCTATCGCAGGCAGGTGCTGGCTTATCGGAGGCTTGCGTCGCTTTTTTGCAATCCGCATTAAAAGCAGTGCCACTACTGACGCGAAAATCCAAGTCTTCAGCGTGCGCCATCGACTGCGGTATGCCGAAATCTTGCAGCGCTTGGCGCAAGCTAGGGTTATCTTTATCTGCGCCTTGGTAGGCTGATGCAAAAGACCAGATTAATGACAGTGCGAGTGTAGTAAGTGTTTTTTTCATGGCATCAGACTATCACGGCCTGGATTTGGCTTCGAAGGACTTGAGGTGCTTTTCTTCTGCAGGCAAGCTATCACCGATGATAAGCCGACTATTTTTCCTGCTGCTGTTGGCAAGTGCAGCTTGCGGCCAAAGCCAGCCGCTATCGCCCGCGCCTCCCTACGCGCAGGTGCTTGAGCGCCAGCCTTATGGCCTTACCATTCGGCTACTGCTTGCACCGCAGCATGATCAGCTGCCCGTCTCGATCGCTATTGATTACGGGCAAGTAACAGCAGTGAGCTACATCGAAAGCAAAACCGAATCACCACAGGTTCGCACCATGCAGATTTTTGCGCCTAGCGATACCGCCCTGCGCTTGCGCTTTAAGCTGCAAACTCGGCGCGGCGATTCGGCATGGTCGCAGCCCATTAACGTCCGCACCCGGCCTGCTTTTAAGCTCGCGCCAAGCGCCCCCACAGATTTTCAAGTCGGCAGCGCTTCGCCATTTGCGTTTGCGCTCACATGGCGTGATACCGCACTGCGTGAGCACAGCTTTGAAATTGAGCGCTGTGATTGCGGTGCCTGCGAACGCATCGCCTTGGCACTGCCGGGCAGTGAGCAGCTGCGCATTGGCGGATTTTTACCGAATAGCTCAGCCAGTTTTCGCCTGCGCGCGGTGAATTCAGCTGGGCATTCACGCTGGAGCAAAGTTCGCGCCGCGCGCACGCCGCCACTGAGCGGCAAGCTCGCGGTTATTGGCGAACCCGATTATTGGCAGGCCGAACAGTGCATCACGCTGGCTGAGTTGAAGAGGCAGGTTGCTGAGGAAATCCAGTTGCAAAAAAGCGTTAGCTTAGGTGACCAAGTTTGGCTGACAAAAACGCAGCTCAGTCCAAAACATCCAACAGTTACGGTTCTAAATCCAAGAGATTGTGGATCTGGCGGCTGCTTGTTTACCGTGTATAGCGAAGAAGGTGCCTGCTTACGCAAGATCACCGACCAAGGCTTTACTGAAGCATTGGACATGGGTGACGATTGGCCAATACTTCGCATGCGCTGGCACTCGGGAGCCAGCATGACCATATTTACCTATTCGCAAATGATAGATGGGCGTTATCAGGCAGTGGATAACAGCGTCAAGACAGACATAGAAACTACGTTTCCATCGTCAGAAACGGGCAAGGAATTTAGAATGAATGAGCTGAAGTGCCCTACGCCTGTGGTCAAAGAAGTGGCAACTGAGCGCGGGCAGCGTTAGTTAATTGCCTGCGGTTAAGCTGTCAATCCGGCACCGGCTGCGTGACAAATTGAAATATCCGCAGCGCCATTTCGGCATCATAGATGCCCATGTCGGGATAGCAATCCTCTCCTTTGGGCGTCGCTACCTGATCTAGAAAACCCATCATTTCCGGCACGCATTGATAGTCAACGACTAAACCATCACAGTGCTTGGCAAAAATCGCCCCGAAGGCGAGCAACACCGGGCCCGCACCAAACGAGCTTGACACGTGGCAAGCGTAGTTGTGCTGTGCCAATCTAGCTTTAATGTGCTCTGGAAACAAAAAGTCTTCCACTTGCGTCCTAGCGTTTTGCGTCAGCGTAACCTTACTATCGTGCCAAAACCAGTGCAGCGATTGCTGCCAATCATCGGGAATTGCGATTTCAATAGCTTCAAATTTTCCATTTAGCCACGGCGCACGCAGCAGCGCATTCGCTTCATCTAGCAACTCGCTCGAGAAGTTATCGGGTATGCGATTAAAGTAAAGATCGATGTCAAAGCTCATATTGAGTCCTATCGTTGGCAGTTATTTAGCATTGCGTTGAACAACTGTCGGTGGCCGGAAAGTCGCTCAGTAAACTATCGCATTTCACTTATCGATATTGCTACCGGCGCGGCCAACAATTCGTGGCAACCTTAAACACAAGTGTAACACCTCACTCCACATCAAATCGATACGCCAATTTGAGCAAGAATTGATCATCATCGCGCAGCGCAAACGCATCTTCTAGCGTCGCAAACGCGTTTTGTTCTTCGGTATCGGATTGTGCGCCGCCTCGGCTGTAAACCGCAAAAATATCGCTGAGAGGGCCAAGCTTGTAGCGATAGCGAATTTGAAAGCCTAGATTTTGCACGTTGACCGGCGCAAGCGTGTTGCTAGTCGCTTGCAGGCGGCCGGCATTGCCCAAAGTGTATGCGTGCTCCGACGCTGCATTGATTGCAATCGCTTGCAGCTTGACCCGCAATTCTTGTTTGTCACTGATAAACCAATTTAAATCGGTGGAAAAATCCAAGCGTGTTCCTTGGTAGCTACCTAAGTTTTTTCCGCCGCGCCACAGCAGCCAGTCATTCCAGTGAATACCGTTCAATCCAACTTGCAGATCGAGCTGATCGCTGATGAAAAACCTGGGCATAAAACCCGTAGCAAAGTTGTGCTGACCCGTACCGCGCCCAGGCGTTATGTTAGCAAACCATTCCCAGCTTACTCGGCCGTTGCTTTGCCTTGCGCGCAGCGCACTTAAATAAGCCTGCAAGCCGCCTTTGAATTGTACGATGCCATTGCCGCGCGAAATACGATCATCAAATGCCGGCAGCGATTGGCGCGCAAAGAAAAATAGGTTGCCGCCATCGCGCAATTCTGAAAAGCGCTGTAGTGTTATCGCTCGCCGTAGCGGGAAACCATCCAAGTTATCTTGATGCACCAATTCGGCTTCCCATGCGTGGCTAGCAAAGCGCGATGCCTCTGGCAACGCATCTTGTCGATAACCGGTTTCCCATTCGGCTAGACGGTAGTTATTGCGATCTTGAAAGCCTAGATCATTGAGGTTGTCATCTTTATCGACGTGCACCAAAAAATACTGCTGGCGAAACGGGCCGGGCATATCCCAGTCGGCCACGATGCTGGCGCCATTTCCGCGCGTACTTGCGCCGCGCTGTTCGATTTCGCTTTGATGCAGGCTGGTATTGATGCTCCACTTCGCATTCGGGCGAAGCACGCTTTGGATGGCGCTGACATCTGCTTGGCGCGCTAAAAATGGCCGCTCAACCGCTGTTTGCGTCAAGTTAACGGAGTGCATTTCGCCGCTGTGGGAAGCGCGTAGAAAGCGAAAATCACGGCCAATCGCATCAGCTTCAGTTGCGCCAAAAACTGCATAGCCAAAGTCACCCAAATTGCCGCTGCCTTTAACAGCAGCGCGAATTTGCGCCGCTCCGTTCCCATTGTCAGCCGGGCCGCCGATGCGCCGGGTGTAAAGCAAATCGCCTGATGTCGAGGACGATTCAAATGCGGCTTGATTGTCGGTAAAAAACGGGCGTTTGTCGGTAAAAAAAGTCTCGACATTATCAAAATTGACGACTAGCTCATCGCTTTCGACCTGCCCAAAATCCGGGTTGAGCGTCATGGCAAATTGATGATTGCTGTTTGGCTTCCAGAACACATCGATACCGGTTTTGAAGGTCTGCTCATTATTTTTTAGATCACTCAAAGCAACCGCATAGGGCGTAAACGCGAGTGCGCTTTGCTCAAACGCGTCAATTTCAATGCGTTTGAATTCAGACAAAAACCTTGGTTGGGTAAAGCTTGCAGCGGGCGTGCCAAAGCGCTGGCCGGTGCTAGAAATGGTGCGATCAAAATAAACCGCAATGCTGCGTTTGCCGTTAAGTCCAGGCTGCATGGAAGTGATCGACCAGGGAATCAGAAGTTCGTACTGATAGCCCGCTTCATTGGCACTGACTGCGTGTTGCCAATCGCCATCCCAGTCCTCACTAAATTGGTTTTCTAGCGTGATTACTTCATCGGCAATATCGCCACTGGCAGCAACGCTAAAGGCATAGCCCGCGCTGGCATCGCCATCAAAATCAATCATGAAGCTGACGCGATCAACTTGATCTGAAAAATCGCGCTGCACTCTAGAATTCACTCTGGGCAAGCGCAACGATTGATCGGCGCGAATCGCAATCGCCATGCCAACGGGCGTTGCCAGCAGTTTGGCTTCGGTGTGAAATTCTGTCGGAACCTTATTGGTTGTCAGCGGCTGCAGCTCAACAAATTCGTTGAAACCTTGCGCGCCTGACCATTCTTCTTCATTGATTTGGCCGTCGATTTCAACGGCATTTACGCCAGCGCTTAGCAAAAAAAGCAGCGCTGCGGTCATTAGTTTGCCGTGCCGCTCGGACCACGAGCAGATGCTTGAGATTTTCATGTGGGTTTTCCTGGTGAGTGGAATTTGCTTCAGGTGAATTAGCTATCGGTAAAAACGCACCCTCCCCCAACCCCTCTCCCATAAAGGGAGAGGGAGCAAACTAGCGCTTCGATCAAAACAGAAGGCGGTTTTAGCCCCTCTCCCTTTATGGGAGAGGGGTTGGGGAGAGGGTTGTATTAGGTTGCTAGCCAAACTTCTCGCAATAGGAGCAGCGCTGCGGTCATTAGTTTGCCGTGCCGCTCGGGGCACGAGCAGCTAGGTAAAGTATTCATATGGGTTTTCCTGGTAGGTGTGTTGGCTATTGGTAAAAACAAACCCTCTCCCCCAACCCCTCTCCCATAAAGGGAGAGGGGAGCTAATTCGCGCTTCGATCAAAACAGAAGGCAATTGCCCTTCATGAAAGAAAACTCAGTAGCGCTTCGTTGAGCGCAGAAATCCGTTTTAGCCCCTCTCCCTTTATGGGAGAGGGGTTGAGGAGAGGGTTTTATTAGGTTGCTAGCCAAGCATCGGAGTTTTTCCTGGAAGTGCTAGTTGCTGGCACCTAGCATTCGATCTAAATAGTCTCGGGCCGCAATCTCTTTGGATTGCGCCAACCAAAACAGCGCACGCTCGCGCGTTGATTTCTTGGCGCTGCGGTCTTGTATTAAGTCGATAAGCGCCTGACTTGCTTGACCATCCGAAAGCTGCGACAGCGCGAAAATCGCCTGCTCTTGCACGCCGTCGTCAGGATCGCTCAATACCGCTTGGCGAATTAATTTAGCCGCTCCTAAATCCAATTCACCCGCTGTCTTAGCCAGCCAAAACCACGCTTGCCCGCGTACGTGCGGGCTACTATCGTGCTGAGCAGTATTCGCAATTTGGGCGGTGCGGCGCTCGTCTTCAGATTGCGCGAGCACAAACACAGCGTGCGCGCGATATTTGGCGCTAGCATCTTGCAAGCCGGTCAACGCCAGCTCAAATCCAGCTGCGCCGCGCATTTGCCCAGCCCAAAATAGTGCCTGCTTGCGAACTGCCTTGGCCAAATGCTTTGCAGTTAATCCGCGCAAAATGGTGTCGGCTTGAGTACTGTCATGCGCTGAAATCGCAGCTAGTGTGGCGTCCATCAGCGTTCGCTCAAGCACCTTGTTTTCCAGCCAAGCTAAGCTGGTGTTTGCTGCCACTTGACCGAAATTCAGCACCGGTTGTTTTGAGGTGACCTTGCAGCTCAACCCCACAGGGCGAATGCTACGAACCCGCCCTGACTCAGTACGCACGAAAATCCGAATGAGCGTTGACGAGCTGCGGGACTGGCTTGAACTCGTGCTAGCAAAGCCTTGATCGGGTCTATCTAGATCACAGGCGAGCTGTTCACCCTGCGTGTCAAAACAGCACCAGTCCGCAGCGGATTGGATGCCGCGCACATCAAAACTTGCCCAGCCTTGCTCTGGCATTTTCGGCATATCGAGTAATTCGGGCTGTGCCTGCACAGCTGGCGCGCAAGCGATTAAACACAACAATAATCTGAACATCCTCATGGCGCCTTACCCTCCAATGCAGCGTCAATCGCTTCCAATGCCGCATCACCACCCATAACGCCAAGGGTTCTCAGTAACTCGCGTTTTTCAGTCGGAACTTCAGTGGCGCGATAAAGGCTTAGCACTGCGGCTTCATCACCCGCAATGAGTAAGCCAGAAAGTGCCGCTGCTTTTTCGTCCGGTGATTTCGCGCTTTGATAAAGTGTTTTAAGCTCGACTTTTGCCTGCTCGCTCCGAAGCATACCCAAGCTGCGTATCGCCTCAGTACGGGCAGCCGAATCTGGATCATTGCGGGCGATTTTCAGCACGCTCTCCAAATCACCTGCAATGGCATAGGCGCGCGCCAGGTTAACGCCAGTAACGCCTTGCGTAGCTAGTTTGCGCAGCTCGGCTACGGCACCGAGTGCGGCCAATCGATTAACGATTTCCTCGCGCTGAGCCGAGTTTTTAGATTGCAGAGCTAGCTCTGCTAACAATGTATGCGCGTTAGCAATCGTCAGCGCCGTGATTACGCTGCCTTGCTGTTCGGTGCTGCCGCTTGTATAGATTGGCGTCAACGCTTTAAGCGAATCAGTATCACCGCCAATGCCTACCGAACGGATCGCTTCTAGCTGCAGGGGGCCTTTTAGCTCAAGCGCGTTTTTCAACAATAGGCTGCGCGCCGCGGGTGTATCAATTTGCCCCAGCACAAATAGTGCGCGCGCCTTTACAAGATCACTTTGTGATTGCTTCAAGGTGCGCTCCAGTAGCGGCAGTGCGCGCTCAGGCGGCGCACTCATCAGCGCGCGTAATGCAGCAATGGCAAGCGCTTCCGCTTCGGTCGGCTTTCGATCAGAAACTCCACGCACATGCAGTGCACGGCGTTTGGCGATCTCAGCGGCTCTGATTTGCTGCGCAGCCGAATCGTTTGAGACAGTTTGCGGCACTTGCCCATGGCTTGGTATCGCAATCGCCACAGCACAAAGCAGTGCCGTAAGTATTTGGAAGTTTCTTAACATAGCAATGATTCCTTAGATCGTGTCAGGTACATATTGAGACGAGCGCTGCTGCAATTTGGTTAGCAAGGCATGTGATTCAAATTCAAACTGTTCTATCAGACCACCTCGAAGCTCAGCTTGATCAGCTTTCGCGAGTTCAATCAACACCGGTTGCAAAGCCGCTAAGACCCTCGCTAAGTCAGCTTGGCCCTGCTGGGCTGCGCGCTGCTGAAAACTCTGGTTTTGCGCTAGCACGTCGGCCAATAGCTCGCGCTGCTCGGTCTGCTGATAGTCCGTGCGCGCTAGCATTGCCTGTGCCTCCATCAGATGCAGGCTCACCGCGCGCAGGCTAACTCGATTTAATTCCTTAGAACTTTGACCAGCAGGCACTGGACTAACGATGGCAATATCGGTGGTGCCGCCAATGTTTTGCATTGGCGTACGCGGCAAACTCATCCACAACAAGACTGCCGCTGCACCCGCCGCAGAGGTGGCGGCAAACTTTGGCCACTGCGGCTTTGCCAAGCCTGACTGTGCATGCAGGCGCAGCTGTTGCTGCAATCGCTTTAAAGTCGCAGGCGCAATATTGACGTCGCTTTGCGGCTTAAGCAGCGCCAAATCGCATTGTATGGCGCGCCAGCGCGCTAACACGCTTGCATCCGACGCAATCAGCGCGTCAATTTGGCGAATTTCCTCAGCGCTTAAATCAAGCTGCCAGTAGCGCGCTAGCAACTGCTCATCGGTTAGCGCATTTGCGTCGGTCATATTTTCAAAGCTCATGGCAATATCCTTTTCGGATTAGTTAGCTGACTACGCAGTTTTCCGGTAGCGCGAAACAGCGCCTGTTTGACGCTGCTAATGCTGCAGCCTAGCTTGCTGGCCAGCTCATCCAGGCTATAGCTTTCGACGTGTTTGAATACGAAGCAAACTCTTTCCAGATCAGTCAGCTTATGCAGCGCGCGTTCGAAGCTGCCTTGCCATTGCAGCTGCGCACTGTGTTGAAGCGGATCTGCATCAGCAGACTCAACGGCTAAACTCGCGGCGCTTTCCGGCACTTCGAAAGCCAGCGCCGGACGATTTCGGCGCAGCACATCCAACGCGCAGTTCACCGCGATTTTGTAAATCCAGCTCGCCAGCTCAGCCTGGCCTTGAAACTGCGAACGGCGATCCCAGGCTTTCAGCATGGCTTCTTGCACCGCATCTTCCGCCAGCGCGGCGTCTTTTGTAATGCGCAAACATGCGCTATACCACTGCCCAGCATGTGCGCGCAGCGTGGCCTCGAAGTGATCGAGTGCCAATGCAGGCGCGCTGGCTAGCCTAAATAGTCTAAGAAATGCATTCATGCGATTCAGACGCGCGGGCCTGGGGAAAAGTTAGCACGAATTCCCTTCGTCATCGCCGCGTGGTACCCACGCGCTGAGAGAGCGTAAGCGAAGTAGTGTTGCCCAGCGTTTCCTGTGAATTTTGCCCAGCCCTGCGCCATTTCCCCACCTCGTAGATTGTTTGAACCTCAAAATTCTTCCAATGATGGCTAACCTTTGATTCAGCCGACATGCGGCGCACGAAACAAAGATAGCGCGGTACCGCAAAAGGCCGAATGGTCGGCCTGCAATTTAAGGGTTAGCGCCGCTTGATGCTGAAAAATTGCGCGCCGAGGTGTTTGCAATACACGAGTTGCTGAAAAATCGACTTATGGAAGGTGCCGACTTCCCTGAAATCAGAACTTTCGCCCTTTTTTGGACGTTTTTGCGGCCGTTGATTTTGCTTTCAGGTCGCCGTGAAACAGCCAAAAAAGTATCTCTAGTCAAGCGAAAAATTTCTGTAAAAATATCGTCAATTGCTTCGCCGTTGGCTTCACTTTTTGCAAGGTCCTGCCAGTTGAGCTCGGCATTCGCAAAACGTTTCATTGATTTAAGGCCTCGCTTATTATCTTGACCAAGCGGGATTTTTTCCAATTCACTAGATTGTTGCAGAGCCTTGAAAAAATGCTTATTCCAGTCTTGTAGCGCTATTAAGCCCGAATGTTTATCTGACGCACTCGGCTCGGCGGGAGAGGCTTCTGAATCTGGCGTCCATGGAATAAACCCCCACACTCCTCGTTCTTGCATCAAACCTTGCAAAATTGCCATATCGCCCAGAGCCTGCTGCTGATCTTCGCTGAGTGTTGCCGCTAAGTCGTGTTGCGATAACGCCAAGTTGATCCAGCTCGCATCATAGAACCGCCCATGCACCAGCATCAATCCGCAAAGACGTCCGTGCAAACCACTTGCACTTACCCCTATCTTGATTTCCGTAACAATCCCTTCGAGCTGAGCGTAGAGTTCCTCAAAATCAAATTCGCTAGTTTGATTTTCATTACTCATGATATTCACAAATTAGATTGTCCAAGGTGACTCCCACTAGCTAGCGAGCTTTGAATCAATTTTTTATTAGTTAACGAACGACGCGCCCAATGCTCTTTTTGACGCTAATAAGCTTAATAAGCCGCAATGCGGCGAGAAGACTTGAATCTAAAGCATTGAGCCTAATGCCGCATTGTCGGTTTAATTCAAAAGTTAGAGCAAAGTGGCGCGGTAGTTTTGTTGCCACAGCTTGCCTTACCAATTAGCTGACGAAACACGAACGGCAACTTCAGTTTGCGAGCATTAATGGGTTGCAACCCGCAAACGATTTTCGAGCTGCTGACGCTCCATGATTTTGCTATGAAGCTAACTTAAAATAGGAATGCCATATGCGGCGCTAACTGTTGAGCAGAGCGAAGCGTGAGGACGCACTTCGGCTAGAGGATGCCAACGTTCCACGTGTCGCTGCGGCTGAACTGGTACTTGAAACCGGCAATTCTCCAATTTCCAGACTTCTTTGCAAGGATGAACATGAACTTGTAGTTCACAACAGGTCCGTCTGTCTGGAACGTCAATTCAGTTCGACTTGGGCTCTTGTCAACATTTGAAAGAAGTTTCGATACATCGACCCCTTCATACTTTGTTGGAATGCCCAGCGATCATTTTCGGTGTTGCCTTGCAATGTTGTCTGCAGTGTGTCGGTTTTACTGCATTTCCCTGCATGGATTTGGCGTTGTTTTGAAGGTTTTTCTGGGCGATGACCGCATTGCGCCTGCCAGCTACTTAGAGCCGCGTTTTGATCGCTTGATTTCTCTCTTGACGCCTCATGTGGCGCTTGGTTGTCGCAGTGACGGGGTCGTTTTCAGCGTGTTCGGGCTGACAACAGTTACGCGGACCATATCGAACGAGATGACGGCCCTGGGCGCAGACAAATTCGAGGATCGATACGGCCAGCTCTGATAGCGCAAGGCCATTGCGCTCGCGCTCGAGGTAGACCGGATTAAACCGGATTGTCCACCGGAATATCAATCGGATTAGACCGGATTGCAGCGCTTTTGCCAATTGCACGAAAGCGCGCCTGAGCCGACCCACGTTAAAACGAAATTTTGACATTTGCCTAGCAAATCGCGACATTCGCAGCTTTACTAGGGTGCATACGTATGCGAAAGCCATTTATTGCCGGAAATTGGAAAATGCAGCTTGATCGTGAAGGCGCGAGCATGCTTGCAGCGGGCGTGCATGCGCGCGCGGGCGTTGATGTGCTGATTGCGCCCGCGTTTATCCATTTAAGCGATGTCGCAAAAGCGATGACCAGCGGCGTGATGCTCGCTGCGCAAACTTTAGCCTGCCACACCAATGGCGCCTACACCGGTGAAGTGTCGGGTGAAATGCTGCTAGATATCGGCTGTAGCTACGTATTAGTCGGTCATTCCGAGCGCCGCGCGCTGTTTGCCGAGACAGATGTCATGGTTGCACTCAAGTTTGCGCGCGCGCAAGCAGCAGGACTAACACCGATTGTTTGTGTTGGTGAAACACTCGCCGAGCGCGAAGCGAATCAAACCGAAGCGGTGGTTACGCGCCAGCTCATGGCCGTGTTAGATCATGTAGGCGCGGCGGCTTTTGCGAATGCGCTCATTTCGTATGAACCGGTTTGGGCTATAGGCACTGGCAAAACCGCTTCGCCTGAACAAGCGCAGGCGGTACACGCGCATATTCGTAGCCAGATTTCTAAGCACGATGCTACTATTGCGGGCTCAGTGCGCGTCTTGTATGGCGGCAGTGTCAAAAGCAGCAATGTGCAGTCGCTGATGTTGATGCCAGATATTGATGGCGCACTGGTCGGCGGAGCCTCGCTTAACGCTGAAGAGTTCAACAAAATTGTGGCTGCCGCGGTATAGCAGTCGAAATTCTCTTACTTTGACTGCCATATTGCTGGCATCACAGTTTTTCAATCGTACACGGATAGCGCATCATGGCCTGGGCAAAACTTCTCGTTCCTTTTTTTAACGTGCTGTATGTGGTTATTGCGCTAACGATGATTGGCTTGATCTTGGTGCAGCGCGGCGCGGGCGCGCAGGCGGGCTCAGGTTTTGGCTCCGGTGCTTCCGGAACGGTTTTTGGATCACACGGCTCGGCGAATTTTATGTCACGCGCGACTTCGGTCTGTGCGACGATTTTTTTCTTGATCAGCTTAGGCATGGGGATTTATATTTCGCATGGCGGTCGAGCCAAGCCCACCGACGCTGGCGGCGTAATGAGCGATTTCCAAGCTGAAGCGCCTAAACCTGCAGTAAGTGAGATTCCTGGCTTGCCTGCGGGTGTTATTCCTGCGGCGCCCGGCGCTGTTCCAGTTGCTGGCGCGCCTGCCGCGAATCCTGTTATCACCACAGAAATACCGGCAGCTGCAGAAGCCGTTCCTGCGCCCGCCGATGCTACGCCAGTGGTTCCAGCGCAAGTTCCGGCTCCAACGCCTACGCCAAACCCAAACTGAAGCAAACCGTATTTTAGGACTTAAAAGTCAGTTTTCTGAGCCAGCTTTCTGGATATACTTGCGGTCCGGCCTGTAGTTAGTTTTGCCCAACCTCGCTTTACGCAATGCACTCGTGGTGGAATTGGTAGACACGCTACTTTGAGGTGGTAGTGGAGTAATCCGTGACGGTTCGAGTCCGTCCGAGTGCACCAAGGTTTGGCGCTTAGGCGGTCAATTTAGCGGCTTCACGCCGCTTTTTCTTGGCGCGGCGCTTTATTTCTGTACGCTTTAACTAATCGAGAAAAACCTAGCCCTCAGCTTTCCGAGCTGAGGGCTTTTTTGCGTTTGAGTCTCACAAAACGCTGACACGTTGACGAATGGTTTTCGGTAACCAAGCGCGTCTGATTGTGCAAAACTAGCGTTATTGGATTGACTTTAATTTGAGTAAACGACGCATGGCATTGGTAGATTGGTGTGAAAAAGGCTTTATTCCGGATTTTTTAACGCGTTTGGGCATCCGCAGGCTTTGCGTGCAGCGGTTGAAAGAGCAAATGGAAGGCGATTGGAAAGCCCGCCAGCTAAACTTTTTAGACACGCTGCGTGCCAGCGCGGTGGCCATTGAAACCAAAGCCGCGAACGAGCAGCACTACGAATTGCCGCCGCCGTTTTTCGTCAATTGCTTAGGCGCGCGCTTGAAATATTCCAGCTGCTACTACCCGCATGGCGGTGAAACACTGGACCAAGCGGAAGTGGCCATGTTGAAACTTTATTTGGAACGCGCTGAGTTAAAAGATGGTCAAGATATTCTAGAACTGGGCTGCGGCTGGGGTTCGATGACCTTATGGATGGCGGAAAACTACCCGAATGCGCGCATCACTGCGGTATCTAATTCCGCGCCGCAGCGGCTTTTTATTGAAGCGCGCTGCCTTGAGCGTGGCTTCAAGCACGTCAAAGTCATCACCCAGGATGTGAATCAACTCGAATTACCAAACGCTCAGTTTGATCGCGTGGTTTCGATTGAGATGTTCGAACATATGCGCAATTACGAGGTGCTTTTGAGCCGAATTGCCGGCTGGCTTAAACCCTCAGGCAAGCTGTTTGTGCATATTTTTTGCCATAAAACGCTGGCCTACCCTTTTGAAACAATCGGTGACGACAACTGGATGGGCCGCTATTTTTTCACCGGCGGGCAAATGCCAGCGTTTGACACCTTTCGGCAGTTTGCTAAAGATTTGATGGTGGAGGCGGATTGGAAAGTCGCCGGCACGCACTATGAGCGCACCAGCAATCAATGGTTGGAAACGATGGATGCCAACAAAAGTAAGATCATGCCGCTGTTTGATGAAACCTACGGAAGCGAAGCGAAAATCTGGTTTCAGCGCTGGCGCATGTTTTACATGGCCTGCGCTGAGCTGTTCGGCTACGACAGCGGGCAAGAATGGCTGGTTGGGCACTATCGCTTCGTCAAAGCACGTACGCACGCAGGGCTTGAAATTTCCTAACGGAGGCTTATCTTATTGGACTGCAAGCGTGCCCATCCGGCGCGCTGCGTTTTTGCATAGGACAACTGTACTTGGCAATCTTGCATAATTTTTCATACGCACATTTCGAAACCGCTCAAGGCTTGGCAGCAGTGACGCGTGTCAGTAGCGGCCAAAACGAAGATGAACGTGAAAGCCAGCATGGCTTAGCTTTGCAAGACGACAAAGCGGAGGTCAAACCGCCGGCCATGTGGCGCGTTTTGCTAATGAATGACGATTACACGCCAATGGAATTCGTTATATCCGTGCTACAAATGTTTTTCTCGATGAATCATGAATCCGCTTACCGAGTCATGATGCACGTCCACACGCGCGGCAAAGGCGTGTGCGGGGTGTATTCCAAGGAAATCGCGGAAACCAAAGTCGCGCAGGTCAATCACTTCGCTGTTTCTCATCAACACCCGCTGAAATGCGCCATGGAGGAAGTTTAATCATGTATTCCAAGGATTTAGAACAAACCATCAGCGCCGGCTACCGGGAAGCGCGCGCTAGGCGCCATGAATTTATGACGGTCGAGCACTTACTTTTGACGCTGCTTGAGAATGCCTCCGCAACTCAAGTTTTGCGCGCCTGCGGCTCTGATCTTGAGCGGCTCGGTGATGATTTGAAGCGGCAAATTCGCGAAAGCGTGCCGATTTTGGCCTCCGATGATGAGCGCGATACCCAGCCGACCATTGGCTTTCAGCGCGTTTTACAGCGCGCGGTACTTTCAGTGCAATCCTCAGGCCGTAAGGAAGTTACCGGCGCGAATGTGCTGGTCGCGATTTTTGCTGAGAAGGAATCCTTTTCGGTCTATTTATTGGCGCAGCAGGACATCACTCGGTTGGACGTGGTGAACTACATCAGCCACGGCATCAGCAAAGTCGGTGGTGACGTCAAACCCGATGCGGAAAGCAAATCCGAAAGCGCCGAGCCAGAAAAACAATCCGCGCTCGATAGCTACGCCAGCAATCTCAATGAACTGGCAAGGCTTGGCAAAATCGATCCGCTGATTGGTAGAGCTGACGAGATTGAGCGCACTATTCAAGTGCTGTGCCGACGCCGTAAAAATAATCCGCTTTACGTCGGCGAAGCCGGTGTAGGTAAAACTGCGATGGCTGAAGGACTAGCTAAGCGCATCATCGAAAATGATGTGCCAGAAATCCTGAAGGAATCGGTGATTTATTCACTCGATTTAGGCTCCCTCGTGGCTGGCACTAAATATCGCGGTGATTTTGAAAAGCGCTTGAAAGCGCTGATTGCTGAGTTGGTTTTGCTTCCGAAAGCGATCTTGTTCATTGATGAAATCCACACGATTATCGGCGCTGGTTCGGCATCGGGTGGCACCATGGACGCTAGCAATCTGATCAAGCCGCTGCTGGCTTCGGGCGATGTGCGCGTCATGGGTTCGACCACGTTTCAAGAATATCGCAGCGTATTTGAAAAAGATCGTGCACTGGCGCGCCGCTTCCAGAAAATCGATATCGTTGAGCCCACCCAGGCCGATGCGATTGATATTTTGCGCGGCATCAAATCTAAATTCGAAGAGCATCACAATGTCGAATACGCTTTTGATGCGATTCGCGCGGCGGTTGAGCTATCGGTCAAGCACATTCATGATCGCTTCTTGCCTGATAAAGCCATCGACGTACTCGATGAAGCCGGCGCCCGTCAACGCATGCTGACGCCCGAGTTGCGCAAGAAAATTGTTGATGTGCCCGAGATCGAATACATCATCTCGAAAATGGCGCGCATTCCGGCCAAGCACGTATCGGTCAGTGACAAAGCCACGCTGCAAAATCTCGAGCGCGATTTGCGCATGATGGTGTTCGGCCAAGAAGCCGCGATTACTGCACTCGCCAGCGCCATTAAAATGTCGCGCTCCGGCTTGAACGACCCAAATCGCCCGCTCGGCTCCTTCTTGCTGGCAGGCCCGACTGGCGTCGGGAAAACCGAAGTTGCGCGTCAGTTAGCGATAGTCATGGGCATTGAGCTGCTGCGTTTTGATATGAGCGAATACATGGAACCGCATTCGGTTTCTAAACTATTGGGCGCGCCGCCCGGCTATGTCGGTTTTGATACCGGCGGCCAGCTGACTGAAGCGGTCAACAAACACCCGCACGCGGTATTGCTGCTTGATGAGATCGAAAAAGCGCATCCAGAAATCATGAACTTACTGCTGCAAGTGATGGATCGCGGCGTGCTGACCGACGCTAACGGGCGCGAATGCAGCTTTAGAAACGTTGTGCTGATCATGACTACTAATGCCGGCGCGTCTGCCGCCAGTAAACGTGCAATGGGTTTTATTTCGCAAGATCGCAGCACCGATGCGATGGAAGTCATTCGCAAGCAGTTCTCGCCTGAGTTTCGCAATCGCATCGATGCAATCGTGCAGTTCAAAGCGCTGGATGAAGAGACGATCTTGCGCGTGGTTGAGAAGTTCCTGTTGCAGCTCGAAGCCCAGCTCAGCGATAAGCATGTGCATTTGACTGCCGATGATTTAGCGAAAAAATGGCTCGCCGAGCGCGGCTTTGATCCGATGATGGGCGCCCGACCGATGGCGCGCATGATTCAAGATCACGTCAAACGCAAGCTGGCTGATGAGCTGCTATTTGGCAAGCTCATGAACGGTGGCAAGGTGCATCTATCGACTGATGCCGATGGTCTATCGGTCAGTGTTGAAGCGGCTGAAGTAGCAGGCGCGACAGAGCCGGAAGTGGAGCTGGTGTAGAGTGAAAAGCAGCAAAGCCTAATGATCCGCGTTAAGCTGTAGCGCGGTTCATTTGGCGAGTGCTTATGAATATCCAATTGCAAGACTACCCACAGCTTCGACTGATTGCGTGGAATCTAGCGGAAGACGAAAGTATAGAGGCAGCGCAGGCGCTAGCGCTCTATGAGCGCAACTGGCGCTTTATAGAGATCGCGCAGCTGAGTGAACGAGAAAGCCAGCTCATTGAGCATCTTAAAATGTCGGTGGGTAACGGTGTTTTGAATGTTTGAGCGGCCCCACCATCAAGCCATTCAAAAGATTCTTGAGCGGCTTAACTCTGAGCTTTTGCAGAACGCTGATTGCTATTTCGGCGGAGGTACCGCAAGCGTGCTTTTGTTAGGCGAGTATCGCGAATCAGTCGATATTGACTTTCTGTGCGCATCGAAAGCGGGTTTTAGACTTATGCGCCAAAGTGTTTTACAAAATGATCTAGGCGCGCTATTAAAGTCTCCGATCAAGCATTTGCGTGCGGTGCGCTCAGACATGTACGGCATTCGCACATTCTTAGAAATGGACGGATTAGCCGTCAAAATTGAATTCATAAGTGAAGCGCGAATAACGCTGAGCGGTACGCTACATCCAAAGCTCGGCGTGCCTACGTTGTGCCAAATCGATATGGTGGTCGAAAAGCTATTGGCAAATACTGATCGCGGACTTGATGCGAGCGTGTTTAGCAGGGACATCATTGACCTCGCCATGATGATCAATGCTTGGGGCGCTGTTTCGCAACCCGCAATCGATAAAGTCAACGTCGCCTATGGTGATGGCGCTCTACGTGCTTTCATAAACGCCTCTGCGCGTATGAGTGACGATGATTACCTCAAGCATTGTTTGAACAAAATGAAGATGGATTTAGCGCTGCTGCCCACAATACAACACGCATTGAGTCTACCGATCGGTGATGGGGTTGTTGGCAAGCTTTAGCTAGGTTTAAGGCTATTTTGTGTTCTCAACTGTGCGATCCCACAGCATCTCCACATGCGCAATCCCGTCCTCATCATAAGGCTCGGAAACGGTAGTGAATCCGCAGGATTGATAGAATTTCTGAAGATGTGCTTGGGCACCGATGCGAATTCGGTGCGCACCCTGGGCTTCGCATTCGGCAATTGCCGCTTGCATCAACTGGCTACCCAAGCCCTGCCCTCGCCCAGCTTGCGTCGTAATAACCCGGCCAATTGCGATTTCTTCATAGGCCAATCCGGGCGGCACGATCCTCGCGTAAGCGAGCAAAACGCCGCTCGCATCTCGCATCAGCAGATGCTGGCTCTGCGGATCTAGGCCGTCCAAATCTTGATACAAGCACTGCTGCTCGACAATGAATACGGCGACGCGCGCTTGCATCAGCTCATAAAGCTCAGCTGGGCTGAATTCGCTGAATTTCTTGAGCGAAAAAGTGATGTCAAGTTTGCTCATGTTGCTTGACTCAGTTTAGCCAGCTGCGCGGTGAGCTCAATTAAATCTTCATGCAAAAACAGCACCGCCAAATCACCGGGCTTGAGCCAAGCTAAGGTTTGCGCCATGGCTTCAATATCAGTTCGCACGTAGCTGATTTTGCTTTTCGACACGCGTGCGGCGTGCAGGGTTTTCAGCAAGATTCCGCTGAGTTCGCCCTCCACCCTTCCACGCAAATAGCCGACCAGTTCTTTGACAATAATGCGATCTAGTTTAAGCTGGCCGAGTAGCGCGCCGACTTGCCGCGCGGCGTCGTCGGAGCGATCTCCTGCTAACCCAACTGCTACTAATCGCCGTTTGGCCGGCAGCGCCATGCTGGCTTGCAGCAGTGCGGCGATGCCTTCGGGGTTGTGGCCGTAATCAGCGATCACCTGTGCGCCGTTGATGTGAAATACATTGGCACGGCCTGGGTTGTCGGTGGCTTCACGGCCAAATTCAGCCAAAGATCGGCGAACAGCTTTAATCGGTAGATTCAAAGCGCTCGCGGTTGCCAATGCGGCCAGCGCATTCGCAGTGTTGTAGCGCGCGGCGCCGTTGAAGGTGATAGGCACATCCACCACCGCAATGACAGATTCACGTAAGCCGTTGATTTCACGAACTAAAAAGCCGTCGTCGACATAACAAACCCCGAGCCGAGCGCGCTTGCCTTTTAAAATATCCAATTGCGGGCGATCCAAGCTAAACCAAATCAGCGGATGATTTAGCCGTCTGGCGTAAGCACGGCAGTGCAAATCATCGGCATTGACCACCACCGGCGCATCGGGCGCTAAGCCGCGCACGATGGTGAATTTCGCTTCCGCCAATTGATCAAGCGTGTGTACGCCGTTTTCGCCGAGGTGATCGTCAGCCACGTTAGTGACCAAGCCGACATCGGCATCGCTAACTTGCAAGCCGCGCCGCAGCATGCCGCCGCGCGCAACTTCCAGAATAGCCAGTTCGGTATTCGGATGGCGCAGCACGAAGCGTGCGCCGGTTGGGCCGGAATAGTCATCGCGCTGAAGTATTTCATCGCCCACTTGCACATAGTCGGTCGAGCAAAAACCCGCGCTAAAACCCGCCGTGCGCGCCATTTTTGCCAGCAGCCGCACCGTCGTCGTTTTTCCATTAGTGCCGGTAACGAGCGCAATTGGAATTCGCCGCCGCTTCGGGTGCCAAGCGATTTCATCGGGCAGCGGCAAGTCATCCAGCGGATAAATTTTGCAGTTTTCGCCTTCACCTAGGCTCAGTTCTTTTTCCAGCAGCGTGGTCACGCCGCGCCGCTTGGCAGCCAAATAAAGTGCGGCCAAACCAGGTTTAGCTTCGGTGACAATTCGGCTCAAAATATCATCACAGATTGACGCCAGCGAGATGGGCCGTTCGCCTAATTGCAGTCGAAACAGCGCCGCTTCCCAAGCCCATTCAGTGACGTACGTGGCCGGCAACAGCCCGTCAATAGGTGCTGAAACTGCGAAAATCTGGCTGCCACCTTGATCTCGCGTCACGACTTGCTCGCGTTCCCAGCCGATGCGATCCAACAGCTTGCGCGCGTAATTTCGCCACAATACGCGCAGCTTGGTTCGGTGCTGCGTGGGCGCGCACACTTCCAAAATGGCACCAGGTACGCCTAAAACCAGCGAAGCGCCGGTTAGTCGTCTTGAATCAGTAACAAACGGCAAAGCCATACGCGCAGACATCCGTTAAAGCGGTGCCTGAGTGTCAGGCTAGAACGCTATTTTTTAAAGGCCCAGCGCGATTTATCTTGCACGAACTTTGCCGCATCCAGCAAATCAGTCGGCTGATAGCTGCTGTACAAATTGGGTGGGAAAGCATTTTTGTAGCGCTCGAACACCGGCTGGTAAAGCTCCCAGTGCACCATTGGCTGACGATGCCGCGCTCGGAACTCCTGGATCGGAATGCGTGCGGTAATGCATTGCTCCAGCTTGCCATCGGCTTCCACGATGAGTTTGCCATCCGGCCCGTAAATCGCAGAGCCACCCGAACCCGAATCCTCAAAAAACGTGGTGTTTTCAGGCGATGCGGCATTATTAACAATCGCCACATAGGCGCTGTTATAGAGCGCGGTGGCTTGAATATCGAGTGGGGTAAATCCACCGCTTGCGGTACGCAGCATAATCTCCGCACCTTTAAGCGCGAACGCGCGAAATAATTCGGGCTCACGCTGCACGGATGAAGTAATGATATTACCATACGGCGTGCGAGTAACAGGAATTACGGCATCAATACCGTAGCGCTCGATATATTCATCTAACACGTCATAAATCGTGGTAGTGAACAGCTCAAAGCCGGTAAACACACCTTTAATATTGCGCGCTTTCCAGTGTTTGTCGACAATGTTTCCGTCCGGCCCAACAATGGTTGTAATTGACAGCACATGATTAGGCCAGGTTTTATCCTTCACATACGAGCCAAACACAATATAACAGCCGTATTCTTTAGCTTTGGCAGCAATTGCGGATACTTCAGGGCCCGGAACTTCGATTGCAAACTCCAGTATTTCTTTGCGCGTCCATTTTTTCCAACCGGTCAACGGAAACTCATGGAAAAATAATATATCCGGCCGACCGCCGCTGGTAAAATAGAACGCGCGATCAATGCTGTCCAGCATGTGTTTTAGGTTTTCCGCTAATTCTGGTTTCCAGTTATCCGCCGCAATCGCGCGAATTTTCGACTGCACCACGCCGAGTGTGACCACCGGCTTACTCAGCGGCACGCTGGCGTAGCCGCCATCGTTTTGCATTGAAAGCGTATCGGATGCTGCGGTTTTGGGCATCGCCGCGTGCACCGATTGACCCGCACCTAGCGCCGCGATTGCACTCAAACCTGCGGCAGATCTCAAAAAGTCACGTCGTGCGCTCATGTTTTGCTCCTTGGAATTGGTAAATTTTCTTTAAGCGATTCTGCGTCGCGAAGCCGGTAAAACTCAATGCCCCGCATGAAAACAAGCTCAGCAATTTGAAGTTTAGTAGCGACACAACTCAGACTCGGCATTTTTTCCCTGGCTTATCTGCTGCAAAAACTCTGCAACTGTCATATCCGCCTCCTCAAGCTCTTTTTTGTCAATAATAATAGTTTCTTCTTTATTACCGATTGACGCATTCGGGTTTCGAACGTCAGAGGTTTTCAGCGCAGTGATTTTATTCTGACCTTTTGGTAAATTTGCTGGCACTGCAACACCACATTTTTCGGGCAATCTTGCATGCGCAATTTCCTGATCATAGGAATAGCGATACTCCCAACGGCCTTCGGGTAGAACTGCAATAGCAGCCAACAGAAGCTGACTCTGTGGATCGAATTCAAGCGTTAGCTGCGCGGCCAGTAGGCTTAGTGGCTCGGCCGCCAAAGCCGTAGATTCACCTGCAACAACCCAGTCTGTGTGTGCAAATGCGAGCGTCAAGCGCTGGCAACGCACGCCTTCACAATCCGCATCGCGTAGTTTTGCGGCAAGCAGCGTTTGAGTGCTTAAGTCCAATGGCAACAACAGCTCATCACCCACGCCGCTCGATGCGTTGCACGACCAGCCATCTTCTGCACTAGGCGTTTTGCCGGCGGTAAATCGTGCGAAATCAACGCTCGCGTTCGCCTGCGCCGGATATTTCAATGAACATAAGCGCTTATCCGTCACCAAATAAGCGCCGGTTGCGCGAATCTCTCGCAGGAAAAACGGAGCATACTGCAGCTCATCGGTGCCAAAATCACGCACGTTGGGCACAAATCCCATGCGGCGTGTGACGCGTAATCCGTGCTGAATTGCGGCGTTTGAGGCTTCAGTGATGCGCACTAACTGGGCAAATTCAGCCGCTAACCCGGCCTGCATTTTTGCAGGTAAGGTTGATTTGATTAGGCCTTGAAGCTTTACTTTAGGTGCATCAACAAGCTTTAGTTGAATCGGTAAAAGCACTTGCTCAGCCACATCAAAAATAGGCAGCTGCTCGGCTTCGATTAAATGTCTAGCTGTGGAAATTAGCGTCGTTGCGGCAATTTTCCAAGGCACGTTCTTGACCGATTCGGGCGGGGGCAAGCCGTCAAGACCCTTGATCGCAAAAGTAAACAGTCTATTTCCAGCCGTGCAAATGCTAGCCGCGTAGTGCAGCCACCATGGAGCATTGGGCTGCCTCATTGCCGCGAGTCGAGGCAATGCCTTGGCGGGCGAAAATATCTCGCTATTGCTACTCATGCATCTATGCCGGGTATAGGCTAATAGAATTGCGTCACTTGGCTCTGACAATGCTTCAATCGCTTGAAGTGCGAGCAGCAGCTCGGACTGCTCGACTTGTCGAAGTCCCTTCGCAATGCGGTCCACCGCAGCCGTTGAATACTTGCCGGCCTGATCGTCTTTTATTGCCTTATCGAGCAATAATTCCGACTGTGTTGCTGTCGTTTGCGCCAGCATAGGTATAACACCATGGCAGGCATTCACTTCGCCTTTTTCACAGCGCTGGGATAGGAGCTCAAACGGGTTTTTGCTTTTGCCTGCTTCGAATTGCAAAGAGGTAATGGCGCGGGTTTTGGGATCGGTGATGCGCTCCAGAAAGTCGGAATACGCTTCGCTTATCGGCACGCCTTTTAGTGCAAGTAGGGGTAACTCGGGTGGGATTTTTTGCCCGTAGTAGACTTCGCTCATTGCGCTGTTTATTGCAGCTTGCAACTGACCCTGCTGGTAAAGAAACGAAGTCAGTGCGCGATGCGCGGCTGTTCGCACTTTCTCCCCAGCATTAAAATTTGCTGCGCTTATTTCCAAAAATCGTTGGCGCCATTCATCCGACATTACCGACGCTTCGCCATTTTCCAGGCACAAGCGAATGGGAAAAGCGAGACTGGCTTCTGTTGCTTGGCAATAGCTATCCGCAGATACTAATTTCTTACGGATAACGCCATCAGTAATCGTAGCAAACGCTGAAATTGCTGGACTTAAAATTGAATTGGATGGTCTTGCTAGCCAGCGGTCGCGAAGATTTTCAGGGGCGTCTTTTCGACTAAGTACCGAGGCCGCGAAAACTTGCGCAGCTGCATTTCCCCTAAAAGCATGGCGAAGTATGTAGTCGTAAAACTCTGGCGCTTTGGTAACTTCTGGAAGAATAAAATCGAGCGTGCTGGAGCCCAAATTGATCTCTGCGGTCTCAAGTAAAAGCATGCCTGCTTCGCGCTCAGCGTTTGAAGTCAGCCCTAACAGGCGATCAGACGCCAGCGTTACAAGTGCAACCGGGTTTTCTTGTTCCGCCAGATTAAGAAGGGGTTCGACATCCTGTGCGCTGCATTTAAGCGTTAGATCTTCTGCACAAATTGCGAGTGCATAACGAGCTAGCATGGGCTGCTCTGCATATTTAGTTCGTACCCATGTGAGCACATCTTTGAATGCAACGCCTTGCAGTATCTTTGAGTTAAATTCTGCGTTGACAATGCTTCCATGAACTGACGAAATCGTTTCAACAATGAGTGTTGTTTTGCTGCTGGGCGCTACAAAACGATGTCGATCCAAACGTGCACCTAAGTCTTCACCAAGCAAGTCGATATAAACCACCGTCCCGGTGACTTTTTCGGTTGGTAGGTCATCACTCGTAGGGTTTTTTCGAATGGCGCTCTTGCGCGTGAGCAAAGTTCTCACTACCAACATATCGTAGCGGCTGAGGATGATTTCTTGCATTTCCACTTCAGCACCGATCACGTCGGCAAGCGCCCAAACTTCATACAAACTAAATGCGGGTGTGGGCTCTAACGTACTCGTTCCCCGCTGACCCTGCAGCATCCTATAAAAATTAGCCTCAATGCGCTGTTCAAACAGCTCAAACGGCTGATTCAGCGCTTCGGCGCAGCGCTTTTGCATGAGTGCAAAATGCAAGGCAAACGGGTGCGCGCGCGCCGAGGCCTCCAGCGCTTTTGCATTCGCTTCGCAGCGGGTAGCGGAAGGATTTAGCGTAATTTCTTTTCGGTGCAGATCGTGCGCTTGAATAATCCATTCGCGATTTACACCCGCTAGAAAAATCTGATAGAGCGCATCGGATAGTTGATTAGTAGGCTTTTCATAATGCTGCTGCGCTGCGGTGCTTGCTTTTTCGGTAATACGCGGCGGTGCTTGTTCGGCGGCGGCAATCGTTACGACGATCAATCCAGCCAGTAACATAAGCACCCATTTGCGAGCGGGCATCACCGATTACCGCCGCGCAGTTTTTTCAGCAGATCACGATATCGCTGCTCGGTGCTTCGTTGATTCGCGTCCTTAGCTTCACTGTCGCCGGATTTCCAAATAATGCGAAATGAGGCTGCATCTAACGCCCGCTTGCGATTGGCAAAATGCAGTTCTAACTTCTCAACTTGCACCTCGGTTTTACGCATTTCTAAAGTGTTGCGAACTTCAAGGGTTTGGCCTTTGATTTTGAAGGATTGACGCATTAGAAACGCCGGGTCGTCGATCACCGTTTCCTCGTTTTGCGTGAAAAACTGCCCGCTCTCTGGTAGCTCGACGATGACGATCTCTTCGGAGCTATACGGATAACGCAAAAACAGCCCTTCCTGGCGCTCAATCAAGGCAGGCATTTTGAGCGTGCTAGTGATGGATTGGGAGAAAAAATCACTGTAAAAACTTCCGTTGCGCGGCGTCCACATGTTGGTGAATTGGTAGGACTCTTTCGAGTCAACACGATTTTTGTCGCGAAGATCGCGAAATTCCAACATGTTGGTGCCCGTTTGTTTGCCAAATAGTTGGGTGTAATAGCTGCCGTAGTTTTCCCGCATTTTTCGCTCGCCCATACCGGAAAACTGTGCGCGTATTTGTTCGGCAATCTCTCCTTGCCACTGCGTTTTGGCTTGCAAGATCGTTTGGCCCTTGCCATCAACTTGGAAGCGTTCGGTCGTCTCAAGTTGATTGATACGCGCTTTGATCGGCGTCATTTTGTGCAGGCCAAAGGCTGCGTCCGATTCACGCAAAGGCAGCGCAAAGCCGTAATCTGGAAAAGCCTGCGTGTGTAAATCGCCGCCTTGCGAGCTCATGGTTGGATCCAGCCAATAGCGCTTGCCAGCAAAACGTAGCTCAACAATCGCGTGATCAAAACTGGTTAAATCCGGCAAATCTTGTTTGATGCCAAGTTGGCGCGTTGCATTCACCAGCGCGGGCGCAGCATCAAAACCATTGGCTCGCAAAAGCGCAGTTAATAAGCTTGCTTTGTCTTTGCAATCGCCGTACGCGCGCTCAAGCACCAGCGCTGGCAGGTGCGGCTTGTGCGTGCTTTGCCCGAACAACACTGCAAAGTAGCGAATTTGATCCTGCGCCAAGCGCAGTGCGGCCACAATATAAGCCTCTTGATCCGCACCGCTTTGCTGTTTGAGCTTTGTAACTAGCGCATCAAGCTCTGGATTTTTCTGGGCAAGTGCGGGCGCGAACCAGGCTGCGGCAGTGGTTTGTACGGTTTGCCAATCTTGCGTCGGCGTAATTTGCAGCATTGGGAAAGCCGCACTGCGTGCAGGCAGTTGATCTAAGTAGCGCAGAGGCTCAAGCCGCTCCAACGCAACACTAATCTCGTTTGGCGTGATTTTTAGCGCGTTCGGCGGCAGGGTAAATTCTCGTTCGCGGCCATATATCCGGTATCGCAGCGTCTGCGGCAGGCTATTCACGACACGAATATGCCGTTCCAATATCGGTTGCGACCACACCAAACTATGGCGCGTGCCTACGCGATCTTTGAGCAACGGGTGCGCCCCCATCAAGCTGTAGCGCACACGAATTGGTTCGCTCGGCTTGACATCTTTGAACACAATCAACGCGCTGACTTGACCATCGTAGCTTAAGCTTTCAAATCCGGTTTCGCGACGGCTCAGCGTGATGCTGTCGGCGCTAAAGCGATCTTCCCAGCGCCCAGCGCGCAAAGTGCTGAGTTCATGAATAATCAAGCGCTGCCAGCTTGGCGCGAATGAAATGCTGAAATTTGCCGCATCTTTAAGCGCTTCGGTATTGGTGGCTTCGTAAACATAATCCGAATATTCGCCAACGCCCAGCTGGACTTGGCTATCGTCTAACCAAATTCGATAGCTGCCTGTCTCCGCCTGAAAATCCTTCGGCCATTGCGCTTTCGGAGCATGCTTACTTACAAATGCCGGTTCTGAACCCCGCTCAAACTGATAGCCGTCTTTTTTGATGACTTCAGCGGTACAAGCACTTGCCATTCCAAGCCCAATGAAGACTGAGGCAATTATATTTTTAGACATAAAAATTGAGGGCACTTCGAATTAGGGCGAGCCTTGGAGTGTGGCTTGAAAGCGTTTGAGATGTCCAATTGCTGTGAGGGTTTCAATAATCAACCTAACAAAAGCGCATTGAGCTTACGATTACATTACCGCTGGAATCTTCCTTTTAAGATGGCGCTGTGACAACCAAATCGGAGCCGCGCACTAAATCGCCGTGGGCGTAAATGCTAGGGGCTAACGCTGCGCCAACAACAACTCGCCCTTAATCTCCAGTAAACGCGAGCCCGCAGGCGCATTGCCGTCAAGTATCGGCTGACCGACATATTCCAACGCGCGCAGCAGCTGGGGATCACTAGTGTTCGGAATGATGCGCACGTTTGAAGTGTAATTGAGCCCGACCAGCTCGAAGCTGCCGTTAACTTGCAGCGGTGGGTTAGCGCCGAGCGGAGCAATCGTGCCGGTAATGCGATCAGTGCCGCTCAGTGTAATCAGCACGCCGCCGAGCTTGGCATTCGCAGCGCCAGTAACGCCTGCATCCTCCCAAGCAATATCGCCAAGCGCGCGCAGCGGCCTGCCATCTGGCGCTATTTCAACTTCCGATAGTTTGACGTTCAATCGACCGGTTGGACGCAGCAAAGGAATACCTAGCGCGGGCGATAACCAGCCAGCATCTGCGTTAGCTGTTAGCTTGCTAATGACGAGTCGACCATCTTGCATGCGTTGCACGGTGGCGTTGAAGGTGTTTTCTTTTTCATTCAAGCTCACATTGAGTAGGGGCGCCATGCGAATAAGTGAGCCTGCGCTCAGCGTCCAATCTAGTGCGCCTAAAGCCACGCCGCGCACGCGCAGCTGCTTTGCTTTGCCATGCCACAGCGTACCTTCCACTTGCTCAAAGCTTAGCTCAGGATTGCCTTTACTCAACCAGCCCAGCGCCGCCGTTGCCGGAAAGGTTGCTAGCCCGATGAGCAAAATAAGCGCGATCAGCAACGACGCCAGCATGAGTTTCTTCAACATTAGACTTAAAATCCTTCGGTAGTCGGTTTGGCTTTTGGTTTTGCAACGGGCGCACCGGTTCGCTTTAACACGGCATCTAAATCAGTACGGATATTGCGCACATGATCCCAGGTGGCGTGATCGAGCGTCATCTTGTGGTGCATGGCTGACACCAGCGGCACCAGGGTTTCCTCGTACGATTTCACCAAGCGCTCAAACGCGGTATTGAGCGCGGCTGGTGTGTCCAGACTGGCTTTGACATGCGCATTGACCACCGGCGCTTTGGGCTCAGGCCTATTGGCAAAAGCCATAAAATCACTGCGCAAACCTTCTAAAACGAGCGCGGCCTGCTTGAGTGCTGGCTGATCGCGCTGTTTTTCCAATTGCACGGCAATTTCAGATAGTAAGTTAGCTACTTTAGTGGCGCCATCGGAATGCTTGCCGCCTTGCAACAGCAGTCGGCGGAAGTTATCGCACAGTGATTCCCAGCGTTCGGCCTGCGTATCGGTCAGCGCACCTGAAATTCTGGCTAGCTTTAGCAAGTTTTCCTCTGCGCGCGCACCCAGCGTTTGTGCTTCGCCCCGGTAATGATCGGCGATTAAATCCCGCAGCTCATTTGGTTCCATCAAAGGCGATAGCTGCGCAGTCAGCTTGATCATATTGCGATAGCTGCCCTGCAATTTAAACGGTGGCTCGGTGCGGTAGGCGTCATCTTGCGCGGCTGAGGCCACATAAGCCGCGTTGACTTTACTCAACACTTCCCGCACGTCGATCATGCGCTTGAGCACTTCAATGGCATCGTTTGCTTGCCTAAGCTCGCTCGGCAGCACGCCTTCGCCGCCGCCTGCGATGGTAATTGCGCTCAATACCGCCTCGCGACCCAGCTCACTAATGGCTGCGGTCAGCGAGTTAGACGTCATCGCGTTTTCTAAATAAGAATCATTGAACAAGGCTTCGCGCCCGCTCAGCACATCGCCTAAGTTGTACACATCGGCTCGGTTCGCCAGCATATCTGGGATGCGAAATACCTCACCCGATTCGGTGTATGGGTTACCAGCCATGACAATCGCAAAGCGCTTGCCGCGCAAATCCAGGCTGCGCGCACTGCCGTCGTCAATCGCATCAATGCGTCGCGTAGCATCGGAAAGTGAGATGAATTTTTGAAAAAACTCTGGATTCAGATGCTGGATGTCATCTAAATACAGCATGACGTTATTGCCCATCAGCAAGCCTAAATTGAGCTTTTGCAGCTCCTCGGCCGCGCCTTTGTGGCTACACTGCGCTGGATCTAAGGACGTCACTTCATGGCCCAGCGTCGGGCCGTTGATGCGCACAAAAATCATGCCGAGCCGATCCGCCAGATATTCCATCAGCGTGGTTTTGCCATAGCCGGGTGGACTAATCAGCAACAATAATCCAGAGCGATCTGGGCGCTGATCTTCCAGCGTGCCAATTTGTTTGGCTAAGTTATTACCAATGAGCGGCAAATACAGCTCGTCAATCAATCGATTGCGCACGAAGCCCGCCATCGGCTTGGCTTCAAACTGCGATAAATTCAACACGCTGCGTCGCGCTTCCAACAGCCAATGCTTGGCCGCCGCATAGTCACGGAACAGCGCCATAGTGACGTCGCAAAAATAGCGCAAGCGCGCGTTAAATTCCGGCAGCCTGAGCGCTAATTTACCCTCGACAATTCGCCCGTGCTGCCCTAACAAACCGCTTACTTGCAAATCCAGCTCAGCGTTGACACGCTTGCAGGCAGGTGCCAGCAGCGCAATGGCCGCCGCTTCGATAGCCGTGTCAAATGGCAGCGTCAGCTGGGTTTGCACCAATTCCGTCAAAGTATGCAGGCGCTCACGCAGGCCGCCGCGCGCTGAGCGCAAAGCAGCAAGCAGCGCTTTGGGCAGCGCAGCTTCTAAATGCAGTGCGGCATCTTGCGCAAGCCCGAACACTGGAAATTCTGCATCTGATCCTAAAACCCGAACCACATGCTGGGCGCAAGCGGCAACGACGCGCGCGTCAAACCCGAGTTCAGTTGCTAAGCTTTTCAGCTCAGCCATTTCGCGCTCAGATAGCAGCAGCTCGGCTTTCGGATTTGCCTGTAAAAGCAGCATGCGCGCTTGGCAAAGCGATTTGATTTCATCCAAACGATTGCTCAGCTGCTGCTGCACCCAGCACATGCCCAGCACGCGCGCAGTTGCAGGCACGATGAGTTCACCGGCGAGCGCTAGCTTGGGCGCCATTGCGGCGAGTATCAACGCGGCATCGAAGTCATGAATGCCGCGCTGATAATCTTCCGCCGGGCGCTCAGCGGCAAAACGGGCAACTTGCTCTAGGCGCGCATCAAAACTCAAGCCGGGCTCGTTCGCACGCTGCTGGCTCATGCACAAAAACGCCAGCGTCTCACCGCGATAGACCTGCACGGATTCACTTACCAACGTTTGCCCAGTCAGCGCGCTGTAGCGCTCGGCGTCGTCAATTTGGATTGCGCGGCGATAGTCGGTGCCGCTAATGACCAGCGCCAGGCCGTTTGGCTCATGCACGATGGCCAGCTCAATTTGGCGATTCGCAACGGTAAATCGGTGTTTGCCTAATTTGAGCGATTGGCCATCAGTGCCGAGCTCAGCGCGATCTCGCAAATCGCGCAGTGCGGCCTCTTTCGCGCTTTTCATGCGGCCGCTTAGCTCATCTGCGAGTACGGCTTCATCAAGTTGGCGCAGCTGCTCGATCTGCGCACGGGCGCGATCAATCAGCGGATCGGAGGCAAAAAACGCCTGCAGTGCGCCCATGTCGGTCAGCTTTAACAGCCGTTTCGGAAGGCTTTCGAAGGTTCGTAAAATGCCGGTTTTGAGCGTTTGCACACGCACATCGCGCTCGGCACGCAGCTGTTCGCGCCTGGATCCTAGCGCCTCTAACACTGCTTCGCGGCGCTGGCTCAGCGCATCAGCAAACTGCGCTTGCTGGCCAAATTTGCCGTCCAGCTCATTGAGCTGATTCAGCAGCCGCGCCTGCGCTTCATCAATACCGGCAATGCTGACTGCGCGCCCGAGCGCGGAAAACTGCGCCTGCTCAAATACCGTCAGCTGGGCTTGAAATTCAGCGCTCAACTCACGCGTCAGCAGCTCGACGCGTAAATTACCGGCACTGGCGCGCAGGCGATTGACCTCAGAAAACAGTTTGCTGGTCGATTCCAGCAGCTTGGCTCTGGCCAATGGATCGCTTTGCTCAAAGCCTGTAATCAGCTCGGTTAAGCCCTCTAAGGATTCAGCCAGCTCGTCCAAACTGGCTTCAATCGGTTTGAGCGCCACGCTACTTTTTGCCGATTGCAACTCGGTGCCAGCCTTTTGCAGCCCAGTTTGCAGGCTTTGAAACGCCGCTGGTTCCGAGAAAAATTTGATCGCGCGCTCGCCGACCCGCAGCTGCTCATCTTTGAGCTGTTGCTCAATCGGCAGCAATAGCGCTTTATCTACATGCGGCAGTTCGCTTAAGGACAGCACATCGCCGCGCTTGCGTTTTAGGCTGCGAATCGCTTCGGTAAAGTCATCTGGCTTTTGCCACAAAAAGCCCGCTACTTTGCTCAAAAGCTCACGCGTAGATGTCGCTACACGGTTAATTTCCTGCGCGGCGCGCTGTTTGAGCGCATCGAGCTGGGCAAACGCTTCAAGTGCGGCTTTGCCAGTGCGGCTAAGTGCAAGCACGTCGGCCTGCAGCGCGAAGGCTTCAGGCTCAGCCAGCCAGGTGTAGCCATCGGCGCACTTTTGCCCGAGCTTCAAAAGACGCTCGTAATCGGCTAGCGTTTTGGCGTCACTGGCAATTTGCACCAGCAAGCGTAAGTCCGCCAGCGCGCGCACCAGCGTGGCATTGCCGGTGCGTGAGAGCAGATTTTGCGGCTGCTTTTTAGTCTTATCGTTGCCCCTATCACTATCAAAATCCGCATCCGCAAACGGCGTGCGCCACAGCTGCATGGTGTGCAGGCGCGCCGCTTCACCTGATTCCGGCACAAATACCAAAATACGGCCATCGGCAAAGCGCGCGTAGCCGCTGCCGAAAATCGGCGTGCCGGCCGCGCGGTCGATTAAGTTGTAAGGTAATAAAGCATATTCACCGGCCTGTTCGGCATAAAAAACGTACAGCACATCTTCGCCGTTCGGCGCTTTTAGAACGCGCTTGAGCCGAAACCTAGAAAAGTCCTGACCTATCTCAGAAAAGCGCTTGGTATCGCCGGATTCCAATGCGTAGCCACCGGGAAATACCAAGCCGTGATCTTCTGGCAATTGCGCCGCGCTCAAACCCAGCTCGTCAATACGCTGCACGCTGCGCAGCCGCTTGTTATAAAGCAAGTAGCGAAAATCAGGCTCACGATAGGGCTTAATTTTCAGCACGATTTGATGCTTCAACACGGCGAAATAAATTTCCGCATCGGCCAGTGCTTGGGTTTTATCAACCACCGGTTCGCTGAAAATGCCGAGCCCAGAATCGGTATTGTTCTCAACTTTGATGGTTAGATCGCCACCGACAGTTTCGACAAACACCGTGTCTTGAATATTGATATGCGGGTGCCGACCGGCAACGTGCATTTCCCGGGTCGCCTGCTGCCACTCAAAATCGTGCGTCGGCGGCAATACGTGATCGCGTTCGCCGCGGTTGTCGATATAGCTCAGCCCACCATCTTTGGCTAAGGCAAAGCGAAATACCCGCTTATCGGTGCTGTTTGAGCCAGTACGAAAAATCAGCAGCAAGCGATCATTGATCACCCGAAGTTGATCGAGCGTAGTCTGCTTGTAGTAGGTCAGCAGTTCCTTAAAGTCTGCGGCAAAGCGCGGCTCACTTAAAAAACTACCCGCTATCGTCACCGGGACTAGCTCGGTATCTTCCGCTTGCCCCAAGCGATATAGCGCAAACATATCCGCGATTTGGGTTTCGCTTTTGAGCCCCATAAACACGTTGTACCCGAGCAGCAGCAAATTGCCGGCCCGCACCACATCACGCGCGACACAGTTGTTGTCAGTGCGCGCGCTTAGCCTGGCAATCTGTTTGGGCTCAATACGCCCGAACAGCTTGAGCCGCTCGGCGTTGAGCTGTTCGCTTTTGATTTTGAGCTGCTGCGCCCCCGTTTGCAGGCGCTTGCGCAGTAGGTCGAATGACGCTTGATCGCTCATCGGTAGTTACCCTGCGCTATTTCGAGGGCTTCAGAGCACTCTGCTTGCGCGCATCGGAGCTGCTCGCGGCCGCTAAAATATCGCTCAGATCCCCATTTTCTTGCAGCTTTTTCAGCGCGTTGACCAGCGTTAAATCGCGCGCCGAAGCAGCGGATGAACCCAGCGCAGCAATCAGCGCCTGCGCGTCATCCACCAGCACGCGCGAGCCATCCTGATAGCCCTTGCTGGCATGCGTCAGCAGCTCACTTGCGCCGACCGTGGCGTCAATTCCGCGCCCAATCGATAGGCTGCGCATGAAGCGCTCGAAGAACTCGCCGTCACCACCGACGATCTCGAGCTTGGCCTGTTTGAGCGCTTGGCCCAGCACGGAGGCCTGTTCGCCAGCAATAATTTGCTGCGAATCGAGCGCCTTGATGCGCTGAATGTGCGCATAGTCCATTTGCATGCGCTGCTCTTCGTGCGCACGGATTTCCGGGCTCATCGCGGTCATGGCGTCGAACTTTTCCCGCAGGCCTTTGGATTCTGAGGCAAAGCGCGCGGCCGTGGCTGATGCATCCGCTTCGCCCAGTAATTTGCGTCCTGAGGCTTCCGCTGCCAGCTTTTGTCCGAGCGCATCGGCAATCGCGGTTCCCTGCTTAGCCACGGCTTCGGCGTCGGCAATTTTACCACTGGCTTCCGCGCCCATTTTCAATCGTAGTGAACCGGCTTCGGCTTCGCCCATTTTGAGCAACGCATCCGCGTCAGCTTCTTTGATTTTCGCGCGCACCAGGCCTTCTTTTTCGTTCGCATCGGCCTGCGCGAGCTGCACTCTGGCCTGCGCTAAACCGCTCGCCGCGCTCATCGCTTCGATGCCTTCAGCCTCGCGTTTTTTCGATTCTGCCGCTTTCGAAGCCACCACCAAACGCGCATCAGCCATTGTAAGCTCCTGATTCGCTTGATGTTTCGCGCGCTGCTCGTCCGCTTCGGCTAGTTTGACATCGGCGATGTATTTTTGCTCCGCCTCACCCTGCGCCAGCACCACGGTGGCTTTGCGAGTGCGTTCGGCATCGGCAATCGCGCGAATATCTTTGATGGCCTCTTCTTGCTCGGCGACGGTGCGTTCCACCACAATACGCTCGCGAATCACATCGGCAATTGCCTTGCGCTGCACTTCTAATTGCTTATCGCGCTCAATTTCTTGCAGCGCCACTTCGCGTTCGCGATCTACCACTTCAAGTTTGCGCGCACGTATAACTTTTTCTTCTTCAATCGCCACTGCACGCAGGCGATTGTTTTCCGCAACCTGCGTTTCGCGCTTTAGATTTTCAGTTTGCACCGCCAAAACTTGATCGGTGGAAATGCGCGCCAGCTCGCTTTTAGCGCGCTCTTCCTGCTGCACTTTTGCCGCTTCCGCATCTTCCCGGGCTTTGTTGACGCCAATCTCGCGCTGTTGACTTGCGAGTGCAAACGCCTGCTGGCGATCTAGCTCCATGATGGCTTCGGAGGTTTCCACGTCTTTCTTTTTGATGCGCATTTCTTCATCACGCCGGAACACGTTGGTGCGGATGTGCTCCTCGGCGGTCAGCTCGGTAATTTTCTTGATGCCCTGCGCGTCTAAAATATTATTCGGATCAAGCATTTCCAGCGGCGTTTGCTCGATGTAGTCAATCGCGGCATCCTCTAAGTGATAGCCGGATAAGTCTTGCCCAATTTGGCGAATAATTTCATCCCGGAAGCGATCCCGCGCCTGATACAAATCAACAAAATCCATCGACTTACCGACGGTTTTCAACGCTTCAGAAAATTTCGCAGAGAATAAATTTTCAAGCGTTTCCTGATGCGAAGCGCGCTCACAGCCGATCGCTTGCGCAACGCGCAGCACATCCTCGACGGATTTGTTGACCCGCACGAAAAACTTCACCTTGATATCGGCACGGATATTGTCTTTGCAAATCAAGCCTTCCTTGCCAAAGCGATCAATCTCAATCGTCTTGAGTGAGATGTCCATTACCTCACAGCGGTGCAGGATCGGAATCACCATTTTGCCGGTAAAAGTCACGTCCGGCTCGGTACGCATGGTGTTGACGATCATCGCCTGACCCTGCTCAATCGTTCGGTAGAACTTGGCAAGCATCGCCAGAAACCCGAAAAGTATGAGTACGCCAATAACTACAATAATGATAAAAGTTGTCATCGTTTTTTCCTGTTAGAAGTGCTTTCTTCGTTAAAAAGTTTTCGGAAATTTGCTTAAAGCGGAGGCATTAACTGAGCGGCTTTGGCTGATACGCCTCAACCTCATAACGCTGCCGCACTTCATCAAAGCTGAGTATCAGCGCACTTGATCCGCGTACCAATTCATTTGGCGCAGTGGCATACACCGCCACCACAATCGGGCTGCCATCCGTGCGCACTTCGGCTTGACCAAATTTTTCGTCAACGTTTGAAGTCGTGACTTTGCAGACGCTGCCAATCAAATCGAGCTTGCGAGCCAGCCCGCCTTGAACTGCAAAAATCGGTTTGAGTGGCCGCACGCAGTGCCCGGCAATTGGCAGCGCCAGCGCCAAACACATCAGCAAACCCACGCTGCCGCTAATCCAACTTAATCCGCCCGCTGCTCCCGGCATGCTTGGCAAAACATGTTGCTGCAGCAAAATCGTCAGCACCCACCAGAAAAACACTATCGAGCTGATCACGACCGAAAACGGCAAGCGATCAAAGCCGAGCGCCACCAGCATATCGGGCGTGCCATGCGCATCGTCATGCAGCCCATCCGGGCCATCGTGGTGTAAATCCACGTGCCAATCTGGGCCTACGTGATCTAAATCCAGCACACCGACAATCGACAGCAGCCAAAAGATCAAAACAATGCCCATCAAGGCCGAAGGAATCAGGCCTGGAAATAGCGTAATGCTGGCAATAAATGCATCCATCAGGGTTTGGGTTCTCGTTTAAGGTCAGTGCCGGGCTTGCCGGATGTTAGCGCGGACTTGATACGGCTGTGTACCTTAGAAAGTTGATTTGCGTGCGCGTCGAACGATTTTGCAGTTTCCTGCGCATGCGCAAACTGGCTAATGTCCGCAACATGATCCGGCTTGCCAGCAATCAACGCATTTTGCAGCTTTTCCGCGCGCCGTTTGGCTGCTTGCGCCTTTGCTAGTGCGGCTTGCAGCTCGGTTTCGACGCGTTTCAAGAGCGCCTGCGCTTGGCTTGCGGAAAGTTGAGCGGCTTCGGCTTCAGTGATATCGCTGGTTAAATCGGCTTTAACGCTCGCCAGCATTCGATTAAACCAACGCATTTTGGATTTCGTCTCAAGCGCTGCGCAAAAACCAGCGATTCCCAATATTTAACGCACAGCGGAAGTTCTGCGCGTGCCACTAGACATGGCGTTTTTGCCAAAAGGGTTTGCATCATCGCCGCTTGCCGCTAAGCTCGGATCAACTGGAGCGCAGCAAAACATTCATGACGATTTCCGTCCAAGCTATAGTCGCTTAACAGTAAATTTCAGTTGCAAATGACGCTGAGTTCGGCGCAAGCTCGTCAGCGAAACGTCTTGACTGTCACTGGAACAACCGATGAAAAAAATCCTTCTGATCATTGCTCCGCTTTTAATTCCTAGCATTGGTTTTCCGCAAGAAATCTGCGGATTGCAGAACGTTAGCTACAATAATGTTTTCAAGAACGGTTTTGAGCAATTAATTGCTGCTGCAAGCGCAAAAGAACTTAAGGTTAAAAGCAACGCAAGCAAATCGGCTCAGCCCGACTTAGGCGCTCCGATGGGCATGGCGCCTATTCCAAATGGCGGAACTCCAACAATTACCATAACGAGTCCTGCTGCTAACGGCATTTTAGTCGGTCGGAAGCTTCAAATTCGAGGCACCATTACTGGACCTATCAATACTGGAGTTAGTGTGAACGGAGTCGCCGCTTATGTTCAAGGAAATCAATTTTCAACGTCGATTTTAACTTTGCCATCGACTGGCGCAATTGCCATCACAGCATTGGCGAAAACACTCGACGGTGCTGTGGCTAACGCAACCAGGATGATGTCAGCTGGCCCAGAGAATGGCGTAGTTTTCACGAGCGCTAAGCCCGCTGAATATACCAATCGCCCCGTTTCATTTAATTTGTCTGTTCAACCTAGCATAGTTATTCAACAAGTTTCTGTTGATTTCAATGGTGACGGAATTGCGGAGTTCACCGGCGCAAATCCCTCGCTTATTCCTTCTTCGTACACATATGCGCAACCCGGCGTATTTAGTGCCGAAGCAACCGTTGTTACTGCACCACCAAATAGCCAAACATTCACCTCAAAAGCCATCATCGCTGCAATTGATATCGTTGATCACCGGATTCGCGTTTGCTCGGTATATGGCACGTTGCGTCAACGTCTTACTGCGAACGACGTTGCTGGCGCTATTAGGGTTTTTCCGCAAGAGAACCGGCCCCAATACGAAGCGTTATTTAACGCGCTAGGTACGAATCGCCCAGTTTTCGCGACGCGCATGGGAACGATCGCAACTGGGCTGCTAACGCTTACCGATGCCAATATGACTGTGATCACAAACAGCGCAGGCACAACTAGCGCTTACAAGGTACGTTTCGCTCAAAGCGCTGATGGTGTTTGGCGTATTGAGGATATGTAGTGTTTCAATCAGATCCGGTTTGGTGGGTCAAGATATTAAAAGTATTTATTGGCGTTTGGATTTATGGGCACGGATGGTTCATCCCTGTTTATTATGGCGCAATTTACTTGGTCGCGTGCTTTATTCGGGATAGGTTTAACATCAGTTGGGCCAGTAGAACGCCAATGTGGCTTTTTGTTTTTGCTCTAAGTGGTTGTCATGGTGCTTTGTGTGCAGTAATAATAAGCTGTCCTTTGTTATTCATGACACCAAAAGGCGATTTGAATTTTATTTTTTTTATTCTGTTGATTTCTAACATTTATTCTTTTCTGGTTTTAGTTAAATCAATACGACTTACCCTAAAAAACGAAATAGAAAAATCTCTTGTTTCTTTAAAAAGAGGTCTAATCGTGCTGGCACCGAGCGTTTTACTGCTGTTTTTTATCGGGGATAATCTTGCAAACTCACCTTGAAGGTCAACATGAGAAATAATACGGCACTTTTCGCGCTGCTGCTTCTTTGTGGCGAATTATATGCGTTTGAAGTTGGTACTCACGCTTTAATTTCAAAAGTAGCGCACGACGGTTCGGTTTTATCACCTTCGAATCCGAAATCTATAGTTCCAGTTTTGGGATTTGAGCGACTTGACAAAATATCCCCATTCGCGGCGCTCTTTCAAGGAGTTTTCGACAATGTGTATCTGGATAACGAGACGCCGACTGACCCCAATAACGCCAGTCTTTCATCGCTCGATTTTAGGCGTAGACCGCAAGAAGAAGAACGGAAAATTTTCAGGGGATTACTAACGCGGGGTTTTCTTGTCGAACCCAATGTTGGAGCTTTTGAGCTTACGACGCCCGCTTGGCTTATGCGCGGTTCTATTCGCGAAGATGATAACGACCTAGCGACTTACAGTGTTGGTGAGCGTGATGAAGACCCTTGGGGAAATCACTTCCGTGCGCCTTCGCATTTTTACGATCCTATAAACAATGCTGCTTACAACAAGCCGTTGCAGTGTACTCCAGCAACATTTGACTGCAATCGTTCAACTGAGTGGGCATTGGGTCGAACAGACCTTTTGACAGGTGCCGGAATGTTGCAACAAAACCGGCGCAATCACTTCACCTGGCAAGACGCGAGAAATAACTATTGGTGGGCACTAACGCTCACAAAGTCCGGAACTATACCTACATCGCTTCAACGGCAGACTGATGCATATGAACGGCAGGTTCGATTTGCCACCACGGTGAAATCAATCGGCCATGTGATTCATTTGCTGCAAGACGCCGGGCAACCCCAACATACAAGAAATGACGCGCACGGACCGGTTGCTTCGAGTTTTGCAACTGGAGATGCAGCAGGCGCAAAAAACGGTATTTTTGAACAATACACAGAAGCTCGCGTGCTTGGCCTCGAGGTGACTGGCGCATCGGCGTCGTTCTTTGATGGGAGCTTCCCGCCGGCGGATTTACTGCCACCCGTTAAGCTTTCGGGTGCCCAGCCTTATCCCATCCCGAGATTTCGGCTGCCCGTTTTTTACTTTACTACCCGCGCGGTTGATGCAGACGTAAGCAATAGACGCGGGCTGGCGGACTATTCAAATCGCGGATTTTTCACCTTTGGCACGCTACCTAAAACCGGTGCATTTGCGTTTCCTGTTAGGCCAAGCGTTTCACCGGCGACGTACAGCACTTTGGAAGTTGATACCGGGTTAATTGCGGGCGGACAGCCAGTATTGGAGAAGCTGCTGTTAGCGTCTGTCGCAGATTCACTCAATCCAACCTATGACTCGCAAAGCGGACTTTTAACTGCCTTTGGAGGCAAAGTTCCTTTGTTGCGCGCGGGTATTTTTGAACGCGGATTTGATCTTATTCAAAACCCGCAACTCGCCCCGGCAGATATCGGGCTTGTTATTGATGAGAACGTGATGCGTTACAGCGCCGATACGCTTATTCCAAGAACGATTGCATACTCAACAGGCATGATTGATTACTTCTTTCGCGGCAGGCTTGAGATACAGCCAAACGAGCAACGACTTTTTGGCGTGTTAGATATGGGCACTCCGCATACCGTTGATCCTGATGGGTATCCTCGCCGCGCCGACCAAAGAATTTTTGGCTTTGAAAAAGTACGCCTGAAAGTTCGAAACGTTACTGAGTTAATTACCGAGTCCGGTAACCTGCAAACATTTCCTCAGACTGTTGGAACGGGCAAATTGGTTGCGGTTGCTCGTTACCATAGAAACGCATGCTACAAACCCGATTTGAGTGGCGAGCGCGCTCAAGCCTATGCGCCAACGCCACTCATTGGAAACATCACTGAGCCTACCTGTAGCGTTGGACTTCCAACTAGAACGCAGGTGCAAGAGATATCAGTTTCAGCACCAATCAATATTACTGGCCCCAGTGATTTACCCGGTGGCGCTGGCGGAACGCTTCCCGCAGCGCTAGACAAAGTATTCGACTTCAGCGCAGACCCAATTCCCGTCAATGCCACCGATCTATTTATCCAAGTCGTGTATCGCGGCCAGCTTGGTGAGGAAACTGATGGTATTGCGGTCGGGATTGTTGATGTGCAGGAACCCACTTTCTACACCACATGGAATAACACCGACTATTACATCAGCACACTCAACAGCGCCTGGTTTATCCAAAATTCGATGAGCATTATGCGGCGCGGAGTTGACGCGCTCACGCTTTGCGCTGGGTTTCCTAGCCGCGTCATTTACACCTATGGCCCCGCTAATGGCCCCGCTTTGAGCCCCTTTGTCGCTCAAATTAACCCAGAGGCGGTGCGGCTTGCATTGATTCTCGGAAAACCTAATACCCCCGCCTCAACTTTTAGCGTTCGTAGTATTCCACAAATGTTCCCGGCGCCAAGCGCGATTACTCGCTCGGTATTTATGCCTGGGCAGCAGCGCCAAGCAAGCCGAGAAACATTTAACGCAGCCGATCCGCTGCCCACACCGGTTCGCTGTCAAGCTGCGCAGCCTGCAGCAGGCACCAGCTTTTGGTGCTTTGATCCAGTGCAGCGTCGGCGCGGGCAAAACATGGGCGATGGCGCGCAGCCGATTTTTTACTCAACCGGATCGCCGAACTTATCAGACCCCGATGTTGATGCGCCGCCGCTACCGGTTTTTCCGGGTATGCCCATCGTAAGTGGCGGCGTCAATCGATTTGATTTGGACGCTACCGCCGTGAATTGCCCGATGGTGCAGCCACCCAGCGTTGAAAAGCGTTTGCTTGAGCTGCGTGAAGAAGCCGCTGAGCTCGGGATTGATTTGGATAAGGTTAGGCTTGATAACTAGCCTATGAAAATTCTGGCGCTGTAAAACGATCAATTAATCTTTGACACCTGTACTGGATCCCCGCCTGCGCGGGGATGACGCGGTACTACGTTTTCACCAAAAGGGTTTGCATCACCGTCGCTTGCCGCTAAGCTCGGGGCATCCAACTCAACCGAATTCGGAGTGCATGCTCATGTTTACTGACCCAAAGCCGCTCGTGATTGCTGGCAAAACCTACGCGTCTAGGTTGTTGACCGGCACCGGCAAGTACAAAGATTTAGAAGAAACCCGGCTTGCCACGGAAGCTGCCGGTGCACAGATCGTGACCGTGGCGGTGCGCCGGGTCAATATCGGCCAGGATAAGAGTGAACCCAATCTACTCGACGTGCTTGACCCCAAGCGCTACACGATTTTACCGAACACCGCCGGCTGCTTTACCGCGCTGGATGCAGTACGAACTTGCCGATTAGCGCGCGAATTATTAGATGGCCACAATTTGGTCAAGCTAGAGGTTTTGGCGGAGCAAAAAACGCTGTTTCCGCACGTGATTGAAACGCTGGTGGCGCTGGATATTCTGGTCAAAGAAGGCTTTGAAGTCATGGTTTACACCAATGATGATCCAGTGTTAGCCAGGGAAATGGCGCTGCGCGGCGCAGTTGCGGTCATGCCGCTCGCTGCACCGATTGGCTCGGGGCTAGGTGTGCGCAATCCGTACAATATCTTGACTATTGTTGAGGAAGCGACCGTGCCGATACTGGTTGACGCCGGCGTTGGTACCGCATCCGATGCCGCCATTACAATGGAACTCGGCTGCGATGGCGTACTAATGAATACCGCGATTGCCAGTGCGAAAAACCCGATTCTGATGGCCAGCGCCATGCGCAAAGCGATAGAAGCGGGCCGAGAAGCGTTTTTAGCCGGTCGAATCCCTAAAAAACGCTTTGCCTCGGCTTCTTCGCCTTTGGATGGGATTTGGTTTTAGTGATTAGCGATGCGTTTTCAGGTATTGACTGAACGGTTGTCACGCATCAGTTCGCTAGCTCCTCTACTTTTCAGCCGTGAAAATCGGAATAGCACTGGGTTCCGGCCACTGATACGTTGTCAATGAGGCTTGCTCGGTTCCATCTTGACTTGCCTCCACCCAAGCTGTGCGAAACCCGGAGCCGGTTAAGCTGCTCAAAAACTCACGCTTTCCGGTGACACCAATGGCAATGGCAGTCGTATTGACCACGCCGTTAATGACCTGCAAACGACGAATTTGATTTGCACTTGGCAGCAATAAGCTGGCATCCGGCAAGGTAAACGCAAATTGGGTGTTGCCTTGCATCTGTGCGGCGCTAATTGCGGTCGAGTTTCCGGTTGGGCTGACCTGTCGATAGCTTGGTTCGGCGTCGTAGGGTTCTCGGAGTATCCAAGCGCTGCCATCTAGCGCGCCGATGACACGATCTGTTTCGGTCACATCGCTTATCTGCCAGCGTGTTTGCCCGGTTGGGCTAGCGCGAAACAAAATCTGATCCGCGCTTCGCAATAAAAGCTCGCCATTGGGCAACAAATTGACTACGCGCTCGGCGCGAAAAACTACGTTAAGCAAACGCACTTGATAGTTTGCATCAATCCGATAAATCTCAATCGGGCCATTTTGCACTGCGCGATACAGGCAGCGGGCATAGTCCGAGGTCAAGGTAAAATCCGCTTCATAGCAAGTAAGCTCTGAAAATTCGCCAAGCGGTAACGCTAAATTGGCGCTCACTAAACCGTCTCGATCAATCACCCGAATCGAGTTGGTGTTTGTCGCTTCATTGTATCCAGTAACCAACAGCGCTTGCCCCACTGCAAGTAATGTTGGATAGCCAAAATCACTCAATAAATCCCGCTCCCACGCGATGCGATTGTTAGGTAGCGCTTTAGCCAGGGTGTTTTGTTGGGTGTGCACGAAAATCGTGTCTGCACTTTTGAAATGAAGGCCTCTTTGATTGTCAACTTCAAAAAGTTGAACGGCCCCGGCCTCACCTGACTGCACAAAGTGCGTGCGATTGCGGGCCAGATAGCTGAGTGCAACATCAACGCTATTTTTAGGCTTTAACAGCAGCCGAACGGCACTGGGCAGCGTATTAGCACGAGGAAACTCCGCGCTGGTGCGCAGCGCGCCACTATTCTGGTATTGATTGATCGAATAGCCAGAAGCAAAGCTGCGGCTCTTGGCAATGGCAATTACGCCGCCGCCTTCAATATGTGCGGCGCTTTCTAGGCCCGCAGGCAGCGCAGCGCGGGTACCGTCTGTACGAATCCACTCAAAGTCGCCGTTCACGGTAGAAGATCGCTTGGCGTTGTAAATCAACACGCTTCCATCGCTAGCAACGTTGGCTTCAACCGGGGGCTCAGTTAATGTGCCAGCAAAACGATATTGCCAGCGCACTAAGCCGGAAGAGTCCAATCGATACAGCATTTGCGAGCGAGTGCCATCGTTTACCCGTGCAAAAACGGTCATCCCGTCAAGATCGGCTTGCAAGTCAATTGGCGATGTCAATGGCACGCTATTACTAGGAATTCGCCAAATTTCCTTTCCGTTGCTATCGAAGAATCGAAAATCACTTGCAGCCCCAAGCAAAAGCGTGCCGCTAAGCTGTGGAACGATTGAGATGCGGCTTACACCCGTCAATCCCTGTAAGTTCGTCTCATAAAGCAGCTCACCGGCAGTATTCGCGCGAAGCAAGCTAAATTGAATTTGTTCAAACGATACGCGCGTTTGCCGAAGCACACTAAAGCTACTACCGCCCTGCACCATGCTGTGGCGCGGTGCGTAAAAAACCGGCGCCGATAGTTTGCAATCAATCGAAATCGGCACACAAAAATGCGCAAGACTGACCGGCGCATTAAGCGCAGGGTCGGTGCTGGTCAAATCGAACCAGCGTGCCGTAGCATTCGATTTTTGCACTAATAAAAGCCGCCCGTCAGGCGCTTCATAGACATCTGCTGTTCCAGAAATTCCGCGCGTAGAAACCAATCGACCTAAGGCATCGTATTTACTAATACTCATCGAAGGTGGCGGCTGAGGACTCTCAAATGAGCCACTGGAATAGTAAATTGTGATGAAACCACCGGATTGCAGCGTCATTTTTTTTGGGCTGCCCGAACCGAAATAGCTGCTGCTGTAGTCATAAATGCTCGGCGCGTTGACAGGCAACGTGAGCCCGCCCGATCGAGGATCAAGCGCATTAAAACTTCGCCCGTAGTAAAAACTACTGCTGCTTTTGAGCTGCACAATTTGCCCGCCAACAATCGGGAATGCAGCGGTGACTAAATGCGCCGAAAAATCACTAGCTGGCAGCGGCGAATTGGTTTGCGCAGCGGAAAAAGTGGCTGTAATGCCCACACACAGTCCAAAAATGGCTTGTTTTACGGCTGGCAGTGATTGGCTGAAAAACGCATGGATAGTCATTAGTTAGTTCTCAAAACCGTTTTGAAACGCTTCGTTTGCACGAACTCGCAAGGTAATTTCACCACCGCTCAGGCTTTCCGATACCGGCACGAATTCGCCGAGCCCTGGGTTACAAAGGCCTGAAGCGGCGCTGCCCGCAGGACATTGAATATTTGGATAGACCATATTTAAATACCGATTCGGAAAGTCCGTACTAATGAAACCAGGCGAGCTCGTGGCGAACTCAAACCTGCCCTGCGGATCGCTGCGAACGCTGGCGCTGATGACCAGCGTGTCGTTTGGTAGCCTCGTCCATAAATCAATGATCGCATTGCCAATCGGCGCATTGTTTTGATCGTCAAGCAAGGTGCCCCGAATGGCTTTGCGCAGGCGTGGAGTGAAATCCACATTCTCCACTTGTTGCCCTGCCGCTAAAGTAATCGCAGTGGCCAGAGCAAAGTTACAGCCTTCAAACGCATTGATACCAAGTGCACAGTTTTGGTTCTGAAAAAGTTGATCAAACGACACTCCGTCACTGATGCCAAGCTTATAAGTACCGGGGTATAAATCAAGCAATCGGTAGCGGCCAGATTCCTGAAATGCGAACTCTGAAAAAAGCGGCTGGCCTGCCACGTTGAACGTATAAATTAATGAAGTGCCATTTTGGCCGCCGATACTGGAAGAGCGCTCCAAGATAAAATCGTTTGCGGCGATGACGTCCGGCGAGTTAAGCCCAATGCTGAGCGTTTGCATACCAGGGCAATTGCGAGGCGATTGATAGTACCGACCTCGCGCATCACTACAAGCAACTCCTGGAAAGGCTTGATCGTAGTGTTCTAAACCACCCGCAAAAAGCTTGTAAGTTCCGGGTTGAAGGTCGATAAAACGCAATTCGCCGGTGCCCGATTGATATTCAGTTGCGTAGCTTTGAAAGTTGTTATTGACGCCGAAGGCCGAACCGAGCCCAGCGACCGGCAATTGCGTAATGCGATCCTTCAGGCGAATTCGAACCTCTGGCAGCGCGCGAAATACCACGGGCACTTCGATAATATCTGAGCCAATCACGATCGGTGGCGTGCTCATCAGCGCTTCAAAACAAGGATCTATACAGTCAATGTTGGGCAAAACCCGCATGAATGAATTGCGAGTTTGCACGCGAAATAAATAGCTTCCAGGCAGCAACGGGATAAACGTTTGCGGTCCGAATAGTTGCTTGAAGAACACGAACGTGCCGTTGGGTCTAAAAATCGAAACACTGGCACTATCGTTCCAAGTGAAATTAGGCGTTAACAAATTAACGCCACCGGCCCGTTGCAGATCAAAGTTAACGATAGCCGTTGAGCCCAACTGCAAAAACACCGGCTGCGCTTGTGCGAGCGGGCAATCGCTAATGCTGGGGCCTTGGCAAGGCAAATTTGGGTGGATACTGGGCAGTAAGCCAACCCCATTGGCGTAAACCAGCACCGGCTCTGGAAAAAGCCCTTGAATTTGGTATCGCCCCACCGCATCGGTTGCGCCCGAAAAAAGCGTTACGCCCTGAGCCGTCACACCCGAAACCGAAACAGGCTGCGAAGCGGCGCCAGCAGGAACACTGACAACTCCCCGCAGCTTCGCACCCTCAGGCAGCGGCAGCGGTGCCAACGTGATTGCGCTATTTGCTGGCGTTAAAATTAACTGTGCATTCGTCAATGAGCAACTCGACAACGCGCGCTCGGGCCTACATACGCCACTTGGGTAGACGGCGTTAATCCAAGTCGAAGGCGTTAGTTTTTCTGTGCGCAGGTAAACCCGCGCAATGGCTTCCGGCACCGCGATTTCATAGGTGCCGGTACTTTCATTACTAAAATCGCTGCCTAAATAACGCTGCTGCTCGTCAAAAAAAGTCGCTGCGGCGCGTACCGCGCTACCGTCCTCACGCTGCAAGCGCCCGCTTAACGTCGCGCCTTGTAGAAAACGTAAACGTACTGGCAAAACCTGAGCGCTTAAGCTTTGAACGCGAACCAAATAAGTCTGATGGACATTGCGCCGGGGCAGCGCTAGCCTTGCCTGCAGGCCAAAGCTATCATCAGCTGATTTGACTGACTCAACTTCAGCGCAATCGCTAAGAACCTCAATCAGCGTGTCCGCATGCGAACCGATGCTGTCAACAATTTGCAGCGTATTTTCAGGCACCGCCACGCGCAGCCAAAGTGTGCGCTGCGGTTCAAAATAAACCGTGAGCGCCTGCTTATGGTTAAAAAGCAGCGGATTTGTGCAACGGCTACCCGCGCTGGCTTGATCCTGCGGCAACGATGCGAGCGCTTCGCTAGCATCAATAAATTGCATATCTGATCGAAATCCATTCGCTTTCGCATCTTGCAGGCGTATGAGTGCCTGCATTTTGGAGTCCAGCTCGCCTTGCTGATTCGATAAGCTTTGCAAAGCAACAAACGATGCCGGGATAGGCTCAGCGATCAATTGCGCTTGTAAACGATCTAGTTCAATGCGCTGATTTGGCAAACTTGTGGCCAACGATTGCGCAATGAGTGGTTGCGCGCAAAGCAAAGCGACGAAAAAGAGTGATTTTGGCTTGAAAGACTTCATTTTGCTGCCTAGCTTGAAAGCAGTCTGAAATTTAGTCTATCTGTGCATAAAAATGCAATTAATAAGTTGTTAAAACAGAAAATGAAGCGAAAATGCACTCATTTGTGCGAGCCAAACTGATGTTTTTTTGGGTGCTCGCGCCAGGATTTCTTGGGTTTGCGCAGGTTCTAGCGCTGAAAGCGCGGCACAAGGTAGCCTGGGGCAACGCCCCAGGTGTTGGTACACCACGCTTTAGAGCCCTGTAAGGGCGCTACAATTGGTTGTCATATACATTGTGTCGCCCTTACAGGGCTTAACTTTGAGTGTTGCTTGAACCTGGGGCGTTACCCCAGGCTACCTTGTTGCGCGCCTTTGGCGCTTTAATCTTGGCCTTGTGATGCGCAATGTTTCTTGAAAGGTCATGCGTTCCTTTAAATGACTGAAAACTGGAAATCACCAAATTGGGTTTCCACCTAAGTTTGAAGCGGTCAACAGAAAAACATCAGTCTGGTTCGCACCCACATCCGAAGCGCTTTGCTGGCTCAGCTTACCTTTTAAGCTACTATTGAGTCTAGTTACCTGCCAAAAACGTGAGTCATGAACGCTAATACCGTGAAAATTGCCGTACTTCGAGAGCTGGTCGCGTCGGGCTCAGTGCGCTCAGCGGCCATCGTCGGTTTGCCGGGCGGTTACGCAGTCAAGGTGCGCTACGGAACGAGCGATCGCGCCCTGGCCGCTAGCACAGGAGATGTGCGCGTTTTCACGACTATTGATGCCGCCGCAAAAACCTTGCGCACACTCGGTGTAGTTAAATCAGAATTGGACCTGAGCGGCTACTCACCCAGTTCTTTGCTGAGCAAGCAACGCCCCGAGCGAATCCTAGCGCCCTGATCAACGTACGCGTAATCAATTTATCCATAGGTTTTAAATGACGACTGATCCCCAATCTAACCCACCCCAAATATCACTCTACAACACCCGCACCCGAACGCTGGAACCGTTTACCCCAGTTGATCCTGAGCGCGTCACGTTTTACGTCTGCGGGCCCACGGTATATAGCTTTGCGCATCTGGGCAATGCGCGCCCGCCGGTGCTGTTTGGGCTACTGGCAAGATTGCTCAAACGCATTTACCCAAAAGTAATTTACGCTCGCAACATTACCGATGTGGACGATAAAATTAACGCCGCTGCGATAGCGCAAAACGTGCCGATTCATACGATTACCGAACGCTTTACCGCTATCTATCAGCAAGATATGGCGGCGGTCGGTGCGGATCAGCCGGATATTGAGCCCAAAGCCACCGCGCACATCGGCGATATTATTGCGATGTGCGAGCAGCTGATTGCTTCGAACCACGCCTACGCCGCGCAAGGCCATGTGCTGTTTGATGTCGAGAGTTTTGCTGACTACGGCAAGCTATCCGGGCGCAGCTTGAGAGACATGATCGCTGGCGCGCGCGTTGAAATTGCGCCTTATAAAAAGAACGCCGCCGATTTTGTACTCTGGAAGCCTTCAACGCCCGAGCTGCCTGGGTGGGAAAGCCCGTGGGGGCGCGGCCGGCCGGGTTGGCATATTGAATGCTCGGCCATGAGCAATGCGCACTTGGGTGAAACGCTGGATATTCACGCAGGCGGCAATGATTTGCTATTTCCGCATCATGAAAATGAGGTCGCGCAAAGCACCTGCGCACATGGCGGCAAGCTGTTTGCCAATTTTTGGCTGCATAACGGCATGCTGACGGTCAATGGCTCGAAAATGAGCAAGTCGATTGGCAACACGCTGTTGATTGACACGCTTCGCCAGCAGTACGCCCCCGAAGCGCTGCGGTATTTTTTGCTAAGCGGCCATTATCGTCAGCCTATCGATTGGTCTGATAGCACGATTGAGCAAGCCAAAACTACGCTAGATCGGCTTTACACCACGCTGCGCTCGCTGGAAGCAGTTGCCATAACTGAGGCTGATTTGAGTCAAATTGGAAGCACGCCGTTTGAGAATCCAGTGTTTCAAGCGCTGTGCCAGGATTTGAATACGCCGGTTGCGCTGGCGGAATTGAATGGGCTTGCGAAAGCGGCGCTGACCGCAGATTTGGCGCATAAAGGCGCAGCAAAGATGCGGTTTTTACAGGCTGCGGAACTGCTGGGCTTGCTGCAATCCGGCGTGAATGCTTGGTTTCAAGGCGCGGCACCAACCGATGCAGTTTTTGATGCGCTGCTCGCCGAGCGTGTGGAAGCGCGTGCGGCAAAAGATTTTCAACGCGCCGATGCGATTCGCAAGCAGCTGCTGGACCAAGGCATCGTAATCGAAGACACGGCGGCTGGCGCGATTTGGAAGCGGACAGGTTCGAATAGTTGAATCTGAAGCAGGGCAAGCGCTACAAGGCTATCTTTTTGCTTTGTACGATACATTCGGCATTTGAGTGCGCCACAGCTAAATTTGATCGGCGTCGCGCACGACCCAAGCTCACGAAAACAAATTGATCAAATCATTCAAAAAGCGCTGGCCCAGCTCGGTCGGTCGAATCAGCTCGCCTTTGGGCATATCAATGCGCTCAAGCAAGCCTTTTGCGAGCGCCTTATGAAACCCACTGTTAGTTTCCAAACTAAGACCGGTGTAAGCACTGAAATCTGATTTCAAGAAACCCTCATGCAATCTCAGCGCGTTGAGCATGTATTCAAAGGCAAGCTCGTCTGCCGTCAGTTCGCGTAGTTTTATCGCACTTGCATGGCCTGCACTCGCCAGATAGAGCCTCGGGTTCTTTTGCTTTTCCAATCTAGTGATTTGCTGGGTATTCAAGTCAGTGATTTTGCCGTGTGCGCCTGCGCCTATGCCTAAGTAATCGCCAAAACGCCAGTAAACTTGATTGTGCTGTGAGCGCTTGCCAGCTTTGGCATAAGCGCTGACTTCATAATGTTCAAAACCTGCGGCAGCCAGTTGGGCTTGACAAGCCTCTTGAATCGCCCACGCGGTGTCGTGATCGGGTAAGTCAGCCGGGGGAAAGCGCGCAAACACGGTGCCGGGTTCCATGGTCAGGTGATAGTGCGACACGTGCTCAGGATTGAGCGCTAACGCTTTCGTAAGATCATCCAGCGCACCAGCCTCATCTTGCCCTGGCAGCGCGTACATCAAATCAATATTGATATTGTCAAACCCGGCTTGCCTAGCTTTGCCGATTGCCGCAACGGCCTCGGTACTGCTGTGGATGCGGCCCAAGCGCTGCAAAATCACATCATCAAAACTTTGCACGCCAAAAGAAAGCCGATTCACCCCAGCCTGACGATAGCCGAGCAAATTGCCGTATTCGGCGGTGCCTGGGTTGCATTCGAGCGTGATTTCGGCATCAGGCCGCACTTTAATACGGGCGCGCACGCCGTCTAAAATCTGGGTGATCGCATCGCTAGAAAATAAGCTCGGCGTGCCACCGCCAAAAAATATGCTGACTACGCAGCGGCCCCACACGCGTGGCAAATCCAGCTCTAGATCGCGCAGCAGCGCGGCTACGTAATCGGCTTCGGGGATTGACGCGGGCTGCTGATGCGAGTTGAAATCGCAGTACGGGCATTTACGCACGCACCAGGGCAAGTGGATATACAGCGCCAGCGGCGGCAGGCTAAGTATATTAGTCAGGCCGACTGATTCCGCCGCGTCGATTTGCAAAACCTATGCCGATTTAAATGAAAAGCGCGCGGTGCCAACTTGCAAAATATCGCCATCGCGCAGCAGCTGTTCGCCGACCGGCACGTCGTTAATGGTCAACATACCAACGCCTGCGCCGCCGATATCGCGGAACATAAAGCCCGCGCGGGTCAGGCTGATATCGGCTTGACGGCCCGCGACGTTAACCAAAATCACGTCGCAACCTGGATCAGAACCGATCACAATTGGGCGCAGGCTGAGCATCAGCGCGGAATCTCCGGCGTCTTTGTTTTGCGGCAGTAAGCGGCCGGGGCGAAACACGACGGTGGCGTCTGGGTTCGCGCGTTTAACGGGCTCTGGCGCACTAGGAATCGGCGGCGGTATCGGCGCAGGAACGGGGCGGACTTGTTCGGTGACCGAACCCATTGCCGGCGGATTGATTGAACCTGGAATCGGCGGTGGCACCGGTTTTACGATCGCGGTCAGCTCAGGCGCATCCGGCATATTGCCAAAACGGGGCTTGGTTGGCTCAATATTTGGCTCAAGCTTGGGCGCTTCACTCATCGGCATTTCCAGCAGCGCAGATTCGGAGCCAAACGCTTGCAAAAAGCGCTCGCGAATGCTGCGGGCTTGCTCATGCTCGGCTTGACTGGCGTTGAGCGCGCTCACGATGGCTTGTTTGCGCTGTTCGAACTCACCCCCGGCGAATTCGCCCAGTGAATGGCGAAACTCCAGCTCTTGCTGGCTTAGTTTGGCGTTTTCCGCTTCGCGTTCTAACTTTTCCAACGCCTCGTGCAATTGCGCATACAGTGCACGGGCTTTCGCTTGCAGCGGCTGCGCTTGTTCTGACAGTAATTGGCGCTGCGATTCGTAATCCCCGCGCACCCTCAAATACACCGGCGGCGCCACTTCAGCACGGCGCTCTTCCATCGCGGCTAGGCGCTGCTGCATCACGTCACGCTGGGTTTTAAGCTCGGCGAGTTCATCTAAAACGCTGAGATCGATATTGGTGAAAGCGGCCATGCGAAAATCCTTGTCAGTCTTAAAACGGGCTTAAAAAATGGGTGTACAGCTAATCGCAATTCAAACGGGCAGAACAGCCAAATCTATTGCGCCAAAGCGCAATTCATCACCGATTTTAATAGGAGTTGGCACGCCGGTTTTAATCCGCACGCCGTTGATCTGGGTGCCGTTTGCGCAGCCCACTTCTTCGCGCAGAAAAATCATGCCGCCTTCAATCAAGATTTTGGCATGCCTGCGGCTGAGCGTACGCTGGCTATCGAGTGCGCCCAGATCAATCTCAGGCACCACGCCGGTGACCGGATCGGGCCTGCCAATTAAAAGCTCGCGCTGATCGGCGCGTACGGCGAATTCGGCGCCGCTGTCATGCCGCAATTTCATCAGCATGCTGGCGGCGGAGCTAGCTGCGGCAGTCACCGCGCGAATTTCCGCGGATACCGAAATCGCTGCGGTGGGCGCATTTAAGCGCCGCTTGATATCACCCAGCTCGGTGCTGGCGTGCTGCAAGCTTTGCTCAGTGCGGCGCAGTCGAAGCGCGAGCTTTCGCATAATGCGCACGGCAATTTCAAAATTTTGCTGGACTAATTCAGCGAACGCGCTGCGATCAATCCGCAGCAACCTCGAATTTTCCTTGGCGCGCGCAGAAGCAAAACGCGGCTGATCTTCCAACACCGCCATTTCGCCAAAAAAATCCCCGGGCTCCAGTACTGCGAGCGGCTGCGCGCCGCGCACTTGCCGGGTGATCTCGACCGATCCCACTTCAATGATGTACATCTCATTGCCGGGGTCGCCTTCGCGAAATATAAACTGCCCTGCCGGAATTTCGACAAATGAACTCATGCGGATTCCTCAACACGTATTTAGAGCGCGAAGTATGCCGCAAGCACAGCATTTGCGCAGTGCCGATGGCGCGCCAATCCACCGCGCTGCCGCAAAAATAGGGGCCTTCCGCATTTCCCGGTGCGTTCAGCTGACCTTGATCCCAGGGATCAAGTGGAGTGATCGGCCTAAGCCTTAGGCTTTCCGCATGGAGCGGACATGCACACGAGGCCGGCGAGTGATCGCTCCGGGGTCAAGTTATGGGACAAGGCGATATGTTGAAGCGCTGCCAAAGATCGCAGAAGGCGCACTGCCATAGTAGCGAGCAATTGCGAACGACTCAAGACGGCAATTGCGAAGGTGCGTTCACCTAAGTGATTAAGTGTGGGCCAAAAAAAACGCCAAACAGAGGACCCGTCTGGCGTTCTTGTTTGCAGATTTGACGCGTGTCTAAAACTTAATGTGCGCCACTTGGGTCAGCAATTTCTGATTTTCGAACCGCGATCATGTAGATCAATATGCCAAACATGGCCTTCGCAACAATATCGGCAATCGTATATCCGACCTGCACGCCCGTAGCGGCAGCGCCGCCTGTCAAGCCAATCATCGGCAAAACGTAGACGACCGGGTAAAAACACCAGGACAATACTGTCAGCGTCCGTGCGGCGCGGACTAGACCTCGTACTTCAGCGGGCTGCGCTTCAATAGCATCACGTAAACCAATGAAAAGATCATAAACGATGATCACAAAAGGCACCATTGCTGCAGTCCACCAGATCCAGCGCGTGGTCGGGTCACTCGAGATTTCGCCAGGGTAGCCGAGAACTACCATTAGCGCAGCAAGAAACCCAAGTTTCAAGCCTTTCGAGATTGTTTCGCTCCGGCTTAGGCCCATCACCAGAATCAGCTCAATCAATAACAATGGCACGGTAAGCAGCCAATCTACGTAGCGATAGGCATCGTTAAATTTAATCCCCGATGGTTTGATCTCGCTGCCTGCAATAATAAAGGCCGCTTCCCAAGAATCAAAGATCCGAACATAGTGATAACAAGCGATCAGGGTAACAATTCCTGAAATTGTGATCGCGGTGCGGTAGGCAGCGCTTACTTGAGTACGTGACAAGAACAAAAAGATCGTCGCTGCACCCATAACTGCAATGGTGAACGAAAACGCGTTAAAGACCAGTTCGAACTGGCTAAGATTAATTGCATCCATAAAAATACTCCGAGTAGGTAAGAAGCTAAAACGTCTATGACGCATTGACATTCTTTCCGCACTTTTATGCGAGGCCAAACGTCAACGTTCATCCGTTGCCGCCACAAACTCGCGTTCGCATTGTAATAACTCACAACTGGAACACTTTCGTTGGCTCCGCACTTGGGGCTAGGTTCCCAAGGAGAATGTTAAGTATGCGCTTCAAAGCTGTGACAAAAAGCAGAATATTCTGGCTTCTAAGCGTGAATGCTTGGGCGTTGCTATCCTTGGCACGAAGCATTTCTTTTAGTCCCACGTGGATCAAATTGAGTGGTAACTAAGATCGCAAAGGGTGTACGGCCAGAGTAGCGCGCAACTGCGAACGACTTAAGACGGCAATTGCGAAGGCGTCTTCACCCAAGTGACTGTAATTGCGCCGCTTGCAGTTCCGAACAGCCCTGCGCAGCCAGCGCCAACATGGAATCAAGCTCGGCGCGTGTAAATGCCGCGCCCTCGGCCGTGCCTTGAATCTCGATAAAGCCGCCGACCGCATTCATCACGACGTTCATATCGGTATCGCAATCGCTGTCCTCAGCGTAATCCAAATCTAGCACCGCTTGGCCTTTGTACCAGCCCACGCTGACCGCAGCGATGTGGCCTCTGACAATCGGCCGCTCGATTTTTTTATGCGCTTTGATCCAGCGGCAAGCGTCCACCAGCGCGACATACGCGCCGGTAATCGCCGCACAGCGGGTGCCGCCATCGGCTTGCAGCACATCGCAGTCGAGCGTAATCGTGCGCTCACCTAATACCGTTCGATCCACCACCGAACGCAAGCTGCGGCCAATTAAACGCTGAATTTCGTGCGTGCGTCCGCTCGGGCCGTCTTTGTTCTCACGCCGCCCACGCGTATGCGTCGCGCGCGGCAGCATGCCGTATTCCGCCGTCACCCAACCCAGGCCAGTGCCGCGCAAAAATGGCGGCGAGCGATCTTCCACACTGGCCGTACAAAGCACTCGGGTATTGCCCATACTGACTAGCACCGAGCCCTCGGCATGTACCGTAAAGCTACGCTGGATTGTTAAGCTGCGTAGCTGATCGGCGGCGCGGCCGGAAGGGCGTTTAAGTTCAGTGGTCATGCGCAGCGCCTGCAATAGTTGGAAGCGCGTGAGCTTAGCCTAAACTGATTGCGGATAATCTTAGACAAGCCCTAAGTCGTGCTTGTGCAGGGGGAAACTCAGGTTCCACAAACGACGGGGGAAAAATTGACACCTGTCCTTTGGTAAGTATAGGAATCACACCCCGCTAAATCTTCACCTGTGTACCCAATTCCACCACCCGATTTGGCGGCAAATTCAGGAAATCCATTGCGCGGCTGGCGTTTTTCCACATCCAGCTAAACAGGTGCTCGCGCCACATCGCCATGCCGGGTTTGTCACTTGGCAATAGCGTTTCACGGCCCAGGAAGAATGTGGTGTCCATGGTGTCGAAGCTCAGGCCTTTTTCTTCACAGGCGGCCAACACGGTGGGCACGTCAACATCTTCAAAAAATCCAAAACGAGCGACGACTCGGTAGAAGCCTTCTTGGAACTGCTCTATTTCGATGCGATCAATCTCGGGAATGCGCGCTACTTCTTCGTTCAATAAACTCAGCAGCACCACGCGTTTGTGCAGCACTTTGTTGTGCTTTAAGTTGTGCAAAAGCGTGTGTGGAATGCCCTCAGGTGAGCGCGTCAGAAAAATCGCGGTGCCATCAACTCTTGGCACGCCATCAACGCTCATGCAGAACAAATCCATTGGCATGGCCTGATTGCGAATGACTTCTGATACCAATTTACGCCCGCGCCGCCAGGTGCTCATGATGGCGACTAATCCAGCCGCCAGCACCAGAGGGAACCAGCCGCCTTGAGGTATTTTTAGCGCGTTGGAGGCGAAGAAAGCAAGATCGACCAGCATAAAGAACGCCAACATCGCCATGCCAAGCGCGCCCCAGTTCCAAATCAGCCGCGCCACAACGAATAACAAGGCGAGCTCTAAAACCATGGTGAGTGCTACGGCTACGCCATAGGCAGAGGCAATGGCGGTGGAAGATTTAAAGCCAATAATTAGACCAAACACGCACAGCATCAGCACCCAGTTTACCGCCGGCACGTAGATTTGCCCCATCGCACTTTCGCTGGTGTGTACAATTTCCATGCGCGGCAAAAGACCAAGCTGGACGGCCTGTTTGGTGACCGAGAAAACCCCCGTGATCACCGCTTGCGAGGCAATCACCGTCGCCATCGTAGCCAGTACCACCAGCGGCAGTAGCAATGCATCCGGCACCATGTGGAAGAACGGATTCTTGCGCACGGCCATATCGGTGCCTTCTGTGAGCAACAAAGCGCCCTGGCCCATGTAGTTAATCAAAATGCATGGCATGACGAACCCGAACCAGCCAAAGCGAATCGGCCTAACGCCAAAGTGGCCGATATCGGCATACAGCGCTTCACCGCCGGTCATGACTAAAAATACCGCGCCTAGTGCCAAAAACGCCGGGCCTGGGTTTTGTACGATTAAGTTGAAAGCATAATGTGGTGAAAACGCCATGAGAATTTCGGGCATTTTAAGAATGTTGATGACGCCGAGCACTGCAAGCACAACAAACCAAGTGGTCATGATAGGCCCGAAAAATGCGCCGACTTTGGCCGTGCCATAGCTTTGAAAAAAGAACAGCACGAACATAATGGATAGCGAAATCGGCACGATGTAATCGCCAAGCTTGGGGCTCAGCACCGCCATGCCATCCACCGCTGACATCACCGACATCGCTGGAGTGATCGCCCCATCGCCGAAAAATAGCGCTGCGCCGATCATCCCGACGATCACCATAACGTAGCGGTTTTTCGCGCTTGCCAATTTGTTTAACGCGAGCGCCATCAGCGAAAGTGTGCCGCCTTCACCTTTATTGTCGGCTCGCAGGATAAAGGTGACGTACTTGAGCGACACCACAATCGTCATCGCCCAAAACATCAGCGATAGCCCACCGTAAACGTTGGCCTGGGTCAGTTCCAAGCCATGCGCACCGTTGAAACATTCTTTGATGGCGTAAAGCGGGCTAGTACCAATATCACCAAACACAACGCCAACCGCACCAATCATGAGCGGCAGCAGTTTATTTTGCCCCGCGTGGGAATCTTGAGACATTCGTCAGTACCTGCAAAATGGTGTTGCGGAGTTTACGCGTGCCCGTAGCTTCACGGAATGCGCAATGAAAAGTTACACGCCGTGCACATAAACTTGGACTAAGGCTTCCATACCGCGCTGATCATCGCTATCAAAGCGGTTGAGCGTGGGCGAATCCACATCCCAAACGCCGAGCAGCGCGCCATCCCTAAACATGGGTACGACGATTTCAGAATTGCTTGCACTATCGCAGGCGATATGCCCAGGAAACGCGTGTACATCCTGCACAAGCTGAGTTTTGCCCGTTTGCGCCGCAGTGCCGCAAACGCCGCGCCCTAGCGCAATGCGCACGCAAGCGGGCTTGCCTTGAAATGGCCCGACAACCAATTCAGTGCCGTCAAATAAGTAAAAGCCGGCCCAGTTCAAATCCGGAACGCCGTGAAAAACAAGCGCGGCAAAATTCGCCGCGCGCGCAATTTCGTTACTTTCACCCGCAAGCAGCGCGCGCGCTTGTTCGACTAATTCAGCGTAAAGCGCAGGCTTAGCGAGTGGCTCAAGCCGCTTTGGCATTTCAAACATGGCTATTTCCTGCGATCAAATGGAAGTGAAGGCGGACGGTACGTGCCCAGCTAAGAGCAAGTGCTCCAGCCATTTGTTGAAGAACACATTCATGCGGTAGCGCCGCAGGCCGACTTTGAGCACCGGCACCTGCATGGAAAATAACGCCTTGAGCTGTTTTGAAGTGTGGCAATGGGTAACTTCCGCCTGCTGAGAATCGTGATACACGCGCACCCAGGCCAGTGGATCAAGCTCAACGCCGATTGCGCCGGTAAATTGATGCGTCAAGCGCAAGATCGTCGTGTGCCGATGCTGTTCAATAATATTGAGCCAAAGATCGGGGCTCTGAATGTCTGCGGCTGTTGCTGGATTGATTGGCGCACAAGCACGATAGTCGCCGCTTAAATTGCGCACGTCGCCCAGCAGTCGATGTAGGCGCTCATAGTTTTCGCCGTACAAACCTTGCAGATAGCCAAACGCGCTCATCGCGGGCAGGTTCGCGAGTACGGGCGGTTGGATTCGGCGGGTTTGCAACATGCTGCGTACGCTAATACAGCTGGCGATTTAAACCAAGCGCTTGCAGCACTTTACTGGCGATTTCTTCAATCGAAGTGTGAGTTGACGAAAGTGAAGGAATGTTCTCGCGTCGATACAATTTCTGCGCGGTTTCCACTTCCCACTGGCACTGCGCAAGGCTGGCGTACTGGCTATTCGGTCGGCGCTCTGAGCGAATTTGCGATAGCCGCACCGGATCAATCGTTAGTGCGTAAAGACGATCTTTGAAGCTTTGCAATTTGGGTGGGATTTCCCCGGCTTCTAAATCTTCTGGAATTAGCGGGTAGTTCGCCGCGCGCACGCCATAGTGCAGTGCCATGTAAAGGCAGGTCGGCGTCTTGCCGCTGCGTGATACGCCCAGCAGAATGACTTCGGCGTCGGAGAAGTTAATGTCCACGCCATCGTCGTGCGTCAACGCGTAGTTCGTAGCGTTCATGCGCGCCTCGTATTCGGCGTAGTTATTCAACCCGTGCGCTTTACCGACGCTCGGCGTGCGGCTTTGCCCAAGCTCAAGCTCTAGCGGGCCGATAAACGGTGCAAATACGTCCAGCATGAGCGCGCCACTTTCAGCTAACACGCTGCTCAATATTGGATCAACCACCGTGTTGACGACAATTGGCCTTGCTTGGGTATGCGCATGCGCAGCAGTAATCAGCGCGCAGGCAGCGCGCGCTTTTTCTTCGCTATCAACGAACGGCAGCCGCTTGGTATCAAAGTCAATGCCGTCAAACTGCGTTAGCACGCTATGGCCGATGGTTTCGGCGGTAATGCCGGTACCATCGGATACAAAAAAAATCGGCCGACGCGGGCGCGCTAACATCAGCCTACAACCCGCGTTTTTATACCGATTTGATTTTGATTTTTAGGGCGCATCGGCCAATGCAGGATCACCATCGCGGCCTTTCATCAGATCATACTTATTCACGCCGAGCATAATTAGCAGCGGGCAAGCGAAGAAGATAGAAGACAGAGTGCCGATGATGATGCCGAGTATCTGCGATAGCGCCATGCCTTCGAGCGAGGAGCCGCCGAAGATATAGAGCGCGACCACGGTAAGCAAAGCTACGAACGAGGTAATAATCGTGCGTGACAGTGTTTCATTGATCGAGCGATTCATCACTTCAATCGGCTCCGATTTGTGCATGCTGCGGAAATTTTCCCGAACCCGATCAAACACCACGATGGTGTCGTTGATCGAGTAGCCCATCACCGACAAAATACCGGCGAACACGTTCAAATCAAAATCCAGCTGAAACAGCGAAAATATACCGGCTACTACAATGACGTCGTGCAGCGTGGTTGCGATTGCGGCAACCGCAAACTTCCATTCAAATCGCACCGTCACGTAAATCAAAAACCCCAGCGCGACAAATATCATCGCTAACACGCCGTTCTCGACAATTTCATCGCCGACCTGCGATCCGATAAACGCGCTACGGGTGACCTTTGCAGGGTTGTCTGTTGATTGCAGCAAATCCAGCACCGATTGCGTGGTTTGTTCGATATTGCCTTTGCCTTCTACCGTTTGTAGGCGCACCGATACCCGGCGCTGCTCGCCTAAAAACTGCACCACCGGCGCACGAAAGCCGGCTTTTTCCAGCGTTGCTTGGATATTGTCGGTATTTGCGGGCGTTTTGTATTCCAGCTCAACCAGCGTGCCGCCGGTGAAATCGAGTGCAAAGTTCAGCCCCCGGGTAGCGAACGACAGCAGCGCCGCGACCAGCAGCACCAGCGAGATAATGACCGATATACGTCCTAACGCCATAAAATTGACGTTAGTACCGGGCTTGATTAATTCCATCTGAGATTCTCCTTTTGCTTTCGTATTAAATTGAAAGCGTTTTAACTTTGCGGCCGCTGTAGATCAGCGCGGCGATGGCTTTGGATAGGCTGACAGCGGTGTACATCGAGGTCAAAATCCCCAAACACAGCGTCAGCGCGAAACCTTTAATCGGGCCCGATCCAAACGCAAACAGCGCAATACCGCCTAATAATGCGGTGACGTTCGCATCAGCAATCGTGCCGCTGGCTTTTTCGTAGCCGATCTCAATGGCTTGCAGCGGGGTAATGCCGCGCCTTAATTCTTCACGAATACGCTCGTTAATCAGCACGTTCGCATCGACAGACATACCGACGGTCAGTGCCAAGCCGGCAAGCCCGGGCAGCGTCATAGTGGCGCCGAACACACTCATCAGCGCAACCACCATCAGCAAGTTGACCATCAGCGCAATGTTCGAAATAACGCCGAACATTTTGTAGTAGATCACGAAGAAAACCAGCACGAATAGGAACGAGAACAAGATCGCCTTGATGCCTGACTCAATATTCTTTGCGCCTAAGCTAGGCCCGATGACCCGCTCTTCGACAATATCCATTGGCGCGGCGAGTGAGCCTGATCGCAGCGAATCAGCGAGTTCCTTCGCTCGATCACCGGTCAAACCGGTGGTGCGGAAATTTTTGCCGAGCGTCGATTGCACAGTCGCAATATTAATCACTTCCACTTTGTCGGTGTAGGTGGTCACCACTTTGCCGTCAACTCGACGATCCACCGGCACGCGTTCGCGGTACACCACAGCCATCAAATTACCAACGTTTTTCGAGCTAAATTCGATCATGCGATTGGCGGCGGCGCCATTGAGCGTGACGGATACTTCCGGCTGACCCGTATCGGAGCCGATACCGGAAACCGCATTCTCTAAATCTTCACCAGACGCAATGATTTCTTTCTTCAAGATCACTGGCGGGCCTAATTCAGCGCCTTCACCGGTCTCGTAAAAAATCGCCGAATCACCCGGCACATTGCCGGAACGAGCGATATCGGCGGCATTGAGATTGCTGCTCATATCCACCGCGCGATATTCCAAGGTAGCAGTCGAACCTAAAATTTTCTTGGCATAGGCGGTGTCTTGCACGCCGGGTAATTGCACGACCACGCGATCTAAGCCTTGGCGTTGCACTAGCGGTTCAGACACGCCTAAATTATTGACGCGTCGGCGCAGCGTCGCAATGTTTTGCTCGACTGCGACTTGCAGCGCTCTGGTAATTTCTTCAGGGCGTATGCGCGCAGCAATGCGGGTATCGCCATCATCGCGCAGCAGCTCTAATTCGGGCAGCGTGCGGGTGATTTCTTTGCGCGTGCGGTCAACGTCTTCGCGCTTGAGCACTTTGAATTCGAGCAGGTCGCCGTTATTGTCGATTGAGCCTGATCTGGAAATATCGCGGCGCGTCATCATGCTGGTCAGCGCGGAAACCAAACGCTGGCGCATGCGCGTTTGCGTGCTGGCGCGATCGACTTGCAGCAAAAAGTGCACGCCACCGCGTAAATCCAGGCCCAGCGTCATTGCGCGCGCGCCGATTTTGCTGAGCCACTCCGGCGTGGTCGGTGCCAAGTTCAACGCCGAGTTATATTTTCCGGCGATTTTGTCGTCTAAGCGAATCAAATCATTCGCGGCTGTTTGGGTTTCTAAGCTATCGAGCTTGACCAACAGGCGATCTTTACTCAGCTCAACCGCTTGAAACGCAATTTTATTGCCTTTGAGCAACCCTTCGACATCACCCTTCAGCGTTGGGCTGACTTTATTGGGCAAAATCCCGGAAAGCTGCACTGCGGGGATCGGTTGAAACACATTAGGCAGCGCGTAAAGCCCGCTGACCACCACAACAAACAGCAAAACCAGGTATTTCCATTTCGGAAAATCAAACATATGCCTTCCTTAGCAATTCTTTATTCGTTCAATACGATGTGATCAGCAGGCGCAGCTCAAGCCTTCAGCGAACCTTTGGGCAGCAGCTTGTTGACCGCCGTGCGCTCTACCTTAATTTTGACTTTATCGGCGATTTCAAGGATCAAATACGGCTCCTGGATTTCATCAATACGACCAACAATGCCGCCAGCAATCACGATTTCATCGCCGCGCTGTAGGCTATCGACCAGCGATTGGTGTTCTTTTACCCGCTTGTTTTGCGAGCGGCTCATGAAAAACAGCAAGCCGACCATCATGACGGTAAATATAAGCATCGTGCCAAAACCACCGCCCGGCGCTGCGGCGCCTGCAGTTTGCGCGTGCGCGCTTGAGATGAGCCAATCCATTAATGTTCCAACTTTCGCAAAGCCGCGAAGTATAGCCGCGTTATTTGCCAGATTGCGCAATCTAAGTCTGGCTATTGACCGTCAAAACCGCGTTAAGCCGTCTTTGTTCAGCGCTGGGTGCGGAGTTTTGCGGACTTCACTCGAGTGCATCACAGTGAATTACAGTACAGATTCGCCGCAAACCGCTCGCTTTCTGAGATATTCTCTACCTAACGGCGCTGATTTGAATAGATCAAGCGCCTCCACTATTGGGAACTAACCCCATCCGCTGTTTGCGCTTCGATTGGTTTGAAACGCTTTATGAATAATTCTCAGAAACAAACCCCGTACCACGTCCAAGTGACGGTTAAACCGGGCTACTTAGCCGAACAAAGCTTGCCAGATCGAAATCGCTACGCGTTTTCTTATCACGTGTCGATAAAAAACTGTGGCCAGTTCGCCGTGCAGCTGCGCACCCGGCACTGGATCATTACTGATTCTGATGGCCGCGCCGAAGAAGTTCGCGGCGATGGCGTAGTCGGCGAACAACCCATGCTCGAACCCGGCGCAAGTTTTGAGTACAGCAGCGGCGCGGTAATCCGCACGCAAGTCGGCACCATGCAGGGCAGCTACCAAATGATTGCCAGTGACGGCCACCTTTTTGACGCAGAAATCCCACAGTTCACGCTGTCGGTGCCGCGCGTTTTGCACTGATGGCGACCTACGCCATTGGCGATGTCCAGGGCTGCTACGACTCACTCTTACGGCTGCTAGACAGGCTAAAATTTAGCGAAGCCACCGACACGCTGTGGTTTTGCGGTGATATTGTCAATCGCGGCGGGCAATCACTCGAAACGCTGCGTTTTATCAAAAAGCTGGGCGATGCCGCCATCGTCGTTCTGGGCAATCATGATTTGCACTTGCTAGCCGAGCGCGTCAAACCGCCTGAGCGCCGGCAGCGTTCGGCGGAGCTTAAAAGCGTGTTAGACGCGCCCGATGCGAATGAACTGCTGGAATGGCTGCGCTTTCGCCCGCTGCTGCATCACTGTGAAAAACTTAACTTCGTGATGGTGCACGCCGGCTTGTCACCGTTTTGGACGCTGACCATCGCCAAAGCGCAAGCGCAAATCGTACAAAAAGCCATCCAGGCCGATGATTACGGCAATTTGTTGATGCGCATGTACGGCAATCGCCCGCGCGGCTGGACAAAGGAGTTGAAGGGTTTAAATCGCCTGCGCGCCAGCATTAATACCTTCACTCGCATGCGCTATTGCGATGTTAAAGGCAATATCGACTTTGAAGCCAAAGGTATGCCAGGCACACAGGCCGCGCCAAACTACCCGTGGTATGAAGTGCCGGGCCAAAAGCCGCGCAGCTTTAAGCTGGTATTTGGGCACTGGAGCATGCTCGGCAAATTCGAAGGCTGCGGCGTGTATTGCTTGGACACCGGTTGCGTGTGGGGCCGCACGCTCAGCGCGCTGCGCTTAGATGTTCCGGAGCCTGAATTTATTAGCGTGGCTTCAACGCTGCCGCCTCGGGAAATTCGGGGCGATTGAGCTTGACGGCGACGCCAGCGAGCGAGCCTGAAGCGCTGCGGCGCTGGCGCTTGATGTTAGGCCGCTACGCCGCTGAGCCGCTTGCCCACGCGCAATTTAATGCTGGCGATTGGAAGCTTGAGCAAGCGCTGGAATATCTGTACGGGCGTGAGTACGAAGCGCGCAGACTAGCCCGTCCGAGTGGTGGCGCGGGCTCGCTTGACCCTAGCCAGCTGCGCGCCATTGATTGGCTTAATCAATCGCGAAAGCTGTTTCCAAAGGACGTCTTCGAGCGCATGCAAACTCAGGCCATTGAGCGCTATCAGCTGAATGATTTACTGGCTGATGCCGACGTTTTGCGCTCGTTAGATGCTACCCCAGGGCTTGCCAAAGCGCTGCTGGGCATGCGTGGGCGGTTATCGGCGAAGATGCGCGATGCGGTGCGTGAGATTATCCAAAAAACCGTCGATGACATTATCAAGCGCCTCAAGCATGACTTCATCAACGCACTGGTTGGGCGGCGCAATCGTCAGCGCATTTCTGAAGTAAAGGTGGCGCAGAATTTTGACGCGCGCGCGACGATCCGAGCGAACTTGAAAAACTTTGATCGTGAGCGCCGCCAGTTAGTCATCCAGCGGCCGCTGTTTAACACCCGCATCAAGCGCAACTTACCCTGGGATGTGGTGCTGTGCGTGGATCAAAGCGGCTCGATGCTGGACTCGGTAATTTACAGTGCGGTGATCGCGGGCATTATGTCATCCTTGCCTGCAGTGCGGGTCAAGCTGGTTGTTTTTGACACCAGCGTGGTGGATTTAACGCATTTAGCGCATGACCCGGTCGAGGTATTGCTGACCGTGCAACTCGGCGGCGGCACCGATATTGGCCGCGCAGTGCGCTATTGCGAATCCTTGATAACGAACCCGCAGCGCACGGTATTTGCCTTGATAAGCGATTTTGAGGAAGGCGCAATGCCCGGGCCGCTGTTGGCATCGGTGCAGCGCATGGCGCAGGCGCGCGTGCGTCTGCTAGGGCTTGCCGCTTTGGATGAAGCGGCGAATCCAGTGTTTGATCGACAAATGGCGCAGCGCTTGGCGAATAAGGGCATGCACGTTGCGGCGCTAACGCCAGTGCATTTCGCGCATTGGCTTGCCGAAGTGATGAATTAGTGGATTGGCAGCGCGCGTTCAGTGCTTATGATGACGGCGCTTTGGAAGCGCTGGCCAATGCGGGCCTGCTGCGGCGCGCCGCTAAAGATGTAGAAGCGGGAAAAGTGCAGTGGGTAGACGCGGGTGCAGCAGCAGGTAAAGTTATTACAGATGGTCAGTGCGTTGAGCTGGATGCGCGCGGGCCGCAGCATACGCGCTGCAACTGCCCGGCGCCGGGGCTGTGCAAGCATATTTTGGCGGCCATTGTGTGGCTGCGCGAGTTACCCGCGAGCTCGGAAATTGCTGACGATGAAGTCGCAGGCGGCGCCGATAGCCTGCCCGCTGAATCTGGGTCTGCCTACATGGTGCCACCTGATCCATTAGCCGAGGTGCTGGCTTTGGAGAGCGCAAGCTTGTTTAAAGCGGCCGGTGTGGCGGCCACGCGTGAAGCCGCCCGTATGGTATTGGGCACTCAAACAATCGGCATGGAATGGCGCGTGCAGGGTGCGAGTTTGGTCATGGATTTAGCCGAGCTAGGCCTTAGCTGCCGCTGGATTGCCGGCGCAGGTTTTGCCGGCATGGCCTCCGATATTCCGGTCAATCAGCGTAAATCCATACATCTGATCGCGCTGGCTGCGCTACGTTTGGCATTGAATCAGCCGCTGAGTTGGCCGAAGGAATTGCAGCCAATGGCGTGCGCGGAAGCGGCCGGTTTGGCCGCCAGCGAGCTTGCTTTTTTGGAGCAAGTACGCAGCACAATATCCGAGCTTTTGTGCACCGGGCTATCGCACGCTAGCAGCTTAGTAACAGCGCGGCTGTTGGCGCTGAATATGTCCGCGCGCAGCGAAGGCATGCCGCGCCTTGGGGCCATGTTGCGCAACTTAGGCGGCATGCTCGAGCTATTGGTACAGCGCGATCACCAAGCGCAGGAGGCAGATGCCTTTGCTCTAATTTGTAGCATTGAAGCGCTGTGCTTGGCCATGCAAGCTGATGCGAATGTGGCTCAGCTTGCCGCACTACGCGGGCGTTTACGCCGAGTATTTGATAGCGCAGACACGCTAGAGTTGTTGCCGGTCGGCGCGCAGTGGTGGCAAACGCTGGGCGGTGCGCGCGGTCTAAGCATTTCATTCTGGGACGTATCCGGCGCAAGGCTATTACAAGCCACCTTGGCAAGGCCAGACGCGAGCGATGCGGCGTTTACTCGGCAAAGCGCCTGGAGTACGCAATCGCTTTGGCCGGGCATGGGCTCAGCTGAGCAAATCTGCGCGGGTCCGCTAACGCTCAGTGCGCCGCGCCTTGCCGATGATGATCGCTTAGCGCTGGGCGGCGCGAGCAAGGCGCAAAGCTCAGCCTTGTGGCCCGGCAATGATTCGCGCCTGCAGGCCATTGGCTACGGCGATTGGCAGCAGGTCAGTGAGCAATTACGCAGCACCATTGGCTTGGCCGGAAACCTGGGTGAAACGATGCTGTTGCGGCCCGCTAGTACCGGTGCGCTCATACTAAACGAAGCGGCGCAGCAGCTGCTCTGGGCTTTGTTTGATCTGCACGGACGCAGCTTGGATTTAATGCTGCCTTTAGGTGGGCAGGGTGCGCAGGGCGCGCAAAACGCTCAGCGCAGCCAAAATCTAAATCGCTTTGTGGCCCGCAAAGCCCCGGTGATTGCTGTACTCGTGCGGGTGCAGCAGAGCCACGCGCAAACCCAGCTGCTGCCAATTGCCGCCTTAAGTACGAATGGCAAAAATCAGCTTCAGCTGGTGTCGTTTGATTTTGCTTCTGAAGCTGCGGTTCCCACGCCGCTGACCGAGCGAATTTTGCGACTGCTGAATTTGCGCAAGCAGCAGGCAGCGGCCGTGTTAGCGCCAAAATTGGCGGAGCGTTTATTGCAGCCGATATTCGATGTCTTAGAAACCCAAGCCGCCACCGGGCGAATGCGCTTGACTCAGCTACAGCGCGATCAATTAGAAGGTCAAACTGCCGCAATTGCCTCGGTAGGTCTGCACAGCATTGTTGTCGCACTCAAAGCGCATATTGACGCATCAACGCCTAGCACATTGATGCGATTACAGCGGCTGAGCTTATGGGTGTTAGCGCTGCAAGGTTTGCCAGACACGTAGCAGCACACTCACGCGATCCGGCATAAAATTTAGCGAATTGATATTTCATAAGATTTAGAAATCGGGAGAAAACAATGGGCCTGTTAGACAAATTAGTGAGCGCAGTAAAGAGCCGACTTGGTGCAGATTCCAACACGACGGGTGAACGCTCAGCACATCGTGCCGCACAGCTAAAAATAGCGCTTGCGCCGCTCAATTCAGCCGCGCCAGGTTTGGCGGATAAAGCCTTAGCCTTTGTGCTGGAAGGCCAAGGTGAAACGGTGCTGTTAGATCTGCAAGCGGCATCGGCCAAAGGCCTCGGTGAGCAGCTGGGCGATCCGGGCCGTTTACGCTGGGGCTTTAATCGACACGGCCTTAAAGCACTGGAAACTACCGCGCACGCCAGCATGGCGGGCCGCGCTGCGCTGTACGCCAGTATAGACGCCGATACAAACGTCGAGCCACTGGTGCGGTTTGGCAAAATTTTGGCGGCGGCCGATGCCGGTAAATCCTTAGAATCGATGGGCGCACCGGTGCCCGAATGGCTAACGTATTTGATCAATGATGCGCTGTTCGCCAGCTACAAGCTTAACCGCGATAAGCACGAGCCCGCTAAAGACCGCACGGCCTGGGATGTAGCGCTGATTGAGAAATTACTGCTAAGCGAAGACTTGGATCCTCGCCTGGCATTACAGGTGGTGTTTGAACGCAAAGGCTTGGAAGACTACTATCATGATCGACTAGATTGGTTAGTTAACTCACCTGCACTGATTCGCTACCTGAGCGAGCATGCCGAGTGGACCTTGCAATTGCCGCAGGCGCTGTCAGCTGCCGGTCGAATTCCTTTAGTTAAGCGCATCGGCACTGACAAAGCACTGCTTAGTCAATTTGCCGCGCTGATGGTAGCGCTGGCGGTAGACAGCAGCAAAACCGTACGCGCCGATGCGGTGACCTATCTTGAGAATATTCCTGAAACTCAGCGCATTGAATTGCTAAACACCTTGCTGCTCAGCGGCGATAGCGGCCAGCGCACGCAAGCAGCGGAGTTGATGGCGCGCTTGCCTGCGCAATCAGGCCGAGCAGCACTGCAAGCCGCATTGGCAAGTGAAGCCAGCAAACCCGTGCAGCAGGCCCTGCGCGCCGCGCTTTCACGCTTAGACGCGGTTGACAACGCGGGCACGCAAGTCATGCCAACGGCGCCAGAATGGCAGGCGTTTCCAGATCAAAAGCTAGGCGCAGAAGTCTTAGCGCTGCTGCAGGCGAATCTTGCGCACATGTTGCAAAAGGCGCGCGTTTTGGCCGATGAAGAAGCGCTGGAAAATGCGAAAAAAGTTGGCAAAAAAGACGCCTATGCCTATACCTGGGCCAAAAGCAATTTCGAGGCGCTGCGCAAAATCAGTTCGGAAGATTTGAGTGATGCGCTAGGCATTCTAAACGGTAGCGGCAGCACTAAAGCGACAGAACGCCAAAGAAAAAACCACGTGATCCGAAACGTAGTTGCGTACGGCGGAAAAGTCTTTGCACACCACGATTTTGGCGCAGTGCATTTGATTCGCTGGCTCAGCAGCGCGGGCTATGGCTATTTTTGGGCGGATGATGCCTTCCAAAAATGGCTGGGCCGACAAGCGCCGGGCAGCGTTGATTTACGCGCCCTTGCAGCGCTGTTCCAAAGCGCAAAAATTCCGATCAACGCGGTGGCCGGAACCGCGCTCAGCAGCCACTGGAATACGCCATCGGCGGTTGATCTGCTACCCGCAGATCGGGTTTGGCCATTTTTTATAGAGCACCCGCATTACATCGACGAGGGCTTAGGCTTGGCTGCGGCTAGCGATCAGCGGCGCGGGATGGAGCTGGGCGCCACGCTCCACACGCTCAGTATTTTTCCGATACTGCCGGCGCGCTGGGTGCCTAAATTGATGGAGCTTGCGCTAGCTGAAGGCAAAACGCATCGCGCCGCTGCGCAAAAAGCGCTAGCGAGCCTGCCTGAATTGGGTCGGCAAATTATCGAATCGCTGGGCCACAGCAAAAGCGAAGTGCGCATCGAATCTGCGCAGTGGCTAGCGAGCTTGCGCTACGCCGATGCGGTTCCGGTGCTAACCAAAGCGCTCGATAAAGAAACCCGTGAAACCGTGCGCGCGGCATTCCTGACCGCATTGGAAGCGCTGGGTGTAGACATCTCTTTGCGGCTAGCACCGGCTATTTTGCTGGCGGAAGCCAAAAAAGGCCTGCAGGCAAAGCTACCTGCTGGCTTAAGCTGGTTTGCCTGGGATGCTTTGCCTAGCTGCACGTGGCAAGGCGGCGCAGCAGTGGACAGCGACATCGTGCGCTGGTGGGTGGTGCTGGCGGCAAAGCTCAAAGAACCCGGCGGCAATGCCTTGCTGACCCGCTATTTGAGTCTGCTCAGCCCACACTGTGCGCAAGCGCTGGGCACCATTGTGCTGCGCCAGTTTATTAATCAAGACACGCGTCACCCCTCGCTGGAGCAGGGCATTGAGTTTGCAACTGCCCAAGCGCCTGGGCGCTATCAAAGCTACCAAAGCAGCTATTTAAATGCTAAACCGGAATACCGTCAGTACTACGAAGTCAGTTACGCGAAATCGCAAGAGCAGGTATTTGAAGAGTGCAAACGAGAGAAAATGTCCGAGTATTTAGGCAGCGCAATAGGCGAAAAAGGCATCTTAGCGCTGAGCGCAAAAGCCCCTGGACATGAAGTAGTGTCGCTATTGCAGCTTTATATGCGCGACCATTACCAGCGCCGCGCGCAGATCGAGGCCATGTTAGAAGCTGCTGCTACCGCCAGCGATCCAGCGGTCATTCAATTACTACTAGGCATTTCCAGGCGCTACCGCACGGCATCCGTGCTCGAAAAAGCCAAAGCGCTGGTCGGCGAGATTGCCCAGCGCAACGGCTGGACGCAAGATCAACTTGCCGACCGCACCATCCCTACCGCCGGGCTAGACGACACCGGTACTTTGCAGCTCCCGTTTGGCGAACGCAGTTTCAGCGTGGTGCTGGATGCGGCGATGAAACCCGAGCTGCGAAACGCTGAAGGCAAGGCCATTAAAGCGCTACCAGAGGCGCGTCAAAATGACGATCCGGCGCAGGTTAAAGAAAGCAAGGCGCTGTTCGCTAGCGCTAAAAAAGAACTCAAGCAGGTGATTGATATGCAAACCACCCGGCTGTTTGAGGCCATGTGTACCGGCCGCACGTGGCCGCAAACTGAGTGGCGCGAATATCTCTATAGCCACCCGATCGTTGGGCGTTTGATTCAACGTTTGGTTTGGCTAGAAATGGCTGCAGACGGCAGAATTTTGCAGAGCTTTCGCGCCAGTGAGGACGGCAGTTTACTCAACACCCAAGACGATGAAGTAACGCTATCTGAGTCCACAATGATTCAGCTGGCGCACGCTTCGCTGGTTGATGCGGCCAGCGCGAGCGCATGGATCAAGCACTTTAAAGACTACAAATTGCAGCCTTTATTCGTGCAAATGGCGCGCCAAATGCCAAGCTTTGCCTTGGTTGATAGCAAAGGCGTCGCCATCACTGAAATCAACGATCGCTTAGGCTGGGTGAGCGACACCTTCACCCTGCGCGGCGTGTTTACCAAGCTTGGCTATCAGCGCGCAGCGGCTGAAGACGGCGGCTTTTTCTACCAGTACAGCAAGCACTTTGCTAGCGTGAACGCGCGGGTCGTGATTGAGTTTACTGGCAACGCGCTGCCAGAAGAAAATGTAGCAGCGGCGCTGAAAACACTGGTGTTTGAAGACAGCAAAGTGCGCGGCTGGTCGGATCGAAATATGAGCCTAGCGAAGGTGCCGCCGGTGTTACTGGCTGAGGCCTACGCCGACTATTTAGCGGTGGCGCAAATCTGTGCTGGCTTTAGCGCAGATTGGGAAAAGAAAATGCCGTGGTAGGGGTGACTGCCAACGTTAAATGATTGGCAATGCAGGCAAAATGATATACATTGAATATTGTATATCCAAAATAAAAGAGTAAACATGCAAATTGCAAAATGGGGTAATAGCTTGGCAGTTCGCCTGCCCAGCACGCTGGTGGAAATCCTAGATTTAAAGGCTGGAGACGATGTCGAAATAGTCGTTGCCGCGCCAAAGCGCTTTGAAATTCGTCGGCCCAAACAAATCGACGACTATTTCGCGCAGTTGCAAGCCCTGCCCAAACTGCCTGCCGGGTTTATATTCAGTCGTGAGGAAGCGAATGAAAGGTAGCCCCTCGTTGGCCAAAGCAAATGAGGAAATCAAACACTCGTTTGCCTTGGCAAATGAGAAAGTTAAATACTTCCTTGACAGTAACGTTGTGCTGTATTTGCTGTCTTCGGACGCGTCAAAGCAATTGATAACACAGGAAATACTGCGCAGCAAAGGTACGATCAGCGTGCAGGTGCTTAACGAAATAACCAACGTTTTACGGCGCAAATTGCGCTATACCTGGGCGCAAACGCATGAAGTGATCACTGCCTTGCAAGCGATGTGTGAAGTAGTGCCGCTAAGGCTGGAAGGCCACAACCTAGGACGCGCGCTTGCGGAACGCTACGGCTTTTCAGTCTACGACGCGATGATTGTTTCGGCGGCGGTGCTGTCGGGTGCACATATTCTGTACTCGGAAGATATGCAGCATGAGCTTGTGATTGAATCACGATTGACCATAGTTAACCCCTATGCGAAGCCTTAGTCCAACTCTAAATCAAATAGCGTGTTCGTTGGCTCGTCGCGGTCTCCTGGACGTAAATTTAGTACGCCTTCGTCGATCCTCACACCCCGCCCCAGCCATCACCTATGAATCGTCTTGGTATAGAAATGGAATGAGTTCGCAGCGCCGATAAATATATACAGGAATCAAAATCATGAGCAAGCCGAACGCCCACCTTGAAGCCCAGCCAGAAGCCCAGTCAGCACAAGCCGTGCGCCTAGCCAGCGAGCACCGCTATGCGGATGAGCTGCAGCGATTAGCGAACGCCGATGCGCGCGCTAAGCCGCCGGGGTGGAAGCTATCACCGCGCGCGGTGCGGCAGTTTATTCTGGGCGATGCGGCATTAAAAATCAGCCGTAAGTTTTATGGCGACGACCCGCTGGTTGATCGCGCGATTGTGACGCTGATGGGGCATCAGGGTTTGATGCTGGTCGGCGAACCCGGCACCGCGAAATCGCTACTATCTGAGCTGCTGGCAGCGGCGATTAGTGGCGATTCGGGCTTGACTGTGCAGGGCACGGCGGGCACCACTGAAGATCATCTCAAATACAGCTGGAACTATGCGCTGCTGCTGGCAGAAGGGCCTAGTCAAAAAGCGCTGGTGCCATCGCCGATGTATCAGGCCATGCGGGCCGGAAAGCTGCTGCGCTTTGAAGAAATCACGCGCTGCCCGCCGGAAATTCAAGACGTGCTCATTTCGCTGATGAGCGAAAAACAGCTGATGATTCCCGAGCTAGCACTCGCACAAATCGATCCAGGCGCAGTGAGTCAAGCTGATGCAGCGGCCCCGATGCCATCGCGCTTATTTGCGCAGCGCGGCTTCAACATCATTGCCACGGCGAACTTGCGCGATCGCGGCGTGCATGAAATGTCCTCCGCGCTCAAGCGCCGTTTTAACTTTGAAACCGTCCGGCCAATTCGCGATCATGCGTTTGAAGTGGAGCTGGTAACGGCGCAATTGCAGCGCGATTTGGCAGGTAGCGCAATTGAAGTTACCGTGCCGCGCGAAGTGGTGGCGCTATTGGTCACCACCTTTCAAGAGCTGCGCGCCGGCCAAACCCAAGAGGGCACAGCAATCAAAAGCTTGGACGCGGTTATGTCGACCGCCGAAGCAGTCAATGTCGCCTACGCGAGCGCGTTGCAGGCGCAATATTTCAATGATGGCGTGTTAACCGCTCGCGAAATCGCCGGCCAGCTGCAAGGCGTTGTGCTGAAAGACAGCGTCGATGACGTCAAGCGGGTGCGGCACTACTTCGACACGATCGTGCGCGAACGCGCGAAACGCGACGCGCACTGGAAAGCATTTCATGACGCGGCGCGCGCGCTGTGGAGCTAAGCGAATTTGCACTTGGTAAACTGCCCGAAACGATAACGGCGCAGTTGCCGCAACTATTTGGCGTTGACGATGTGTATTTTGTGCCGATTCGCCACCATAGCCCGGCGTGCGCCTTGGCCTTACAAAAGCTGTTGGCTGAAGTGCAGCCCGCCGCGATCTTGATTGAAGGGCCGGATGATTTATCGCATTTGATTCCGCTGTTACAGCACGCGCAAACGCAAACACCGGTTGCCATTTTATGCCAGGCGTCGCGCACGCTTGCGGCATCTTCTAACATCACCGAGGATGCGCCAGAAAGCGAATCAGAACCCAGCGCTGAAACCCTCAAGCCAAAGCGCAGCTCATTTTTTCCACTGTGCGACTACAGCCCAGAGTGGGTCGCACTGCGCGCAGCACCGGCGCTAGGCGCGCAGGTGGCTTTGATCGATATGCCCTGGCACAGCAAAGCTTGGCAGGCCGACGAAGCTAATAGCCCGCGTGAACTTATCCGCAGCCAAATGGAAGAGCGGCACTTTGCGCACAGTAAATTTATCCAAGCCATGGCGCAGCGCTTGGGCTGTGTTGATCACCACGATGTGTGGGATCGCTTGTTTGAACTTCGCGATGCGGCTGCACTGGCAGATTGGCGAAGCGTTTTTGCCGATGTATTTTACTGGTGCGCCATGGCTCGAATTGATTATGAGCCACAGGTGCTCGAAGCTGACTTGAGCTTGCCGCGCGAACGCCATATGGCCGCACACATTAAGCACTGGCGCAAGGCAGTGGCGGGCCCGCTGGTGGTTGTAACCGGTGGTTTCCACACGCCGGAGCTGCTGCGGTGTTGGAAGCAGGCCGCGCCGACTAAGCTCACTAAGCCGGGCAAATCACCCGACAAAAAAGCGACTAGTGAGGCTGGGGCGTGGCTTATTCGCTACAGCTTCGAGCGTTTGGATGCGCTCAATGGCTACAGTGCGGGCATGCCTGCGCCAGGCTACTACCAGCAAATCTGGGATCGCTTGGCGACGGGGCAGGCGTCAGGCAGCGCGTTTGCCGCAGTCGCGCTCGACTGCTTGACTAGCTTTGCCCAGCAAACCCGCAAGCAAGATCAAACCGACGCGGTGTCGACCCCGCTGGTACACGCAGCAGCATTGCAGGCGCAGCGCTTAGCCGAACTACGCGGCAACGCCGGGCCTGGCCGGCAAGATTTGCTCGATGCGATGCAATCTTGCTTTGTTAAAACCGCCATGGATGCTGGCACGCTCGGCTTTAAGGCAGACGTGCGGCGCTTTTTATGCGGTACGCGCATCGGTGATGTGCCGCCATCAGCCGGTTCGCCTCCGTTGATTGAGGATGCCCGACGGCTAGCGCGCGCGGCGGGCGTGCGCTTGGACGATAGCACGGCCCGAACCTCGCGTTTTGACATCTATCGAAAGCCGAGCCACCGCCAGCGCAGCCGCTTTTTTCATGCCATGGCCTATTTGGAAACCGATTTTGCCAAGTGGCGCACCGGCCCTGATTTTTTAGGCAATAGCCGCTTGAACCTTTTGTTCGAAGAATGGCAGGCGGCGTGGTCGCCCATGGTAGAAGCGCGCCTGATTGAGTTGGCGAGCTTAGGCGAGAGCATCCAACAGACCTGCCTTGCTAAGCTCGAACTGGAAGAGGCAGCACTGAGCGAAAACGGCCGCGGTCGCTCGGCCAGCGCAGCGGTCATTTTACTGTTGCGTGCATGCCTGAATGGCTTACAGCCGCGCTTACCACAGCTGTTAAACATGCTGTCAGTGCATCTGGATGAAGACGCGAGTTTGGCCTCCGTCGTTGATTGCGGGCATCGCTTACTCAATTTGTGGCGCGTACGCGAACCACTTGGGCTACAGCAGCATCCGCAGCTGCTATTGCTGTTGCGGCGGGTTTGGCCAAGCGCGCTATTTTTACTGCCCAATTTGGCGGGGTGCGCGCCAGAAGTGCAGGCGCAAGCGGTCAAAACTTTGTTGTCTATGCGCGAGTTGGGCCGTTTGCTCAACGGGCTGGAGCCAGCATCAGAAGCGCCAGCACAAGATCCTGATGCGCCCGATAGCCAAGTGCAAGCCGATAGCTTTACCAGCCACTTAGCGCGTTTAGCCACCCAGGCGTCCAACCCGGCGGCACTGCGCGGTGCGGCCAGCGCATTGCTTTATTTGGATGGCGCGTGGGATGAAAACGCGCTGAGTTTAGCGGTGCAAAGCGGCTTTGGCACCGGCGCGCAAACCGATCATGCAGTTGCATTTCTGAGCGGTTTAATGAGCGCGGCCCCCGAGCTTTTGCTGCGCATACCCAGCTTGCTGCAAAGCTTCGATGCGCTAGTTCGTCAGTGGGCACCCGAGAATTTCATGGCGTATCTACCAGAACTGCGGCAAGCCTTTACCGGCCTGCGCCCGCAAGAAACCGCCGATCTTGCTGCTCAAATCGTCAAACATCACGGCGCTGCTAGTGATACCGAACTGGTCGCGATGCACTACGAATGCACTGAAGCCGATCTTCAGCTCGGTTTGCAGCTACAGCAGCAATTGGAAGTTTGCTTGCAACAGGGTGGTTTGCGGCAGTGGCTGGGTTGAGCGCGAGTTAGGCTATTGTTGGCGCTCCTATAGATTTGGGGGTTTGAAATGGAAGGCGCAATGACGATTGTTCTGCTGATTCTGACAAGCCTTGGACTGCTGGTCGTGCGTGTGATGGCCAAGAGCAGTATCAATCGTCACGCCACAATACCGCTGACGTTACGTGCGTTTCTGGCGGCGTCATGTACCGCTTGGTTTCTGGCAATCAGTGCTGGTCATGGCGTTGGGATAGCGTTGCTGCCCAGCTAAAAAACAGCGGTTGCAAGAAATAGTCACGGCGCTTTGCCTCATTGGATTGTTTGCTTTAGTGCCAATCAATGGTGAGCGAAATAAACCTTGCCGATACAAATTCAACAACGTTTGTTTTGATAAGCCCAGTGCAGATCGCAAGCCGTTAGAGCTGAATTTGAAGCTTTTTGATCCAGAAAAAAACGTGCCGATTGTTGGCGCATTAGTGCGTCAAGACGGCGCATTCGTGCATCTTCGTAAGAATCAAGAACCGACTGCCGAACAGCAAGCGATCTACTCAGCGCTCGGTATCAAGCTGCCCGCCGCCAACAAACAAGTATTTCAATCAAACGATTTGTAGTGCCATAGCGATTTACAAATTAGCTTTAACTAATTGATTTTGTTTGTTATTTTATTTTTTGTGGTGAAGATGGGCTAAGGAATTCGAATGCGCTGGCTTTAAAACTCAGATTGAGTTCAATAACTGCGCTACAAAAATTTGGAAACATTCAGATCAAAGACTCGCGGCCCTTAGTCCATTTTGGCTTGAGCCGAATGATCTCTCTCTATCCGCAATTTTTCTTCGCCATGCAACCCAAAGCGCGAATTGGGAATCGATAACATCTATCAACCCCCAACTCAACACCCTGCCGTTATTGCACGATAGTCATTTCTTTAAGCAAGTTGTCAGCGCCGTCAATTTCGTCCATCAGCCACAGCATGTAGCGGCTGTCGACGTGGATGGTGCGCGTTAATTTCGGGTTGAACACCCAGCCGGAGCTCATCGCTTCGTAGTTACCGTCAAATGCCAGCCCGACGAGTTCGCCTCGACTATTCAACGTGGGCGAGCCGGAATTGCCGCCGGTGATGTCTAAATCGCTCAGAAAATTGACTGGAATTGAGGTGCTTTGTGGGTTTCCTGGTGGCGTCTTGACGGCATAGGGGCCGAAGCGTTCGGCTTTGATGGCATCCAATTGCTTTTGTGTGGCGTCAAATTCACCGGTGCCGGTGTGCTTTTCTACGATGCCGTTCAAATAGGTAAAGGGCTGCATTTGCACGCCATCTTTCGGGCTGTAGCCCATCACGTTGCCGTAGGTTACCCGCAGGCTGTTATTGGCATCGGCGTACAGCGTTTTGCCGTTCGCTGCGGCAAACGCAATGCGCGCGTCCATCCAAACTGGGCGCAGCTGGGTCTCTGCACCGGCTCTGGTTTTTGCAGTGTTTTCTAACTCCAAAATCATTGGCATCAATGCCACCGCCATTTGCAGCGCTGGATCGCTGGACTTTTCAATCGCCGCTTTGCCCGCACCGAAGAGTTTTAAGCGGGTATCCAAATCGCCTAGCGTTGTGCCGGCGAACAGCGCATCTAGTTTCGCGCTCATCGCATTGCTATCGCCATTCACACCCAGCCACTGATCCAGCGCAGGCAACCGCTGTGTGCTGGGCAGCTTCAAATAGTGGCTGAAAACATAGTCTAAAATTTGCCGATCGACGATTTTGTCCCAGCGCTTATCGAGCTGGCTTAAGGTGCCTTTTAGGCGAATATCATCGCGCACCTGAAAACCGTATTCGCGCATCGCATCGGGTTTGGCGCGCTCGATATTGGCGCGATAGATCAGGCGTGCGGTGGTAAAAATGCCGCTGTTATTCATATAGCCCAGAATCTGATCACGTTCACGTACCGCTCTAGCCTGTGCGAGCAGTGCCTTCAAATCGGCATGCGCCTTTGCCCCTGAGGGCTGATTTTGCGCAGCCCACGCCAGAATGGTCTGCTCCTCATCGGTTTTGAGTTTTACTGCGTCAAATTTGGCAAAGCCATCGCGATTGCCTTCAGAGCCCTTCAAGCCATTATTGAGCGACGCTACCGTGGCGGCGTATTTCAGCGCGGCATCCGGGCGATCTTTACTGGCAGCGCCGATCACACCGACGATGTCACGCACGCGGGTGATTTGCGTTGGGTAGGTAAATTGGATGGCATCGTTAACTTCCTCAGCTAATTTATAACGATTGGTGCGGCCCGGGTAGCCGGCAATCATGACGAAATCGCCATTCTCGACGCCGGTGGCGCTGGTTTTTAGATAAGATTTTGGCTGATACGGTACGTTGTTTGGCGAAAAATCGGCTGGCTTGCCATCCGGGCCCACGTAGGCGCGTAGAAAGCTGAAATCACCGGTGTGGCGTGGCCATATCCAGTTGTCGGTATCGCCGCCGAATTTGCCGATTGCCTCAGCTGGCGCATACACCAAACGCACATCGCGAATCTCCATTTGCTTGACCAGGAAATAGCTCGCTCCGCCGTGAAATACATATACGTCGCAGCGAAAGCCGCCGCCTTTCTCGCAGTCTTTCACCAGCTTTTTTTGCCGCACGTCAATCGCGTCAAAACGCTTGCGGCCGGCGTTTTCGCCCTCCGGCAGGCCCGTGCGAATTTTTGCGCTGACATCGGTGATCGACTGTGTGACATACACCCGCATGTTCGGCTCACCGGCTAAATCTTCTCCAATAGTTTTCGCCAAAAAGCCATCACGCAGCAAATTGCGTTCGGGCTTGGAGTTGTATTGAATTGCGCCATACGCACAGTGATGATTGGTAACCACCAAGCCCATCGGCGACACAAATGAAGCGGTGCAAAAGCCCAAGCCAACAATTGCATTCAACGGATGCGCATTTAGATCGCCTATTTTTTTCGGATCAAGACTCAAGCCTTTTGCTTCAATATCCTCAGCCATCGCAAGCAGCTGATGCGGCTGCCACATACCTTCGATGGCGTGGGCAGAAAAGGACAGCGCAAGCGCGATGCTGGCGGTTAAGGTGCTAGCGGTAAATTGGCGCATGACAAGGCTCGGGTGAGTTTGAAGTGCCCGAGCATGCCTAAGTTTTGCGTTTTTTTGCAGCATCGAAAGTCATGATTGGTTTGCAGGCTGTTGTGGAAACAAGCTGGCGCTAAACTTGGGGAAAGCGGGTGCTTTTTAGTTTGAGGCTGCATGGTTCGCCAAGTTCGCCACGAACGGGCGTTCAAATCCAACCCGCTAATATCCCCCGCTCGCAAATACCCCGCATTTTGTAGACAATCCAGCAGTGAGCACATCAATCAATATCGAACAACCCACCACTATCGTCGCTGAAAAAAGCCGATTTAAGCCGCGTGTCACTGTGGCCACGATTGTGGCGCACCCTGATGATGCCCAGTTGCCGCTCGATTTGCGGCGCTTTTTATTCGTTGAAGAATGGATTGGTGATACGCGCCAGCTTAATCAGCCAGCCGGGCATTTAGATCCAAATGAATCATTGCTTGAGGCAGCGGTGCGGGAAACACTAGAAGAAACGGCTTGGCAAGTGGCGCTCGAACATGTCGTGGCGGTATATCAATATCAAACGCCGGAGCGCGCGTTTGTGCGTTTTACCTTTGCCGCTAAAGCGCTAGCACATACCGGCGCAGCGTTGGACGTGGGCATTATTCAAGCGCTGTGGTTGACCCGGGATGAGCTAACCCTGCACCCCAGCAGCATGCGCAGCCCGATGGTTTTGCAGGGTTTGGATCATTATTTAGCAGGTGCGCGGCATTCGCTGGACGTGCTGAGAGCGGTGACATCATGAGCATATCGGCATGATTATGGTCGGGCTTTCTGGCGGTGTGGACTCGTCTGTGGCGGCACTGGTTTTGAAAGGCCAAGGCATGCAGGTCGCCGGGCTTTTTATGAAAAACTGGGAAGAAGATGATGCCAGCGGCGTTTGCAGTGCGGAGTTAGATGTCGAAAGCGCGCGGCAAGCTGCAGCTGCTTTGGGAATCGACTTTTACACCCGCAACTTTGCCAGCGAATATTGGGATGGCGTCTTTGAGTATTTTTTAGCCGAGCTCAAAGCCAACCGAACGCCAAATCCTGATGTATTGTGTAATCGCGAAGTCAAGTTCAAAACCTTTATCGAACACGCACGGGCGTTGGGCGCTTCAAGCATCGCAACTGGGCATTACGCGCGCAAAACTGAACAAGGCGGCGTTTTTCAATTGCTAAAAGCGCGCGATGACAATAAAGACCAAAGCTATTTTTTGCACCAGCTTAATCAAGCGCAGCTAAGTGCAAGCTTGTTTCCGCTCGGTGAATTGCGCAAGCCGGAGGTGCGCAAGCTCGCTTTAGAGGCCAGGCTGGCAACGCATGATCGAAAAGATTCCACCGGCATTTGTTTTATCGGTGAGCGCAATTTCGTGCCATTTCTAAAGCGCTTTTTGACGCCTCAGCCGGGCCGCATGCTTAACCTTTCGGGTAAAGAGGTCGGCCAGCACGAAGGCTTGCAGTTCTACACGCTAGGCCAGCGCGGCGGCTTGGGGATTGGCGGATTGAAGGAGGGCAACGGCCATCCTTGGTTTGTGGTGGCGAAAGATGCAGCGCGCAATGCGCTGATCGTCAATCAGGGCGATTGCGCTGCGCTGTACGCCAGCAAATTGCAGGCCAGCAGCCCGCACTGGATAAGCGATAATCCACTCGCGCACAGCAAAAGCTGGCAGGGTTTTGCAAAAACGCGCTATCGCCAGCCGGATCAAGCCTGTGAAGTGATTGTAAACGGTGATGGCTTGCAAGTGCGCTTTGCACAACCCCAGCGCGCGGTCACGCCAGGCCAGTTTGTGGTGTTTTATCAGGGCGATGTGTGTCTAGGCGGCGCGACGATTGAGCGCTCGGATGCGGCATTTGGCGGGCTGAGCGCCGATCCTGATTCAGCTGAGCAGGCCGCCTGATGCCAGACAGAATTCATCACAATTCAGACGAATCAAGCGCTAACCCCGATTGGCACGCTCGCTCGTTGCGTGATCTATGCGCCAAGCCATCACTCTCGTCAATTTCACCGCACGCCGCACTGCACCTGCGCGGCGCGCGCATTTGCGTGTGCGGCGCAGCATGAGTGCAGCAGTGGTGACATTGCCAATGCAAGACGACGAACAGCTGTTGGCGCGTTATATCAATGGCGACACATTGGCGTTTAACGCGCTCTATCAGCGCCACCGCGCGCCGCTGTGGCGCTATTTAACTCGGCTACTAGGCAGCAGCGCAATTGGTGAGGAACTTTATCAGGAGGTTTGGCAAAAAGTGATTCAGCAGCGAACTCAGTTTTCTGGCGCGCCTTTCAAACCTTGGCTGTATCGGGTTGCGCATAATTTGGCGCTTGACCAAATGCGCCGCAATGCAAAAGCGCCGATGCAAAGCCTGGACGATATGGTGCTGAGCTTTCCGAACGTGTTGGATAGCCACCGTAGCGATGATTCCCCAGAAGCTCTGCAGCTCGATGATGAAGCGCACCAGCGTTTGCTATCTGCGCTAGCCGAGCTGCCGCCTGAGCAGCGCGATGTCGTGCTGATGAAAGCCGAAGGCGAGCTAACGCTTGAGCAAATCGGCGAGCTAACCGGGCAAGGCCGTGAAACGGTCAAGTCCAGATTGCGCTACGCGCTGGCCAAGCTTAAAGGGGTGCTGTCATGAGTGGGCACATTGATAAAAATTCATCGGGCGATTCAATGGGCCGATTTGATGCGGTGTTGACGGCCTACAAAAGCCGCCCTGGTGACAATTCCGAGCCGCCAAGCGAACTAGACGCGCGCATTTTAGCGCTGGCCGCATTGCCTGCACGCGTCCATTTGAGCACGGAAGCGCCAATGAATACTGCCAGCCGAAATCGACCGCGCCGCGCGCCGCGCTGGCTCAGCTGGGCAGCCGGCGCCGGTGCGCTTTTGCTCAGCGGCGGCGTGTTGCGCATCATGCTGCAAGATTCCCCCAATGCCACGCGCATGCAAGAAAACGCCAAAGAAATCACCAGCGAAACTAACGCGCGGCAAGCCGATGCGGCGAATACGCTGCCTGATCCAGCGCCAATTTCCGGGCCGATCGATGCGCCGGAATTACTTGAATTAGATGCGTTAGATCAGCGCGCCGCGCAACGCCGCGCTGACTTGCCTATTGCGGATGCCGTGCCAGCTGCACCCATGCCGAGCGCAGAAATTGCGGCTGAATCAACCGCACTGTCTGCACCGGCAAGTAAAGCAACTTCGCCGCCAGAGATAAAATCAATACAGACCGAACCTTTACTTGAACCTGCGAAGCCCGTTGGCCGCATCGCGCAAGCTATGCCTAACGCGCGTGCGGCTAGCCCCGCCGAGGATGGCGTTATTGAGCTAAATCGCCCAGTGCAAACTGCCGCGCCCGCTGAGGATAAACAAGCTCCAGCAGCGGTAGCGGATGTTGCCGCAGCACCCGCACCGCAAGCGTTTCCAGAAAGTTCGCGAACAGCTTCAGAAGACACTCTTGATGCAGTTGTACAAACTAACGAGCCTATGGCTAAGGCCAAAGAATTCGAAACAAAATCCGACGACAAGCCTTATGCGGCGAAGCTAGCGCAGCCGATTGAAGAGTCTTTTGCAGCGGTCGATGCTGGCATCGCTGCCGATAAAGCCGCCGCTTTGAGTGAATCAGACGATGAATCGTTGGATTCCGTAGTCGTGTCTGGCTCACGCATTAGCAGATCTGAGATCGAAATTGCCGCGCCCGCAGTGGCGATTCCAGAAGCTACTGAGACGATGAAAAAAGCGCCGACCGCTGAAGAACTTGGGCGCGCGTTTGCCAAACTGCGCAAGCTCGAACGCGCGGGTGATCTTGAAGCGCTTAGACGCGCCATTGAAAATTTTCGCGCGGAGTTTCCAGCGAGCACCAAAATTCCAAAGGATTTGCGGGCGGTTTTTGAGGCGAATCCTGCGCCGGTAAAATAAGTTGTGGAATGAGGTTAGACGCCACAGAAAGTCAAATCCGACATTGGCCAGAGTGCGCTGGCAAGTCCCAGCTGGTGGCTCCGCAATCTGCGTATGGCGGACATCCTGCTATCCATTCACTTGCTAACTTAATTGGCATTAGGGGCCAGGCAGCGCTGTCAGAATTCATCCGAACGCTGATTACAGTAGATCAGCACCGCTTCAGCAACCGAGGCATAGCGTGATCCAACTTAAGTTAGAGCAACTAAAGGTAATGACCATGCGTGTAATGCTCATTTTAGTTTTATGTTGGTCAGCCATGTATGCCAACGCAACCAGCTACCGGCGGCCTGATCGGCCAGCGACGCCCGCTGAGCAAATTGAACTGGCTCAGTATGATGAAGCGATGGCGGCTAGAATGCGCCGATTGGAAACGCGTATCGCGGCAGATGCTGAAGTTCAGCAGATGCTGGCATTCGTATTGCACGACGACGACAACGCCGATATCAGCAGCAGTGAATTTTCCGCCAGAGAGCAAGCGCGCTTTACGCTGGCCATGCGCGATGAACTGGCTGGGCTAATTTGGGCAAGCTACCAATACAATGATGTAGTCAGCAGCCCTATTCGGGCGGCAGAGCCTGAAAAATCAGACGCGATTAAGAAACTCAACCAGCTCATCACACGCTGGAGACCCACTGGCAGTTCCATTTGGGGAATGTTTGATGCCTTGCTGCATGAAAATCCGATGGAGCAAAAACAGCTGCTATCGATAGCGCTGAAAAAGCCGCTGCACAGCGGCCTAACTAAACGCGCACGTGTTCTGGCGCTCCGCTATTTTGAAATCTACTTTTCCGAACCGGAACCCGTTTTGCGCGAAGCGCTCACTGTGTATCGCCCTGACTATTCCTGGACGCAGCTCGCATTACTAGGAATGGGCGGCATTGATTTGGAGGGTCTAGTAGCTTCGGATTTGTTAGAAGCATCTTGCGATCTTGAGAACCCAAGAGAAGCCTCCCTCAGCGCTAGCGATTGCCAGTCACTATTCCGGCAAAGTCAATTGCTTAAGTTGATGATGCCGGAGGAGCTGCCCGCAGAACAATTCGAAGAGCCAGTTTTAAGCGCGTTTCTAGCAGATCAACAGTTGGTCGAACAAATCCAAACCACGCTGGACGAATGCGCTAACTCGCCCGCATTTGTACTGGTCATGCTGCGCGCAACCAGCTCAGCCGATTGGCGCGGTTATCTGCGCAAGGTGGCTGGTAGCCCGTGTAAAGCGATAGCGCTTAAACTGCCACCTGCGTAATCTAATCCTAAGCACTAGCTATGGCACCTGAGTCAATTTGGCAAACGGTTGAAACGCTGATGGCGGCTGAGTCTGCTGAGGCGCTGTTTAGCCTGATTTGCACGCGCGCAACAGAGATTGGTTTTGACAATGTCGGATTCGCGCTGCTTACCAATGCGCGGACAAAAGCGCTTGGCCTTAGCTCACTACTCGTACAGCACAGCTACCTAAATGACTGGGCAATGAGCTACCAGCGCTTGAAAAATGCCCAAGCCGCAGATTCGGATGCGCGCGTGCTGATGTCACTGCTAGATTTGCCTGCGTTGGCGTGGAACGTCCGAGGCCAGATAAGCTTACCGGCGCTAAAGCTACACATTCCAGAGGCCGACCGGCAAATTAGCTTGGCTAGTGCATTTGGCATTCGAGGCGGCTTAACTTTACCGATTAATGGCCGCAACATTGCCTGGGGCTTTTTCACATTTTCCAGCGACAGCAATGTCGAGCTAGCGGCCATGGAGCAATGCATAGGTGAGTTACACATGCTAAGCAGCGTGGCTGCTGCGCGGATTATGAAAATCGCTTCGGTTGCAAAACATGCGTACCCCGATGCGCAACCGAAGCCGCTTGCTTTGGCAGCTGGTGACGTAATTTTAAGCACGCGTGAGGCAGAAGTGCTGCGTTGGTGCGCGGCCGGAAAAACCTCTTGGGAAATCGCCGAAATCCTGCATATCAGCGAGCGCACGGTGAATTTTCACTTGAGCAAAATTGCTGGTCGCTTTGGTGTAAAAGGCCGTTTGGCAGCCTGTGCAGTCGCCATTTCAAGCCGATTGATTGCGCTTTAGCACCGTGCAACTGTCAGATCTGACAGTTGCACGCATTCTATTGCAGCGGTTAAGCTATTTTTGAAACAAAATATTCAGCCAAAGCGAAGTCGTATGCTTAACCAGGAAATGCGCATGCCAAGAAAATTCTCAATCCAATTGCTCATGCTTGCCGCCTGCTACAGCGTCAGCACATCTGCCGCAGCGCCCAGCTGGCAAGTGGTGCTTACGCCAAGCTCTAACTTGATTACGCTGCCCGGTACGCCCGCGCCTGGCAGCTATGAAATCGCGCTGCCTGGTCCGGTCATTTCAGACAGCAATATCGGTAATTTGAACTTCGTTTTTCGACTAGCCAATGGCGATTACAATCTGTGGCGCGAGCTATCTGGCTCGTTACAACCTTACGCACAAGTCGGCATCGTTGGCAGCACTGGCCCTGGGCGCACGGGCGCAGAATCCGGCCACGTGTTTCGCCGATTAACCAATGCCAGCACCACCTACGTATTTAGCGATTCCAACGCACAAGACGCACGCGTGTTTACCGGATACGCCGGTGCTCCCGCCGCAACCTTAGACAATTCCCCGATTGGTGCGTGGATCTCAAGTGTTGCTGGCAACACCGAAATTGCCCGCTTTGATACCGATGGCGCACTAGGCCCTGCCTTAGGCGCAGGCTGGAGCTTCCAAAGTCTCGGTGGCCCGAATATCTTCGGCACGCTGCATGCGCTGCCGAATGGCGCAGTGCTGATGCAAGCCGGCGTGCGTTCGCCCACTCCGCCAAATTTGCCGTATGTCGCGCTGGTACGGCATCAGCCAGGCGTCGGTAATGTGGCCTGTAGCGTCACGCAGTCAACCAATCCTGCTTGGGCACCCGGCGTTTTAGGAGTCGATTTTTTCGAGTCGATTCGCTATGCCAGCTCCAGCCCGCGCGGTGAGATTTACGCGGCCGGTAACATCGCAAGAATGACACCGATCGCGGTTCGCAACGGCATTTGGCAATTTTGCGCAGGTGCGCCGCAGGTTAAAGTCATCAGCGAAAACACTGGCGCGCTCGGGCCAAATATTCCCGGCAGCGCAAATGCCGTGTTTACTTCGGTGCTTCCTAATATCGCACCTTCAAGTGCCGGATCGTTTTACTTTACCGGCAAGAGTGAAAACACCGCGCCAACCTTCAAAGGCATTTTTCATCACAGCCTTGGCAGCAATCAGCCCGTTTTATTGAACGGCGTTGAAGGCGCGTTTGGCCCGCAAGTTGCGGGCTTTGTGTTTGACACCATCTTGGAATACGACCCGATTGCGGCAGGCCCGTTCGGTGTGGTGCGCGCGACGATTCGCCCGACCTCTGGCAGTACATCCACCACTGGGCTTTGGCGCTTGCGCGCTAATGGCGGTTCGGAACCTGTGGCGATTATTGGCAATACCGGCGCGTTTGCACCCGCGCCAGGGCGCGTGTGGCGTGATCTTGATCTGTTCAACATTTTCGAAAATGGCGACGTCATTGTCCAGGCCGCCACCACCAATCCACCGGATTTGTTAGACACTGTGAGTGTGTGGCGCATTCGCCCAGGCCGCGCGCCGGAAGAAATTTTGAAAAAAGGCGATTTAGTGCGCACACCCACCGCCGCTGGCATCGTATTGCGCGCGGTTCGCTTTATTGACCGCCCAGGCGGAGGCTCAGCGGCGATTCGTGAATACGGCGGCGATGATTCTTGGATAGGCGCCAGCGGCACGGCGTTAGTGAAAGTAGAAATCGAACCTATGGAAAACTTCTCTTTCAGAGCGCCGTGGGTGCGTGCGCAAGTCACCGATTTGGATGTAATTTTGCAGGATGGGTTTGAGTAGCGCGCAGGTTTTACTCGCTAGCTCTATCAAAGAGTAATTGGTTATTACGGCTCAACCCTAAACAAACTCAAAGCCTTACCCGAGCTGTCTTTACCCCGCAACCTGGTATGACCGACTTGATCAAACACCGCGACTTGTAAATTGCCGCGCAACAATACGCAGGCCGACGGCAGTGAGCGCGAAGTGCGCAAATCGACGGTGCAGTTCAATTTGAATTCGCCCGATTCGAAGCGCAATACCGTGTTGGCGCCTGAAGCACCGCTCTTAAAATTTAGCTGCTGAGTATCGGTGCCTGCTGCTACTTCGGAAGCCAATATCCAATCGCCTACAAATGCATCGGCGCGCGCACCGTAGCCATAGTTAAAGCGCGAAATAGAGATGGGCATAATCTTTAGCGGCGAAAGCAAACCTTCATCACTGGGCTGGGTGATCCATACCGTCGCGCGGCTCGGAGATAAAAATTCCATCGCGACATGGCCAATCGGGTCAATCGCCGCCGGTGCCTTGTATGCACCAAACAGCGGCTGCCCGCCGGTGACGGCATAAAGCTGTGCGCTTAATGCATTGCCTTCTTGCTTGCCGGAGGAAAAATACCACTGCGGCATACCTTTGTCGTCATAGAAACTGGGCTGTACGACTACGCTTTCACCTTGGCGCTCGATATTAAAGCCGACCCCGCTGCCGCTGGTTGCAAATTCACCGCCTAGCTCAAAATTCCAATTGCCCGGTTCCGGCGCAATATCTGTACTTCCTAATTTGCGCACCGGCACCAGCGCAAAGGCCAGCGGCAACGTGCTTTCAGCGCCAGATTCACTGATTACAAGCCTATTGACAAAAACCTTATATACGCCAGCTTGTGCACGCTCTGCGCCGGTAAACACTGTGAGCGGCTGGCGAAATGGGGTTAACACCTGCGTACAAATCCGTTCGCGATTTTGCCGCACGGTAATGGTAATTTTATCGCCTGATACTACTGGCGCATCGGCCGCTATCCCGCAGCCATCAGGAGCCGTGCCCGCGAACATTAGCGTGAACGTTTCACCCTCACTGACCACTGACGGCGTAGCGGTAATGCTCGGCAAATTGTTCTCGACTCCGAACGCTACTGTGCTTGAAGCGATTGTTAAAACCGAAACCAAAGTAGATGTAACTCGTTTCATAAACAGATTCCTAAATTCTGGCACCGACACGGTCAAGTAGGCTTGCAAGGCGAAACCGGGTTGACTACCGTTCGGCATTCGAATGATGCCAACCTTGAGCGCGCTATATGTTAGGTGGAAGCCTAACGACCTGAGCGGTTTGTGTCAAACAACCCAATATCAGACTTATTCAACTCAAAAGAGTAAAAAATGACAACTATTTGTGTAATTCGCGGCGATGGCATCGGCCCAGAGATCACCGACGCTACTTTACGGGTGCTCGATGCGCTCAAATGCGGCTTGAAATATGAGTTTGCTTTGGCCGGTTTGGCCGCACACAAAGAAACCGGTGAGCTATTGCCGCAAGCTACGCTCGATCTAATTCAAAAGCACCACAATGCCCTGAAAGGCCCGCTCACGACCCCTATTGGCGAGGGCTTTTCCTCCATCAATGTTGAGCTGCGCAAGCGATTTGATTTGTACGCCAATATTCGCCCCGCGCTATCGTTCCCGAATACCAAATCGCGTTATGAAAACATCGACCTGCTGACGGTGCGGGAAAATACCGAAGGCGCCTATCGCAGCGAAGGCCAAACGCTGAGCGCCGATGGGGAAACCGCCAGTTCGCAAATTCAAGTCAGCAAACGCGGCTGCACCCGCATTGCGCGCTATGCGTTCGAGTTAGCCAAACGCACCGGCCGCAAAAAAGTGACCATCGTGCACAAGGCGAACATCTTAAAAACCACCTCCGGCTTATTTTTGAAAACCGCACACGCGGTAGCGGCGGAATACTCGGATATCGAATGCAATGACATGATTGTCGATAACGCTTGCATGCAGCTGGTCATGAATCCGCATCAGTTTGATGTGATCGTCACTACCAATTTGTTCGGCGATATTCTTTCGGATTTATGCGCGGGGTTAGTGGGCGGTTTGGGGCTAGCACCTGGAGCCAATATCGGCACTGACGGCGCTATTTTCGAAGCCGTACACGGCACTGCGCCGGATATTGCCGGCAAAGGCATTGCCAACCCAAGTGCGCTATTGCTGGGCGCGGCGCAAATGCTGGATCACTTGGCCATGCCCGAGCAGGCGGAACGCATCCGCGTTGCGATTCGCAGCACGCTGGCGGCGAAAGATCGGCTCACGGGTGATTTAGGCGGCTCGGCCAACACCGAGCAGTTTACCGATGCGCTCATTAGTCGGATTTAAGCCGGAACGCTCATGACGCTTGCGCTCGTGCATCCGCAAATCCGTGCTAATGCCGACGCGATTGCAGTTGAATTTGCTAGCGCTCAGCCCTACAGGCATGTCGAACTGGAAGATTTCTTCACGCCCGAATTTGCCCATGCGCTGCTCGCTCAGTTCCCAGTATTTGACACCAAGCGCGCGCTTAACGAGGCAGGATTGCTTGGCAATAAAGCGGTTGTGGAACAAATCCGCGGCATAGGCGCGCAGTACACTGCGCTGGATGATTTGGTCAAATCAGAAGCGTTTTTAGCACTGGTTAGCAAGCTTACCGGTATTCCGGACTTGCTATATGACCCGTATTACTTTGGCGGCGGCACGCATGAAAATCGGCATGGGCAAGATCTTGATCCGCATATTGATTTCAATCGTCATCCGGTGGAAAGTTGGCACCGACGGCTAAACCTGATTGTGTATCTAAATCCCGAATGGCAAGCCGACTGGGGCGGCAATCTAGAGATTCATTCCGATCCGCACGCACCTGGCAATCAGATCAAACACATCACGCCCAGCTTCAATCGCTGTGTGATTTTTGAGACCAATGAAATATCTTGGCACGGCTTTGATCGCATTGACTTGCCCGCAGCGCACGCCGATAAAAGTCGCAAGTCAATTGCGCTGTATTTCTACACTAAAACCCGGCCGATTGAGGAACTCGGAGACACGCACTCGACAATTTATGTGGATCGGCCGCTATCTGCGCACTTATGCGCTGGGCATCAGTTAGATGCGCAAGATATGCAGGTTTTAAACGTGGCTATTGCGCGGCGCGATCAGCACATCCAGCGTTTGTACCGAGACGTCACCGGTGTGCAAAAACAGCTTGAGCAAGCGAATTTAGCGCTCAAGCGCGGAGCGTTGGGGCGCTTGATTTACTTTGTTCGGAGGCTGTTGCAGCGATTGCGGCGCTGAGTGAAGTTGTCCCGTCGGGCTCGGTTTATGGCTCGTTTGACCAAGCTCTGCGTGTGGCTTCACTACCGTTTGGGTTAATAAGCTCCCAAAATTTGTTTGCCTTGGCAAATGAGCCATTAGGGTAACTTAAACTTCATTAAATATTTCTGTAGTATAAGTTCATGCCTATTCCTCTTTTCCCCATTCCGCTTTTCGACCATTTATCGCTTGCCGCACAGACTGCCTATGCGCAGCTTTTAGAAAGCCTTCAAGTTAGCGAGGTTGCGCGTGGTATTGCGGATGCACCCGGCTCGTTCAATCGAAAGATTGTTAGCGGCAAAACGTATTGGTACTACCAGCACAGAACCATAGCCGGCGCGATGGTGCAAAACTATTTGGGCGCGGATTCTGATTCGCTACGCGCACTAATTGATGCAAAACAGCAAGCGACTGCATCGCTCGTGGTTAGCACACAGGCGATGGCTGCTGCTCGATTAGGCGTAATGACGATTACCAGCGCGCATCTTCGGGTCATCAATCGGCTTGCAGATGAAGGATTTTTTAGGGCCGGTGGGCTATTAGTGGGCACACACTCTTTTTTGACTGCGGGCAATATGTTGGGTGTACGCTGGCGAAGTTCAGAGCGAACGCAAGACTCAGACTTTGCGCACGCGGGCAGCAAGATGTCGGTAGCGCTACCCAGCAACGCGAAGCTGGAATTAGGCGATGTGATCAACAGTCTGAAAATGGGATTTGTGCCAGCAGCAAGTTTGGATGGATTGCGCGGTGGGCGCTTTATTAATCCTGCTGACCCTGGATTCGTTTTGGATTTCCTTACCCCAACCAACCGCAGCAATAAATCTTTAATACACGTCAAAGCCTTCAACGCACAATTTCAAGCGCTGCCCTTTCTTGAGTTTTCGCTTGAAGATGTCCAGCAAGGCGCAGTGCTAAGTAATACCAATGCGTGCCTAGTAAATACGCCTGACCCAGCCCGCTATGCGGTACACAAATTGATTGTTAGCGCGTTGCGGCCCGTTTCGCAGCGTACCAAGGCCTTTAAGGATATCGCGCAAGCCCGTGCGCTTTATCAGCTATTGCAATCTACGCAGCCAGGAAGGCTTGAACAAGTCGAAGCCGATGCCAACGCGCGTGGGCCAAAATGGCGCCGACATTTGACAGAGGGAAAACGGCAAATGACGCTTGGCGATTAACTTATGCTACGTTGAAGTTGCTAAGCGTTTTAACTCAATCAACAAGGGAATCCCTATGCAAGCAATCCCAGCAAATCTCGAGTTTCGAATTGACCGCAATCATTTGCAGAACACGGCATGGGTCAAAGCAGAGCCGCAGCCGCTCGCTTCCGGATTCGTGCGTTTCGCTTTGGAGCGCTTTGGGTTGTCGGCCAACAACATTACTTATGCCGATTTAGGCGATAAGATGTCGTATTGGCAATTTTTTCCGACTGTTGAAGGCTTTGGCCTGCTGCCGGTTTGGGGATTTGCGCGCGTGCTGGAATCCACACTTACTGAGTTTCCTATCGGTATGCGCGCTTATGGCTATTGGCCACTCGCCAACGACGCCGTATTGCAACCTGCGTGGTTGGGCAATTCAAACTTTGCCGACCAATCGCAGCAGCGCGCCGATTTGCCTGCGGTTTATCAGCTCTATCAGCGCTGGCAGCCGCGGGAAGATGCGATGGCTGAAGCACGCTATGCACTACTGCGCCCGCTTTACATGACGGCGTGGCTGTGCGCAGATTTTTTACGCGCAGAGGTAATTCCGCTTGAGGCGCAAGCCAAAAGCAGCGTACTTATTTTGAGCGCATCGAGCAAAACCGCACTGGCATTGGGCGCCGCGCTTAAGCGGCTGGCACCCGAAATTCGCACGATTGGCTGCACTTCAGCGGCGAACCTGGCGTTTGTGCGGCGCACGAATTGTTTTGACGCCGTGCATAGCTACGACGAAATTGAACAGCTAGAAAAAATTAGCACCGCGCTCGTTGACGTTGCTGGCAGCAAAGTTTTATTGGCGCGCGTGCATCAGCATTTTGGCGATTTACTTCGCTATAGCGGCGTGCTCGGCATATCGCACCGCGGAGAATTTGCCCTCGAAGCCAGCGTATTGCCCGGCGCTAAACCGCAGCTATTTTTTGCACCGAGCCAGGTCAAAAAACGCATGCTGCAATATGGCCCGGGCTGGATTGAACAGCAATCCCGGGCTGATTGGGAAGCGTTTCTAGCTATGAGCGAAAGCTGGCTAACCATCGATATTCAAAGCACAGCTTCGCAAATTCAAGCAAGCTATTTGAGTTTACTGGCTGGCAACGCGCAGGCTGAACTTGGCTTAGGGTTTGAGCTGCTGGCACCGATGGTGTAGATGAAATTTAGGAACTCAATATGGTTTTTTTTCTAGGCGTCGTCGCGTTTATAGGCGCAGCATTCTTAGCGATGACATTGCGGCGTGAACACGCCTTTAAGGGCGGCAAGCAAATGGTTCGACCCAGTAATGACGAGCCGTTTTTGGTGGAAAGCAAGTTTCGCGTCGTGAAACATGGCTATGAGCAAACTATCGGCATCGCCGGTGGCAGAGGTGCTTCGCTGCGGGTTGAGCGTGAGGGCTGGCTCAGCAGGTGGCTTAAATGGCTCGGTATCGGCCGCGATTTTGTTTCTGGCTACCCCATTCTCGATCACCATTTCGTGCTGGAGAGCGACGATCCTAGAGTGGCGCGTTGGCTTAAAACAGATACCGATGCCGCCACTGAAATCACTACTATTTTCAACCTCGCGCCTAAGCGATTGATCATACATCAAGGCAGAATTTGGGTGCATTTTGCAGGCTCTAAAGACAAGGCTGACGAGTCAACCGCATGGCTGACGCAAGTCGGCGTAGCGCTGCGCCGACTTGCCGCGCGTGTGCCGAGTACTATGGTCGGTGAGGTTTCAGAAAACTTGCAAAAAAGCGCCAAGGCGATGCTGTTACTGGCACTCTCAAGCGGAATGGCAATTGCCGCAGCAGTCAGCGCCACTGCGCATATTGCCGAGCGCTTTCCCATCCACTTTCACCCGCTTGGTATGTACCTTAGCTTTTTGCCTTTTGCGTTAAGCTTAGGCCTTTTGCTGCTGTGGTTTGCGGCGCGCTGGATCGGCGATAGTGCAAGGGCGCGCGTGGTGTTAATTGAGCTCTGTACGATTGGATTTGCCAGCTTCATTGTGCTGTTTTTAGTCAGTGTTGCGCGCGCCAATATTGCTTTTTCAAGCTCGCCAATAATGCAAGAAACAGTGGCATTCCCTGGCGCGTTCACCCAGCGTTGGCGCCGAGGCAGGATCAACTACCGAGCGAATCTTCCTGAATTAGCCAAAGGCGCCGTGCCCGAAAGCGTAGTGCGCATTGGTGAGGCGGACTATGCGCAGCTGGTGAACGCATCGACGGTAAAAGTTACGCTTCAGCGTGACTGGTTCGGCTACTATTTTTTGGTGCGCTCGCCAGAACCGGTCAAGCCTTAGTCGCAAATCAGGCCGCGTTATTAGATCGCTTATTGCAAAGATTCCAACCGCGAAAGAAAAGCCGCACAATGCTGGTCTTACTTGACAGATATGAGCGCCCAAAATGAGCCACGAAATTAGCCCACTAACGAGCATTCCAACCTTGGATTTTCGCCGCTTCCACACGGATCGCGAAGCGTTCGTGCGTGAACTTGGCGAAAGCTACGAGGCTTTTGGATTTGTCGGGGTAACGCACCACGGCATTAGCAGCGAGTTGATGGATCAGGCGTATCGCTTGTTCCAAGATTTTTTCGCACTTGCTTCTGAGCAAAAGCAGCACTACCACATCAAAGGCAGCGGCGGCGCGCGCGGCTACACTGCATTTGGCGTGGAAACTGCGAAAGATTCGCAGCATCCTGATTTAAAAGAATTTTTCCACGTCGGCAGGGAATTGCCGAGCGGGCATGCATACGAATCAGTCATGCCGCCAAACCTTTGGCCGAGCGAACTGGCTGATTTCAAAACAATCAGCTACGGGCTTTATCAAGCGCTGGATCAACTCGGGACCAGCATGTTGCAAGCGATTGCGCTGTATTTAGGCCTAGATGAGCATTATTTTGATAACAAAGTAAATTTTGGCAATTCAATCCTGCGCTCAATTCACTACCCGCCGATTCAGGACAACGACACTCGCTCAGTTCGCGCGGGCCAGCATGAAGATATCAACTTTATTACGCTGTTGATTGGTTCGAGCGCCGAAGGCTTGCAGCTGCTGCGCCGCGATGGCAGCTGGTTGCCAGTAACGACTCCTGAGCGGGACGCGGACAATCCAACTCAAGGTGATGCCATCGTGGTCAATATCGGTGATATGTTGCAGCGCTTGACCAATCACAAGCTGCCTTCAACCACACACCGCGTGGTGAATCCTGATGGCGAAAAGCGCCGCCAGCCGCGCTATTCGATTCCGTTTTTCCTGCACCCGAACCCAGATTTTCTGATTGATACGCTGGCAAGCTGCGTAAGCGCAGAGAATCCAAGCCGATATCCAACCCCACTGACCGCACATGAGTATCTGATGGAACGATTGCGGGAAATTAAGCTCATCTAGCAACGCGTCTAGCCATCAAATAGCCACACTCACATCCAAGGATTTTATGAAGCTACTCGCCACGTTCGCGCTGCTGATTGGTTTTGCTGTAACAGGATTCACCAAACAAGTCGCCATACCCGCAGCCACTCAACCAACGGCCGATTTTACCGTCGCATTGTTAGACGGTAAAAAATACGACGCCAAATCCATGCGCGGCAAGTATTTGGTAGTGAACTACTGGGCCACGTGGTGCCGACCTTGCATTAAAGAAATGCCGGAATTTCAGGCACTGGCAAGCTCAAGATCTGATGTTGCGCTGCTCGGATTGGCCTATGAGGACACTGAAGAGAAGGATTTGGTAGCTTTTTTAAGCAAGCTCAAAGTTACTTACCCAAACGCCAAAGTTGACGTATACGGCGCGCCACCGGTCGGCGCTTCGGCGCCTAAAGGCTTGCCAACCACTTACGTATTCGCTCCTGATGGCAAGTTTCTTAAAGTATTTCTGGGCCCAGTAACGGCGAAAGATATCGTCGCAAGCTTTTTACCGGTGAAGAAGTAGTTTCACTTGTCCATCGTGACGCGCGCTTTTAGTATTTCAGGACGCGTGCAGGGCGTCGGGTTTCGCGCTCACACGCAGGCGAAAGCGCGGGAGCTAGCGCTGCGCGGCTGCGCGATCAATTTGAACAATGGTTGCGTATACGTTGAAGCCGCCGGCAGCGAGCTGAGCATGCAGGCGTTTGCAGACTGGCTAAGGCAGGGCCCGCGATTTGCCAAAGTTGACAGCGTGATCCAAGCGCCGCTAGCAGCAGAAGAATCCGCTCGCATCTCAGCACTGGTGGATTTTTCTACAGGCTAAGCATGCGCATTGATCAGCCGAATAATCAGCCGAACTATCAAGATGGGCAAACTAAACGGACGCGCTGGTTTAATTGCGCCGCGCCAACGCAAACCGCTAAGGTGCGGCGTGGGCGCGCGGATGTTGCGGGCTAAGTTTTGGAGCTATTGATGAAATCTTCGACCAAAAAGACCGCCGCAGGCACATTGGTAGTGTCGCACTATGATCCGCGCGCGATATTTAAAAAACGCGCGCTGCTTGCGTCCATTTGGCTCGCCAGCCTCGTAGCGCTGTATATTTTTTGTAAAATGACGATGACGCCCGGCTTCATGCAAACTCAAGCGCAGCTTAAACAAACGCAAATCCAAGTCGTTGCACTCGAGGGCAACATCAATGAATTGCGCACGCTGTTAAGCCGAGCCGATCGCGGTTTGCAAGTGTCAGAAGAAGCTAAAGCCGCGCTGCAGCGCGATTTGGAAGCCCGCAACGATGAAATGAATGCGATGCGCGCCGACTTATCGTTCTTCCAAAAATTCACTGGCGGTGGCAATGTTGACGCGCTCGGCGTACAGGAAGTTTTGATTCAATCCACTGCAGAACCGCGCGTTTTTAACTTTCGCTTTGCACTGAGTCAAAATTTGAAGCGCGGCACGATGGCGCGCGGTCGCATCAATTTTAGCGTCAGCGGCACATTAAACGGCAAAATCAAACGCCTCAAATACAGTGAAATGGTTGGCGAAGGAAACAATGACAAATTGACCTACGCATTCAAATATTTCCAGCTTTTCGATGGCACGATTTTTCTGCCCGAAGGCTTTACCCCAAGTGCAGTAACCGTTCGTATGCAAAATGACAGCGGTGAATCCGCCGAAAAAGAGACTGCCTGGAGTAAGGCGCTCAACGCTGCACCTTCCGCCAATGCAAGCAATCCGGCTAATTCGTAATCTTTGCTGCTCAACGTTGTAATTTCGCCGATAGAATCGCGCACCAATCAAGGAGAAACCCATGCCAGCCATTCGAAATGCCGTCAAACATTTCAGCGTATATTTCAGCTTAACTTTGCTGCTTGCGATGCTCTCTGCCAATACAGCCTCGGCCCAAGTCAAGCCTGAACAAGCCATCGGCTACCGAAAAGCGGCCTATCACGTGATTGTTTGGAACTGGAGCCCAATGGCAGGCATGGTGCGCGGCGCCATTCCGTATGACAAAGCGAAATTTGCCCGCAATGCCAGGCGCATTGCGCAAATTGCACCGGCGCTTTTGGAGGGTTTCCCGGCGGGTTCTGACAAAGGTGCAGCAACCGAAGCGCTGCCGGCCATTTGGCAAGACTGGGCGGATTTTCAAGCAAAAATGAAGACTTTTGAAACCGAGTCTGCCGTGCTATCCAAAGTTAGCGGATCCGCTGATTTTGAACGTATCAAAGTGCAGTTCGCCAAAGTCGGAGAGGCGTGCAAAGCATGCCATCAGAAATACAAGGCGGAATAACATGTGAGATATCCAGCCACGAAATTCCCGTTAGACTAGCCCAATCACTCCTCGTGCGCGCCACGGGCGAACTTAGCTTGCGGGCGCTGGATGGCTTGACGCTGGATTTGAACTTTATCGATGCGTTGCGGCTAAACGTGGAATGATTTTAAGCAATAATTTTGCGCGCTTTTAACGCATCAAATGTTGCCTGACTAACCCCAATTTCCGCTAGCACTGCGAACGTGTCTTGACCCAGTGTGGGCGGTGCGGCGTGATACTCAATGGGTGTCGCAGAAAATCGCACCGGGTTTGCTACTTGTGGCACCTGCGCGCCGTGCGATGCCAGCTGAATTTGCAGGCCGCGCGCTTTAACTTGTGGATGCTCAAATACGCGCTTTAAGTCATTGATCGGCCCGCATGGCACGTTTACCGCATTCAGCGCTGCTAGCCACGTGTCGGTTTCGCGTAGCAAAAGCCAAGCCTCGATTATCGGCACTAGAACTTGCCGATTCGCAACACGCGCGGCGTTGCTTTTAAACCGTTCGTCTTCTGCTACGTCGGCATACCCAGCGGCAGCGCAAAAACTCGCAAATTGACGATCATTGCCTACCGCCAACATGATAAAGCCATCCTGGGTAGCAAAGCTTTGATACGGCACAATGTTCGGATGCGCGGCGCCCAAACGCTGCGGTACTGTGCCACCGACCAAGTAGTTCATCGCCTGATTAGCCAGCCAAGCGACCTGTGTGTCCAGTAGTGCCAAATCAATATGCTGACCTATACCGGTGCTGCGCGCGTGCAAAAGTGCGGCTAAAACGGCCGACACCGCATACATGCCGGTCATCAAATCTGCCACGGCCACGCCGATTTTCTGCGGCCCAGCACCCGCTTCGCCATCGGGCGCGCCGGTCAAACTCATGATGCCGCCTTGCGCTTGGATCATGGCGTCGTAGCCGGGCTGATCTGCATATGGCCCGGTTTGCCCAAAGCCAGTAATCGAGCAAACAACTAAACTGGGTTTGAGCGTGAGTAAGCTGGCGAAATCCAAACCATATTTTTCTAAGCCGCCGACTTTGAAGTTCTCCAAAACGACGTCGCTTTGCTTGACCAAATCGCGCACCAAATCCGCGCCTTCGGGCTGGGTAAAATCAATCGCAGCGCCGCGCTTGCCGCGATTCGCACTTAAGAAGTATGCCGATTGGCGTGCACCTGCCTCGGGCAAGTCTAGCCAGGGCGGGCCCCAGGTGCGGGTGTCATCGCCCGAACCGGGTTTTTCGATCTTGATAACATCTGCCCCGAAATCCGCCAAGCACTGCCCGGCCCAGGGCCCGGCCAGCACGCGCGATAAATCCAATACGCGAACGCCAGCGAGCGGGCCCATCGTTATTAATTAATGCAAGTTGCGGCGCGCGGCAAATAGGCCAAAGCCCATCAGCAGCAACGCCAGCAGCGCCAGTCCAAGATTGCTGTGGGTCGGAATTTGCTGAACGGTAATTTGCCCTAACTGCACGGCTGAGCTTGATGCGCTAAACGCGGCATTGCCCAAGTAGTTCGCGCTGTAGCGCCTTGAGCCGATGCCCACCGAGGCCAAACGTAGCGTTGCAACGCCGTTGATAAGCGTCGCGCGTCCCACTTCGATACCATCGACAAAAAAGGCAACATCGCCCATCGCTGGGCCAACCGCTGGCGCTTGCACAGCAACGGTGGCAGTCAACGTCACCGGCTCAAACGCATTACCACTGGCAGGATTCGCGCTGAGCGTGGTGCTGGTCAAGCCAGGCTGCACTACTTGGATCAGTATTTGCGAATCACTCGGTGCATTATTGGCGTCCCCACTGTAGCGTGCGATCAAATTAAACGTTCCAACCGGCAGCGCATTGGTGTTGAGCACGGCCTGCTTGGTGTTCCCACTGCCAGTTAACGGGCTAGCACCAAAGGTAATAGCACCTGACGTGAAGTTGACATTGCCGGTAGGATTTAAACCAGTCACGCTTGCCGTGTAAGCCACGACTTGCCCGACTCGGCTAGGATTGATCGAACTGGTCAACACGTTCGCGCCAACCGTTACTCCAATCGTTTGATTGAGCGGACCGCAAGTGCTGTTTAGGAACGGTGTGGCGCCTGTGAAAGCAGCACTCAACGTGCGTGGGCCTGCGCTGGCATAGGTGATGGTGCAGATGGCGGTGCCCGCAGCCACCGCTGCGGTGCAGCTTTCTGTGGTATTGGCGGTTACTGTAACGGAGCCTTGTGCTATAGCTGGCGTCATTTGCACCGTGTAGCTTACTGCTACACCGACGGCGGGAGCTGCGGTGGTGGATTGCAGCGCACAAGAAGTGAAAATATCCGCTGTTCCAAGAGCTGGAATTTTGACGTACGCCACCAACGCATCATGATCAGATAGGCGCTTGTTATCCGCCACGTTGCGAGCAATTTCGGGGTAGTCGGCATTGATGCGGATGTGTTCAAGCCGACGCGCACTTGAGCCATTAACTAATCCTTGCGAGACGAAAATATGGTCGATGTTTTGAATGAAGCCATCAAACACGTAGCTGTAATCCGCGCTGGCGTCAGCCAAACGATTCAAATTTGGATTGACCAAGTCAGCGCCCGCCAGCGTGACCAAATTAGCCGGTGCCGGGCTTCCTAAAATCGTGCCAACGACATCGACTAGGCCATCGTTAAACTCATACGCATTCAAATCGCCGGTGACGAACAAGCGCTCAGTTGGCGTCGCGGCTTGGTGGGCCTGCACGGCGTTCGCCAGGAACTCTGCTTGGGCCAAGCGTTTGGCGCGCACGCGCACGCCATCGACTGGATCATTGGCGCCCAAAAAGCTGCGTAAATGGTTGTGGATGACCACAAATGTCGCGCTGCCCGTGGCGGTGTTGACCGTGCCTGTCAGCTGCAGCGGTGGGCGATCATTAAGTAAATCTTGCGCGTTGGTGATTGGGTTCAAATACGTCGCAGTTTTGCCAAGCTGAGTCACCACAATATTGCTAACGCGCGCGGTGGTACCAACAACGGGGCTTATCTTGACCAAATAGCCAACGTCAATCCCACCAGGATCGTTGCCTTCTTCCAAGAAGCTGCTGTAGCTCGGACCGCCATCAGCAAGGATGCGCGCAGCAAGTGCTTGCAGTGTTGTGAGGTTTTCGACTTCAATCACGCCAACCACATCTGGACTAGCTAAGTTCTGCCGGATTTGTAAGGAAGCTTTAGTCAAGCGCGCTTGATACGCTACTGCAGTCAACACCGGATCGCCAGTCAATGGGTCATTGACGTCATCAAAAAAGCGCTCCAAGTTGTAGCTGGCAACGCTAAGTTCATCGGTTGCAATCGCACTCGCCGCATTCGGGACCGGTGCTGCGCCAAAACTCAGCACGGGCGTTTGCACTGGATCGGGCAGGAAGGTATAAAACCGGCGCCCGTAATCCAATACGCCAGTGATCGCGCTGATAGTTTGGCCCGCTGCTAAATCAAGTGCGGGTGCGCCGACTAGGCTATCGCTGTCTAATCGGATCGTTTCAGGGTTTGTGTCAAAACGCGGCACGGTGACGGGCGTTGCAGGCAACAACGTTTCGCGAATATCAATGCCAGGCTCGCGACGTGGGCGCGCAGCACTGGGCAACGTTGCCCACAAAATGCCGTTCGTGGTGCCGGTCGCGTTCGGCTCATTAGTAAAGCCATCAGTGCCGCCAACTACCCGCAAGCCGGCGAAGCTAACCCGCATGTGCTCTAAATTTTCCAGTTGATTAAAGCTGCCTGCGGGGTCAATGGTGCTGATGGCTATGGGTGCTGGAAACGCATTTCCGGTACTGATTTGCGTGACCACGAAAGGCGCGACCAATTCAGTGGTGGGCGGCTGTGCGGGATCGGTCGCAGGTACAAACTCCAACACTGTACCGGTAACTTGTAAGCGCGCACCGAGCACAACGGCCGCCGGTGGCGCAGCGCCGGTGAATACCAAAATGCCTTCGGAAGTTGCTGGATTACCATCACGCCCGCCCGCTACGCGCGATGCGCTGTTGCTAGCTGTTGGCAAGTTCGGATCCTGCAAAAAATAGCCGTTAGTTTTGACGCCGGTCACAATGCCTTCAACTGTTACTACTTGGCCCGCCAATGGTGAAACCAAGCCCGCCCCTTGCACGCCGCTAATCGGCGTAAGCACGACATCATCGTTGGTAATCGTGCCCAAGCCTTGCGCGTCGCTCGCTACTGCGCCGACTATATTTGCGACTGTGATATTGAAGGTTTCTGTGGGTTCAACAGTGGTATCGCCATTGATCGTGACGGAAAATTGCGCGCTGGTGTTGCCCGCTGCGATGGTTTGCGCGGTCTGTGCTAGTGCGACGTAGTCGGTGCCAGCAGTTGCAGTTCCGCCTGCAGTTGCGATATCAAAAGTAACGCCGCCAACCAGGGCTGGTGCGTTTAAGCTGACCGTAAAGGTAGCCGACACCGTGCCTGCATTGCCTTCAACTACACTTATATCGTTAATTGATAAACCAATCGCACTGCCGCTGCCAATCGGGGTGATCGAAAAATCATCCACAGCCAAGCCATCATCGGCACCGGTAGCATTAAAATCGTTCCAGCGAATCCAAAAATTTGCACCGTTGGCAATGTTTAAGCTGCTGATCGTTGACGTAATGGTGGTTCGATTCGCGGCAACATTGCCATCAACTGCGCCAACAGTGGTAGTGAATGGTGAGGAAAAATCTAGCGCATCAACTGCGATCCAGGTGCCGGTACTGAGACTGGTCGCGTCCAGCGAATACTCAAAATCAAGGCGATCCGCGCGGGCTGTCGTGCCCAAACGCCACTGCTCGCCGGTGTAGCTGATGGTCAAACCGGTGAGTACAGCGCCGGTACCGTTTTGATAATTTGCGCCGAAACGAGGAATCAAGCTGCCAGATTGCAAGCCGCCGAGCGCGCGCTCAGTTGCTGTGGATGCGCCAAAACTGTAGGTATCGCCGCCATTGGCGGAGCCGGTGCCTGCGGTGTAAGTCGCGTTAGCATTGGTGCCCGTTTCCGCGCTGCCCCAACCGGTTGGAAATACCGCGCTGGTGCCTGTATTTGCAAGCGAATCCAGGTTCTCCGTGACTGCAACATTGGCACTCGTCAGCACTACCTGCGCCTGCGCGCTACCCAAAAATGCCAAGCCCATCGCAATAGCTGTAAAGAAACGCATAAATCACCCGTCAAAAAATTTGCGCGATGATAGCGCAGGACTGCCGCGCTGGCATGACAAGATCGTGACATAGGTGCGGCTGCGATTTAGAACTGAAACACACACCTTGATGAATTTCGAGTTGATACTTAGTGACACTTATTTGCCTTGTTGATTGACTCGGCTTAGGCCATAGTCAAACTTGATTTTCACGTTTGGGTGTTATGAAAAAACTTCGACAACTGTTTCTAAGCCCGGTCTCAGCGCTGGTATTGGTGTTCTTGGTGGCCTCTGGCACGCTGTATTGGATGAGCAAACAAAGCGCAGGCGTCTTGGACGCAAACGGCGTCAATGTTCAGATCGCGGGCCGCGAACGCTTGGAATGGCAGCGCGTCATGCGGTTCTTGTATGAGCTACGATTTGCCGATAGCGGTGCGGAAGATCAAATCGCTGCCGATGCCGCACGTGAAGAAGCACTCAGTAACCTACGCATCAGTGCCAAGCTGCTGGATGAAGCCACCGCAGCATTTACCGGGGGCGGTAGCGTTGATTTAGGACGGGCGGGCGTTGCAACCGTAAATCGTAGCAACTTGACCGGCGATGTAAGTGAGGCGGCGCAAACCTTGGCTTCACTGTGGAGCGATATTGCCGCCAACTTAAAACCCGCCATCGCAGGCACGAGGCCGACGCCCTCGGCAGTGCAAAGTGCGTTCAAGTTCGCACTTGAAAAGGACGCCGAGATGAGCCGAACGCTATCAACGTTTGTTGGCTTAATCTCATTTTCAAGTTTCGATGCTGCAAACCGGCTGTCTAGGTTGCAGTATATCGCTTCGATTTTAGGTGCGCTTTTTATTGGCTTTTTGATTTGGCTATTTTCGCGCCAGCTTAAAAAGGTAAACGCTGCGCGAAGCCAAATGACTGAAATACTCAGCACAGTGCCGAGCGGATTGATGCTGCTCGATTCCAACTTTAAATTAAGTTCACAATACTCAACTCAGCTTGAGAAAATACTTGGACAAGCCGATTTGGGCGGTAAAGATTTTTTTGCGCTATTCGCTAAAATGGCAGATAGCGACACGCTTTCAACCGCTCGTGACTATATGGATTTGCTTTTCGGTGATCAAGTTGATGAAAACTTGATTAAAGATGTGAATCCGTTGGATCAAGTGAGCGCGATGATTCCAAATGCATCAGGCCGGAATGAAAAACGCACGCTCAACTTTGGATTTAAACGAGTCATTGAAAGCGGAAAACTGTCGCATTTATTAGTGACGGTCAATGACATAAGCCAGGAAACCGCATTAAAAGAACAGGTCGCGAAGCTAGAAAAGCAAGGCGATCAAAATATGGGCGAAACGCTAGAGCTTATTACCGGCGCGTTGAGTATCGACCGGGGTGTACTGGATGATCGTTTGACCCGCTATCGGCAGCTGCTCGATGAGGCGAATGACAAACTAAAATCTGCCGGCCGTGGCGAAAGCGCTTATCGTATGCTGATTGATGAAGTATTCCGCCCGATTCACACCCTGAAAGGCGAAACTGCGGCGTTAAACTTGCGGGTTATTTCCACGGCAGCAAGCGATGCCGAACAAGAACTTTCGCAACTGCGCGCCAAACCAGATTTAAACGGCAACGATTTTCTTGCACTTACAATCAAACTCGATGAGCTTTATGATCGCTTATCTAAATTAAAGCAACTAGCAGCCAAATTACCCGCGCCGATGAGCGCAGCAGCGCAAATTCCAGCGGCGATTCAAGCCAACGAACCGGCGATAAAACTCGATTCCCCGCTTCAGCTCGATATGATTCGCCAAGCGGTTACGCGGACGGCAGAAAAGCTCGGGAAAAGTGCAGAATTGCTGTGCAGCGGATTTGACAAAATCGCAATTCCCGCGCCGCTCAAACAAACTATCAGTGATATTTTGGTGCATTTGAGCCGCAATGCATTGGCGCACGGTATTGAAAGCCCGGCGCAGCGCACTCAGGCAGGTAAAGCCGCTGCGGGTAAAATTCAAGCGCAGCTGGTGGCAGTCGCTGACGGCTATGAAGTGCTGTTTCGTGATGATGGTCGGGGCTTGGACTTCGCCATGATCAAGCAGCGAGCGATTACGATGGGCAAAATCAGCGCCGATCAGGCCGCAAATGTTGATCCTCGCCAGTTAGCGGGTTTGATATTTGAGCCGGGTTTTAGCACGCAAGACGGCACCAACGAATCAGCCGGCCACGGTGTGGGTTTAGATGTGGTTATGGCGGCAGTGAAACGGGCGGGTGGTAAAATTGCCGTTGGAACTCAACAAAATCAATACACCCAGTTTCGAATCAAACTGCCTTCGGGCTTGTAATGAAGCTGCTTATTGTCGACGATTCATCCTTTATTCGTGATCGCATAGAGCGCGCAATAAAAATACCCGAAATAAAAAACATTTTGAGCGCCAGCAATGGTATCGAGGCGCTGGCGGTGTTTGACTACCACAAGCCTGAGCTCGTCACCATGGATATCACTATGCCTGAGCTCGATGGCGTACAAACTTCAGCCGCCATGATGAAGCGCAATCCGAAAGTCAACATATTGATTGTCTCCGCGCTAGCCGATAAAAAAACCGCCATTGATGCGCTAAAGCGCGGCGCGCGCGGCTTTTTGCTGAAACCGTTTACCGACATTCAATTAAGCGACGCGATTCAAATACTCATTAAGCGCGCACAGGGAAAATAGAAAATGGAAGAAAGTGACATTCAGGCGTTGATTGAAGGCACCGTTAAATGCTTCTCGACCATGGTTGATGCGGGCACCGAAGTATTAGCACCTTATTTAGTGCCAGATGAAGGCGTGCCGCTTTTGGATTACACAGGCGTTATTAGCGTATCCGGTGCAAGAGTTGGCAGTATTTATTTTACCGCGCCCAGCGCGTTAATTCGGCATATTTTAGTCAAACACGGCCGCACGGAGATTAATGAGCAGGTCATGGCCGATGTCGTTGGTGAAGTGGCTAATACGATTAGCGGCAATGCGCGGCGCGTCTTCGGGCACGAGTTCGAAATATCCGTGCCACGTGTTTTAACGGGGAAAGATGAGCTAAAAACACTCAAACTCGGCCAGCGCGCTTTTATCGTGCCCATCGCGTGGCGCCAGTATCAGGCTGCGTTAGTCGTTAGTTTGACTGAAAGTTTGTAGCGGCTAACTAGGCCGCTATTAACAACTCAGGCATGGCGCTACGCTCAATGGTTGCTGCGGCATGCATCGCGTTATCAGCCCATTTGAGCTGAATCAGGTTGCCAAATTCGTCCTCAGCAATCGCGGTCAAATTCTCTACCCAATCGCCACAGTTGGCGTAGGCAAAACCGCTACTGTCGCGTAAGTTGGCGCGGTGAATGTGCCCACATACTGCACCGTCAAAACCTTTGTTACGCGCATGATTTATGACGACTTCCTCAAAGCGATTCAAATATTGCTGCGCTTTGCCATTGCGCGATTTGATCCAACTTGCCAGTGAAAATCGCCGCACGCCAAAGCGCTTGCGCATGGCATTGGCAAACGCGTCAAAGCTCAGCAAGCCGTCGTAAATCACCTCGCCCAAAGCTTTTTGCGATGCGTCAAAGCGTACATAGCGATCAAACTGATCCCCATGCGTGACCAGCAGCCGCCGCCCACTCAATAATTGATGCTCAGTGCGCGATCGCACTTGAATACCGGCCAGCAATTGCCCGCCCACCGTTCGCAGCGCGCAGTCGTGGTTGCCAGGAATGTAGATCACTTCAATGCCCCGCTTGGGCAGTTTGCGCAGTAAATCAAGCGCGCGCGTTTCGTTTTTCGTCCAGCACACGCGTTTTCGGGCAACCCACCACAAATCGACTATATCGCCGACCAAGTACAACTTTTCGCAAGCTAGTGTTTTCAGAAAGGCTGCCAATTCCCCCGCATGCGCGTGCGGAGCGCCGAGGTGGGTGTCGCTGATAAAAACGCTGCGCAATTTCGTCATGCCTGAACGCTGAGCTCCAAGTGTGGCGCGGGTTTGTCAGTTTGGTGACGATTAGATGAAACCGATTAGCAACCGAATTATTTGCTAAGACACTAGCCAAATTTTTGAGGTTTAAGCCGATCAACGGACCTTAAACTGGCGCCGACTTATCCTTAAGGCTGCGGCAGCCTGCGTCATTTTGATGAACCCGCGCTGGCTTACAGCGCTGCCATCGTACAATCACAGGCTCAAATTGATACTATCTGCGGCTCAAAAACGGGAGCGCACCCTGCGCTGCCTGCACGTCGAGTTAACTCGGCAAAGTTACTTGACACAGTTAAATAATAGGATTTACGCACAATGGTTAAAATTCGTTTGTCTCGCGCTGGTTGCAAAGGCCGTCCGTTCTATCATGTCGTTGTTAGTACTGACCGCACCGCGCGTGACAGCAATAACATTGAGAAGCTAGGTTTCTTCAATCCCGTCGCACTCGGCAAAGAAGTCTCACTTGAGCTAAACATGGAACGCGTGGCTTACTGGATCGGCGTTGGTGCTAAGCCTACTGAAAAAGTATCGTCACTTATCAAACGCACGCGCATAGCCAAAGTTGCTGCGGCAGCCTAATCTTTTGGCGACTTGCAAAAAATCAAAACCCGAGCTTGCTCGGGTTTTTTTACGCCTTAACTAAGTGCATTTGAAGGAACGGTTTTAATGACTAGCGAATCAAGCCAAGACCCCATGATTGTGGTCGGCGTAATCATTGGCCCGCAAGGCGTGCTAGGCGCTGTGAAGCTGAAAAGCTACTGCGAGCCGCCTGAGCAAATTTTCAAATACAAACCCTGGACGCTAGTGCGTGAATCCGATGTACGCAGCGTGGTGCCCATAAAACTGCGCGGCGCCGGTGGTCAATTGGTCGCACGCCTGCCGGATATGGAAACCAGGGAGCACGCTGAAGCGATGAAGGGCTTTGAAATTCGCGTTCTGCGCAGTCAGTTTCCGAAACCTGCCGCGGGTGAATATTACTGGCACGATTTGATCGGCCTACGCGTGGTAGGCATTGAAGGCTTTGAGTTTGGCAGCATAACCGCCATGCTGGAAACCGGCAGCAATGATGTCATGCAAGTTAAAGGCGAGCGCGAGCGTTTGCTACCGTTTACGCCCGGCATGCATGTGATTGAAGTCGATATGCAGACTAGAACAGTCAAAGTGGATTGGGATCCAGAGTTTTGAGCGAGCTAGTTTTTCCAGTTTTTTTCCAGCAAATACGCTAAATTCACGAATTGCTTGGGAGCTGGCGAATGAGCACTGAAAAAATCAAACCCCCGATGCATCTGCCTGCTGAATACGCACCGGATTCGCACATTGGCCATCGCGCGGATTTTGCTGGCGTTGTTGGGCGAAATTCGTCAGATTACTTGATGCAAACAGCGCAGCGGCATCATATGCAGCTTTCGCAAATGGCCGATAACAAAGCCAATATGCTAATTACTGTTAGCTCATTGGTTTTAACGATCTCTATGAGCCGGATCAATGATGAGCAGCTGCGGCCGACAATTTTGGTGCTGGCAGGGTTTACGCTTGCTGCCATGTTTATGGCGATTCTGGCGGTTTTGCCCAAATATAAGCCGCTGAACTTAGGTAATCCAGATCAACTTCCGGAGTGGTTTAACCCGATATTTTTCGCGCACTTTTCTGAGCTGCCCAGAGATCGTTTTTTTAAGATTATGGGCGAGATTTTGCGCTCAGATCCGAATGTTTACGAAGTGCTGTCAAATGATTTGTACAGCATCGGCACGTACCTGGCTCGCCACAAATATCGCTACCTGAGATTTGCTTATATTTTCTTTTTGATGGGCTTTTTTTCCGCAACCGCTATGCAAGTTTCGCAAATTTTTTAAACAAGGTTGACCTACCCAATGTCTATTTCTCTTTCACGGTTTTTAATTGAACAGCAGCGCGAATTCGGCAATATCAACGCAGATTTGCGCCTGCTGATTGAAGTGGTAGCGCGTGCTTGCAAAGCCATCAGCATTGCGGTTAGCAAGGGTGCTTTGGTAAATAACTTAGGCGCTGCGGGCAGTGAGAATATTCAGGGCGAGCAGCAAAAAAAACTCGACGTCATCAGCAATGAAATATTGCTAGAAGCCAATGAATGGGGCGGCCATTTGGCAGCGATTGCCAGTGAAGAAATGGAGCACCCTTACGCGATTCCAAATCGCTACCCCAAAGGCGAGTATTTGCTGATATTTGATCCGCTAGACGGCTCATCGAATATTGATGTAAACGTGTCGGTCGGCACGATTTTTTCAGTATTGCGCTGCCCAGAACACTGGACTGGCAGCAGTGATGTGGTCGAGGAAGCGGCGTTTTTGCAGCCTGGCAGTCAACAAGTTGCAGCCGGTTATGCTGTTTACGGGCCGAGTACAATTTTGGTGTTAACGCTTGGCCACGGCGTTTATATCTTTACCCTGGATCGGGAAGCAGGCGGTTTTAGAATGACCACCGCAAAAGCCACTGTGCCGGCTGATACCCGCGAATATGCGATCAACGCCAGTAATGCACGCTTTTGGGAACCTGCGATGCAGCGCTACATTGGCGAGCTCAATGCCGGCAAATCCGGCCCGCGCGGCGCTGATTTCAATATGCGCTGGGTGGCGTCTATGGTCGCGGATGTGCATCGAGTGATCTCCAGAGGCGGCATTTTTATGTATCCCTATGATTTAAAAGATGCCAGCAAGCCCGGCAAGCTGCGCTTGTTATATGAAGCTAACCCTATGAGTTTCATCATCGAACAAGCGGGCGGCGCCGCCAGTACGGGCCGCCAGCGCATGCTAGATGTAGTGCCCAGCAGCCTACATCAGCGTGTGCCAGTCATTTTGGGCTCGAAAAACGAGGTCGAACGCGTCGTGCAATACCACCAGCAAAACTGAATTAGCCTGGATTAGACTGAATCAAGTTTGACCTGCGCACCTCGCTGGCTTATTCCTTCAGCGCGCACTGACTACACTCGCGCCACTTTATCGATCCGCACTGTCCAGCGGACGCCACCCTTGGAGAATTTAATGACCTTAAAATTGCTTGCAGTCGCCGCGGCGTTTGCATTTTCAGCCGCTGTGTCCGCTCAAGATGCCGCGCAAGCCGCGCCTAAGCCGGTGCCGCTCGATAAGAATAAGCTGTCTTACGCGCTGGGCTACAAGCTCGGGCTCGATATGATCATGACGCAGGCGCCGGTTGATGTCGCAACCGTGCTTAAAGGCGTGCAAGATGGCTACGGCAAGAAAGAGCCGACCGTTAAACGTGAAGATATGGGCATGCAGCTGTATTCGCTCGAAGACAAAATGCGCGCCGAATCGGAAGTCGCCTTCAAGAAAGTCGCAGCTGAAAACAAAGCCAAGAGCACCAAGTTTTTGGCAGAGAACAAGGTCAAGAAGAACGTTATAACCCTGCCATCCGGCATTCAATATCGGGTGATTGATGAAGGTAACGGCGTGCGTCCAACCGCGCAATCGGATGTCACCGTGCATTACCGTGGTTCGCTGATTGATGGCAAAGAATTTGACAGCTCGTTTGCCACCGGCACGCCAGCCAAATTCAAAGTAGATCAAGTGCTACCAGGCTGGCAGGAAATTCTGCCGTTAATGCGCGTGGGTGATACCTGGCAAGTATTTTTGCCACCTGAAAAAGCCTACGGCGAACGCGGCCCACGCTCGATTGGCCCAAACCAAGCACTACAGTTTGAAATCAAACTGATTGAAGTTAAGTAAACCATTTTATGCAACGAAAAAAGCGCCCTTGTGGCGCTTTTTTCGTTGGCAAAAGTTAAAATGTATGTGCGTCCAACTAGCGCTGGCGTAATCTTTGGGCGATTCTATTTACGCTGCAAAAGCGTGAAACTCTGTGAGTAATAACAGCCCTTCGCAAAGATTGCCGATGCAGTTTGAGCCGACTCGAAAGAGGCAACCATGTTTTTGTCGTAGAGACCTGAAGGGCTTGAATCCCAAACCTTTATGTTGACCATTTGACCTGCTTCGACGTCGTATTGCAGCACAACCCAACCCCCTATTCCGCGCCGAAGCGCTGCTTTCGGAGTAGCGACTGGTTTAAGGCCTTGCAAATCGCCCATCGTTGGACACGCTGCGCCGTTTTCCGGAAGTTTTGGATTTGGTTTTACCGCCAAATATGGCGACCCTACACAAGCGCAAAGTAGAACCATCAAAGCTAAAAACCACTGAACTTTTTTCATATGCCATTTGCCTTTATCTGTCTAAAAATCGCCTCTGCAATCTCCGCTGTACTGGCATTGCCGCGCAAATCCTTTGGGTACGGACCGGCGTCGAGAACATTGGCAACAGCCGCTTCTAGATGCGCGGCTTCGGCTTCCAGCTTCAGCGAATGCCGCAGCAGCATCGCCGCGCTGAGCACGGTAGCGATTGGGTTGGCGATGCCAAGACCGGCAATATCCGGCGCGGAGCCGTGTATCGGCTCGTACAGGCCTTTGCCGGAGCCCATCGAGGCTGACGGCAACAATCCCAGCGAGCCCGCCAGCATGCTGGCTTCATCGGTCAAGATATCGCCGAACATATTCTCCGTTACGATTACATCAAAGCTGGCTGGGCGGCTGATTAAGTGCATGGCGGCGGAATCGACCAGCATGTGTTCCAACTCAAGTTCGGGAAATTCAGCGCGCACGATTTCTTCAGTCACGCGCCGCCACAATCTTGAAGTTTCCAACACGTTGGCCTTGTCGACTTGCGTTAGCCTGCCGCGCCGGGTTTGTGCCAGCTCCGCCGCTACCCGCACAATGCGCTCAATTTCAAAGCGCTGATAGACACATAAATCGCTGGCGCTGTCGGCTGTCTTGTGCTTTTCGCCAAAATAGATGCCGCCAGTTAGCTCGCGCACCACGACCAAATCAACACCGGTTAAAAGCTCGGCTTTGATCGGCGCGAATTGCAGCGCAACCGGGTGCGGCTTGACCGGCCTGATATTGGCGAACAACCCTAAGGCTTGGCGAAGTTTGAGCAAACCTTGCTCAGGGCGCACGTTGGCATTGGGATCGCTCCACTTTGGCCCGCCGACTGCGCCTAATAAAATCGCATTGGCCGCTTGACATGCTGCCAGCGTTGCAGGCGGCAGCGGATCGCCAAATTGATCAATCGCTATGCCACCGATGGCGGCTTCGACAAAATCAAATTGATGCCCAAATCGGGCCGCAATACGCGTGAGCGCCTCGACGCCAACCGCGCAAACCTCAGGCCCGATACCATCACCGCCCAGCACCGCAATTTGTGCGTTCATGCCGCCACCTGCTGTGCTTTTGCTTCAAAGGCGGCGATTTCTGCGCCGTGCTGCAGGATAAAGCCAAGCTGATCCACACCGTTTAATAAGCAGTGCTGCGTGAAGGGATCAAGCGGGAACGCATGGGCTTGCCCATCAAAACTGACAGTGGCGGTTTTGACATCAATACTGACCTGCTTGCCCGGCTGCGCAAGCAAGATTGCATGTGCGTCGCTTGAAATTACGCAGGCCAACAGGCCGTTTTTCATGGCGTTGCTGCGAAAAATGTCGGCAATTTCTGAGCTAACAATCGCCTGAATGCCTGCGTCTAACAGTGCCCAGGGCGCATGTTCGCGTGAGCTGCCGCAGCCAAAGTTTTTGCCAGCCACTAGAATGCTGGCTGCGCTATTTTCCGGGCGATTCAATGCAAAATCCGCGCGCGGCGAGCCGTCTTTTTCATAGCGCCAGTCGGCGAAGGCAAACTTTCCTAAGCCCTTTCGCTCGGTAGTTGTTAGGAATCTAGCGGGAATGATTTGATCGGTGTCGATGTTTTCGGTTGCAAGTACGAGGGTGGTAGCGGTTATTTTCATGATTTTCCTTACTATATTGTCGAATGCATATAAGCACGCGGATCCACCACGCTACCCGCAATAGCACAGGCCGCCGCAGTTTGCGGGCTCGCTAACATGGTGCGTGCACCCTTACCTTGGCGGCCTTCAAAATTGCGGTTAGACGTACTGACCGCCAATTCGCCCGGCGCTACCAAATCGCCATTCATGGCAATGCACATCGAGCAGCCGGCTTCGCGCCACTGCGCGCCAGCTTCAATAAAAATCTGATGCAATCCCTCGGCTTCGGCCTCGCGCTTGACGTTCTCGGAACCCGGCACCACCAGCATGCGCACGTGCGCCGCCACTTTACGGCCCTGCAAGATCTGCGCAGCGCTGCGTAGATCGCTGATGCGCCCGTTCGTGCAGCTGCCGAGGAACACTACGTTCACCACCTCACCAGCTACGCTTTGCGCAGGCTTAAGCTGCATGTAGGCCAGCGCTCTGGCGTCAGCGTCTGCTGGAATCGCCTGATTGATCGGTGTAACCATGCCAGGATGCGTGCCATAGCTAACGGTAGGCTGCACTTCACTTGCATTGATGTGAACGACACGATCAAACTGGCAGTCAGCATCGCTTTTGTATTGCGACCAGCGCTGCGCAGCGGCGGTAAACTGCTCGCGTTTAGGCACGCGTTCGCGCCCGCGCAGATATTCGATAGTTACCTCATCACATGCGATCATGCCTGCACGCGCGCCGGCTTCAATCGACATATTGCACAGCGTCATGCGCGCTTCCATATCCAGCGCCTGCACTGCCGCGCCGCGATATTCAAGCACGTAGCCGGTGCCGCCCGCTACGCCAATCTGACCAATGATGTGCAAGATTACATCTTTCGCGGATACGCCCGGCATCAGCGCGCCGGTGATCTCGATCGCCATGCTTTTAGGCTTGCGCTGCAATAGGCACTGGCTAGCTAAAACATGCCCGACTTCAGTGGTGCCGATGCCAAACGCGAGCGCGCCAAACGCGCCGTGCGTGGCGGTGTGGCTATCGCCGCACACAATCGTCATGCCGGGCTGGGTGGCGCCAAGTTCGGGCCCGATCACATGCACAATGCCGCGCCGGGCATCGTTCCAACCCAGCAGCTGCACGCCAAATTCCGCGCAGTTGTGCGCCATGGTTTCGACCTGATGCTGCGCTTCTGGGTTCGTGTAAGTTCGGCTGCCATCGGCATTGGCGGGCAGCGTGGGCGTTGAATGATCTATCGTTGCCAGCACGCGATTGGGATTGCGCACGCTAAGTCCGCGCGCGCGCAGCTCTGCAAAAGCTTGCGGCGATGTCACCTCATGAATCAGGTGCAAGTCGATGTACAAAATGGCTGGCGTCGCCGCGTTTTCCGGCACGACTTCATGCGCGGACCACAGCTTTTCAAATAGCGACTGCGGCTTATCGGAATGACTAGCAACTGCGCTCATGCCGCCACCTGTGCGGTGTCGATTGCCTGCTGCAATTTGAATGCGCGCTGGCGCTCAATGCGGTTGATGACTTCCAAAAACGCAACCGCGCTGGCCTCGATCACATCGGTAGAAATCGCATGGCCGCGAAAGGTTTGACCGTTGTAATTGGCTGCGACGATAGCCTGACCCTGCGCATCTTCGCCACTGCTCAAGCTGCGGATTTGGTAATCTGAAATCGTGATATCGATACCGGTGGCGCGCTCAATCGCGCGAAACACCGCATGTACCGAGCCATCGCCAATCGCCGCTTCCGCCACCAAATCTTCGCCGGGCAGCTTTTGCAGCTGCACGCTGGCGGTAGGCAATGCGGAATCACCTACCGATGAGCTAACGTGCAGGCGCTTGAGCACCCACGGGCCTTGGCTGTGGCCATCTTCACCCATGACTAGCGCTTCGATATCAGCGTCGAACACTTCTTTTTTCTTATCGGCCAGCGTTTTGAAGCGCACGAACACTTCATCGAGCTGCGCTTCGTCCAACTTAAAGCCCAGCGCGTTAATGCGATCTTTCAGCGCATGCCGGCCACTGTGTTTACCCAGCACCAACGATGACATCGTAACGCCGACATCTTCAGGCTTCATGATTTCGTAAGTCGCGCGGTTTTGCAGCATGCCGTGCTGATGGATGCCGGCTTCGTGCGCAAACGCATTTTCACCCACGATGGCTTTATTGCGCGCAATCGCCATGCCGGTTAGCGTGGAAAGCAATCTGGAAGTCGGCTGCAAGCGGCGCGTGTCAATGCCAGTACGCAGGCCATAATGATTCGCGCGGGTGCGCAGCGCCATCACCACTTCTTCTAAGCTAGCGTTACCAGCGCGCTCACCCACGCCATTGATCGTGCACTCGATTTGCCGCGCGCCGGCGGAAATGGCGGCTAGGCTGTTTGCCACTGCCAAGCCCAAATCATCATGGCAGTGTGTGCTGAGCACCGCGCCCTGCAAATTCACCCGCTGGCTCAGCATGCGAATCAGCGCACCGTACTCATCCGGCGTAATGTAGCCAACGGTGTCAGGCACATTCAGCGTGCTGGCACCGGCTTCGCGAACCGCGTTGAATACCTCAACCAAAAACTCAGGGTCACTGCGGCAGGCATCTTCGGCGGAGAACTCGACATCCAAACACAGGCTGCGCGCAAGTTTGACCGCTTCAATGGCCTGGCTTAGCACCTGCGCTTTGCTCATGCGCAGCTTGTGCTCCATGTGGATATTGCTGGTGGCAATAAAGGTATGTATGCGCGGATTTTTAGCATGTTTGACCGCCTGCCAGCAGCGCTGAATATCACCTACCTGCGCGCGCGCTAGTCCGCAAATGGTTGGCGTGTGGCTGCGGCCCTGCACGTCAAACGACTGTTGACCAATCTCCAGCGCGATGCGACTAACCGAGTCAAAATCACCCATGGATGCCTGCGGGAAACCTGCCTCAATCACATCAACCCCCAGCTCGGCGAGCGCAATTCCGAGCCGATACTTTTGCGCCGAAGTCATGCTGCAACCGGGCGATTGCTCACCATCCCTCAGCGTGGTGTCGAATATCTTGACCTGTTCGATGGCTTGACCTGATGTTTGCTGGTTTTGCGTGGACATAGCGGACTCCGTTTAGTTGGATATGGATTGATCAAATCGGATAAAGACGTAAAACGATAATTAGCAGGCATAAAAAAACCCGCACGGATCGCCCAGTGCGGGTTTGGTGAGTTTGCGCTGACCTAGCTGGCAGCCGCTTGCACACCACCCACACTGGGCTGGCTAAGCGGTAGAAGTAGAAGGATTAGTGCTGCGAAGCTGCGCAAGTAGTCGGCGATCTCAAGAATTCTGGGCTCGACTCTGACTCAAGAGGGCTGGAATGGTCAAGTGAAATAGGCGGTTTTTCTAGAATTTGTGCGCGTAATCGAGGCGAATTACTACAAACCGCCAAAAGCGGCGCCTTCTCCCCACTATTGAATTGGTACGTACGCTCAAGCGAACCATGGGGAGAAGGCTGGGATGAGGGGTGGTCGTTTTGCTAATGCCAACACTAAGTTGTAAGAATTGAAACTTCATAAAGTGATCAAAATAGCTTCGCTGACACGCTGTTTTGCCATCTCCAAACTTTCGACACCATTTGCTGGTGGGACGTTTTCCATTGCATAACTTTTATGCACCAAAACTCGTGAGCGTCGTCGGCCAAGCATTATTTGACGAAGTGCTAACTTTTCAGCAATGTCGAATCCGAAGCGAACGCAGCTACTGAGCACAGAAATACCCAGGCCCGGCAGCGCCTGTTCGCGCTCAGTGCCTTTTTCCATTGCTCTAATAACTTGAAGCGGTAAACCGACTAAGTAAGCAAATTCAGGAACGATCCGCAGTACGAATTTTCGTGCTGCATCGCACTTACCAAGTTTTGAAAACGGTGTTCCGAACCCCAATTCGATCTCTGCAAGAGTTGAGCCGGCCATCCAGAGTTTAAGCGGTGCGTCCACATAGTTAAGGAAGTGCTGACCACGCTCAGCAAATTTAGTTAACTCTCTATAGGGCTTGCCAAGAACTGCTTCGAGCGTTGCTGGACGCATGATGACGGGAAGGAAGTAGGGAACCGATTTGAGCCACTCAAGAACCCAGTCTCTCCATTGCTCGACGGAAGCCATGCTTGATAGTGGTTTGGCGTTGATTGCTAGACCAAGCGCCGTAATGAATTCGGCTGGCACCCCTGTAGTAGAAGCAAGTTGATCAACCCAGGTTGGATTGGATATGCCAGATACTCGCGCGGCGAGCACGGCACTAATCCGACCATCGATCCACGCATTTTTATCTGCCGCTCTCCTACGGAATGCAGCGAAGGATTTATTCAATAGCGCTTGCGTGGCGCTATCTTTGTCGCCATCGGTTCCAACGGGCAGGCGTCTCAGAAAGTATTGGAGCGCGGGTGAGTTTCCATCTTTAGATAATTGCAACTGATCGAGTAGCGCTTCCATTGGATCGTCAATTAAAACGCATTGATCACTCTGCGCAAAGACTGTTTGTAGATTCTGCCAATGTTTGCCTATTTGGCCTGTCTGATCGCGATAGTCGATTACCTTACTTGGGACCACCAAAACAACGCCGTAGGAAGATTCGCCAGCACGGCCAGCTCTGCCAGCCGCATTAAGCAGTTCATGCGCTTCAAGCTGTTGAAACTTTTCAGCGTCACTGTCGAAACGGCTATCACCGGCAATTATCACAACCTCGCTGGGAAGGTTCATGCCTTGGGCGAGTGTTGATGTTGCAACCATGATTTTTACGCCATCATCGCGCTTGAACAAAGATTCATGAAGACGTCGCTCGGCAGGTAAAAGAAGGCTGTGGTGGCAGACGCATGCCAATTTAATCAAGCCAGAGCTCAATCGCGAAACGTTTGTGTGTGAAGCATCTCCAAGTTCCTCGACTGCTTCATCGAGAAACTCAATTTCTTTGTCCGAAAGCGATATTTCAATAGCGGTTCCAAGATTGTTGATTTGCTTCGCTGCTGAATTCGTATGTGGGATCGTTTGGATAAAGACCAAGGTCTTAACATTGTTTGCGACAGCTGCAATAGCGAGCGCTGATGCAACTTGGATTCCATTGGACGTTAAGTACCAACTTTGGTTGCTTTTGTCAGTTCCAAGTGCAAGCGGTTGCTCCAACAATGGCACTAATCGGTAGTCAAGCCTTCGCTTTGACTCCCAAGTTTGCTTCAGCGAGAACAAACCAAAAGGCTGTGCTGTCAAAGTCTTTGAAACTGCACTGGGCACTCCTATTGTCGTCTTGCTGCGGTAGGCCGTATTCAACGTCGAATTCAGTGCGGCAATTCGGTCTGCATCGTAGACGACACAACCCCGGACTTGTCGAGTTGGTTTCCAATTGAGATCGAGCGCAAGGCAACGCCTTGCTGTCAGGGCGCTGACCCACTCGGCGATCTCTTTGGTGTTCTGCATCATTGCAGAAAGCAACAGCAGGTCCGCCATTGGCGCAATCGTTACGAAGTTGAGGACGCAAAGCATGGCGTCAATCGCCCGGTGGCTCTTGTCACTGCTTGCTGCGTGCATTAAATGACACTCATCAAACACTAATAAACCGACGTCCGAAAACACCGCAGCGTCATACCCGAGAAGGGCGAGGCATCGTTCGGTGGTCATCACTGAAACAGTTGGAAGCTCCCTAATGAGATCATCGAAAACCGAGGTGTCACCCTGTTCGCGCTCAATGCTGGCATCAGGGAATGTCTGCTTCAGTGCACTGGCAGTTTGCTCAACCAAGGCCAATGTAGGAGCTAAAAAAACCACCTTTTTGCCTCGCAACATTGTGGCGGCGACCTTTAATTCCGACAGCGTCGATTTGCCTGCGCCGGTAGGAAAGCTAATGGCAGACGAAATGCCCGTTTCAAGATAGCCAGACTCCAGTGCCTTCCGGTGATTTCGCCAAAGATATGGTCGCCGCTCGGCAATCATTCCCAAAATAGTCGCCCATCGCGTGGCATTGACATCGCCGGGAGGGGCTATATTTACAATGGCGGACGGAGTCAGATTGTCCGCCACGGACACCAGTAGCGACGCCAAATGATGCGGGCCAGGAAATGCGCTAAACGCGGGGATTGACTGCCCTTCAATCTCTATTTGTTCGACGCACAGGTTCTTGATATGTCTGAACGTCGACGTTGCATTCTCGGTTGTAGTGCGTGGTTGTGTGCTGCCAAGTAGTTCCAATGCAAGTTGGCGCACCCCAATAAGTAACAAGTAGTACAGTGCTGAAACTCCTCGGTCACCAAGATCGCCTAACTCAAGCAATTCTGCATTCGGCAATGCGCGCACCAATATGTTGGTCAAATCGCCCTTTGATAGATCAACAATTGCATTGAGGAGATTGCCTTCGACGGTATTGCCGCTTGGGATAACGATTTCTTTCGCCATTTCGGCGGAGTCTGCGGTTGCTTCGGCAATTAAAAAAAGCAACGTGGCCGAAACTTCCGGCGCGATTGAGTTAAGCATCAACCGTGTTTCTTGCCTCTCAGTGCGCACCATCCGGGCCGCCATCAGGGAAACATGATGCGCTGCGCCAGCAACAAATGCAGCAGCTGCGCGATCTTCTCTGCCTGGAAGCGCTGAGACAAAAGCTTCGTTGGTAAAGGCAATGCGCCGCATTTGGGTTGCAATTTTCATGATGTCGTCAGGTAGAACGCTATCCTTGGCAGCCTCGCGCATACGTACGCGTGCGGTAACGATTAGCGTGTATGCATCTGTGAGTTGCGCAGATAACTTGGAAAGGTCTAGGCCGTCGAGACTAGGCGCGTCAGAAATTAGCTTGGATGTGTCGGGGTCAAACACTTGCGGCCTTCACTGCTGCGATGTGAGCCAAACATTTGTTGGCAAGTCCGTCCATCCATGCGCGAAGATCGGCTACGTAAAATGTCTCACCGCGCCGACGCCCTACATTTGCTCCTGGTGCTATTGAATCGTAGTCTTTGAAAAGGCGACGACGACCTGCGTCTGTGCTGTGGGAATCGCCGACAGTGATGCTAACTCTGAAATGGCGGGCCTCGTTCCAAACTATTTTTTGTACTACATCATCTACATCAATTCCGTGCCGCTTTTCTAACAACCCTATTGTTTCGGCAACCAGGACGCTCATGTATGTTCCCGCTTCAAATTTTTTGAATTCCGGCCAAACCTCGTCGTGAATAGTTTCACGCGGGTTAATGGTTGCCTTATCTTCGAAAATCACGACCGCCGTGACGGTATCAGTCGCATCTAGGTCAAGCTGTATCCCGTCGAACCCTTTCTGGGCATGGATCATGTGCGGCATGTTGATCGGAGAATTTGGCTTTGCTTTTTGTGCCGCCAGCCATGACATCACTTGAAACATCCAACCATCCCGATGCCAGGGATCAGCACCTACTGGAACTGTCAATAACTCGGCTGCATTTGTCCACACATTGTCGACTGGACTGGGAAGTGCACTTCCGACTTTGAGCAATATCTTTCGAACATGCCGCGCCTGACCAAGCGCTACGTGCGCTATGAGTTCAGCAAGCAGCTGTTCATTAGCTACCTTCCACGTGTAGCCATGCATTAGAGGTGCGTGATCGACTTGCGTCAGTTCGATAGGCAAAAGCCAGCTCCAAAAGAATGTGTCAACATGTCTCGCTGTAATTGGAATGTTGCAGAGTTGCTCATACTGTCATGCAATTAGGAAAGCGTCGATTACAATATTGAGACTATTCCCATCAAAGCCTAAAAAAAGCCCATTGTGAGTAGTAGATTGAATTGCATGTTTTTGACAAAATGCGAATCAATCTACCCCCCACATCTCATCCCAACCCACTCCAACATCCCGATAGTTCCGTTAGCATCCGAATGAACCTAATAGTGGAGATGAGTTTTTCGAGGTGCGCACTTTAAGCCGGTAACTCGCACTCAATTTGCATCAAAGCCCTTTCACTGCGGCATCGCGGTAGGAATGCGCCTTACAGCGCACCCCCCGCACAGATCCCGGCGGGCGCAACTTACGCACCGGGCTCCTGCCTTGGATGTTTGACGAGAAAGCGCATATTTGGCCACGGGTGCAGAATGCGCGGCATCGGAAGC
>JANOQN010000075.1:0-60442 GCA_031422315.1 Rhodanobacteraceae bacterium
TTGAACACACTGCGCGAACTGCCTAAGCGCAAGGGTTCAAGCTTCCAAGATGTCAAAGATCTGCTGCCCATCAAAGGGGCTGCGCTACTCTAACTCGCCCGGCTTAGGGATTTCTAGGTATGGGGTTGGGCGGAGGGTTACCCCCTTTGATCGGCCAGCTCCGATACATCAGCTTCGACAGCGATTTGCGCAGTCGTTAAATGGGCACCGGTGCCCATTTGATTTGCGGCCTGCCTGCCTCGCGGCCTCCATTGAGCACAAGGCACAATCCGCGCACGTCTGCTGCCGAGCAAAGGGCACCGGTGCCCCTTGCTTTTTGATCGCCGCCGCGCGGCCGCCACGACACCAAAACAAAACCCAGCCTTTAGCCGGGGATCGTTTGTGAATACTGCGTCAACAACAGCGCCCATACAGTGCGTGAGGTTATTTGCGCTGGGTCACTCTCACGCTTGACCCTTGAGCATTTCAGCTAAGTTGGTCCAACTCCGTCTCGAGCAAAGCATTCGCAGCTTCTATTCTCTCGCGCCCTGGCGCGAACTCTATGCTTTTGTCGTAGCCCTTGGCCGCGAGATAAACCGCAATTTGTGGGGCAATGCTGGCGATCGCATCACGATATTCAATCTCCGCCACTTGCCCGCGTGCAAACTGCAATTTATCACGCGATTGCTTGGCGCTATCGGTGGCAAATTCGCGCTGCTTTTCATGACTGATCAACATCGATTCAACGCTTTCAAGGGTAGCGTGTCGGCTTTCGATATCAGCGTTTAGTGTGGCTATGAGTTTGGATGTGGGTATTGCCGGCTGCCCTGTTAGCCGCGCTGTAATTGCGTTCTGGCCATAAGCTGCTAATGCTTCTTTGTTTCTCGCGTTCAAATCGGCTAGCTCGCCATGGAGTTCGGCGCGCAATTTTCCTAAGTTGGCCATTTCTTCAAGCGATACTTTTACAGTCTCGCGGGCGCTGCAGTACGCAATGCGTGCGGCCGCTAAATCAGAGTGTGCTTCCAAAAATGGTTCGCAGTCTCTAAGGATTCCCTGCGCAGCGGAGATCGATCGCTTTCGGATTTCAAGTGCTTGGGATGCGTCAGACCAAGCAGTATGTAATGCGGACTTAGCCGCGCTGCTGTGATTTTGATTCGCGAACGGAGTGAACGCTGCTTTGGTTTCGTTGACCTCAATCTGTAGCTTCGGCAGCTCAGCGGTTCCGCTTGCAATAATGGCCTTAGCCTTTGCGGCTTGCTCTTGGGTGGATTCTAAAAACGTTTTCATAGGGATGCTTTTTAGGAGTATGGAGCCGCAAGCATGCGCTGCTGGTGTGCCAACACATGGGCACTTTTGGCACAGTTTTGCATCACGCTATCAATAAGCCGGTAGGCGCTGCGCTCGCTCAAGCCAAACCGTTGCACCAATCGAGCGCGGATGATTGCCCGGGTACAGCGCTGGCCAAACAGCTCGGCTGCGTATCGCTGGGCACAATCCCGGTCAAACGATTTCAACGCTGACAATGCACCGAGCTCGAGCAATAGCGTTCTGGCATCCTGCTCGCTGAGTTTTGCCAGCGTATCGCTAGCGCCTGGCGTCAGGTGCATACGACCGGCCTGCGATTCGGTACACCGCACCCGCACCACTCACAGCTCAGCACGCAATCTAACCCGTGTTCGCGGCCATCTTGTGCGCTTGGATAGTCAGCGAACTTACGGCGTGTAAACACCGGCCCGCAATGCCGGCAAATTACTTCGTGCGTCTGATCCGGGCTAACGATGCCATGCGCGATGTTTACCGCTGCGACGTTGCGAGCTGTCCAATCACTTACGAAAGCATGGCCATCATTCGCGCTAACCATCAGCTCGGCGATATTTGCCCAGCGCTCAGGCGTCATGCTTTCGGCTATTCGCTTCCATGCGTGCCCGGCAAGCGCCTTCACCTCGTTTTGAACCGGGCTTAATGTTTGCACCTCATTAGCAGCGGCGGCGATCAATAGCGCCAAAATGTCCGGCTTGTTTGCCAACAGTTCCGCCCGCATCGAAGCAAACACCGATGCATTTCCGTGTTACCCAAGCGCGCCGGATTTGGCAACATAAAGCGCCAAACCGGAATCGCTAGCGCGCTGCAAAATAGCTGCAGCGCTCACAGCTCACCCTCGGCAATTTCGGGCGAAACGTCGCTTTGGCTGCGAAGTTGCTCATCAAACGCGAAGTTGCTCATCATTTCTTGTGTGGACAAGTTCGCGTTTGCGTGATCAAGTTGGTCAAGTTCGATATCGGGTAGCCGCCATTCCCACACACCGGCGAAATTTTTCTTGCTGCAAATCACACCCAACGCTACGCGCGCCCTTCGAAAGGTCGCCTTTTTGATGCTGCCTTTTAGCGCCTCTTTTTCGAGTTCCTGACTTGGGCGCGGGCCGTTGGCGAGCGCATCGCGAATGTATTGCTTGGCTTCGTTTAGCGCTGGCGCTGCATCTTCGCTTTCATCCATTGGCGCGAATAAATCCCGCGCCGCTCCTTCAACAGCCGCCCCAAACTTTGCGCGCGTTGCGGGAAAGCCAGGCTTGGCCTCCGCCTGCTCAATTTCGTAGATGAACCCGCCGGTGTCGCTGCCTAGATTTGATTTTAATCTGCAAAAAATCCGTTGCTCGTTTCCCTCAGCATCTTTGTTTCTATCAACGCCAAACACGATACGCGCCACCGCGCCAAACGCCAGCGAACCCGTGACGCGTTCCAGCGGCTCACGCCCGCCCGTGCCTTTGGTGAAGTGGGTAACGCCAAACACTACCGCACCAATTTTCTCGGCCAATTCAACAACCGGCTGGAGCCCGCGCCTTACTTCCGCATTTTTGTGGCTATCGCCTGCAATGGCGCTAACGATAGGATCCAGGACAAGCATGCGCAAATCAGGAATGCTGCCCAGCTTCTCAAGTAAAAGATCCATATCAAGCGCTGGATCAAAACCGCGCCGTCCTTGATCGTCAAAGGCATCGCCGACAAAGTGAACCTTGCTGAGATTTGCCCCGGCCGCCATGAATCGCGGTGCCAGCGTGTCGCTTACGGCATCTTCACCTGACCACATCGCTATGCTGCCTGGCGCACACCGGCTATCGTCTGGAAAGGAGCCGCCGCGCGTGACGACGGATGCAAGTGCAATCGCCAGCATCGTTTTGCCTGTACCGGGTGCGCCTGCGATCACATGCAGCTTGCCGCGTGCGAGCCACCCTGGCCAAAGCCAGCGCACGGGTTCTATAGCCACGTTATCGCCGCGCATTAGTTCTATCGTGTGGGTTGGCTTTCGTTCGAGCTGGCGTTCAATAGTTAGCGCGATAGGTTCGATTGTCGGCAATGCCCAAACATCCGCCGCCTTGGCGTTTGGGTGCAATGCCAGCCAATCGAATGCACCATCTTTTTCGAGCAATGCTAGCGCCTCAACATCCACCCAGCGCACTGTGCAATTTAGCGCCGTTAGTATCGCCGTGACCTGCTGCGCGTACTTTAGCCCAGCGTTGTCGTTATCTCGAAAGATGACGCATTCGCGGCTTGCCAACGGTGCCCAATCCGCAGCCGCTTCGCTGGTAGCGCCGCCGCTGGTTGTCGATTGCACGCCTATTTTTGCCAGCGCATCCGCATCTTTTTCGCCTTCAACAATTATCACTGGCGAAGTGTTGCCAGATATTGCCGGCAATCCATACAGCGGCTTTTTGCCGGTGAACTTGGGCTCTTTCAGAACGTAGTCGCTGCCATTGAAGTGCATCGGCAAAATGCTCTTTTTATGATCCGTTCCGGCCGGCGGATTTAGCCGAATGCGCCAGTGACTAGGCGTGCCGTGAGCATTTTTATATTCGTGCAAGCCCGATGGCGTGAACCCTTTGCTGATATGGCTTTGCGTCAACCGACGCGCGGCGTTTTGCGGTGTTTCAGCGCTGGCGCTCATCGATACACCCGCCAATTTGGTGCCGCTTCCCACGCGCCCAGGGCCTTTGCGGCGCTGACAAAATCTAGGCTATGCGTTGCCATGTGGAACGCCAGCACGTCGCCGTGCGCAACGCAGGCCATGCATTTATAAGCGCCGGTCAAGATATTCACCCGTAACGATGGCGTGCTGTCCGCATGGAACGGGCAAAGCGCAAACGCCCAGCCTTCAGCATTGGGCTTCTTGACGCTTTTCAAATGCTGGCCATAGTATTCGGCCGGATTCGGTAGCTGGTTACGATTAAACTTGCTTTGGCCGTTAGGTTTTTGGTAGCTTCGATCTTGAGATTGATTTACTTTGAAACTGCGCCCTGCCTTGTCTGCAGGGCGTTTTTCGTTTTGGAATTTGCTCATGCGCGCACCCTTTGCTGCATCTCGGCAAACTGGCGAGAAACGCGCCGCGCAGCATCAAAGCCAGTCGCCAGCGCATCTAACTCTGTCGGTGTCGGTTGCGTGCTTAGCGCGCTGGCCTGCACTAGGAGCATTAGCGCAGCGCCTGGATAGTTTCTAGGTTTGGCTCGGGCTGGATCACTTTGCACCGCCGGCGCGGGGTAGTGAATCAAGCCAAGTTCTTTCGGCTTCGGCAGTAATCAGGGTGCGCCGTCCGCACTTTCTGGCTTCTACTTTTTGATCGCGAATTAGTCGAAATACGGTCGCGATGCTTAAGCCGTAACGCTTGCCGAATTCGTGAGGCGAAGCGGCTTGTTTGGTTGGCGTGGGTTTTATTTCGTATGACATTTGCAGCCTCTTTTTGATTGGAGGCTTACTATTTACTTGCCCGAAAGTAATAAAAAAACCCTTGAGCTTGCACACAACCCTTTGAGCCTGCACGCAACCCTTTGAGCTAGCTCACGGGGTATTGTCTTTTCCTTTTAATTCTCGCCGCCACTTAGGCAGCCAAGCCTCAATCGACCTCGTCCTTAGTTGCAGTGCTGGATATCGATCGCACATTTCAGACGCGAACAAAGAGTTGGTTCGAAACTGCGTTTCATTGAAAAACCAGCGCTTGAATTCTTCAAAGATTTCAGCTTTTGCTAATTGTTTGGGGTCATTTTTAAGCTTTGCATCACTACCGCTAGTGGCAAACGCTTTCTTAGTTTCTCTTCGAGTTTTGAACTCGGCTATTTTGATATTCACTTCTGCCGATTTCTCGCCTAAAAATTTCTCGAATTCGACAGCCTCTTTATAGATTTTCCGTTTTGCATGAAGAAACTCAACCAATTCAAACAGTTTTGAAATCACTTCAATTGACGAATGCGCTAAAACTAAGTGACTTTCACTTGAGCTTTCGTCTTGGATTGCTTGCTGAATTTGGGCCATGTGCTTTGTGCAAAGCTCAGGAAAATTGGAGCCATCAAAGCTTGGAATCTGATTGCTTTTCTCGTCAATTTCGTTCTGCGAAGCGACTACGGAAGACTTCCACTCCGCAAATTTGCTTTCGAATGAAGTGCTCATTATTTGCCCCAAATCCCCAAAAGAATCGCCGGGCCAACGCATCGGGGTGAATGCGCATTCAGTCGGCCAACCTAGGCCCGGCAAAGTGGTTGCTTAACTGGCGGGATTCTCACCGTCAATATCGCGCTTGGCATCGCGTTCTAACAGCGCTTTTTCACTGAGCCGTGTCATGCCGCTGCTTGCCGCAAGGCTGCCTTCAGCTCTTTGCGCAGCACGGTCAAAGTTAGTGGCGCATGGTCAGCGCTGATCGCAGCGCGCAGCGCGTCATTGATAGCGGTTTGATAGCCCTTGCCCTCGGCTTCGGCGCGCGCTTTGAAGGCTTCAATCACTTGTGCGTCTAAGTACATCGTCACGCGGGTTTTGTTGGGCGTCGTGATGCTGGCACCGGCTGTCACTGTGGCCTGAAGCTTCGCCAAGTGCGGAACGTCTTTCGCGCGCTTGGCGGTGCTGAAGTCGTACTCACGTTTCATAGGATTTAGTCTCGTTTTTAGTGGCTTTTCTTGCGCTGATGAGTCTTGGCGTTTCACCGCGCAAGGTATAGACGACGGTTAACAACCGGCCTTTTTCGCTGCAACCTAACAACACGATGCGAACCTCACCCTCAGCATTTTGGTCTTCACGCACCAGGGCGCGAGCGTCTAACAAACAGGTGGCGGCTTCATCAAACGCAATGCCGTGTTTGTCAAAGTTGCTTTGTGCCTTGCTAAGGTCAAAATCAATCAGGATAGTCTGCATATTATATGTATGTCATGAGGTGGAATTGCAAGTCGAATATTTGTCATCAGTTCCAACTTGATCATCACGCTGCGAACTTGTCCATACAAGAAATCATGAGCAAGTTCAGGTTTTGATGAGCAAGTTCGCATGTGGTTCAATTTATTGACTAGGCGCGCTTGCGAATCGGTTTGACGTTGCTTTGCACTGGTGTTTCAGTCAAAACAGCGCTCCATGCTTCCAGCGCTAAGCGTTTTTGGTCGGCATAGTCAAAACGATCATAATTTTTTGAACTGGCATCTTGTGTCTTGTGGCTTTGAACCTTGTCGCGAATTTCCTTGGTTAGCCCAATTTTGCCGCCAAGCGTTTTGAAGGTGCGGCGTAGGTCGCGGGTAGTGAATGGCGGCATCGCGGGTAAGTGCTTCTCGCGCCAACGCTGCAAGGCACGGTTAACGCTGGTATCTAGCAAGCCATTTGCGCGCCCGTTGCCTTTGAATACCTTGCCCGCGTTGTTATAGACGCGCACGCATTCCAGCGCCGCCAATGCTTGCGTGGTCAGTGGCACCACGTGCCCTAAATCGTTTTTCCAGCCGCCTTTGGTTTTCTCTGCCGGCATATCCCACACCATCGATTCAAGGCTGATTTCTGACCACTCAAGCCGCAAGGTTTCCCGCACACGTTGGCCGCCGGTTGCAATTAAGTAGCGCAAAAAGTAAGCAATTTCGCCGTCGATTTGCCCATTGTGTAGCGCTGCCCAAACGGTGCGAAGCTCCGAGAATTCAAGCGATCTTTTGGCGGCTTTTTCTTTTACGCGTTTGAATTCGCCGCGCGCTGGATTGTGGCTGAGTCCAAACAGCGTGCCATCAGTGCGCCGCGCTTGGCGGTCATGTTCGCGGGCATACTGGAAAGCGCCAGACAAATAGCTAGCCAGTCGATTCGCCTTTACCGGGTGCGCCTTTTTCAAGCTGTCGTAAAGATCGGCTATGTCATCGGCGGTAATGGCGCTGGCTTTGGTGTCTGCACCGAATATCGGCACCGCATCACGCATCAAAGCGCGGCGAACTTCCTTGGCCGATGATCGCCCTAATTCGTCGAGGCTGTCGCAATAAGCATCCACCAATGCTTGAAAGCTACCGATGCGCCGCTCAGATTCTCGGGCCGTTTGAATCGCTTCCTGTTGCGCGCGTGCTTCGTTTTTGCGTTGCTGAACGTGTTCGTGCGGATCAAGCCCCGCTTCAACTTCTTTGCATTTGGCAATCGCCAGCTCACGTGCGCGCGCCAGACTAATGAACTTTTTACCGGCCTCGCTTTTGCCATCCGCTGAGCACTTTGGCCCAGGTGCGCCCAATGTGATGGTGCGCATCACAGTTCCTGCTTTATACGCAAAGAACCAGGCTTTGTGCCCGCTTGGCGAAACTTGCACGCCTAAGCCATCGCCGCGCCCGTCAAATTCCCGGTAAGGTTTCGCCAGCGGTTTGAGGCCGTCGATCCAAAGTGGGGTGAATGTTTCGTGCTTGTCGCGACGGCGAAACGCTTCGGCTTCTGAGCGTTCCTTTTTTCTGCGCGCCATATGCTTTGACCTACTGAATGGGTTTCCAAAGCATATACTGAAGCATATGGCTAGACAAGCTTGTCAGCGTCTTTCTGAGTCGTTGTGATGCGTACTGATAAATTAATCTGATTAAAAACAAGTGTTTATGTTATCTAAGACTTTTTAAGAATTGCCAAGATTTGACAATTATACTGATTCGTAATCAGTAGGTCGGAGGTTCGATTCCTCTCACCGGCACCAATCGAGGCGGGCGTAAAATCGCTGCTGGTCAAAACTCCCGTGTTGTCGCCTTTTTTTTGTTGCCACTAAAGCAAGTCTCGCAAAAGCTACCGTAAAGCTTGAAGGCCATTATCTGCACTACCTGCGATTCAATCTACGGCAAGAATTTCGACAACAATCGAATTGCACACGAGGTTGCCTGCAAGCACGTCTCGCCCAGCAAAACTGGCCCTTCGCACGCCGCAACCACTGTAGCCGACCGACCGGCAGCTATGCAAAAGGCATCGCCAAAGGCAGTAAGCGCTAAACCAGCCACGCTGAAACTCGGGGCTTGATCGAAGCTTTATTCCCTCGATGATCCACACCGTCATACATTCGACACGTAAGCGCGCTGTACTTCGCCACTTATTCCTTTAGCCGACTGCCAACATGCTCACGAAAATTGCTTTTACGCCTATTGCCATTGCTTGTTTTGCTGCGCTGAGTACTTCTATCAGCGCGCAATCCCTTGATCTCAACCGACGCGGCACTTTTGCAAGCAACGTAACGGCGGGCTCTGAAATCGTCGCGCATGATCCGGTAACGCAGCGGCTTTTTGTCACCAACGGCGCATTGAATCGTATTGACGTGATCAATATGGCGAACGTTGATGAGCCTGTGTTGCTACGCAGCATTGATATTTTACCGCTGGGCGGCGTGATCAATAGCGTGGCGGTCAAGAACGGTTTTGTTGCGGCTGCCATTGCAAACGCAAATGTGAGCACGCCCGGCGTGATTGCCGTGTTTGGCACCGATGGTGTGTTGCGACGCATATTTTCGGCTGGCGTGTTGCCGGATCACGTTAGCTTTAGCCCGAACGGGCGTTACATATTGGCTGCCAATGAAGGTGAGCCAGTTGGAACCTTTGGGCAGCCTAGCTTTATCGACCCGCGCGGCTCCGTCACCGTGATTGATTTGCAAGCGGGCATAGATAAAGCAGTCGCCACCCAAATTGACTTCACCGCCTTTGATGGTCGGGAGAATGAGCTGCGCGCGCGCGGCGTGCGGATTTTTCCGAATCGCTTGCCAAGCAGGGATTTTGAACCAGAGTACATCGCCGTTTCGGCTGACAATGCGCGCGCTTTTGTCACGCTACAAGAGTCCAATTCCTTTGCCGTGCTTAATTTAGCTACGCGCACGATTTTGGATATCGTACCGGCCGGCTTGAAAGATCATAGCCGTGGCTTACCGAGCGTTGAAACCGTCAATTTCCCTGAGCTACCAGTATTGGGGATGACGCCTGCGATGCAAGCGATTCGCTTGGGTGGGTTTTCTGGGCTGTGGTTCGAAGGCATTGAAGCCCCAACCGGCCGCTTGCGATTTGCCACCGTGCCAGATCGCGGCCCGAATGGCGAGCCTAGTAATGTCGACGCCGATGCAGCGCTTGAGCGCCCATTTGCACTGCCGAGCTATCAGCCGCGCGTGGTGCGCTTTACCTATGATCCAATCACCAAAGCGATTGTGCTGGGTGCGCAGCTGCTGCTGACGCGCACCGACGGCAGCGCCATGACTGGCCTTCCCAACATCGCCGTGCAGGATGAAGAACCGGTGGATTTGTTTGGCGCACCGCTGGCTTACGATCCACTGGGCGCGGATTTGGAAGGCTTGGTGATAACCCCGAATGGCGATCACTGGATGGTCGATGAATATCGCCCGGCGATTTACCAGTTCAATAGCATGGGGCGTTTGTTAGCGCGCTACGTTCCGGCTGGGACTGCGGCACTCGCTGGGCAGCCGGTCGGCACGTTTGGCACTGAGAGCTTGCCCGCCGAATACAGCACACGGCGCGCCAATCGCGGCTTTGAAGGTATCGCGTTTGACGCCGATGCGGGTGTGCTGTACGCCTTTATTCAAACACCACTGGCGAATCCTAACCTGGCGGCCAGCAACGCATCTAGAGTGATTCGTATGCTCGGCATCAATCCTACTACCGGCGCAGTGGTTTCCGAGTACGTCTACCCTATGGATAAAGCGCCGTTTCGTGAGCAAAACACGGACAAAATCGGCGATGCGGCCTATGCCGGCGGCGGCAAGTTCTACATCGTCGAGCGGGATGATTCAGTGCTTCGAAGCGGCAAAAAAATGTTGTTCGAGTTCAATCTTACAGGTGCGACCAATTTGCGCGCCGCTGGCGCCCCCGCGCTGCTGCCAAATTTGACGCTTGAGCAGCACACGCTCGATCAGCTCGCCACAGCAGGCATAAGGCCGGTCATTAAAACTAAGGTCGCCAACCTGCCATCGCTGGGCTATTTTGAAGGCGACAAGTTAGAAGGTATGGCACTGTTAGCTGATGGGCAGCTAGCGCTCATCAATGACAACGATTTTGGCATTGCGCCACAGCAGCTACCTGTACCACCCAACGGCAGCGTGCCGTTGGATGTTGAGCCAACCCCAATCCAACTGGGTTTTGTACGCTTTGATCAAGCCAGCGGATTGGATGCATCAGATCGCGATGGCCCATCAGCAACTGTCCCGTTAGTCAACATTCTCAACTGGCCAGTTTTGGGCATGCACATGCCTGATTCCATTGCCAGCTTCAATGCCAATGGCTTGAGCTTCTACGCCAGCGCCGGTGAAGGCGATGATCGCGGTGAAGTGGCGCGCATTGGCAGCAACACCATTGCGCTTGACGCCCTCGCCTTTCCAACTGGCGCAGCTTTGCGCGGGAATGCGCAGCTGGGCCGTTTGAATGCATCAACCATTGACGGCAATTTAGATGCCGATCCGCAGCTAGAACAGCTGCATGTGTTGGGCAGCCGATCCTTTCGAATTTGGGATCAGTTCGGCAACTTGGTATATGACAGTGGCGATATTTTAGAGCGCGTGACTAGCGCACCGGGCATTTTCAACTCCGACAACGAAGCCAATCAAAGCATCGACACCCGCAGTGACAATAAAGGCCCAGAGCCCGAAGCCATCGCAGTCGGCACGATCGGTGCAAACACCTACGCCTTTGTCGGTTTGGAACGTATCGGCGGCGTAGCGACATTTGACGTCACCAATCCTTATCAAACCCGCTTTGTCAGCTACAGCAATAACCGCGATTTCAGCACGGTGGTTAACCTAACGCTAGATCCAGACGCCGCTGGCGATTTAGGCCCAGAAGGCATCGCGTTTATTCCCGCCACCGAGAGCCCAACTGGTGCGCCGTTGGTGGTGGTGGCCAATGAAGTCAGCGGCACCACCACGATTTTCAGCGTGATTGAATCGGTGTTTAGGAATGGGTTTGAGGATTAGCGCAACCCTAAAGCACACAAAAAAGCCGCTGGCGAATCAGAATCTCGCCAGCGGCCTCGGTTTTTCACCAACTTTAAACCTATCTACTAGCGAATTGCCGCGTCTTCGAATCCGTTTGCCAGAAGGACGTCTGGATTGATGACGACCGCAGATCGTCCGTTCACAAATTCAGCGCCAGTGTTATTGGGATCTAAATAATCTCGCACGCGCGTCGTTGGAGTGCCCAACCCTTCCCACGCATGCGCCAATTTGCCATATTGATCCCGGAGCGAAGCACCGGTTGAGCCGCATTGAGACGGCCCACCGCTCAGCACACCGACCAACCGATATTGAGCGTTATAAAGTGGCGAGCCCGACGATCCAGGCTCAGTAACGCCAGCTGGATTTGCGCTACCGGCTGGAATGTTCGGCAACAGTGGCGGCGTTGGATCCCAGTTTGCACGCCAATGCACGCCTGCTGCAGAGGTTATGTTGTCGGTGGTCATATTTTGATCGACGAAGGTTATGCGCTTTTCATCACCGCTTGGATGATGAATCGAGGCGCAAAGCCCTTCGGTACTCGTGGGGTCAGACGGTGCAGTGCAAACCGATCCGACATCGCGTCGATCCCAACCCGACCAATAAACATTATGGCTAGGATCTGGCGCGTTATTGAAAGCAACTAAAGTTACGTCAGAGCGATCACCTGCTGCTCCTCCGCCAGCAAATGGATTTCCGGTTTGCGCCAAGAAGGTTGCGCCGGTCTGGGTCTGATTGGTTGCGCCAACTACCGCACCCGAGCCGCTTGCAGCAGAACCAGGGGCTCGGCAAGTCGGCGCATCAAAGTTCCAATAGACAAATAAACTCGGCGCGCTCGCGGCTGTCACACCGCAATGGGTCGCGGTGATATACAGCATGCGGCCATCACCCAACACATTGTTTATCAGAGACCCGGTACAAACTCGGCTACCGCCGGTACCCTGCGAAGCCACCGATCGACGGTTTCTTTGCCATGGATCAGAATCTCCCAAGCAAGCAACGTCCATATTGCAGGAACCTGATTTAGGAGCATTGAGACCGTGGCCACCTTGACCCGGCTTACAGCCCGGGCCGGGGGTTAAGTTCTCTGAGCCAAAACCGCGGTAGCCTTGACCAATTTGGGTCAAATGAAGTTTAGGCTCAGCGCCCTTGGCCGGAAAGCTCAACTCGATAACTGCTTCATTGCCCAACACTACTGGAGTCCAAAGCTGTCGGTGCCCATGGTTGTTCGCGGTTGTGTAGGGTCCGAACTGACTCTTAAAATCAGGCGAATAAACCCAAAGCTCACCGCCTTGCGGCATTACAAATTCGGTGAACCCAAAATTAAACGACGACGCAACCTCCGATCGCACGCGATAACGCCACACTTTACGATCACCCAAATCTTGCCAAGAACCATCGCTGCTCGGGCGAATACTGACCTGTACCGGCAGCGCAAAACGCGGCGCACTATCAGCCAGTTCGTCGGTGGCGTCTTGTGCCCTGATTTGTTGCAGATCCAGCGGAGCCAAAACTTTAAGCTCCACTGACTCAAGGGTTCCTAAGCCGATATTTTGCTGAGTTAACGGCTGAGCCGAAAAACTACAGGTGCTGGCGAATATTAAACAGCTAACCGCGAAGACTGGCAAAGCGCCAATCACTCTTCCATTTTTTGTTTTTGTCATTTGACTCATTGTTTTTTACCTTTGTAAACGAGCAGCTCAAGAAACACTACGACAGCGTTTCAAACGTGCTCTTGAATTGGCATGGCACACGATAGTGCCTAGCGCGCGCATGAAAGCATCTAAGACAAAATACTGTGTTAATTTCCCTCGTGCAGTCTTCATATTTTTGTTGCAAACCACACTTTCTAAGCGATATGTTTGAGTTGTGGCGCGAAGCCCAAATTTCGACGGCGTTAAAAGACAATGTTAAAAGTCTCTAAGCCCGCAAAAGCTCATTAATACTCGTCTTAGAACGCGTCTTGGCATCCACCTGTTTGACAATCACGGCGCAATACAGGCTGTGGCTGCCATCTGCCGCGGGTAGATTTCCAGCGACGACTACCGAGCCCGCTGGCACGCGGCCGTAGCTGACCAACCCAGTCGCGCGATCAAAGATTTTGGTTGATTGCCCCAAATAAACGCCCATACCGATCACGCTTCCGGCCTCGACGATTACGCCTTCGACGACTTCAGATCTTGCGCCGATAAAGCAATCGTCCTCGATAATTGTGGGTGCGGCTTGTAAGGGCTCGAGCACTCCGCCGATGCCTACGCCGCCGGATAAATGCACGCGCGCGCCGATTTGCGCGCACGAACCTACTGTGGCCCAAGTGTCAATCATGGAGCCCGCGCCCACAAATGCGCCGATGTTGATAAAACTCGGCATCAGTACCACATCAGGCCCAATGTGCGCACCGGCGCGCACAACTGCGCCCGGCACCATGCGGATTCCGGCGGCGCTAAATTCCGCGGCCGGGTCGGTGGTAAAGCGCAGTGGCACCTTGTCGAAAAATGGCTGCGGGCTGGCGTCGATTACTTGATTGGCGCGTAGCCTAAAGCTCAGCAGCACCGCTTTTTTTAGCCATTCGTGCACTTGCCAGCTGCCATCTCCATTGCGCGTGGCAACGCGCTGTTCGCCAGATTCGAGTTGCGCTAGTGCTGTCGTTACTGCGCTTGAAACCTCGCTTGGGCAATTTTGTGGGGAGAATTCCGTGCGCCGTTCGAAGGCAGCTTCGATGGTGGATTGCATAGTGGATTGCATTGAATTGACCTAGATAATTAAAGTGGAGATGTTAGGCCTGTGAGTACGCGACTTTCAAACCCAAATGCTTCGCGAATGGCAAAAAGTCTCGATCTGCATGCAGCAGCAGCAATCCATTTTCAATGCAATAGGTAGCGATGAGCGTATCGATCGTCTTGCGAATTGTGAATCCACGCTCGCGAAGCGCTCTGTAATTCTCTGAAGCCCTTACTGCTAGTCCGTATCCAACGAGGTCAATATGCTCAAACGCGTCAAGCGTCTTCTTCACCAACTTGAACTCGCGCGCGTCTCTTACGCCTTGTAAGACTTCTGCTGCGATTAAGTCACCTACGGCAAGCCTGGTGCTGCCAAAGTACGAATCAAGCAAGGCAACTTGAGGTGTATCCGCTGAACGAAAGTAGTCAATCCAAACCGTCGAATCAACTAAAATCACCTGTCAGTCCTCATGGCGTTGAGGTCGCCTTCCCAGGTAATTTTGCCTTTTAGTTCTCTTGCTTTCTCTTGTGCACGCAACTGCACCAAAGTCCTGAGTCCAAGTTCAACCGCCTCACGCTTAGTCTTTGCGCCGGTTGCCTTCAAAGCATCCTTCATAAGGCTATCGTCAATTTCAATGTTTGTACGCATTTGTGTACCATATAAATTTAAGTACACATACTAGCACAACGCGGTGAGCCAAGATACATCCTCGAAACGCTGGAAAATGCGTTTACACCGTAACGCTGTCATCGAGCTTTCGAGGCACATTGTGTTGTCAGACCAATTCGCTCACGTGAACAAAACACCAATTGATAGGCCTAACGCCCGCATAGCAAATCCTCGCTATTTCCGACAGATCACATCAAGCGGCTATACTCGGGCCAATCCCTTGACTGAAAAAACTGCCGCTTACGCGTCGGTTTGAGCCTACGAATGCCAAAACGAGAAGATTTAAAGAGCATTTTAATCATCGGCGCTGGCCCGATTGTGATCGGCCAAGCCTGCGAATTTGACTATTCCGGCGCACAGGCCTGCAAGGCGCTACGTGAAGAAGGCTACCGCGTTGTGTTGGTGAACTCCAACCCCGCCACCATCATGACCGACCCGGATATGGCCGATGCCACTTACATCGAGCCAATCAACTGGCAAACGTTGGAACGCATTATCGCGATTGAAAAGCCGGATGCGATTTTACCGACCATGGGCGGGCAAACCGCTTTGAACTGCGCGCTCGATTTGGCCGATAAAGGCATTCTGGACAAATATAATGTCGAGCTGATCGGCGCGAAGCAAGAGGCGATCAAGCTGGCGGAAGATCGGGAATTGTTCCGCCGCGCAATGATTGAAATTGGGCTGTCGGTGCCGAAAGCGCAAATTGCTAGAACGCTGGAACAAGCGCTGCACGTACAAACATTGGTCGGCTACCCGACCATTATTCGACCCAGCTTTACTCTCGGCGGTTCGGGCGGCGGCATTGCCTACAACAAAGAAGAGTTTTTAGAGATCGTGACGCGCGGACTGGAGATGTCTCCTGTTAGCGAAGTGCTGGTCGAAGAATCCGTGCTGGGCTGGAAAGAGTTCGAGATGGAAGTGGTGCGTGATAGCGTCGATAACTGCATTATTGTTTGCTCGATTGAAAATCTTGACCCCATGGGCGTACACACCGGCGATTCCATTACCGTGGCACCCGCGCAAACGCTGACCGATAAAGAATATCAAGCCATGCGCGATGCCTCGCTCGCGGTGCTGCGCAAAATTGGCGTGGATACCGGTGGCAGCAACGTGCAGTTTGGCATCAACGCGCAAGACGGCCGCATGGTCGTCATTGAGATGAATCCGCGCGTTAGTCGATCAAGCGCATTGGCCAGCAAAGCGACAGGCTTCCCGATTGCGAAAATCGCCGCCAAATTGGCGATTGGCTACACGCTTGATGAGCTTCGTAACGATATTACCGGCGGGCTAACACCGGCGTCATTTGAGCCCAGCATTGATTACGTGGTGACGAAAATACCGCGCTTTGCGTTTGAGAAATTCCCGAAAGCTGATGCTCGCTTGACCACGCAAATGAAGAGTGTCGGCGAAGTGATGGCGATGGGCCGCACATTCCAAGAGAGCCTGCAAAAGGCGCTGCGCGGGCTGGAGATTGGCGTCAGCGGGCTTGATCCACTTTTGCCCGAAAGCGACTACGCAAACGATCCTAGCGTGCTGAATCGGCACCTGCGCGAGCCTAAACCTGAGCGCATATTTTATGTGGCCGACGCCTTTAGAGCGGGCTACAGCCAAGCGCAAGTTTTTGAGCAAACCGCGATTGATCCTTGGTTTCTTGAGCAAATTGAAGAGATCGTCAGCACTGAGCAGCGCTTGCGCAAATTGGGCGTTACCGCGCTCAATGCGGAGAATCTGCGGCGCCTCAAACGCATGGGCTTTTCCGATATTCGCCTCGGCGCGCTGGTAGATAGCTCTGAGCAAAGCATTCGGCATTTGCGGCGCAGCTTGGGCGTGCGCCCGGTATATAAGCGGGTCGATTCTTGCGCAGCTGAATTTGCTACTGACACCGCATATATGTATTCAACTTACGAGGAAGAATGCGAGTCAAATCCGACGGCGCGCAAAAAAATCATCGTGCTCGGCGGCGGCCCAAATCGCATTGGTCAGGGTATTGAATTCGACTATTGCTGCGTACACGCCGCGCTGGCACTCAGGGAAGATGGCTTTGAAACCATCATGGTGAACTGCAATCCTGAAACAGTATCAACCGACTATGACACTTCAGATCGGCTGTATTTTGAACCGGTCACGTTAGAAGATGTGCTGGAAATCGTCGATAAAGAAAAACCGATAGGCGTGATCGTGCAATACGGCGGGCAAACGCCACTCAAATTGGCGCGCGCACTAGAAGCTGAAGGCGTGCCGATCATTGGCACCAGCCCAGATTCGATTGATTTAGCGGAAGATCGCGAGCGCTTTCAAAAGCTGATTCAATCACTCGGCCTGCGCCAGCCAGCGAACCGCACCGCGCGCACCACCGAACAGGCGCTGATATTGGCCCGCGAAATCGGCTATCCGCTGGTGGTTCGCCCGAGCTACGTATTGGGCGGCCGCGCGATGGAAGTGGTGCACGCCGAAGCCGATTTAGCACGCTATATGCGAGACGCCGTGCAAGTCAGCCACGATTCGCCGGTGCTGTTAGATTGCTTTTTGGACAACGCGATTGAAGTGGATGTCGACTGCATTGGCGATGGCACTGACGTGCTGATTGGCGGCGTGATGGAGCACATTGAAGAAGCTGGCGTGCATTCGGGCGATTCTAGCTGTTCACTGCCGCCGTTTACCCTGAGTGAAACCGTGCAGACGGAGTTAAAGCGGCAAGTTGCGGTGATGGCTCGCGCGCTTAAAGTAATCGGGCTGATGAACACCCAGTTTGCGATTCAAAACGACGATATCTACGTGCTCGAAGTGAATCCGCGCGCATCCAGAACCGTGCCGTTTGTCGCCAAAGCCACGGGCCGAGCGCTGGCGAAAATTGCCGCACGCTGCATGGCTGGTATTTCCTTAAAGCAGCAAAACTGCTTGCATGAGATTGTGCCGCACTATTTCAGCGTCAAAAGCCCGGTTTTCCCTTTCGTCAAATTCCCAGGTGTGGATCCACTACTCGGGCCAGAAATGCGTTCCACCGGTGAGGTGATGGGCGTCGGCAAAGCCTTTGGCGAAGCGTTTGCTAAGGCGCGTAATGGCGCTGGTGAGAAAACGCCCAAGCCCGGCATGGCGTTTTTATCCGTCCGCGATGCTGACAAACCGCGCGTCGTTGCGCTAGCGAAAGAACTGCACGCAAAAGGCTTTGGCTTAGTTGCCACGCGCGGCACGCAGCAAGCGCTTTTGGCGGCTGGCGTCAATTGCGCGCGCATCAATAAAGTCGCCGAAGGCCGCCCACACGTGGTTGATATGATGAAGAACGGCGAAATTGCGTTTATCGTCAACACCACCGAAGGCCGCCAAGCAATTGCTGATTCTTACTCAATTCGCCGCGAAGCATTGCAACATCGCATTACTTACACGACCACCATTCCCGGCGGCTTGGCCATTGTGCATTCGCTAGAGCACGAGCATTCGCCAGCCGTGCACACGCTGCGCGGCTTACATGCTGAGCTGCCGATTGCTAGTTAGCTTGTCAAGTGAAGCTAACAAGCTACCTAACTATTTAACTTTCTGACGTACTTATCGAACGGACACCTAGATGAAACGATTACCTCTAACCGCCATTGGCGCAAAGCGCTTGCAACATGAACTTGATGAGCTCAAAGCGCTGCGCCCCGTGATTGTCAACGCGATTGCCGAAGCGCGCGCGCACGGCGATCTAAAAGAAAACGCCGAGTACCACGCCGCTAGGGAGCAGCAAGGCATGAACGAGGCGCGCATTGCGCAGATTGATGGCGCACTCGGCATGGCTGAAATCATCGACCCAACCACGCTCAACGCCGGTGATCGCATCGTGTTTGGCGCAACGGTTGATTTAGTCGATCTAGACACCGAAGAGAAGCTCAGCTATCAAATCGTCGGCGAATTGGAAGCCGATCCAAAGCACAAACGCCTCAGCATTACCAGCCCAGTCGCGCGCGCGCTGATTGGTAAACATACCGGCGATAGCGTTGATGTCGTTACGCCAGGCGGAACCCGTTCGGTGGAAGTTCTAGCTGTTCGGTACAGCTAAGTTGTAAGCAAACTCGCAATGTACACGCAGTGCCCCGATTGCTTAAGCATCTATAAAACTCATCTAGCTTTGTTGAAAAGCGGGCACGGGCAGCTGCGCTGTGGGCATTGCGGTAGCGTGTTTGACGCGCTGCCTAGTTTGATTGAAAACCTGCCGGATGGGTTTGATATTGGCTCAAGCCAGCTGCTGCCTCGCACCGAAGCGGATGTTGCCCCGCCAGTGCTAGCGATGCCGCTGTTTGAGCCGCTCGACACGAATTTCGAATTAAAGCTAGACGAAGATGAGGTTCTTGTTCGCAAACACGCAAGTTCCGACATCAGTAAATCAGAACCCGAAAAACCGCGCATTGAACCTACTCTTGATGATGAGTGGGCCGAATTTCAGCGCCACGCGGCACACATTGAAACACCGGATTTGCGCGCCTCCGATGCGCTTTCCAGCCGCGCCCAGCGCTACACCTCAAAACCTACCGCATCTGTGCCCGAGCCGCGTGCCAGCTACTCACTCGATGCAAAGCCCGGCAAAGCGCCCGTGCAAATCCAAAGCAATCCGTATTCGCCTAGTATTGGCCGTGGCGCGCGTGCAGATATACCAGCAGCTCTAGCCAGCAAGCCTGAGCAACGACGTGCCGAACCGGTCATGGCGGCTGACCGCAGCCCACGCCAGCCAAATCATGTGCGCTCAGCCACGCCTTGGATCGTCAGCAGCATGCTGCTTGCACTACTTTTGATCGGCCAAATTGCCTACTACGAACGCAACACGATTTTGCGATACGAACCCGCGCGGCCCTGGCTTGAGCGCGGCTGCAAAATTTTCGCTTGCCAAATGCCGCTGCGTTTTGACCCACTGAGTTTGATGGTGCTAGATCGCGACGTAAAACCACACCCAGCCGCAAAAGGCGCGCTGATGATTTCCGCCAGCATTAAAAACACCGCCGAGTTTGCCCAGGCCTATCCACTGGTCGAAATTAAACTGACCGATCTAGGTGGCAAACAGGTCGCGCTGCGTCGATTTAGCCCCAGCGAATATCTGCAAGATCAATCCGCCTTCGCAGCCGGCCTGCCGAGCGGCGCCAGCTTACCGATTGTGTTCGAAGTGCAAGACCCGGGCCGAGAAGCGGTCAATTTTGAGTTTGCGTTTTTGTCGGAAATGGTGACTGCGCGAGAGTAAATTAAATGCCGGATGGCAACTGGCTGGCAAACCTAATACTGCTCCCCACCCTGCTCTTCCACCAATCTTGCTGCAATATAGCCAAACTCAACCGAGGCTACGCCACCGACGCCTAAGAGTGCACGCTTACACTCGGCGGTTGCGGCGATGCGCCATGGCTTTGCTAGATCGAGCGTGGTGACACCGATTGCCGCGCCGGCAGCATCTTGCAAAGTAGTGACGAGCGCGATTTTGGCTTCGCCAGGATAGGCGCTGAGTACAGCTTTTAAATTTTGCGCGAAGCTTTTGCCGGCGCCGCTGATGTGTAGCGTGGCACTGGCGCTGGCTATTGTAAGCGCTTGATTCAATCGATACGCCATTTTAGTTTTCAGCTGCCAGCTGGATGAAAACGGATCAAAATTTGCGGTGCCCGCGATCAAGACGTTCTCGCCGACTTTCAATAAATCGGCATATCTTGCCGCGTTGTCTTTAAAAAAGCCGACTTCAATACTGGTGCCGGATGCATCGCTGAGCTTGGCAAATACCATTGCTTCCCTTCGGCGCAGCGCTTCTATTTCACCGACAATAATCGTGATGCCCTCGCCGCGAATGCCGCGCGACACTTGCCCGTCGGCTCTAGGCGGCGGCGGTGGCCGTTCAACTACGCTACGCACGCTGGCGCAATTGAGTGCGGCTAGCTCGGCTTTGAGCGCATCCAGCGGATGCCCGGAAAAGTAGGATCCGAGCACCGTTTTTTCGCGTTTTAACAGCTCAACTGGATCAAATTCAGCCACTTGCGCCAGCGCTTTGGGTACTTTAGGCGCGCTGAGGGCGCTGCCAAATAGATCACTTTGCCCGGCTTCAGCGGCTTTGCTGGTTTGCTCGCTGGCTTTGAGCGCATCGGTCAAATTTGCATGCAGCTGCGCGCGGTGATTAGCTAAGGAATCAAGCGCACCCGAGTCAATCAATGCTTCCATGACGCGCCGATTGGGCCGGGCGTTCGCTACGCGTTGAACGAAGTCAAAAATGTCAGTAAACGGACCGGCTTTGCGAGCAGCGGCAATTTCTTGGCACACTGCGTGGCCTACGCCTTTGATTGCACCCAGCCCGTAACGAATGGTTAACGGCGCATCGCTTGCTGCAAATTCAAACTGTGAGCACTGCACGTCAGGCGGCAAAATTCGCAGGTTAAATTCGCGCGCGTCAATCAAAAAGTCGACAATTTTATCGGTGTTATCCGCCTCGGACGTCAGCACGGCGGCGATAAATTCCGCTGGGTAATGTTGCTTCAGCCACGCGGTTTGAAAGGTGACCAGCGCGTAGGCTGCCGAGTGTGATTTGTTAAAACCGTACTCGGCGAATTTTTCCATCAGATCAAAAATGGCCGTTGCAACAACGCCATCGACTTGATTGTTGACTGAGCCTTCAACAAAGCTAGCGCGCTGCTTTGCCATTTTGTCGGCTTCTTTCTTGCCCATCGCTCGGCGCAGCATATCGGCGCCGCCCAGGCTGTAGTTCGCTAGCGTGCGCGCGATCTGCATGACCTGTTCTTGGTAGACGATAACGCCATAAGTTTCCTTAAGACATTCCTCTAACGATGCGTGCGCGTACACCACTTCTCGGCGCCCGTGTTTGCGCTCGACGAATTCATCGACCATGCCTGATTGCAACGGGCCGGGCCGAAAAAGTGCGCCGAGCGCAATGATGTCCTCAAACACATTCGGCTTCAGTTTGCGCGCCAGCTCTTTCATGCCGCGCGATTCCAGCTGGAAAATCGCGGTGGTATGCCCGGTGCACAGCAACGCAAAGGTGTCCGGATCATCCAGTGGAATCGTGTTGATATCGATCAGCGGCTTATTTTCCAACTGCATCCGCTTGTTCACAGCTTTAACGGCCCAGTCAATAATCGTCAGCGTGCGCAGGCCTAAAAAGTCGAACTTGACTAGGCCAATACTCTCAACGTCATCTTTATCAAACTGGGTAACCGGAAGTTCACCGACCGACCCGGGATCGAAGCCTTCGGAATACATCGGGCTAAAATCAGTCAGCGCGGAGGGCGCAATAATCACGCCGCCCGCGTGTTTACCGGCGTTGCGGGTCAAGCCTTCGAGTTGCAGCGCTAAATCAATCAGCGCTCGTGCCTCATCATCACGCGAGATTAAATCGGCCAGCTCTTGCGATTCTTTTAGCGCCGCGCTGAGCTTGATGCCGAGCGTATTCGGGATCAGCTTGGCGATTGCATCGGTACGCGGATAGCTCATGCCGAGCACGCGGCCGGCATCGCGGATACACGCTTTCGCGGCCATGGTGCCGAAGGTAATAATTTGGCTGACTTTTTCCGCGCCGTACAGATCGGATACGTGTTGAATCACTTCATCACGCCGATCCATACAAAAATCGACGTCGAAATCCGGCATCGACACCCGCTCAGGATTCAAGAAGCGCTCAAACAGAAGGCCGTATTGAATCGGGTCTAGATCGGTAATCAACAAGGCGTAGGCCACTAAACTGCCGGCGCCCGAACCGCGCCCTGGGCCTACGGGTATGCCGTTTTCCTTGGCCCAGCGGATGAATTCTGACACGATCAAAAAGTAGCCGGCAAAACCCATGCGGTTAATCACGCCAATTTCCAGCTCAAGCCGGGCGTGGTAATCCGCTTCAGAACAGGCCATGCGGCCCAGGCGAGTCAGCATTGCTAGCCGATTCGCCAAGCCGGAGCGGCATTCGCTGGCTAAAAAATCATCCGCGCTATTGCCGCTTGGAGTCGGGAATTTCGGTAAAAAATAGGTTCCTAACTGCAAGCTGGCATTGCAGCGTTTGGCGAACTCCAGCGTGTTATCTAACGCTTCGGGTAAGTCAGCAAAGCGCTGACGCATTATTTCAACGCTGGTCAAGCATTGCAATCTTGTGTGCAACTTTGGGCGATTCGGATCGGCCAACACATAGCCAGCGCCAATGCACACGCGCGCTTCGTGGGCATCGAAATCATCCAGGCCACGTTCTTCTTCAACCGAATTTGCAGACTCTGGCCGCGTTTTGATAAAGCACGCCAAATTAGTCGCCACCGCTGGCAAACCCAGTTTGACTGATAGCTCCGCCAGCTGCAGCACGCTTTCATTTTCATGCGGGCGTCCACATCGGGAAAGCTCAATATATAGGCGATCATCAAATACCTGCGCCCAACGTGATAGGCGCTCTTTGGCGATACTTTCATGGCCATCTATCAGCGCCAGGCCGACGTTAGAATCATAGCCAGTGAGCGCCAACAGACCCTGGCTAAGCTCAGGCTGGGCGTCAAACCATTGCCAATGCAGCGCTGGATCAGCGGATTTTTCACGCTCCAGCCAGGCTTTCGAAAGCAATCGACATAAATTCAAGTAGCCGCTGCGATTTTGCGCATACAGCGAGCAGCGGCTGGTTACGCCATCAACAATTATTCGGCAATCGGCCGCAATAATTGGTTTGACGCCCGCCGATTCAGCCGCTTTAAAAAACTTCACTAGCCCATACAAATTCAGCTCATCGCTGAGCGCAATCGCCGGCATGCCCATTGCCACTGCGGTTTTCAGCAGATTCGGCAGGCGAATAGTGGAGTCAATCAGCGAGAACTCAGAATGCACCCGCAGCGGAACATAGCGCCCCGATGGTTCAACGATAGCCATTGATGCTACTTAGGCTCGGAAAACCCGATATCCCGCCTAGCTACCGAAATGCTCACGGTAAAGCCGGAAATTACATCAATTAGCGTCATGATCGTCAGCAAGAAAAACGCCCCATTTGCGGCCCTTGCGACTAGCAAAAGCTCCAGCAAGCACACCACAAACAGCGCCAATGACAGCACGTGATCCAAAATCGACGCGGTGCCTGTGCGGGTAGATTTCAGCACTTCAAAATACAAAAACAACAGCCCAATCGCAGCGCCAATATCGCCTGCAGTCAGCGCAAACGCCCCGCCTGACGGCAGCGTGGCAGAGAACCACGTCTGGCTAAGCCCGCCATCGACGAAGAACATCAAGATATTCAATAGTGCAAACGGTATAAGAAGCAGTGGAAACGCGGCCATGGCGTGCTCGAAATTAGGGCTAGCGGGCAAGGATAGCTTATCTGGCTTGTTTGCGGCCTGAGGCGTTTCAATCGCACTGTGATTTACGATTTCGTGGGCTGGTGGTGAGCATCGCGAACCCCAGCAAGAAATAGCGACATCCTTGCAGCGTGCCTTTTGACCCAGGCGGTTGCTAGAGCCTCGCAGACAACCGAACTCGCAAAATAGCATCATCCGCGCATGAGCGAAAACCATCAAATCCCAACCGACACTACGCCCGTCTGGCAAATCGAACTGCTGCTTTCCGGTGGTTTAATCTTTGGCGTTTTTCAAATCATTGACTGGGTCGACCGCATGTTTGCCGATTTTTATGGCGTGCTCGATGGCGCGCCTGGACAAGTTATTGCAAGCGTTTACTTGTTGGCACTTTGCGCGCTATTTGCACTCGGCGCAGCATTTTCGATGCACCTATTGATGCGCAGCTTTTGGGTAGCATTGATTGGTATACGTTCAATCTGGCCAAACGGTGTACGCTGGACTGAAGTATCGCGCTCCGCACGCACGACTCAATTTATGCAAAGACACTTGCCCAGCCTGCCAGAAGCGATTGAAAACGCAGATAACAGCTCGACCTTGATTTTCGCCTGCGGCATCGCGCTCGTTGGATTAGTCTCATTTTCGGCCGCAACGATCATATTGCTCATGCTAATTTCAGCCTTGCTGGCGTTTTCACTGCCTAATTTTGGCAGCCATTTCAATTGGTTTTTGTTTGTATTGACAGCGTTTTTTGGCAGCTTGCTATTGGTACAGCTCATAGATCGGCTAGTTGGTGCGCGCGTGTCCGATAGCAGCTTTTCCGGGCGTGCGCTAACGAAATTGATTGGATTGCAAAAGTACATGATGCCGCGCTCAATTAGCCTGATGACCACGGTTATGACGAGCAATTTTGGTAGGGTGCGCGGCGTGGTTTTAATGGTATCGGCGAGCTGGCTGTTGATATTTTTGGTGGAAATGCGAATCGATCTTAAAGCTGATTCTGTCATGAGCTACTTCACTCGTTATTTGCCCCAAACGAGCAATACCAGCATGCAGACCGAGCATTATCGCGATCAACGTACAGATGGCGCGCAAGTCAGCTCGCCGTTTTTGGCGAAAATGATCGTCACCGATAGTTATCAGCAGCTATTTGTACCTTATCGGCATGCGCACTTTGAACAGCTGATTAGCGAACGTTGCCCGGCAGTAGCAAAGCGGCCAAAAAACCAAAAGACTACCAACGCAGGCGAGCCCGAACGCGTCCAGACTTTGCTAGCGTGCCTAAAAACTGAGCTAAAGCCAACGCTTGACCAGCAATCCATCAGCGCAAATTTTCAGCTCACCAGTGACGCGGCCACCAAAGCGCCGCAGCTGATGCTGATGATCGACGTGCGCGAGCTGGCGCTTGGCGAGCACGAAGTTGCGATTCAATTCCCGTCGCTTTCAAAAAGAGATACAAACCAAGCGATCAAGTTAGAGACTGTAAGAATCAAGTTTTGGCGATAGCGCACCGCGTCTACCCTAAAATTTGTTTGTTTTCGCCATTAGCGGCGAACGAAACGATATGAAAATGCTGATTTGCTACAATCTACGTCCCTTTAACCACTGGACAAAACTGTGAACTTTAATCTCAGCGATTTTCTAACGTTCGACAAAATGATCACGCCGACTATCCTCAAGGTCATTTACTACGTCCTGATGGTAGTAGTTTTGTTAGCCGGAATTGCGGCCTTGTTTGCTGCGCTTATGTCAGGGCGCCAGATGCTTGCCGGGCTATTCAGTGCGCTTATTTTTCTGGTCCTAGGCCCTTTGATGGTGCGAATGTATTGCGAGCTGCTCGCAGTGCTGTTCGAGATCCATAAGAACTTGCGCGAAATCAATGATCGCGGTCGTCAAACGACTGGCTATCCACAAGCACCACCACCACCACAGGCTGTTCCAGGTTGGAATAGCTAACTGCACTCACTGCGCAGTGAGCTCTCATTTTGAAGCTCACTGAGCAATATGGGATTCGCATCGGCCTAGGCCTAGGGATTACATCATGCCCGTTTCAAGCTTGGCGACATCGCTCATCATGTCCCGATTCCAGGGCGGATCGAAAGTTAGCTCCACATCGACTTCTGACATTGTTGGGATGTACTCAAGCACGCGACTGACATCGGCTACCAAGTGATCGCCCATACCACAGCCCGGCGCAGTCAGTGTTAGCTTGATATTGGCTTTGCGCACGCCCTCAAGCAATGGGGTGATATTGACTTCATAAACCAGCCCCAAATCGACGATATTGACTGGAATTTCCGGGTCATAGCAGGTTTTAAGCTGCGACCACACCAGTTTTTCGACGTCATCATCGCTCGCATCGGCAGGCAAGCTGGGTGCTTCCATCGGCTCTTTGCCAATCGCATCGGCGTCTTCATTGGCAATGCGGAACAAATTTCCTTCGACATAAACGGTAAAACTGCCGCCTAGCGCCTGGGTGATATAACCCACACTGCCTGCGGGAAGCTCAACCTCATCGCCCGCGGGCACCAGCACGGCTTTGCAGGTGCGCTCAAAGCGTACGGGCTCACTAGTTCGGCTATAGCTCATGCAATAAGTCCTTTATTTGGGTAACGCCCGACTGACGGCACGTTAAGGGCGGCAGTGTGAAGTGCCAGCGCCATTAAGCCAAGCGTTTATCGACCTTCGCTTGGCCTGGGTTTAATTGAAAGGCACATTACCGGCAATTATTGCTTACTTCAACACGATGACCCAAAACGCTAACAATGTGAGACTGAAATTTAAATATCACCATTTTCAAAGCCACTTTCACTTAAACTGCCGAATCAGCAAGAAACAAAGGGCAAACCGTGTTGGATTTAAGCGAATGTAGTGGGCAAGCAAAGCCGGTCGTGGCAAAGGCCGTACCGCCGGCGTTTGACGCACTTGGCTGCCTAATTGGCAACACGCCACTGTTTAAAGTTCGGCTGAAATATCACGGCGTTGAGCGTGATGTGTATGCCAAAGCCGAGCATTTAAATCTGACTGGCAGCATTAAAGATCGCATGGCGCTGCATATTTTGCGCTGCGCGTATGAAAGCGGCCATATTGGCTCGGGCGATATGATTGCTGAGGCCACCAGCGGCAATACTGGCATTGCGTTTTCAGCATTGGGCAGAGCACTCGGGCATGAAGTGGTGATCTACATGCCGAACTGGATGAGCCGCGAGCGGCAAATATTGATTCAAAGTTTAGGCGCGCGCATTGAGCTGGTCAGCCATGAACAGGGCGGCTTTTTAGGCAGTATCGCTATGACAGAAGCGCTGGCTAAATCCGCGCCAGATGGCAAACACGTGTTTTTACCTAAGCAATTTTCTAACTGCGCGAATTTGGAAGCGCACGAAACCACTACTGGCCCGGAAATTACCGCGCAGCTCGCTATGATGGGCTTGCAGGCCGATGCGTTTGTCGCCGGCGTGGGCACGGGCGGCACGATTATGGGCGTGGCGCGGCACCTTTTACGGGTCAATCCTAAAGTTCGCGTTCACCCGATGGAGCCGGCGGAGTCGCCGACTATGAGCACTGGCTTTAAGGTCGGCAAACACCGAATCCAGGGCATCTCGGATGAATTCATCCCGGATATTTGCAAGCTGAAAAATCTTGACTCGATTATTGCCGTGAGCGATGGCGATGCGATTTTAATGGCGCAGCGCTTGGCAAAAGAGCTGGGTTTGCCGGTTGGGATTTCATCGGGCGCAAATTTGTTAGCGGCGCTTAAAGTGCAGGACGATATCGGCGCTGATAAAATCGTCGTGACAATTTTTTGTGATGACAACAAAAAATATCTGTCCACCGATCTGTTCAAGTGCGAGCCGATCAAGCCCGAATATTTATCGCCGCATGTTGAGCTGATTGGCTTTGAATGCATCCCCCGACTTGCTAAACCCATCGCGCAGCTTTAAGGATTTTGAACTATGAATATCGCTATCAAACCAACTCAATTGAAATCGAACCAAATTAGGTATGTCGCGCTTGCCTGCGTCGCCGCCTTATTTACAGGCTGCGCCACCGATCCGGACGGTAAAAAAATTCTGGCGCTAGTCGATGATAAACAAATGACGACGATGGGCCTTTCCGCGTTTGATGAGCTAAAAGCCAAAACGCCGATCAGTCAAGATCAAGGCGTAAACCGCTACGTGCAGTGCGTTTCGCAAAAACTGATTGCTGAATTGCCGGGTGAATTTAGCCAGCTGCCCTGGGAAGTCGTGGTGTTTCAAGATGACACACCGAACGCATTTGCACTGCCGGGCGGCAAAGTCGGCGTACATACCGGGCTGTTAAATGTGGCGCAAACCGAAGATCAGCTGGCTGCGGTGATTGGGCATGAGCTAGCACACGTGACGTATAAACACGGCGGCCAGCGCGTTTCATCACAGCTTGCCGTGCAAGCTGCGAGCGAAGTCGCGCAGGCGTATGTCGGTGCGAACGGGCAAGAGCGCAATCGCTATTTGGACGCCGCTATTGGCATTGGCGCACAAGTAGGGGTACTGCTGCCGTTTTCCCGCAAACACGAAAGCCAGGCCGACAAAGCCGGCCAGCTGCTGATGACGCGCGCCGGCTACGATCCTGCGCAGGCCAGCACGCTGTGGCAGAACATGATGGCGGCGTCCAAAGGCGCGCCGCCGCAGTGGATGTCAACCCATCCTGATCCTGAAAAGCGAATGGAAAAGCTGGCGAATCGCGCGCCTGAACTGCTTCCGCTGATGGAAACCTCACGTGCCCAGGGCAAAACCCCTGGCTGCACGCGCTAGGCCTGGCGCCGTGAAAATCGCCGGTTATATCCTGCTCGCACTGGTAGTTCTTGTCGCACTTTACAGCGTGCGGCTAGCCTATCTGGCGAAAAATAGCGCAGCGCCAGCTGGATTTGGCGCGGGCACGTCTGAGTTGATTTGCCCTTTTGATCGCCCCAGCTGCGTAAGCTCAAAAAACACCGAAGCTGGCTTTCAAATCGCCGCTTTCAACTACAGCGGCGCGCCAGAGGCTGCGCTCATCAAGCTCAAAGCTGCCATCAATAGCGAGCCCCGAGTCGAGTTTCGCTTTGAATCCGGCACCCGCATTGAAGCCACTTTCAGAACCGCACTATTTGGATTTCCAGACGACGCCACGTTTGAAATCAATGCCAATAACGCAAGCATCGACCTGCGCTCAAAATCCCGGGTTGGCTATTCGGATTTGGGCGTCAATCGAAAGCGTATTGAGCGAATACGCGTGGCGTTTTCAGCGGCGCGATGAGCGTTGCAGGAAATACCCGCATCGCTTTCCTTATCTCAAACTTGGAGAAATGAGTTGAGCAAAGCATGTTGTACACTTACAGCGAGTTCCTACCTATGAGCAATGAGCTAAAATGAACCTCCAAACTGCGTCTGCGAAGGGACAGGTCACAATTCCGGTCAACATTCGCAAAAAATTGGGTATCGAAGCGGGCACGCCGATTCGTTTCGTCGAACGCGATGGCGTAGTCATGTTGGAAAAAGTCGACATGAGCTTAAGCAGCCTTTGCGGCATGATTACTGCCCGTACGCCGATGAATTTAGCAGAGCTTGACAATCAGATTGCGACTACGGTTTTTGATAAAGTATTTGCTGATGGTTCTCGCTGACACCAACTTATTACTGCGTGCACTAATTCATGACCCAAGTGCACCAGCGCAATGCAGAGCGGCTTCACAATGGTTTTCAGCGCAACAAATCGTATGGATTCCACAAATTGTGCAAGCAGAGTTGGTTTGGGCGTTGCGAAAATTCTCTGGGGTTAACAAAGCCGAACTTGTCCAACTGTTGACTGCGTTGGATAAACATCCAGCAGTGAAAATGCAGGAGCCCAACGCCTTCAGCTTCGCTTTAGTCTACTTAGTCGCTGGCGGTGATTTTGCAGATGGTTTAGTTCTTTACGAGGCCAAACGCGCTGACGCAAGTCTTTTTACCTTCGATGCTAATTTCGCCAAGCGGACTGGCGCACATCTTTTGTCGTCGTAGTCACCAAGCTTAGCGTAGCAGCGCATACTGCTTACCAATCTTCACCTTGGGCGGCAATTTAGTCGCCTCAAACGCCTGATAAATCGGCGCAAGTGTTTGCCAAAACGCATGTGCTGGATGGTCGGCGTACTTACTCAGATTTTCCTTGTTCAATCGAAATGGCAGCGCTTGCACTTGAATTTTAGCGCCGGGTTTTGCTGCGTAATATTCGCTCATCAGCCAATAAATTTCTTCGATCAGCGGATCAGTCATGGCGTAGCAGCCAATCGAAACGCAATTGCCGTGCACCATCAACGCCGATCCGGTGTAACCCTGTGCGCGATCAAATGCATTGGGATAGCCCAAGTTAAAGCTCAAATGAAATTGGCTAAAAGGATTGAGTTGCGCCTGCCCAACTTCATAAATTCCTTCCGGGGCTTGCAGGTCGCCTTCCTTGGTTTTCGGCCCCAGCACGCCAGAAAACGTACAGATGGGATAGGCCTTCAACAGGTGAAATGGTGAGCCTGGTTTTGCGCCAGCAATCCACACTTCAAGCAGATTTTCGGCTTTGATAATGCGTAAAAATATCGCCTGACCTGGCGCGCTTTGCACCGATTTAAGCAATGGCACAAGCGTAGTTTGTACGCGCTTACTAGCTGCTTGTAAGCGCGTTGAGGCTGCGGTGGTTGACGTTGTTGACATCATGATTATTGCGCTTCCACAAATCACTGCGGCGCTTAGCAAGCTCCAAATCAGCCAGCGCTTAAGTTTTTTTACCTGTTTTTGATGATTCGTGTCCACTATTTCTCCAGACAAATGAAACCTTCAATGCCCTAAGGGTAAGCTGTGCGCTTGCTCAAATGCGCTTAAGCTCAACCTGCTGCGGCGCGGTGCATAAAAAAGGCTTTCACGAGTAATCTCAAATTGACCCAACCGCAATCTCAGGTGGCTATTAGCTGCGCGATGTTATCTGGTCTCGCGATTGCGATACAGATTATTCATGGAAATGTGATTTGAGCCGTATTTTCACTGGGGTGAGATCAACTGCACGGTGGGGAAATACTGCTGATAGCGCCGGATATCCCGTGTGAGTAGCGGGCACTTGGCTATTGCTGCATGCGCGCCAATGAAAAAATCAGCCAGTACATTTGATTTGGTTCCACCCTGAGTTCGGTATTTGCGAAACGCGAGCCCGGCTAAAAACAGCGCATCGCGCGGCAGCTCACGTAGCGAAATTTCAAGGGACGCAAGTGCTTGATTCTTTAAATTCCCGCCCTCAGCACTGCCCACTGGCGGGCCAATTCTTCTCTAAAATGTGGATCAGCAATGCTGATTAGCGCCGCTGCACGTTCGTCTATCGATAGATGTTTGAGCTGCACTAAGCCAAATTCGGTGGCGACACAATCGACTTCAAACCGGGGAATCGTTACTGCGCAGCCTAATGGCAACTTGCAGACGATGCGTGAAACAAGCTCAGTGCTTGCATGATTACGAGCGCTGGCCGTAGTAGCAAGAATCGATTTGCCGTTTGGATTTATTCGTGCGCCAATGGTGAAATCCGACATGCCACCGCCGCCGGATATTTGCTGGCCAGCCAGCATTTCAGCGTTGACTTGGCCGGTTAGATCGATTTCTATAATCGAGTTGATCGACACGAATTGTTGAAGCTGTGTCAAAGTGGCGGCTGCATGCGTGTGGCAAACGGGCGTAAAGCGCACGAAACTCGCATCCTGCATGCGCTCATAGAGTGCGCTGCTGCCAAGCGCTACGCCAGTACATATCGGCGGCGCGCCATCGATAGCGAGTGCGCCTGCCCGTTCTAGGTCCAAAAGCGGATCCGACACCATGCCCGAATGCACGCGTAAATTGCGATGCGCGTGCAGCGCCTGCATCAGCGATTTTTGCAGCTTGCCAAGCCCAAATTGCAGCGTGGCACCGTTTGGTATGTGCTCGGCAATGACTTTGCCGAGCGCCCAAAATGGTGGGCTTAACGTGCCCGCGTCATAGCCTAATAGCGCGCTATCGGCGTAGATTTTATGCAGACGCACATCGGAAATGCTGGGTGCGCTGGTCATCGGCAAATTTGCATTGCAGATGCCGATGATGTGTTTGGCGTTGATAATGGCAGCCGGGGTGAAGTCCGCCGCTAAGCTCAGATTGATGCCTGCGCCGTGCTCCGCGCCTTGAAAGATCGCCCAATCGAAACGGGTATTGGCCAACCATTGAAACGCGGCGATGTAGCTGATCGGTAAGAACTCTACTCGGCCACATTTAAAAGCGTTACGTAGCGCCGGGCTCAAAAAGATGCTGCGCTGCCTTGTACTGGCCGTTAAATCAGCATAGCAAAACGAATTGACGCCGGGTATGTGGACGCCAGTAAAGCGAACGCCGGTTGCAGCTTCGGGGCGTTTGATGAGCGCTTGAATGAACTGCGTGGGTTCGCCTGCGCAGCCTGCCACGTAGACTTCATCGCCGGGTTTGAGTTGATCGAGTAAGGCGTCGATGCTGTTCAACGTCATGCGCTTGACTGATCCAATGGCACGATGATCTTGAAGCGCGTGCCTGTTTTAGCTGAGCCCGGTAAATCTGGGTCCGTTTGATTTGCGGTGCTAAGGTATTCGGATGTTGCTGACACCGTGCCTGGGTCCCCGCTTTCGCGAGGATGACGAGGTGGTGAAGTAGAGTCGATGGTGATTTTCCCACCTAGCACTTGCGTCACTAAATTAAACACAATGTGCAAACCGAGCCCGGAGCCGCCTTGTCCGCGCTTGGTAGTAAAGAACGGCTCGAACACGCGTTCGCGAATTTCTTCAGGAATGCCGACGCCGTCGTCTTCGAAATTGAGCATTAAGTGCGTTTCATTAACGCTTGCTTGGATCCAAATATTGCCGACTTCACCTTCAGCAAAGGCATGCGTGATGGCGTTGAGCACTAAATTGGTGGTGATCTGATAAATCGCGCCCGGGAAGGTGCTCAGGTGGATTTCATCGGCGCAATTGATATGGATGCGGTGCTGCGATTTGCGAATCATGGGCCGCAGCGCGCTTAAAACATCAGTCAAGTAGGCGCGCAGCTCAATCGTTCGCTTTTGCTCGCTTGATTGATCGACTGCAACCTGCTTGAAGCTGCGCACCAGCTCACTGGCCCGGCGCAGATTTGATAGCACCAATTCAGAAGATTGCTGCGCGATTTCGGAAAACTCACTGATATCGCTCTTTTTCAGCGCGCCCGATTCTAATTTGCGCTGTAGCTGCAAGCTTTGCTCAGCTAGGTGTGACGCTGCGGTTACGCTGATGCCTATGGGCGTATTGATTTCATGTGCAACGCCCGCAACTAGTCCACCTAAAGCGGCCATTTTTTCGGTATCGACCAACTGACGCTGCGCACGTTTGAGATTATCAAGCGCGTCGGATAAATCTTGCGTGCGCGCCTTGACTCTTGCCTCTAGCTCAGCGGCCAGTTCGCTGAGCGCGAATTCTTGGCTTTTAAGATCACTAACATCATAGTTTGTGCCTGCTAATAGCACCACGCGCCCGGTTTCATCGTACCCAACTGCCCGGCCCCTAGTTTGCACCCAAACCCAGTGGCCTAGCGTATGTTTGGCGCGGTAAGTCACGTCGTAAAACGGTGTTTCACCCTTAACGTGTTCAATAAATGCTTTGTTGAAGGCGGGTAAATCATCGGGGTGCAGATAGGGCCAATATGAGCTGAGCGTGGCAGCCATTTCATTTGAGGAAAGGCCGGGGATTTTGTTCTCCCGAATCAGCGCGTCAGTCGCTAAATTGGCTTCAAAAAATTCGCAGCCGCTGCCCCAAAGTGCAAGCTTTCTGCGGTTTTCGGTGTCGCTAATTGCGGCGCGCGCGGCTTCTAATTCGCGCAATTGCACTTCTAGTGCGGCGTTGAGTTTTTGCAGCTGTAACTCACCATTTTTGATATCAGTAATATCAATCGTGGTACCAGAAACGCGGCCGTTTTTTGCACGGTAGCCGCGCGAACGCAGCCAGCGATAGCGCCCGCCAGACGCACGAACCCGATACACCGCTTCAAAACTTTCGCCGTCACCCTTCAAATAGCGATCAAAACGATCAAGAAAGCCTGCGCGATCTTCATCGTGTAGATATTGAATAAACTCAGCTACTTTCACGCCTTGCTCTGGTGATCGAAGACCCAGCGATTGCAGCTCACTGTAGCGAATCAGGCGCTGCTCCTTGATATCTATATCCCAGAGTTCACAGCCTGAAGTGTTCAGTACCAATTTGAGCTTTTGCGCGTTGTGTTCAAGCTTGGCATTGGCAATTTCGCGCTCGCGCCAGCGGGCTCGAATTGGCCATGCGATTAGCGCGGCCAATAATCCTGCCAAAGCCGCATAGCCTGCGATGGCAGCGCCGCTGAGCCATGGCGATTGTTCAATGTTGATCCGCAGCAATCGGCTTGTGCCAAACTCAGGTGGCACCAAGCTGGCGGCTACCTCGAGCTGATATTGCCCGGCTGGCAGGTTGGTAAATGATACAAACCGTCGACTGGCGTCGACTTCCGTCCACTCGTCAGTAAAACCTTTCAAGCGATGCCGAAACTTTACTGAATCGGGTGATAGGTAGTTCAAGCTGCTAAAACTCACGCCAAAAAGGCGCTCTTTGAACGGCACAGATATCTCAGATAGGTTCGCGGCAGTTGCGCTCAGTTCGCCGCTGACCGGGCTTAAGCTGCGGTTGCCAAATTGAACATCCGTCAGTGTAACGCTGGGGTTGATGCGTGGACTTGGCAGCCGATTAGGATCGATCACAGTTATGCCGTGCAGCGCGCCAAAATACAGCAGGCCATCCGGCCCGCGCGTGCAGCTTTCGGTGAAAAAATCTTGACCTTGGATACCATCTTGCATGCGAAAAACCGAGTGCTTGCCGCTGCCAATGTTCTTGCTGCTCGCGCCGTCAAAGCGCACTACGCCGCCGGTCATAGAAAGCCAAATATTGTTTTGCGCATCGGCGATAAAGCAAGCGCTGGTATCCGAAGGTAATCCTTGCGCGGTAGTTATTTGGCTGAAGTTATCTTCTGGCGGGTGATTCATGATGCTAATGCCACCGCTTTGCGTGCCGACCCAAATCCGGCCATCGGCGTCTTCAATAATAGAGCTAACCGACGTGTGCGCTAGGCTGTTCGCGCGGGCAAGATCATTTTGGTAGCGCACAAAGCGTGACTCGGTTGTGACGTAACGCGCCAGCCCACCTCTTCGAAAGCCAAACCAAAAATCGCCGTTTTTCGCCTCCAAAATCGCGGTGTTGGTGTCGCCCGGAATGCTGGTTTTATCGCCAACAGCGTGGCGAAATTGCTTAAAGGTGGTGCAACTCGCGCAGCGATAGTTGAGCCCCGCATTAAGCGTGCCGACCCATAAATCACCTTTCGCGTTTTCATGAATTTTGAGTATTGTCAGCCCTGAAATGCCGTTAAAGCCGCCGCTCTGATCAGCCGGTAGCGTGCTTAAGTCGAGCCGCTCGACGAGCTTGCCAGCCACATCTAGCTTTGCGCCACCGGTGCGCAACGTGCCTACCCAAACACCGCCATCGCGGCTTTTTGAGACGGCACTGACATCATCACCTGGCAGGTTGGCCACCACGAATTGGCTGGCTTGCGCCCCGGCAGCATTGGCTTGTAAATCACTTCGGCGATGTTGCGAGATTAGCCCGGTTTGCAGGTCAAAACGCGCCATGCCCGAGCTATCAACCAGCGCAGCCCAGAGCGTATTATCACTACCGACAACAATGCTGCTGACTTGATTCGAAGGCAATGCGCGCGGGTTATCGGGTGTTTTTTGAATCAGACCAACCCAGCTAGCGCGCAAATCATGCACGGCCGGACCGCCGGTCCAGGTGCCAACCCAAAGCTGACCATCGCGATCTTCGAGCAAATCAGAAATACGATTGCCGGGTAAGCTGCCGGTATCACCGGGCTCACTGCGCCAGCGATCAAAACTGCGTTGATCAGCTTGCATGCGATTGAGCCCATTTGAGGTGGCAATCCAAAGCTGCCCGTGGCTGTCGCGCTGTAGCGTTCGGCAAAAATTATCACTGATGCTTGTCGAATCAGCCGCGCTGTGTTGCAACGACGCAAGCAGCTTGCCAGTGCCGTCAATGCGCAGCAGGCCTTTGTCGCTCGTTGCTAGCCAATAGCCGCCTTGTAAATCGGGTTCAATATCACTGACCGAAGCCGCGCCGGTCCTGGAAAAAACCCGTTGATTGGCAAAATTCTGGTCGGTCAGAACGATGTTGCCATCAACAAACCAAGCGATATCGTTAGATGCCAGCTGTCGCAGTGCTCTGACGACCGTGCCTTTTGGAATCGATGCATCGAAAAATTGCCGGGTTTTGGTATTCAGCAAAACAACGCCGCTGCGCCTTGTTGAAAGCAGTAGTTGACTGCCATTAACCACCAACATCGATGCGATAAAATCATCGCTGGATATCGTGCCGTTCTTGACGTTGACCGGCACATGGGTAAAGCGTTCGGTAGTCAAATCCATCACCGTAAGAATCGGGCCTTGCGTGCTGATCCACAGCTGATCCAGCCCATCTAACGCCATCGAAATTACATAGTTATCGGCCAAGCCGTTTGCGCCGCGCACATAATTTTGAAATCGATAGCCATCAAAACGCGAAAGCCCAGCCTGCGTGCCAAACCACATATAGCCAGCACGATCTTGCAGCATCTTTGAAACGGTGGCTTGCGGTAAACCCGAGTTTTGTCCGAAGCTTCGAAACCGCACCGTTTCGACCATAGCTGGAAACGAACGCGCGGCATTTGCTTGGCCTAGCGGCATGGGCTCGGCGTTGGCGAGCGTAAGGCTGAGCCAAAATATCAAAACGAGGTGAATGAACATGCGCATGGATGCAAGGTAACATGCAAAAAATGGCGGGCTAAATGAAATTGACAGGAATTAGTAAAAAATGATCGCAGACACCGCAGATAAAGATATTTTTGAAGCTTCGGGGCCAGCGCATTTGCTGCGTGCAGTATCGGAAAATCCTATCCTTGTGCCGTTTCAACACGCATTGGGAGATCGCTTTTTTGAGTGCCCGGATTTCAACGCACTATTGCCAAAGCACGTCCTGCCTGCAGTCAACTTTTTACTGACTGACTTTAGCCGCGCAATTGACTCGGTATGCCACACCGATGTCATCCGTTTTGAGTCAATCATTACGCCGCTAGAAGTAGCAAACGCAAGACTAAAGCAGGGTTTTGGCGCGGTTGAACATCTTTATCGGGTGCAAGATAGCCCTGAATTGCGCGAAATATATGAGCTAGCCCAAACACGGGTCACGCAGTTTTTGAGCGAGCTAAATCAAAACTACGCACTTTATTTGCAGCTAAAAGCGTTGGATATGCAGCAATCAGAAACCGGTGTTCAGGCCCGCGTGTTGGCGCGCTGGCTGCTCGAGTTTGAGCGCGGCGGCGTGCACCTGAAAGGGCCGCAGGCCGCTGCATTTTTGGACAACGTGCAGCAGCTGGCTGCGCTCGCCACGCAGTTTGAGCAGCAGCTGCTTGACGCTACTCAGGCTTTCGCAATGGATATCGATGAGGCAGACGCGGAGGTCAAGCTCGCAGGCTTACCCGACTATGCGCTTGCCATGCTGCGCGCGCAGGCCGTTGAGGCCGGCGTTTTTGGCTATCGCATTAGCCTGCGCTATGCATGCTATGCGGCGGTGATGAATTTTGCTAAAAATCGTGAGCTGCGCGCGCAAGTATTTCGGGCTTATGCGACCCGCGCCAGCGAAAATTGCGTCTCAGGCTTTGATAACGGACCGGTTATTGAGGCCATTACGCGCTTGCGCTTGCGAAACGCTGAACTACTGGGATTTCACTGCCCGGCCGAGCTGGTATTGCTGGACAAAATGGCGGGCAGCGTAGCTGACGTCGAGCAGTTTTTACTCAAGCTAACCGCTCAGGTGCGTCCGCACGCAGCGATCGAGCTTCAAACATTGCACGAATTTGCGAAAACGCAGGGCTTATTGGGGGCAAATCAAACGCTCGAAGCGTGGGATCTTAACTTCATCTCCGAGCGCTACAAACAGCAGCAGCTTGGTTTTGATTCGCCGTCACTCAAAAATTATTTCGAAATTGAGCATGTGTTGTGCGCACTGAGTGAGCTTAGCGATGCACTGTTCGGTCTGCACTTTGAACGTGATTTTGGCATGCCGTGCTGGCACCAAGATGTACGCTTTTATCGATTGGTGGACGCTCAAGGCATCAGCGCTGCGGGCTTTTATCTGGACATGTACGCAAGATCCGGCAAACGCAGCGGTGCCTGGATGGACGTTTGCAGCGCACGTATTGTTGGCTCTGATCGCGTGCAGCTGCCGATCGCGCATTTGGTGTGTAATTTCGCGCCAGCTGCTGGCGATAGTCATGCAGCGCTCAGCCATGATGAGCTGCTAACGCTGCTGCACGAATTTGGCCACGGCCTGCATTTGATGCTCACGCAGGTGCAAACCCCAGGTGCCAGCGGCATTGATGGCATTGAGTGGGACGCGATTGAACTGCCGAGCCAGCTGATGGAAAACTTCGGCTGGCATAGCACTGGACTGGCGTTGTTTGGCAAGCACGCAGAAACGGGTGAAGCGATACCGGATGCGCTAGTTAACGCGCTGATGCAGTCAAGATCACAATTAGCAGGCTTACGATTGATTCGTCAGCTTGAATTCGCCAGCTTTGATTTTGCTATCCATTGCCAACAGCAGCGGCTTACGATCAAGAAAATAATGCAGCAACTAAACTATGTGCGCGCCAAAATAAGCGTACTAGAGGCGCCAGCGTGGCAGCGCTTTCCACACGGGTTTAGCCATATTTTTGCCGGTGGCTACGCAGCGGTCTACTACGGCTATTTGTGGGCTGAAGTGCTGAGCGCAGACGCATTTTCATGGCTGGCTGAGCAAACGTGCGCACATTCAAATGAGCCTTCAGCGCAATTGCTGCGCGCATTTGGCGAGCGCTTTCGTAGCCACATTTTGGCAATAGGTTCTAGTGTGCCTGCGTTGGACGCCTTTACTGCCATGCGCGGGCGGGCGCCAGATTCGACCAACCTATTAGAGAGTTATGGGTTGCAGATAAATCCTAATACCACTTTTACAAACCCCGCCAAGCACTGAATTTGCAAGCAAAAACGGCATACCTCATTATCCCGTTTGCAGTAGTAACATACGTTTCCGTCGAACGAAAAGTCGATTTTGCGAGCAGCGCACTACTTCCTCGTCATCCCCGTGCAGGCGGGGCTCCAGAATAGGTGTCAACGTCGCCCGGACTAAAAAATACCGAATTCTGCGCGCTTTTTTTTCATTTCATAGCACCGAAAGCTCGAGGAACCTGGATCCCCGCCTTCGCGGGGATGACGATAAGGCGTGGGATAGTCGATTTTGCAAGCAGCGCACTACCTCCTCGTCATCCCCGCGCAGGCGGGGATCCAGAATAGGTGTCAACGTCGCCCGGACTAAAAAAATACCGAATTCTGCGCGCTTTTTTAATTGTATAAGCACCGAAGGCTCGAGGAACCTGGATCCCCGCCTTCGCGGGGATGACGATAAGGCGAGGGATTCGATAAGGCGAGGGAATCGATAAGGCGCGGGAACGCGCCGCACAGAAGCCAACCGCAACTGATCCCTGGCAAGCCTCGATTTTGCTAGCATCCGCCAAAGCATTAGGACTAACTATGCAACCTTTAGACAGCAGCTATTTGAGCTACCCGAATCGCCAACTTGGCATGGATCATCAACGCTATCGCTTTGAAAGCCTGCAAAAGCGCAGCAATTTTCGCTGGCCCAATGGTGCCAAACTTGGCGTTTGTGTGCTGGTAACGGCGGGTTTTTACCCGCTAAACCAATCCGGCAAGCCATTTAAAGTTCCGGGCGGCATGACTACGCCCTACCCTGATTTGCGACACTTTAGCCTGCGCGAATATGGCAACCGCATTGGCATTTATCGGGTGCTGGATGCGCTGTCGAAAAGTGACGTCAAACCCGGATTTGCAATCAGCAGCGCATTGATCAAGCGCGCGCCGCTTTTGGTGGACGAGCTTTGCGCACGCGGTGAAATTTTAGGCTACGGCGAGCATATGGACGCACTGCATTATGGCGGCCTAGCTGAGCCAGATGAGCGCGGCATGATTGCGCGTGCAGCGCAGGATTTGCGGCAATTCACCGGGCAAGCGGTGCAAGGCTGGCTGAGCCCGGCGAAATCGCAAAGCGAAAATACACCTGATTTATTGGTCGAACAAGGCTTTAAATACTGCTGCGATTGGGTCAATGATGAATTACCGTATTTGCAAAACACTCGCAGTAAACCATTGATTGCGCTACCTTTTTCGACTGAATTGGAAGATCGTTTTGTAATGGGTAGCAACTTGCACAGCGAAGTTAGCTGGCGTGAGCAAATTTTTGACGCCTTTAATTTTCTACGGCAAGAATGTCTGGAATCCCTGCAGGCGCGCTTGCTGACTATTACGCTGCACCCATGGTTGATCGGTCAGCCGCATCGCATCCATGCGCTAGAAGCGGTGCTTGCACATATTGAAAAGCACAGCCGCGAGATTTGCTATATGCAGCCTATCGAAGCTGCACTACATTTATTTCCGGAGCAATCAAAGTGATATCGTCTTCCTATGTAAAGCGCAACACCTTAGCGGATAGCCAGTCGCCCTATTTACAACAACACGCCAGCAACCCGGTACATTGGCAGGAATGGAGCGCTAGCGCGCTAGCATCGGCAGCCGCGCAAAACAAACCGATACTGCTATCAATCGGCTACGCTGCCTGCCACTGGTGCCACGTCATGGCGCACGAAAGCTTTGAAGATAGCGCTACCGCTGCGGTGATGAATCAGCTGTACGTCAATATCAAAGTAGATCGTGAAGAGCGCCCAGATTTAGACAAAATCTACCAACTTGCGCATCAAGCCATGAGCCGCAGCGGCGGTGGCTGGCCGCTGACGATTTTTATTGACCCGCATACCCAATTGCCGTTTTTTACCGGCACGTATTTTCCACCCGCGCCCAGGCACGGGCTACCCGCATTTACTGAGGTCATCACGCAAGTAGCCGCGTGGTATGCCAGGGAAAAAACCCAGCTGGCCACGCAAAATATTGCCCTGCAAAAGTTCTTTGAAAATATCGATACGCTAGATTCGCCGCCTACAGATAGCACAGCACAAAGCTCACTAGAGGAAGCGTTTGAGCAAATAGCACAGCGCGCCGATCAGCAATTTGGCGGATTTAGCGGCGCGCCGAAATTTCCCCACAGTAGCGAATTAATGCTAGTGCTACGGGCCGGCGAAAATGCGCCGCCAGCGCTACAGCAGTGGTTATCGACGAGCCTGACGGCGATGGCAACGCGCGGCTTGTTTGATGTATTAGCGGGCGGGTTCTACCGCTATTGCGTGGATGCCCGCTGGGCTATTCCGCATTTTGAAAAAATGCTTTACGACAATGCGCTGTTGCTGCGGCTGTATGCTGAGCACGCGATAAGCACGCAAAATCCAACCAGCCTAAGCACCTTACGAAAGACTACTGATTGGATGATGAGCGAGCTGCGCGCGCCTGAGGGTGGGTTTTACTCCAGCTTAGATGCCGACAGTTTAGACGCAGCAAACCACAGCACCGAAGGCGCGTTTTATGTGTGGCAGCAAAGTGAAGCCAAGCGGGTTTTGCCTGAAGCGTTGCATGCCATTGCCTTGGACTATTTCGGCTTGAATTTGCCGGCTAATTTTTTAGATCACGGGGAGTTTTGGCATCTATATCAGGCTTACACGACAGCAGATTTAGCCGCGCGCCACGCCTTCGCACTCACGCAAGTTGAATCAGACATTGAGGCTGCACGCCGTGCACTATTGGCGTACCGCAACGAAAGGCCAAGGCCGGCCACTGATGATAAGCGCCTTACCGCTTGGAATGCGCTTGCCATCACTGGAATGGTGCGTGCCGGGATTGCCCTGCAATCGACAGATTTAATTGCAGAGGCCAAAACCGCATTCGCAATGATTGAGTCCAACCTTTGGCAACATGGCAAGCTTTACGCCAGTGTGCGTAGTCAGGCTGCGCACCGAGCTTACTTAGACGATCACGCCTATTTGTTAGAAGCCTCACTCAGCTTGATGAGCGTTGCTTGCGAACCCAAGCTGCTCAGCTTCGCGATAAAGCTCGCCGATATTTTATTGGATGAATTTGGCCATCCACAGGGCGGGTTTTACTTCACCAGCAATATGCATGAAGCGCTGATCCACCGCAGCTATGGCTTTCAAGATGATGCCACCCCAAGCGGCAATGCCATCGCGATTATGCAGCTCAACAAACTCGGGCATTTGCTGGGCGATTCGCGCTATTTAAACGCCGCTGAAAACGCGCTTAAAGCCGGTCTAGGCGCTGCAGCCAAGTCACCACAAAGCCACGCCAGCTTGCTGTTAGCGTCACTCGAGCTAGCGGAGCCGCATCAGATTCAGATCGTGCTGGCAGAGCACGCAGAGCCAGACTTGCAAGCCCAGCTAAATTGGCTGAGCACCCAACAAAATAGCGCGGTGTTTTTGCTTGACCAGCGATTTAGCGACCACGCTAGCTTGCGCACTAGCGTATTGCAAAGCGCCGCTGCATCGCCTACCCAGAGCTGGCTATTTCGCTGCGAAGGCGTACAGTGTTCGGCGCCAGAAGTATTTGAGCCCAGCCGAGGCAGTTAGTAACCCATTGAAATTAATCGGAATTTTTATATGACTTCAAAATCACGATTTCTAAGTTTCGCTTTTGCAATTTGTGCGTTTGCAAGTGCCCTGCCCGCTTGCGCAAGCGAAATCGACAAGCTGAGCTGGATGAACGGCACTTGGACGCAAACCAAAGCCGATTCCGTAGTGCAAGAAAGCTGGCTAGGCCCGCGCGGCAAGTTGCTGGTGGGCGTTAGTTTGACCAGCAGCGGCAAAGACAAAGCCAGTTTCGAATACATGCGCATCGTCGAAACGCCGTCTGGTTTGGTGTTTTACGCCAGTCCAAACGGCGGCCCAGCGGTAGCGTTTACGCTCAAAGAATCCTCTGAACGCCGCGTCGTGTTCGAAAATCTAGCGAATGATTTTCCGCACCGGGTTATTTATCAGCTTGTAGCAAACAGCGAGTTGCATGCGCGTATTGAAGGCAGCGTTGCTGGTAAACCGCGCAGTATGGATTGGCGATTTGCCTTGCAAAAATAATCGAACCGGCGCCATTAAAAGCGAATACATTTCGAATTTAGCAACTAATGCGAATCATTCGCATCAATATCAATGCACGCCCAAACAATCACCCTGCATTAGGGTTTGCGGGCGCGCGCGGGCACAGCCATAATCGCGCACGCTTTGAGTTTTACACATAGCCTAGCTTTCGACCGACACCAGGAGATCAACCATGCACAGCAAGCCAACGGATACCTACAACACCAACGCCACCCTGAGCTCAGGCGGTAAAACCTATCACTACCGCAGCTTAAAAGCCCTCGAAGGCAAGCACAATATGGCGCGGCTACCGTTTAGTTTGAAGATTTTGCTGGAGAACCTGCTGCGCTTGGAAGACGGCGTGAACACCACCGCCGAGCAAATTAATGCAGTGTTGACCTGGAACCCGAAACTACAATCCTGCGTCGAAATTCCCTTCATGCCGGCCCGCGTGGTGATGCAAGATTTTACCGGCGTGCCGTGCGTAGTCGATTTGGCCGCGATGCGTGATGCGATGAAAGCGCTCGGTGGCAATCCAAAATTGATTAACCCGCTGATTCCGGCTGAGCTGGTCATCGATCACTCGGTGCAGGTGGATCGCTTTGCTAGCTCCGATGCGCTCGATCTCAATGCCAAAATCGAATTTGAGCGCAACAAAGAGCGCTACGCATTTTTGCGCTGGGGCCAGGAAGCGTTTGATAACTTCAAAGTCGTGCCGCCGCGCACCGGCATCGTGCATCAGGTGAATCTGGAATTCCTGGCGCGCGTCGCGTTTAGTACGGAAATTAACGGCCAGTGGCATGTGTACCCTGACACCGTAGTCGGCACCGATTCGCACACCACCATGATTAACGGCATTGGCGTGCTGGGCTGGGGCGTGGGCGGCATTGAAGCGGAAGCGGCCATGCTGGGCCAGCCTTCAACCATGCTGATTCCCGAAGTGATTGGCTTTAGATTGACCGGCAAACTGCCTGAAGGCGCGACCGCTACCGATTTGGTGTTGACCGTCACGCAAATGCTGCGCAAGCGCGGCGTGGTGGAAAAATTCGTCGAATTCTTCGGCCCAGGTTTGGACAACTTACCGCTGGCAGATCGCGCCACGATTGCCAATATGGCCCCGGAATACGGCGCGACTTGCGGCATTTTCCCGATCGATAATGAGTCACTTAACTACCTGCGCTTATCAGGCCGCGAAGAAAGCCAAATCGCGCTGGTTGAAGCTTATTACAAAGCGCAAGGCATGTTCCGTGATGCCAGTTCAGTTGATGCCGAATATACCGATGTGCTGCATCTAGATATGCAAGAAGTTAAGCCAAGTCTAGCCGGCCCAAAACGCCCGCAAGATCGCGTTTTGCTATCGGATATGAAAGCCAACTACGCCGCCAATCAAGCCGAAATGGCCGCATTGCGCGCCGCGAAGACCAAATCCGCCACGCCCGGCAAAGCCACGGTTTCGGCGGATGGCCATAGCTATGAACTGGGCGATGGCGCAGTCGTCATCGCCGCCATTACCAGCTGCACCAACACCTCCAATCCGGCGGTGATGCTGGGTGCGGGCCTGCTGGCGCGCAACGCGGTGGCGAAAGGCTTGAAGCGCCAGCCGTGGGTGAAAACATCCTTAGGGCCAGGCTCTGCGGTGGCCACTGAATACTACAAAAAAGCCGGTTTAATGGCGCCGATGGAAGCGCTCGGCTTTCACGTCGTCGGCTATGGCTGCACCACCTGCATTGGCAACTCCGGCCCGCTACCAGTTGAAGTCAGTAAAGCCGTCAGCGATGGTGATTTGATCGTATCCAGCGTGCTGTCCGGCAATCGCAATTTTGAAGGCCGGGTACACGCCGAAGTTCGTATGAACTATTTGGCATCACCCCCGCTCGTGGTGGCCTACGCCATTGCTGGCACCACCAATATCGATTTGAGCACCGAGCCGCTAGGCACCGGCTCAGATGGCAATCCGGTGTACTTGAAAGATATCTGGCCCAGCAATCAAGAAATTGCCGACACCATTGCAGGCAATTTGAGCGCCAGCATGTTCAAATCCAGCTACGCCACAGTGTTCAGCGGCGATGCTAGATGGCAATCGGTGCCGGTGGTCAAAAGCGATCTGTACGGCTGGGTCGGTGATTCCACCTACGTACAAAACCCACCGTATTTCGAAGGCATGAGCAAATCGCTAAAAGCCATCAGCGATGTCAAAGCCGCCCGCGTTTTGGCACTACTCGGCGATTCGATCACCACCGATCACATCTCACCAGCCGGCGATTTCAAGCCCACCACGCCAGCCGGTAAGTACCTAACCGAACGCGGCGTCAGCTACACCGATTTCAACAGCTACGGTTCGCGCCGTGGCAACCATCAAATCATGATGCGCGGCACCTTCGCCAACATCCGCCTGAAAAACCAACTCGCCCCTGGCACCGAAGGCGGCTACACCACCTACTTCCCCACCGGCGAAGTTACCAGCATTTACGATGCCGCCATGCAGTTCCAAGCCGCCGGCACGCCATTAATCGTGCTAGCCGGCAAAGAATACGGCACCGGATCAAGCCGCGATTGGGCCGCCAAAGGCACCATGCTACTCGGCGTAAAAATCGTAATCGCCGAAAGCTTCGAACGCATCCACCGCAGCAATCTATGCGGCATGGGCATCGTGCCATGCAAATATTTGGACGGCCAAAACGCTGCGTCTTTAGGCTTAACCGGCCGCGAGACGTTTGACTTCACCGGCATTGGTGATGGCACGGGCAAGCGTTTGCAGGTAGTTGCTACTTCGGAAGATGGCACCAAGAAAGAGTTTGAAGTGCGCGTGCTGCTGGAAACGCCGAAAGAGGTTGAGTACTACCGACATGGGGGGATTTTGCAGTATGTGCTTAGGCAGTTGGCCAGCACACCAGCTGCTGCTGCCAGTGCGAAAGTAGCGTAGCCAAACCGCGCCCAGATCAGCTCCCTCGCCCTGCCAATACACGTTATTCGAAGCGTATCGGTCGGACAGGGAGAGGGTTGGGGTGAGGGTTAAGCCAGATCAACATGCGCAAATCGGCTTACATAGAATCTTCGATTATTAGCTATCTAACGGCTCGGCCAAGTCGGACTAACAGACAAAATCAAAAACCTCAAAGAAACCTGTGACTATGACCCCATTTCTAAAACCACGCTTCACTGGCGGCCGCTTTGAGCGGCACGGGTTCCCTTTGGAGGTATTGAGGGATTTTGCTGCTTTTGAGCAGCTGTTGATTGAAGTGGCAAAACGTGAGTACTTGCTGGATAACCAGCACCGTAAACGCTTGCCGCGCGGTTTTAGCGCTCAGTTTGACCTGCAACTAGCGGGTGTTGAAAAAGGCAGTGCCATAGCCGTTATCGCGCTTGTTGTCTCCGGCCTTTTTGAACCTGCCGACGCAACGTATTTGGCGCGCGCACGTGATCAGGTTATTGCGGCGATTGCATCTGCTAGCGCGGGGCTAGCGCAAGAACTGCCACCGGATTTGCTGCGTTATTTTGATGCCTTCGGGCGAAGTCTGCGAGCAGGCGAGCAGGTTTGGTTCGAGCGGGATCAACTGGCGCCAGCGCGCTTTGATCCGGAGGTTCGTCAAACGCTGCTGCGCGCTTCCGCAGCGGAAGAGTGGAGCGAGGAAATGTCGCTGAAAGGCAGGGTCTCGGCAGTTGATGCAGCAGATGAAACATTCGAGCTTCATTTAAATAACGGCATGAAGCTGAGGGCTCCTTTGCGGGATCAATTTCGCAATGACTTGATGTTGGGTTTGAACGAGTACAAAAAAAAGCGTCAGGTCAGTGTGCGCGGTGTTGTTTGCCGCGACCGATCAGGCCGACTAAAAGCGTTTAGTGAGGTTGAAGAGATAAATTTGCTCGATCCGTTGGATGTTGAGACTCGACTGGAAATGCTTGCGGAGTTGAAAGACGGCTGGTTAGATGGTGGCGGACAAGCGCTTGATGCCAAGGCCTTGCGCGAACTGGCTGGCGCTTTCGATGGTTTTTATGACTCACGTTTGGCTTTACCCTTTATCTATCCAACCGCAGAAGGCAATGTGCAAGCGGAGTGGACGCTACCCTCAGGCTGGGAAGTTTCTTTGGAGATTGAGCTGATCTCCAAAATGGCAGAGTTCCAAGCCGTCAAAGGCGATCAACTTATCGAACAGGTTTGGCAGCTTGCGTCTAATGGTGAAGGGTGGTCGAAATTGAACGCTGCAATGCTGGGCTTGGTATGAGGCCCGAAACGTTGCTGCTTCGCCAGGTCAATCCGAGCTTTGTTCAAAATGGTCGAGTGACCTCGCAAGTATTCAGGCCAACCCCCAAAGACTTAGAAATGCTCTCCGTTGATAACGGCGATCTGGTCACTGCCGAAGCATCTTTTTCTCGCTTCACGTCCACGCTCAACTGCAGATCAAAGGGCGTGTTGGCAGTATCGCAGCATGAATGTTCTGCGTGCTGCTTGAGTGTCATCGAAGATTGCGCGCCATACCCAGAGCATTGTTCGATCGACTTTCGCGCGGTTAGCAAATCGCAGACTGAAAAACATGCCAAATTTCTGCGCACAAACGCGGAACAACGCGGTTGGCTTTTTATAGGCTCGAACGCTGGCGATGATCTTTGAATAGGCCCAATCCAATGCCCATCCTTCACGCCACCGACGACGACGAAATCCTGAAAGAGCTGCGCGCAGTGCGCAAAGCAATTGTGCAAAAACATGATAATGATCTAGCGAAGATTTTGGCGGCAATGAATGCTAGATCGACATCGATCGTACCGGTTTACTTGAAGCCAGTGGCGCGAAGAGCCGATGAGAAAGTAAGCAGACGTTAAAAGCGTGAGTGACTCATCCTTGAAATTAGCCAGCAGAGTCTTATTAGGAAAAATTTCGCCAGCTTGGAAGCAACCAATGCTGGTGAAGATTTTTAATTTCTTCAGAATAAGTGGATTTCTCGCGCTGTTTGGCCTCCCGCGCTGTTGTCCGTGCATTATTTACCTGAAGCGGTAGCACGGGAGTTGGCGGCAGCGTTAAGGGGTAGGTTTCTTTGATAGCCGAATCGCTCCTTAACTTTGGAAAAATCATTATTTATTCTTTGGCTTAAACGGCATGTTTAATTTTTTCAGGAAAAAGCCAATTGCGACATCCGATCCGTTTCGCAGAAAGCTACCGGAAGACGGGCGATCCTTCGCAGAATTTGCGGAAAATGAAGTTGCAATAAAAATTTGGCTGCCAGAACCGGTTGACAAACGGCTTCACGATTTTTGCGACTATTTCTGCGAATCGCGGGCAAAACTTTTACGATCAATTTATTTCGTCTATCTTTATGGTCGCTATGATTTTGAAAGGATGCGACAAGAATCGCTAGGTCTTTTTGCTCGAAGTGAGGAGGTAAGGTTTTGCAAAAAAGTCGGTGAATCAGTAACACATCGTTCCGGGGCGGCTACCAATCCTGAACTCGGCAAAAATAATGTGGACGTGAAGCTTTGGATGCCCATAAAGATGACCGCTGATCTGCAACGAATTGCAGACAATGCACAGATTCCGCTATCACAAGTTTTGCGCGAAGTTCTTATATCTGTACTGTTTGGACACGGCTACCTTGCCGGCCGCGCGCAATGGGACTTTAGCGGGCAGTGGAAATCGCCTGCAGATCCCGACTCTTCTTTTGATTTAGAAAAATAATAGGGGAATTTTTGCGGCTTTTACATGCCTCGTTAGAATTGCGGCACCAACTGGAGATTAGATATGGTTCCGCAGGACGAGGCAAAACTTTATTCACTTTCGCCAGCGAAACTTCGTTGTTACGAAACCGAACGGTTCTTAGAGTTATTTATGAAAAGTTGTGGGCCTCCTCGTGACTCATACTTTGAGATGATTTGCTACTCAGATGCATTTTTGTTTGCCTTAATCTCCGTCGAGGAAATGGTGGATGCTAAGACTAAAAACAAACTGCGTGGCAAGCCTATTTTTCGGTTTCTTAAAGTTCTTCGGAACATAACGACACACCAGTCTATTTTGTCCATAACGCTGTCTGAAAGTAAATTCCCTTGTCCATTCGTCCGCCATGTTAAGGATTCAATCGAATCATCTGCTCGGCTGTGCTTCAAATTTGAATTGCTTCGCAAAATTTTCGATTTAATTGAAATAAAGCACCCGAAAAATAAAAACTCACTCAACGATGCACGCATTTTTGTGAATACATTAGAGGGCTTAGGAAAGCCTGTATTTCTTGAAAATGTCTTCGCTGATGGCCTTAATTGCGTCTCAGCAGCAATCACTTGACAAAAACTTTTTTGTAATTTGCATGAAGCGTCAAATAATAAGGAAATTTTTATGCTGTTGCCACTAACCGTTATGAGTTCAATCTGGATTTTATCTTGGGTTATAAAAAAATCCTTGATAAAAAATTGCAGTATTTTTTTAGCGGGGCTCATCGCGCTTGTTCTTGCAACTGCAGGTGCATTTATTCAGGTATTTGTTGCAACATCTCTAAACGAACAATCCGGGCTACAGATCGATCCGACGATATATATCCGTGGTGCGTTTTTGACATTATTTATATCAACTTATGTTGTGTATTCAACTCTGCGGGGCAACAGTACGTGAGCTGCTCTCAATTTTATTTTCAGCTCAAAGAGCGTGTCGCCAGTCCAGCATCAAACGAGGTGCGTTGTGCCATTTCATTGGCATTATCGAATAATTCTTCCAATTCGACAACAACGCGCCAATAGCCTGAGCCTATGCCTTGGACGCGAGCAGTCCAATGATCTTTGTCGAGACGGAGTTTGGTAAGCGCCTTCGGCTCGATCGACTCAATTCTCCCACGCTTGGCCGAAAGCCATTCGCGCCCGGTAAAATCGACCAGCTCAATATAATCACCCTCAGTTAAATTCGGCACATTGAAGGATTTCACGCCAATCAGTGGCATAAGCGGCCAGTTTGCACGTGCTGGCGCACTGCGAATCCGCTGGTTTCGGGATTTGATGCTGGTGTAGCGGGATGTGCGGATGCCACGGTGAATGTCCGCGCTTAGCAAAGTGTTATGAACGCCCAATGCTGCGGAAGTTGGCTCGGTTGCAAGGGCGACCGCATAAAGAATTTATCGTCGTCAAAGCTTACGTTTTTCTATCGCTTTAGGCGGCATAGCGCTATATCCTCATCCGTCATTACCGCTTTGTACTCACACGTTGGCTTTTTGCTTTCCTCGGTTTTGGCTGGAGTGTCTTTTTCATGCGACAGATCTAGATAAACAGAACCGTGATCTTGAGATAGTGGTTGCTGCGTGTATGTTTCTCTTGGCTTTTCTTCCGCTTTTGTCGCAAAAGGATCGTAATCGACGGGGCTGAACGAGACACGCGGCCTACCAGCTAAAGCTTCACGTTCTTTTTCTAAGCGGGCTTCAAACGCAGTTTCTTTTTTTATTTCTACGCGCCACGCAACGCCAATAATAGGCACTAAAAAAACTAACAGAACAATCGTAATCAGTGGTGCCTTAGGTTTTCGAAAAGCCTTTGCAGTCGCTGCAAAGAAGATCGCTGCCATAGCCCAAAAATAGACTACGAGCGACCATTCAGCTCTCAGGTCTATGTTCGTCTTTTTCATCACTATCCAAATTGGGGCGCTAAGCAATGCGCTCCAAACCAGAAAAACAATGATGCTGCCTATCTCTAATTTTGATGCACTTTTCTGCTCTGCGTTTTTAATGGTTGGGATTTCGTCGTAGTTTTCTAAGCTTTCTCGCGCAAGAGAAAACAGCATCCAATACGCAAAGCCACTAATAGCAAGGAAAATAAGCACCCCAAAAGCTACCCCTCCGCCTCCGCCCGAGCTAGACATAGCGCCTTCTTCGTCATACGTATCGTAGCGATCCGCAAAAACGAGCGCAGGCGTTAACACGCTAACTGCAATCGCAATCCACTTCTTGCTCATCATGGCATCTCCCGATCGGAATTTGGAGACTAAGCTTCGCGTCTCGAATTCTCAAGGGATTGGTCTACGAGTTGGCGGCGGGCTTGGGTCATTACGGTAGTTTCAACAGAAATGCTGTGGTTTTCAGTTGGTGATTTGCGCACTTCGATGTAGGCTAAATCTTAAAAAGGTGGTTGTCGGGGCTCACGCGTGTAAGCTTCTCGACAATAAAGGCTGCTCTCAGCAAAAACCATCATCAATTTCTGAAAAAAGTAAAAACCAAACAGCAAAACATTTGATTGTATTGAGAACCTATCGAACCCAATTACCTTACTTAACGGATACGAAATTTTGGACAGGGTTAATGGCCGAAGCAGGCCCGCAGAGTCGAACAGGTCAACGAGTGAAGAAAAGAAAGAAAGAAATTCCGAAGATCAAGGGCGCGCTCAAAAGCGCACGGCTCAGATCCATACTCACTACGATAATCTCAAGGTAGCGCGTGATGCCCCACCAGAGGTTATCCGTGCAGCATACAGAACACTCTCGCAGAAATTTCACCCAGATCGAAATCCCGGTAATTCCCAGGCTGCGAGGATTATGGCGATCATCAACATCTCATATGAGGTGTTGTCTGACCCCAACAAACGCCAAGAGCATGATTTGTGGGTTGCTCATCAAGTGCAACTATCGGCGCAACCGACTAAGCCGAGTATTCCGCCTCAGCCAATACAACAACAGGCACCACACTCGCCGCAAAAACCAAAAGCGGCCTCTGGCGGCGTATTCGCCCACATCCTCAGAAACTGGAATGTTTATGGAGTCGCAGCTTTCTTATTTTGGATTTGGGCGACTGACAAACCAAAAACACCTCCACCAGGCCCGAAGCCATATCAAGCCAGTCCGGCACCACCTGGATATTCTGCCCCATGAGAAGCCACAGTTCCGGGCCATGAGCGACACTGCACGGGACTGCCACAGCACACGACAGCCATTTTTCGTTCTCAAAAACTCAAACGCTTTGAAATAGATAGTTTCCTAGCGTTATGACTTGAGCGAAGATTCATAATCGTTCTTAAAACCCAACAACCCCAGCCGCTATCGCGGCAAAATTAATACTGCAATGAACCCTTAAATCTTGCTCAAAATTCGCGCCAATCCAGTACCCAATAACGTGCGCTGCGCCATTTCCTTAGCCTTATCGATCAGCTCTTCAAGTTCACCCACAACACGCCAATAACTAGAACCTATACCTTTGACGCGGGTAGTCCAATGATCTTTATCAAGCCCAAGTTTTCTAAGCGCTCGCGGCTCGGCGGCCTCAATTTTGCCGCGCTTGCCCGCATGGATTTCGCGGCCGGTAAAGTCAACCAAGTCGATATATTCGGCTTGTGTTAGCGTCGGCACGTTAAAAGATTTGACACCAATCAGAGGCATCAAAGGCTCGTTAGCCTTGCTTTGATCGCGCAGAACTTCAAGGTACCGCGCTTTGATGCTGGTGTATCGCGATGCGCTAATTCCTACTGCAATATTGGTGTTTGAATTGTGGTGAAAAAATCGAACACGGTTTGCTGGCTCTGGGCTGGTTTGGGTCGACACTGTTTCCCCGCATTCCAAAATCTACCCGTGACTTTATCTTCTGCATTCGCCCTACGCGCAATCAGTTCGCTGAGCGATTTCATGAGCCACGACAGGTTAGTCAGGCGTGAGCGATATTCGGCTATCGACTTGGGGTTCTCGACAATCGCAGCAGCTTTCGGTGCGCAAAGCTCCGCAGTGTGCGCTGGGTAAAGCTTCACCCAGCGCTTGCGGTGTTCGAACGATTCGCTGGTGTATTCGCCCTAACCGCAAAGCCAAGAGCGGCGTACGCAACGATTAATTCAGTGAAAAGTGCCGGCGTGGCTTGGGTCTACGAGGTGGCTGAGGGCTTGAGTCATGCACTGAGTTTGGTGGTTTCGGGCGCGCAAAAAGATCGGCTAACGGCTTGGAATCGTGCAGGCTGATTGGGTGCGCTGCTTGAGCTTTTTTTCGCCTAAGGCACTTAACATTTACTCGTTTCCACGCAACTAGAGATTGCTTGACCGCTCTAAATAGGTGTGCAAATATGCACGCAAATTCAGGAGAATCAAATGCGCTTTTGGCTATTTTGCATTATTGCAGCTGCTGCACCCGCTTTTGCGGAAATTTCTATTTTGAGTCAAACGCCATCGCTTTTCGCGCCCGGTGATGTGGTCCAAACGCGCTTTACTGTGGCGAATGACGATGGTGCCGGCGAAGGCAGCGTATGGGTTGATGGGGAAATGCTTTGCCGCGCGCGCAGGCAAAATCAAACTTTAGTGTGCGATTGGCTGATTCCGCATGGCGGCCATCTGCCCTATCAGGTGCGATATCGGCGAAGCAGCAATGTAGTGCTTGTGGCAGCGCAGACCCTTTACAGCGCAAGTTTGAAACTCATACGTATCCAACCAAATCAGCCGCAGGAAGGCCGAGCCGCGCTGTTTTTCAGCAAACTAGAAATACAAGACAGTCCACTTCGCCCGGCACCCACAGGGTTTATCGCGGTGTTGCGAAACGGCGTTGAAATATGCCGAAGTGCACTTCCTGGTCTCACTCGCTGCCAAGCTGCTGTCAATCTACCGGGAAGTGCGCAATATCAAGCGCGTTTTTCCGGCGACAGTAACTATCCAGCACTCGTAAGCCCTGTCGTAACGATGTACACACAGCATAAGGGCATCACAGAGCGTTTTTACCGAAACCCGATGCCGACATCGCAAGATATGACACCTGCGGCGCAAAGCACGCCATTGATTGCGCAGTGGGTGCCGACATTGAGAACAATTAGCCCTCGGGCGCAGCAAATTAACAACGCTGGATCGCGGACAATCGCGGACTTTAGTGCAGGCAGCGCGTACTTCCCAAATTTTTCATCCAGAGCAATTCTTGGGCCGTTGTTTGAATCGGCGCATATTGATACAGACTCGCCAGACCCGCAACAGGCGAGCAATTTCACAATTTCTACCGCAAATGGGGGAAACATCCCGGGCCAATCCGCCAACTTTTTACCCACGCTGGAGACGATTGTCGAGGAGCCGGTAAAAGCCTCAACTGATCCACAAATTATGCTTTACCCTAGCCGCGTTGGATTCGGGCTGTTTGAGCAACCCAAGCTCATCAGCGCAAACTTAGACGGCAGCTTGCATCCTGGCGGATTTGAATTACTGACACAAGCGCGCAATGTCGTGGCGTTTCGTGCGAAACAGCCTGGGTTTCTTGGCTCAAACCAAATCAACGATGTATTTTTCTGGCTTGCGGACTCCCCGCAGCTAGGATTGATCCGATTGCCGATGCCCGGCAAATTCGAGATTGATATTTTGGGCCTTCGGCGCAATCCAACGCGCGTGCTTTTCACGACCAACGCACCCTTGCTAGCGGGTGATTTGAACACTACAAACGATTTGTATTCGCTGAGTGCCGAAGCCAACTCTGGGCAACTTCAGCGAGTGCTTCAGGATTTGCCAGAAGGCACGCAATATGCGCTTGCGCCAGATGGCTCAGTCGTTAGTAACTTTGCTACGACGCTAAACTGGCACAAAAACGACGGAAGCTTGTCCAGTTTTACCATTGGGCAGGCAGGCCCAATGCGGATTGATCCATTGTTTAATGTGCATGTGGTTACAAGCGGACGGAACTCAATCAATTTACTAAGCGGAGTAACTACGCCCGCTTTTGCCGGTGCTTCAATCGATGATCAATTGCTTCAAGGCATAAGCGTGACAGCCAATCGCGACGCCAGCTTCATGCTTCCATTGCGAAGCCTAAATAATTCTTCCCCAACGCTCATCACGCCCACAGGCAGAATTACCCTTCCTTTCGCATTGTCTGTATTTAGCCGCCCCTTACTCAGCGCAGACGGCGCATTCGTTTATTTTCAAAGCAACCAAGCCTTGGTTCCGGCTGATTTAGACACCAAATTCGATATCTATCGCTGGCACAGACTGACGAACCAATTTGATCTGATAAGCAATCTTAGCTCGCAAACAGGGCTGGATACCGGTGCCGTACTGGGCTATCAAGAAGCTGAAGGCTATCTGGCCTATAATTTTCGAAACGAAACCACGCACTACCTTGCTAAGTTTAATCTGCGAGATCAAAGCACCACGCTCAGCGTTTTGCCAAACGACCCCGCTTGCGGCTTCGTGGTTCGCTCAGCGCATGCTCGGTTCGTACCGTTAAGGTGCCGCAATCAAAGCTTAGGCTTGAACGATAGCTACCGAGTTGATTTGCAATCGGGCGCGGTGCAGCTAGTGACACCACCGACATTTGAATTTGGAAATGTTTATGGATTTTCCGCCGATGGTGAAGGCGTGCTTTATAGAGACCGACACAGTCCGGCGCTGTTCTGGCGCACGGCCAACACGAGGGAGATTCTAGCTGATGCGCATTATTTAGCAGTCCTAAGCCCCAATAGCCGTTTTGCCATGTACTCAGACGCTTCTTTTTATTCAGACGGTGGTCAGTTCACCACCATAGTCAACGGGCCAATAACTTTAGTTGATTTGCTAACCAAACAGCGGCAGTCCATACCCGATACCGGCGACTCGGAATTTGGATTTTCCCAAGATAGCTGCACCATTGTTTCAACAGGTAGTCGATTTGGTGGATTAACCAAGCGAGTCAATCCGTTTTGCAAGCAAGCGAGCAACATCACCCTCATTCGCACATCGCCCGCGCAGCCAAAATGGGGCGAGGAAGTTCGGTTCGATGTTCTCGTTGATCATAAAAGCGCAGAGCCTACGCGAGCACCCTCTGGCATCGTGCGGGTGCAAGTCGGCAGTTCACATTGCGATGTCAGCTTAGCGCCGCAGGGAAGTTTTGGCTTTGGCCGCTGCACTTTGGTAATGGCAAGTGAGGAAGATATTGAGCCCAATTTTTTCGTTCCAAGCCGCATCGCGCTTCGCTATTTTGGCGACGAAAATTTCGGTTGGAGCGAAAAGGCAGCGTCAATTGAACCCTCGCAAAAACCGCTCAGTTTAACGATGCAGCTGAAATCGGTCGACACCGACACTTGGGAAGCGAACTTGCAAATCAGCGGCGCACTTTCAAACCTGCCGATTCGGGGCAAGCTGTCGCTTTCTGCGACAACTGGCGTTGTTTGCACGCTGTCAGCTGAGGATTTAGCGCAAGCTAGAGCTTGCCGTTTCAAATTGTCAAATCCAATTGACGATACGCTGTATGCAAACCTGATTTTGGATCGCAATTACCGCGCAAGCGCCATCGTTACCGTTCCCTTGGCTGCGGAATTGATTTTTAGCTCAGGCTTTGAGTGACATCGTTAGCCGGGACATTCGCTTTTCGTAAAATCAAGCGGCAGCAGCCGATAACCTGACTCTTGATAGTTACTCTCCTCACCGAAATTTTTGTCATTCACTCGGTTTTGGAGCCTGCTGTTGGATTTTCTATAAGGCGCTGGCATCGATTCGTGTAGGGTGAATCTGTTGGGTGGATGTCTAACGATCCGCGTCTAACGATCTAGCGTTTTCGATGTTCGAAAGACTTGCCGGTGTATTCATCCTCACCGCACAGCCAAGAGCGTCGCACGCAACGATTGATGTACCGATAGGTGCGGACGTGGCTTGGGTCTACGAGTTGGCGGCAGGCTTGAGTCATGCACTAAGTTTGGCGGTTTCGGCCCTGCAAAGACATCGGCTAACAGCTTGGAATCGTGTAGGATAAAATTGATGGATGCCTGGGTTCTTTAGATCCGGGTTCTTTAAATCCGGGTTCTTTAAATCCGGGCTCTTTTCGTTAGCAACTGAAATGAAGAACGACTTAAACAATGGGGTGAATCATGGCGGGTTTTTTCAATTGGCCTTTTGGACGCAGCAAGAAAAGTTCGAGCCCCAGTTCAATTCGAGGTTCAATTGCAAGTCCACGCCCGGATACTGACGCGGGTTCTGATCTACAGAACGCAAAAGCAGATGAGCGCATGATTGAACTTTCAGATCCGCGTTATGAAGCCTATGCAGCGGTACGTTGTAGCTATTGGACTGGGATCGGCATTGTCGATAGCGATGTGATCGCCTATATGATTTCCCCGCAATTTAGCGGCGCGCCCGCCTGGCCAACCACACGGCAGTCGTTCGTGATTGTTCGCAGAGAACACAGCCTAATCATTGCTTCTGATGGCCTATCTGATTTATTTGTCGGAACCAATATAAGTGGAGCGGGTTTCGGCAGCGAGGTGTACATTGAGGTCGCTGGCATGCAGGCTGCGCCGTTCGATGAAGTACGAACAAGCTGGGCATTTTCACTGATCGAAAACTTCGCGCGCAATCTTGCAGATTGGGGCGGAATCAATAATCAGATAGAGCGCTACGGCGTCACCTCAAGTGAAATGCCTGCGCCAGAAGCAATTGAAAAATCGTGGATATCAGACGAGGAAACTGTCGGCATTCTGATTGGCCTTCCGCCAGAAGAACGCGCGATCAAACTGCGCCTTGATGCAGCCAATGACATCCTGATGCTACCGATCACCCTGATCACGCCCGCAGAGCTTGCATTCATTGCCAAAGGCGGCGCCGCGGCGCGCGCAGAACTCACGCGACTGCTAATCGATGCAGGTGTGGGTGCAATCTCGGATCTTGGCCGTAGATCGATGGTCAATTCAAAGTTGGGCGTCTAATCACCGACAAGGCGGAAATCAGCAAAGCGTATAAAGAAAGCACCCTAATCAATATCGATCGACCTGCCAGAGCAGACCTTATGAAATAGACCGCCCCAGCCTTTCTTGCTTGGCGCGTGCCATACTGCTGTGTCGATAAATTAGCTCCTTCAGACGCTTACGTGTTCGCTGGAGAAAGAATCCTTCAAGTTGTCTCGCCGTGGCGAAACATCCAACACCAACTTGTTCGCTTATGGCCGAACCCACACCTAGCCTAGAACAGGAGCGTGAAGCCCTGTCGCTGTTTCGCGGGCTGATTGACTGTAGCGAAGCCGTGCAGCAGCAGCGGCTTGACGCGCAGTGCCAGGAATCGCCGTGGGTTACGCAGCGCGTGCGCGCAATGCTGGCTAAAACTCCGCTGACGGTGGGTGATCGCATGCTGCGCCTGATGGACTTGCCTTCCGCTAAATCGCCTGCGCACTTCGGCCCGTTTCGGGTGACAGGCTTGCTGGCGGAGGGAGGTATGGCACGCGTGGTGCGCGGTGTGCGAGCGACGGCGCGCAGTGAGCAACAGGTCGCGATAAAGTACATTCCGCCCGACAGCACACCGATTACGCGCGAGCGCTTTATTCGGGAGCGGGAGATCCTTGCGCGATTGCAGCACCCGGCTATTGCGCCGATGTTGGATTTTGGTTTAGTGGAAAATGAGCAAGCCGCTTCGAGTGAGGATTTGCCAATCGATGCTTTAGAGAGCCCAACCAATAGTCTGGGCGATACACCCGGATATCTGTGGTATGCCATGGCCCTAATTGAAGGGCAGAACATTGACGACTATGCCCGCAGCACTGAAGCCAGCGAAGCGAAGCGCATTGAGCTGATCTTGGTGTTGTGTGACGCGCTACGCTGTGCCCATAATTTTGGCGTCATCCACCGCGACATCAAACCCAGCAATGTGCTGGTCAGCGGCGATGGCAAGTTACAGCTTATCGATTTTGGCATCGCCAAAGCCATTGATGAGATCACCCGCATCACGATCCACGGCCGCGCACCAATGACGCTGCGCTATGCCGCGCCGGAGCAGCGTGCGGATCAGACAGTCAGCACTGCGACCGATCAATGGCAAGTGGCTGCGCTGGCGTTTGAATTGTTGAGCGGCGAACGTTTTGATCTGACGACGCCGAAGCCATTGAAACTAGCGTATCTCAAGGCCTCGCCTGATCTCAATGCGGTCATCAATCAGGCTCTACGCGCCGAACCCGAGGCGCGATACAGCAGCATGTCAGCGTTCGCAGAGGATCTGAAAGCTGCCAGTCTGGGCGCGCCGGTGCGTGCCCGAGTCGGCGAGCGCGGCTATCAGCTGCGCAAGTTTTTATCGCGTCATCGCTGGGCTGCTATGGCGGGCGTGGTCACGACGATCGCGTTAGTGACATCGAGCGTGTTTTCGTACTATGCCGCAAAAAAAGCCGAGCAGCAGGCGCGCTACGCTGTGCGCGCCAGCACGCTGCTTCAACAGGTTTTTCTATCGGATGACTACGGTCAGAATGTGTTCCAGCTGACGCTGGGCGACATGATTAGCAATGGCGTTGACATTGCCATTCAAGACCGAGAGCTGCCGGCCAAACAACGTGTTTTGTTTTTGAACGCGCTCAGCGAGCGTGCCGTCGAACTACAAAAGCTTGAGGCGGCGGAAAGTGCACTCCGGGAGTCACTACGTTTGGCGCACGCCGAGCCAAACATCGATTCGATGCTAGAGCGTGAGACTTCGGTGATGTTGGCCGCCACGTTGATCACCGGACCTAAACGTGCAGAAAATGATGCGGAAATACTGCGATTGATTGAACACGCCTTAAGTTTTGGTGCGATCACCGACGCCGAGCGGGCTGACCTAGCGGTATCGGCATTGCGTGCTCGCGCATTTCGTGCGGCCTACCGTCAGGAGTTTGACGCGGCGGTGGCGCAGGTGGATAAAGCGAGCGAAATTACTCAGAAATGGCTTTCTAAAGATCCGCTAGCGCAGGTGTTAGTTCTTCGTGCGCGCGCTGAAATTTTGTCGGCGGCTGGTAGAAAAGAGCAGGCGACGCAAAGCTTTGAACAAGTGATTGCCTATGCCGACCGGCAAACAGCGGCGCATCCGAAGCTTGTGAATATGGTGCAGTGGGACCGTGCGCAGCTGTGTGAAGCGTTGTCTGCCAGCGCCCCAGAAAAGGGCATTGCTTTGTGTACAGAAAATTTGCGCTTGCTGAAACTCGCTCACCAGGATCAGTCGCTATTAGCTTTTGAAAATCGATCCGGGCTAGGCCGATGCTACAACGCCGTTAAACAGCCTGCTGCGGCGCTCGAGCAGTATCAGCAGGCTGAGCAGATCTTGATAAAACTAGAAGGTACAAATTCTCCGACCCTGCGCATGGCAAGCGTGCGTCGGCGCATTGGCGCGCGCTTGATTGATCTCGGGCGCGCTGGCGAAGCGCTGCTTCCCCTGCAATCAGCGCTCGCCAATGCACTCTTGGGCCTGTCTTCGGAGCACCCGCAAACCAATGAAATCCGTGCGGAACTCGCGCAAGCGCTGCTTCGCTCTGATAAACGTACCGAAGCACAATCGCTGATAAGCCAGATTACTAATCCCGCGCTTATGAACGCAAATTCACGAGCCCGATATCAGGAGGTTATCCGCGAATTTCAGTGACGCTCGCAAGCTTGATTGGGCGATCGCGGTAGGAATGCGCCTTACAGCGCACCCCCCGCACAGATCCCGGCGGGCGCAACTTACGCACCGGGCTCCTGCCTTGGATGTTTGACGAGAAAGCGCATATTTGGCCACGGGTGCAGAATGCGCGGCATCGGAAGC
>JANOQN010000076.1:0-119671 GCA_031422315.1 Rhodanobacteraceae bacterium
GCGAAGCCAATTGGAGCCGGTCAAAAAAGTCGTTCGTATGTTGCGTCGACACAAAACGGGGCTATTGAACTACATCACGCATCGCATAACGAACGCGACGGCGGAGGGATTTAATTCGGCGATCCAAACCATCAAGGCCAATGCGCGCGGGTTTCGATCTTTCGAAAACTATCGCATCCGAATCTTGTTCTTTTGCGGAAGGCTCGATCTCATGCCAGCCATTGGAAAATCACACTGAAATGTGCGAATGACCTGATTTTTATCAGCCACGAACTGAGCGTGATTCGCTTCATGGCCGATCAACAGCTGATTTTGGGCGATGGCTTAGCGGTTTAACAGTGCGTAAGCGATGCCATATTCGCGAATCCGCAGCATGCACTGACCAGGCGCTTGCTGGATCTAGTGCCGCGTGGGCCGGTGGTTAGATAGTTGGATAAATGCTGGCAAAGGAGAGCGCGGGTAGTCTCACGCCCGCTTTGATGCACTAATTTTGCGGAGTGGGCTGGGTATACTCAACACTTACTAATTAGAAAGGCCCAAACTCAATGCAAACAGCGCTGCGAATAGGCCAGACGGTGCGAGTCCGCACGCGGACTTGGTTAGTTGAAAATCTAGAGCCCGTTGAGAACCCGCAGATCGCTCAGCTTGCTTGTATTGATGATGATGCCCAAGGCCAGCGACTGCAAGTGCTTTGGGACAATGAGCTTGACGCTAAAATACTTGATCAAGCGGCCTGGTCACAGATTGGTGCGCGCGGTTTTGATAGCCCAGAACGATTTGGCGCGTACTTGCGCACGCTGCGCTGGAGCTGCGTGACCGCAACTGACCCAGGTTTGTTTCAATCGCCTTTTCGCGCGGGCATCAAGCTTGAGAGCTACCAGCTAGCGCCGCTTGCTAAGGCGCTCAAGCTGCCGCGGGTGAATCTGTTTATTGCAGACGATGTGGGTTTGGGTAAAACCATCGAAGCGGGATTGATCGCCTCCGAGTTGCTTTTGCGACGGCGGGTGCGGGAAATTATCGTCAGCTGCCCGCCTTCCATGTTGATGCAGTGGCAAGAAGAAATGGAAGCGCGTTTTGGCCTGCGTTTTGAGATATTTGATCGCGCTTATGTTGAAAAAATTCGCCGTGAACGCGGATTTAGTGCAAACCCTTGGACTAGCTATCCGCGCTTTCTCATTTCACATCGCCTGTTGATTGACGAAGATTACGCCGCGCCGCTGCGAGATTGGCTTTCCCAGGGCGCCAACGTGAGCGCCACTGGTGCTAAGGCGCTGCGCCCTGGCAGCCTGCTGATTTTGGATGAGGCGCATCACGCGGCGCCTTCGTCAAGCGCGAAGTACGCCATCGATTCCAAGCTGACGCGCGCAATGCGCGATTTGGCCGGGCGTTTTGAACATCGATTGTTTTTGTCGGCCACACCGCACAACGGGCACAGCAACAGCTTTAGCGCATTGATGGAATTGCTTGATCCTTATCGCTTCACGCGCGGAATCGCCATAACCAAAGCGAATTTAGAAGCCGTCATGATTCGGCGTTTGAAGGAAGACCTGCGACAAATCAATGGCGGCTTTCCGGAGCGCGTTGTGGTGCAAGTAGACTTGACCGTGCCGCAGGATGCGCCCGAGCTGGTTTTGGCTGATCTGCTGCAGCGCTATCGCACGCTGCGTTTGCAAGCTGCCGAGGGCATCAGCAAACGCAAGCAAGCTGAGCTGATGCTGTTGATGTCGGGCTTGCAGCAGCGCCTACTTTCTTCAATCGACGCCTTTGCTCGGACGCTAAAAGTGCACCGAAAAGGCATTGAGACACGCGCATCCGCGCAAATCGCGCCAAGCTCGGTAGCACCCGCAGCGCTCTATCTCGACACCGAGTTGCTCAGCGGCCAGTTCGATCCTGACGACGAGCGCACGCAGCAAGATGTGGAAGAACAATCTGCGCAGTTTGATGCCGCGATGGCGCAAAGTAGTGCGCAAACTGCAGAATCAGTTGACCAACAGGCGCTGGCTTTGCTTCAGCAAATGACTGACGTTGCAGAATCTGCCCGCCACCATGCCGACGCGCGCGTGCTGCACCTGTTGAGTTGGCTACAGCAGCATTGCTGTGCGGGCATAACCTTGCCTGGCGAACCCAAGACTGATGTGCAAGCTTGGCAAGATCGCCGAGTGCTCATCTTTACCGAATACGAAGATACCCAGCGCTATTTGGTGCAGCAGCTGCGCGCGGCTTGCGCTCACACTGAACGCGCTGAAGCACGTGTTAAAGTATTTCACGGCCCCACACCGCTCGCCACGCGCGAGCAGCTCAAGCGCGCCTTCAATGCGCCGCCCAAGGATGATCCGCTGCGTATTTTGGTGTGCACCGACGCCGCGCGTGAAGGCTTAAACCTGCAAGCGTTTTGCGCTGATTTATTTCATTTCGACCTGCCCTGGAACCCCAGCCGAATGGAGCAGCGCAATGGCCGTATTGATCGCAAGTTGCAGCCCGCCGAAAAAGTCTATTGCCATTATTTTGTCTATCCACAGCGCGCTGAGGATCGGGTATTGCAGGCTTTAGTACGCAAGACTCAATCAGTACGCATTGAACTTGGCAGTGCGGCGCAAGTGATCGAATCGCGATTGACGGATATGCTGAGTAACGGCATCGAAGCGCGCAGTGCCGAGCAGCTGGTCGATGCCATAGCTAACCTGAAAAGTGACCTGCGCACGCAAACCGCGGCGGAAGAATTAGCGCAATCCCAAATTCAAGCTGAGGCACGCGTGGATGCGTTGCGAGTGCAAATGGACAGCATGCGTTCGGCGCTGGGCAAAGCCAAAAAGGCGATTGGTTTGGAGCAGCATCAGCTGCGCGATGTGCTGGGCCACGCGCTGGAGCTTGCAGGCGCCAAACCCTTGCGCGCGTTGGATTCAATTAAAGGTGCACCGCAGCGTTTTGAGCTAACCGATTTTGAACACACCTTCGGCGCTGACCCCAGCTGGACCCAAACGCTTGCAAGCCTGCGCGCGCGCCCAGCTGAATCGGTTGATAGCCAGCCCACTGGTCGGTTTGCTCCGCTGACGCCGGTGCGCCCGGTGGTTTTGGAAGCGCCCGAGGGCGTGGATGATTCGGTGGTGCAGCTGCATTTGGAACATCGCGTAGTCAAACGATTGCTCGGGCGTTTTTTGGCGCAAGGTTTTGTCTACCACGACCTATCGCGCGCCGTGCTGGCGCAAAGCAGCGATCCAATTCCGCGCGTGGTGTTATTGGGCCGACTTTCGCTGTTTGGAGCGGGCGCCACGCGCTTGCATGAGGAGTTAATTGTAGTAACTGCGCGCTGGAGTGATTCAGCCACGCGCACCGGCGCGTTGCAACCCTTTGGGCGTGATGGTGAAACTTCTACGCTGGAATTACTGGAACGCGCGGTGGATGAAGCGGGCCGGCGCAGCATCGCAGCACCGGTGCAGCAGCGCATTCAAAACACCTTGTCGCTAGATTTAGCACAGCTGCTGCCGCACTTGCAGCAGCGCGCTGAAACTGCGCAAGCTGATGCAGCGCAACTGCTGAATCAGCGCGGCGAACAAGAAGGGCAAGCGCTGGTGAAAACGCTCGAAGCCCAGCGTAAGCGCGTGATCGAGCAGTCCAAAGTGCAGGTGCAGCTCAATTTATTTGAATTTTCTGAGGTTGAAAAGGGCCAGCTGGATGCTGATCGGCGCTACTGGGAGCGCTGGCTGATCCAGGCTGATGAAGATTTGCAGCTAGAACCCGAACGCATTCGCGGGTTTTATCGCGTGCAGACGCACCGGATAGAGCCGCTGGGTATTGCCTATTTATGGCCGGTGACAGGTTGATCCCATGAGCCAAGATTCCGCGATTGCCAATCACCAAAAATGGCTCGGCTTTCTACAGCCCGAGGGTTTAGTTGTTTCTGCCGCTGCACTGTCTGATGCGGGCGTGCTGGTAGAGTTGGACAATGCCGCGCAGCAGCGCGAGTTTTTAGCGCATGTGATCGACACCGCTCAGGGCGCGCCAACGTTTACCGCATTGCCTGAGCTATTCAGCAGCTTCCTAGGTTGGCCGGGGCAAGCGCTGCTGTGTGGCGCTGCCATAACCGACAATTACCGCGTGCCGATGCCCGAGTTTGGCGAAACGCTTGCCCCAGATTTCGTGCTGACCACGCTGCCAAGGCAAGGCGAAAACACGCAGCCGCAGCTGCTCATTCAAGAATTGCCCAGCGGTACTGACATGGATGCCCGCACGCTTAGCACCGGCTCGCACTGGTCGGCTTCCGCGAACCAGCGCATGGAGCGTTTGCTGCGTGAAACCCACGTTCCGATTGGTCTGCTGTGCAATGGTAGCGCGCTGCGGTTGATCTACTTGCCGCGCGGTGAAAACCCAGGCTCGATCACGTTTCCGATCAGCGCCATGCGCGAGCGCTCAGGGCGCGTAATCGTCTCGGCCTTGCATAGCTTGCTCGGCAGCGCCGCGCTATTCACTGCGCCAACGAGCGTTCAACTACCCAGCTTGCTCAAGGCCAGCCGCGATTACCAAGCGCGCGTGTCGGGCGAGCTTTCCGAGCAGGTTTTAGATGCCTTGTATGAGCTGGTTCGTGGCTTTCAGGCCGCCGATGCGCGCAGCAAGCAGCAGCTATTGGCGAGTGTGCTGGCGCGTGATCCACAAGAAATTTATCGCGGCCTATTAACAGTGCTGATGCGGCTGGTGTTTTTACTATTCGCCGAAGATCGTGCCTTGTTGCCGCAAAGCGCGCTGTATTTCGAAAACTATTCCGTGCACGGCCTGTACGCCCGGCTGCGAAGCGAAGCCGAGCGCTATCCAGACACCATGGATCAACGCTTTGGCGGCTGGGCGCAGCTGCTGGTGCTGTTTAATCTGGTGCATCAGGGCTGCCGCTGGCCTGATTTGGCGATGCCCGCGCGGCGCGGCTATTTATTTGACCCCGCGCGCTTTGCTTTTTTGCAGGGAAGCGCAGAGCACGGTCTGCCGCTACTGGCCGATGGCGTGCTGCTGCGCGTATTGACCAAGCTGATCATGCTGGGTGGCGAAAAGCTGTCGTATCGCACGCTGGATGTGGAACAGATCGGCAGCGTGTATGAAACCATGATGGGATTTTCGCTGCTGCAGGCCAAAGGCCTGAGCGTGGCGCTGAAACCTGCCAAAGCCGGTGGTGCGCCCATTGCGATTGATTTGAGCGAACTATTGGCGAAGCCCGGCAAAGCGCGTGTCGATTGGTTGAAACAAGATGCCGATCAAAATCTGCCCGATGCCGCCGCGAAAGCCATCCAGCAAGCGAGCACGGTAGAAACGCTGCTCAGCGCGCTGGAAAAACGCATTGCTACGCGCGCCACGCCGGCGCCGATTGCACCCGGCGGCCTGCTGCTGCAGCCCAATGATGTGCGCCGCAAACAAGGTTCGCACTACACCCCGCGCGCGTTGACCGAGCCGGTGGTGCGCAGAACGCTGGCGCCGGTGCTGGAACAGCTGGGCGAAAATCCGACGCCCACACAGCTGTTAGCGCTAAAAGTGTGCGACCCAGCGATGGGCTCGGGCGCGTTTTTAGTGGAAGCCACGCGGCAGCTGGCCGATGCGTTGGTCAAAAGCTGGCACGCGCAAGGCCAATTGCCGGAAATTCCACCCGATGAAGATGAAGTGCTGCACGCGCGCCGCTTGGTGGCGCAGCGCTGTATTTACGGCGTGGATCGCAACCCCATGGCGGTGGATTTGGCCAAGCTATCGCTGTGGCTAGCCACGCTGGCAAAAGAGCATCCGTTTACCTTTTTAGATCACGCTTTTCGCGAAGGCGATGCGCTGGTGGGACTAACTCGTCGGCAAATTTTGGATTTCGACTGGTTGTTTGATCCAACTCCGTCAATAGGACTCGATGAAATGAATCGTCGCATCGAGGCTACTCTGCAATTCCGCTTAGATATCTTGAACGGGGGTGACGCACTTTCACCCGAAGCCAAAAAGGACAAGCTTGGGTTGGCCGAGCAAGAATTGGGGCAAGTACGCGACGCTGGTGATTTAGTGTTGAGTGCATTTTTTTCCAGCGATAACGCGAAAGCGCGAAAGCGGCGTCTGAAAGAGCTTCATGGATTAACGATGTTGGCGTTTCGCCCGGATTTTTTCCGGGCGCATGATCTACTCGATGTTGAGAACCACCTAGCAGATGCCCAGAAGTCTTTAGTGATTAAAAGCTTCCACTGGGAAATTGAATTTCCCGAAGTATTTAGCGGCACCAGCGCGGGATTCGACGCCATCGTTGGTAATCCGCCGTTTGCCGGTAAAAACACGCTGATTAATGGCAACCGCAGCCATTATTTGGATTGGCTGCAGCAGCAACATGAGGAAGCGCACGGCAATGCCGATTTAGTCGCGCATTTTTTCCGCCGGGCGTTCAATCTGCTGCGCCCGAATGGCTGTTTGGGCTTAATCGCCACAAACACCTTGGCACAAGGCGACACGCGCAGCACTGGGCTGCGTTGGATTTGCACGAACGGTGGGCAGATTTATCACGCCAAGCGCCGATACAAATGGCCAGGGCTTGCAGCGGTTATTGTTAGCCAAGTGCATATCCAGAGGGGCGAATGGCGGGCGCCCCGCACGCTGGACGGCCGCATGGTGGATTTTATCAGCGCTTATTTATTCCATGCGGGTGGGCATGAAGATCCAGCCACGCTAGCCAGCAATGCGCAGCAAAGCTTTCAAGGCAGCGTTGTACTGGGCATGGGCTTTACCTTTGACGATACCGATAAAAAAGGCTTAGCAAGTCCGCTAAGTGAAATGCACCGGTTGATCGAAAAAGACCCACGCAATGCTGAGCGCATTTTTCCTTATCTGGGCGGCGAGGAAATCAATACTGACCCCGCGCACGCACACCATCGCTTCGTGATTAATTTTGGCGACATGCCGCTCAAACGCGACCCGGCGATTAACGCCAGCTGGAAAAATGCGGACGCAGACCAACGCAAAATCTGGCTGCGCAGTGGCTTAGTGCCGAGCGACTATTCAGAGCCCGTCGCGGCTGATTGGCCGGATTTATTGGCGATGGTGGAGGCTAAAGTTAAGCCGGAGCGCGATAAGTTAAGTGCGAACCCAGATGCATTGCGCCGGAAAAAATTTTGGTGGCATTTCGGTCGAAACACTCCCGCTCTTAACCGCGCCTGCGAGCGCCTGGAGCGAGTGATTGCGATTGGGCAAATTAGTGCAAGATATGCCCTGACGAGCCTAACAACCGGCAAGGTATTTGACCAAAAGCTCATTGTCTTTACCGAAGCCAATTTTTTTGCCACGTTGCATAGTTCCGTGCATGAAGGGTGGGCCAAGTTTTTTGGTTCTACTTTGAAAGACGACTTTACTTACACGCCGACATCCTGCTTCGAAACCTTCCCCTTCCCCGAACCCAGCGCAGCGCTGGCGGACATCAGCGATCGCTATCTACATTTTCGCGCCGAATTAATGCTGCGCAATAACCAAGGTCTAACCCAAACCTACAATCGTTTTCACGACCCACATGAGTTTGACCCCGCCATTGCGCAGCTGCGCGCGCTGCATGCAGAGATGGACAGCGCGGTACTGGATGCGTACGGCTGGCAGGATGTGCAACCGGTGCCAGAATTTTTGCTGGACTATGACGACGATGCAGACGAGCCCAGTAATAAGCGCAAAAAACCCTATCGGCTCCGCTGGCCCGATGCCCAGCGCGATGAGGTTTTGGCGCGGCTGCTGGCGCTGAACGGGGAACGCTATCAGGCTGAGCTGCGCGCAGGTAAACACAGCGGCCGCGGCAATCGCCGAACGTTGGAAAGCGATGACGATAGCTAAGCTTGGCTGCGGAATGTGATGCGAAAACATCATTTTGATGCTACAGTGTCAAACACGAAGGCCGGAGCAAAAACCCATGCGAACCACGCTGAACTTAGAGGAAGACGCCTATTTGGCGGCAAGCCAACACGCCAAGCGCCTCGGAATTTCGCTGGGCGCTGCGATTTCCCGAATGATCCGTGAGTCGCGCATGCTGCCGATCACCGCTCAGCTTAGCCCGCGCGGCCGTTTTGCACTGCTGCCAGTACGCGATGAAGTCATCACCGTCGAACACGTGCGCGAGCTGATGGAACGTGAGGGCATTTGATGCGCTTGCTGCTGGACGTGAACGTGTGGATCGCGCTATTTGATGAAGCGCATGTGTTTGCCAGCCAAGCGGCTGCCTTGCTCGATACGCCCGGCATCCAGATCGCAACCTGCCCGCTGGTGGAAAATGGTGTAATTCGCGTGCTGAATTTACCGGCTTATGGGCGTATCGGCCCGGTCGGTTTTGAGCGCGTGCGCGCACAGCTCAAACGGGTTTGCGCGGAACTTGATCATGAATTTTGGGCGGATGACATCAGCCTAAGGGATGATATCGTCGATTTCGCACGGATCACTGGCCACAATCAAATCACCGATGCTTATTTGCTAGCGTTAGCGGTGAAGCACGGCGGGGCGCTCGCCAGCTTTGATCAGGGCGTGGCCTTGTCTGCCGTGAAGGGCGCGAACATCAAGCATTTACACCGGCTATAGCGTGCCACAACGATTCAGGGAGCCACTCAATGCATAACCACAGTCCGTCGGACACGCTTAACCCCAGTGCAGCCGTGCGCGCCAAATTGTGCGAGGCGCTGCGGCTGGATTTAATTGGCCCACACAACGATCACGCTTTTGCGCGTGAACTATTGCCCGAGCGGCCCGAGCGCTGGTATTTGACTGGCTTTTTAGTGCCCTTCGACGCCACCGCCGCCGAGCGGATTATTGATCAGGAGCCTGACGAAGAATTGGATGGCGGCGCAGCTGGTGGCGGCGACGACAACGAAATACCCGAACGCGCAAGCGCGCAGCGCAGCTATTTGCCGTCCTCCATGGGCTTAACGCTGCTGGTTCCAAGCGATTTGAGCCAGGTGCAGATCGAAGTGGAATGGGGTGATTACATCAATGAAGTGCTTGAAGGCGAAACGCCATCGAATGCTGAAGCGGACAACGATGACGCTGAATTGGTCAAGCCAGATCGCAAGCCCAGGCGCTATCGACGCATCCCCAATTCGGCGCAGCTAACGCTGAACTTGAACCACAGTTCTGCCGTGCCGCTTTCGCAAAACTTGGCTGGACCATGGCCATTAGCCGATAGCGGGCTGTGGCTGACCGCCGTGGTGCGCCATGTGCCGACTGCAGGCTTGGCAGATCGGCTGCCAGAAGGCACACGGACGTTGAGCGTATTTCTAACCAATCAGCGCAAATCAACCAAGCCGTACTTTAAAACCTACTGCTATCAGCCGCGCATTTTTGTGCGCTGCCAATCGGATGCCGCATGCTTTATCGCCCGCCCAGATTTGCGCTATGGCGGAGCGCGCGCAAACCAAGCCGATTGGGATGAAAAAGTGGCTGATTTGCACTATCGCGATGTGTGCGAATACGCCGTAGGCCACGGCGTGGCGGCGCAGGCGCTTCTGGCAAACGGTAAATGCGCTGAAGTTGCCAGCGAATGGTTGCCGAGTGCTGAGGTTGAAAAGGTGGATGTCGCGCAGATGCAAGGCGTAACGTTGGATATGGAAGCTTTGGCAAAGCTTGCTAGCCATGCAGACGCACAAATCCAATTAACGCCGCTAGTGCAGGAATATCAACGCTGGATCACGCTGCAGCATGCTGGTGTAGAGCAGTTAGGCGCAGAGCGCAAACAAACGGCAGTTGATTTGTTGAAAGACGCCACGCTGGCCGCCACTCGCATTGAAGCTGGCATCGCTGCGCTGGCCAACCCAAAGGTGCTGCGCGCGTTTGTGCTGGCCAATGAAGCCATGGCGATCGCTCAGCGCCGCCGCGATATGCAAATTCGCAGCGTTAGCTTGACGCAAAGCAGACCGCCGCAATGGCGCCCGTTCCAGCTGGCGTTTTTTCTGCTGAACTTGACGGGCTTAGCAGACCCCACGCACCCGCAGCGCCCGTTAGTCGATCTGCTGTTCTTCCCCACCGGCGGCGGCAAAACTGAAGCGTATCTGGGCATTGCCACGTTTACGCTGGTGCTGCGCCGCTTACAAAATCCGGGTATCGGTTCGGCCGGTGTATCGGTGCTGATGCGCTACACGCTGCGTCTGCTAACACTCGATCAGCTTGGGCGCGCCGCCACGGTGATTTGCGCGCTTGAATTGATGCGCGAGAAGTTGCCGGAACTGGGCACTTGGCCGTTCGAAATTGGCCTGTGGGTGGGTTCGGGCGCCACACCCAATCGCATCGGTGGGCCGGGCGATACCGGCCCAGGGAAAGACTACACCGCTTACACCAAGCTGCGCGAATTTCAAGCCCGCAGCACTGATCGCCCAGCGCCCATTCCATTAGAAAATTGCCCTTGGTGCGGCACACGTTTTGATCGTAACTCGTTCCGGCTAATACCGAATCACAAACAGCCACAGGGCTTAAGCGTGGGCTGCGCTAATTTGAACTGCGATTTCACCGGCAATCGCCCGCTGCCGATTGTTGCGGTCGACGAAAGCATCTATCGCCGACTGCCCTGCTTTTTAATTGCGACTGTCGATAAGTTTGCTGCACTGCCTTGGACCGGCCAAGCCGGCGCGCTGTTTGGCAAAGTGCGCGGGTATGATGCGGCAGGCTTTTACGGCGCTTCTGAGCCAGCGCGCGGCACGCCGCTGCCGGGTGGCTTATTGCCGCCTGATTTGATTATTCAAGATGAGCTGCATTTAATCTCCGGCCCGCTGGGCACCATTGCTGGGCTGTATGAAACGGCCATCGAAGCGCTGTGCGAGCGCACCGTGGGCGCCAATAGCATTTGGCCCAAAATCATTGCCAGTACCGCCACCGTGCGCCGCGCCGATGCGCAAATTCGCGCTTTGTTTGGCCGCGATCGCGCGCAAGTATTTCCACCGCCTGGGCCGAATCGGCAAGACTCATTTTTTGCGCAAACCAAAAGCGTAAGGCAGGTTCCGGGCCGGCGATATTTAGGCGTGGCCGCACCCGGGCGAAGCTTCAAACTGGTGTATTTGCGCACCATGCTGGCGCTGATGAGCGCGGCCGAGCGCCTTTATCAGCAGGCGCCGAAAAATCCAAGCAATCCGGCGGATCCGTATATGAGTTTGCTGGGCTACTTCAGCAGCCTGCGCGAACTCGGCGGCAGCCGACGTATTGTCGAAGACGAAGTGCTGTCGAAACTGGAGCGATATGGCGAGCGCCAGCGGCTTGAGCCTGCGGATGTTTTATTCGCCAATCGCAAAATCAAAGAAGAGGCGCTTGAGCTGACTTCGCGCGTCGCCACCAATGTGGTCGCGGAGAACAAGCGCAAGCTATCTGAAGCGCATTCCACCAGCGATCATGTGGATGTTGCATTGGCCACCAATATGATCTCGGTCGGTTTGGACATTACTCGGCTTGGTTTAATGCTGGTGGTAGGCCAACCCAAAGCCAGTGCGGAATACATTCAAGCCACCAGCCGCGTGGGGCGCGATGTCGACAAACCTGGCTTAGTGGTTACGCTGCTCAACGTGCACCGGGCACGTGATCGTTCGCACTTTGAACGCTTTAACAGCTTTCACGAGAGTTTCTATCGCAGCGTAGAAGCCAGCAGCGTTACGCCGTTTTCACCGCGCGCTTTGGATCGCGCGCTGGCAGGCGTGTTGGTCGGCATGGCGCGCCATTTAGAGCCTAGATTATCGCCATCTGACGCGGCCAGTCGTATCACAGAGCTGCGCGCAAGTTTGGATGCACTCGCCGAGCGCTTCGCCAAACGCGCGCAGCTGGCACGGGCGGACAGCGAGCTGGTGGAACAGGTGCGCAATCGCGTGGCGAACCTGCTTGACGCCTGGGTGAAGGTGCAAATGCAGCTCGCTGAAACCCAAACCGGGCTGAAATACCAGCCGCAAGAAAGTGGCACCGGAAAAGCTTTGCTTCGAGAATTTTTAGACCCCGAGCTCGCGCAGCTCAGCCCACATCAGCGGCGATTTCGCGCGGCGCGATCAATGCGCGAAATCGAGCCGTCGACCGAACTTGAAATTAAACCTCTGGCCACTTGGGAGCGCTAAATCATGTCTGCAAAACACGCGCTGCGCCAATCGCAGCTTTTAACCACATATGGCCCAGGGGCGCTGCTGGATTTGCCAGAAACTGCCGTGATTGTCGGAGGCTTGGATCAATGGCGCTATGCCGATACGCACTCTGGATTCGTCGAGGAGCCGCGCTTGGTGGCGAAGCTGCAGTCCATGCTGCAGCGGCAAAACCTGCAGCTGCGCCTGCCGCCGGAAGCGCAAGACGGCTACAAGTCGACCCAGAAAGTGACGGCTTTTGAATTTCCGAATTGGTTCGTTTCGCAAAAGACAGAAACCAGTGGTGCAGGCGTTCGCAGACGCCGGCTGCTGCATCGGGGCGCGCTGGAGAAGGGACACTACCGTGACGATCAGAAAAAGAAAGTCCAAGTAGTGCCGATTCGATTTGTCCGCGCCTGCCCAGCAGGGCATATTGGCGATATTGATTGGAAAGCCTTTGTCCACGGCGCCCGCGATTCCACCTGTATGCGCGATCTGTGGATTGAGGAACATGGTACCACCGGTGATTTGAGTCAAACATTGGTTAAATGTGACTGTGGCGCCAGCGAAAACATTGGTGCCGCCTACCGAACCGAGTCAGCGAAATTGGGCTTCTGCGATGGTGCCAGGCCGTGGTTAGGCAGTTTCGCAAGGGAAGAATGCCGCGAAAAAAATCGCCTGCTATTGCGCAGCGCCAGCAACGCGTATTTTTCGCGCACCGTATCAGTCATCTCTATTCCCGATACTGCCGACAGCTTAAATACCTTGGTTAGTGCACTCTGGGCTGAAGGCCTGCAGTTGGTGCCCAATTCAATGCCTTTAGCGCTTGCAAGGCAAATTCCAAGCCTGGGAAAACAGCTAGAAAGCTACGCAGATGCGCCCTTGTTGGCTGCCATTGCACGCCATCGCGGCGGCACAAGCCCGCAGCGTAGTATTAAGGAAGCTGAGTTCGACGCCTTAAGCAGCGCACCTGCTGACCAACAAATTGAGGTTCCAGAAGGAGAATTTTTTGCCCGTCAGCTTGCCTTGGCTGCGCTTTCATCGAACGCGGGCATCGAAAAAATTGTGCTGGTGCACCGCTTGCGCGAGGTCATGGCGCAAGTCGGATTCACCCGTTTTCAGCCCGATGGCACTAATATTCACGGCGAGCTGGAAGAAAACATCCGAACCGCACAGCTTGCGACAGACGTGCATTGGCTGCCAGCAGTGGTCAATCGCGGCGAGGGCGTATTTCTGCAGCTCAGCGGAGTGGCTGTGCAGGCCTGGCTGCAGCGGCCGGAAGTTGTCATTCGTGGCGAGGAGTTGCGGGCAGGCTTTTTGCGCTGGCGAGAATCACATCCAAGCAGTCAGCGCGTTTTCCCAGGCTTGCCCTATATCTTGCTGCACACGCTTTCTCACATGTTGATGCAGGCCATTGCACTGGATTGCGGCTATCCAGCAACGTCATTGCGCGAACGCATTTACGCCGAAGACGGAAAATTTGGGCTATTGATTTTGACCGCCGCCGCCGATGCACAGGGGAGTTTGGGTGGGCTTGTTCAAGCTGCGCGCGAAATTGATAAATATCTAGTGAGCGCCTTGCGCGCCGCTGAGCTTTGCTCGAATGATCCGGTGTGCTCACAGCATAACCCAGTGGCAAACGATCATTTAGTCGGAGCCGCATGCCACGGCTGTTTACTGGCACCAGAAACATCCTGCGAACAGCGCAATGATTTCCTAGACCGCGCGCTGGTAGTCAGTACGATTGATCAGCTGGGCGCAGAATTTTTCGCCCGAGGGCAATGAGATGGGCAATGCTAAAAACCTAATTCAGCCAGTTGGCACTGAGCCAGCTGCGCCGTTGTTACTAGCAGATGTGCGAGAGCTCATTGAATCGGCGCGCATGCAATTATCACAGGCCGCGAACAGCGCGCTGACGATGGTTTATTGGCAGGTTGGCGAGCGGATTCGGACCGAGATCTTGCGCGACGCCCGTGCGAAATATGGTCAGGAGATTTTGCCGACGCTGTCGGCAAAATTGGTGCCGCACTATGGAAAAGGCTTTAGTGAGCGCAATCTGGCAAGAATGATTGACTTTTCGGCTGCGTTTCAAACACGGGAAATTATAGATTCACTCGCTCAGCACCTGAGCTGGAGCCACTTTGTTGAAATCCTACCGCTCAAACAGCCGCTTGAGCGCGAGTTCTACGCTGAAATGTGCCGCATTGAGCGTTGGAGTGTGCGCACGCTGCGGGAACGTATCGGTAGTCAGCTTTACCTGCGTACGGCGATCACCAAAAAGCCGGAAGCGCTGATTGCGAACGAGCTGAGCAAAATGCGTGCAGGTGGGCAGATCACACCGGATTTAGTATTTCGCGATCCATACATGTTGGAGTTCTTGGATTTAGCCGATGGCTATAGCGAACGAGATTTGGAATCGGCGATCTTGCGAGAGATGGAGCGCTTTCTGCTCGAATTGGGTGACGGTTTTACTTTTGTTGCACGGCAAAAGCGCATTACCGTCGGTGCCGACGATTTCTATCTGGATATGCTGTTCTACCATCGGCATTTGCGCCGCTTGGTCGCGGTGGAGTTAAAGCTGGAAAAGTTCGCGCCCGCGCACAAAAGCCAAATGGAGCTCTATCTGCGCTGGCTGGATAAGTATGACCGCGCCGAAGGTGAAGCATCGCCCATTGGATTAATTTTGTGCGCCAGCAGCGATGCGGAGCAAGTAGAGCTGTTGGATTTAGAAAGCGCGCAGATTCGCGTGGCGCACTATCATGCGGCGCTTCCGGATCTGCAGCTGCTGCAGGCACATTTGCATCAAGCGGTGTTGCGGGCGAGAGAACGCCAGGCTATTGACGCGCAGAGCATGGCGGCAACACATGCTTGAGCTGTTCCTTGGATTGCCGCCGAATGCGCTTGCGGCGCTGGCAGCGCTGTTGCGGGACTATGCGCCGAACTGGCCGCCACAGAATCGGCTTGAGCGCTTTGACGGACTTTCACCGGCGGCGATTGCCTCCATGCAAAGCGCAGGCTGGGCCGCTACGCAGCTGGCAGATGCATGCCAGTTAGCGGCCACCACTTCGGCGCACCAGTTAAAGCACGCCGTGCAGCTCGTGCTGTCAGGCTGCCAAAGCGAAAGTGTGCCGACGCGCGATACGGCTGCGGTGATGAAAGCGCTGTTGGCTAGCGCGCGTACTGAGGTCATTGTGGCGGGCTATCCCTTCCATCGCGCCAATGAAATTTTAGCGCCACTGCACGCAAAGATGAAGGTAGACGCTGGATTTTACGGTGCGAATCATTATGGATATCAAACGCCCGTATCAAAACAGCACTATTGCACAAGATTTGGCACGCAAAGCGCAGCTTGAGTTTTGGAAACAAAGCTGGCCTTGGCAGCCACGTCCAGAACTTTATTTTGACCCTCGTTCCTTAGCGCTAGCGCCCGAGCAGCGCGCCAGCATGCATGCAAAGTTTGTACTCGTTGATCGAGAGCAAGCATTGATCACATCTGCCAATTTCACCCGTGCAGCGTTGACTAAAAACATAGAAGTTGGCCTGCTCATAAAAGAACCCAGTTTGTGTCAGCAATTAGGCCTATTCGCTGATTCGTTAATCGTCCAGCACCTTTTGCCGCTGAAATACGGTTAGCTAACTGATCAAGTCAAACTCGCAAAACTGCTTGAGAGGCATTACATCTTATGGATGTTTTTGACGTTTCACTGTCTGGCTTAAATCAATGCTGCGTTTGCGCCAAATTGGCATCTGCAAACCAAGCGCCAATTTCAAACGCATCAAACTGGTAGCGGCTATTGCAAAATTCGCAGGTGGCGGACACAAAACCGTCGGCCTGCACGCAGGCCATAGCTTCGTGCGCGCCTAAGCTGATCAATACGTGTTTGAGGCGGTTTTTGCTGCACGAGCAGTGGAAGCGCAAGTTTTGGCGGCTGAGCATCTGCACTTTCTCTTCGCTAAACAATCGGCCGATCAACTCGTTCGCTGATATTTCAAGCAGCTCGGCTTGTTGCAGCGTTTGGAACAAATGCTGTGCGCGGTTCCAACCGTCTTCATCGAATGCGCCGGTGCCGCCTTCGCCGGGGATGCGCTGGGCAATCAGGCCGACGCTGTGGGTTTCGCCATGAGCCAAAAAAATCCGGGTTGGGATTTGTTCGGAGCGCTCAAAGTATGACTCTAGTGCTGCCACCAAACTGCTCTGATTGCTAGCATTATCAGTCGCGTCCACCGCGACTATGCCTTGATAGCGCTCGCCTTGTTCGGGTTCTAGCGTGATCGCTAAAATACCGGCGCTGGTTGGGAAGTGCTCGATTTTGCCTTCAGGTATTCGGGCAAGGCCGCGAATTTCGCCTAAATGATTGCATTCACTCAGCACCTGGGCGCCGCTAGCTTGTGCGCGGCGCTGTAAAAGCAATCGGCCTTCGAGTTTGATGGTGCTGCATAGCATTGCTGCGGCGCAGGCCATTTTGCTAAGTTCCTCAGCATATTCGATTGGGTAACTGTGGCCGGTAAGCAGCGCAGCTTGCACCGTTTCGATACGCGCAATCGCGATGCGAATACCCAGCTCAGGCAGGAGAAATCTTGCAAGCTGGTCTGATCGCGCTGGGGCTATTGGATCGCTAATCATCAAGAGTGCCTCTCAAGTCAGTAGTTTGCGCACGGCGTATAGACCTTCGACTAAGGCATCAACCTCGCTTTTTGTATTATAAAAAGCCAGCGAAGCACGCGCGCTGGCGCTCACGCCCATGCGCGCCATCAGCGGATGCGCGCAGTGCTGGCCGGAGCGAATCGCAATGCCGCGCTGATCCAGCAGCGTTGCCACGTCATGTGGGTGCGTGCCCGCTAAGGTGAAGGAAAACACCGGTGCGCGGCTGGCCGCATGGCCCATGAGCCGTAAACCGTCCAGCTGTTCAAGCGCTTGCTGAGCATAATTAGCTAACTCATGTTCTCGTGCGCTTATAGCGTCCAGACCAAACGCTCGCGTTGAAGCAATCGCGGCGCCCAAACCAATAACGCCGGCAATATTGGGTGTGCCGGCTTCGAACTTATTGGGCAAATCAGCGAAGGTGCTGCCGCTAAAAGAAACCTGCTCGATCATATCGCCGCCGCCTAAAAATGGTGGCATGCGCTCAAGCAGCGCGCGCCTGCCCCACAGCACGCCAGTGCCAGTCGGCGCATACAGTTTGTGGCCGGTGAAGGCGTAGAAATCGCACCCTATCGTCTGGACGTCAATCGCCAGATGCGGCGCGGCTTGGCTGCCATCAATTACCGTAACAATGCCGCGCGATTTTGCCATCTGACATAGCTGCTGCACCGGGTTAATCGTGCCCAACACGTTTGATACGTGGGTAAAGCAAAACAGCTTGACCTCGGGCGTAAGTAGCGCATCGAGCTGGCTCAGATCAAGCTCGCCCGCATCGGTAATTGGCAGCACTTTAATCGTTAGGTTACTGCGCTTTGCTAATAGCTGCCAAGGCACAATATTGGCGTGATGTTCCATTTCAGTTAGCAGGATTGCATCGCCCGGTTTGAGCTGTGAGCCGTAACTGTATGCAAGTAAATTTAGCGACTCGGTAGTGCCTTTAGTGAAGATAATTTCAGCGCGCTCCGGCGCGTTGAGCAAAAGCCGCACTTGATCACGCGCAGCTTCGAACGCGGCGGTAGCCTCTTCGCCCAGCGTGTGCACCGCGCGAAACACATTGGCGCTGCCGGCTTGATAGTAGTGATTACTGGCGTCAATCGCGCTGGCAAACTTTTGCGCGGTGTTTGCGGAATCCAGATAAACCAGCGGCTTGCCGCCTATTTCGCGCAGCAAGCCTGGGAACTGCGCACGCACAGCTGCGATATCGAAGGGTAGTGCGCTCATGCGCCGTCACCTACGCCAATTTGATCCGCCAATCGGTTTTGAATCAACTGTTTGATCACCGGATGCGCCGCAACAGTATCGACTCGGCTGAGCAACTCAGCGGCAAACGCATAGATCAACATTTTGCGCGCATCCGCAGGCGCAATGCCGCGCGATTGCAAATAGAACAGCGCGCGCTCATCTAACTGACCGACAGTCGCGCCGTGGCTACAGCTCACCTCTTCGGCGTAAATTTCCAGCTCGGGTTTGGCGTCAATCTCAGCCGTTTCCGATAGCAGTAAATTGTTGGTTTTGAGCTGCGCATCGGTGCCATCGCTTCCTGGGGCCACCCAAATTTTGCCGTTGAACACCGAACGCGAGCGCCCGTCGGCAATCGCTTTAACGCGCGTGCTGCTGCGGGTGTTTGGCACCTGATGCCACAGCGAAAGCTGCACATCGGCATGCTGGCGCGCGCTCAATAGACTCAGCGCCGTTACGTTCGCGCAGGAGCCGCTCCCCGCGAGTGCAATGCTGAGCTCATGGCGCGCCCAGCCCAAGCCGCACTGGAGCTCGAAATAGTTCACTGTGGCATCTGCGGCTAGCGTGATTTCACTGCGTTCGATCACGCTTTGCGCAGCGCCTGCGCATTGTAAATGCAGCACATCCAATGTGGCGGATGCACCCACGTCAATTTGATACAGCAAGTTTGTTAGCGAATCTATCGCGCCGCCATCGTGCTGCTCAATCACCAACAATGCCTGGCTGCCATCCGGCACGCTAAACTGCTGCTGCGCCTGCACCAGTTTTGCGCCCAATTGCGGTGCACAAATCCACAGCATGGGCGCATGCAAGGCATGTGTGCTGCCTCTGCTCAACCCGGCTGCCTGAGCAAACGCACTGCGCGCTGCGGCGAAATGGGGATTCAGTGGCGTTGTGGTTAACACAGCGCCATTCGCTGCAGCCAAGTCGTGCGGGGCTAGCGCTAGCGCATTCGCTAGCAGCGATCGATCAAGCGCGGATACGTTTTTCGCATCGACAGGCTGAGCGCCCCACGCACGCACTTTGGCTTCCAGCGCGCGCAGCGGTGAATAGCGCCAGGCTTCGGTGCGCGTGCTGGGCAATCCCGGCAATGGTTCACGCAGCGGCGCGGGAAGCGCGCCCGAGAGCGCGTGTAATAACTGACTCACGCTTCCACCATTTTGCGCTGCTTGATCCAGGCGTAGCCTTCGTCTTCCAGTTTGAGTGCCAGATCTTTGTCACCGGATTGCACGATTTTTCCATCCGCCAACACGTGGACAAAGTCCGGCACGATGTAATCAAGCAAGCGCTGATAGTGCGTAATCACGATAAATGCGCGCTCTGGCGTGCGCAATAAGTTTACACCTTCCGCCACCCGCTTGAGCGCATCAATATCCAGCCCAGAATCGGTTTCATCCAAGATCGCGAGCTTGGGTTCCAGCATCGCCATTTGGAAAATCTCATTGCGCTTTTTCTCACCGCCCGAGAAGCCTTCGTTCACCGCACGCTGCAGCAAATCGTCTTTGATGTGCAGCACGTTTAGCTTTTGCCGAACCAAGCTTAAGAACTCACGCGCGTCAATTTCAGGCTCACCGCGATACTTGCGCTGCGCATTTAACGCCGCGCGCAAAAAGTAGGTGTTGTTAACGCCGGGAATTTCTACCGGATATTGAAATGCTAAAAACACGCCTTCAGCGGCGCGCGCCTGCGGCTCTAGCGCGAGTAGGTCTTGGCCGTTAAATTGCACACTGCCGCTGGCAGCTTCGTAGCCTTCGCGGCCGGCTAGCGTGTAACCCAGCGTACTTTTGCCGGCGCCATTCGGACCCATAATCGCGTGTACTTCACCGGGATTTACCTGCAAGTTCAGACCTTTTAAAATGGCCCGGTTTGCTACGGTAACGTGTAAGTCTTTAATCTCTAACATTTATTGCGTTCCTAACTGCTTAATAATTATTTCAAATCGAATAGCGGCGTTGGCCGGCTCAACCCACCGCACCTTCTAAGCTCACTTCCAACAATTTGCGCGCTTCCACGGCAAATTCCATCGGCAGCTCTTTGAACACCTGTTTGCAAAAACCGTCAACGATCAAGCTGACCGCATCTTCCTCGCTGATACCGCGCGATAAGCAGTAAAACAGCTGATCGTCAGAGATCTTTGAAGTCGTGGCTTCGTGCTCAAGCACGGCGTTGGGCTGCTTGACTTCAATATACGGAAAGGTGTGTGCGCCGCATTGCTTACCGATCAAAAGCGAATCGCACTGAGTAAAATTGCGCGCACCAATTGCGGATTTTTCGATCTTCACTAAGCCGCGGTAGGTGTTTTGCCCGCGGCCTGCGCTAATGCCTTTGCTGATGATTTTGCTTTTCGTATGCGCACCGATGTGGATCATCTTAGTGCCAGTGTCGGCCTGCTGATAGTGGTGCGTGAGTGCGACTGAATAAAATTCGCCGCTAGAATGCGCGCCAATCAACACGCAGCTCGGGTATTTCCAGGTGATGGCGGAGCCGGTTTCTACCTGCGTCCAGCTAATTTTCGAGCGCTCGCCACGGCATTCTCCGCGCTTAGTCACGAAGTTGTAAATGCCGCCTTTGCCGTTCTCATCGCCCGGGTACCAGTTTTGTACGGTGGAGTATTTGATTTCTGCGCGCGCCAGCGTGACTAGCTCAACGACCGCCGCGTGCAGCTGATTTTCATCACGCATCGGCGCGGTGCAGCCTTCCAAGTAGCTGACGTAAGCGTCGTCCTCACAGATGATCAGCGTGCGTTCAAACTGCCCGGTATCGCGTGCGTTGATGCGAAAATACGTGCTCAGTTCCATCGGGCAGCGCACGCCCTTAGGAATAAACACAAAGGAGCCATCGGAAAACACCGCCGAATTTAGCGCGGCGAAGTAGTTGTCCGCGGTTGAAACCACCGTGCCCAAGTATTGCTTGATGATTTCTGGATGCGTGCGCACAGCTTCGGAAATGGCGCAGAACACCACACCCGCTTCCGCCAATTCTTTCTTAAATGTGGTGCCCACGCTGACCGAGTCAAACACCACGTCCACAGCCACACCGGCCAATCTAGCGCGCTCATGCAGCGGTACGCCGAGCTTCTCAAACGTTTCCAGCAGCTTCGGATCGACCTCATCTAAGCTTTTGGGCTGATTGCGTTTGGGCGCGGCGTAATAGCTAATCGCTTGAAAATCAATCGGCTCCAACCGCAACTTGGCCCAATCTGGCGGAGTCATCGTCAACCAGTGCCGATACGCCGCCAAGCGCCATTCGCAAAGCCATTCCGGCTCATTTTTCTTCGCGGAAATCGCGCGTACCGTCGCTTCTGATAGACCTTTGGCGAACAGCTCGGTCTCAATATCGGTGCTAAATCCGTGCGCGTAGCTGCGCCGCAGCGCATCGTCCACCACCGCCATGCCGGTGCTTTCAACGACAGCTTCATTCAATGCTTGATTCATGTGCGTGCCTCAATAACAACTACAGATTTGAACTTACTTGGGATCGCGACCGGGCGCGCCAGATCAGCTAGCGTCACCGCTTTTAATGCGGCAATAACCGCCTGATTAATGTGGTGCCAGTGCCGCTTGGTGCCGCAAAAATGCTGGCGATTACAGCCCGATCCGCCCTGCGCGCATTCGGTCAAACTCAGCGGGCCTTCTAATGCGCCGAGTACGTCAGCTACGGTGATTGATTCGGGTGACCGCGCTAAGGTGTAACCGCCAGCCGCGCCGCGCAGGCTAGTCACAAGTTGCGCTTTAGATAACTGCTTAAGAAGCTTCGCCACTGTTGGCACTGGCAGCTGTGTACGTGCGCTTAAATTAGCCGCTGACACTGCCTGCGATACGCCCGCCATCTCCGCCAGCAGCACGGTGGCGTAATCGCTCATTTTTCCGATTTTGAGCATGCATCAACCCAATGCGCGACCGCGCCCAATTCAATTGGGACTAACTTAGTACAGTTTCGGTGTAAGGAGTATGAATTTGGGGGTTCACAATTTCCGTGATTAAAGCGAGTCCAAACCCCGAACTTCCCGTACTTCGTTTTTCCACGCGCTCGCCTGCGCGCGCATCCACTGCAAAAAACTCTGCACTGCAGGCAGCGCTAAGCAATCCGTGCGACAGACAAAATAATGGCTGCTTGGGGAAGCGCACAGCTCTGGCGCGGCCTGTACTAGGCGTTTTGCTTGCAATCTAGGTTTGGCTAGTGAATAGCGTGTCAGCGCGATACCGAGATTGGCTTCGGCGGCGTCTAGCATGACACTCGCGTCGTTAAATGCGATTCCACTTGCTGGCTCACTGCGCGGCACATTGCAGGCATCAAACCAGATTGACCAATCTAAAGTGCCGTGCCGCAGTAGCTGGGCACTTGGCCACCCTGCTGGGCGGGTTCCGAAGCTATTGACTACCGCCGGGCTAGCAACGGTGAGCAGCTGCTCATCGAACAAAAGTTCGCTGTAGAGCCCATCATCCGTGCGCACCCGCGCCGGGCCGTGGCGAATGGCAACGATGGGCAGCTGCGGCGCGGGCAGCACCAGCGCGTAATCAGTTTGCACATTGAGCGCAATGTGCGGATGAGCCTGCTGAAAATCCGGCAAGCGCGGGATCAGCCAGGCGCGCGCGCTTGAAGCTAGCGTATTAATGGTCAGCTGCTGCGCGCCATCATCATGATAGAAGGCCGCGTGCAGGGCATTGAGCGGGGCGCTAAGGCGCGCCAGCAAATTACGCCCGGCGGGTGTTAGCTGCACGCGCGGGCCGTTGCGGGCAAATAGTGTAGCGCCGTGCCAGGCCTCTAGCAGCTGGATTTGCCGGCTCACGCCACTTTGGGTCAAATGTAGCTCACGCGCGGCTCGGCTGAAGTTGCCCTGCCGGGCAGCGGCTTCAAATACTTGCAATGAAAACAGCGGTGGCAATCGGGTGCGCATGGTGCGGAATACTCATAGTGTTCATGTCAAAAATGCGCTTGGGATAAGCGCTGGGAAACTTCAATATTTCAAGCCCTAACTTGTTGGCGCAAAACATGAAAGCGATAATAATCCACCGCCACGGTGGTGTTGATGTATTGGAAGTAGCTGATCGAACGCTTCCACAAGATGCGAATAGCGTGGCGGTGCAGCTGCATTACGCCGGCGTGAATTTTGTCGACGTCTATCAGAGAGAAGGCCGCTATCCAGGCATCGCGCTGCCGCTGCATTTGGGCATTGAAGGCAGCGGCATAGTGCAACAAGCGCCGCCTGGCAGCGATTGGAAAGCAGGCGACCGAGTCGCCTTTTGCACCGGCGCGCAGGGCGCATACGCCGAGCAAATTTCAATAGCCGGCGCACACTTGGTGCGAGTGCCCGATGCGCTATCGCTTAAGCTAGCAGCGGCTGCAATAGAACAAGGTTTGACTGCACTGATGCTGGCGGATGCGGTCATGCGCCAAGGCGCAAAGACTGCACTCGTACACGCTGGCGCCGGCGGTGTCGGCGGTCTGTTATTGCAGCTGCTGAAAGCGAAAGGCCTGCGCGTTTTTGGCACCGCGAGCGGTGCTGAAAAATTGGCATGGCTAGGCGCACAAGGTGTGGAAGCGCTGGCCTATGGCGAAGTGGGGCACGAATCGCACTGGCTACACCGCGTACGCGAGCATACTTCCGGGAAAGGCGTAGATGTGGTGTTTGACTCGGTCGGATTGAGTACCTTTGAACAAGGTTTAGATGCGCTTGCGGTGCGCGGACAAATGATTTTATTCGGCGCGGCAAGCGGCCAAATTGCACCGGTTGCTATCGCTCGGCTGATGGCTAAATCGCTGAGCTTGACGCGCCCAGTTTTGCCGCACTTCTTGGCGGATGCGCAAGCGCTAAAAACGCAGGCTGACACATTGTTTGCGCTCATTTCCGAAGGCAAATTGCACCTGCGGATACACGCCACACTACCCATTGAAGACGTGCAAACAGCGCACAGCTTGCTCGAGAGCCGTGCGACCCAGGGCAAATTGCTGCTGTCATTAACGCCTGAGACCGAGCCAGATACCGGAGCAAACGCATGATCAGCGTCCAACAAAAGCTAGCTCAGCTGGGCTTAGCACTACCTGAGGCTGATGCGCCGTCGGCGAATTACGTTGCCAGCGTGCAAGTCGGCAATCTATTGATGATTTCAGGGCAGATTTGCATGAAAAACGGCGCGCCCGGTCCTTGCGGGCACTTAGGTGCGTCAATCAGCGTGGCAGAGGGTTTTCTTGCGGCGCAATCGGCGGCGCTTGGATTGCTCGCGCAGGCCTTGCATGCGGTGCACGGTGATGCCACGCGAATAGAACGCGTTATGCGCTTAGGGGTGTTCATTGCCAGCACGCCTGAGTTTACTCAGCATAGTGAGGTTGCTAATGGTGCCTCTGATGTGCTGACGGCGGTGTTTGGTGAAATTGGGCGGCATGCGCGCACTTCAGTGGGTGTTGCAGCGCTGCCCGCGGGGGTTGCGGTTGAGCTAGACGCGATGATCGCGATTTACCCAGAAGCCAGGAGGTAATACCGTGCTATCAAATGCTGATATTGACGCTTTGCGCGCGCGCACACCCGGGATTACTGAGCCAGATGGCCAAGTTCGTACCCGCCTGCATTTCAATCATGCGGGCGCTTCACTGCCCGACCGATCGGTCAGTGAAGCAATTGCAGCGCACTACCAGCAAGAGCTGCAGTGCGGCGCGATGGAAGCAGGCGTGCAGGCCGCCAGCGCTATTGCTGCGGGCCGCACGCTAGTTGCAAAGCTGTTAGGTGCAAATTGCGAGGAGATCGCCTTCGCATCATCAGGGTCCATGGCGCACGGCTTAGCGTTTGCCGCACTGCCCAAACTCCGCACCGGCGATCGTATTTTAGTGGGCCGCCAAGAATGGGGCGGCAACTTAGCCAGCTATCGCCAAGCTGCCCAGCGCGCAGGCGCTAGCGTCGAAGTCATCCCATGCTGTGCAGACGGCAGTGTCGACGCGGCTGCACTGGCGAATTTGATCGACGCCCGCGTGCGCTTAGTCTCGCTAACGTGGTTGCCTGCTAACGGCGGTTTAATTAACGATGCAGCGGCGATTGGACGCGTCACCCGGGCTGCGAATATTCCCTACTTCATCGACGCCGGGCAAGCGCTCGGCCAGCTGCCAATTGACGTACAAACGCTTCAGTGTGATGTACTTAAAAGCGCTGGGCGCAAACACCTGCGCGGGCCGCGTGGCACCGCAATCCTGTACGTCAGAAAAACGTTTCTGACCACACTAGAGCCAGCCTTTTTAAGCACGCTGGCTGCCACAGATTTGGAAACCTGCACATTGAACGAAGCGCCTACTTTACGCACCGACGCACGTCTGTTCGAGTGCGGTGAAACAAGTGGTGCGCTCACGCTCGGGCTTTGCGCTGCGCTAGATTTGGCGTTGACGATCGATGCGCAGGCAAGCTTTACGCGCATTCAAATGCTGGCGAACGCACTGCGAACCCAGCTGCGCAGCATTCCCTCAGTAAGCCTGCATGATTTGGGCACGAGCTATCTATCGGGGTTAGTTTCCTTTTCAGTTGGAAAATTGCCCGCGCCGCAAGTTCAAGCGTTGCTGGCGCAGCAGGACATTACCATCGGCGCAAATGGCGCGAGCTATACGCCGCTAGATATGCTGGCGCGCGGTTTAGATGGCGTCGTTCGCGCGTCGGTTTCGTACTTGCACACGCCATCGGAAATCGAACAATTGACGCAAGCGGTGGCGCGGATAAGTCGCGTTGCTTAGTGCGCGGAGCTTCATTTGTAAGTGCGATGAGGCACACAATTCAGCCAACGCTTGCGCAAAAATGGCACAGCATTAGTATCGGATCGCGAAATTTTATTGATCTTCACATAAGAATAATAAAAACGGCACACTACTTGGCCCTGCATCGGTAAATTTCGGCCACTGAAAAGCCCACAATGGACGCTGACGAAACGCTTTTACATCTTCGTAATCTGTTGCATTCCCGCCAGGATTTGGTGAGTGATTGGGAACAAACCTTGCTCAACCTAGCCCAACAAGCGCGTGTGGCGCTCGCCGCGTCTAAAGCGTTGGTGGCACTTCGCGCAGGCGAGGAATGGCGAATATTCGTCGATTCTGGTGAAGTGCTGACTGGTGCTGTCGTTGGCCTCATTGCCTCGACTAACGTGCTTGAAGCGGCTTTCAACACTGGCTCAACGCGTACGCAGATCACGCTGTCGGATTTAAAACGGAGTGGCAGCATGGATCGCCTTGGCATTCATAGCGTTCTGGCAGTGCCACTGCAACGACATGGTGATAGTCAATCGTCTGCCCACGGCGCAACACCACTAAAACCCATCGGCGTGCTTTATTTGGACAGACGCGCGGAGTTAGTTCAGTTCAGTAGTGCCGACGAGCAGCTCGCGCGCGATTTTGCCGCACTCGCCGAGCGCTCGCTGACGCTGATAGAGCTATTGGGCAAGGCGCAACGGGAGCGCGATGCGGCCCGAATTGAAAACGTGGAGCTGAAAATCGAGCGATTCGGTGTTGGCTTAGACATTTTGGATACTCGCGATCCAGATTTTCATGATTCGGTAACGCGCGTATTGAGTCGAGCTGTGCGCGCGGATCGAATCACACTGTTGTTACAAGGGCCAAGCGGCAGTGGCAAAACGCATTTGGCGCGGCGCTTTCATGCAATGAGCCTGCGCAAAGATCGCGCATTCGTAACGCTTGACTGCGGTCAAGCCTCGAATGCGGATGCGCTTACCGCTGAACTGTTTGGCTTCGCCAAGCGGTCTGGATTTACCGTCGATACGGGCGGTCGCGCAGGCAAAGCACTGCTCGCTGATGGTGGAATTTTGTTTATTGATGAAATCAATTCCATGCCGCTGGAGTTACAGTCACGCTTGCTGCGTTTAGTTGAGGCCGGGCGTTACAGCGCGCTGGGATCGGGTGAAGAAGTGTATGTGGACGTGCAGATTATTGCCGCTGCTAATGAAGACTTAAAGCTAGCGGTGCGAGACAAACGCTTCCGCGAAGATTTGTATTTTCGCCTAAGTCAGCTTACCTTAAATTTGCCCGACCTGAGTCAGCGCCGCGCTGATATCGTAACGATGGCCGAACAGATGCTGGTTACCGCAGCAAAAAGGTTTGGCAGTGGCAACGTGCATTTGTCGCCAGAAGCGTTAGCACTGTTAGAGGACTTTCCTTGGAGCCTATCTGGCAATATTCGCGGACTCGAACACACGATTTTACGCTCGGTTTTGTTGTTGGAAATGGGTAGAACGCGTATCGAGCGGGACGATATTGTATTCTCAGAACTCATTGAAACGACGCCGATACCTGAGCCAAGTATTACCAGCGGCGCAGCTCAACCTACCGCCCAAAAAAAGCACAGCGTGCCGGAGCTATTGGCGCTAAAGATTCAGCAGCATCAAGGCGTATTGGCACGCATCGCAGAGGACCCTGAATTGATTGCGCTAATCGGTATTTCAGGTCGAGTCATCCCTAGCTCCACGTTGCGGCAGCGGTTGGCGCGTCTGGGGCTGCTCGATGCTCTAGCATCCGAACGCCACACCCATGACGCCACACTCGAACAGGTCATAGCCGCACTTAAGCAGCATGGCAATGGTGTCGATGCCGCTAACGCGCTCGGCCTAAGTCGGGATCGCTTGGTGTGGCGTTTGCGCCAAGCTGGCTTGACAATTGGCCGAATATTAGATTTTTAGCGATGCTTCCGCCTGCATTGTTGCTTTATTTGACCTTGGCTAGCACTCCTTTTACTGATGCGCGCGATGACCTCGCGGTTAACGAGGAAAGGATTGAGAATTTTTTGATGGCGCAGGGCTTGCCGAGCAATTCCCTGCAATCTAGTTTGACCGACAAACAGGGCTTTCTTTGGGTCGCGGGTGATCAAGGACTGGCACGTTTTGATGGCCGTACGTGGCGCATTTTTGACCGAAGCAATACGCCTGCCATTCGCAGTGCCGAAGCGCGCAAACTATTTTTGCGCCGCAACGGCTCGCTATTGCTCAGCATGGCCAATGGCGATTTGTTGGAGTGGCACGATGAAAGGTGGGAGCGAATTGCAGAATTTGATTCTGCTGTAGGGTATTTTCTTGAGCTTGATGAGGGCTCAATTTTGCTCGGTGGTGAGCAGTTGACGCGTCTAGCGATGGACGGCCGGGTAACGCAAATTATCAGTCGCAACCAATCAAACGCCTTTGTGCGAGCCGTTGCTGTCGACGGCCGAGCCATTGCGCTCACGATGCGGGGCGAACTTTTTGAGTTTGATATCGCTTCGGGTTTGCGGCCGCTTGGCGCGTTGCCAGAATTTGAAAATGGTGAAGCGGCGGCGATGTTTGCGTCCGGCAATGCGTTGTGGATTTTCAAGCCTGAGCAGCGTTGGCACTTTGATTTGACCACCCAACAAGTGACTAGGCACAAATTAGCGTTGCCCATGCGCCCAACTGAAGTCGAACAGAGCCCAGACGGGCAATTTTGGATGTCGGGCTTCAGCGCCACAAACGCTGTTTGTCGGTTGGATTCATTGTCGTCCGAAAGCTGCGAATCAGTAGCACTGGACGCCAAAAACATCACCGATATTTCTTTGGATCGTCACGGAGCACTTTGGCTAACCACCTGGGGCAATGGCTTGTTCCGTGTTACCCGGCCGCCCATTACTCAGATTGCAGCGGAAAGTGGCCGAGTCAGATCTATGGCGGCACTGCGCGATGGCCGTGTGCTGTGGCACAACAATCGTTCGAGCTATGTTGCATCGTCATCGTCATCGTCATCGGCGCGGACAGCGCTGCAAGCCTCGGCAAGCTACAGCATCAGGCCATGGACACCGATGCGCAGCCAAACAGATTCGGCACTGGCATTGCTAGAACTGGCTGACGGGCGAATCTTGCGCGGGCGCCACGGAAATGTAGACCTTGCGTCCGAAGACTTAAGCCGCTGGCAGGGCTTTTCCGCTCGGCTTGAAGCGCCGCATCCCAAAGATGTGTATGCGCTGTTTCAAGATCGCAGCGGCGTAATTTGGTCACTCAGCAGCAATCAAGTCTGGCGCTACACCGACGCAACTACTGGCTGGCAAGCCACGCAATCAAACATACGGCAAGGCTATGCCTTTACCGAGGCCCGTGATGGCACGCTCTGGGCTGCCACGCTAGGAGGAGCGTTTCGCAAAAACGCTTCGGGGCAATTTGTCGATGGTGGCGCGCCAAAGCCAGCAGGGCCATTTATTCTGATGTCCGCCTTCACCGACAGCCGTGGACACTTATGGTTTGGCGGCTACGAATGCGGTGTTTATCGATTTGATGGCAGGCGCTGGTTGCATTTGGATCGCTCGCGCGGCTTACCCGAAGACACTGCATATGGCATTCAAGAGGACGCCGATCAGCGCCTGTGGATTAGCCATGGGCGCGGGCTATACACCTTGAGTTTGGTTGAAGCTGAGCGTGCCGCGCGCGATGCTGCGTATCAAACAAACACCCGGCAATACACCAGCAGTGACGGCTTGGCGATTGCCGGTTTCAATGGTGGTGGCGGCGTCGCAGCTGTAAAAGACACCGATGGAATGCTCTGGTTCGCCAGTGACTATGGAACAATTCGCGTAGATCCAACACGCTTGCCTGAGCCAATTAAACCCGTACAACTAGTGCTGGAAAACCTAAGCCTTGATGGCGTTGCCGTTGCGCCTATTGCGACCGCACAGCGAACGCAGCTTATGCTTCCTGCGGGCACGCAAAGTCTTGCGCTTACCCTGAGTGCGCCCGCTGCAGGCGTGGCCCAGCGGGTGTCGATACGCTATCGCTTAGAACCATTAGAGCGAGACTGGCTGACGCTGGCAGACCAAGCGGCGCTAAATTACCAACGTTTGACGCCCGGTCAATATCATTTGCGTGCACAAGTAGGCGTGGACCAGGAGCATTGGATTGACCAGTTAAATTTAGCCATTGTGCAAGCGCCTTTTTGGTGGCAGCGCGGGCTAAGTTGGTTGCTTATTTGCGGCGTCAGCATCGTGTTGGGCGCTTTGCTTGTGCGCTGGCGATTGACTGCGTTGCGGCGACGCAATCTTGGGCTAGAAGCGTTGGTGCAATCGCGTGGCGAATCATTGGCATCTGCGCTGCAACAGAGCCATGAACTGCAAGCACAGCAAGTCGAAAGTCAACGCGAATTAGACTGGCTTAAACGGCATCGGGCGCTCGATCAGTGGGCGCAAATTGACGCCATCGCCCGGGTCGTCTATTTGGTCGTGGCGCGTGCAAATCAAGGCATAGCTGTGCAAGGTGTTATGCACGTTTTAGACTCGGACGTTTGCCAGGAGCGGCGCTGGACGACAGCCGAGATTAACGCGGCACTGCTGCGCCTACAGGGGCATTCAGCGGTGTTCGTAGCAAAAGAGATCTGGCGTCCAACTCAGTCCGATTGGGCGCTTTTGCCGGAATTCGATGCACCGCTTGCGCTTTGGATAGCGCGTGCTTCCCCCAGGGTCGGCGCATTTGCGCTTTTGGAACGCATCGGTGAAGGTGCGATGGGCGAAGTGTTTCGCGCCAGCAATGTGCATGATGGAAGTATCGCGGCAGTCAAACTCGTGCATCGCGATGTCAGTCATTTGCCTGAGGCGCGCCAGCGCTTGCAGCGTGAAGGCGAAATTGTTGGCGCGCTGAATCATCCAAACATCGTGCGTTTATACGAGCGTGGTGAACACGACGGTAGACTTTACCTAGCAATGCAATTTTTGCCTGGGCAGACTTTGGCAGAACGCTTGGCATCTCATTCGCAATTGCCGCGCGCAGATGCAATTAACGTATTGGCCGGCATCGCCATAGCACTGTCCGAGTTGCATCAGTGCGGCGTTATTCATCGAGACTTGCACCCTGGCAATGTGATGGTGTTGGAACACACTCATGAAGGCACGCCAACCCCGTCGTCAGTGCTTCTGGATTTCGGCTTGGCACGCAGCGTAGCCGACATTGTCTCCTCAAAAAGTAAGGCGCTCATGGGGAACTTGCCTTACATCGCACCAGAACTATTGTCGGGCCAGCCCGCTAGCTGCGCCAGCGATGTCTTTGCAATGGGCGTGATCGCCTTTGAAATGCTGAGTCATCGGCGCTTTTGGCACAGCAGCGGCACGCTCGAATTGGTCGCGGAGATGGCGCGATTTTCCAGCCTAGAATGCGATCTGGCTGAGCTACCCGAGTTTGCCCGTGCTGACGTGCGCGATATGCTGAGCGCTGCACCTGATGAGCGCAGCAGCGCACGCGAGGCCGTCGTGCAGATGCAGCTATGGGCGCGCGCTTAGCTGCAAAGCGCATGTGAGATTCGGCGTGCGTGTCACGCCACGCGTGGTGTCGCATAGGAGTAGTGGCGGGTTCTGAGCAAGAATCTGCGATTTTGCATGGTTTCTTTGCGGCATGGATGTTGCAGCGCTCGCTTTCTATTCATGCCAAGGCAATTTATGCGTGTCACCAGCGCCCTCAAACTATCCGTGTCGTTAGCCCTGTTCATACTAAATCTGCCCGCGGTGCACGCCTCCAGAATCGAATTGGTCGATCAAACCACCATTGCAGCTGAGCTGCCCAGCAATGGCAATAGCTTTCGCATCGGTACTAGCGCGGATGGTCGATATCTTAGCTACAGCAGTACCGCGACAAGCTACGCTGCGAATGATCAAAACGCTCAGGAAGATGTCTTTTTCTTTGATAGTCAAACCAATCAAACGACCTTGATCTCACGAACGCCAGGTGGTGCCAGCGGTAATAGCAATAGCAGCTCCAACGCGGCGATCAGTTCTGACGGCAGCATTGTTGTGTTTTCTTCGAACGCGTCCGATTTGGTTTCAGCTGACAGTAACAACGCCGAGGATGTCTTTCTGTGGACGCGCGTAACGGGTTTAATTTCCCGGCTAGCGCAACCCGCCGCTGGCGAAAGCAATGGCGCTACTTTCTTCCCGCAAATAACTCCCGATGGTCGCTTTGTAGTGTTCAACTCTACCGCGACTAATTTGGTCGCAGGCGACACCAACAATGCGGCCGATACTTTTAGGCTGGATCGCAATACCGGCAGCATTATTCGCGTGAGTACCAACGTTGGCGGCATTCAACAAAACGGCATGTCACGGGGCCATTCGATTTCTGACGATGGCGACAGAGTCCTTTTCTACTCGGCGGCAACTAATCTACTTGTTAGCGACCCTAATAGTAGCGTGGACGCATATTTAAAGATTATTAGTACTAACACCCTGACCCTGTTATCGCGCAATGCGGGGTTTGTTTCTGCGAATTCACCCGTTGCAATCGCCACCTACGGACCTCGATTGAATAGCGCAGGCGACAAAGTTGTGTTCATCAGCGCCGCCGCGCTTACCGCCAGCTCAACCGGCGGCGTTGCTCAGGCCTATATTTATAACGTAAGCACAAATGTTACGAGCCTAGTCTCGTTGATACCCACTGGCACCGCAGGCAACCGCGCCTGTGCCGACGTCAGCATTGCTCCGGATGGCAACACGGTCTATTTTTCGTCATTGGCGACTAATTTGGTCGCTGGCGATACTAACGGCCAGCGGGATGTTTTCTCGCGCAACATGACAACCGGCGTTACAACTAGGGTGAGTCTGCGCTCCGACAATTCGCAGTTAAATGCCGATAGCTACGGCGTGGTGCCAACGGCTGACGGTCAATTCGTCAACTTCCTAAGCCTAGCAAATGTGGCTGTCGGTAATGACTATCCTGAAGGCAATTTCTATCTTCCCTACAAACGAAGACTATCCGATGGAAGCGTCACTAGCGCTGGACTTTTGGCCGTTAGCGCAGTGACCGTAACAGCGGCGAATGGCGAGGTGACCGAATCACACTACCACGGGGCCAGTATCACCACGAACGAACAAATTGTGGTGTTTACCTCGCGCGCCAGTAATTTAGTTGCAGGGGACACCAATAGGTTCTCCGATATTTTTATTCGCAATCGACAAGCGCGAACCACGCTTCGTGCAAGCGTCAGCAATAGCGGAGCTCAAGCCGATTGCCGCAGCGACAATGCTGTAATTACGCCAGATGGAGCATATATCCTGGCCACTAGCTGCGCTGATTTAGCGAATTCTGGCGCGGCGCTATCGACGTTTCACAACTTTCGCCGCACTAATGCCACCGGCCAATGGCAAGCTATCACCAGCAGCGCCGACGGCAGCATTTTTTATCAACCACATATGAGCGATGACGCTCAAATCATCGCCGTCTTTGGTGCCACCCCTGCTTCGCCACTTGGTCAGGTTTTCGTCCGCGACCTAACGGCTGGTGGGCCGCTACGCCTCGTCTCAAAAACGTCAGGAGGCGTTGCCGGGAATTCGACGTCAGCATTACCTTATGTGAGTGGCAATGGACGTTATGTTCTGTTTGTCTCCTTTGCGAGTGATTTGGTAAGCGGCGACACTAACGGCGATCTAGATGTGTTTGTGTCTGATTTGCAAACCGATACCATGGAGCGCATCAGCATCAATTCGACTGGGCTGCAAACAACATTTGCTCAGCCTGCCGGCATTTCTGATGATGGCCGGTATGTTGCTTTCTTCTCCAATAACTGGTTGGCAGCTGGCGCACCCGTTGGGCTACAACCCTATTTGTTTCGCAAAGATCGACAAACCGGTGTTATTGACTGCGTGACCCAAAATCTCGACGGCAGCTCATATTTCAGTATCGGAACATCAGGGGGCGCCGACATCTCCAGTGACGGTAGCAAAGTCGTCTTTATCAGCTCAGGCAGTCAGCCAGCGCTTGGTATTCCCAATAATATCAACGCAGGAACTGCCTACGTGGTAGATATGACAACGCGTTTTTATTTTCCACTCATCCGCCGTGCAAATGGCAGCTTCGACGATGGCATTCACACGTTTCCGCATTTTTCACCCAGCGGCAATAGCGTCGTGTTGTTTGGCAATGGATCCGCGTATACGCCTACCGATCTCAACGGCGCTATTCGGTCTGCTTTTGTGGTGTCCGAATGGGACCGAATTTTTGGCGGTGTCGATCAAGGCTCGTTTGAATAGTGCGCTGTATATAAACCGCTGCGTTCAAAGATCTCGCAACTCATCGGTCCGCAAAGCAAAATTTACCCTTGCCTCAAACCAGGCTTTTTACCGGAGTGAACCTGATGTCGAACCCAATTGACTGCGCCGCCGCACTGCTGCCTAAAATAGAAATAGAGAATCAATCCCACTCCATGACAAACGCATGGCTCAAGCTAGTAAACGAGAAAACGTTTGATACGTTCAAGGACAAGTCTGATGTAGGCGGCGGCGCAAAAGCTGGACTTCCAATCAAAGGAATACCGTTTGAATTCTCTGGATTTTTCAACGGAAGCTGGGATGAATTCCAGGAAAAACGGCGTGAACATCTTTTGCTTGAATCCAATACAAGTAATGAAAATTTTGCCTTAGCCACTTTTCGGCAATCACTAACTGACAAGCAATTGGATGCTTGGCTTGAATGCGTAGGGCTCAACTCAGTTGGCGCATTTTTGACTTTGGCAAATGACTCCGAAGCTTTCGTTAATGCGACATTGCGCTATCGTGGCGTTCCCGGGACTTCCTTTGAATTCGTTATAAAACTGATTGGCGGTACGTACGAGGGTGCTTCGAGTTTCACGCGAAAAATCCCCCACGATGGCGAATTTCCTTTCACAGTGCTGCGCACAAAGCCTCCTTTAACCGTGGTAATTGATGCCTATTCTAGTCTGTCAGGTTTATCTGATTCGGCAATTTCAATCTGGCCTGCACCAATCAAAGAAAGGCAAGTGACATTTGGAGCGATTAACGCAAACGGATATTCGGTCGGCATAAACATCACTGATGATAGAGAAACTACTGCGAGACTATTCGTGCGTGCAATTGACCAAAATCGTCCGACGCGATTTTATATTCCTACCGGCGCGGCCCCGGGCGGCCTATCGCCCACCTGCACCCTATTTATGAACTACTCATCCGCACATGATAGGGAAATTTCAGTAGACGTTTTTGTCGACGAAGAGAACGCAAAAGACGTTGCGCCAAAACACAAAATTAAGCTGAGAAAAACTGGTGAGCATTCAGGCTGGAGCACGAGAGAAAGCGTTGCTATTGGCCGCTACGCTGTAACAGACGCCGGAAGAAACTACATCGTTATCGCCGCTGATGCGGGGGAACTACCGCTGATTAACGGTTTTTGGTTTTCTGGCAGTTAATTGAGCTGCAAGGGAATCTTGACCGACCAGATTGAGCGAGCTTTGATGTCGTGAAAAGCGCCGCTAGCAACGGCGAGCTTAGCGCATTACTCAGCCAATTCTTCCGTCAAAATTTCAACCCACTCGTGTGCATCTTGGTAGCCGGCTGCAGCAGATTTTTTATACCAAACCAAGGCTTGTTCGACATTTTCTTCGGCGCAATGACCGCGATATAAACAGGTTGCGACGTTGAACATGGCGACCTCATCGCCCAACTCTGCCCCGAGTTTGTACCAGACAAAAGCGGTGGCACCTTCTGGGTTGTCTGCCTCATCGGAGTCATACGTACCCCCCATTAGTGCGAACGCTTTCACGTAACGCGCTTCTACCGCGACTGCAAGATGTTTGCGCGCATTTTCGGTGTCGCCCAACACCTCATAGGCGCGGCCGAGCTGGCTATGCATGCGCGGGCTGGGTTCTAGCAACACCGCTTTTTCGCAGGCAGCTTTCGCGCTGCTGCCATCCAAATCGTCATAAGCGACGCCAGCAACGCCCGCCGGTTTTGCTTTATCTGACGGGTGCGCCGCTAATGCGTCGCATTTCGCTACGGCTTGCGCTGCCGCATCTGCCTCCGCAGCCTGCACGACGGGTGCGTTCAAAGCGAAAAAAAATGTGGCAATTGCGCAAGTAAATTTGAAAATCGTGTTCAAGGTGAAAGTCGCCTTTAATTATCTCGATCGTTGATTTTATCCTGCTCGATCTAGTCGCACAACTTAAGGTTTGTGTAGGTTAGCGCCAAGCCGGCAAAAATGTCGGTCAAGTTATTGACGAAGCAGCGCTTAGCTGTTTCGCGTTAATTCGCTGCCATAGCACCGTACGCAGTTTCGCCCTTGTGCTTTGGCTTGATATAGGGCGCTGTCAGCGCGTTCAAACAAGATGTGTGGCGCAAGCGCAGAACTCACTTGCAGACTGGCTACGCCAATGGAAATAGTGGCGCCTAGCGCTGCAGATTCAACCGAAGCGCGAATCTGCTCGGCAAAGTCTCTCGCGATTTCTGCGCTAGCCCCCGGCATTAACACAACAAATTCTTCGCCGCCATACCGTGCGAATAAATCTTCTGCGCGGCGCAATTTGTGGGCGATCAATTTGGCCAGCTTTTTTAACAACTCATCGCCTGCAGCGTGCCCGTGCGCATCGTTGTATTGCTTAAACCGATCCGCATCAATCAATAGCAATGCCAACGAGTGTTCGCTGAGGCGCGCACTTTCCCACACGGCATTAAAATAGCTATCAAGTTTGCGGCGATTTGCAATGCCGGTCAGCGCATCAAGATTGGCGAGATCGGCGAGCGTGCGATTTGCGCCCGCAAGTTCCATCGTTTTTGCATCAATTAAGCGCTGCAAGCTCAGCGTGCGCCGACGTACCGCGGTACGCAGCAGCAGCGCAAGCAAGCTGGCAAACACCAATAAGGCGATCGCGCGCGTGCCAACGTGATCATGCCACTTAGGGCTAAAAACGAGGGCGAATTCTGGCGCGCTATACATCCTGCCAAACTTATCGCGCGCCTCGATTTGCAGCGCATACGGGCCGGGCCGCAGACGAGTGTAGGTGTAGCTTGCGCTTTGTGCCCAAGGTGAAAACGCAGGCTCGTAGCCTACCAACTTGCCGCGAAATTGCACGCTGCCGGGCTCGTGCAAACCTGACAGCGCGAATTCAAAACGCGCGCCTAAATCATTTTGTTGCAGCGTTAATGCAGCAGGCTGCAAGGGCACCAGCGCATACTGATTGCCCGCATCAATTTTTGAGACGGCGGTAAACCGTAGCGATTCTTGCGGCTGCATTTCGTGTGCCTGCAATCCGGCCAGATCAAGCGCCATCAGGGATTCATTGGTCAGCACAAATGCCTGCAAAGGGCTGATAAGTTTGACGTCGATAATCGCACTTAGCCTGCTCAATGGCATTTCTAGCGCTTGAAAGGTAAGCGCCTCGCTTTGCAGTGCGTTGCTTTGTGTAGTTTGCAAGCGGTAGGCAAATAGTTTTAATTGGTTGTGCGCCAGAATATTTTGCTGGTCGAACACAAGTTGCAACGGGTCTGCGCGATGGTTTTGCGCCCTCAAATTTGCAAAGCGCGGATCAAGCACCACGCCTTGCTCGGTTAGCCGAAAAATTCCCGCAAGCGTGCTCAACACCAGCGATTGCGTATTGGGATCAAATTGAACGTACAAATCTTGCAGTGGCTGCCAGATTTTTGCGTCTAACGGTATTGTTTCCAACACTTCTACAGCCCCAGCTTCGGTAAAGCGATAGCGCCGTAGGCCGTGCAGATTGGTAGTGCCGTAGATTTCGTTGGGCGCCAATTGCGCCAAACTCAACAATTTGCTGTCTCGTTCACTTGGCAAGGGCTGGCTCAGCTGCACGCCCAATCGGCTCTGTGCATGCCCAGTTCGCAGCGCCCGGATACCCCATTCGCTGGCCATCCAGACTATTTTGGTATCGAACCGATCTGGGTAGAACTCTCGCACATAGCCTTGCGCATCGATAACTTGCGATAGCTGTTCCGCGAACAGCAGCAATTCATGGTCTGTTGCGATTAAGCGCGATTGCCCAAGCAGCATCGTGTCATAAGCGCCTTCGCCACTAGCACTCCAATCCTCATGCTCAAATAACGGTGCTTGCCCAGGCAAGGGTTTGAGCTCGAACGAGCCGCCGTCACTGTGCAGGAAACAACCTGCATCTGAAATGCTCATTGCGGTAAAACCAGCGCTCCCAGCGCGGTCTAGCGGCTCCAAAATGCTCCATGGCGATGGCCAAGGCACTTGATGAACCTGAGTGATCGAATTCGCCAGCAAGTGCGCACCATCTTGCACTACGCGGCCTATAAATCCATTGCCGACCGGTATCGAACGCACCCTTTGCAAATCGGGATCCATGATAAAAATTTGGCCAAAATCACTGCCGAACAGAAGCTCGCGATTGCGCGTTCTAGATGATGAGGAAATACGACTGTAATCTGGCATGCCCGGCGGCAATTTAGCTACGCTCAATTGATGGCCATCGTAAACATAAAATGGCGCTTTTCCGCCGCCCAACAGCGTCAACTTTGAATTGATTGGCTCGATAACTTCAATTAAATCCGTCAAAATTTGAGTGCCGGGAACCGGAAGCCAAGCCTCATTAACCAAACGCCGTAAGCCTTCGCCGCGAAATTGCAGCAACGTCTGCCCTTCGGTATCGGCACCGATTTGTCCAAAGCGCCCCTCATGCAGCCAAGATTTGATCTTCATCGGATCAAATTTTGCGGCCGCCAATGCTTCGTGCTCCACCAAAAAAACCTCCCGCAGCGCTCGGAAAAACACGCCCCGATCTGATCGATGCAGATCCCAGATATCCGCAAATCCGTTAGTTTGCTGGCTAAGCTTTGCGTTAGCCAGCTCATGGTAGCGATACTGCCCAAATTGATCAGGTTCAACATAGCCGAAGCTGTTGTAGCCGCCTACGAAAGTGCGCTTACCCGCGCTCAACAGGCGCCGCACCAACTGTGAGTTCGGCAACGGCAGACGTGTCCAATTTTCGCCGCTATTGATCATCAAGCCTTCAGCGCCGCCAACAATCACTGCGCCAGCTGCATCTTTCGCCACTGCGAAAAACTCCGGCGCTACATCGAGCCGAACATCAAAGCTTTGCGAGGCAGGGCGGCCAATCAGCTGGTTTTCTACGGGCGCCGCGCTTGCCTGGCTGCACACCGCCACGCATAACGGTAACAGCCACGCGCGGATTTGGCAGGCTTGCGGCGAAGTAGACGCAAAAAATCGATTGGAGGCGAAAATTTCAGCCAAATCAAATCTCCGATGATACTGGGGCTTGTCTACGCATCTTAACCATTTTCGCCACGCAAGCTTAAGCGGATAGTTTTCCTGCGAACGGTAAGCCAATATGCGTGATGAGCGAACCCACCAGAGCAAAACCACCAAGTCCCCGCACGACACAAAGCAGCGCACACTTTGCGTGTGACGCCGGCGGCTTTTTGCTGGATACAGCGCAGTGGAATCCAGCATTTGCCACCGCGAGCGCATATGCTGATGGCGTCACGCTAACGCCCGAACACTGGGAAATCATCGAATTTGTGCAGGAATTTTACGCGCAATTCCACATGAGCCCGCCGATGCGCCTGCTCAGCAAAGCCATCACTGCCAAACTGGGCAATGAAAAAGGAAAAAGCCTGTACCTGTATCAATTGTTTCCAGACGGACCGGCGAAACAGGCCAGTAAATTTGCGGGTTTGCCTAAGCCGGTGTCGTGCATTTAATCGCTATTGAATTACGATGGACATGCCCAAAATCAAATCAATCGATGCAACGCCCTGTCAATGGATTACGGTAATGACCTCAATTTCTAAGAAAATTCAAATGTACGCCACCGCGATTTGCCCTTATTGCATCGCCGCAAAAGCGCTGTTGGCGCGTAAAGGTATCGCTGATATTGAAGTGATTCGCATCGATCAAGATGCGCAAAAACGCGATGAAATGATCAAGCGCAGTGGCGGTAGGCGCACCGTACCGCAGATATTTATCGGCGATGTACACGTCGGCGGGCATGATGATTTGGTATCGCTTGATCGCAGTGGTGGATTGGATCCGCTATTAGTTGCTTGAACTTGCTTGTGGTTAAGCAATGGGCTTACGGCCTTCGCAGCTATTGGTTTGGCGCAAGGCGCAAATTTAGTTGCGTAATTCCCCAAAATGGCTGCCAGCATTAGCCGTGTGCGTAAGTCCTGTTTCCACGTGCAACGGCCAAGCGCGCCAGCTGGCCCCGAAAACTCGCCCTAACTAACGCCCCATCAAATCCAACTCCAATTTCCGCAAACGCGGATTCTGCGGCGCTGCCTTCAATCCATTCCTAACCTGCGCAAGCGCCTGATCAGCTCGGCCGCGCGCCTGCCAAACCAGTGCGACGCGCTCGTAATCCCCGGCAATTTTTTCTAGCATGGCCTGCGCTTTAGCGTGGGTTGGTACGCGCTGTAAAATCAGTTGCAGCATTTCAGTGGCATTATCGCCCGGTGGCGTGCTCAATTGGCTATTGGCGTACAGCGCTTCGGCGCGTTTCAGCAATTCTTCAACGCTTTGCGCATCGGTTACGCCGCTCATTGCTGGGGCCACCGGTCTGCGCTCAATATCGATTTGCAAATCAGCGCGCAGGCGATTGAGCTCAGCATCATTGGGCATTTTTGCCAATCCACTTCGAAGCAAGGTGAGCGCTTCCGGGCGCTGACCCGCACGCCAGCGGTCTTGCACTTGCGTGGTGAGCGCTTTGCCAATTTCGCGCAGCAGATTGAGTGCCTCAGAATCAGTCGGTGATTGCTCAAGTAAGCGCTGCACAAGCGCGAATGCACAATCTTGCTCAGGTGCAATTAGCGCACCTTCCAGCATCAGCTGCTGCACTTGCGCGATGATCTCTTGCTTAGCGGAGCGCGGTGCTGCTGCGGAAAATACGCTCGGCCTAGTTGCGCGCTCGGCTTGAGCCAGTTCGCCAGTTGACGCTAGTTGAGGTGATTTCCAAAACATACCAAACAGCGCAGCAAGCACCACCAAACTGGCTATTGCAGTGAACATAACCGGCTTTGCCATTGATGGCTTTAACGCTTGCGCATACGGATTAAGCTGCCGCAATACTTCTTCGCGCTGGCTCGACAAATACGGTGCCGGTGCAGCCGGTGCAATCGGTGCAATCGGTGCCTCAATTTTGGGTTTTTCAGCGGCTATAGGCTCAGCAATGCGCAGCGTTTCGTCCGCCAAAATTTTGCCACCCGGGCCGGGCACCACCGTAATGCGCCCGGTTTTCAGCTTGCCGAGAAATGGCTCCAGTGCAGCTGAAAATTCTGCTGACTTTTGATAGCGCTGCTCCGGCAATTTAGCAAGCAGTCGATCCAACACCGGCTGCAGCTGGGCTAATTCATCCGGCAAATCCGGCGGCATTTGCTGCACGTGCATAAACAAAATCGGCAGCGGATCCGGTGCATCAAACGGCACGTGGCCAACCAAAACTTCGTACATCATAATGCCGAGCGCATACAAATCGCTGCGGCCATCCAGCTCCAAACCCTGCGCCTGTTCCGGGCTCATGTATTGCGGCGTGCCGATGATGCCACCCGCCTGAGTAAACACGTGGCTGGCATCCAATGATTTCGCAATGCCAAAATCCGTCACCACCGGCTGCGCTTCATCGCGAAACATAATGTTCACCGGCTTTACATCGCGGTGCACGATTTTGTGCTCATGCGCATAGCCCAAACCGCGCGCAATACCGCGCAACACGCGCAGTTTATCGACAAGATTGGTCAAGCTTGGCAAGCGCTCCCGCAGCGTGCCGCCGGGCAGCAGCTCCGCCGCCAAATAATAAATGCCGTGGCTTTGCCCTACGTCGTGCACCGTCACGATATTCGGGTGATTCAAGCGCGCAGTTATGCGGCCCTCCGCCAAGAATCGCTCGGCAAACCCGGGCGCAGCGGCGTAATGCGGCGCCATCACTTTCAGCGCCACTTCCCGGCCCAGATTGATCTGCTCAGCCAAATACACCGTCGCCATGCCGCCCTGGCCCAGCACGCTTTTAATGCGATAGCCGGGTAGTTTTTGCAGGTCGAGGTTGAATTCGGTGCCGCTCATTAGCTACTTCCCCGCCAACAACAACTCACCCCGCTCATGCCCGGCAAACGCGATGGGCGCAAAGGTAGGCAAATCGGTCAACTCCGAAGCCGCAACAGTCAAAGCCAATACATCTGATGTTTGTGCATAAAGCGTCTGCGCTTCTAGCACACCAGAGTTGCGGGAAAGCACTGTCAGCAGCGCCTGACTAAACAGCGAACCGCGCCCGCTTTTTGCATCAAATACTGGCCGCACGCCGCCGCTGGTCAACGCCATTCTGGAGCGCCCCGCGCCGGTTACTTTTGCCCAGGCGCGCCATTCTGAAGCGGCAAAACTCGGGCTCGCACGCGGCACCGCGCTGGCCGTTAGCGTGCCGGAGTAGCAAGAGTCGGCCAGCACCAGCACGTTGCGGGCCGGTGTTTCGGCCAACATGTCGCTGACGATTTTGTTGTCAATCCACGTACTGGGCTGATTCAAAACACCCTCGCTTGGCACCCATGCGCCGCGCCCAGAACTTAGCTCGCCGTGGCCTGCGAAATAGACGATCACGTCATCACCTGCACCCGCGCTGCGACGAATATCATCCAGCGCCAGCAGCACGTCGTTCTTGGTGGCATCGCGCAGCACGCGCGCGCTGTAGCCATAATTTTTGCTTAAAACATCCGCCAATGCCTGCGCATCATTCACGCTGGCCTGTAGATCCGGGTAGCTTTGATAATCCTGATTGCCAATCGCCAGCAGCCAGCGCTTGCCGGTTTTCAAGCCCGCAGGCCAGCGGCGCGGCGCGCTCGAAACAATCGCCGAGGGCGCGCTGGAGTTAACAGAACTTGCCAGCGCTGCGCTCGGCCCCAGCACGTTAAAATCAAAGGCATTGCGGGCGCCGCTGCTGTCCAGCGCGGTAATTTGCACGCGGCTCACATCGCTCACCGGCAATTGCGCGCGAAACAATCCATCTGGTTCCACCGCAACAATTTCTGCGCCGACCCACAGCTTTGTTAACCCCGCGCGCGGATCAATGCGGCCAATCAAGGTGATCGGCGCACGGCTTTTCGCCAACACGCTAGGCAGCCCGCGGGTAGCCACCAGTGCTGGCTGCACGATGGTCAGCTTGACGCTTCCAAGGCGCGCACCCGCCAATCCCGCATTGCGATCCGACGGCGCAGCCGGATCGCTAAGCAGCGCCAATTCCAGCTTGCCAAGCTCACTGCTTTGCAAGGCAATCTCAGCTTCTTTGACGTGAATTTGTTCCTCCAGCACCCGCCACATGGCCTGCACATCCTCAGGCTTGGGCGCGCTCGCTGCGGCCTTTTTTAGCCGGGTCACTTCAGCGCGTTTAGCAGCTGCATCTTGCTGACTGGCCTTGAGCTGGCTTTGCAAGCGCTTGACATGCGCCTCTGCCTGCGCACGCAAGCCGCGCTCAACTGTCAAATCCTGATTCGCGACATCCAAACGAGCTAGCAGCATCGTTTCGGTTTCCAGCGTCGAGGTAAACACCACCCGCTCACCGGCCACACCCGAAGCCATGCGATAAAAATTCAGCGCCTTTTCCCGATCCGCTGGCACGCCCAAACCCAGCTCATACAGATGCCCCAAATTTTGCTGCGCGCGCTTACTACCGGAATCAGATGCGCGCTGAAACCAAAACGCCGCCTGCGCAAAATCAGGTTCCTGCCCCAAGCCTTTCGCGAACGCCTCACCCACCATCACCATCGCTTCCAGATTTCCGCTAGATGCCGATGCCATCCAAACACTTAAGCTGGTCTGCAAATTTGCACGGTCATGCTCCACATATTCACCACCGCGCAAACCGCATTCAAACTGACTCAAACGCGCCGGCCTGCGCGGGCTCAGAAACGAATTGATGCGCCCGAGTTTGCGCACTTGGCCCGGTAATAGGCAATCGACGATTAATACGTCAGCTGCGGTTTTAGGGAAGCTGGGTTTGGCAGCCACCGGCCATGCTGCGGCTAGCCCAATCAGCGTGGTACATAGGTAGATCGATAATCGACCCTGAAACGCGGCAGTAAAACCAGTCGAGTCGCTCATTTTCTTCTACCATTACCTATTCGTAGGACGAAATAGAGCGAGGCTGTTATGAGAATCGCAACATTGACTAGCAAAGGCCAAGTCACCATACCCAAAGAAATTCGTACGCGATTAGGAATTGAAGCGGGCGACAAAATCAGTTTTGAGCTGCAAGGCGACGCTATCGTTTTGCGCGTTGTCGAAGCGGTAAGTGTGCAAAGCATTCGTGGAATGTTCGGCAAAAGCGCGATCACGGCGAGCCTCGAAGATATGGCAAATGCCGTTCGCGATCAGGCTGCTGAGAATTATCTAAAAACATGACGGGTATCGATACCAACGTATTGGTGCGTTTCGTGGTGCAAGATGACGCCCGGCAATCGGCACAAGCTGACGCATTCTTCGCAGCTTTGACTGAAGACAACTTGGGATATTTGTCTATAACTACTTTGGTAGAGTCTGTTTGGGTGCTTGAGCGGATTTACAAACTCTCCAAAGTTCAAGTGCAGGAATTGTTGGCGCGGCTTTTGCGCTCTACTGAAATAGTCATTGAGCAGGCGCTGCGCATTGGCGAAGCGCTTGCGCTCTACATCAGCGGTGCCGACTTTGCCGACGCGCTGATTGCCAGCGCCGGGCGCGCCGCAGGTTGCAAAACAACGGTTAGCTTTGATCGCGGTGCCATCAAACATGCTCATATGAGTCCTGTGCCGTAACTTGATGCACGGCACCGCACGCTCTGATCAAAGCCCGGTTCCAAAAGCTCAAATGAATCAAGCACCTCCGCAACGTCGGCCTTCGGCAACTGCGCAAGAACCTCGTTAACACTAGCGACGCTGAGCGCCCTTGCATCGGGCAGGGCAGCTTCCACAATCCATTGACCGTCACGAAGTTTCATAACATCCTAAACACGATAAAAAAACCCAGCACCAGCGTGATGACGACCGCCACAAACTGATCACGCCGATGCGGAGGAATACGGTTTTGCATTTTAGAATTCGATTCGCAAACCTAAGCTCAGACCGTTTTGCGAAAAGCCCTGCAGTGCCACGGTACGCCGATAGTCGAGGTAGGCTTGCAAGCCTGAGGGCATGTACCACGTTATGCCCAACCCCACGCTGCCAAAGCGGGTATCAGCCGCGTCGCTGCGGATTAAAATCCGGGTTCGATCCACATCGGATGGGAAAAATGCCAGCGTCGGATTACTTTCATTGCGCTGCTCAAAATAGTAGCTCGCGCCGAGATAGGGCACTAAAACACCGCGTTCGATGCTGATGCTGCGATTGGCTTGGAAATTTAGCGCGGCAACTGTTGAATACACATCTTGACCCAAAATCCGCAGATTCAAACCACCCGCGCCGGTTTCAGTAAAGCTATCGCTATCGGCTTTGGAATACTCAATCGAGGCGGATGGCGTTAGGTTCCACGCGCCAAAAGTCAGCGGCCAACCAAACGCTAGCGTGCCGGAAAGCTGTTCGGCTTCATACTCACCGCGTGCGCGGCGGTTTTCAGTGTTGCCACCGGCGGTATAGCGAATCAGCCGAAGTGTAGAAAAATCAAAGCCGCTAACCCCTACTGTGGCATCAACGTAAGCACCATTCGGCAAGCTGTAGCTTGAATACAGCGATAGCGAGCTTACTTTGGCATCTAGCGCCCCGCCCGATCCGGCCAAATCCGCTTCATAGCGATTAAAGCCCAGCGCAAACCCCGCCACGAAGGCATCGGTAAAGCGATAATCCAAGCCGCCAGAAAGCCCGTAGCGATCGTAGTCAAAACCATCTTCGCGCACCGTGCCACGGCGATCACCTTTGCCGCCATCGGCGATCAAAAAGCCGCCCAATTTGGCATCAAGCAGGCCGCCGCCAGCCGTTTCAACATCATCTTGCTGCAAACCTGCGGGCAGCGTAAAGCCGTTCCAAGTCAGCGATGTAGTCATGGAACTCGCGGTTCGCGTGGCGGAGCCGTGCAGCGTCGCTAAGCGCGTATTGATGCGATCTTGCTGCGAACCAGCTTTGTTCTCAATGATCGAGCTGGATTCTGCCGCGGCCTCCTCAGCACCTAATGCGCGAAAGATGTCGGATGCACCTGCCGAATCCGATTGCCCGAGCGCGGTGCGCAGCGCTTGGCATTGGTCCTGTAACTCGCGGACTAGATTTTGCTTCTTACAAATCGTATCGAGCGATTCGGCAATGTCCAGCGCTACATCATCATTCGGCAGCAGCCGCGATGTAGTATCGCCAATCGGTGCACCGTCTTTGATGACGAATGTAACTAGCGTTGCACCGCCGTTGATCGTCAAAGCAAGATTGCCAGCATTCGGATTGGCGGAATCGTTCTCCACAATAGTACCTCCGCGCAGCCCATAGCGAAGGGTTTCGTCCAGTTCAGTAGTGGCATCGGTGTTCGCAACCACCGAGCCAGTAGCCGACTGAACTTGTGGTGCCGCTAAAAACACCGGCACGCCAGTGAAATTCAGCTGCGTCAATGTGGCGCTGCCATCGGATGCCTGGGCGCTGCCGCCGCCCAGCACTTCAAATTGCAGACTTACCAATGCCCGGCGCGTGGTTTCTTGAGTGTCAATACCGCAATAAGCACTGATCGATCCTTGCACAGTAAAGCTCTGTGTACTGCCTTCAAACACATTGATTTGACCGCTAATCGGCGCGGGAACCAGCGTAGTGTCTAGCTGTAACAGTGCGTTGGGATTTGCGTTGCAAAAAGCCTGCGTTTTGGCAACAGGGCCCTGCGCAATTTGCATTTGACCATTGCGATTAATAATTAGCGTGGCCGAACTTGCGGAAAAGCTGATAACTGCGAGTGTGACTGAAGCGACTAAAGTTCGAATTTTCATGATCTATTCCTCAATCGCAGACATATAGGGTAGGTGGAACTGAATTCCGGCGACCAATCTGAATCCCGGCTGCATTAGCGATAGATGTAGATTGGCCAAGATTGGTTGCGAGCAAGACGCGCCCGTCTGCACTTTGCCCATACGCTATTGTTTGACTGACAAAACCTAAGCCAAATCGATCATTTGTTGGATCGCCGTCAAAATCTGCATCAACGTCTAAGTTGAGCTGGCGCGAAACGGTTGCAAAATTTCCGCGATTGGCGCTTACCTGCCGAATTTGTTTGCTGTCAATGTCGTATCTAAATAATTGACGTTCCTTGTCAGGGTTGCTGCCTGCCAAGTCTTCATATGACTGAAAGAGAACAGCATTTTCATTAAAGGTAATAAAAGCGAGGCCAGAGTTAAAGCGCTCATTCGCTGGCCCCGCACCTGAGTTGGTGATTTGCGTAATCGAGCCTGCTAAATCGGCGACGTACACCTCTGAGGTGCCATCCACATTGCCCGGCGTGCCGACTAAGGGCAGAGAGCGATCTAAGGAAACAACAGTTCCAGTTCTGCCTAATCGCCGCGTATTTATAAACGATGAAGTAACTGGTGCACTCAAGCCGCGATTGGCAAATGCGGGCTCAAAGAGAGTTTGGTTAGCTCTGTCAAAAATATAGAGTTGATTTGACACTCTCAATCCAGGCAAATTGCGGAACCTTAGGCCGCGATTTGAACCCAACAGAATTATCGTGGATGAAAACGCAACTTTTTGGCCGTCGCCATTAAGTGAAAGGTCTATCCCAAAAATGTCAGAAGTCGACAAAGCGTTGGGTAGCCCCGCAGCGTTCCGAATTTGCTCGGATAGATTGGTAGCTTCCCCTGTCGCGTTATTAGTGATTTGCAGTTTCGACATCTCCGTCGAGTTACCTTGGAATGCACCGTTGTAGACAAGCGTCGTAGTTCCGTCCGCAGAATCAATAGCGGCTTCATTGGCTGCTGAAATCCGCGCTGGCGAGCTGCTAAGCGTGATGTTAGGAAAACCACTAACAGTTAAACGGGGCAGATCGCGTCCGTCTATTTGCTCAACTTGCTGCCCATTTATATTTTGGAAAAAAGCAAATGCGCGTGACTGCAATACCAAACTGCCGTTGGTTCGCCAGCTTGCAATATTGTATGTCTGTTCACTGTTTTGGGTAATTGGAATGATTTGCCGGGTGGTTCTATCTAGCGCAACTACCTCTTGAACTCGTGTGTCAAATCGTGGATCAATTCGCGTGTTGTTTGGATCATCACGGGTAAACAACACGTAGCGGCCATCCAGGGACAATGGCCCACCGGCCGATTGGTTAAAATCGCCGCCAATACCAAACTGCAATCCAGCCGGAACCTCCTCGACTCGGCAAAGCCTTCGATCTGGAATAATGCTGCTGAGTTGAATGGCCGGGCAAGTCAAAGGCCAACGATAAGGCTGCGCCACACCGGTTTCTTGGCATTCAATTTCTGCGGTGGTTTCAGCAGCCTGTGGAATGCAGTTATTGAGGAAGTAGGTCAAGGTTTGCGAATTGCCTGCCGTTGGCGTGATCGCAACGGTCGGCGGCAAAAGTGAAAATGCGGCTGTCGCGGTGGTGTTGATTCGGCAGCTAACTGGATTGTTTGTGGTGATTTGAATGCTGCGTACGGTTGCGGCCGCGCCGTTGGGGTGATAGCGCAGTGGGCTCGGGGCGGGCGTGACAACATTTGTTACAGGCACAGCGCCTAATGGCAGCTCAAATACGGCAGCGATAAGGCTGAGGAGATCCCCGGTACCAAGCTGGCTCGTGAGCACTAAGGTATTCTGCCCGGTTGAAAGCCGCGCTGAGATGTCATGGCTAGTCTGATCCCAAAGCCCGCCATTCACCGGCGCTCCACCAGGAAAAACCGATCCTGGCGAGTTGGGCACGCTATTGCCGCTAAAGTTTGCGCCATTGGGGATAACCGTAACACCATTGATGGCAAAGCCATTGTCGGGCGGAGTTTGTCCATCAGAGACGACTAATCGAAGCGTTGCAAGCCCGCCGCTATAGTTTATGCCGCCCAACGTCGCATTCCAGTTGTTGGCATCAAAAGCATTATTGGAGTTCGAATCGTTACCTAAGAACACCACGATATCGCGATTGTTACTGGCGATGCCGTCATCAAAAAATACCAGCAGCGACGCGCCGTTGAACGCGGAGCCAGTCAGCGTGGGGACATTAGCGAGTGTGTATGAGCCATTTTGCTGTACTTGCGCGGTGACATCCGCTCGGTACGCGCGCGATTCGGTATACGTCGGCCCCCAGCCATTGTCGGAACTCACACCTAGGGATGTTCCAATGAGCGCCGTGCCGTTGAAGGTCAACGTTGAATTGCCGCTATTGCCGGAAGCCGTTGGCCCATGCCACAGCAATATAGCTTGCGTCACCCTTCCCGTAACACCGTTGACGGCAATGCTGCCTGCGGTGTTTCCACGCAAACCACCTTGACCAAAAACGGCGAAATCTGTGTTGGTGCGCGTTTCGGCGCGGGTTAGCTCGCTGCCAAAACCTAAAGTGGTAATTCCAAGAGCTAGCAGGGCTACTATCGATCCCGGAACCAAACGCCGCGTCAAACTCAGCGGCTCAAACAGCCTATTTTTCATAGCATTTCTCTCAGTTAATAAAGTTGCGTGTGGTAAGAGCCGCGAGGTTTCGATTCCTGACAAGGAGTCGATTGCGGACGCGAAGAATTTTCGAAAAACCTACCCATCCCCCAAAACCCCCACCAAAAACACAGCCAATTGCGCCTGCGAATGCGTGCCGGTTTTAAGAAAAATTTGCTTCAAATAAGTGCGGCCAGTTTCATAGCCCACGCCGATATCGCTACACGCGGAGCGCAGCTTCAAATTTCGTGCAAACGCGGCGGCAAATCGGGCGAGCGTTGGGGTAATGCCCAGCGCAGTAACCAAGCGCAGCGCAATCGCCTCGGGTGAACCGGGTTCGGGGCGGGCCCTTGCAGGCGTGGGCTCAGCTTTTGTTGCGGCGCGGCGTTTACGGCTGGGCTCAGCTTGCAAGAGCCGCGCGGGGCTGGCGTGCTTTGCGCGCTCAAGCCGCGCTGTGCGTTCCCCATCCAATGGCATGCCGAGCATCTTTTCAGGTTGATTTAACATGCACTGTGCCTGATGCACCGGCCTGCTGTAATCACCCAATTGGGGGGAACATGAAGGTTTTGTGCAAAGTTTTGGCGCGCTATTGACACACTCGATTTGCACCGCGCGTACTAGCGATTCCTGCGCGGCGAACCTGGTCGAAAATTCCTGCACGGGCTGCTCCTAAGTTTATCTATCCACCCAAATGGGTAGCGATCACCTTAGAAGTGTTGCGAGTTGGGGAAACCTCTCAGCTGGATTGCAAATAAAATTTTAGTGCAAGAAGCGCTCTCGCTATTGCTCGGCTTTTGCCAGCCAAATTTTTTTGCAATGAACAGCTGCTTTTCTTGCAATACCGCACTTGCACGCCGCAATTAGCATCCAGCGCGTTGTTCTTTCCTTCGCTATCGAGCCCACACCATGAAAACCATTTTGTCTATTGCACTTTTTTCCGCGCTAACCAACCTGGCTAACTTCGCGCACGCACAATCATCTGTTGACGATAAGCTGCCAGCAGAATTTATCGATGATGCCAACAGCCATCAAACCCTTGACGAAGCTTGGGCGCTACTGGCAACGCAATACCCAGGTTTTGCCGGCTACTATCAAGATGGTGATCAGCTTATCGTGCAGCTTTCCGATGTGCAGGCGCGCGCGGCGGGCACAAGGGTTGATCAGCTTTTAAGCATGCTGAGCGCAGCGCAAAAATCCGATAATGTGCGCACGCAATCGGTCAAATATGGCTTTGATCAGCTCTACAAATGGCACTTTAGCCTGATTGATTTGATGAATGACACGCGCTTTAATGTGCATAGCTTTGACTTAGACGAAGTCAACAACGTCATCGCGCTGAGCCTTGATGCAGGCGCATCGCGATCTCAATTAATCGACTTGCAAAAGTCGGTCGCTGCCAGCGGTGTGCCAGCCGATGCCGTGGTGATTCGCTTAGAACAATCACCCACCGCAACGCTGGGCCTAAGTGATCGCATCAATCCAACCCCGGGCGGCGCAGAAATTGGCTACACCGGCGATGATGGCAAAGGCTACGTCTGCTCGCTCGGGCTCAACGTAAAACGCGGCAACGACGTAGGCTTCATTACCGCCGCGCACTGCCAAGACCGCAACGGTGAAGTCTACCGGCAAGCGGGTGTTCGCATTGGCGCATCGGTTTCGGTAGGCCCGACGGTTTCGACCGGCTGCCCATCGGGCGCAACGTGCAAATATTCCGATGCGCTGTTCGCCAAGTACGATACCGCAGCATTCGCAGCCAAACAGAAAATAGCCTACGCACCCAGCGGCGCGGGCAATGTGCAGGGCAATTTGCACGTCATTCAAGTGCTTTCCACACCCGCAGTAGGCACCGCCGTTTGGAAAACTGGCCGCACCACCGGCAGCACCAACACGGTGATTGCATCCACCTGCCAGCGCCTGAAATACGCCAGCTACCCCACGACGTTTTTATGCGTGAATAAGGTCGACACCCAGTTCTCCAGAGGCGGCGATTCCGGCGGCCCGGTTTGGATCGTATCCGGCGGCAACAACATCACTTTCACCGGCTTAGTCAGCGGCGGCGGCGGCTGGCAATTCGGACCGTTTGCATCAGGCACCGGATACTACTCGCCCATGAGCGCTATTCAGAAGGATTTGGGGGCTTTGACTGTGGCGTATTGAGATTAGTGGCCCTTATTGCGCCTAATCGGAACGCACAAAATCGCTCAGCAAGTGTTTGATTTGCTGGGCGATTGCAATTACTGGGCGCCCGTGCTTATTACTCACGTGCTTACTCAGCAGGGCAAAGCGCAGCGTTCACTGCTCGCGCTTCCCTGACAGACACTAGCACCCAATATCGCAGGCGTTTGTTCGAGAGAAGTCTCGTTCAAAGATCTCAGGAAACCACCCGCCGTGGTAGTGCGCGTCAAGCTAACGGATCAGAAAGTTAACCGAAAAAGTAAGCGCAAATGTTAGGCAAAAAATTGCCCAGTGAACGCAGGGTTTCCCGGGCAATTTCAAATGCATGAATTGGCAATCTAGTTCGCTAGACAGAGCGCAGCATTAACAGGCCGTTGCTCTTTTACGGCAGATAGCTTTTCTTCAGCGCAAATTTGCGCCCGCAATTGAGCCGTTAAACTATTACTTTCTGTAATGTTTGTAACTTGCAGCTTCAGTAAGCTTGCCGGTACGGCAAGTGCGGCTTTTGCAACTTCAAAAGGGATTGCTGCAATCGCTAACGCTTCGCTTGGACGGGTGTCGGTATGCTTGGTTAACATGCCGTTTTCAAAGGTCGAATCAAGCGTTACAGTGTTTCCAAAGCTGGCTTTTAACTCAATCATCTCAATGGGTGCACCTTGTGGAAGCTCAATGAGTACTGACACTATCGTCGCGCCGTCTCGTAAGAAACGAAGTACGTGCGTTTGATCTCGGCGGTATGCAATACCTGGAAATTTTCCTGATTTGGACTCACTCGCAGGCACATCAATTTCGTTATGTTTGACTAACGGCGAATGTTTCAATTCATATCGACCATCATTCATTACATGAGTCAGCTCCAGGGCAAAATCGGACAAATGTAAATCGTCTCTGGGGTTTAGGACCTGCTCGACCTTATGAGCGAAGCTGGAACAATCAATTTGAGGCGACGCGGCGATAGAGTACGTTTGCACACGATTATTTTTAAGTGGACTGCCACTCAGCGTCGCAACTGCGGCATTTGCTTGAGCAAGTGCGACGACAATGCTCGCAGTTTGGTCGGTTGAACTTGCACTTGACGTCGTCAGTAACCCAGAAGGAGTCGTCGTAACGACCATTTTGTCGGAGCGAAAAGCGTTGTGGTCAAGCGCTAGTGTGTAACGTTTTGAAGCGTCCGCAACCAATGGAAGCATCGTAATTTTTACCGTATCGTTGATATCACAATTTTTCTTGTCTGGATTCAGTGTAGACGAACGCGTAAATGTCAGCTCGACCGGGCGAAGCGGCAAGTAGTAACTAACGCCAGGCATCGAACTGGAGTTAGGGTGGCTTTCTATAAAGGCGCACCCCGTAAAAGCGGTCATTAGCGCAATCGAAATCAGCGTTAATCGGCAAGCGCTACAGTCGAAATTTTGGGGATTCATGTTTTTACCTCGGTCATTGGCGGAAATCTCACTTGCTAAGACAGATGCCTCAGCGAATCCTGACACTATCAAAGTCAAAAAATATGCAACCTGAGCGCAGTCTGAATTTACTAACTATTTTCGTAAATTCTATGTGACGCAATCGACAGTTGCATAGATTAGGCATAGTTTCAGGGCGTCTTAGCCTAGCTAAAAAAATCGGAGTTTGTGGTGTCAGGTTCTATTCCCTACGCTATCTATTGTTCGTTAATGTTTTTTTACTCAACATTTCAATTGATTTATGTTGGTGCTTTTTGGGTAATTATAGGCTGATGGTGAAGCGTGAAAAATAACTATGACTTTAATTACATCCTCGATCTTAACGATAATCAAACTGAGACGTATTTTAAGCTTATTGGAAAAGAAACGGCAAGAGACGCCTTAGGTATTGGGTACAGATCAAATACTGAAGGCATGGATTTTCTGCTTATTCCAGAAATAAATTCTATTTTTACAATGAGCACCATGCAATTAAACGTTGCGCGTTTTCCTAAGCCTCAGTTAAACCTTGACTCCTGGACACCTCCAAAAGGAAATAGATTTTTAAACGAAGTTCAAAAGATGAAAATTCTTAGCCCATCACTCAATATCAAATCACCTAAAGCACCCTTTAGAATTGAACGTCCATTCAGAACAAGGAATCTAACTGAACACCCGTCAATTGCGCAGCAAATGTTCTCCAATACCGTTGGGATATCACCCAGGAATTTTCTTGGCCTCAACGATAATCACCCTTCTGGGAAACTCATAAAGATCGCTGTAGTTGATTGCGGAATGAACGATAGTTCACTACCAAATTTTGACCTTGATGCAAGTATCGACTTTAGTTCAAGCGAAACAACCTGCTCAACAGTCGCTGAGAAACGACATGGACAGTTCGTTAGATCAATTTTATTTGACGAATCGCTCGGCGTTGCGCCTAAAGCAAAAGTGCTGCAAGCCAATGTATCGTTCGAGTCTAGCTTGGTACCGATATTATTAGGACTCTTGTGGGCGGTGCGGCAACAGGCGAGCGTAGTTTCAATAAGTGCGAGAACTGCGCAGTCCTCAAGCGGCTCAATCCCATTAGCGCTTGAGAAAGTGATAAAGCTTTGTGTAGATGCTCGTTGTCAAATTGTCGCTGGTACAGGAAGTGATAAGAGTTACTGTTCCAGCTTAGCATTATCAGACAAAATCATTGCAGTGGGTGGCATTAAAACGAACGGTGATATGCTTTTTGAAAAATTCGACGGCCCCAGCAAAACTGACTGCCTCGCTTTGGGCGAACGCGTACTAACAAACTCATGTCAAAAGTTGGAAATTTTTTATGGTGCATCTGCAGCCACGCCAATAGTTGCGGGATGCTTGGCACTTTTTTTAAACAATTATAACGGGAGATTTGATGAACTAAAAAGTGATTTTTTGAGGAGAAAATGCAGACCTGGCACTCCAGGTGTTATTCATTATAACTTGTGAGGAAAATATGCGCAGAACAAAACTAGCTGTTACGTTGGCCATCGTTTCGATGGGCAGCGCTAATTTAGCGGCGGCCCCGAAGTGCCTTTATCGAGAAGGGGATGCCAAGATCGAAAAAATGCAAATTACGGATTTCGCGAATCCTAGCCACAACATAATCACAATAATGACTTCAAATACTGATGCAGATTGTGCCAGCTCGCTTTGTGATATCAGAGTCGGCGATCAACTGGAATTCGGACGTGAAATCATATGGAAGCGAAATGGAGGTAAAAATGTCCTATTAAACGCTGAGGCGCAGACTGGCGGAACTGGAACTACTGTTCGTTACTTGCGACTGCGTTCGCAAGAGAGTGAGGATTTTATCTTCTATCTATTACAAAGCGCTAGTACAGCGGACTGCCCCTTAGAAAAAACAAAACAATGTAAAACTTATTATTTTGAGGCTTTTCGCACATTGGATGATGCGCGTTACTCAAAGCCTGAAAAGGGCGAGTTTTTAGATCCTAGTGATTGCACGGAATGGATACAGCCGGGAACTGGGGGTGGAACTGAACCTCCTCCATGAAGTGGAAGAGCGCCGTTGCGTTTTCATGCTTAGCGTTCAGCAGCATATGTTGTTCAAGGTCGTTTTTGGCATCGCTAGGCTGCAATGAATCAATTAAATTAGATATTAATTTGATCGGTATTGAGATCACAGAGTTGAATCGCCACCGCTTTATCGTTTCGGAAATTGGAGCCGAAGCTGAATATTCATTAGATCAAGTTACCTGGCAACCATTAGCGTTGCCAGGTACTAGGTTGGGTTTTCATCTATTCGAAGATACTAGCCAAGTATGGATTCGGTCTTCTTTTGTCCCCAATGCCAATGTGATGCTAGGAAAAGATTGTAAGTTTACGGACAAGGATTTTTTCTGGATAAGCAATCTGCAGAAGCTTGCTGAAACGCACGACTTCACAATTGGCAATCGGCCAGCTAATTTGGCGTTTTTGAACAGCAATGTGCCTGAAAAATTGGGAGATTTTCAGCAAGCGCTGCTATTTCACTTCACTGCAAATCAACTCTATTTGGCGAGGGACTTTAAAAAAGCTACGGTCTATTTTAAGGCTGCAATGTCTGCTTGGATGGCACTTCAAGTCGATGAATATTATATTTCGGCGTTAGTGGGCTATATTGGTTTAATCCAAGAGTTAGGAGAAACGCTGTTAAATAGAGAATTGGAATTGTATAGTTCACTTAGAAAAAGTAAAACCACATCTTCTCGATATTTTCACAATCGCTTGCACTCTATTGAGTGTCAAAGAATCTTCTCTTCTGGAAAAATTATTGCAAGCAGGAAGTGCTTCTCCGAAGTTCTAGAGGTGTACATTGCACTGAATGAGTTTGGTGACGCATTGAACTCAGTAACCAGCATGCTCTACGCAATGGAAATTAGCTCTCAACTATCTCTTCTGAATTCTGGCGAATTATTTGATTTTCTCAGCCGTATTCCAGATCTAAAATCTCTTAATATTTCAAAAGGCCGGTTTTTTTTAAAGGTATATGACACGTACCGCAGGAGCGGCTATTTTGGCGAGGCGTTAAAATTTCTAGAAAGGGCAAGAGAGGCATTTTCTGAGTCCACCGAGGAAAGCGCTAATTGGCTAGTTCATATTGAACTTAATGCATCAGAAATCCAATCTAGCTTTGGCCTAGAAGAGCAAGCAATGGCCGCTATTGTGGCCGCAACTAAACATATCGATAGACACTCGCCGCCAACGAGGGTTGCAAGTGTGTATTTCCGGCTCGCAGATAATTTGGAACGCATGGGTAGGTCTGAAGAGGCTATTGAGTGGTTCTTAAAGTCATCCGCCATTTATTCATCTTCAGAAAGGCTCTTGGATTCTCAACTAGCACAACTCTCATCATTAGAATCCCAGACAGACGTAAGCAAATTCGATTTTGACCGCTTCCCAAACTCTGAGGATATTTTTGAATCTCGCCTAAGTTTATTGCGGGCACGCAGTTTTGCTCAAACTGGTCAGCACGCAGACGCGATTAAGTGGGCAGAACAAGCGCGCTTAACTGCACAGTCGCCAACTCAGCGAATAAATAGCATCGCTTTTTTAACTCGGCAGCTTGGAAATAATAAACTTCTGGAGGATTTTTCCAAGCAGCTCTCAATGCAAGCCGACCAATCCCCCACCGCCGCCCTAGCCTACCTAACCCTACGCAGCGGCGAAAAAGTCCGCCGCGCTTGGATTGACTCGCTAATCGCATCAACCGAGCCAGCAGCAGTATTCAAAACAGCTTTGCTTGCAACCCCAGCCCGATTCATGACCTCCGTTGTGAGCCCGCAAAAGCAAGTCGAGATCGTCGCTAAACAAGCGGCGGGTGAGCAGGGCTTCTTGGCGCAGTTGACCGGGCCACAAGCAAAACCGCCGGAACGCTTTAAGGCAGCGCGGGTGCCTACGCTTGCGCAGTTCCAAGCCGGGCTGCCGGAGGGTGCGCAGGCTTTGCTGCTGTTGCCGGGAGATAAGCAAAGTGCGGCGCTTTGGTTGAGCCGGGAAGGCAGCAAGTTGGTGATATTACCGGCGCGGGCATCGATTTTGGCGGCTTCGCTTAGGTTGAATCAGGCGTTGGCAAGCCCGCAATCAGCACCGAAAGCGGCTGAAGCGGCGGCCGCTGGGCTTTCTGGATTGCTGTTTGCCGGTGCGCCGGGCGGGGCACCTAAACAGCTGTGGATTTTGGCGGATGAGCTGAGTGCGGCGATTCCTTTCTCGGCTTTGCCTTGGCCTGGCAGTTCCGTACCGTTAGTTCAGAGCACGGATATCAGTTTGATGACGGGTGTGCGTGTTGATCCTGCTTCACAAGCGCCGCAAGCGGTGCTCGGCAAGCCAACTTTTTTTGCCCCGGCCTACACCGCAGCGGGCGCGGATGCGCTGCAAAGCTTGGAATTCGCCGGGCTTGAGCGCGCGCGCATTGAGCGGGAAAGCGCGAAAATTTGGGGCGCGCTGACCGGGGCGAACGCTACCCGTGCGGCATTTCAGGATTTGATTCAAACGCCGGGCGCGTGGCTGCACGTGGCCGCGCACGGCAAGGCGGACCCTGGCGTGTTAGGCAATGCTGGGCTTTGGCTGGCGAACAGCTCGGGGCCGGATGCGGACTTTCTGAGCTGGCTGGAGCTGGGCAATATCCGGAATCAAGCCGAATTGATGGTGTTGAATGCCTGCCAATCCGCCACTGGCGCGCAGCCTTCGCGCCAGGCCAATGTCAGCTTTGCCTTAGCGATGTCAACCAGCGGCGCAAATCATGTGGTAGCTGCGCTTTGGCCGGTCAGCGATGTGGCGTCGGGCACGTGGATTCCAGCGTTCTATCGGCAGCTTGGGCAAGGTGGCCATGCCGAGCAAAGTGCGTCTGCCGTGCGACAAGCGCAGCTCAGCTTGTACCATTCGCCGCACTATCGGCACCCTTTTTATTGGGCTTCGTTGGTGCATTTTCGCAAGGTGGTGTTTTAGCTTGCGAGGGCATGAGAATTTGGCTAATGTGTGTACGTAGACGTACACACAGGATTAGTTATGACCGTTCTTAGCCGAGTCTTTTTCAACGGCAATTCCCAAGCCGTGCGAATTCCGCAGGAGTTTCGATTAGATGCGAATCGGGTACAAATTAGCCGCGCGAGCAATGGGGATTTGATTATTCACCCAATTCCAAAAGCTCGCGGCACCGCGTTGTTTGAGGCATTAAACTATTTTGAGCCAGATTTCATTGCGGCACTAGAAAAGGGTCAAGAGGACATTGTTGAGATGCAGGATAGAGAATCGTTTTGAGGTACATGCTTGACACCAACACGTTGATCTATATCGTTAAAAAGCGGCCTTTGCAGGTTCTAACTCGCTTGAATTCTTTGAATGCTGACGACGAGTTGTGTATGTCATTCGTCTCATATGCTGAACTACAAAAAGGTGTTGAACAGAGTAGTAAACCACAAGCCGCTGCAAAAGCTAACGCTATGTTAATCAATGAAATTCCAGTTATTTTTAACGCCAACGAAGAAACTTGTTTCCGCTACGCTGCCGAATTCTTGAGGCTTAAGCGGCTCGGTACTGCAATCGGTGGCAACGATCTTTGGATCGCATGCCATGCACTTTCGATCTCTGCAGTTTTAGTAACCAACAACACCCGAGAATTCGCTCGAATTCAAGGTTTAGCGCTGGAAAACTGGGTAGTCTGAAAAGCATTTGGCAATGTTATGAGTCGTGGGTTTTTTTACCCAAACGTATTTCCAAATCCTCATGTTTCCCTCACACTCACGGCTTAGGCGTTTGGCGCAATTGGGGGCTAGTTTGCAAGCAGACGCATCGGCGCAAAGCGCGCAGGATCTAGATCATGATGAGGCGAATCTGCCGACCGTTGCTGATTTATTTCGCTGTAGTAAGGGTTTGAAAGTTATTTTGTTGCGGATGACGCGTGACCCGGATTTGGCGAGCGATCTAACCCAGGATGTACTGGAAAGCGTGCTTGGCGCGATTAAAGCGAAGCGCGTTAAGTCTGCTGGGGCGCTGCCGGCGTACGTGCATGCCTGTGCGAAAAACATGGTGATCGCGAATGCGCGCCGCGCTAGCCGAATCGTTCTGGATAATGACGTTGAGGCGATATCCGCTGATGCCACGCCGCTGGATACTTATGAAAAGGCTGAACTTGCAGCGCTGGCAGGGCAGGTGCTGGCTGAGCTAAATTCCGAGCGAGATCGCGCATTAATTCGCGGTTTTTATGTCGATGGGCAAACCAAACAGGCGCTGATGCTGGCTTGGAATCTAGATAAAGATCATTTTGATAAGGTGCTTTCGCGCGCAAGGTTGCGAATGCGTGAACTGATGCACGAAAAACTGGCAGGTAGGGCAGGTGCGGTGTCAGGTGTTACTGGTTTGCATCTCGTAGCTAAATATGGAGATGCCTAAATGAAATCTGAAATTTTGAACCCGCACATCCGTAACTATTTACTGAGTGCTTACCTCAACCGTGAGCTGGACGCCGAAACCGAAGCCGAGTTCGAGTTAGAACTGCTGGCTGATCCTGAGTTGGCCGAAGCGGCGGCGGGCGATACCGGGCTTTTGCTGGGCCTGAGTGACGTGCAAGCATCCGCTCAAGCGTCTGAGCCAAAACCTGAGCCGGAAAACATTACCGTCGTGGCACCGCGCCGAAAAAGCCGGCGCTGGCTGGCACTAGCTGCTGCTGCGTCTGCATTGATACTGGTGTCGGGTAGTTTGGGCTATTTCTTTAAGCCCGCGCCGACGTTGCAGGGCGGTGCGCAGCTGGCCTACATTGATAAACAGCGATCGCAGGGTGATGGCATTCAAATCAAGCTGCCTAAATCCGGGCCGCTGGTGCTGATGGTGCCTGTTGCCAGCGTGGGCGCGTGCGTGGCGGATATTACGATTAGTCAATCTGCGCAAAGCATTCGGGCGAGTTCTGCGCCGGATGATTTTGGCTACGCGGTGGTGGTGCTGGCGATGCAGGCACTAAGCCCGGGCGCTGCAAACGTTGAGGTGGCCTGTGCGGGGAAATCGGTGGGGCAGTATTCGGTGCTGGTGGTGCGTTGAACCTAGGCGCTATTCCCGCTCGATCACCAAAATCGTCAAATCATCGCTTGACCTAGGCTCGCCAGTGAAGCTGAATACCGATTCGCGCAGCGCAATGGCAATGCTGCTGGCACCGGGCATGCGTTCTAAGGCGGTATTGCGACGGTCATTGCCGAATAGTTCGGCTTTTTCGTTTTCCGCTTCTTCGACGCCGTCGCTGGTCAGCACAATGGCATCGCCTTTGCCGAGTAATATGCGCTGATCCTTGCACTCGAGCTTGGCCTGTGCGCCGATCGGCGTACCTGGATCAAAACCCAAATCAATGACCCGGCCGGAATGGGTGCGCAGTAGCGGTGGATTGTGGCCAGCTAGCGCTAGTCGGCACTGGCCTTTGTCTGGCTGGATGAAAACGGCGGCGGTGGTAGCGAACACGCCGGGTTCTAGCACTTCCGTCATGTAGCTATTGAGCGCGTTTAAAAAAGCGGCTGGACCTTCGGAATTCGGTAGTAGCAATCTTGACGCTGCCAAGATTTGTGCCATATACAAGCTAGCGGATGCGCCTTTGCCGGATACATCACCTAAGATAAAAGCCCACTCGTTTTTCTTGACCATGCGCACGTCATAGAAATCCCCGCCAATCACGTAGTGCGGAACGTACTGCATAGCGACTTGTAGACCTGGGATTTTGATGGTCGCGGGCACCAGCAGGCGTTTTTGGATGCGCTGCGCGAGCCGTAGATCATCGTTGGTAATCAGAAATTGTGCGTCTTCAGGGGCGCGATCAATCAATGGACCAAGCAGGCGCGCGGCAAGCTTGAGTGTGTCAACCGCTTCTCCCAGAAAAAACGGCTTGTTGCTTTCCAAATAGAGTGCGCCGTTCTTGAAGGTGTTGGATTCCAGCTTTAAACACACGATTGCTTCTGGGGCTGATTCCAAACGCAGCTCTTTCGCCATTTTCGAAAGCTCAACAGCCGCTAACGCGACCACGCCATCGCTCACCGCGACCGCGCCGGAAAGTACGCCATAGAAATCTGGCGCAAAAAATCGGCCGCCTTTTATGCCGCCAATGAGTTTGCCGCAAGGATCGAGCAGTGCAGCTTGGGTCAAACCGGGCAGTAGATTGCAGAACATCGCGCCGATCAGCTCAGCGCGCTGCTGCGGTAGGCGCGGTTTGGATAGCAGGCCGAACAATCCAGCTAGCAATTGTTCGAGCTTTTCCAGCGGAATTTTAGGTTGCGCTTCGACCGTCTCTGTAAGCACGACGGCTTTACCGGATGCTTTTATCGGGCTGAGCTGCGTTCTGGCGTTCGCGATAAAATATTCCGCGTTGATTTGCCCGAACTCAACCAGATCACTCTCTTTCAAGCTGGTCGGCGCGCTAATTTTTTTGCCATTGACCTTGGTGCCGTTAGCCGAATTGAGATCAACCAAAACCAGCTGCGCGCCATTTTTGTGGATTTGGGCGTGTTGCCGCGATACCGTCGGGTGCTCAATCGGATAGCGCGAGTTCGGATCGCGCCCGACGATGCCGCCTTCGCTGATATCGATATCGAAGCTGGCGCGACCGGGTAGATCTAGTATTCGCAAATGCGGCATTCGGGCTCCATTGAAGTCAGACGATTAGTACGTGACACGTTAAGCATTTTTTGGCAAAGCATCGGGCACGCGGCGCGCTAGGCTAGCGGAAATTGAGCCTGCAACCACTAAAAATGCGCCAATGTAACCCAAAAACCCGAGCTGCTCAGCTTTGACGTATTGCGGAAAAATCGGCGCAAGTAGCGCAACGGTGATCAACGTCAACACCGGCGTGATCGCCAAGATCGCCGACACGCGCGAAGCGTCCCAATGTTCCATGGCCTCGGCGAAAGCGCCGTACGCGCCGATAGTATTGAGCGCGCAGTAGCCAATCGCGATGGTGTGCGCGCGATCAATATTGCCAAGCAGCTGGGCCGGGCTGGCAAAAGCGCTCAGTAAAATCGTGCAAACCACGTACATGATCAGCATAACTTGCTGTGAGCGAAGCTTAGTGAGCAGCTGTTTTTGCAAGAGCGCATAAACGGCCCAAGTCAGTGCGCCGATAAAAATCAGCGCCGCGCCAAAACCATAGCTAAGCGCTTGCGCGCGGTTTTGCTGATCAAAATAAAACACACACAAGCCCAATACGATCGCTGCAAAACCCAGCATCTGTAACGCATTAATGCGTTCTTTGAACCAGATAATACCGCCCAGAGCCAAAAGCAGCGGTGCAGATTGGATCAACAGCTGCGCATTGCCCGGCGTAGTGTATTTAAGCCCGAGCAAGTAAAGTACGTAGTTTCCTAGCAATCCAAGGCCAGCGCAGCCGAGCATGATCCAGCGCACATGTCCCAAGCCTTTAAAACCGCTGAGCTGGCGGCGACTTGCCAGCAGCAGGAAGGTAAAAATCGCCGCTGTTAAAAAGCGAAACCAAGTCAACGTAATCGGGTCTAGCACCTCGAGCGATACTTTCAGCGCTACCGGCAGCGTCGCCCAAAACAGACAGGTCAGCAGCGCTAAACTTAAGCCTAGCTGCCAGCGCCCAGAACTCTGATGCCGTGTGTTGGGCACAGCCTTATTCGGCGCGCTCACTTGGCAATTTTATCCGTATCAAACAATCGGGCTAACTCGCTTCTAAAATCAGCGGCGGATTGAATCAATGCGGTCTCATCGTTATGAAACACGTATTGATCCTTGAGCGAGCGCTCATCCATGGCTTTGAACTGCTGGATGCGCGCCGTTGCATCAGCCGAATTCATACCGAGCGCTTCGAGCAGCTGGGTGGTCATCAGCATTGCCGAATGCAGCGTTTCACGCACTGCATCGTCAACTCCCAAATCCATTAACTTGTGCGCGTGGCGCCGATCGCGCGCGCTCGCGATAATTTTCAGCGTGGGGTTGAGTTTTTTTACCGCGCGCACAGTTGCAAGCGATTGCTCAGGATCATCGAGCGCCAAGAGTAGAATTTCCGCCTGCTCAATTTTTGCCGCGCGCAGCGTGTCAGGCCGAGTCGTGTCGCCATAATAAACCTTGCCGCCGAATTTTCTGGATAGATCGACTTGCTCAGTGCTGGGTTCAATAACGGTGTAAGGCACTTTTTGCGCGGCCAGCACGCGCGCTGGAATTTGCCCGATCCGGCCCATGCCCGCAATAATGATTTTAGCAGCCTCGCCTTCGTTGATCGCATCATAAGCGCGGGTTGGCGCAGGCGATAACTTATCGAGCAGCGCGCGCATACCGAGCACCACGATGGGTGTTGCCGCCATTGCCAGCGCCACCACCACATTCAATAGCGCAGCAACATCGGTGCGCATCAGCTGGCTGTCGGTGGCTTGCTTGAACACCACGAAAGCGAACTCGCCGCCTGATGCCAGCAGCGCGGCCAGCAGCCACGATTCCTTATTGCCGTAGCCAAACAGCCTAGCTTGGGCGTACACCAAACCAAGTTGTAGCAAGAGCAATCCGCCGACTAGTCCGGCAACGATAAGCGGCTTTTGCAGGATTAGCTGAATGTCCAGCGTCATGCCAATCGCCATAAAAAACAACCCAAGCAGCAAACCTTTGAACGGTTGAATGTGGCCTTCCACTTCGTGGCTGTACTCCGAATCGGCCAGCAGCACGCCGGCTAGAAAAGCGCCTAAGCCCATCGACAGCCCGACTTGCTGCATCAGCATCGCGGTGCCCAATACCACCAACAAAGATACGGCGGTGAACAGCTCCGGTAGCTTGCTTCGCGCCACCATGCGAAAAACCGGCCGCAGCAAATAGCGCCCCGCCGCCACTACAAAAATAATTGCTGCCAGCACTTTTAACGTGGCCCACCAAAACGGTGTGCCGCTCGCGTTGGCAGATTGCAAACCGAGCAGCGGAATAATCGCCAGCACCGGCACTGCGACTAAATCTTGGAACAGCAAAACGCCAAACGCAGCTCGCCCGTGCGGGCTTTGCAGCTCATTGCTTTCGGCTAACACTTGCAGCGCAAACGCGGTCGATGACAGCGCCAAAGCAAAACCGGCAATGCATGCGGCCAGCACCGGCAACCCGAGCAGCCACGCAATCACGCTGATAATGGCGGTTACCAGCAGCATTTGCGTCGCGCCCAAACCGAGCAGCAGCTTGCGCATGGCCCAAAGCCTAGCTGGGGATAGCTCAAGCCCCAACACAAACAGCAGCAATACTATGCCCAGCTCAGAAAGTGTTAGTACCGCCTGCGGGCTTTGAATCAAATTCATCGCCATCGGCCCGATCAAAACCCCGGCCAGCAAATAGCCCAGCACCGCGCCAAGCTTAAAGCGCTTGCTAAACGGTACGGCGATTACCGCTGCGGATAAAAACACCACTGCAGGCAGTAGTTGGTTCTCGGCACTCATGACCGGCTACTCATGACCGACGCTCGCTTGCAAAACATCCTGCTGGCGCGCCAAGTAGCGCGCGATCAAATCGATTTCCAGATTAACCGCTGCGCCTATTTTAAGCGCGCCTAAATTCGTACATGCCAACGTATGCGGGATCAAATTCACACTAAAGCCAAAGCGGGCCGCATCAATTGCCCAGACTGAATTGACCGTCAATGACACGCCTTCAATGCCAATTGAACCCTTCGCGGCAACGAACTTTGCCAGTGCAACAGGGGCGCTAAAATCCCAGCGCTGTGAGCGCGCTTCATCGCTTATTCGCAGCACTTGACCGATCCCATCGACATGTCCGCTGACAAAATGCCCGCCCAAACGCTGCCCGACTTGTAGTGATTTTTCCAGATTGACCGGCGTGCCAACTTGCAAGCTCGCAAGCGTGGTTAAGCGCAGCGTTTCCAGCGACACATCCGCTGAAAAATGGTTATCGTTTAGCTCGAGCGCGGTCAAACATACGCCCGACACGGCAATGCTATCGCCCAAGCGAACATCGCTCATAAAAGATTCGGTTACTGCGATTTGTATGCGCAAATCGCCGCCTTGTTGCGGCGCTATTGCAGAAATATGGCCTAGCGCTTGAATCAAACCGGTAAACATCCTAACTACGCCTGATCAAAGCTGGCAAACAGCGATTTGAGCGGCTCAAACGCCTGCCAGCGCTGCGCCGGAAAATATTGCGGCAGCGCGCCTAACATAAGGCAGGCGCGCTTGAACCGATCCGCGTCTATTGCTTGCGTCAAACTCAGCGCTTGCGTTAGTACGGCAAAATCGGGCTTGCCCAAAACCGGCACGCGCAGGAACCCATTGCCCACCTCTTGCTGCATGGCTTGAAAATGCTGATCTTGCCGATGCAAGACTTTCGCGAGCCGCTCAGGGTCCTGGGTATCAAGCCCAGGTGCGCCATTGGCGATTAACGATAGCAGGCAATCGCGCGGATCGCGCTCAACGAACAGCCAGTTTGCTTCCGGCAATGCAGCGCGCAAAACGCGGAACTGGCGGACATCAATGACCGGTACCACATCAAACACGTGCGCACTTGCGGGCAACTTAGGCAGACGCCTAGCTAAAGCCTTCAGATAACGGCTAGCGACATGTTCTAAATCGGAATCACTAAACGGCAGCAATAAGCGCTCGGCGCTGGTCGTGTTCAAAAAATCTTGGCGTGGCTCATTTGAGTAGCGATCAAACACGCTGATCGCTTCTGGAATGGCGGCCAGTAAAGCCTCTAGCCCGCTTTGCTGCAGGCCAAGCACAAACGTCAACTTCGGGCTGCTGCGGGTTGAGCGTCCGGTAATCTCAGGGCCAGCTTGCACCGGCTCGAGCAATGGCAATCTCGCGCCTTTGCCGCTCAGCGCTGTAGCCTGCTGCCATGCAGCCAGTGCGCCGCTACGATCACCTTTGGCATCCAGCGCACGCCCGCGCAGGCGTTCTAAGTCGATTTTGATTTGCGGGCTCAGCGGCTGTGCGCCCGCCTGCATCAGCAGCGTCAGCGCTTCACTCGGGTGCCCGGCGCGCAGCTTAGCGCGCGCAAGAATAATCGCCGCTTGCGATTGCTTGGCATCTAACGCCAGCGCGCTTTCGCAGGAGCGCTGCGCGGCATCAAGCTCACCATGGCTTTCTTCAATGGCTGCCAAATGGTTGAACGCCGCAGCCAAATTCGGCGCGCGCGCGCACCAAGCCCTGGAGGCTTTCAAAGCTTCCAGCGGTAGCCCGGCCTCCAGCAGCATCTGCAAAAAGAAATGATTGACCATGATATCTAATGGAAACTCAGCGCTGATTTTGGCGAGCCGATCCAGCGCTTGTGCAGCCTTACCGGTGCGCAAATCAATGCTGGTGCGAAGCTGCAGCGCTTGCAAAAAACACGGCCTGCGCGCCAATACCCAATCTAAATCAGCCGCGACGCGTTCGGGCTGTTGTAAGCGCAGCGACAGCTCAGCGCGCGCCATGCGAAATACGATGCTGTTTTCATCACGCCGCCCGGCCAGCGCAAGCATGCGTTCGGCGCGGTTCAAATCCCCCAAGCGCAGCGCGACTTGCGCGCGCAAAAGCAGGGCGGAATGGTGTTCGGGTGCTAAGGCAAGCGCACTATCAAGCGCTTTAGCAGCAAAATCCAAGCTGTTTGCGGCCAGCAGCACGCGGCCAAACAGCGTCAGCACACGCACATCATTCGGCGCCAGTTTCATAAGGCGCTGCGCGCGCTCGTTGGCGGCGTCAATATCACCACGATCCGCCAGCAAATGCCCTAATCCGAGCAGCGCGGGCACATCGTTGGCATCGGCGCGCAGTGCGGTTCGAAATAGCTCCTCAGCTTGGCTGAGCTTGCCTTCCATCATGGCCAAATTGGCCATGCCGGTATGTGCGCTGGCCAAATTCGGATCAAGCGCAGACGCGGACTTATAGGCGCGCTGCGCACGTTCAATGTCGCCGCGCTGGGTGTGTACGTGCGCAATATTCAAATGCAGCATCGGATTTTCTGGCGCGGCCAGCAGCGCTTGCTCAAAGCAGGCCATGGCGCGTTCTGGCTCGCCGGTATTGGCATAGGCTATCGCGCTGAGGTGAGAAATATCTTGCGAGCCTGCGGCCTGCGGCGCTAAGGCATCGGCGATTTTGCGCGCGCCGAAGTAGTCTTTTTTGGTCAATAGCTTGCGCAGCTGCAATACTTTATTGACTAGTGCGGCGTCCGTGCTCGCATTTTGCATAGTGGCTCCAAATAGCGCCCGGCAGTTAGGGCTTAATCGTGTGAAATTAGCAGAAAAGGCGCGTCAGCTTTGAAAAGCGCGGCGTTACAGCCACTGCAAATCGTGCAATGCGCGCGCAATCCGGGTTTCAGCCCAGCTTTCCATGCCCAAATTAGACAAGAACCCACAGTGCCCGCCATGCGGCAAAATTTCAAGCTGCATATTCGTTGGGCACTGTAATTCATGAAAATCAGCCACGGGAATGACCGGATCATCACTCGCCGCCACCACTAAACTCGGGCAGCGCAGCTCAAGCAAGCGATCCCCACCAATGGCATAGCCATCTAAATAGGCATCAAGGCTTGGAAAATCGGTTTCTTGTTCGATCAATGCGCGGGTCAACTCGAGCATATTCAATGATTGCCAGCTGCGAAAATCAAAGCGCTCAGGAAATAGGCGCTGTTTTAGCTGCAAGGAGCCGCGCCATTTGCGCATGAAATAGTAGCGATAAAACCAAGGTGCCAGCACGATGGCTTCTAGGGATTTTTTCGGCACCAGTGGCGGGCAAATCGAAAACACGAACTGAAATGCGGTATCAGTGGCGCGCGCGACCCGCAGGGCAAAATTGCCGCCTAAGGAAAATCCGCCAATCAGCGCTTTTCGGCCAGCAAATTCGCCGCGAATGGCAAGCGCGGCGGTAACCACTTCATCGAGCCTGCAGGAGTGAAATAAATCTATATTCAAATGATGGCTATCGCCGTGATCGCGCAAATTTAAGCGAAACACATCAAAGCCTTCATCGAACAAGCGACCGCCGGTGGTTTGCATGTAGCTCGACTGCGCGCTGCCTTCCCAACCATGAATCAAAAATGCCAACCCGCGCGACGGGCCGGGCTGCTTTGCCATCAGGCCGCTCAAACGCACGCCATTGCCGCAGTCAATAATTCGCGCTTGCTCATGCTGTTGCAGCGAAGGGTAGAGTTTGCGCGCGCGCCCGGCACGAAGGCCAGAACTTGCCAAAATGCTCTGTACGTGCGGATTTTTCAGCCAGCCGCTAGGCTGGAATTTCGGTTCAATCATGGCGCTCATTCGTGGGTAGCGTTTGCAGTATCAGCGACTGCACTGGCTTCGGCGGCAAATTCAGCGCGCTTTATCTCAGGCGCAGCACCAACGCACGCTGAAATAGCCGCGCGCGCCGCTTCTGCTAGGGCCCGGCGCGGCATGCCTTGCACCACAATAATCGGCAAAAAATGCACCTCCGCTACGCCGCCCGCATCACCCATTAGCCTCAGAAAATTGCCGACAAATCCCTCGCCGACTCGAAACGGCACACTGTGTGCAAGTTGACCTGCGCGCGTGTAGCGCAGCGCAATCGGCTGCACCGGCACATTGGCATCGAGTGCCGGTTGAAAAATGCGCGCGTGAAAGGTGCGCACGGTAAAGCTGGTACTAGAGCCGCCTTCCGGAAAAACACCGATGGAAAAGCCTTGATCCAGCCGATTCAGCATGGTTTGCCCGACGTTATTGAGTGAATCGGTGCTGCCGCGCTGGTGATAGATCGTGCCGGCTTTGCGCGCAGTCCAGCCGATCAGCGGCCAGCGTGAGATCTCGCTTTTCGCAATAAAATGCACCACGCGATAGCTATGAATTAAGGTGATATCGAGCCATGACACGTGATTCGCCACGCTCAAGCACGCGCCTGGATGTGCAACCCCGAATTTTTGCACGCGAAAGCCGAGGATTCGCATCAAAGTACTCTGCCAAAGCCTCGTAGCGCGCTCAGCAACGGATTCGCCGCCCCAGCGCATGCGCTTTGTCAGCGGATTAATCAGCAGCAGCGTGATCGGCAAATGCAGCAGTACTTGCAGCACTACCAAAGGGAAACGATAGCCAAAGCGCAAGCACGCCAGCCATGGTGGCGGTTCCGATTGCGAGATGCGATGTGCTTCTGGGGAGTGTTCTTCAGGCATGGTAAAACACCTTTTCTAGTTTGCGGGCGAGCGTAACGGCGCAACTCTAAAGCCATTGCTCAGCCTGGGTTTTCAGGCGCTTTTGAGTTCAGTCAAGCCGATCGATGGAATTTCCATGTTGAAACTAAGAAGTCGTGCAAAAGTTCGGCTAAGCGATCGCCATCATGCAGAAACGGCGCGTGCCCGGCTTTGGCAATTTCGACAAATTCACCGTTAGCGAGCATTGCTGCCTTTTGCATTGCCAGCGGATTAACCAATCGATCACGTGCGCCCGCAATCCACAAGCTGGGGCAGCGCAGCGCCGCTAAATCTGCGCGTAAATCCAGCGCGTTTAGATCATCCAAGCCCTGTTTTAGCGCGCCCGTGCTTGGCTCACCGCGCGCAAACACCTGTGCTTGTAGTTCGCGGAGTGATTCCGCCCCCCTCGCCGAACCCATCGCCTCCAGCGCTAAAAACCGCTGCACCACCGCACGCCAATCGTCATCTAACGCATTCGCAAAGCCGGCAAACACGCTGGCATGCATGGCATCAGGCCAATCGCTTGAAGCGATAAACTTCGGATTGCTGGCAATGCAAACCAGCGCGCGCACCTGCTGCACGGGCGCACGCAAAGCAATACGCGCGGCTAGTGCGCCACCGAGCGACCAGCCACACCAAACTGCATGCGGGAATTCAGCTAGCTGATTGATGAGCTGGTCGGCGGTTTCATCAAAGCTCAGCGCCAAAGCGCGACTGTGCCCATGCCCGGGAAGATCAACGGCAATGACGTGAAAGTGCTGGGCCAACTGCGCCGCCCAGCCCTCGAAAATCCCGCCATGCATAGCCCAGCCGTGCAGAAGAATGAGCGGTGGCGCGTGTGGGGCGCCGTAGTGGTCTAGGTGGAGGTTCACTGAAGTTTAGGCAATTACTGTTGTTTAGTTGATCGAAGTTTAGCGATAAGGAAATCGACCGCGCTGAAAAGGTTGCCCTAATACGGCTCAGTCAACTCCGCTACTGATAGCCAACCATTGCGATTTTTATCTTGCCGGCCAAATTGCGCAGCGATATTGCGCTGCTGACGGGCACGGGTCATGCCGCGCATGCGCGGCACCAGCGCTTCGTCGGCGTCGATCACGTCGTTTTGATTGGTGTCGATCCGATCAAAGGCATAGCGCAAGGACTGTTGAAATTCTGCCAAGCTGACTTTTCCATCGCCGTCGGCGTCGGTGGCGTTGAAGTAATCCTGCTGGGATTGTGCACTACTTGAATTTATGAGCAGTAGCGCCATCAGAAAAAGCCACGCGGCGGGTATCAGCCCAAAGCGACGACGCTTCGCTTCGCCTGGCAGTTGGTTACGCACATTTGGATTGATGTTTATGTTGTTTGGTAACCCTCCGGGCCGGAGGGTTACGTTGTTTGCCGACTTTTGAGCCGTGATTGCCAATTTTTTATATCCCAATTTTTTGTTCTGTTATAACGGGTAGTTGTTGCATTTTTAAATCGATACCACAACAGGCTTTGCACTGAGCATCAACGAAGGCTTGGTAAATGCACGTTTAAAAGACGTCGCTTAAGCACGAATCACATAAGCTAAATAATCACCCAGCCTGCCGTGATGCATCAGCTGACGCACAATGCCCGACGCCATCGGATTTGCCTGAACTTGCCGGCCAAGCGCGCCAATCGTCGCTAGCAATGATCGCTTGAAACTGCGGCGATGCGGCACTGTTATTGGGCTTGGTGTAGATACGTTTGAATGCTGACTAGAGGTTTCTAAAAGGGCGCTGGACACAAATTTCAACGGCACTTTTCCCAGCGGGAAGGGCGACCCACCGATCCAATGTTTTGATGGGCCGGCAAATCCCAGTGCGCGGCACATTTGATCTAATGATCGCGGTGTCCAGAACAACAGGTGCTCGTCCAAAGCTAAATGCCCCCAGCGCGGCCCGAATCGCCTTGCAGCAAATGAATCGCCCCACGGACAGCTCAAAAACAACGCGCCGCCGGGTTTTAGCGCACGTCGCAAGCGTTTAAACGTGGCTTGCGCGTCGCTCAAATGTTCGGCGACATTGAGCATCGTGATCAAATCAAATTGATTCGCTTCGAGGCTGTCCAAATCGGCGTGCAGTAGATTGGCAATTATTGGCCGCGGCGGCAAAAAAGGATCCATACCTTGCATATCAAACCCAAAATGGCGTGCGTGCGCGACGAAACTTCCGTTCCCGCAGCCATAGTCCAGGCCTTGAATTGAGCGTGGATCGCGTTCCATAAAAGTTGATATTTGCGAAAGTCGGTGCTCAGCGCTCGCGCGTTCGGCCCTTGCGGTGGAATCATTGACATCAAACAGCGCACCATCGTGCGTGTAATAGTGCGCCTCATAATGCGCACGCAGCTCTAGCGCATCAGGAATCAACTGTTTGAAGCTCAACCCACAAACACAGCGCAACACAGGCGTGAGCTGATTAAAACTCACGCATTCAAATAAAGTTTGGGATTGGCTAAGCTCAAGCCCACAAGCGGGGCACGCACTCAGCGCAATAGGCATTACTTTAAACCTGTGCGCATCAAACTAACTCGACGCCTTAACCGCACCCCGCCCGCGATAGCTTGCATCCGCACCCAGCGCCTCTTCAATGCGCAGCAGCTGATTGTATTTCGCGACTCGATCCGTGCGGCACAGCGATCCGGTTTTGATTTGACTGGCGGTAGTGGCGACAGAAATATCGGCAATCGTAGTGTCTTCAGTTTCACCCGAACGGTGCGACACCACAGACGTGTACCCCGCTGATTCGGCCATCGCAATGGCGTCCAAAGTTTCGGTGAGCGTGCCGATTTGATTGACTTTAATCAGGATCGAATTGGCGATGCCTTGGTCAATGCCCTGTTTGAAAATCTCGGTATTGGTAACGAACAAATCATCACCTACCAGTTGGATACGCTTGCCAAGCCGCTCGGTCATGTGTTTCCAACCGGCCCAATCATTTTCCGCCATGCCATCTTCAATCGTCACAATCGGGTACTGGCGCACCCAGTTTTCCATGTACTCGCAAAACTGCTCCGAGCTTAAATAGCGATTTTCGCTCTGCAAATGATAGCGGCCGTCTTTAAAGAACTCACTGCTGGCCACATCCAAGCCGAGCGTTACATCTTCCCCGGCGCGGTAGCCCGCTTTTTGAATCGCCTCAAGAATCACTTCGATGGCTTCAACGTTGCTTTTTAGATCCGGCGCAAAACCGCCCTCATCGCCCACCGCAGTCGCCAAGCCTCGGCCGCGCAGCACGCCCTTGAGCGCGTGAAAAATCTCCGCGCCACAGCGAAGCGCTTCGCTAAAGCTAGCCGCGCCAACCGGAAGCACCATAAATTCTTGCATATCGACATTATTATCGGCATGCGCGCCGCCATTGATAATGTTCATCATCGGCAGCGGCAGTTGTGCGGTGCGGCTACCCGCCAACATGCGCCAAAGCGGCATGCCGCGCGTTTTCGCCAACGCATGCGCGTTCGCTAGCGATACGCCCAGCAGCGCATTTGCACCCAGCTTCGCCTTATTCGCAGTGCCGTCAAGCGCAATCAAGCGGGCATCCAAGCCACGTTGATCTGCGCTATCAAAGCCCCGCAAATGCAGCGCAATAACGTCATTGACGTTCGCCACCGCTTTGCGTACACCTTTGCCGCCGTAGCGGGTTTTATCGCCATCGCGCAGTTCAACCGCTTCACGCGTGCCCGTGGAAGCGCCACTGGGAACCGCCGCGCGCCCGATTTGCCCGCTGCTGAGCGTAACTTCAGCTTCTAGCGTCGGGTTCCCGCGTGAATCCATGATTTCACGGGCGTGAACGTGGGTGATTGCAGTTGCGGCGCTCATGATAGCTCTCAAAGTTTGGGCAGGCCGCAGAGAGTAAAGAATCTTAAGGAAGATCGCAAAAGCTCGCTGCATTTGAAGGGCTAATTCAACGCAACTCGTATCGGCGCCAAAAACTCCTGCGCTGCCGCCCTCCTGATTGTTCGCCACAGAGATTCGCGACAGTTTTCGCGGCGCGCTGAATTTCAGGTACATTTTGGGCCATGGAATGATCCTTGCTTTGGCCTAAGCTTGCTAGGCCCGATTTTACCCACAAGTCTTAGCCATAAGCCGCACTCGATCAAACAGGAAATTCATGTCTGAAGCTCACTACTTACCGATTTTAATTGCCGACGACCAAAAGGACGTCATCGACACGCTTAAGCTGTTGCTCAAAAGCGAGGGCTTTGCCTGCCAAGCCGTGCAAAGCCCAGACGCCGCGATTGATCTGGCGAAAAAGCAGCCCTTCGGCGCGGCGATTATTGATTTGAACTACACGCGCGACACCACCTCTGGCGCTGAAGGCATGGATTTACTCGGCAAGCTGCGTGCATTGGATGCAGACTTACCCGTGGTAGTCATGACCGCTTGGGGCACCGTCGATTTAGCGGTGCAGGCCATGCGATTAGGGGCTAATGATTTCGTCGAAAAGCCCTGGGACAATCACCGCCTGATGACGATTTTGCGCGCGCAGCTCCAGCTTGGCGATGCGAAACGCAAAAGCAAGAAGCTCGAGCGCGAAAACGAGCTGCTGAAAACCGTGGATGCCGATTTTATTGGCAAATCGCCGGCCATGAAGCAAATTTTGGAGATCGTGCTGCGCGTTGCGCCGAGCGAGGCGAATGTTCTGCTGACGGGCGAAAACGGCACCGGTAAAAGCATGATGGCGCAGTTTATTCACGCACGTTCGGGCCGTTCGAACAAAACCTTCGTCAAGGTCAATATGGGTGCGATTCCGGAATCGCTGTTCGAAAGTGAAATGTTTGGCCACGTCAAAGGCGCGTTCACCGATGCCAAGGGCGATCGCATTGGCCGGTTTGAGCTGGCAGAAACGGGTTCTTTGTTTTTGGATGAAATCGCCAACATGAGCCTGTCACAGCAAGCCAAGCTGCTGCGCGTGATGGAAGAGCGTGAGTACGAAAGGGTCGGCTCCAGCCGCACGCAAAAGGCCGACGTTCGGCTGATTACCGCCACCAACGCCGAGCTTGATCGCGCGGTTTCCGGCGGGCAATTTCGGCAAGATTTACTGTTTCGCCTCAACACCGTCGAGATTCGCTTGCCGCCGTTGCGCGATCGCCGGGAAGATATTGTACCGATGGCCGAAAGCTATTTGCACGCGCACGGCAAGCGCTATCAAAAGCTTGGGCTCTCGTTTGAGCAAAGCGCGATTGATGCACTGCTGCGTTACGGCTGGCCGGGCAATGTGCGCGAGCTCAATCATGTATTAGAGCGCGCGGTGCTGTTGTGCCCGGAGCGCCATATCACTGCCGCCGATTTACAGCTGCAAGTAGGACCAGCAGTTGCGCCGAAAGTGCTGGATCACATGACGCTAGAAGACGCCGAGCAGCTGTTGATTCGGCAAGCCTTAGAGCGCTATTCCAGCAACATCATGCAAGCGGCTGAACATCTCGGCCTATCGCGTAGCGCATTGTATCGGCGCTTAGAAAAATTTGGCATGTCCACCTCAGAGCCTGAAAACGGATGAGCTCGGTCATGACGTCCAAACGGCGCAAACGCTATCTCGATGAATTCAGCATGGAGCGCGCGCTGACTTGGCGCTTGTTCGCCATGCTGGTGCCGCTTTGCGTTGCACTCGTCATAGCGGTGTACGCCACGCCATGGCCCAGCTCAGCCAAGCTTGGTATTAGCGCGATATTCTGTGTGCTTTCAGCTTGGGGCGGCCGGCGCTTGGTCAACCAAGTCGTGTATCCGCTCAATACCGCCTCGAATTTGCTTGAAGCGCTGCGCGAAGGCGATTGCAGCCTGCGCGGCACCGGCTCGCAGCGGCCCGGCGCGCTCGGCTATTTAGTAAAACAAATCAATGATTTAGCCGAAAATATGCGCGCTGATCGGCTACGTGCCGAAGAAGCCAGTGCGCTGCTAAATAAGGTGCTTGATGAAGTTGATGTCAGCGTTTTGGCGTTTGACGAGCGCGGCCTGCTGCGGCTCGCTAATCGCGCCGCGCTGAAAATGTTTATGCTGGATGGCAAAGCGCCGGGTGAAGTACACGCCGAACAGCTTGGCCTGCGGGAATTTCTTTCCGGCCCGGATGAGCGCATCGAACCGCAGGGTTTTTCCGGCGGCCAAGGCCGGTTTGAATTTCGCCGAAGGCTGTTTCGCGATCGCGGCCGCGAACACCAGCTGCTCGTCATTTCCGATCTCACCCGTGCGCTGCGCGAAGAAGAACGCGGTGCCTGGCAACGCTTGATTCGCGTGCTCGGGCATGAGCTAAACAACTCGCTAACGCCAATTCGCTCGATGTCACAATCGCTTAGCGCGATTATCTCTAAAGAAAAGCGCGCTGACGATTGGGAGGATGATGTTAAAGATGGCCTGCAAACCATCGCCGAACGCGCGGGCGGCTTAAGCAGATTCATGACCGCTTACGCTTCGCTGGCCAGATTGCCGCCGCCGAAATTTCAGCCTACCGAATTAGCACCGATTATTCGTCGGCTGGCAAAGTTCGACCCGCGCATGAGCGTGACGATTGACGAGGGAGCGGAAGTAACCTTATCACTCGATGCCGATCAACTGACGCAAGCGCTTATCAATCTCAGCAAAAACGCCATTGAAGCCACCTTAAGCGAGCCGCGTGCAAGCGATGCGCCGGAGGGTAACGAAGGCCGAGTGGTACTGCGTTGGCGCGTCAAACCCGGCAGCGTATTGATCGAAATTTTAGATCAAGGCGCAGGTTTATCCGGCACCGACAATCTATTCGTGCCGTTTTTCACCACCAAACCCGGCGGCTCCGGCATTGGCTTAGTGCTTTCCCGGCAAATCATCGAAGCGCACGGTGGCCAGCTGAGCCTGAAAAACCGCGATGATCGCACGGGCTGTGTGGCTGCGGTTTTGTTGCCGAGGGCTTGAGTAAACGAACTGGAAAATACCGGTCGATACTGAAATCCGCTAATAGCGATTTATTGAAAGCAACAGTTACAGCGGCGGATCAATTCGAACCACAAAACGCACATCGCCCCTATAGTCCACGCGCCCCTTATAGCGATGCTCCGGTTGGCCCTCCAAACAGCTCATTTGCAAGGAAAATTCATAGGTTGAATATTGCCGACCATTGGCTACGTAGCCGCCTTCACCTACTTTCACTAGGTCAAATATTTCGCCAACGCTTGAGCACTTAGCACTATTTTTAACAGCATCTTGCAAGTATTCACGCATGTAACGACCTTCACCGGGCAACGGGGGCTGCTTTGCACGGCTAATGGAGTTGCTGCCACGATTAGGCGCGCTGATGCTGCTCGCGCCACATACGGTCATAGTTGGGTCGTAAGTTATTTTCATTTTGGCACCTTGCGCGCGCCAATTGGCATCAACCAGCTTCCATTCCACTGCCCCTTGAATGCTCAAGGTCTGGCCCGCACACGCGCGCCTTAAACCGCTTGGTGTCGCACCGTTTCCTAGAGCTTCAACTTTGATTTCGCCAAATGGAAATTCAACATCGCTTCCTGCTTTGCGCGTAGCAACACCACCGTCCTGGTTCATTCTGAGACTTGCGTTGAAATACTGAAAAATATGGCTAGCAATCGCTTCGCCATTTACACCGCGCATGTCAGTCACGCTGAATTTTTGAATCGCGATGCGATCTAATCTACGTCCGTCGATATATTGCGCGAAAATAGCCTGACCTTCGGCTTCTGTTAGGCCGCCGACGTCACTATTTGCACTCGCTTCGGAGTAAGCGAAAACCACGAAACCAGCTATGAAGCTGCCTACTAAGCTGCGACATGTTTTGCTTGCTGCTATCGAGTCGTTTCTGAATTTCACGTTGATTCCTTGCAGTAGCGTGCGCCTAAACATTGGTCGCCTGCGGAGCCCAATTGCCTTCCGACGTTCGGCAATAGGTTTCAGTGTGTTTACCCAATCCTTCAGTCCCTTCCGATGCCGCTTCAATGTCAACGGTTCTGCAAGGTTGTCCGTTGTTAAGCATTTGATCCGGACGCAAACTTACGCTGACTTTTCGCATGCGGCCATCGCCATCGTTGCGCCACTCATCTTGCTGTGCTTGGCCCGTTTCTAGCGCGCGTTGGCGCGCGTTGGCTATCCGTTTTTTGTCCTGTGCGTTGTTATAAACCAGCCAAACAGCGCACGCGGCAATAGATGCAACGGCGCACTGCTTCGCGAGCTTCTGATCTCCTGCTAATCGGCAAAGTGCAGTTGTTAGCAAAATACCGCCGACACACCTGCCGATCTTTTGTTCTGTGCTCAGCGGCTGTCCATTGGTTGCGCACCCGGGTAAAACACTAACTACTGCGATCAACAAAACCCCACCAAATATTCGGTTGAAAATTGCGCTTAGCATAGAGATTCCTTAGAATGTGGCTTTGAGTTGGGCAGTGGCAGAAAACGGAATGCTTCTGGAATTCGTGTTACCGGCAATGCTGTCCACAGCGCTGTCAAACACTTCACCCGATAGTTTGCTGCCCGCAGATTTCATGCTCCATTCGCGCAAGCCTGCAAAGGGTGCTTTCTCATCAAAAGTGGGTTCGCTGCCGCGCTGCACTACCCAGGACTGCGCAAAACCTGATTTGTCAGCGCGAAAATCGCAAGCTCCAGGTTCGCTGCAAATAGCCTGTCCAGATAGTGGAATGGCGTATTCGTTTAGATCGGTAAGAATCAGCCACGAATCGACCAATTTGCCATTGTCGTCATAGGCAATCCGGACTTTGGTCACCAGGCTTTGCCCATCTGGATAGGTGGACGTGCCGACAAAGCGCGCAACGGTTGTGGGCGCAGGTTGAAAACTTATGCCTTCAAGCTGCTTCGACCAACCCAGAAGTGAGCCGTTTTGCGCAGTGATCCACGCCTCGGCGCGCGCTAAATTTTGTGCGGAATCGCCCCCCGCGCCCAATATGTAAATGGAAGAGTTTCCGAAGTCGAGGTTGGATTCGTGCGCGGCAGTAAAGCCTTGCTGGCGCGAATCAGTGTCGTTCGGGGCGCTAGAAGCTGGCATAGCGTCAGTGACTAAAATTACTCGCCTTGTAGACTCCGAAGATGCAAGAACTTGGCCGAAGTTGCGCAGGCTTTGAAAGTAGCGCGATTCGCTTGGCGATGCGGTGCTGGGTTTTGCGCGCGCGCCCTGAATCAATGCGCCGACCATGACGGTACGGAACTCTGCCGCACCTTCCAAAAACTTGTCTTCAGCGCTGCCAGAAAAGAATTTTGATGTGCTTGACTGTCCGCTGGCCAGCAATTCTCGGTCGCGCGCGGTTAACCCCGGTACGCAACCAGTGAACAGTTGTTTGGTGGACGATCCGTCCTGAGGTGCAACCAGCAATGTAATGCGCTCACGCGCCGAGGTTCGCCCTTGTTCAATTGCACCGAGTGGGTCGGCAAGCCCCATGACGACGTCGCGCATGGTTTGATTTTTCTGCGCGAAATCTTCCGCACTCTGAGTTGCAACAATCATGGCTTCATCTAAAACTATAAACGTATGCCGAAGCGACACCGCCATGTCCGGCACAGCGCAATAAGTTTCCATTTTAAAGATTTGATTTGTGCCTCCCGCGCTTGCATTCGGCGCGACATTGTCGCCGCACGCTGTAAGGATAAATGTTAGGGCGCCTGCTGCAATTTTGAGTTTGGTCACTTGGCGCCCCAGCTACGCTAAAAATAGGTTAATAGGATAGGTCTGATATTCTGACAAGCTTATGTTTTGGATGGCCCTAACCGGATTGCCAGAGCAGTCACGCATACTGAATTCAAATTTTCCACCGCGTTCTTGCAACAACGCGCTTAAATGCTGGCGATAATTCTGCAGCGCACTTGATACTTCATGATCTTTAGATTTTATTTGCTCGAACTGCGTCATTAGGTTTGCGTAGGCCGGGTTACCTTCCATGACACGCTGCTTGTTACCAATATCGTTTTCATCGCTTTTATAACGACGTAATGCCTCCGATGCAGGTTTATCGATCATGGATTTGCGCAGCGAGGCAATTCGCTTTTCTAATAGACCGCGTTGTTTGGCAGCGTCTTCATATTCAGGGTTTGGGTCATGGAGTGCAAACGTGATCGCGACACCAACGGCAAGACAGCCGAGATTTCCCAAAAGACTACCTAATAACGCAAATGCCAAATTTGGCGGTGCTTGCCCAAGGATCAGCGCTTGCTGCATCAATGGCAAAAAGTTTATATAGCGCGCAAAAGCAATCATTCCTAACGCGGTAAAGGCACACGCCAAACCTATCCAAAGCAAAGGCCATCCAGAATTGCCCCGCGCAGAGTCATCAGCCCGCGTATGGTAGGTATATTGCCTCCAAAATTTCCCGATAAATACCGAAGAAACTCCGATCATCAAACCTACCGCAAACGTAACGCCTAAAGCAACCGCACCAGATTTAACGTATGGCATTTTTTTGAAGCTTTCAAAATTCATCATCGCCTCAATAACGAACGGCAAACTTAGCCCTAAAGTAATTAAGATGATTGATGGCGCTTTAGCCTCACGCCCGTTCTCCGCATTTTTATGCCTTCGGTAATCGCGGTCTTTCTCTTGATAATCGCGTACTAGTGCCGAATTTTTCCGATCAAAATCATCGCTAATTGATTTTAACCGATCGTTGTAATTTCGTTCCGCTTGTGAGCGCTCGATGGGCGCAAATATGCCCTGATCATTGCCATCTAGGCGCATTTGTTTCGCTTGATTGTTGATGCTCGATATTGCCGTTGATCGCTTTTGTGCAATGTGCCGGTTAAACCAACTTAATTCATTCGGAGTAAGCCCGCCTGCGGGATGAGATTTGTCGTACTTATTGGTTAGATCGATATTTTGACCGGCTGCATCGCGATTGGCGCCGCTCAATAAATCATGCGAAGAAAGTGATAAATCTAGAGTGCAATACTCATCGACCGACATGTAATTCCCCTTTTACGGCTTGAGTAGTTCTTGAAACAGGATTGATATTGATTACTCGCCCTAACTCGGGGCGCAAAACAATGCCAACTCGTTTATCGGTTTTCGCGACAGTAGTTACGCTGCCGACGGTCGTCTTTGCTTGCTCAGCGCGAAACGCGTCTAAATCAATGCGCACGCTGGCGGCATGAGCATCGCGTTTGGCTTTCGATACAACCTCCGCAGCGCGATAGTTACTTCGCAAGGTGATTGTTTTCTTGCAGGTTTGAGATTCGTTTTCAGTGCGCGCCGAACACAGCCCATCCACTTGCGTGTCAGCCAGCCACGCGGCCACCGCTTGCGATTTGGCGGCAAATAGAAACTCCACTCGTCGGTTATAGCCCCAAGCTTCCGGGCCATCATTTGGCACCAGCGGCATATCCGGGCCAAAGCCCACGCGCCAAATGGAGCCGTACTTTAAGCCTGAATCGCGCAGCGCTTCCGCAACTGAATTAGCGCGATCTACCGACAAATTCTGGTTGTATTCGCGCTTCCCGCGCGGGTCGGTATGGCCTGCAACGAACACTGCTACGTCGGGCACGTCCAACTTCAATGTTTCTGAAACGGTTTCAATTACCGCAAAGGCTTCAGGGCGCAAAGAATCCAAAGCAGTGTCGAAAAACACCCGCTGTGGAAACACCACGCGTACCAGTGGCACGTCTACATCAATACTGGCCAGCCTTCCGCGAGCAATTCGTTCAACAAAAAACTCGGGTTCTGCGCCGGGCAAAGACAAGCTGGCAATGCGCGCTAAACGCTTCACCCGATCACAGTGCTCTACTTCTAAGGTTTGATCCCAGGTTTGTTGGTTTGACCCCGCGTTGATCAAATCTTCGCATCGGAAATTTTGCGGATCAATGCGGGTACTGGAGGCTGAAGCATGCACTGAGAACACCAGCGTTGCTGCAAAACACATCAATCGGGTGGTAATTTTCATAGCGGTGCCGCCGAGTTGCGCTAATTAAAATCGCTTGATTTGCTTTAGCTTTAGCACGTCGCGTTCCATTGCCAGCAGCTCTTCTCTGGAAGTGAAGGTTTCTACTTTTTTCATGGCTTTAGCAAAAAACTCATTGATGGCTTCAGTTAGCACCCGATCCGAATTGTCCTGCATCGCTTTTCGCCCCATCGCATTTGAGATACCATTTGCGAGCGCCATGGTTACGCCTGTCTCACCCGGTGGTGGCGGCCTTCTTCCCTCTTTGATGTATGACTTGGAAATTGAAAATTCAGATAAATCTATGCGTTTATTCAACAGCGCTTGACCGGTGAGCGGCTCCACGTAGCGGACTAACATTTCGCCCGATACTTGGATTGTGCCTTCTATCGTGCAAACCAGTGCAGTGCAGGAAACGTTGCCAATTTTGTTGTCAATCGTGAAGTTTAAGGTGGGCACGCTCGCCAAAAAGGCGCTTTGTTTTTGCGGGTAAGTCATTTCGTCAAAGTTTCGAAATGGGCCCATCGTTGCAAAGCCAAGCGCGCTGATTAAGGAGAGGTTGCTATCGCGTAGCGCAGTTGCGAGTCGTTCTCGATATTGGCGATCAAAGTCCAACACAATATCGGCGTCTGTCGCTGTCATTCCGTAGCTTAGGAATCTGCCATCATCAATTCTGTTAGCGCCCTGAAAAATGGGTTGGACTATAGCAATCGTCCGCTGCGCAGACTTTTGCGCATCGGGCGGGGTGTATCCCAAACTTAATGCGCCCATTTCTTTCTTCATTTGAATTGGCGCGCAGCCGCCAATCAACGAAGCCGCGAATACTGCAAAAAATAGCGTGATCACTTTCACTTGAGTTTTCTCTTTTGGCCAGATTGAGCAATCACCTTGCCACTGCTCATCCGCCAAAAGCAGCGCCATAAATGGCAACTCAACCCAGCTACACTTCACCAACCGTAAACAAAGGTAGTTCGCATGCAGGTGGGGGAATTTCTGAATCAGGATCTGCCAAGCGCGCAAGACCGGGCGCAAGCGTTATCGATGCTAGCGGCACGCGCACAGGTTGCTCTGAATGCAGATGCAGTCATGGTGGCCATGTTTGATCGCTCGGCGCAAATATGGCGAGGTTATTGCCCAGGGCACCCGGTAGAACTGGTGCATGCGCAAATAAGTCACTTCGTGTCGACGACGTTTTTAGAAGAAGTTCGCCAAACGAATGCGCCGTTATTCAGGCCGCTGCAATTGGGCCGCATGGACAGCTCCAAGAGTTGGCCAATTTTAGGCGTACGCTTTGCCGTAGGTGCGCCGCTTCGCGATTTGACTGCGCCGGCTGCGCCACAAAGCTTTGCCGGCGTTTTATATCTTGATCGGCGCGGTGACCACGGCGCATTTTCAGCTCTTGAGGAGGGCATGGTGTCAGAGCTAGCGTTAGCGGCAAGCTTGGCACTTGCGTATGTGGATCACTACCTGGGCGAGCTCGGCAGCCTTGAGCAAATGGATGCGGCAAAAAACGTGCGTGTGCGCGACGTATTGAAGTCCACCCAGGGAAACATCAACCAAGCCTTTAAGCGGCTTTCGCTTGAGTTTGATAGCCGCGACAAGCTTAAACACTTTATTCAAAACACCGGCTTGGGTGCTTATGTTGCTCGGGCGCGCGCCAGCTATACGGTTGAGGGCATTAGGTCCTTGATTTTAGATACGAAAGACCTGCGCAAAGTCGGCAACGCCTTAGGCAATCGCAGGTACTCAACCATAAATCGGTTCTTGCGCCATCAAAATCCCAGCACAACATTACGCAATTTAGTTAACAGCCTGGGGTTAACTTGGGAAGCGGTGCAAGGCAAGGCGTTTCAGGATTTAGATCCAAAATCCGCTAGCGTTGATCGGCTCTAGTGGTAAAAATTTGACGCTAAAACTGATAGCGAATTGACAGTAAACCTGATCGCGCACTCTGAAAATTTACCGCGTTCGAGTAGTTTGGGTTTTGCGTGGGGGCAGACCGGGTGATATCGCCGGTCTCGTTGAATTCCGTTACACGCTGGCTATTGAGTAGGTTGAAAAAGTCTACTTTGACCTGCAATTTGTCATCTAACCAGCTTGGGGTATACGCAACGCTTGCATCAAGGCTAAACATCCATGGCGTGCGGCCACGGTCACCACGCTGCCCGAGCTCGCTAACGCCAGCGCTATTGACGCAATAAAAGCTTGAGGCTGCATAAAATTGTAAAGTCGCCGAGTCTGTATCATCGCCAAGCGGAGCAAAGCCATTACAGTTAATCGGGCGGCCAGATTGCAAAATTGCGTTGCCGCCAAAGTTCCACTCTGACGCTAGCTGATAGTTACCAAAAGTCTTGAATGTGTGGCGTCGATCATTCGGTAACGGGCCGTCAGCGCCGTCGGTGAAAATACTGAAATCAAAATCTTGGGTAATTCCGGCGTCGTCTTGCGCTAGAGTCGAGTTGACATAGCCTTCGACGTTGCCGAAGCTTTTCGCATAGGTATAAGACCCTTGCAGCGCGAAATCTGTCGATGCGCGCTCGAAAAAAAACTCCAGCGCCACATATTTACGTTTGTATTCTGGCAAACCCAAGTAACGAGCCGGAATGGTTACATCACGCAGTACGCGATCATTGTTGACATCCAGCGCAATATTTAAATCGCGCCCGGGGTTGATGATTACGCAATTTGCCAAACTGCCCGCATTAAAGTTAGCAAAGCCATTATCGGCGGCCCAGTCAACAAAGCCCTGATGCGCGCAAAAATCATCAAAACCATTGCCAATTCGGCGATGAATCGCGCGTGCGCCGACTGACAAACCATTTACTAAATTTTGCTGCACGCCCAAAATAATTTCGTCTTGAAACATAGGTTCCAAATCCAATGCGGCTACCGTTTGCGGCAACGGTGCGCGTCGGCTACCGGTCTCATTTATGGTTCCAACTTGCGCGCCAATACTGCGCGGAACGCCGGTGTTAGCATCTAAAACATCGTCGAACACGTTAAAAACCTCGCCGCGAAACTCCCAACCGGAAGCGCGAATATTGGTGTTCGCGGCCACCGGAATGTAATAGCGCCCGGCATTTCCAAATAACTTTAAGCTGCCGTCACCGCGCATATCCCAGGCGGCGCCCAAGCGTGGCGCTATTGCGTTTTGGGCGTCAACAAACTTATCGCCATCACCATTTAAGTTTTCGAAAGCTTCTGAGCGCAGGCCAAGATAGGCAAGGAAATCATCGCTAACCTGCCAGCTATCCTCAACATAAAGCGCACTATTTTCGACCCTAAATGTGCCTGATGAGGTCGCCAGCGTTCGGGTACGAACGTAGCTCGTATCGGGCGCTACCAAGACACCATTCACCGTGCGCGCAGCGCTTCCCGTGCGAAAAAGTCGATAGTAAATATCACCCGAGTACGTATTGCCGCCTTGAGTAGACTCGAACCGCTCGGCGTCGACACCAAACCGCAGCGCGTGCGCATCAACATGCCATTCGCCGTCAATTCGAAATGAGCGCCGTTGATCCTCATCCGGGCCAAAATTCGAGTCGCGCAGCGTAAATTGTTCCTGGCTCCAGCAGCCAAGATAATCTAACCGCGTGGTGCCCAAACGCGAGTCATACACTGCCGGACAATCACCGCCAGGCAACGGATCAGGCGTGCGATAGGCCACCGTATTGTTGAGCTGCCCTAACGTCGCCGAAAGCGTGAACGTGTCGCTCAAGTGGCCGGTGTACTTGCCAATGAAAACCTCACCCCCGGATTTGGTATTGGTAGCGTTTTTTGGGATTTCGTGGCGGCCAGAATATAGTGAATCTGGTGCATTCAAAAAAAAGCGTGTCGTAGCGTTAACGCGATTACGAATGCCAGTGAATTCCAGCGTATGTGTGTCATTAACGACGTAATCTAATTTCAGTATGCCAGTCGGGTCATTAGCTTCAGAGTGGTTACTTTTTCGCGCCTCGTAGCCGTCGGATGAGTTTTTTCGCCCTTCCACCAACGCATAAATAAAAAGCCGCTCCGGCACCGCCGGTCCGCCAACAGATGCGGTGTATACAAATTCGTTGCTGCGATTGTCGGCACCGTAGTTAGAGAAGCGATCTTCAGCGATATTGCGGGAAAGCACATTGTTGGTGCGCTCACGCAGGAATTCTGGATCCCAATAGGCGCTCACGCCGCCCTGCCACGTATTGGTACCACGCTGCGTCACAATATTTATAACGCCCCCAAGCGAGCGCCCGAATTCCGCGCCATAGCCGCCGGTTTTAATTTGCTGTTCCGCGATTCCGTCATAGGGAATGGCGGCATAGGAGATTAACTTCCGCAAATTAGTCACATCAAACCCATTGACGTAGTAACCATTCTCCGCAACTGACGCGCCGCCGAAAGAGGCCAAGTTACCAAACGCGGTGTCGCCTTTAACCGTTCCGGGCGCTAACAGCGCAACGTTGGTAATGTCGCGTGGCAACGGCAACTTTTGCAGCTGCTCGGCGGTAAAAACGCTGCTGGATTCGACGCTGCTCATGTCAATTGGGTTGCCATTTACACGGCCAGAAACAATCACCGCATCAAGCGCCAATTCGGCTAGATTGACACGCGAACCTTTACCAATGCTAATACGCACATCCTGCTCGGAATTTCCACTCTTGACTGAGTAACTGCCGGGCGCAAGCGCAGTAAAATTGAAGCGCCCTTCGGTGTTGGCGGAAACTTGCCTGGTTTGCTCAGTATCGATGTTTTTGAGGATAACGACTGCATTGGCTGAGGCTTGCCCCGACAGCGAGCCCACTGAGGATTGCGCAAAAAGCGCGTCAACTGCACCAAACAGAACCAATATTGCTATAGCTAGGGAACGATTCCGCATGTTCAATTCCTAAATCAAAACCGTGACTTTCGACACGGTAATTGGGCGGACCGATTAAAGCAAGACTAGATTTACTCTAATTCTCAACATATGTTGAAGTCGAATCGTTAATTTTTCTAGAATTCAACATTTGGATCTCAACGTTTAAGCGATTCGTTAAATCAACGCAAGAACAACAAAGCACTTAAGAGACATTGCTGGACCTTTTGCAAACAAACCGGAGTGCCTGGTCATTTAATGGCCTGACGCTCAATCAGCGCTCGAATAATCTGTATTACCGCCCAGGCCTCCTGCTCGCTAATAGTTTTTCCTTCAATAATTGAGCGCTTGAACGCAAAACCACCTGTCCAGCCGGATTGCTCGACAATTCCCACGGTCAAAGTCTTATTGAGAAAATAGTACAATGGCCCAAGCAGCAGGCCTATAAAAAATAAAGGGGCCAGCAGTACTGTAATGAACAGCGCCTCTTTCCAAGGCTTTTTATAACCGTAGTAAGCGGAACAGACCGAGGACAGCGGGATAACGCGCTTTTCAGTGCCCTGAAGCGAACCTTGGCTAAAAACAACCAAGTTTTCTTGAATTTCAACTGAGGTGGTCGCGTCAATTCCCATCACGGATAAAAGCCAAGCAAACAGGCCTGCCTCGCGGCCAATTAAATGCGCAAAGTTGCCGTTACTGTCGGCCGTATTTTGTGCGGTCCATTTTTTAAGTACTAACGCCATAAAATTTCTCCTGAGTGTTTTGATTTTTTAATTGCTTGGCTGAAACTTCCAACTACCGTCTTGGGCCCTGCAGTAATAATTGGCACACAGCATGCGCCGCTCCACCCAACGCGTGCCGCGCGCGGATTCGGGAAGGATGTTCACCAGCGTCATCGTGTCAGCGTTAATTTGCTCTATTTGATACAGGTAGCGCTTGTTGCCGCCAAACCATTCCACGGTATTGCCCTGTTGTACCCAGGTGCGCTTCAGTGTCGAGCCGTCATTCATCACACAGCTCAGCTGCCCACTGTCAAAATAGGCGCAATAACCGTCTTGATCCTCCCACGTGCCAATTACGCTGGGAGAACTTTCTGTCGATTTGGAGTCCGAGACGGGGTTTCCAACGCTCCCGACGATACCATTCCCACCTGCTGGAATACGGCACGCCGGTACATCGCCGAAATTGCACAATTGCTTTATTCGATCAGAATAGGCCATCGCCAGCGCCTGCTCAGGATTCCCCGTCGCGCCGGCGCCATTGCGATCGCTCAGCCATCTACGCTGCGCCTGTTTGACTCCATTCGCAGCCTCGGAGTCCAGTCTCAAAAGCAATTCTGCGTAGACTTGACCAAGACGTTGGTCCAGCGCAGCCAGCCATTTGCTCTCGCAAATAAGCTGTTCCAGGCCGTTGATGTCATTTACGCAAGAAAAAGAAGGCGTCGCTTCGGCGCGGTGCAATTCTTTGCTACCAGATGGCGCTTGAAACTCGAGCGTGTTGACCGAGTTCTCCCGCAGTTGAAAGCTAGCGCCGGCGCCGTTGTTAAACCGTATGCCGAGTTTGCCATCAGAACCCAGCCGATATGTGCCCCGAAATTCCTTATCGCTTGGATTACGCCACACCACATCGCCTTGGGTGTTGAAATGCCAATGATCTCTAGCCCCCTCATACCATTCGCCGAGCAACAACAGCGTCAGGCGATTAATTTCTTGACGGTCGTAATGAAAAACTTCTGGAGTACTCTCTTGGGTGACAGGCTCGGGTTGCGCTGCATAAGGCCATTCGGTTGCGCCGTCCGTATGTGCTGTAATAGCTTCGCCCTCGACGGGATACGCCGCACGCCATAAAAAGTATAAAACGGGCGCTGCAACCGCCACTGCAAGCGCGAAAAACCACATCGCCGCTCGGGAATTTTTTGCAGCGCGTTGGTAAACCGCAGGTGCTGGCGGTATTTCCTGTGAACCAACTGTTGCCGACACCGTATCTCGCCCAGCCTTCTTGAGTCCAAGGTCGAGTTTTAGATCCAATGGCTCGACCGATTTCACGAAGTCCTCTAAATTCCGCGGCACGGGGCGTTCAACATTTGTCGCTGTTCATTTAGCTTTTTTAGCGACTCGGTTCGGCCGAGTGTGTGAGTCAAAAACGCGCGGGTTTTTCTAAGATGGTCATACATTAAGTTTTGCATTTTTTGCTCGAAGGATTTAGAGGGTTTGGGCTTAGGAACAACATCACCACCACTACAAAACCCAACGTTAGCCTAATCATCTGCGCACTCCTGAAAACATTGTGGGTATGACAGCATGCGACTTCCGCCACAAATGGCGCTAAAAATGGCTAATGCCTTAATTCCAATCCTAAAATCCTCAAATCTGGCATGCGATCTTCTGCATTCACGACTAAACATGAGTCAATCAGCGCACGCCAGTCAGCCGGGAAGTTTTCTGGGTAGGCGCGGCGCGGCGGGCCGTTGGGATTAAACATGCTGATTTTGACCAGCTGCGAATTCATGCCATCGGTGGCCCACGGGCTCAATCCGACCAGCGCTTCAAAACAGACTACGCCATATGCCCACCAGTCTAGTTTAGTGGTCAGCACTTGCGCGCTGCCATCATCGGTGAAGATGAGTTGCTCGGGCGCCATGTAGCCTAAGGTGCCAGCGGTTTGATCTATTTGGGTTAGGCGGGTGGTTTGTTCTTCATTTAAAGCAAGGCCCAAATCAATCAAAATCGCGCCGCCAATATTTCGGCAAACGATGTTGGCTGGTTTGACGTCTCTGTGGGTCACACCGCCCGCGTGCAGGGCAAGCAAACCTTCGGCAATGGCGCGTAGAATCGGCAATGCTTGCTCCGACGTCAAAGCGCCCAGGAGTTTCAAGCGATTAGCTAAGCTTTCTCCAGGTACGAATTCCAAGGCTAGAAAAACATCATTGCCGTGTTTGCCGCTATCTAACAGCCTCACAACATTGGGGTGGCGCACTTTCCCCAAACTCTGAATTTCCTGAAAAAATCGCTTTTCTAAGTTTGCTTCGGCGTTGTGTTGAAGACGCACGAGTTTGAGCGCAACTTGTTCGCCAGAGTCTAAATCCAGTGCGCGATACACCATCCCCATGCCGCCTTCACCCAAAACTTCCAACGTGCGGTAGTGGCTAATTAGCAAAGATTCTTTCGCCAACACGTCAGCCAAGGGGCGCAGCGCGGGCGAAAAAGACCGCAATGACGCTCGCACGGAAAGCTGCCCGCCGCTATTCATCTGCAGCATCCCGCGAATGCGCAAGCGCTCAGATGCCGCCGTTAAACGCTCCGTTAAATCTGAGGTTACACCAAGGACTTTGTCTAGCTGCATAAGGGCGCCCGAAAATACCCCGTCGCTTTGAACCAATGCCGATAAAACGATACGGTCAAAGCGTGCCAAGCCGGCCCAATCGGCCGCTGTTTCTTGCAGGCTTTGCTCGTGCGCAGCGCGATTAATGGCCTGCAATTTTTGCACGCGGATGCGATAGCGCGCGGTGGAAAAGATGGCGGCTGTTCCGAGCGCGCCCATGAGCGCGCTAAACCAAAGATATCGCCAAAATGGCCCGCTAACTTTGACTTTAACGAAGGTCGTTTCGCTGGTAAGTTCGTCATCTAGCCGAGTTTGCAGCGCGATTTTATGCGCGCCTAAAGCCAAGCGTCCTAAATCAACGCGGCCCAATGCAGGCGCTCTTTGCCAGTCACCGGTATCGATTTTCTGCCATAGCGCCATGCGCTCGGGCTCAACATTCGGGATGTTGACACGAAGGGTAATTGTCTCGTCAAACCATGCCACACCGTTATCTGTAATCAAGCGTTCTGCCGCAAACATTTCGGCAAGCCTGGGCGCTGGCACATAACGCAGCGTTTTCCAATCAGTTTTTGCCACGATGGCTAAGCCCTCTTGCCCAGCAATCCAGATTTTTCCGGTGCTAGCGTCTACCAGCGTATTTGGAAAGCCCAAGCTGAACAATGACGGCCCGATAAGCCCTTCGCGATGATTTAAAATTCGGGTCTCAGCGCGAGCGCCCGAGCGCAATGACTGTACGTTGATTGCAAAAAACGGGCGTGGCTCATCAAAGGTGGTGGGTTTTGGCACCAACCAAAGCACTGCGTTATCGCCATTATGAGTGGTGACGGCGGACTCAATTTGCATACCCAAACCGTTCGCTGTACCGAATTTCTCTACCGCTAACCCGCCAGCCCAGCGCCAAACGCCCTCGCCATGAGTGGCGATCCAAAGCGCACCGTTTAGCCCCGCCGCGCTAGGCTCGCGCCAAAGGCCACGCAGCTGAGTTTCTGATTGGCTCGGGCGCAGCAATGTGTCGATTTGCGCGCCACTTTTCGTCATGCGTAGCCGATACAGCGCATCACTGGTAAGCAGCACGCTACCATCGGATTCCACCCAAAACATACCGGGTGGGGCAGCCAACGGCATAACTAGCGTGCTGGTCAAGCCATCAAAAAAATACAATGCATCAGACGTCGCGACCCAAACTCCGCGGACCGACGGGTTCGCCGCCATTGCCATGATCGGGCTGCTTAGCGCTGGCCCGATGGGCATCAACGCTTCCCCGGCCAGTTTCAATAGCTGTGCATTGGTGCTGGCATAAACAGTGCCGTCATCAGCCTGTGCAACCGAGCGCACGACCTCGGTTGAGGCGATTTTACGCTGCTCCGAACCATTGGCGTCAAATAGCAAAAGGCCGTTTTGCGCCGCAATCCAAAATCCGCCGCCGTTCGCGTGGGCCAGCGCCATCGGGCTGCCGTTGGACTGATTTTCCGCAGCCACGCCCCAATTAAGCCAGCGCTGCCAAATGGGGCCATCCCGATAGACCACTGCACCGCGATGCATTCCACCCCAAATTGCACCGCTGGCATCTTCCATCACGATAGTGGATTGCTGATCGGGCAAAGAATCTAAGCGTTCGTCCATGCCGATGCTCGGGCTCCAGTGCAAAATCCCGGCCTGCTGCATACCCGCAATCCATAGACCGCCATTTCGATCCAAGCGCACCCGACAAGGACCACACTGGCCGTCGCGCCTGAAGACGCTGGACACATTTGGATCAGGCGAGTTGCGGGTTAGCGTTTGCGTAATGCCACTGGCATGGCGATAGCGCAGCTGCAACCCTGCCGCCACGCGCGCACCGCTAGCCGCGACGTCAAAATCCACTGGAGTAAGTCCGTCGAGCAAATTGGCGCTGTGACTGTCTGGCGTCAGCACGTTGTCCGCACCGAATGATGCTATCGATTGCGTTTGCCGGGTTGGGCCATGCATGAGCCAAACACGATCTAACTTGGTCACGATACGGTTAATATAGCTCGGCGATTGATTGGCGAATGCCGGGTGCACGACGAGCTGATTATTTTGCAGCTTGTAAAGCGTAGTACGGCCAGCAAGCAGCAGTGATTGGTCTAGATCCACGCCTAGCTGGTGAATTTCATATTTTTTCTGAAAGCGCAGCTGCCAGCGTGCGTGATCCCATTCGTAAATTTCGCCATCGTTGCTTAAAGCATAGAGCCAGCCATTCGACATACTCGTCAAAGCGATGACATTGACAGGCAGCGTGAGTCCATCTGCGCGTTTGGGCGCAAACGGCCCCATTGCTTCAAATCGCTCACCAGAGTAGCGATATACGCCAACACTAGTGGCGGCCCAAATACGCCCGGAAGGATCTTGCGCGAATGCCTGCAAGCGCCCGTTGCGGGGCAAATCATTCAGCCGACTAAACACGCTAACAATCTGGCTCGAAAATTTGCGCTCAGGTGCAATCGCATGTAGCTGGCTGCAAGCAACGAGTGAAGTGAGCCAAAGCAAGAACATTTTGAATTGCAAATTCACGTGAACCCCCGTCAAACTCTGGCCAGTCGCCGACCTCCGCCGAGTTTATGCATGTTGCGCATAATTTTGATTATTTTAAAAAGTTTTTCACTTTGTTGGCTCAGCGCATGCACCCGCCCGGTAGAGAACGTGAGTTTTGCCCCCAATTGGCAACTACGAGACCGGCCTAACCAAGCAAAGGAACATCCGTTCGAGGGAGCATGGCGCTATCGGGGCAATAACGAGGTAATGCAGATTATTCAAACGCTGCCCGGCAAATTCGTTTTAAAGCATTCTTTTGGCGGCAGCGAACTTGTCAATATTGAAACGATTGATGCGAATACGCTCGTCGTCAATGATGGCATGGCACGGCTACACCAGCGTTTTGAGCTGAAGCGCGTTGTGAAAGAAACAGCGCTGGCTCAGCAGACGCATATAGCCACAAATTGTCTAGCGGGTACGCAGACAATAAATGACCAAGGCACCATAACGCGTATTGATATGCAGTGGTGTCAAATAGTGGACTAGGGTTTTGCTTGCAATTTGGTTGGCTTAGCGCAGTGGATTAGGTTTCGGAGGCTTTGCAAAAACGCTATCGAAGCCATCATTAGCGAACCGCGCGCAAGCGACGCGCCCAAAAGCAACAAAGGCCGCGTGGTGCCTCGCTGGCGCGCGTCAAGCCCGGCAGCGTATTGATCGAAATTTTAGATCAAGGCGCAGGTTTATCCGGCACCGACAATCTATTCGTACCGTTTTTCACCACCAAACCTGGCGGCTCCGGCATTGGCTTAGTGCTTTCCCGGCAAATCATCGAAGCGCACGGTGGTTAGCTGAGCCTGAAAAACCGCGATGATCGCACGGGCTGTGTGGCTGCGGTTTTGTTGCCGAGGGCTTGAATTCGATAAGCCTCGGCGTGGCGAATGTAGGACACCTGAAAAAACATCTCATCCAATCGGCGTGAGTGATGGAATTTCATTACGCAAGAGCAGCGCTTCCATTGACTCGCTTCATTGCTGCGCATAGTGGCGCTTAGAAGGCAACATCGTCACTACTGCACGCGCGAGCACATATGGGCAGCCGAGCATCCAAAATGGTAACAACAGCAGAGCGAATGGCGGGCAAAGGGCGCTCATGGCGATGCCTGGAAGCGCGTACCAAAATAGCAAACCCGATGCTAAATTGACCGGGCCACAGGGTCCGAACGCCGCGAATGGCACCAGTAAAAGTATAGGCAAGCAAAAGAAAAACGTCAGCTTGAATATTCGGGCATGGTCTGGACGGGAAAATTGTGGCGCGGTTTCACGATTCATATTGATCCTCAGGGGGTTTAAGTCGCGCCATACATAGAAGAAACGCATTACTTTGAGGCTATTCGGAAATTTAGTATTGAATTCTGATCCTGTTGGCGCGGGTTACCAACGTATCCCAAGCCACCATCCCGCTCTTTTCGAATACCATCACTGTTAATTCCCTATGCGCGAATCACATGGCAAATCGTCGAAAATTTATAGGTGCGGGCGCTGCAACGCTGATGTTGTCAGCTTGCGGAACCCACACGGCGAATCAAGCTGCTGACGTTTCAGCGCCATCAAATCCTGATCCGCTAGCCGCAGCGCTGGCGGTGTTGGCGAAGGACGCCAGATTTAGCGCAGTGCTGGCGCGCCCTGAAGTGTTTCGCTTGCAAGCCATGCTAAGTTGGCCGGAAGCTGGCGCATGGCAATCGGCAAAATTCCGTGCAAATGCCGAGTGGAACGCGCCCGCCAGCATGGTCAAGCTGCCGCTGGCGATCTTGGCGCTTCGCACGTTGGCAGAGCGCGAATTGGCGCTTTCCACCGAGCTACGCATTATCAATCCGCCGAGCTGCTCGGCCGATGTGGATCAGCTGCGGGAATTTGAGCCGATTTCGCGCAGCATTGAGCGCATGTTGATTGTGAGCGATAACGGCGCGTTCAATCGTTTGCTGGAGTTTGTTGGCATGCGGCGCGTCAATGAGGAGTTGGTTCGATTCGGCTTTGGTGAAGCGCTGATTCAAGCGCGGCTCGGCAGCTGCACGCCGGCCGACAATGCGCGCGGTCGTGATTTTGAGTTGCGCCAATACAATGGCATTTACGCTGGCATGCCATCTAGTGAAGTGCAGCGCTCGCACCATACGCCGCGCGCGCCAAATCATGGGCAAAACGTGCAAATCGGCGATGCCTATTTAGACGCCACCGAAAAACGCGTTGAAGGCCCGCGTGATTTTAGTTTGTCGAATCATTTTTCTATTATTGATGCGCACCGAATTGTGTGTAACTTGGCTGATCAGGCGGCGTTTCCAGAGCCGCTGTTGGATGGCTTGAGCGCAGCGCATCGGCGCTATTTGCTGCAAATTCTGCGAACGTTGCCGCGCCAAGCCATGCCCGCCTATGCGGAAAACGACTATCCGGATAGCTACGTCAAGTTTCTGCTGTGGGGTGATCAAACCGCGCGCATGCCGGAAAACTTGCAGATTGCCAATAAAGTCGGCGAAGCCTACGGATTTTTGCATGACAGCGCATGGATTAGCGAAACCGGCACCAAGCCGCGCAGCTGCGTGTTGAGTGCCTCAATTTATGTGAATGCCGATGGCGTGTTGAACGATGATCAATACGAGTATGAAAGCCTAGGAATTCCATTTTTGGCGGAACTGGGGCGGCAGGTATTTGCAGCGATTCCTGCGTTAAGGAATTCCGATCGGCGTTAAGCCTGCGCAGTTGGTCTGCGGCGCGCTTGTGCACGCCCGCGCTTTAAGCCAAGGCGCGGCAGCGTGAGCCAGGTTATGCTGCCAAACCCAGCCAAAGCGCCCGGCACGGCAATTACACAGAGCGCAGGAATAAGCACCAACCAAAGCCACAGCGGGCCAATCGGCAGTTGTAGCTGGCCTAGCCCCAAATTAAGCAACAAACCTAGGGCTAACCAGCTTTTGAATAGTCGAGTGACACGATGGGAATCGATATCGGATTGATTGGAATGGGAGTTATTGGTGAAAATTACGGTTTTCATGGTGGAGTTCATCGATTTGGCACCTGTAGTTTGAAGTCAAACCAGTTTGCAGACTGCCATTCTCACAGGGTAAGAAGCTATGCTGCCCGCTTGCGAAATTTTGCGTCGCTAGCCATTTGAACAATTCAAGCGATGCCGCAGCGGTGTATGCTTGGCGCAATTTAGTTAATTTTGAGTGCGTGTGGCCCAGTCAAGTTTGCTCATTGCTGCGGGCGATTATATTTTCCGTGAGGGCGATCCACCTGGCGCGGCGTTTCTAATCGAATCGGGCAGCGTCGAAGTGTCGATCATGCAAAATGGCAGCCCATTGATTTTGTCCTTTTTGGGTGCCGGTGAGCTGCTGGGCGAGATGGCAGTGATTGACGATGCGCCGCGCTCTGCTACCGCCCGCGCAGCGGAAATTTGCATATTGACCCGGATTGAGCGCGAGCAAATTCACGAGCGTTTAGCGGAAGCTGACCCGATTATTGCGGTCATCATGCAAAAAATGCTGGCGCGCTATCGCGATGGCCTGCGCGCCGCTCGCACACTAACCCAAGCCGTGCCTGAAGATGCCGAACAAAGCCAAATGGCTGAGCGCACCGCGCAACCGAGCTTAGCTGGGGTGATGGATAAATTTCGCCTCGAAAGCCAGCTGATGGGCGCGATTGAGCGTGATGAGCTTTCCGCAGTTTTCCAGCCAGTTTACGATGTGCGGGCCGGCAGAGTTGCTGGTTTTGAAGCGCTGACGCGGTGGCAGCACCCCGAACGCGGCGCGATTTCGCCGGCGCAATTTATCAAGCTTGCTGAAGAAACGTCTTTGATTTTACCGGTAGGGCAATATGCGCTGCGCAAAGCCTGTGATGCGCTAAAAGCACTGCCAAGCGAATTTGATTACGCCTTCATCGCGGTAAACATCTCGGCCCGGCAAGGCGCAGAGCCGTATTTCGCCGAGCTCATTGTCGAACAGGCCGAGCGCGCCGGCATTGCCTTATCAAGGCTAGAGCTGGAAATTACTGAAAGCCTTACGCTGGATTACAAAAGCGTGCGCAGCCTGATAGAGCGCTGCCACACGCACGGCATTCGGGTGTCACTTGATGACTTTGGCACTGGCTTTTCCAATCTTGGGCATTTGCACGAGCTTGAATTTGACAGCGTAAAGCTCGATCAAATGTTTACCCGGCAAATGCTGACCAGCAAGCGTTGTTTAGAGCTGGTGCGAGGCATTGTTAATATGGTGCATGCGATTGGTGCCGACGTGATTGCTGAAGGGGTAGAAACCGCCGAACAGGCCGAACAGCTCAAAGCATTCGGCGTGCGCTATCTACAAGGCTGGCACATCGGAAAACCAAGCAGCCCGGCGCAATTGCAGGGCTTTTTACAGCGGAAGACAATGGGGGTTTGATTCGCCGGAAGACTGAATTTGCTTAATGGAGTTTCAACGTAATAACAATTCCTGCAAGACAAAAAGCGAGTTCGACAGTGCCCGATACACAAGCACTATTCCGCCAGCTGTGATCTATGTGCCTGCACTACAAACCTCGGTTTTTTAAAGCTGCGCAGCCAGCGAGAAACATCGTCCATCATCAAATAAATGGTTGGCAAAAACACTAGGCTGACGACGGTAGAAAACACCAGGCCGCCAGCAATCGCGCGCGCCATCGGGAAATACGGCGGACCATCGCCACCAATAGCTATCGAGCCAAAACACAGCGGCAACAACCCTAAAACGGTGGCAGCAGTGGTAATCAAAATGGGCCGCAAACGCTCTTTACCGCCCATAACGAGTGCTTCGCTACGCGAAAACCCTTCTGCGCGCAGATTGTTGACGTGCTCGATCATCACAATGCCGTTATTGACCACCACGCCCATCAAAATCATGACACCGATAAAGGCCATGACCGAGAAATTGGTGGGCCAAATCAAGAATGTCCACAGCACGCCAACAATCGAAAAAGCGACGCCCGACAAAATCGCGAGCGGATGTGCCAGTGATTCAAACAATGCCGCCATCACCATATAGATCAATACCAGCGCGATCAATAGATTGAATACCATCTCACTACCGGCTTTCTCGAAGTCTTCAAAACTCTGGCCGTAGCTCAAACCATAGCCCGTAGGAAATGGGTATTCGCGCATCGCTGCATCGATTTTCGGGCGAAGTTTATCCAACGAATCACCTTTTCCCCGTGTTGCGCGAATGGTAACGCTGGTGCGGGCGTTTTTCCGAGTGATCGCCACTGGGCCAGGCTCATTGCTGAGCGTGACCAATGCGTCTAGCGCGACTGAAGTGCCATCGGGCCTTGTCAGTCGTACTTGTTTAAGGGTGTCTAGCGAAATGGATTCCGAATCTTTAAAGCGTAGCCACATCGGTACTTCACCCTCATCGGTGCGAAATTCTCGCAGTGGCGAGCCGCGCATGGATATCTGAATCGTGCTGGCGATTTGCTGCGCGCTAAAGCCTAATGCCGCAGCGCGCGCTCTATCGATTGAGAAACGAATTTCACGCTGATCATTGCCCAAATCCGAGCGTACATCTTTTAGCTCCGGTACTTTTGCGGCTAGATAGCGCGCAACATCTTGCGCCATTGGGCCCAGCACTTCGCTTGAATCTCCGGTGATTTCAAGCTCGATTTCGTCTGAACTGCCGCCGCCTCTTCCAAAGCCCCCGCCTTCACCAAATTGCGGCTCGCCTATCGCAAACTTCGGCATGCCTTTGCGGATGAGCTCTTGCACGTCTTCAGGCGAGAGTTCGCTTTCAGATTCCGGTAGCAGCTCAATTCGAGTACCCATACCTTGATCCTGGCTGATGTAAGAATAGATCGTGACAATATCGAATGCTGCTTTATTCTTTTCTAAGAATGCTTCAAATTCGCGCGCGGATTTTTCCAGCTGTGGCAGCGTGAAGTTACCCTTGATATCCCAATTCGCTCGGAAGGTTCGATCTGGCACACCTTTGAAAAAGTCAAACGTGATAAATCTCCCAGGGATGGCAGCGCTGACAAGAACTAGCAGCATCGCCAGCACCATGACCCAGCGCTTGTTTAGCGTCCAGCGCAACAACCGTTCATAGTGGAATTTCCAGCGCTCAACAATCTTGACTTCCTGGATACCTTTTGGCGGCTGCACCCTTGTGGCCAGCATAGGAATAATGCTGACGCTAAATAGCCACGAACACAGCAGCGCAATCGTCAGCGGCACCGCTACGTAAAATAGATAATTTCCTACCAAAGAAGTGCTGCCAAACACGTTAGGTAAAAACACAATGATTGAGGTCAGCGTACCAGCGCTAACGGCCAGCTGCACCATGCGCGTGCCGGTAATAGCTGCGTTAGTTGGGTGGCCCGGATCATCCGGGGTATCAGCGACCATACCGAGCGTTCTTTCTCGCTGCTGGAAAATACTCTCCACTACCACCACCGCATTATCGACCAGCATACCCACGCCGAGCAGCAGCCCCATCATGGTCAAAATATTCAGTGAAAGCCCCAACGCCCACATCGCGCCTAGCGTCATGGTCAAACACACCGGCACGGCCAGTGACACCATTAAGGTACTTGGCCAGTGCCGCAGGAAAAAGTACAGCACCAGCAGTGAAAAAAACGCGCCCTCATAACCCGATTTGACCAATTCTGTTAATGAGCTGCGCACATTCTGGCCCAGGTTATCGACCACGATCAATTCGATACCTTTCAGATCGCCGGAGTCTTGAATGCGCTTGAGCTCTGCCATCACGCGATCACATACATCGACCAAATTCGCACTGCGTTCGCGCTGTATGTCCAGTCCAACGGCGTAGCGACCGTTGAGGATTCGGATCGCGTCGACCTTTTGCGTTTTCAAACGAATGTCAGCGATATCGCGCAGTTTGATTCCAGCGGGTGTAACGCTTAACTCTCCAAGCTGATCCAGTGAGCTAAGCTCGCCAACCGGCTGTACTCTAAAGCGCTGAGTACCATCGCTAATTAATCCGGCCGATACTGAAAAATTTGCAGCGCTCAAGGTCCGTGCTAGCTGATTGAGATCTACCGAGTAGGCCGCGACACGCTCGGGCAGCAGCGCAATCTCCACCTCGTTAGGCTCAACCCCGGCAATATCAATACTTGCCACGCCTTCAATGCGCTCCAACGGGCGTTTCAGCACGCGCTCCAGCAAGGCGTAGTCTCGGCTCAAATCGCGGGTGCGGCTGGAAAGCCGCACCACCAGCGCTGGCTGGTCGTCGGTTGAAAATTTACGCACAAAAATTCGCTGCACATCGTTCGGTAGTTCGGGTTTAACCGCGTCGATGCGCTCACGCACTTCGGCAATCTTTAATTTTACATTGCTGCTCAATCCGAACAGCAAACCGATGGTTGCGCCGTTTTCGTTGGCGGTTGACTGAACGTAATTAACGCCGCTGATGGTCGAGAGTGCCGCTTCAACAGGGCGAATAATGTCGCGCTCCACTTCTTTCGGCGAAGCGCCTGGGTAAGGAATGCTGACCAACACAAACGGAAAGTCTTGATCAGGCATGAACTCAAGTTTAAGCAAGCGCGCACTAAACAAACCAAGCACGATCACGCTCACCGCCAGCATAATGACCGTGACCGGGCGCTTGATCGATAGCGCGGCGAGCGAGAACGTGTCGGTAATTTTGCCCATTAGTGCGCTCCGGCGGTTCGATCAGTTGGCTTGATTGCGGCGGGTTTGCGTAGTACCACATCGGGGCTGCGATCAATCAAGTTGTAAAGCACCGGCACGAGCAATAACGTCAACAGCGTTGAAAAAGTCAGCCCGCCGACCACAGTAATCGCCAGCGGTGCGCGCAGCTCCGCGCCTTCGCCCAGGCCCATCGCCATCGGTAAGAACCCTACTAGCGTTGTTAACGTGGTCATGACAATCGGGCGCAAACGCGTACGTCCGCCTTGTAGCAGTGCCTCGACTTTTGGCACACCGGCTTCGCGCAGCTGGTTTACCCGATCAATCAGCACGATCGCATTACTAACCACAATACCGACCAGCATAATCAGCCCGATAAATACAATCACGCTGACCGTCGTGCTGGTGAGCCAGAGCGCGTACACCGCGCCGACCAATGCCAGTGGAATCGAGAACAAAATCAGAAATGGATGCAGCAGCGATTCAAACTGCGACGCCATGACCAGATACACCAAGAAAATCGCTAGTGCCAAAGCTATCAGCAGTGATTGAAATGAGGAATCCATATCTGAGCTTTGCCCGGCTACGCGGCCTTGCAGCCCAATCGGCAACGCTTCGCTCGCTAGAATCTTCTCTGCACGCAGAGCCGCTTCGCCCAAATCGACGCCATTGGCATTCGCGCTAATCAATGCGATGCGCTCTTGATTGGCGCGTCGAATTTCTGCTGGGCCTTCGGTGACCACAATGCGTGCCACCGATTCCAAAGTGTTCGGGCTTGCGCTGTCTGGATTGACGACAATTCGGCGCACCGCATCGAGTGAATCACGATCCGATACCTGTGCACGAACCAGCACATCAATTTTGCGATCCCGCAGCGAATAGCGGGTCGCGACTTCACCGCGAATTTGCCGCACGATTTGATCGGCCACTTGCCGAACGGTCAAATTGAGCGCCGCCACTTTTTCTTGATCGAAATAAATCCGCACTTCCGGCGCGCCCTGTTCGAGCGAGCTTTTCACATCGGAAAACGCGTTGTCGGCACGAAATTTAGTGAGCAGCGCATCGGAAACTTCTTTGAGCTGCTCGATATCATCACCGGCGATTTCAACTTCAAGTGGCGTATCAAACGAGAACAACTGTGGGCGGCCAAATTTGGCTTCTAAACCCGGAATTAGATTGGTGATCGCACGAAATTGGTTGATTACTTCCGGTTCGGCGGCACGGCCTGCAGCGCTGTCCAGCTGGATCGTCAAGCGGCCGACGTTTTCACCCGATTCAGTCGGGTTAGCGTCTAGCCTTGTGCCAGTGCCAGAAACGGCATATAGCGCTTCAACCGCTTTGAAATCTTTGCCCGCAGTTTGGATGGCGGCAATTTGCGCATCGGTATTTGATAGCGGCGTGCCGGGCGCAAATTTTAGATCGACCTGCAAACGGTTTTGCGCAAACTCCGGAATCAGCTCAAAGCCGAGCTTTGGAATCAGCAGGCCGGCACTGACCAGCGTCAATAGCGCCACGCCAATCACTAGAGTAGGCTGCTTTAAGCTGGTACGCAGCACGGCGTCGTAGCCATTCAATAAGCGATCAAAGCTGCGCGACACAAATCCTGCGGAGATCGTAAAAATCGGCGCAATAATTTTGCCCAGCATGCGCGGCAGAAAAATAAGCACGTCCCACAGCACGCCCATCACGCGCATGAATATGCTGCGCTGGCTGCGTGCAGCGTAGCTGACCTTGTCATCGCTATAGAGCGTATTGGCGCCGCCTTCTAGCGAGGCCAGCATCGGAATCAGCGTAATAGCAACAAATAAGGAAATTAACATAGCAAACGTGACAGTCAACGCCTGATCGCGAAACAGCTGGCCCGAAATGCCTTGCACAAACACCAATGGCAAAAACACCGCGATGTGCGTCAAAGTGGACGCCGTTATCGCCATGCCGACTTCGGAGGTGCCTTGCACGGTGGCTTGTAAAACCCCATAGCCTTCGTCGCGCAGCCGCTTGATGTTTTCCAGCACCACAATTGCGTTATCGACCACCATGCCGGTGGCCAGCGCAATGCCGCCGAGCGACATCACATTTAAGGTAATGCCGAACTGCTGCATCAGGAAAAAGCTCGCCACAATCGATACCGGTAAGGAGAGTGAAATCACCACCGTGGCCCAGGCTTCGGCCAGGAACAAATAGATAATCAGCACCGACAAAATACCGCCGAGAATCGCCGCTTCAATTGCCTCTTTAATCGAGCTTCGGACAAAGCTTGACTGATCTTCAATTACGTTTAATACCGCGCCTGCAGGCATAGTTTGCTCGGGCGCACGCCCGGCTGGGCGGCCCGCCGCTACCTGCGCAGCTTTTGCCTCGCGCGCTTTTGCGCGCTCAGCTTGCGATAGAAATACATCCTCGCCGGTTAGTTTATTAAGCTGCGCGCGAATGCCGTCGGCCACGTTCACCGTATTGGCATCGCCTTCTTTGTAGATCGCAATTTCCACTGCTTCACGGCCATCAACGCGGATGATTGCGGTGCGTTCTTTATTGCCCTGGGTAACCGTCGCCACTTCATTCAAACGCACCGGAACCAGCGTTTGCCCATCAGATAACCGATTCGCAATAATTAGCTCGCCCATGGCTGCGGGCGTCGGGAACTGCGCAATCGTGCGCACCAAAAAGCGCTGGTTCGCTTCATCCAAGCGCCCGCCCGCTAAGTTGACATTTTCTTGGCCGAGCTTGTTAATCACCACGCTGGCGTCAATATTGAGCTGCGCCATGCGTTTAGGGTCGAGGTTAACTTGAATCTCTTCCTCCAAACCGCCGGATATTTTCACTGCAGCCACGCCGCCTATCGGTTCCAGGCGTTTTTTCAATTCTTCATCGGCAAACGTACGCAGCCGCTGCAGCGCAATTGGATCATCGTCCGCGCCGCGCAAGCCAAGCCGCACCACCGGTTCGGTGGAAGGATTAAAACGCAGCAGCAGCGGTTTTTCGGCCTCAAGTGGCAGCTGTAGCAATTCGAGTTTTTCCCGTACATCTAAGCCAGCGGCATCCATGTCGGCGCCCCAGCTGAATTCCAAAATAACATCAGCTTGTCCAGTGCGCGAAATCGAGCGTATACGTGTCACGTTTTTAACGGTGCCGAGTACATCTTCCATCGGCTCGGTAATCAGCGTTTCAATTTCACTTGGCGCGGCGCCCGTGTATTCAGTGCGCACCGTCAGCGTCGGATAGCTCAAATCCGGCAACAAATTAACCTTAAGGCGCGTCAAACCGATCAAGCCAAACAGCACCAGCGTGATCGTCACCATCGCGATCGTGACGCGCCGACGGGTAGAAAACTCAACTAGATTCATAACTTACTCGGCTTTTTCGGTATCAGCGCTGGCTTGTGCGTTGGGTTCTGCGGCTGGATTGGGCTCTGTTGCGGTTTCAGGCACAACGGGCACCGCTGGCGCAGCTATCACCGGGCTAGCGGCAGCGGGCGGGGTTTTTTGCGCAATCACCTGCACTTCGCTGCCTTCGCGCACCGAGTTTTGCCCGAGCGTGACGACTTTGTCGCCTTCTTTAAGCCCGCTCAAGATCTCGACCCTGCCATCCGCGGTCAACCCAGTGCTTAAGTTAATGCGCTTAACTTTGCTGCCATCAATAATAAAGACCGCCGCATCTTTGCCTTCGCCCAGCAGCGCCGCGCGTGGGATCAAAAGTGCGTCCGGATGAATCGCAGTGACAATATTGATGCGGCCAAACATGCCCGAGCGCAGGCCAGAGCCGTTGTCAGAGAACTGCGCGGTGACATCAAAAGTGCCGGTTTTTGGATCGACTATCGGGCTGACCCGCGCCACTTTGCCGGTAAATACTTGACCGGTGATTGCATCGACCAGCATTTGCACGTCTTGCCCGGCTTTTATCGACTGCATTTCACGCTCCGGCACTGCCACTTTGGCTTCCAGCGGATCAAAATCATCAATCCTAAACAGCGTCTGCCCAAGCTGGATTTGATTGCCAAGCTTGACCATGCGCTGGCTGACCATGCCCGAAATCGGCGCGCGAATCGCGGTGTAGGATAGTTCAAGCTGCGCAATATCGTAGCTGGCGCGCTGGGTTTCCAGCTCGAATTTGACGCGTTCGAAAACGTCCGAACCAATCAGCTTGCGATTAAAAAGCTCGGTTTGCCGCTTGAAATCGTTCTCAACTTTGCGCAAATTGGCCTGCGCTTGCGTCAATGACAAGCGCTGGCGATCATTCTCCAGCCGCGCCAGCACTGCGCCCGCACTCACGCGATCACCTTCTTCGACCAGAATTTGCAAAATCACGCCGCTAGATTTGCTGACAACCTGCGCAGTGGCTTCCGCTTCCAGCGCCGCCGTACCTTGAAAGCTGGCTAGCATTGCGCCGCGTTCAACCAGCGCCACCTCAACTGGAATCTTGGCTTCGGGCTTTTTATCATCGGCGTCTTCATCTGATTTAGGCTTGCACGCAGCAAGCAAAAACACGAGACAAAAGCTAAGCAGCAGCGCGCGGCTGCAATAAAAACCAATAGGACTGCTCGCTAAAAGCGTTTGCTTAGCCATAAATAACTCCTTGAATTGACTGCATTAAAGCGCGCTTGCGCAGCTTTGCCATGTGCGCATCGTCACCATGCTGCAAGTCACGCGTTCAGGTTACGCCTTAGCTTCTGGCCTTAAAAAAAGCACGCCAAACCGTGCTTCGCTGAATGGTTTGGCGGCGAGTTTGTTTTGCCAAACTAAATTTGCGGCCTTAGCGGAAGACCAGGCTGGCGGAGCGGTTTGGGGCGTTCGCGTTTTAGAAAGGTGTACGATTTCCAGTAACGAGGTTTCGAAGTTTGCGTTTAGAACGCCATCAGTCGATTTGAAAACCATGCGATCGTCGCATTCGCGACGTTTATGCCAAGCTGCAAGCCATCGTCATTATCAAAGCGAAAGTGGATGCCGCCGTATAGGCGAGACATCGCAGCCTCTTGTGCCATTTTCATTAGCTCTTTTTTCTCGCCAGGGAAATACTGGCTCAATACATGAGCGGCGCACGCGCTAAATGCGGCATGACCTGAAGGGTAAGAAGGAAACGGTGGTGTCAAAACAATCGGTTTGAGCTCTAAATTAAGCAGCTTTTTGGCGGCAGTAATTGGGCGCATGGTCCAGTAATAATATTTTGCATCCCAAGTCGCGACGAAAGTATCGGCCATGCCAATATTGATCTGGGCGAATAGCTCAAGCGTTTTCTTGTCGTCAAGATTCGCCCGCAATACTGACGCTATGGCAATTTGGTTCCAATGCCCTGGTGGCGTTACCGAGCCGTAGCCATCAACCCAAAACTTGGCAATTCGATAGCGTTCATCGGTAGGCAGGGCTTGCGGCGCTGGCAGAGTTGCAACTTGCGCCGAGTTGTTGCTTGGCGATGCTTTGGATGCCTCGGCGGTGGCTAATATTTCATTATTGATGCGAACCACCTCGTTCAAATCTACTAGATAGCGCGCTGACCCAAATTGCGGCGGCACTGGTCGAAATTGACTGACAGATATAAGCGTCCAGGTTCGCCAGTTTGGTGCAAATGGCTCATCCGGCGGATAGTAGAAATAAGGCGGCGTGGGTTCCCAACTGCCCGGCCCGTAGTAGCGATCCTGCCCATAATATTGCAGCCGCGAACCGTTCCATCCACGCTGCGCCCCGTCATTTTCAGCATGGCGGATAACTTTCGCAGCCACGGCGGCGCCTAAAGCAAACGCTGCAAGCGCATCCAAAGGTAAGCGCTCGCGGTCGGTCTTCGCTGAAGCTGCTGCTATCTCAAAAGCGATTCGAACAAAGGCGCGTTCTTCTGCCGTATACAAATAGCCCAGCAATTCAGCCGCCGCCATCGACATTGCCAAACGGGCGATCTCGGTGCCTTTCCCTGCAGTAATCGCCAGCTGATAAGCATCATGCATGGCAACATGCATAAGCGCTAACCCTCGCGCGCCACGTGTGGGCATCGTTTTATGCTTGATATGGCGAGCTAATTGAATGCGCGTCCAGGCTAACGATGCAGGTTCTGCTTCCCAAGCCTTGAGCACGATGTTGGCTTCAGCCTGCGCCTGCGTCCAGTCATGAAAAGCTGATTCCGGCAGTGCAAATTGGGCGACGCTTTTGATGTCGCTCGGGGCATAGTCCAACACGGTTGCTTTCGCAGCGGCATGATTTTGTGACAGCAGGAGCGCAATCGAAAGCACCAAGGTTAGAAAATTCCTCATTGTGTTCCTGCCTTTGCGCTCGTCAATAGCGACAAAATATCGGCGCGTTTAGCGGCTTTTGCAATGCCCCTGGCGGAATTCCCGTTCGCATCCAACTGCTCAATTAACGCGCCTGCAGCTATCAATAACTTTATCGCATCCAAATTGCCCGACATGACAGCCGCGTTGAGCGGGGTAATGCCTATCGTTGGCTTGGAATTCACCAACGCACCTTGAGCCACCAAAAGTGAAATCGCTTCGACCTTACCCGCATAGGCAGCAAAAACTAACGGCGTCGCGCCTTGCCAATCAGCTGCATTGACATCAGCGCCTGCGACTAACAGCGTGCCCAATACCTCCATGTGCCCTTGGCTAGCAGCGTTATGCAGCGCGGTCACGCGGCGAGTCGCATTTTTGGCAGACGGCGAAATTCCGGCCGCGAGCAGTAGTTCAACCGTGCTCAGATCACCCTGCGCGGCATGGTCAATGAGTTGGTTGGCGGAAACGTCGATACCCATTTGTGTGAGCTGCGCTTTTGCATTTAGTTGATCTGATGCCCGTCCTGAAGAAGCAATTGCCTGAGTGGCTTCGAACCAACACAAAGCTAGAACGATAGTTGCTCGCATATTTTCCTTTGGTCATTGCGCACTCGCGCTGGTTCTAGACGTTAATACCGGCCGCTTCACCCAATCCCACATTTGCACGAGCCGTTCGCCACGGTTTTTACCATAGCCGAGGCGGTGTCAGGCGATTTTACTCACGCAAAGCCAACATCGAAGACAAAGTCACCGGCAGATTCTGGGAAGGCCGTTTCAAATGCCAAGCCCTGCTCTCGGAAAAATCGATTCTTGCAGCCATGACTTACGTGGATTTGAATCCAGTTCGCGCCAACATTGCCAGCGGAATTAGCAGCTCTCGCTACACCAGCATCAAAGCGCGCAATCTGAAAATATTGCGCGATCAAACCAAACCAAAGCCAGCGGGCCATTGATGCCACTGAATGGCGTGCAATCACTCAACGTGCCTACGCTGACGAATGCTGAATACATTGACTTGGTTGATTTTACCGGGCGCGAATGGCACGCGGGCAAGTGCGGAAAAATTGAATCGACAGAACCGAAAGCACTCACAAAACTTGGGCTTGATAAAGATCATTGGACGACGCGCGTCAATGGCATCGGTTCGGGTTATTGGCGTGTGGTCGGTGAATTGAAAGAACTAATCGAAAAAGCCAAAGAGATGGCGCAGCGGACGCTGTTCGGGACCGGATTGGCTCGAGTTTTGAGCAAGATTTAAGAAGAATATGCAAAATTCTATTTGCCGCGATTGCGGCTGGGGGCGCTGGGTTTTAAGAATAATTATCAAACTGCATTCAGGCTAGACCAGCAGCGTATTCGCACCCGCCACCAATGGCAAACTTGCGCCATACACCACGCCGCCCGGAACCTGCGAGCGGTAGCGCCCGCGCTGGCCGTTGATCGTCACTTCACGCGGGAAATCCCGGTTGGATAGCACTTTGGTTAGCACCTCAACTTCAGGCAGCAAGACTGTGGCGGCGGCAAGCGGGGCGGTAATTTCTACGCTGTAGATCCGCTCGACATCTACTGTAAAGCTCCACTCGCCAAAGCCAAACGTTTTGATTCCGACTAGTAGGCCTTTGACTCAATCCCCAACCGCGTAAATCACAGCAAAGCGTTTAATTTCCAGAAGCTGCTTGCGTAAATCCGTTGAAATCTTTCCTAAGGACGGGTGCGCTGACATTCGCTCAGCATCCTTTGAGGGGCTATCAGCATATCTATCGTTTCTATTAAGAAATAGTGCCAAGTCACTAATGAGATCAACACGCGTGACTTTGGGGTCCTCACTCACATCCAGAACATAAAATGCGCGGCTGATCTTATATGCGGAAAATCGTCCTTCAAGGTTATTGCTTATGTATAACTTTCCATTCACTAAGCCAACATCGCTTAGCCACGCTTGATCGACATCAATAAGCTTAAACTTAGAATTGGTGTCGCTGAGATTAGCAACGCCTATGACCCCGCGATTTAAGTGGGAACCTCCGTAAACTGCGAATTCAGCTCCAAAATCAAGCGCTCGGAAAAAACTAGGATTTATCTTAATAGTGCCAATGAACTTTGTTAGTTTTGTAGTCAGATCAAACGTAGAAAAATCATAAAAATCGTTCTTATCGCGTACCCCAAACGCAAGACCAGACTGCCAACAGTCGACCAAATAAGTGCTTGAGCTTAACTGCCGGTCGTACGCTACAACACCTTTTAGCGAAATGGTCGTTGAAGGAAACGTATTTAATAAGTCACCGGTTTTTGTGTTACATGACATGACTCCCACTTCTTCTTTGCCTACGCGTATACCAGGCAAGCGCGGATTTGATCTTTTTCGAATTTCCATAAATACATCACCCGTTGAGACGTCGTGAAAATCCGTGCGACGTTTATCGAGTGAATCCGGTTTTTGTCCCGTCAATGCAATCGCATCGGAATCGCTATTGAGTTCGGCCATAGAAGTAAAATGATCAAAGTTCGGATAGTTGACATCAACAAACCCAGGCAAAACAGTCTCTAGTTTAAGTGATTTGGTCCTAATGACAATTATTCTACGCGTTAAGAATTGCGTGCTGACTGAAAAATAAAGTCTTCCATTTTTACGATCAAGCGTTCCTTGTCGCAGCTGTTCGTGTTGCTTTAATCCAAAATCTGGCTGGCTAATCTGGGTCAGTGCTAAAAGGTCATTAGTTAAATGTAGGACGTGCCCCGAAGCAAGAACAATTTTTATTGCACTAACGTCCGTTGCAAAAACACATAGAGCTATTATTATTAGTTTTCTCACAAAGCCTCACCTATCTTGGGATAAAAGCTGCGCAGCTCAGCGGAGGATTCACAAACCCTGGCTCGCAATCGCATACTTGATTGACGTAATCGGGCTGGGGGAAGACACCTTCAAAATAGTAGCTACGTGGAAACATTTCCCATTGGCCATCCATACAATCAGTGTAATCTGGTCCAGACTCGTTGAGCTTCCAAAAATACTGTCTACGAGAATTATATCGACGTACTATTTCAGTTCGCAGTTCAAACTGGCTAAAACTACCGGTCCAAGTCTGTCCGGTTCTTCCTAGACATTCACGGAGTTTCCTGTTCTCAAATTTCTCATTACGCACTGCTTCGAATGCCTCTGTGCGCTTTCGATTGAATAAACCAGCTCCCAGCCGTATGTTCTCACGCCAGTCCCAGTACGTGCCGTAAAATGGCTTAAAGTTTGGGTCTGTCAGCTGCATCATACCAACACCACCCCCGTCGTTAAGCCCAGATAATATTGGATTTCCTGAGTCAGTGAATTGCTTGTAGCGTCTTTGCACATTGTCACCTCCGCTTTCCTTACACGCAATATTTCGCAGTGCAATAGAATTAAATTGGCTTGGCATTACCTGCGGAAAAAAATCCAATACCGTCTGCTTAAATGGGTTTAACGCTTTCGGTTTAACTGTGATACTAACTATCTTAGAAAATAGCTGCGTTGGGCCTTGACATATTCCAACCTTCAACTTTCCACCTTCCTCATTCAAGGTGGTAAGCGGATAGAAAAAATCGTGATCTTTTGCATTCCAAATAGCAGAATTTATCAAGTTGGCACCGAGTGAATTCACTGGGAAATTAAAACCAAAGAACGTTGGGGTTTTTCCTTCGAACGTCCATTCCTTACGTAGGGGTTTACCTACGTCAGTGGTAGAAATCTCAAACTTAACAGCTTCAGGTGCCTCACTTTCGGTGGAAACTTCAACAATCGCGCCATCTTTCGGTGCAATTATATTAAAGTCAATCTCTTCAAGTGTTTTAGGCACACACGCTTGGCACTGGCCGGGGTTTTCTGGGCTAAGTTTTTCGCAGATGCTGCATTTTAAATCTTGCACACACTGCGGAAACCCTGGATCGCCTCCGCAAGTTGTCGCTGTGCAACCGCCCCAGCCTGCTTTCGTAATTCCGGAGCCAGAGTTTGTTGTGATCTGACTTCCATCCTCATTGACCGTGCCATAACCCATCGGAATAAACGTCGCCAAATCATGATCCCACTGTACGATTTGCGCGGTTTGACCGGCTTTCATATTGCCAGGATTGGGTATTTTGACTTCAGCTGGTGGGTCAAAGCGGGTGCCAGTCGGTTGAATCGTCCAACCTAGCGTACCGAAAGTTGCAGCGCCGCCCGGTGGCACCATGGGCAGCCTGTCGTTATGTACGGGGCTAATCACTAAATTGCCGGTTCTTGATCCATCAGGAAACGTAACGCTATTGGCTTTGACGACTAACTCAAATCCTTCATATCCCGGGATCGTTAGCGTTACATCAGCATTGCCGCCAACAACTCGCGCCGCGCTTAAATTCACCGGTGGCAAGTAAATGGCGTGCGGTAATTGATTATCTTGGCCCTGAATAATCGCGGTTTCAAAATGCAGCGCGGGGTATTCGATATTCGGGGTTGGCGTTACGGTTCGGCCATCTACGAATAAATCAATCTTGCCCGGTGGTACTTGGCTTGCAAATTCAAACTTGCCATCGGTATTGCTCGTCACGCTTAAATTCGTTCGGGCTATCGATAGACGCACGCCAGCTAATGGCTTACCGGTGTGATTCATCACCACGCCTCGGAATTTAGTCGGGCCCGATTTTCGCTCCAGTACGCTGAGCTGGAACAGCGCTTGCCCGGCGATTGCGTTGTTCGGCAATACCGCTTCACTGATGATTTTGACAATACCGGGTTCGCTGCCTGCAATCGGCCTTACGCTGGCTCGGCCATCTTTATCGGTAGTCACGGTGATGCGCTGCCCGTCGGTGGAAACCACGCCATTTTGCGCCGAATTGCTGGTGAATGTTGCCTCACCGCTCAAGATTCGGTAGCGCACTGGCACAGCCATCATGCGGTTGAAGTTCTTGTCGTACACAGCCGACTGCAAGGCATCGACCGGTGCGGTGTCGGTTTGCACGAATTGGCTGCTGGCATTGCCGTCAATGAGCACCCAATGCGGCTCACCGCGCGTGCCGGTGGCGGTGAACACGGTGTCTTCGGCGATTTCTGGGCTCCAGGCGCGCACGCTATTGCCGCCGGGGCTGGATTCGGTGCCAAGTGTTAGATAGATTTTTGCATTACCTGACGCGTCGGTATTCACCACCAAATTGCGCGCTAAATCCACGCCGTTAGGTTTGACTGGCACACCCGATTGCAGGCTAATGCTGCCATTGCCGCGTACGATGTCAAAGCGCACCGGCAGGTTGGCGAGCGCGTTGCCCTGTGCGTCAATCGCGCTAATTTGCAGCGCTTGCGGCAAGGCTGATTTCACCGCGCCTGACTGACGATTGCCGCCCAGCAAAGTGATTCGTTTACTACCAACCGCGATGCGCACCACGCGAACCGATTTGCTGCGCGCATTGCCTTTTTGATCGGTGCTGGTCACGGTCAAATCATTTGCACCCACTTCTAATTGCAGATCGCTGGCGAAATAGAACCGATCTGAAACTACGGCTGTTATCGATTCTTGATTGGCCGTGTTCAACACCCGAACGGTAGGCTCCGCGGCGCCCAAACCGCCTTCAACCGCATCGTTCACCATGCCGCGCACGTCAATTTTACTGGCTGAAGTCACGGCGTTGTTGACTGGGTTTTCGATGCTCAACAGCGGCGCGGTTTGATCGACATATAAGGTTACATTCGCGCTGCCGATTCTGCCCGTGCTGTCGGTGGCATTGGCGCTCAGCAGGCTGAGAATGTTGCCGTGACTGATACTCAGATTTGCAGTAGAATTCTGCTGGCTCGCGAAATACAAACCATTGAAATCACATTATTCAATCACTACCGTGCGATCTTTTTTTACGACAGCGTTGAACCCTGGAAGTGTGCGGTCGTCAAACCAAACTTTAAGACGCTCATTTTGGTACGACGAATATACAAAACCCCGATCATTAGCGTAGGCTGGCGTTAACTTGCAGTCCACAGTATTGCATATCAAAAAACTCGCGCCGGTTTTCGGATCGGGGTGCTGCCAAATTGCGACGAAGTACGCGCCCACATTTGGCGACGCTATGCGCAAATTGCCTTTTGCACGATAGACAAACTTGCCGATTTTGGCTGCGGCATCACTTGTGTGTAGCATGAGTTGCTCGCGCGCTGAATCACCAGTCATTTTTCCGTTTGCGCCCTGGTCGCAAAGCTCGGCCATTGTGGCAAATATCAGATGCGCCGCATTTTCAGGTGCGCCAGACTCTTCGTAACCGTAGTGATGAAATGGTTTTATGAAAACGCCGCCAAGATCAGCTCGTGGCCATGAGCCTAAAATAACAATTTGGCGAGGGTAGGCAAATTCAGGACGAATGCTGACGATACTATTGGCGCGCATGATACTTGCGCTAAGCAAGTAACCATAAGGGCATTTAAAAAATGGCTTTGGCGGCAAGCTCGAGTTGCTTTGTATATTTATTCTCTCGTATCCTGGCATGCTGTAGTAATGGTGTTTCCCATCGAATCGCTCTATTAAGTTTGGAGGCTCTTTGGAAATTGCGTAAGTGCTAATAAGACTAAACAATATTAATTTTTCCACTTTCATATCTTTTCCTCAGTCAATTAGTTTAAATGTTCTGTAATTTCCAAAGTCATTTGTTCTCCGCGCACAATCAGGTATGTCGGGGCTCCAATTGTCGATATGGCCGTTTTGTCCATCGTCAAAATCGTTGTCCTCACATTCACCACAAAGATCGTCAACCGACTTAGTGAGCCTTTCAGTTGGTGTCGCAATCAAAATGGTGTCACCTATTTCTAAGCCGTTGCGCCCTTCTGCAATGGCGACTGAACCAATTCCTACCGATTGGTTGCCTGGGCCAGTAGGCCCTTCACCTTGTCGCCAAATTCTAACTGGTCTAGGGTTGCGTTCCGGCCAAGGTGATCTACGACGGCCTGGAGCACAACCAGGCAAATTAAGCTGCTCAATTTTTATTAAGCCGTATTCCTCTGAGTATCCGTGGCCATTTATTTCCACAACCCTTTGAAATAAACTCTTAATCGTTCCAGCTATCCGGGCGCACTGAGGCTGATCCCCTGGGCTTGTGGTCACATTTATGGCGAAAGTACTTGCGCCAGCACAATCTTCTTCATGTGGCGGACCGTAAACAGAGTGTCTTATGCCTCCAATGGCATTAAAGCGATAAGGCTTCTCATCATCAACCAAAAGCGTCCCAATCGTATATACGGCCTTTATCCGAACGTAGTTGCCAATTGGAATATCAAGAGGCTTAAATGATACGTCCCGATCACCCGTCATCGACGCTTCATTCAACGCGATAAATTCTCCGTCGTCTCTAATAAGCGTAACTTTTAGCGTGCCGCCCTGAACGTTTTCGGGTGTGACTTTTACCTTAATTTTATCTTCCCGAATTTCAGCGCTCACAATCTGAATATCAATCGGAAGGCATAAGCCAAGTGCGCACAACCCGTTGGTACAAGGTCGATTATCTTGTGCCAGATCGGGAACGCACTGGATACCAACTCCACAAGTGAGTCCACTAGCGGGGCGGCGGCATTGCCCGCAGGGGCCGTTGCATTGATCGCCCCGGCAATTCGGCGGCGGATTAGTTCCGCAATTTGGAAACCCCGGATCCGGCGGGCATCCAGGGCCATTGCACCCACCCCAACCCGCCTTAGTAATCCCCGAACCCACATCCGTAATAATCTGGCTTGCGTTTTCATTGACCGTGCCATAACCCATCGGAATAAAAGTAGCTAAATCATGATCCCACTGTACGATTTGCGCGGTTTGACCGGCTTTCATATTGCCAGGATTGGGTATTTTGACTTCAGCTGGTGGGTCAAAGCGGGTGCCAGTCGGTTGAATCGTCCAGCCCAGCGTTCCAAAAGTTGCTGCGCCGCCCGGTGGCACCATCGGAAGCCTGTCGTTATGCACTGGGCTTATCACTAAATTGCCGGTTCTTGATCCATCTGGGAAGGTGACGCTATTGGCTTTGACGACAAGCTCAAAGCCTTCGTAACCTGGAATAGTTAGCGTGACATCTTCAGGTCCACCCACGACTCGTGCTGCACTTAAATTCACCGGTGGCAAGTAAATTGCATGCGGTAATTGATTATCTTGGCCTTGAATTATTGCGGTTTCAAAATGCATTGCAGGATATTCAACATTGGGGCTTGGTGTAACGGTTCGGCCATCGACGAATAAATCAATCTTGCCGCGTGGTACTTGACTGGCGAATTCGAACCTGCCATTCGCATCACTGGTTGCGCTTAAATTGGTTCTGGATATGGTTAGACGCACGCCGGCCAAAGGTTTACCGGTGTGATTCATCACCACACCCCGAAATTTCGTCGGGCCTGATTTTCGCTCCAGTACGCTGAGCTGAAACAACGCCTGCCCAGCAATCGCGTTGTTCGGCAGCACCGCTTCACTGATAATTTTGACAATACCCGGCGCATTGCCCGCAATGGGGCGTACGCTGGCGCGGCCATCTTTATCGGTGCTCACTTGGATGCTTTGCCCATCGGGGGATACCACGCCATTTTGCGCCGAAATGCTTGTGAATTTCGCCTCGCCGCTCAAGATGCGGTAGCGAATCGGCGCACCCATCATGCGGTTGAAGTTCTTGTCGTATACCGCCGACTGCAGTGCATCGACTGGCGCAGTATTCGCCTGCACGAACTGGCTGCTGGCATTGCCGTCGATCAGCACCCAATGTGGTACACCGCGCGTGCCGGTGGCGGTGAACACGGTGTCTTCCGCGATTTCTGGGCTCCAGGCCCGCACGCTATTGCCGCCGGGGCTGGCTTCGGTGCCTAAGGTCATCCACACTTTTGCGACGCCAGCGCCATCGGTATTGACCACCAAGTTACGCGCTAAATCGACGCCATTGGGCTTCACCGGCACACCCGATTGCAGGCTAATGCTGCCATTGCCGCGCACGATGTCAAAGCGCACCGGCAGGTTGGCGAGCGCATTACCCTGTGCGTCAATGGCGCTAATCTGCAGCGCCTGCGGCAAGGCTGATTTCACCGCGCCTGACTGACGATTGCCGCCTAGCAAAGTAATTCGTTTGCTACCTACCGCAATGCGCACCACGCGAACGGACTTGCTGCGCGCATTGCCTTTCTGATCGGTGCTAGTCACGGTCAAATCATTTGCGCCGACTTCTAATTGCAGATCGCTGGCGAAGTAAAAACGATCAGACACAGTAGCGGTTACCGATTCTTGATTCGCCGTGTTCAACACCCGAACCGATGGCTCAGCTGCGCCCAAGCCGCCCTCCACCGCATCATTGACCATGCCGCGCACATCGATCCTATTGGATGAAGTCACCGCATTATTTACTGGGTTTTCGATGCTCAACAGCGGCGCAGTTTGATCGACATACACCGTCACATTCGCGCTGCCAATGCGGCCTGTGCTGTCGATGGCGTTCGCGCTCAGCAAGCTGGTGCCTTCGCGCAGGAAGAAATTATTGAAGTTAAAAGATTTGCCATCCGGCGATAGCGTCGCGGCCTGCTGGTTGATATTGACGCTGGTCACGGACTTGGATACCGTGCCGGAAATCGTAATCGGCCGATCTACCGTTCCGGTTAGGTTGCTTGCATTGCCTGACACTGGCGCGCCATTGACGCCCACCGCAGGCCCAAACACTTCCCAATCGCGTGGGCTGGTGAGCGTCACTATCGGCGGGGCGTCGTAAGTGACGCTGCGGGTGGCGGTGCGCGTGCTGCCGTCGGCGAAAGTGGCGCTGACCAGCAGCGTATTCGCACCCGCCACCAATGGCAAAATTGCGCCATAAATCACCCCGCCCTGCACCTGCGAGCGGTAGCGCCCGCGCAGGCCGTTGATCGTCACTTCACGCGGGAAATCCCGGTTCGATAGCACTTGGGTCAGCACTTCAACTTCGGGCAGCAAGACAGTGGCGGCGGCGAGCGGGGCAGTAATTTCTACGCTGTAAATCCGCTCGGCATCCACCGTAAAACTCCACTCACTAAAGCCAAACGTGCCGCTGCTGGTGGCTAGTTCGACGTACACGGCATGGCTGTCGCTGGTTAGTGGTTGGGCGGGCTGAAAGCTGACGAAACCTGACCTAGGATCGGTGGGCGTAAGCGTGGCACGCGCGGTGACATCTTCCGCGTCAAAATAAAACCGCAGGCTAGCCGGGTCTATGGCCGGGCCTTTGCTGGCGTAATTGATTCTGATCAACGGGCGGCTGTTGAAGGGAATCAAGGCACCATTCGCGGGCAGTGGCAGCATTAAATCGGGGGCCACGCCGACAGTGAAGCTCCAATTGCTGATGGTTTCATTACCCGCCAAATCTTTGACCAAAAGCCGGATTTGATGCTCGCCATCGGCATACGGGGTAGCGCGCGCGTAGGTGATGCCGCTGGCGCTAATCGTGGCCTGCGCGGTGACGTTTGCTTGATCGACATCTAATCGCACACTGGCGGTGGCGATGCCAGAGCCTACGTCGGTGAAGCTTGCGGAAATGGGCGTGGCAACACCCGGCGTAATATTGGTCAAAACGGCGATTGCGATGAAATTTCCGGCGCAGTCGCAGTAGTAAACGACCAATTGCTAATAACCGGACTGGTGGGATTGCCGATTGACACTTGTACGGTGTGCTTGCCTTCAGGCAAAGCTGCAGTTGGCGTGTAGCTGATTCGATCACCGGTGTTGAAATTACTCCCAACTCAAAGTCAACCCCTCAAAGGAAACTGCCGGCGTGAATTCGCCAATCTCTTTCTCTTCGCGCATTCTCTTCAAGATTTGCCCACGTGGCTCGCTCGCGTAGCGAAAATCGTAAGAAACATCAAAAAAAATGGAATAGCTGTTTTGCTCTTTTTGCGCTGGTAATATTTCAGATATTTTCGTAGAAATTACTTTCGACTCTCCGGGCGAAAGCAAAAAATATTTAAAATTTATTGGCTTATAGTTTGGATCAATTCCATCAGTAGGCCGGGGCGTCAACAATCCAGAGATCAAGGTGTTCTCGTAGTAAATTGTTGCCCGATTTCTAAACTCAGGTTCTGCAATATAGGTAATTTCAATCGCCTCTTTAGAAATATTTCTAATTTGTTGTGAGATGCTTACCACAAAGCTTAGACCAGATTTTTTGTTTCGTGTGCCGACCAAGCAAGTTTCTATCTCTAGCGCTAGGCGTTTGGAGATATTTTTATATAGACAATCAGACTGAGCCTTAGAAGAAGCAAATACAACAGATAAATAAATTATTATAAACACTGAATTTCCTTATTGAAGAATGCGGCATTCATCTGGATCTGGAATATAGAAGCACTGCCGAAGTACTCTTCTCCTTTCAAGCTCCTGGAAAATAGAAACATATTCGGGAGTATCGACTTCGCTGCGATAAAATCCTTCAAATGGCACATGATTATTTGGCCTAACAATACTTTCTGTAAGTAATGCAGAATTTATCAATCTGTTAATAGTATTGGTGTACACAACTTTTGCTTTAATGGAAGCAACTGCAGACTCTGGCGTGTCATTTTCTACAATTGGAAGAACAAGTGACTCAACATCACTCTTAAAGTTGATAAAGTTTACGTCCATATATTCTTGAAAATGAGTGAAATGAAGCTTTTCATGATTCAGTGTTCCTAACCAATTGTTATAATTGTCAAAATGAAACCAACCAAGTCTTTCAGTCATACAGTTTAAAACTGGATTGCCGCCAAGTGGGGCCCTCGGATAGTGAGTTGACGCGTTAAATCTTAATCCGAATTCAATTTGAGAATAGTGGCTACAAAACGAAAAAAACTGGTTATTGTCAATAACAGCGGTATCAACTTCTATGGGAGTAGCGTCGGTATTTTTCACAATTGTGGTATCTATTTCTGCCTTAACAAGGCGAAATTTCCAATTGCCCTCTGGTGTGCAGTACGCAGCAAGGTTAAAAGTCCAAGTCGCAGCGGCGGCTCGTAAAGAATCATTTTCATAGCCATGAAAGGATCCGTATGAATTCGGAAGCCCTGATATTGAAATGTAATCTAAAGTGGGGTCAGTGTAAGTGAATTTATTTACCCCGTCTGGTATTTGATCGTTATACAGTTCAGTGCACTTTCCCCTCTTGCACTTCCTGCAAGCATTGTTTCTACATAGCCGGCAACTACTCCCCCGGCATTGACCAGTCGTTGCGCGAACGTCTTCGAGTTTGGGCACGCACCTTGGGCAAATTCCTGAGCTGTCTATCTCTTCACATTCTGTGCAATCGGGCGGTGCATTGGTTGCGCAGTTTGGCGGTGTTGGGGGTGGCCCGCCGCCCCAGCCGGCTTTTGAGATACCAGTTCCAGCGTCGGTCACAATTTGCGATCCATCTTCTGAAACAGTTCCATGTCCCATCGGCACAAAAGCGGATAGATCATGATCCCATTGAAGAATCGTTTGGGTTTCGCCGCGTTTAAGACCGGCTGAGTTAGGAATTTTGACTTCAATTGGTGGATCGAATCGAGTTGGATATTCCGGCCTATGAGAAGCCACCATTCCGGACTATGAGAAGCCAGTATTCCGGGCTATGGGAAGCCAGTTTTCTGAACGGTTTTTCCGGTCTATGAGAAGCCAGTTGAGCGATTGTTGAAGTGGGTCACCCTTGCGGATTTTGCGTGAGGATTTATGGCTCAACGGAGACCTTCAATGCGACAACTTCGCGGACTTTTTACCCTGCATTTTGAGCAGGGCCTTTCCCATCGCCAACTCGCCCGCAGTTTGGGCGTGGTGCGCTCAACCATCGAACGAACGCTGCATCGATTTGCGCTGGCGGGGCTGGCTTGGCCCTTGCCTGCTGAACTGACCGATGCGCAGCTTGAGCAGTTATTGTATCGCTCCCGCGCCCATCAACGTAACGCCAAGCCCGGCGTTTGCCCGAACTATGCCGATGCGGTTGTCCAGCTCGCGCGCAAGGGCGTTACGCGGGGGCTTTTGTGGCGTGAATATCGCGCGCTAAATGCGGACGGCATAGGCTACAGCGTGTATTGCGACGAGCTGGCCGCGTACCAAGCCTGTCATGATTTAGCCTATCGCAATGACCATGTTCCCGGCTTGCGCGGTTACTATGACTTTGCCGGTACTAAGTTAGCTTATTTATCAGATGGCAAGACGTGTTTTGCGCATATTTTTGTCGCGACGCTGGGCTATTCGGCGGCGATTTTTGCGCACGCGTACGTGGACGAAAAAGCGCCGAGTTGGCTGGACGGACAAGCGCGATCTTTCGTGGCGTTCGGTGGCGTTCCAAAGATTTTAGTGCCAGACAATCCTAAAGCGCTGGTGACGCAGGCGTGCCACGCTGAGCCGCAGTTGACTTCTATCTATCGGGACTTTGCCGCCCATTATGATGCCACGGTGGTGCCGGCGCGGGTGCGAAAACCGAAAGACAAAGCGTCGGTCGAAGGCGGGGTTCGGATCGTCACGATGCGCATGGCCAGCTGCCGCGATCGGGTATTTGAGTCGCTAGAGGCGGTCAATCAGTGGTTAGCTAACGAATTAGCAGAGCTCAATAGCGCGCTGTTTCAAAAGCGCGTCGGCTCCAGAAACAGCGTGTTGGCTGAAGAGCGATTGCACCTCCAAGCACTACCCCAATCGGACTTTTGCGCGCCGCGCTATTTGATTCGAAAAGTGGCACGCGACTATCATGTTGACGTTGAAAAGCACTACTACAGTGTGCCGTATCAACACGTTGGAAAACAGGTCGAAGTACGCATCACCGGCCTAGTGTCAGCCTGCATTGAGGTGTTTTTAGGCAGTGAACGGATTGCCCTGCATACCAGGGTGCAAAGCGGCCAGCGCCATGTGACGCAGTTCCAGCACATGCCGGTGCATCATCAGCAATATCGCGACCCAAAACTGCACCAGCGCGCTGCCGGCATTGGCCCTAACACTACCGCCGTGATGGATGCGCTATTCCAAAAACGGCTGCACCCAGAACAAGCCATGCGAGCGGCCAGCGGTGTATTGGGCTTGGTGCGTGATTACTCAAAAGCAGCGCTCGAAACGGCCTGTGGCAAAGCCATTGAATTGAACGCCGTCAGCTATAAAAACATCGTCCACTTACTAACTGCGGCTAAGCAAGAACACATTGATGCCAGCCAAGATGCTGCTCAGCATATGCCGAAAAGCAGTCATCAGCATGTACGCGGCCCCGGCTATTTTGATCCAGCAACAGCGGGCCACACCCAAATGCCAGTTGCACAGATTGCAAAGGCGCCTAACCATGCTGCGTGAGCCTGTGCGTCAACAGCTGAGTCAACTTGGCCTCAAAACCGCTGCCAACACCCTTGATAAAATGGATTTC
>JANOQN010000077.1:0-66789 GCA_031422315.1 Rhodanobacteraceae bacterium
CTTCTCAAATTTGTTAAAGATCAACCAGTCGAGGAAGTGAGACGCCGCTAAATCATCAGAATCAGGTTGATTCCTTCGCTTCAGCAGCCCCGCCTTTCCCCCAACCTCATCCCAATCCGCATCTCGCGAACCAGTCCGTCGTCTGGAGAGCCGACTACTCTACCTCATTCTCAAATCGAGTCAATCGCTTTTTGCTGCCTTGCCAGTTTTGTTCAGAAAAAGTTTAGTGAGACTGCCGAGCAAGTACACCATAAGCTCTAGAAAGCGTTTGATAGCCAGCAATTTCGCCAGTTTGATGCAGACGTTGCCGCATTACATCCAAGTCAAACAGCACGCCGCGTAGCTCGTGACTACGAATTCGGCTCTCAATCCAGCCTACAGCTGCAAGCCTTTCGCCACCTTTGACTTCGCACACTTCATGCAAAGTCGAAGCCGGATACAGCAACAAACTTCCTGCTGCGAGCTTGAAATCTTGTACACCAGCGTGATCGTGGATGCGCAACTCTCCTCCGTCATAGGTTTCTGGATCACTTAAAAACAGCGTGTAGGCAATATCAGTGCGAATGCCGTTTTGCCAGACATTGTCGACGTGTACTCCGTAGCACTGGCCCACCTGATAGCGACTCATTATAGTCGGCGTAAATTTAGCAGCGAATGTTGCCAGTTGGATGAGAGCGTTCGCCTTGACTGCTGCGCTTACGATTGCTTCTGCTTCAAGCGCCAGCTCATCTTGAGAATCAAATTGACTGTTGTGTTTGACTGCGGCCGCGGCCCAGCCGGCACTAGCGCTACCTGCGTATGTCGATGCGTTACTTAGCAATCGCCTAATTCCTTCCAATGCGCTTGCGCTAAGAACATCAGCGATAGGCAAAATCATCAGAGATAGTTCGCTTTCTTAAGTCGCCGATACAAAAGCCCGCAAATCACCAGCGTTCCAAACACGACCGCTGGATAGCCAAATCGCCACTTAAGCTCAGGCATAACCTCAAAGTTCATACCGTAAATACTAGCCACCAGTGTAGGCACAGTAAGTAGTGCAGCCCAACCCGCAAGGCGTTTAACCACAACATTTTGCCCTAGCGATACGAGTGATAGATTGAGCTGCAGTGCCGCCGTCAACATTTCACTGAGCGTGTTAATGGTGTCGGTCATGCGCACGGCGTGATCGCAAACATCACGAAAATATGGCCGCGTATCTTGCTCAATCAGCTCAGGATGGAAGCGTACGAGTTGATTGAGAATATCTTGCAGCGGAGAGACGGCAAGCCGAAGCTTGACGAGTTCACGCTTGAGCCGATAGAGCTGTTTGGTGGTATCTGGATCAAAATCGTCCTGGAATATTTCTTCCTCCAGCTCACGCAGCGATTCTTGAAAGTTCTCGACGATCGGGAAAAAGTTATCGACCACTGCATCACATACAGAATAAAGCCCGAAACTCGGACCAAGCTTTAGTAGATGGGGTGTTTGTTCGCAGTGCAGCCGAGCAGGCGCATAGGAAAGCGACGCCCCATGACGCACCGTTACTAGAAATCGTTTGCCCAAAAAAACGTGGGTTTCGCCAAACTCGACTTTACGCCCGACAAATTGCGCCGTATGCATTGCGATGAAAAGGACTTCATCAAAAACCTCTATTTTAGGTCGCTGATGCGCGTGCAGTGCATCCTCAACAGCAAGTTCGTGCAAACCGAATTCCTGCTGGATTTTCCAAAGCAGAGTCTCATCCGGCTCGTGCAACCCAAGCCAAATAAAGGTATCGCTTTCTTGCAGAACATCGCTGATTTCTTCGATTGTAATTTCGCGAGATCGTTTGCCGGTATTTTTATATGCAACGCAGTTGACCACCATTTTGGGGGATGCGCTTTGGGATTCAATCATTAATTTTTACTCAAAATTTGCAGCCGCTAACGATTTCTTTGGCTTTATCAGGATTTAGCAATTCTAATCCGCGCCTAGCTTCAGGACTTGTGCAATCTATTGCCAAAACACTGACGTAGTTATCTTCCGCACTATCAGTATCCCCTAACCGAATCTGTGATTCGCCCGCCGCTAGCAGATCGCGAACTTTCACGCCCTGCTCGAGCGAAAGCGTAGGTCGATTACCCTCAGCAAACATAGAGGGCTCATTAGGCGCTACAACTGGTTTTGGCCAAAGCGCATACCCTGCGATTGCAGAGGCCACAAGCAAGGTTCCTGCAATCAACATCAAAGGCGGTTTTTTAAGTTCCGAAACTTCCGGTTTGCCAATTGTGGGCGCAGCAAGTGGCTTTTGTGATTCCACGCCGCGGCCAGGAATCGGAGTAGATGCAATGGTTGGCGCGCCGGCAGCCAGTTTTTGCACGCTGGTATCGACACGCCGTGTGGATGGCTCCATTTCTCCAGACTTGAGCTTTTTCAACAGCTCAATCATCTCAACGGCGGTTTGCACACGATCTTCTGGATCTTTCGCCAACAGTCGATTGACTAGATTTTGATAACGGACCTGTTCGACCGGTAGCGGTGGTACTGGCTCATACACGTGCGCATAGCTGACCGCAAAAGTATCGCGGCCTTCATAGACTTTTTTGCCGGTCAGCATTTCGAAAAACATCACGCCCATCGCGTAAATATCCGAGCGGTGATCGGTCGACTTGCCCATGCAGCGTTCTGGGCTCATGTAGTGTGGCGTACCGACTACCGCGCCAACTTGGGTGAAGCTTGAGGTGGTATCGGCTTCTTTAGCGATACCAAAATCAACCAACACCGCCTTACCTGATTCGTGAAACATGACGTTTTCTGGCTTGATATCGCGGTGCAGCACGGTTTTGGCGTGCGCGACCTTCAATGCGTTGCCCACTTGCAGCATGACGTCAACCGCTTCTTCCGGGCGCATGCCTTTTTTAATTTTCTCCGACAAATCGCCGCCGGAGAGCACTTCCATTGCCAAATAATAGTGCGAATCAATGACACCACAGGCGTACACGGTGACAATGTTGTCACAGCTCAACGAGGCGATTGTGTCGCCCTCTTGCTTGAGCGATTGCAAAAATGCCGGGTCAGCGGTTGCGCCGGGCGCGACAATTTTGATCGCGACATGTCGTTTGGGCTCCAACTGGCGCGCCAAATACACAAACGACATGCCGCCGCGACCGATCTCGCGGTCGAGCTCAAAATTGGGAATCTTTATCGGAGCTTCCATCTTGCGATCACAAATAGCTGAAAGCGCGATCATAATCTAGCGGCGCGGGTTTCTGGCTTTTTTGCGATGCCAAGTTTTGTGGCTGCCAAGTAAGCAGGTACTTTTGGCCTCTAGGTCTCTTTAGCCTTCTTTAGCCAAAAAGCGATTGCTGATTACTTTGAAGCTAAAACCGCCATCAATGCGCCGCGCAACAGTTCTGATATCGAGGTTCTGGGTTTGGTGCTCATCATGGTTTCTCCGTCAAGCCGCGATAGTGCGGCGAGAGAACTTTAGCGAGAGACTGGCGAACAGGTGTTACCGGCCATGGCGAGTTTGTAAGCGCGCGTTCGTGAGCGGAGCGCTATTTGTCGTTGCAGGAATTTAATGTGCGCGGCGTCGCGAACAGTTTGTTATTCGCGAAAAAATTATTGACACGCTCGGTGCGAGCGAACTCCAGGGCACGCTGGCCGCTTATCAAACGCTGTACGACGAGCGCGCCGCAAGCTTAGGGGTAAAGCATCCTGACACGCTAAAAAACAATTACGCGCTAGCTTATCAATACAACCGAACCGGTGATTTCAAACGCGCCAGAGCACACAGTGCAGCCTTGCAACCTATCCTAGAGCGCGTATTAGGGCCGGAGGATCAAACCACCCACCTTAGAAAATCTGCAAGCGCTGGCAATCGCGCAATACGAGCTTGCGCAATTTCCGCTCGCCGAGCGCACATTAAAAACCCTGATTGAGCGGCACATTCGCGTGCATGGCGCGGCGCACTCGAATACGTTCGCGGTGCAAAACAGCTTGGCGATTTTCTATCTGCGCCAAACACGCTTTGCCGAGGCCGAAGCGTTGCTGCGTCAGCTCTATCCGCAGGCCAAAAGCCATTTCGGCGATGAGAACTTTAAATCCATCAATTTTGCCGCGCTGCTGGCGAGTGCGCTGAGGTAAAACGGCAAGCTGGCCGAAAGTGGCACCTACTACAAGATTGCTTTAGAAAGTGCGCAAAAATTGTATGGCCGCGACAGCTTAATGGCGCTGCGCTACAGCAATAACTACGCAAATTTTGAGCTAGCCAGCGGCAACGCCGTAGCCGCTAGTAAAATAAGCACCCGGTGCTAGCGCATCGACCTGGTAATTGCCGAGTGAATCGCTGGTTGCTTGGTGGCTTAATTGCCTTACGCCATCACCTTAGCCAACCAGGCCCGAGCAAATCGCAATTCCCGATCTACCGTGGATAAGGATACGCCGAGCACATCGACAATCTGCAATCGGTCCAGCCCGGCAAAATAAGTCAGGTGCAAGATTTCACTGCCGCGCGGATCAAGCTCCGCTAAATTGTTAAGCGCTTGATCCAATGCCAGCAGATCGGCAATTTCGGATTCTTCACCCGGCTCAACTCGGCTTAGCGTTACCCGCACATTGCCGCCGCCGCGCTTTTGCGCCAGCCGCGCGCGGGCATGATCGACCAATGTGGCGCGGATATGCAGTGAAACGGTCGCAAAAAAATGCGCACGGTTTTGCCAATCCATCGGCGCGTCCATAACGCGCAAAACCGCCTCGTGCAGCAATTCGGTTGGCGATAAACTATTTCCGCTACCTTCGCGCAGACGCTGCGCCGCAATTTGCTTGAGCTGGTCATAAACGCGCTGAAACAGCTGCGCAAACGCTTTGCCATTGCCGTTTTGCCACGATTGCAGCAATACCGTCAACGCAAGCGCGGATTCACCGCTACCAGCTGGGCTGATCGTATTCGCTTTGCTCTTCAATGAACTACCGTCGTCAATTTCCCCGCGAACGATAGCTTAACCGCAAGTGCGCTTGCACAACATAGCCGCAAGCAGTCATTGCTTGGAAATCTATTTGCTTGAAACTCAGCTCGAGCGCTAGGTACTAGCGAATCAGCATCGCCGGATCCCCAAATAAGCTAATCGAGTAGTTCGACTCCATATGCTCCGGCGCACCTCGGGCTAGATCGAGTTTGGCGCGATACAACGCCTCGCCTAATGTGTTGACCGCCGAGCCGCTTTGATCATCAATACGACCATCTTCAAGCAAGTCGAAAAATCGTGTGCCCAGTGCTAAATGACTGGCGTCTTCGGCCAAGCTAGTTGAACCAATCACTGCTGCCGCCAATTGGTTGCTGCGCAGCATTAGCGCGTGGCTCATGGTGTCTTGATTCGGGAGCACGAAATAATTATTCCAACAGCCCCACTGCGCAACAATCGCGGGCAAGCCGCTGCGTTGTATGGAACCTAACTGCGTAGTGTCGAGCAGGTTTTGTGCGGCCCAGCGATTCGGGCTGGAATGCCCTAAGTAGTTGATGAAATCGCTGCCGCCTGCCAGCGCCGCAGTGGTTTTACTGCGCGCCTCAAGTACGCCGATTTCATCGCTTAAGCCAAACGCCACCGGCTGGCCTTGGCGCAGATAGCTCAACATGGCTCGGCTGTGCACGTCGAAATGTTCGCTGGCGCTGGAGCTGCCTGCGGCGGCGAAATAGTTTGCGGCGGGCGTATTGCCGCGCTGTACGATGGCGCTGATGGCGCGGCGCAGTTCTTCTACGGTGCGCGCAGGAATGCGCCCGAGTGCGCGTTCGGGTTTTCCATCGCCATTGCTGTCGACGAAGGGTGCATCGCTGGCGGCAAAGCGCACGATGGCATTACTGACCCGATAAAAGGTAGGAAGATAACTGTGTGAGCCAATATTTAAATTGTCGTCATAGTCATAGCTATCACCGCCAATCAGCAGTACGAATTTGGGGTTGATTTGCGCGATGACTTCTCGAATCGCCTGCGGGCTGCGCTGATGTGCGCTTTTGGCGGCATAGATTGCATCGGTGCGCAGCACTTTCACGCTGTAGCCTCTGCTTTGCTGCAAAGTGATGATGGGCTGTAGCTCGGCTTCAAACAGCGGATGCGTGACGATTAAATAGTCCACCGGCGCAAGGTCAATCGTTGCCACACCCGCTGCGCTAAGCGCTGGAGTTTGAATCTGCGCCAGCGTGCTGAGCTGCAGCGCGCTGGTGCGATTATCTAAGGCCACATTGCCATTGATCGTATCGCGCAAGTGGCGGCCATTTTGCTGGCTCCAGACGATGCTTGGGCTATTGACGCCTTGAATGGCAAAGCCGCTGCGGGCTTCAAAGCCATCGCTGAGCAATGTATCGCTGGCCTGGCTTAAATCAAACTCACCCAAGAGCAGCTCGCCATCGTTAACGCTGCTGCTTCTGGTGTAGCTGACTTTGAAGCCATCGAGTAGCACGACATCGGCCGCATAGCCAGTATCGGCCAGCACCCGCACGGTCAGCGTATTGACTGGCTGTAGCTGCGCATCGCTCAGGTTTAGATTGATGCGTTTGAGCACCAGCCCATCAAAACGCTCGCGTGCAATAGAGCTGCCGTTGAGCAGTAATTCAACGCTGTGATCCGGCGCGGGGTTTTGCGCGCCAGAGAAATCCAAGCCGCCCCATAAATCCACACTCAGCTGCACGGGTCCAGTGACCTTCGCGGGCAAGCTAAAGCTGCGCGTTAATGACACCGGCGCGGTGTTTGCTGCCAAACGCTGATCGAACCACGGATCATTGCCCGGTGCGCTAAAGCTGTAGCTGCGATTCGGGAATTGCGACACTTCAGTGGTGAAGCTTCGTGGCGCTGTTGCATTGGAAACCACTGCGCCGCGACTCACAGCCTGCACCGCCGCCGGGTTTTGACTGATTTGGTAAATTCGTTCGCTACCGTACAAAATTGGGCGAATCTGACCCAACCATTCGACACTGCATCCAGACGCAAAAGTGGCGTTGCTGCATTCGATGTGACGCGCGACCGGCAGGTTGTTTTCCAGCACCGCGACTTCAGACACCGGCACAGCCGTCGGGAACCCCACCGCAATCAAATCGGAATAGCTGACCCGTTGAATACCGGTTTTGCGCACGCTGGCAAGCACCGAGGTAGCGCCGGATCCACGCATGGCGCGCGGCGGATTGGCGGAATTGGAGGCGCGAATCGCGGTCCAATTTAGCGGCTGGTCGAGTGCTGGTGCGCCTGTAGCTGCGGCTCCATTTGCGCCCAGTTTAATTTCAGCGTGGAAACGTGAGGCCCCAGTTAAATCAACATCTTCCAAACGAATTTCGGTAATTCCTGCGGCTTCTACCGTGCGTTGATAGGACTTCGCTGACATGCTGTCCCCATTGCGATTGAGGATTAAGTCATCATGCAGCGCGCGCCAATCCTGCGCCTTATCGCGGCGGCCCCAGATGCGATAACCCAGGTGACCGGTTTCAGTCGCGATGCCAAATTGCACGTTGAGCTGCGTGCCCGAACGCGTCGTGTTGACAAACGCTAGGCTAATCGGCGTGGTGATAAAGTCGCCGCCGAATACCGCGGTGCCCGCCGCATCGGGCGCGCTGGTGCCGCGAAATGCACCCAGATCTAGGTCTTTTTCAACGCGTGCGCCGATGACTACGGTAGTGCCGATAGGGTTGCTCAAACTACAGCGGCGCAACCAGCCGCCAGCGTCGTTGTTGCGGCTTTCAAGGCCGACAAAACCGCGCAGGTTAATGGCGTTAGCGCCGGTGCCACTGGGGAAACTTAAATTGACTGATTCTGCACACGCTGCACCCACGCTGGCAATTGGGCCACTGGCAAGGCCAATCACGGCACTTCCCGTGCGTGCTAGGCGGGCTGATACGCCGCGATCAATCGCGATATAGCCGATGGTTTCTGGTGCCACAAGCCCAACGCCATTGCCGGAATTATCATCCACGCCGGAGCTATCTAACGCAGTATCAAAACCGCTCGCGGTGACATTGCGCACCGCAGGCGTTAACCAAATCTGCGACGCGCCGGTCAGCATAGGCATGGGCGATAATGTTAGGTTACTACCTTCATTTGCCGCACTCCAGGTTTGAATGGTGCTGAGTAGTACGGGCGCCGTGGCGAAATCAAAACTCGCAAGGGTCGGGAAGCTCACTGTTTGCCAGCTAGGCGCGGCCCAGCCTGCAAAACGTCCGGCGGTAGTGGCACGTTGGCTGGCACTGGTGCTGATGGTGCCGACCTTGACCAGCACGCCGGTGCCATCGGCGGTGGCTAAACGATACGCGCCTGACAGTGCTGCAAGCCAATGCACATTGACTGCACCCGCGGCCCCCGTGCAGCCGATACAGCCCGGCGCTTCCACCTGCAATAGATCAAAGCCCGTGCTGCTGACATTGGCAATACGCAGCGCCTGCGGGTCGCTATCGCCATTTGGCATTTGCACAATCACCACCGGCGCGCGTGGATACACTTGCGCAAAGTTGACGCGAGTAGCACTGTTTGCGCCGATGCCGGTGGCGGGCAAAGTGATCGCACCTACCTCTAGCCCGGCACCCGGCGGCGCAAACGTGGCATTGATGGTGCAATCGCTGACGATTGGCGCGGTCACATACGGATTATTGCCGCTCCAGCTGCCGCCACAGCCACTGACGCTGCTAACGCTAAAGCCGACGCTGGGCGTAACGTTAAAAGTCAGCACTTGATTCGGTGCCACGTTTTGCGGTGCAGCCGGACTTATCGCACCGTTTGCGCCCGCCAGCGGGGTCACGCTGTAATCATTGCGATATAGATAAAGCGCACCAATGTCTTGGTTGCCGAACGGCAGCACCGAATCAACCGCGTAAGCCCCCACGGCAATTGCGTCGCCCGAAATAGCAACGCTGTAGCCATAGTAATCCCGCACCTCGCCATCGCCGCCGGTAAATCGGCGCTGTTGATTCCAGCTATTGGCGCTGCGGGTGTAGACATACGCCGCACCTTGATCGGAATTGCTAGCGTTATCGCGTTGACGCGCACCGATCACGGCGATATTGCCATCCAGCGCTATGCCCAAGCCAAAACTGTCGTTCGCCACCCCATCGTTTGCGACTAGTTTGCTCTGCAAACTCCAGCTGCCAGCACTACGGGTGTAGACATAGGCTGAACCTTGGTTGGCATTGACGCCAATGTCATCTAAAAATGCGCCTACCACGGCGGTATCGCCTGACATGGCAACCGCGATGCCAAAATAATCACCTGCAGCGCCATCTGCGGCAATCAGCTTGTCCTGAGCGCTCCAGCTCACACCGCTGCGGCTAAAGGCATAGACCGAACCTTGATCACTATTGCCAGCGATATCATCGTAGGAGCTGGCAACCAGCGCGTTATCGCTGGACAGTGCGACCGCTAGCCCGAGATAGTCGCCCGCTTCGCCATCACTCGCGGTGAGCTTGGATTGCAGGCCCCAGCTGCCTGCGCTGCGCGTGTAGACATAGGCCGCACCCTGGTTGAAGTTGGTACCAATGCGCGCTGAGGGCGCGCCGATCAATACGGTGTCCGCATCGACGGCCACTACCCGGCCAAATTCCATACCGGAACTGCCATCGGCTGCGATGAGTTTGCTCTGCTGGCTCCACGTGCCGCCACTTCGGGAAAACACATAGGCAGAGCCTTGCAAGGTACTGCTGCCAAGCGTATCTCCGCTTGCGCCAATCACGGCGGTGTCGCCGTTGATGGCGACGTCGTTGCCAAAGGTGTCACCCACATCGCCGTCGCTGGCGACTAGTCGAGCACTCTGCGTCCACACATTTGCGTTGCGGGTATAGACATACACCGCACCTTGGCGCAGCTTGCTGCCGACTGTTTCGAAGCGCGCGCCGGCCATCGCGGTATCGCCAGAAACTGCAATCGCCAGAGCGAATTGCTGATCCGAAGATCCCGCGCCGGTGCTAAATTGATTTTGCTGCGCCCAAGCTGTGCCGCTGCGCGTAAACGCGTACGCGGAGCCTTGATCGGTATTGCCGCCCACGTCATCAAAAGGCGCGCCAATAATCGCCGTGTCACTTCTAAGCGCAAGGCCATAGCCGAACTCATCATTGCGCAAGCCATCGGCAGCGACTATTTTGGCCTGTTGGCTCCATACCGCAACGCTGCGCACAAATGCGTAGGCACTGCCTTGCTTGGTGGCGGCGCCTACGCTGTCAAAATGCGCACCAACCAGCGCCGTTTCACCGGATAGCGCGACCTTCCAACCAAACTGATCATTGCCAGCGCCATCTGCTGCGACTAGCTTGGCTTGTTGCGTCCAGATCACGCCTGCACGTACGAAAACATACGCCGAGCCTTGTTCCAATGCGCTGGCAATGTCGTCACCCGGCGCGCCAATCAGCGCGGTGTCACCTTCTAAGGCGACCGTCCAGCCAAACTGGTCGCCCAACACCGCGTCGGTTGCGGTGATTTTGGCTTGCTGAGTCCAGCTACCTGCGGCAAAGGTAAACGCATACGCATTGCCAGTGCCGGTGTTATTCGAACGCGCACCCACCAAGACCGTAGTGCCAGACACCGCGACGGCATAACCAAACTCGTCATCGAGCGCACCATCGGCGGCGCTCAGCTTGCTCTGCTGGCTCCACACATTCCCGCTACGGCTAAAAACATAGGTCGAGCCTTGGTTGGAGTTAACTAGATCGTCCTGATTTGCCCCCACCACCGCGCGATCACCATCAAGCGCCACCGACCAGCCGAAACGGTCGTTCCCACCCGCATCGCTGGCAACGAGCTTCGCCTGCTGCGTCCAGACATTGGCGCTGCGGGTAAACACGTAGGCCGCACCCCGCCCGAAGTTCCCCGCGATCGCGCCGATCACCGCGGTATCACCGGAAAGTGCCACGGAAAAGCCAAATTCATCACCAATCGCGCCATCGCTTGCCTTCAACTTGGCTTGCTGGCTCCAGCTGCTGCCCGAGCGCAGATAGACATACACCGTGCCCTGAAATTCGTTCGCGCCGATAGTATCTAGCGGCACACCGACCAGCGCGGTATCACCCGCTACCGCGACCGCCCAGCCGGTATGGTCGAAGTTGGCGCCGTCACCGGCCGCAGGATTTTCCCCCGGATAGCTAAATTTGACCTCACTGCCAAAGCTTTTGGCAAGCGCGTGGGTCAACGCATTCGCATCCTTATCAGAGGCAAATTCCCCCTTAACTTGCGCGATGGTTGGCGCTGTGTTTGCTAACGCTTGCGCGCTAAACGCACTGATCAGCAGCAAAGTGGTGCATAAAATTTCGCGGATTAGTTTCATACCAGATCATTAAAAGCGGTGCCTAAATCAAACTAACGTAATTTTTGCCCGGTTTTATCACTGCAAAGGCGGTGACAAATTTTTTTTGATGGTGCTGATAAAACGCCTCAATAATTTCGTTATGTAATTTTAAGAGCCATACCAGCACCGCTAAATAAGCCGGGCGTTAGGGCTTAGCAAGCCACACACACACAAGGACAATTTATGCGAAAGCTGCAAACCCTTCGCGCGCTGAGCATTGCGATAGCTGCGATTTTTTCCTCTAGTGCAAGCATGGCAGGAGCCGTTAGGTGCTGCGATCCTTGCTGCGAAAGGGGCATGACCGCGTTTGATAAGCCCGAAACATTGCAAGTGCCTCCTTATTTGGACTCAATGACATCGTTGAAAACAAAGGTGCCGGTTGGCACTCTGGCCAGTCACCGAGCCGTCTCAACTCCGAGCACCCAATTTGCGGGCACGGTGCCACCCGGTCAGTGGGATGACGTCGATGCTTACATCACTTTTCCCTATTTCTTTCCTGCCGATGGCGAGGTGGATATCCTGCTGCGCGGTTTTGCTGCCAGCCAAATTGGTACGAGTAACGAGTATCGCTTCGATGGCTGGGATCGCACGTTATATTGGCTCGAAACGCAGGGCCAGCCACCGCGTTTATTGCAGGCGTTAGAGTTAACCAAGGACTTTGTACCCGTGAGCGGAGAGCTGTTTTCCGATAACCCAGAAGTCGTTAGTACCTGTATTCCAGGCGCGGGTTGCACCGTCAATTTCGTTGCGTATTTCCGCTACCGCCAGTCAAATGCTGCACCCAACACTTTTGAAAATTTGGGCGGTGTCTTTGTCACCAATGCGGCTGGAGACGCCATTGACGCAGTTGTGCTAATCGAAAACGCACAAGGGGTAGTTACGGGCGCAGAACGGCTCTCTGTGGGTGATCAAATTGAGCTGAACTTGCTGGCCTACAAAATAGATGAACCTGATTTTATCTATACCTATAAATACATGGATTTCCAGACGCTGGACGCAACAACCTTCATTAGCCGCCGCAACTACGTGCCGGGTGTAAGCTTTAGCGACCCGAGCTTGCCTGCGAATTTAGATGCCGGCAATCGGCCCCTGCGGCTGATTCTGGATGCCTCGGTTGGCGCTGCAGATGACTACGATAACGGCGGTGATCGTGCCGGTACTTTTGCCTACGGCGGGCCGTATCCACTAGGCTTTAAGTTAAACCAAGTGCAGGAATTTCTGCATTATGACGGCGTAGAAACCAAACGTGCGGTGTTGCAGGCGCCGCCGACGCCCCCACGACAATCTAACGCGCGCATCGTAGGTGACTAACGCTTTGCCTGCGCAAACGCCGCAACACATCGCGGCGATTGCGCTTTCAGCGCTGCTCATTGCCGCCGCAGCGCCAGGTGTAGGCATTGCTAACGCCTACTTTCCGTGGCTCGTTTTTATCGCGTTTGCACCGTGGCTGGCGCTATTGCGCGGCAGCTCCGTGTTCGCCGCTGCAAGCTCTGGCTTCATCATGGGCATGTGCTACATCGTGCCGGGGCGCTGGGGCACCTTTGCCGCTGGGGTGCAAGCAACCGGCGTCATTGGCGTACGACAATTCGCAATTACCCTGCTGTTTTTTGCCTGCTTTGCCCTGCCGTTTGCGCTGTTTGCCGCATTGGACGTTTTCGTGCGGCGCCGTCGGCAATTAAGTGCACCGCAGCAGTGCCTAATTCGTGCGGGCCTATTAACGAGCCTAATGTGTGGTCTGTGGACGCCTTTCGCCTACACGCCGGTGAGTATGTTGGTGGCGACGCCCGCGCTGTTGCAATTGGCGGCTTTCGGTGGCGAGCCACTGCTATTGGCGCTGGTGCTGTGGGGAAACACTGTTTTTGCCGCGTTACTCAGCCCGGCAGAAAAACGCGATGAAAGTGTAATGCCAGTTTTGGTTCCAGTTTTGGCTCGTCGAGGCTTGCCTAGTCAAGACGTTCCAGCCAGAAGCGTCATCAAATCCAAGCTAATGCTATTTGCACAGTTAGCGATTACCTACACGCTGGTGGCGGCTTTTGGCAGCTGGCGCGTGACGCAATTTGACGCTGCCGAGCGCGCCGACCTTGGTGCCGACCCAAATATCAGCCTAGGTGTTCGCCTGGCGGCGCTGCCTTTGCAGCTGGATCTACCGAGTTCAGCCTCGCACACCCTCCTGACGCGTGATCGCCCGAACGCGAACACTTCCGCTTTGGAGTTAACGCGGGCTGTGCTGCGGCGCACTCCGCAGTGTGAATTGATCGTTTGGCCGGAAGTGCCCCTCGATATCAATGAGTCAAAACTTGCCTGCGCTCAAGCGCAAACGATGAGCAACGCGCTCAACCGCCCACTTTTAATGCAGTGCTTTCGTCATCCAAGTCGCGATAAAAACATGCACTGGCTGACCGCTGAACTCATGCAGCCCCAACAGCTAACTGGGCAGAGGCAAACGAATCAGTGGCACGGCAAATCAGCGCTCGTACCTTTTTACGAACAGCCGCTGTTCAAGTCGGGCAAGCTATTGACCGGCACTGCGGGCGATGTGTTCGCGCTTGATGCGAACCGAAAAATTATCCCAACCCTGTGCTATGAGCTGCATTCACGCCCGCAAATTCAGGCGGGCGTGCAAAATGGCGGCAACGTCGTAGTACACATGGCCAGCTTCAGTGCATTTGCGCGCCATCCAATTGACGTCTGGGATCAAGCAATGGCGCAAATTCGTGCGATCGAGTTCGGTATTCCGATTGTGCGTGCGGCAAATCGCGGCCCAGTCGGTTGGATTGACGCGAACGGCCGCATTCGCCAAATCAGTGCGCGCTTGGGCAAACACGCCGAATGCCTGGACATTTGGCTGCCCAATAAAGCGCCCCAGTTAACGCTTTATGGCCGAATTTGCGGCTTTGCGGCGTATTTGCCTGGTCTGTGCGCTGTTTTCCTATTGGCATTTAGTTGGAGAACAACAAGCAAGTTCTGCTAAAGTTTCCCGAATTCGCGCGTTTCCGAGGTGGCTTTTGGTGGATCAAGTTGTGCAGTCACGCCAAGGCCTTATTCCAGCAGGCGGCACTACGATTACGTCACTTTTGGCGCAATGGCAGCAAGGCGACGGCGCCGCGCTCGCAGCGCTGTTTGAGCAAGCTTATGTTGAACTAAAAAACGTTGCAGCGATGCGCATTGCGCAAGTGTCAGGCAATGCCACTTTGTCACCGACCGAATTGCTACACGAGGCGGTTTTGCGAGTCATGGATGCGCAGGCCGTTTGGCAAAATCGCGCGCATTTTTTTGCCTCGATGTCGATCTATATGCGCGCTGTGCTGGTGGATCGTGCACGCGCACGCCAAAGCGACAAGCGCATGGCGGTGTTTGCACGGGTAACCTTAATTGATGCAGAGGGCGGTGAAGCGTCGGGTATTAGCGATTTGTTAGCGCTCGATCAAGCGTTGACGCAGCTGGAGAATTTGGACGCGCGCAGCAGTGCGGTGCTGCATTTGACTTATTTTGGCGGCTTAAAGCGCACTGAAATAAGCGAAATTTTGCAGGTATCGCCACAAGTGGTGGACCGCGAGCTGCGCTTTGCCAAATCGTGGCTAAATGCGCAGCTTGACACGGCGCTGTAAGACTATGACCGATGCAAAGCCATTCAATTCGACGCCCATGACGCCTGAACAATTTGCCCAAGTCAAAGCACTCTATCTGCAGCTGTGCGACTTGCCCGAAGCCGCACGCAGCCAGCAGCTCGCAAGCAGTCAACTAGATGCCAGCCTAATCGCGGTGGTAGGCAAACTGCTGGACAACGCCGTTAATACCGATCGGCTTGCTCGGCCAGTATTGAATGCATTGACCCTTGATGCACCAACAGCAATAGGCACAGGTGATGTGCTGGGCGCGTGGACTTTGCAAGAAGAAATTGGCCATGGTGGCATGGGCCGGGTGTTTAAGGCCAAACGCAGCGATGGGCATTTTGAGCAGGTAGCTGCGGTTAAACTGCTGGCGGGCGTGGTCAATGCCGGGGCACTCAAACATTTAGCGCGCGAGCGCCAAATTCTGGCGACTTTGGTACACCCCAATATTGCCCGCTTGCTCGATGGCGGCAGCACGCCAGAAGGGCAGCCTTACTTGGTCATGGAATACGTTAAAGGCATGGCGATTGACGCCTACTGCCGAGAAAAAAAACTTTCACATCTTGCGATTTTGCGGCTGTACGGCGATGTTTGCGCCGCCGTCCAGTACGCGCACCAAAATTTAGTTGTGCACTGCGATTTAAAGCCCAACAATGTTTTGGTGACTAAAGACGGGCGACCGATTTTATTGGATTTTGGGATTTCCAGATTGCTTATTGATCGCGTTGATAACGATAGCCAGCTCAACGAGGCGGATGAACTTAGCAGTGCGAACAGCCCAATCAGCGCCATTCTCGCAACCGGCAATGCCACGCAGCTAGCCTACACACCTGGATACGCCAGCCCAGAGCAAATAAGCCGCGGGCGCGTCAGCACCGCCACGGACGTCTATTCTTTAGCCGTGATGCTGAGCGAGCTGCTCGGTGCCGAGCTATTTCAAGCGCCGCCGAGGTTGAGTACTGAATTAGCGAACCAAGCGACCGAAATCATCGAGATAAACAAGGCCGGGCTGAGCGCTACCGATGCAATCCCTAGCGCCGCAAATCTAGTCGCACACGCTGCGTTAAATCTAGGCGGGCTGAGCCCAGATCTAGCCGCAATTATCCAGCGCGCCACGCGAACAAAACCTTCCGAGCGCTATGCCGCGGTCAGCGCCTTTGCTGCGGATTTAGTTCGCTACATACAGCACTTGCCGATCCAAGCGCGCAAGCCTAGCTTTGGCTATGTTACGCGGTTGTGGCTTTATCGACATTGGCCGCTGGCCGCCACCGGCGTTTTATTTCTAGCGATGATTTTAGGCTTTAGCTGGCGCATGCGCGCCGAGCGCAACCGGGCTTTGCTGTCCGAGCAAACCGCGCTTGCCGTAAAAGACTTCATGGTCTCAGTTTTTCAAAGTGCGGACCCGGAAATATCCGGTCAACGCGATTTGCCGATCTCAACGCTCTTGGATGCAGGCGGCGCGCGTTTGGCGAATAGCTTGGCAAGCCAACCGCGCGTGCGCGCAGAGCTGAGCGGCATTTTGGGCAGCGTTTATCAAAATATCGGCGAGCGGGAAAAGGCGCTGAAATTGCTTCAGGAAGCGATTGCGCTGGCGCGAGCGCTGCCGAAAAATTCGCAAAGCCAAAGCCAAAGCCAAAGCCTGAGCGATTTGCTGCACAAGCAGGCCTATACGCTCTATGACATGGAAGACTTCCCGCGCGCTGAGCCTATTGCGCGCGAAGCGCTGGCGCGCAACCGTCAATACGCGCTGAACTCACTCGCGTTGGTGGAATCTCAGCGCTTACTAGGTACGATTTTGATGTACCAGGAAAAGTTTGCAGAAGCCAAGCCCTACTTGCTCGACGCGTTGGCGTTGGCGGAAATAATTGCGGGTGCCGATAGTGTTATTGCCGCGCGGGTCGATTTGGATTTGGCACGCTTTTATGCCTACAGCGAGCCACGGCCAAAGCGAGGCATAGCGCACGCGCGTCGTGCGCTGTCAAGTATCGAGCGCGCAAAGGGCCCGGGCAGCGCACTGTATAGCGACGCGCTAGAAATTTTAGCGCTTGTTTTGGGCAACACCGGCGAATTGGCCGAAGCGCTGCCGCTTGCGCTCGAAAGCGCAGAAAAACGCAGCAAGCTTTATGGTGCCATTAGCAATCAGGCCGAATATTCGCTTTACACCTATGCCAGTTTACTCAGCATCGCAGGCGACTATAGCGCGGCGTTAAGCGCTTTCGAACGCTGCATTAGCATTCAAGAACAGCTCGATGGTAAAGGCACTTTGTCCAGTGGAGTGCCTATTTTTAGTCTTGCGAAAGTCAATCTTGCAGCAGGCAATTTGACCAAGGCACTGGCCTTATTTAATACCGCGATTGAAATTCGCACGCGCCTATTACCAGCAGAAAATCGAAATTTACAGGAGCTGCATTTTTCCATGGGCCGACTTTTTCGGCTGCAGGGTAGGCTCGCCGCTGCCGAGTCCTTGACACTAGACGTGCTCAAGCAACGTCGCGCGAATCCAGATACGCATCCGCGAAATATCATGCAGTCACAGTTGGAAATGGCGGCGCTGATGCGTGCCCAGGGCCACTTTGATGACGCCAAAGCGATGCTGGCGAGTATTGATCCAGCGGCTTTTGGTGATGAAAGCTGGCGCCAGGGATATCTGGATGCGGAAACTGGCCGCATTGCTGCTGCCGCTGGTCAAAGCCAGGACGCCTTAACCCTGCTGCTAAAAGCCGAAGCGAAAATTGAGGCCGGCATGGGCACGCAGCACCCAGAGTTGTGGTTACTGCGCCTTGATCGCGCCGAAGTTTTGCTTGCGATGGGGCAAAAGCAAGCCGCACGTGCGCTGAGTATGGAGATCGCCGATAAGGCCAAAACAAGCGTTGCGCCGGGTGGCTATTGGGATTTGCGTTTGGCGGCATTGCTATAATAATTGGTGTTATACCCTTGGCCTCACCTTACCCGCATAGCCGGATCGCCAAACAAAGTAATCGAGTAGTTCGATTCCAGATGCTCGGGCGCTTTCGTTGCTAAATCCGCTTTCGCCGCCATCAATGCCTCGCCCAAAGTACTAATCGCCGCACCTGATTGCCCATCAAAGCGGCCATCTTCAATCAGATCAAAAAAGCGCGTTCCAAGCGCCAAGTGGCTGGCGTCCTCAGCCAAGCTGGTCGAGCCAATCACCGCTGCGGCGATTTGGTTGCTACGCAGCATCAGCGCGTGGCTCATGGTGTCCTGATTCGGCAGTACGAAGTAGTTATTCCAGCAGCCCCATTGCGCGACGATGGCGGGCAGGCCGCTGCGTTGTATGGATCCTAACTGGCTGGTGTCGAGCAGGTTTTGCAGCGCCCAGCGGTTCGGGCTGGAGTGGCCTAGGTAATTGATGAAATCGCTGCCACCGGCCAATGCGGCGGAGGCGTTTTGACGCGCCTCAAGCAAACCGATTTCATCGCTTAGGCCAAATTCTACCTTTTGGCCTTGGCGCAAATAGCTGAGCATGGCACGGCTGTGCACGTCGAAGTGTTCATTGGCATTGGAGCCACCCGCTGTGGCGAAAGTACTGCTGATCGGCATATTGCCGCGTTGCACAATAGCGGCCAGTGCACGCTGCAATTCTTCGACGGTGCGCGCGGGGATTCTTCCTAGCGCGCGTTCGGGTTTTCCATCGCCATTGGCATCGACAAACGGCGCATCGCTAGCAGCAAAGCGCACGATCGCATTCGATACTCGATAAAAGGTAGGAAGATAACTTTGTGAGCCGACACCTAAGTTGTCATCATAGTCATAGCTATCGCCGCCAATCAGCAGCACAAAGCGCGGATTGATCTGTGCAATCGCCTCGCGAATCGCTTGCGGGCTGCGCTGATGCGCGCTTTTTGCGGCATAGATGGCATCGGTGCGCAGCACTTTCACGCTGTAGCCGCGTGTTTGCTGCAGGTTGATGATGGGCTGCAACTCGGCTTCAAAAAGCGGATGCGTGATGATCAAATAATCTGCCGATGCAAAGTCAGTTTGTGGTGCGGCGGCTGGGCTCAGCGCGGGCGTTTGGATGCGTGCAGCATCGCTGATCTGTACTGCGCTCACGCGGCTATCCAGTGCGATATTTGACGAAGCCTGATCGCGCTTGACACTGTCGCCGAGCTGGCTCCAGATCGTGCTGCTGGCGCTAATGCCATTGACGGCAAATCCGCTGCGAACTTCCAAGCCATCGCTAAACAATGCGTCACTCGCGCTAGCCACATTGAATGCGCCAAAGCTGAGTTCACCCTCGCTCACGCTGCTGTAACGGCTGTAGTTAACATTAAAACCGTCCAACATCACCACATCAGCCGGGTACCCGGTGTTGCCGAGCACGCGCAGCGTGAGCATGTTGCTTGGCTGTATTTGCGCATCGCTCAAATTGACGCTGATGTTCTGTGCGATAAGCCCATCAAAGCGGCGCTCGACCAGCAGCTGGCCGTTGAGCAATAGCGCAATGCTGTGATCGGGCGCGCTGCCGGCATATTGCGTACCGCCCCACAGATTGACGTTCAACGTGACCGGCCCCGGCGCGCGTGCGGCCAAGCTAAAGCTGCGGCTTAACTCGACCGGCGCTGTGCTAGCCACCAAGCGCTGATCAAACCACGGATCATTGCCCGGCGCGCTAAAGCTGTAGCTGCGATTGGGTGCAAGTTTGAACTCAGTCGGCACCACGCGCGGATTGGCAGCGCTGCTTACCAGTGCACCGGAACTTACCGATTTAGCCGCTGCGGGGTCAATCTTTATCTGATAAATTCGTTCGCTTCCGTACAAACTGGGGCGCGTGCTTGCCAGCCATTCAATGCTGCATCCCGGGCCAAATACTTGACTACCGCAATCGATAAAGCGCGGCACTGATTGGCCGTTTTCTAGCAAGGCAATGTCGCTGGTGTTCGCGCCAGCCACAAATCCGGCGGCGCTCAAATCTGCAAAGCTGGCGCGTTGAATGCCGGCTTTCTTGACGCTCGCCAATACGCCAGTAGCGCCTGAATTAGCCGCTCTGCGCGCCGGGTTCGCCGCATTGCTTGCGCGAATGGCGGTCCAATTCAGCGGCTGCGTCATGGCGGCTGCGCCAGTTTGCGCATTGCCAGACTCATCCAGCACCACACCCGCATGCATGCGCGATGCGCCGGTGATATCAATATCTTCAATGCGGATTTCACCGACGCCATCTGCTGGCACACTGCGTTGATAGCTGATTGGTATAAAACTATCGCCCGTGCGGCTAACGATCAGATCCTCATGCAGCGCCCGCCAATCCGCGCTTGCATTGCTGCGGCCCCAGACGCGATAGCCCAGGTGGCCGATCTCTGTGGCACTGCCGAAAGTAATGTCGATTTGTGCGCCGCTGCGCTGCGCTTTGACATACGCCAAGCTAACCGGCGTGGTGATGAAATCGCCGCCGAATACGGCGGTGCCGACGGTTTCGCTGATTGTATGGCTGCGATCGGTGCTCAGATCTTCGTCTTCATCTACTCGAAAACGCGCGTTAAAACTGCTGCCAGCCACATCACTCACGCCGCAGCTGCGCAGCCAGCCGCCATCGTCTTCACCGCGCGTGTGCAAGCCGGCAAACACGCGCAGGTTCGCCGCGTTCACTATTGAGCCACTTGGAAAGGCCAGCGGCGTCGGCGTACACGCAGCTGCACCATTGGCGCTTCCATTTATCGTGGCGAGCGGCACCTGCGCGCCGCCGATCACTTCAAGCCGCGTCGAGACGCCGTTTTCAATGGCAACGTAGCCAATGGTTTCGGGCTGAAATAAACCTGGCGTGACTGCGCCGGTGTTATCCGAGCTGGAGCTTTCAAGTGCGACGTCAAACCCAGTAGCGGTAACGCTTTGCGTTGCGGTGGTAAACCAAAGCCGCGACACGCCGTTTAAATTAGGCCGCATGGGCAAAGGCGGCAAGCCAAAATTGTTGCCAGCATTGGCCGGGTTCCAGCTTTGGATGCTGCTCAATACCACCGGTGGCGTGCTGAAATCTTCCCCAGCTTCGCTTAGGAAGCTTACTGGCTGCCAGCTCGGTGCGGCGAAGCCGGCAAATCCGCCAAAAGTAGTGGCGCGCTGATTTGCCATAGTCAACACACTGCCAACTTTAACAATGACACCGCTGCCCGGAACATTTGGCGCGTTAACCGAGCGAAATGGTGGCACGGCATCTGGCAAGCGATAGCTGCCGGGCAGCGCGGCTAGCCAATGCACAGTCATGCTTGGCCCGCCGCCATTGCAAAATTGCGCAATACAGCCGCGCGGTTTGACCTGCAACACATCAAAGCCGGAGCCATTGACGTTCGCAATGCGAAGCGCTTTTGGCTGGCTATCGACGTTGCTGGGCTGCACGATCACGATTGGGGTGGCGCTGAACGGCTGCGGGAAGTTCACCCGGATCGCTTGGTTGGTGATTTCGACGGTGGCTGGCAAAGTGATCGAACCTACTGCCAGCTTGCGGCTAAAATTCGGCGCACTGGCTCTCGCGATAAAGTTACCCATGGCAATTACCGCGTCACCGGAGCCCATGGGAATGGTGGCAATAGGCGTCATGCCGCTCGTGCCCAGCACACTCATCGTGCCGTTGGTGTTGCCCACGTAAACCCGCGAGCCATCTGGGTGTACGTCCACACCCAAAGGCCGCGGACCGGTAGCGCCGGTGGCAATCACGGCAAGTGTCGCCGCATCGATTTGCGACACGGTGTTGCCATTGACATTGAGATTACCGCCATTGTTGCTCGCATAAATTCGCGTGCCGTCGGGGCTGATATTGATCCCAAGGGGCTGCCCACCAATGGCTACGCTGTTGGCAATGGCGTTGCTCACGGTGTCGAACGCATACAGGCGCCCGGTTGGCTGCCCGTTGACAAAATACACGCGCGATCCATCTGGGCTTATTGCCAACGCATGCGGAGTCGTGCCGACATTAAATTGCGTGACGACTTGACTCGGAAGCGCCACCACCGTCAGATTGGTCGACGTTGCGCTGCCCACATACAGCTTGCTGCCATCCGGGCTGATCACCACGCCAGTCGGTACGGAGCTGATATTGAAGGTGTTCAAAAGCGTGTTGGTGGTTGTGTCAATCACCGATAAGCGGTTGTTGCCGCGATTGGTGACGTATAGCCGCGTATTGTCAGGCGATACGACCGCGCTCCAAGGAGAATTTTCTACGTTGATGCTAGTGACGAGTGTTTTAGTGAGGGTATTAATTACTTTGACGCTGTGGCTTATTTGATCCACCGCATAGGCCCGCAATCCGTTCGGTGCCACGGCAATGCCCGTACCAGAACCTCCGCTGATTTGGGCAATGACTTGGTCGCTGCCCAAATCCAGCACCGACATTTCCCCGGAATTGTTGCGCGGCACATAGGCAAACGGCCCGACTGCGGATATCACACCACTCGGCGTGACGCTGTTGGATGCAAGCGACGCTACGCCTGTGCCGACCGAATTTGTCGCCGCCACCGTACACGTCACCGCTGTGCCATTGCTCAAGCCAGTGACCGTAATCGGCGATGCTTGACCTAAACTTGAGCGCGCGCCGCAGGTCGCGGTGTAGCTCAAAATAGCCGAACTGCCGTTGTCGGCGGGCGGGGTAAAGAACACCAACACCTCGCCATTGCCGGCTCGCGCGGTGCCAATAACGGGTGCGCGCGGCGTGATCGGCAGCACGGTGTGGCTAACGCTGCTTGCATCGGAGCCTAAAAACTGCTGATCCCCGGTATAGCGCGCACTGAGGTTTTTTGTGCCAACGCTAATCGACTGCAATGTACACTGGCCAATAGAATTCGCCCCGCTCACGCTTAGCGTTGCCACGCAAGCGGCGCGGCCTTCGCTAATGCGAACCCGGCCAAGCACGTTCGCAGTGCCACTCGCGCGCGTGACGCTGACGGCTACTACATAAGCACCATCGCGCGGTGATGGATTCGGATTATGGCTGGTAATAACGGTGCTGGTGCCAATCAGCGGCGTAGTGGCAAATTGGGTAATAAACGCGTCCTCATGCGTATCCAAATCATGCACCGGTACTAAATTGGTCGCGCTTGAATTCCATACCGCAAAACCCGCATCGCTGAGCGCTCCAGCACTGATGCTGCTAGCGGCATTGGCTTCTACGGCTGCGGCGCCCATCGAGCTGCGCATGATCGTGCCAGATACTAAATCGCGAATAAAACTATCGGCAAAATTGTTGCCATCAGCGGCGACTAAGTTGCTCATCGCGCAGCTAAAGCCAACATAGCGGCCATTCGCACTGATGCTGGTGGCGCCCGTGCAATCGCCGCCGGTGCCTTGGGCGCCGAGCGCATCGGTGCTGACGCGTGTGATAGCGCCATCGTCGATATTTTTGACGAACACATCAATCACGCCATTGCTATCGCCCGGCACCAAATTGCTAGCGGCGGAGGTGAAGGCAATCAAGCGCGCGTTAGCGCTGATGCTGGGGTTACTACTTGCGCCATTGGCCTGCTCGCCCGCTGCATCGGTGCTGACGCGTTGAAGGCTATTGTCCAGCAGCGATTTGAGATAGATGTCAGTCACCAAATTAGTGTCACTGCCCCAATTGCTCGCGGCGCTGCTAAACACCACATGCGAGCCATCGCTGCTTATTTGGCCCTGGCTGCTATGGCCATTGCCGCGCGTGCCTGCGGCATCAATGCTGATTACCGTTGTGGTATTCGCTGCGCGATTTCTGAGTAGCACATCATCTGCACTGTTGAAATCACCATCGCTTAAGTTGCTATCCCCGGCATGAAATAACACGAGATTGCCATCAAAGCTGATCGAGCTGCCAAGGCGTAGCACATCTGGAATCGGCAGCGAACCACTAGTTGATAGGCTAATACGCTCAACCGTGCCAGTTACGCGCTGTTTGACATACAGCTGGTTGACGCCATTGCCAGCCGGGATCATCAAATTGCTCGCGCGCGTGCGAAACGCCACGCTTAAGCCATCGCCGCTGATGCTGGGCGAATCACTCAGGCCGTTGGCAAATGGCGTTCCTGCTGCGGGCGCGCTGATAAGTGTCGTGCTACCGGTTGCAAGGTTGCGCAAAAAAATATCGGCAAAATTATTCGTATCATTTGGCAGCATCGTCGAAGCTGCGGAGGCAAATGCAACCAACTGCCCATCGTGGCTGATGCTAGCTTCGCTGCTTGCGCCGTTGCTGCGCGCGCCTAAATGCACAGCGCTGGCGCGCACGGTGCTGACCAGCTGGCGATCACGCACGAACACATCAATCAGCGCGTTGTTATCGCCTTGCACCAGATTCGTCGCGGCCGATTCAAAGCTGACAAAGCGGCCATCATGGCTGATCGAAGGCAGTTCGCTCGCGCCGCCAAAGCTCTGTCCATTCGCGCCATCAAGGTTGACTCGACTTAAGCTATTAGTGCCGCGATCACGCACAAATATGTCCGCAACATTATTGGTATCACCCAACACTAAGTTGTTCGCGGCAGAACGAAACGCGACAAAGCGCCCATCGCCGCTAATCGCCGCCGCATTGGAGCCATTGTTGCCAAAGGCAGTATCGCTGCGGCTCATTAACTCAATCGCGCCGGTGTTTAAGTCCTTCAGAAACACATCCGAGTTATTGTTCAAATCACCAGGCACTAAAACGTTAGAAAACGAAGTAAATGCAACGTAACGGCCGTCAGCGCTGATGGCTTGTCCGAAGCTGGAATCGGTCGGATCAAGACCGCCATTGCCGGCAGCATCGGTGCTTACAAAAGCGATTTGACGTGTGGTTCGATCTTTGCGCCAAACATCGACCGTGTCATTGTTGTCATTCGGCGCGAAGTTGAAGGCTTGCGAACTAAACGCCACGTAGCGACCGTCGGCGCTAATGCTGGCCGGGCCCGTGCTGCGGAAATCTCCGATGGCATCATTGCTGTTGCTGCTGACAATATCGAGCGCGCCGGTTTGCAGATCGCGCACGTAAATATCGTTGTGGACGCTGGTATCAAGCGGGCTTAAGCGGCCGGCGGTCATGAAGGCAATAAAGCGGCCATCGGCGCTGAGCGAAGGCGCTAAGTCGACAAAAAAATTGTTGCTAGTGGTGTCTTCGGTGCCATCTGATTTCAGCGTAGCGCGTTTGACGCTGCCATCGCTTAGATCTTTCACGAACACGTCCACCACCGCATTATTATCGCCCGGCACCAAATTGCTGGCCATGGAGCTAAATGCGACAAAGCGGCCATTCGCACTGATTGTGGGTTCGCGGCTGATGCCATTGCCTTGCGCATCGCTGGCGCTAGTGCTGATGCGGCGAATATGGCCGCTGCGCTGGTCGCGAATAAAGACATCGCTGACGCCATTGCTATCGCCTGCCACCAAATTTGTAGCGAGCGAGGCGAACACTACAAAACGGCCATCGGCGCTCAAGGCGCTCTGCCGGTAATTGCTGGGAACTGCGTGCGTGCTCGCGCCATTACTATCAAGCAAACCCAGCGCCGGATTGCTGATCAGCTGTGGATAGCTCGCTGGCAAAACGGTGTGTAGCAGCGCATTTGACGTGCGCGGCGCGTGATTGGCGTTGCCCGGCCAGCTCGCCACCAAGTTACGCGTGCCAGGCGTGCGGCCAAACCAAATGCATTCGCTGGCCGGAAGAGTGAACTGACATTGATCGATGCCATCGCTAACGGTCACTACGCCAGTCGGTACCGGATTTACTAGAAAGCTTGAGACGTCTAAATTGACGGTGATGTTTGCGCCTTGGCCAACCCGCGTGGTTGCCGGAAAATTGCGCACAATCGCAAAGTTTGCGACTGCTTGCGCGGCCGTGCCAGCGCTTGCCGCCCAGATGCCACTGGCGGCAAAACTGGCGGTCAAGCTGCGGCTGCCTGCGCGCAGCGGATACAGCGTGCAGCTGCCGATTTCTGCGGGCGTGCCTGTCAAAACAATCGTGCAGCGAGCACTCAAAGGATCTAGCGAGGGACCGTCTAACACTTGCACGATGCCGCTCGGGTTGCCGCCTAAGCTCGGTGCTTCTGCCACGCTAACGCTGACCACAACCGGTGCGAGCGGCGAACTTGGATTGGGCGTACTGCTGGTGATGCTCGTGCTAGTCGCTCGCCCTGCCAACACTGCACGCGAGATGCTCGCTGTGGCAATGGGGTGCGCGCCATCGCCGCTGTAGCAAAACTGGATCGTGTGCGTGCCGCTCGTGTTGAAGCTGAAGGAGCAACTTGCGGCAGGCAAGCTTGCGCTGCACTGGTGCGCGGGCAAGGTCGGCGCCACAAAACAACTGCTTGCACTTTTGACGATCACAGTGCCGGTGGCGAGGCTAGTTGGATCACCGGCTGGCGCTGCCAGCGTCCAGCTAAAGTTGGCCGGCACATTCACTACCGGCGGATCTTGGTTGACACTTACCCCGCTGAATTCAACCGTGCCATTGACCACATGCGCTTCACTATCCGAACCACCATCAAAACCGCCATAGCCTAGATAGTCGGCAACCAGCGTTTTGTTGCCGCTAGCTAATGGCGTCAACAGGCATTCGCCGACTTCGTTCGCTACGCCGAGCAAATTGAAGCTGCAGCGCGCCGTAGTTGGTAAATGCGCTGGGCCATCGCGCACTTCGACTTTGCCGAGCGGGTTAGTCGCGATTGTATTGCCAGCGGCTTTTTCGACCCGCACGCGCACGGTAATGGGTGCCGAGCCAACTGATGGATCCGGCAGGTCAGATAGGATCGTGGTGATCGTGTTCGGCGCTGGGCTGAAATACCAATTCACCGACGGATTAAAGCGTATGCGCGCTTCAAATAGTGCCCAGTGATTCGGGGTTGCGGTAGACAATCGAAAGCTGCCCAAGCCAGTGGTCGCGAACCCGGTGCTGTTGTCAAAACGTACCGCAATTTGACACGCGACGCCCTGCGGATTCACTACGCGGCCGCGATATTCTAATCGTGTGCGGTAATCATCCACCGTGCCCTGCACACCATCAAGCCCTGCCCTGGCAAATCTCAGCGTGGCCAAATCATCATGCTGCAAATGCCGCTGCGCTTCATCCGCAGCCGCGCCCTGCTGCATTACTGCTTCCGCGTTGGCAAAGCCCAGCGCTGCCAACACCTGCTGGCCGGCATTAGCGGCGTACAAGTGGCCGGCGGGCAAAAAGCTCAAGGCGCGCGCGTAGCTTGATTCATCAATAATGCTCGCCAGCAAGCCGGGGTTATTGACGCCTTTGCCGTACCAGTGCAGGTTTTGATCGTCGCCACGCACGTCGTCGTTCGAGCCATGCAAGCCATCAACGCCCGCACCTTGATCAAACGAATTATTTGGTCCATTCGCGCTTTTTGTGCCGTCGTTAAACGGGCTGGGTAAGCCCGATTCACTGCCGTGATTCGGATGCGCCAAACCGTGGCCGTGCAGCATTTCATGCAGCAACACCGATTCAAAGTCAAAAAAGCCCGCTGGAACATCCGTTTGCGCCGCAAGCGCTTTGGTTTGCTCGCCCAATGAGCGGAAGCGATTGATAGTGGCGATCGCTTTCAAGAGCGCGGGTTCAGCGGCTTCGGCCATCGCTTGATTTGACTGAATATCCAAACACACGCGAATCGGGCTCAGCTCGCCACCGCTGCCCTCAAAATTGTGCGCATGGGTGCGGATATCGGGGAAGCTTTCGTCGGCATTGATGTAGGCGCCCGGATTTGCCATACCCGGAAGCAGCAGCGCTGCGCTGAGCAGACTGAGTTTGACCAGCTGAGAAGTCGGGCGGCTCATGGCGCACTCACTTTGACCGCATCAGCCCGCGAGGCCAGCGCCAATAAATCCTGCACCATGGATTTAAGCGACTGCAAATCGGCGTTTTCCGGCAGCAACTCCGCCTCTGCGAGCAGCCCAGCGTGGCTCAGCTTGACCGCGCTATCGCCAGCACCTACTTCCAAAACGTAGATATCCGCATCCACCACTTCAAAGCGCTCCAAACGCCCGCCTGCAGCCTGCGCGCTCCCTGCCAGACGCAGCGCCGTTTGATCAACTTGCTGAATACGTGCGGCGGTAATGCTTTGGCGCAGCTGCGTTTGCTCAACGCTGGATAAGGCCAGCCGATAGTTACCGGCAGCGCGGTAAAAAGCCGGCTGATGAATCGCTACACAGCCGTTACCATACACTTGCACGCGCAAGCTGCGATCAGCAATCGAAACCATCGGCGAGGTTACGCTTAGCGAAAATTCGAGCTTGCCAGTCGGCTCGCATGCCGCATGAAGATTGGCTGTGACTGCCATCAAACCGGCGGAAAGTAATAAACGCAAATAGCTAAGCAGCATGACACCGACCTCAATCATCCAGGCCAAAATGTGCCCTTAAAGGTGCTTGCGTTTTTTCTGGGGTGAAACTGTCAGGGCTGGGGAAATATTTTTTTTACTCTGCCAGCAAGCAGCTTGCTAAGTCATCCAGCTCGCGCTTTATTGTGCGCCAATGCGGGCAGTGCTTTTCCAAAAGCGCATAGAACGCCTTGCTGTGGTTGTGTTCTTGCAAGTGGCAAAGCTCGTGGATCAACACATAATCGATACATATGCGTGGGGCGCGAATAAGCGCTGGATTCAGATGCACCTTTCCCTGCGGGGTGCAGCTGCCCCACTGCTGCTGCATCGGCACGATTTTCAGCGCCGGTGTGTGCGCAATCCAAGGAATTTCGCTGGCCAGCTCATGCAATCGACGCGCGAAATAGCGCTTTGCGCGCAGCTGATACCAGTGCTGTACATGCAGCTTCACAATACTGGGCTGCGCGTCGCTGACACACACGTGTAAACTTGCGCCGCTTAGCTTCACGATTTGACGCGGCGCTTTTGTTTCCAGCGTAACTTTGAGCCGATAGCGGCGGCCGAGATAGAAGTGAGTTTCACCACCGACATATTCGCGCGCGGGCACTGGCGCGCTGGTTTGCAGGGCTGCATCTAGATTGGCGAAAATCCAGCGCGCGCGCTTTTGCACGGCGGCTTTAACTCTGCTGGCTTGTGTATCAATTGGGGTTTGCACTTCTACCGCACCGCCTGGCTTGACCTGGATGCGAATTTTCGCGCGCAAGCGCTCGTTTTCTAGCACCGAATACACCGTGCTGCGCGCGCCATATTGCAGCGTTTGCATGGCTAAGCTTGGCCCCGCTCTTGTGCGCGCGTCAGCCCGACGCGCACAACTTGTATGAGCTGCTCCAGCGCTTGACGGCTCACATCAAGACCCAGCAAGGTAAACAGGCTGGGCAGCAACTGGTTGCGTATCGCCGCTTCGATGTTTTGTGGGTTGAGCGAATTTTCCGCTACGGCTTTTTGGACCGCCTTTTCAATCTCCTCCGCCATCCGTAAAAATGTCGAGCGTTCACTTCCCAGGCAGCGCGCCTCGCCTGCCGCTATGCGCAAAATGCCAAAGTATGCGCTGGCATGTGGGCGGCCTTGTAACTCGGCTGGCGCATCGGGCACTAAGCGCGCATGGGTCAAATCACTCAGGTCCTTAAATCGGGTGTATTCCGCCAATGGGGTATCAAACTGGGCGGCAGCGGCCGCTATCGCTTGGCGCAATAGTTCAGAAAAGTGCAGCTGCGCGTAGGGATCTTCTGCCAAATCTTGATCAATAGTGCGGACGATTCGGCTTTTGATAATATCGGTTTCATTACGCGTTTTCTCGTCGGACCAGTCCGCTGGGTTAGCCGCCTGCCCGAGCGCATCAACTGGCAGCAAGCCCGCTGAAGCGCGGATGTTTTCACCTAACACGTAGCGATCCAAGAGCTTGCGAATTTGGTTTTCGTAGGTGGTGAAATCTACCGTTTCTGCGGAATCCTGGCGCGCAATCATGCGCAGTTCGCTAAAGAAGTTAAGATCCTTTTTATACAGTGTGATGTCTGCTTCAGTCACTGCGCCGTCCTCAAAAAAAGATCTGGACGACAGTGCCGTTTTCAAACATATGCCAAAAGCAGTTAGCGCGCCGTAGAAATCTTCACGGGCTTTTTGGTTGCTATCGAGATCACCGCTGATGCGCGGCACCAGCAGCTGGCGGTACTGTTCGCGGTCGCTTTTATTGCGCACGCTTTTAAACAGCGCCCACAGCTGCGCCTGCAGCGTGGGCAGGCGTTTGTATTCAGTGCTGACATTGGCATACATCCCGGCAATATCATCCAGATCAAAGCCGCCCCTTGTGCGCTCAGCAAGCTCTTTATAGTTCGCCATTGCGGTATCCAAAGCGGGCAAAATACCGCGATAGTCAATCAACAGGCCAAAGCGCTTTTGCTCGTGCAATCGATTTACGCGCGCTATGGCCTGAATCAGGCTGTGCTGTTCTAGCGGCTTGTCAATGTAAAGCACTGCGTTACGCGGCTCATCGAAGCCGGTCAGCAACTTATCAACAACGATCAACAGATCCGGCTTGCCCGGCGTGGCAAAGTGCTCAATTGTTTGCCGCTCGTATTGCAGCGGGTCGCCTTTGACATTGGCTTTCCACCAATCCTGCACTTCTGGGAGCTCAGCTTCATCGACATCGCTGTGGCCTTCTCTTGTATCAGGTGGCGAAATGATGATCGCGCTGCTGACCAAGCCCGTTGCATCCAGCGCTTTTTTGTAGCGCACGGCGCTCAATTTGCTGTCAGTGGCAATCTGGCCTTTTAACGCTAAGTCCAGGTCCAGAAAGTGGGTTTTAAAGTGCAGTGCAATATCCCAGGCGATCAAATCAATACGATTGGTGCTGCCATACACTGGGCCTTTTTTACCGTACTTTTTCTTTAAATCGCTTTTCTGGCGCGCGCTCAGCCCTAACGTAATTTTGTCAAACCAGTTATCTATTGCGGCTTTGTTGATTTCCAATTCGGGCTGGCGTTCTTCATACAAAAGCGGCGTAACGGTGCCATCTTCGGTCGCGTCGCGCATGGTGTATGCGTGAATGATCTTGCCGAATTTCTCAGCGGTTTTATCGTCTTGCAGCAAAGGCGTGCCGGTAAAGGCAATGAACGCAGCGTTCGGCAGTGCCGCACGCATGCGTTCGTGGTTTTCCCCGCCTTGGCTGCGGTGGCCTTCATCAATCAGCACAATTAAATCAGCGCTGCTGTTATGGCATTCGGGCAGCTTGGTGGCGCTGCCAAATTTGTGGATCAGCGTAAAGATGATGCGATCAGTGCCGCTGGCGATGCGCTTGGCTAAATCACGCCCGGAACTGACTTTGCTGGCGGCGCCGGCTTTTTTATTGCCAACATCAAACCCCAAAGCGCCGCCGGTTAGAAAATTACCCGCCAGCTGCTTTTCTAAATCGAGCCTATCCGTCACAACAATCACCCGGCAGTTTTGCAAGCCCTGTTCCAGCAGTAGGGCTTTACACAAATACACCATGGTGAAGCTTTTGCCGGAGCCGGTGGTGTGCCAAATCACGCCGCCCTGGCGTGCGCCATCCGTGCCGATGCTAGCTAGGCGCGCAATCAATGATTTAACGCCAAAAACTTGCTGGTAGCGCGCCGCTATTTTGTCGGCTTTGCGGTCAAATAAAATGAAATAGCGCAAAAATTCCAGCAGGCGCGCGGGGCCCAGCAGGCCAATCAGCAGGCGATCTTGTTCATTCACGGCTTGATCGCCTTGCCACAGGGCATTGAAGTGCTGAGTCACTTCTGCAAGCCGATTCGCCATCAATGCTGCACGCGGTTCAAGGCCTAAGCTGCGATTTTTGACTTCGGTGAAATGCGCTTCGCTAAACTCTTCTTCTTTCCACGGGCACCAGAACTTCGCCTGCGTTTTAGTAGTGCCATAGCGGCCAGCTACCCCGCTAATTGCAAGCAAAAGCTGCGCATACACAAACAGCTGTGGAATTTCATCAGGCTTTTGATTGCGAATCATCTGGCTGATGCCTTCGGCGACGGTTGCCTGATTGAGCGTGCTACCGGCAGGGCGCTTGGCCTCAATCACCACGAGCGGCAGGCCGTTGACAAAGCCGACCATATCCGGCCTACGCGTGCGAGTGCCATCGCTGCACTGCAAGATAAACTCTTCCGTGATCTGAAATTGGTTTCTCAAAGGGTATTGCCAATCGATCAGCGGCACCGTCAGGCTGAGCTTTTTACCTGCGATGAACTCCGTCACCGTGATGCCCAACGTCAGCGCGTGATACAGCTTTTCGTTCGCGCTCAGCAAGCCATCTTGTAACCCCGGGCTGCTCAGTTCGCGCAGGATTTGCGCAATCGCATTATTCGATAGCGCGCAATCTTTGCCCTGATGGCGAAAGCGATACGCACCAAGCCGACCAATCAGCACCGAACTCAGCAGCACGCCGTTCGTACCGCCGCGCTGCGCTAAACAATCCGCCGGTGCAAGATATTCCCAGCCCAACGCCACCAGTGTGGCCAGCGCCGGAATTTGCGCACTGCATAGCTCTGAGGTGTTTGGGGTCATGGCACAGTATCCAACTTGACCCGGCGTTTGCCGGTGAGCAGTTGTTGCATTAGTGCGGATTTTTCTTGGCGCATGTTGACGGTCAATTTCTCTTGCCGTTCAATTTCCGATTCACAGTTGGATAGGACGTAAGCGATTTCCTCCTGTTCTCTGAGTTGTGATGGCACTAAAAACACGAGTTCCTTCAACTGTTTCATGTGCCTACTGTAGCCGAGGCTTGGTATTTCGGCATGCTCCAGTAGAAAGTATCCAAAGCGTAAATCGATCTCTTCCGCAGCTTTCAGTAATTGGGTGCCGTCAGCACCTGGGCAAAACATAAAATCTATCCACTTTAACGCTCTAGTATGATCTCCGAAAACAATCACCGGAACGTGCTGATAGATATTCAAGGAGTCCGTATATCCCGCAATAAATTGTTGGCTCTGATCGACAATCGGAGTGCGCCCACTCGTTTGGTACTTTGATGTTTGAACTTGATTGCCTTTTTCATTCGCAATTCTAAAAACACTGTCGAATGTTAGTCGCGTCCACTTCCCCTCAAACCCCGGCAACCGCTTTTTCGCCGTCAGCAGCTTTTGCATCAACGCCTCTTTCTGCGCGCGGGCATTGGCGACGAGCTTTTCTTGCACCGCGATGGCACGATCCCAGGTGGAGAGGATTTCGGCGATTTTTTGTTGTTCGGGTAGGGGTGGCAGGGTGAGTGGAAGATTGCCAATAATTGTGGTGTTCAAGTTCAACAATGTCTGGCCCACTGCGTTTTGAGTTAGCCATTCGCCGATGTCCGGGGATTGTAAATAGTGGCTATAGAACTCCATACAATTTGGCTGTTTTAGCGTCGCCTTTAGACAACCGGTCCCGCAAATTGCAACAACTGACGCGTCTTGTATAACTGCAGTTCGCGCAACGTCTCCGCGCCTACTAAATACTACGTCACCTAATTGCAAGCGATGCTTGCGTAGCTTTGATGCAGTCACATTACTGATATGTGCTGAATTTTTATATACTACTTTGCCATCTACTATCTCTTTGGGCATCACTACCGCTACTTCACCACGCGGTAAATATTCTTCCGCTTTTAACTGGCTACCAAACGGCCCAGTTTGTAGTTGTTCGGATTCCACCCGAAGCGTGGATTTTCGCCACCCATCAGGAATCATGGCTACTGCCCTTGTTGGACGAAAATCCAGTTCTTGCGTCACGTAACGGCGATGCCGCGAACGGCTCCCTCGCCCCGCCAGTAAAATTCATTTGAATTAATGTGATAGGACGTGCAGGGGGAACTGTTTGAGGCACGCAATTATGTCGCCCTTTCAGGGCTAAATCCGTGCTGGCAACCTGACCCAGGGCGTTGCCCTGGGCTGTCATATTGCGCACCGTTGGTGCTTGGGCTCGGCTAGTCATTGTTCTTCGCCTTGCGCGCCATTGCCTTGCGCACCGCCACCTTTTTAGTCGCTGCCACGTTCTTAGTCGCTGCCACCTTTTTAGTCGTTGCCAAAGTTTTGAGCTCACGCCCAGGCAAAAAATTGCTGCCGGTCACAACATCACGCCCGGTTTTGCTTTCTAGTTGCAGGCGCGCTTGTTTGGCAATGCCACCGCCGGTTTTGCTGGCTTTGGAATTTTCGGGCATGCCGGTAGCCTGCGTGCTTTCCGCGATTTGGCGGGTGGATAGCTCGGCGAGCGCGGTGAAGATGAGTTCGGCTTCGCTCATATGGTCGCGTAAGTTTTGGCTGTTTAAGCCCTTGATTTGCTTGTGATCTTTGATGCTAATGCCGGTCCATTCCTGATGAATGATGTTGGTCAGGATGGCAAATTCTGCGCCTTCTTTAATATCGTGCTCTTTCCAGTAGTCGGTCAGTTTGTTCCGGGTTTCCTGCCCCATCATGCGTTGTTGCACCCACTTTTCACTACGCCCGTGTGCCATCCAGGTGTCGCGCGCGCGGTTCAAGGAACGCTCTGGGTCGCTTAGTTCTTGCATACGCTCATAGCCGACTTTGGCTAGCCAAAGCTTGATGGGCTCGGCTTTCGGGCTGGGTACTGACTGAATTAGACGGAGCAGCGTTTCGGCGCTCGCTGCGTCAGTGAGATAACTTTTGCCGTCGACGGCGAGGAATTTCAGTCGGTTACATTCTGTAACCGACTGACTTCCTTCCTTTTTCAAACGATTTTTTAGAACTTTCCAATAATTTCTAGCTGCTTGAAAATCTGGCTGCTGGATCAACGCTTGAATAATGTCGACAACTGAGAAATACCAAGTTTCTGCTTTCTCGTCATAATGTCGGCGAATATTGTGATCTTCAAAAATGACTGTGTTGGCTTTCATTTCAGCGCCTTAGCTACATGCACCACGCTTAAAGCCAATCGAACTATTAAGTACGACTTAATAGTTGCCCCAAGTCGAATCGCGTTCATGCGTACCCCAACTCCCGTAAATACCCGTCCATTTTGGACTCTAACTCAGCCAGCTCGGCTTTCAGCTGCACGCGTTCGGCGCGCACGGCTACCAGATCAATCTGCGCCTCTTCTTCAAAAGTATCGACATAGCGCGGGATATTGAGGTTGTAGTCGTTTTCTTTCAGCTGCGCCGGGGTGGCGAGGAAGGCGTATTTATCGACTGACTGCCGCGCGTGATAGCAAGTTACGATCTGGGCAATGTGCTCTGGGCTGAGTTGATTTTGGTTCTTTCCAGATTTGTAGGCCCGGCTGGCGTCTATAAACAGCACGTTCTGATCTGTTTTGCGCTTGCGAAAAACGAGAATCGCAGCCGGAATGCCGGTGCCGTAAAACAGTTTTTCCGGTAAGCCAATCACGCAATCCAGCAAATTCTCTTCAATCAGCTTTTGCCGAATCACACCCTCCGAGCTGCCGCGAAACAACACTCCGTGCGGTGCCACGACGGCCATTCGCCCCGTTTTAGGCTTCATGGTTTCGACCATATGCAAAATAAACGCGTAGTCGCCTTTGGTTTTGGGTGGCGTGGCGCGCGCAAAACGCTTGAATCGATCATTGGCAGCACTGGCGTGGCCCCATTTATCGAGCGAGAACGGTGGATTCGCCACCACTACGTCAAAATGCTTTAGGCGATCATCACCGTCCAGCAATTTCGGATTACCAATGGTGTCGCCCCATTCAATGCGGTGATTATCTTCGCCATGCAAGAACATATTCATTTTTGCGAGTGCCCAAGTCGACCCTATCGACTCCTGGCCGTAAAGCGCATATTTTTTTGAGCCAGCAAACTTAGTCTGCACCCAGCGCCCGCACTTCATAAGTAGCGAACCAGAGCCGCAGGTCGGATCGCACACTTCTTCGCCTTCGCGCAGATCCATAAGCTCTGCCATTAGCGCCGATACTTCTGGCGGCGTGTAAAACTCGCCGGCTTTACGGCCCGCGTCGGAAGCGAAGTTTTTAATCAGAAATTCATAGGCGTTACCAATCACATCTAAATCCCCGATGCGCGATGGCCGCATATTGAGCTCGGGCTTGTGGAAATCTTCCAATAGATGTCGTAGTAGTTCGTTCTTTTGCTTTTCCTCCCCCAGCTTGTTGGAATTGAAGCTAATGTCTTGGAACACGTCGCGCAGCTTGGCAATATTCGCCTCTTCAATGGCGTGTAAGGCTTTGTCGATGCGTTCGCCTCCGCCAGCTTCAAAACGGCGCTCATAGAGCTTGTAAAAGCTAGCGGATTCGGGCAGCACAAAACGCTCACTTTTCATCATCTCGGCGATCAATGCCGGGCTATCAAAACGCACGGCGTAGCTGTCCATATGGTCTTGCCAAACGTCGCTGAGGTACTTTAAAAATAGCAGTGTCAGTACGTAATCTTTATATATATCGGCGGAAACGGTGCCGCGAAAGGAATCGCAAGCGGCCCACACGGCTTTATTGACTTCGTCTTGCTTGATCTGGTCGGTCATGTTGAATGCTCCGTTAAATTGAGTTTTGTCGCGATGGCCTGCAGCTGGCGTTGGCGGTTTTGGATCAGCGCGGCATGTACTTTACGTTCGAGTCGGACTGCTTGATCGAGGCCGCAAATCGCCTGTTGCACCGCCAAACTGGGCACTGCAATCTTCATTCGCTCCAATACTTCGCGGCGAATATTAAGAATGTCTGTGCCGGTCGCGCTGCGCTGAAAATATGCCTGCGCGGATGATTGATTGAGCTGCCAAGCCAAAAAAGCCGGTGCCACGCGCGGATCAGTGACACGAATGACGAAAAAATGCGGCGAACATACCGCTTGTGTAGTGGCGTCAGAGATCAACAGCGCAAAATTTCGAGTGCCACGGGTGGTAAAAATCACATCACCTTGCTGTAGAAAGTTGTCTTCACGCGCCGACGGCAGCGTTATGCGCCGCGCACGGTGCCAATCAACACCACTTTCTGGATCTACGTTGGCCATTTGGATCACCGCCACATCGCCATCGGGGAGCGCATCGACAGAGCTGCGCAGCGGGTAGCCAGCGGCAATGTGCGCAAACTCATGCAGCGATAATTTAATTGCAGTAACCTGATTCATGCAATTATTATTGTGCAATGCCATTTGCTTGTCAACCGCTGGCTTGAATTAGCAGTAGCGTCGATCACTAGGACCGTCCGCAGTTTCTGGGCGTTGGTGTTCGATGCTCGTTTTAAAAGACCCCACAATTTGAATCAACTCAATTCCTAGCCCGAGCCCAAAGTGCTACCGTAACGCTCGGCAATGCACGTAGCGACCTATGAACCCCACCGATTACCAACAAGTCAAAGCGCTGTTTTCAGAAGTCTGTGACTTGCCCGAACCTGAGCGCAGCATGCGATTGGCGCAATTATCTGATCAGCCAGAGCTCATCGCACAAGTACAAGCCTTGATTCAACAAACGGGTTTAGACGACCAGCGATTTGCGAAGCCGGTGCTAGGCGCTTTCGCGTACGTCGCCGATGAGGAAGTAAAGCCTGGCGATCGCTTAGGCGTTTGGACTTTGACAGATGAGTTGGGCCACGGGGGCATGGGCACGGTGTTTAAAGCGCAGCGCGGTGATGGCCAGTTTGAGCAAATTGCCGCGATTAAAGTGCTGCGCGGGCTGCCGAGCGCCAGTGCTTTGGAGCGCCTAGCGCAGGAACGGCAAATCGTCGCGAATTTGGCGCACCCGAATATTGCGCGCCTACTTGATGGCGGCGCAACCCCGCAAGGCCGACCGTATTTGGTGCTGGAATACATCGAAGGCTTGGCGATAGATCAGTATTGCCAGCGCAAGCGCTTAAGCACCTTGCAAGTTATCAAGTTGATGTTGGAAATATGTGCAGGCTTAAGCTATGCGCATCAGCGCTTGGTAGTTCACTGTGATCTCAAGCCCAGTAATATTTTAGTGAACACCGAAGGCAGGCCACTGTTGCTGGATTTTGGTATAGCGCATCGCTTGCAAGATCAAAGCCCTGAGCAAAATAGCGATTCTGGATCGGATCAAGCACTCAACAGTCCGCAGCCGCGCGCCTACACACCGGGCTACGCCAGCCCTGAGCAGCGCTCGGGCGCTGCGCTGTCAACCGCTACTGACATTTATGGCTTGGGCCGGGTATTGCAGGTCTTGCTTAATTTAGACGCTGATTCGCAATCAACCCGGCTGCACACCCTTACCGCTACCGCTTCGAATATGCCCGATGGTATCGATTTGCAGAAAACGCCAGCGCCGCTGCAGGCAATTATTGAGCACGCGACCGCTGCAAATCCAGCGCAGCGATACGTCAGCGTCAGCGCTTTCGCCGATGATTTACAGCGCTATTTGCGGCATGAGCCGGTATCGGTTTGGCGCGCGAACCGGCTCTATCGTTTGCACTGCTATGTGCGGCGCAATGGGCTCGCGCTGGGTTTGGCATCGCTTGCGGTATTGGCGCTTTTGGGTGGCTTGATTGGTACGAATTTAAGCCTGCAACAGGTCCGCGCAGAGCGCGCACGCGCAGAGCAATCCGCTACGCGCGCGAATCGAACCGCCGATTTTTTGGGCAACATTTTAAGCGCCGCCGATCCAGATCGCGCGCGCGATTTGGACACCACTTTGCTGCGGGAGATTTTGGATCAAGCTGCGCTGCAAGCCAACAAAGAGCTAACCAACGAACCGCTGGTACTGAGCCAGATTGAACAAGTGATTGGCAACACCTACTACCAGCTGGGGGCCTATGATAAATCCAGGGCGCATCTGCGATCCGCTTTGGCGTTGAAGCCGGTTAGCACCAATACGCTGCGCCAGCGTTTGGAAATCCGCGAAAAAATTGCCGATAGCTTTGGCTATGAAATGGCGGCACAAGCGCTAGCTGAGTACCAAGCCATCTATCAAGAACGCCTTGTCAGTTTCGGCGCTGAAGATCAAGAAACGCTCAGAACGAGTCACGCGATTGCCTTCCAGTGGGTCAATACCGGCGAATTCAAAAAAGCCCTAGCGCGCAGTTTAATGCTAAGCCCAATTTTGGAGCGCGTGCTCGGGCCGGATCATCCAACCAGCTTGCAAAATCTACAAACGCTGAGTGTGGCGCAAACCGAGCTGGCGCAATTTTCAGTTGCCGAGCAAAGCTTAAAAACGCTAGTAGAAAGGCGCACCAAGCTGCACGGCACGGCGCATACGGAAACGTTAGCGGTGCAAAATAGTTTGGCCATTTTCTATTTGCGGCAATCGCGTTTTGCTGAGGCCGAAGCGCTACTGCGGCAGTTGTATCCGCTAGCGAAAAAGCGTTTGGGCTCGAAAAACTTCAAAAGCATCAATTTCGCAGGCTTGTTAGCCAGCGCATTGCGGCAAAACGGTAAGCTGACTGAAAGCGGCATTTACTACAAAGAGGCGCTCAATGCAGCGACTTTGCAATACGGCGCTAGCCACCCGATTACGCTGCGCTTTGCTGGCAACTACGCGAATTTTGAGCTAGCTAGCGGCAATGCGCAGGGAGCACTCAAGCGGCTTGCAGCGCTCGAGCCGCTATTCAATACCGCGATTGGTGCGGAGCATCCGGATATGTCAGATTTCCACCGCACGCGCGCTAAAGCGCTGGTTGCACTAAAGCAAACCGAGCAGGCTAAGGCCAGCTGGCAGCGCGCTTTAGTTATTGATCGTAAAGCGTATGGCGATGACACGCATCCACTGATTGTTGAGGATCTGGCGGGCTTGGCGGCGCTTGATAATCTATAAATTGATGGGCATTTCACTTATTCAAACCCACTACGAAAAATTGCATTGGCCAGTGTCAACTCAAAATCAATATTCCCTGTATTTGCCGTGCCGGTGATAGCAATCGCGGAGCCGGTGAGCGGGTTGCAGGTGCTGGTGCATTCGCCACTGCCGAACACTTGATCTGCCAGATTCAGCACATTGCGAGTGCGGGCAAAATAATTGCCGGGCGCTAAGCCGTCAATCTGATAGTTGCCTAATGAATCGCTCAGCGTCTGGCCGCTTAACAAGCCTGCGCTATTAAATACCTCTACGCTGACTTGGGCCAGCTCGGCATCATTATCGCCGCTGACTCTGCCGCTCAAACTCCCGCCTTGGGTCAAATCAAAATTGATGCCGCTGAGCGCGCCAACGGCCTGCGGCAGCGGTATCGCGGTGCCGATTTCAGTGATATTACAAGCTTGCAAGCACAGTGCGCCGCTCCATGCCCTATTGACTAAACCACCACCCGCACCGCGTTTGCTGGGGCTGCTGGTGGCAGCGAAATAGTGAATGCCAGCGCCTGCGGGTAGGGTTTCCGTGCTTTGGTAGGTACCTAATGCATCGCTGATGCCGCTACCCACCAGCGCGCCGCTGGCATTGAAGAAATACACTTCTACATCAGCGATAGGCAAACCCGCCGCGCGAACCTGGCCGCTAATGGCCCGCCCAACTGGCAAACGCAGATCAATGTTCGAAGTTGAATTCAACCCTGCTGTGCTGCGATTAGTAGCTAGCACAATCGGCGTGCCGAGCGCCTGCACATTGCACGCGCCGGCTGGGCATGGAATGTTCGGGTAAAGCAAATCGATCAGCGCTGAGCTATTGCGAATCAGCAAGTAATAGCTGCCAGCGGCTAGCCCATTGAACTCAAAATTACCGCTGGCGATGGGCGCTGTGCTTAGCAACTGCGCATTGCTGCCCAACAAAACCGCAGTTCCCGCAGCAAGTGGATTATTGAACAAATCCGCTGCCGTGCCGGAAATCGTGCCGCCCGCGCTGAGCGCGAAATTGATGCCGCTTACCAAACCTGCATTGGCTAGCGAAACTGCGGTCCCCGAACTGAGCGCGCATGGGTTTGGGCTGCAAGGCAGCGGGCTGGTGCTTCGATAAACTTGATTTATAAAGCCTGCGCTATTGCTGGTGCGAATTTTATAGCTGCCGGCGGGCAGGCCGCTGAGGGTGAAATTGCCGCTGGCATCGCTGCTTGCAATCGCGGCGACTTGGCCGTTGACATCTAGCGCTTGCACCTGCGCCAGGGCAATTGCGCTGCCACCCGCTACGCGGCTAATCGCCCCGCTGATCGTGCCGCCCGCATTCAATGAAAAATCTATGCCCGTCACTGAGTTACCTGCGGTGATGACGACCGGATTGCCGTTTAACATGTCGCAATAGGCGCCGCATGCGCGGTTATTATGAACCTCATTAACGTAGCTAACCGCGCCTGGCTCCGGTGTGTTTTGCGTGCGGACAAAATACTGCCCGTTCACCAAATTATTCACTGAGTAATTGCCGGTAGCGCTCGTAGCAAGTTGCGCCACTGCGGTGCCTGCACTGTTGTAAACCTGCACAATGATTCCAGCGATTGGCTGATTGCTTGCACTGGCAACTACGCTGCCGCTCAGGCTGGCACCGGCGCTTAAACTCAAATCAATAGCGCTGACGCTAGCGCCCTGCGCTAGCACGATTGCGCTGCCGGTCAAGCCGCTGCACGCCGCCGCACACGCGCTGTTGGGGTAAGCTAGATCAACAAAACCCGGCGTTCCTCGGCTCACTAAATAGTAGCTGCCGGCAGCCAGTGCGCTAAAGCGATAGCTGCCATCGGCGCCGCTGCTGGTGCTGGCAACTGCTGCGCCGCGCGCGTCGTACAGCACTAGCGCTACGCCGGAAAACACCGCGCTGGATGGCGATTTTTTAATCGTGCCTTGAATACTGCTTGGCGCTGCCAGCGCTAAATTGGCGGCATTAAAGCTGCTGCCTGCCTGCGCATCAATCGGCGTGCCGCGCTGCACTTGGCAGGCCGTGCCGACGCAAGCCGGTTTGCTAGTTTCGGTATTTTGCGGATTGCCAGTTTGCCAATACAAATCATCTACGCCACCCTGCGCGTTACGGGTTCGTACGTAAAAGCGCCCAGGCGTTAGGCCGTCAAACAGGTAACTGCCGGTGCTGGTACTGACCACTTGCGCCAATAAATTACCGATTTGCCCATAGAGCTCAACCGCCACATTGTCCGCCGGTGCGCCATCACTGACCACGCCGCCAATCGACACCAGCTGCTGCAGTGCAAAATCACGGCCGCTGGTTGTCGCTGTACCGCTCACCACAATTGGCGTGCCACTTACCGGGTTGCAAAATGGCTCACAGCTTTGCCCGCTGTAAAGCGCGTCTTGAAAACCCTGGGCGTTTTGCGTGCTGACAAAATAGCTGCCAGCCGGTAGACCACTTAGTCGATACTGACCATTGGGATTGCTGCGCGCAGCCGCTACGACTTTGCCAGCCGAATTATAGGCCGTGACATCAACACCAAAAAGCGGCGCGGCGTTGAACGCGCGCGTGACTGTGCCGCTGATCGCACCGCCTTGGTTCAGCGCGATATCAAAGCCGCTCTGTGATGTTGTGGCTACGTTGATCGGCGCACCGGAGGTTAGCCCGCAGCTGCCAAATGGGCAGGCAATATTGTTATAGGTTTGATCAATGTAGCCACCACCAAAACTGGTGTTATTGCGCAATAAAAAGCTCGATAAAAAATAGGCGCCAGATGATAGGCCCGTGCGTGAAGAAAAATTGCCAGATGGGCCCACGCGAGCGAAACCGGCGTAGTTATTCAGATTGCTATTAAACGCGACGAAATTGCTCAAGCCCGAACCAAACGCGAGCGCGCGAATCGGCGCGCCGGTAGCGGCATCGGTGACTCGCCCTGAAATAATCGGCCCGCGCGGCAAGCTAGCGCCCACATTGGCAGTGGTCGAGCCGGAATTAACCGCGAGCGTAGGCAGCAGGCTTAAATCACAGCTGCCGCGCGGGCAAGGCAGCCCGCCGAATGCGGTATCAACCCAACCGAGCACCGATTCTGAGGCAAATACCGCCTTATAAGCGCCGGGCGGCAAACCGGTCGCGCTGTAGCCTGCAGCGCCCATATTGAACACCTGCACGACGGCGGTTCGGCTGTTCGCAGTGAATAGCTCAAGGCGCGCTTGCCGCGGCGCGGGAAAACCGGTAGCGCCGTCCAAAATAACGCCAGTCAGCGTGCCGCCAACCGGCATATTAAAATTGATATCGCTCAAGCTGGCGTCTGCCGTCAAGCTGATTGGCCTGCCGATATTGATGCAGGCAAAGCCCCGGCAGGCAATATCGCCAAGCCAGGTTTGCACGAAGTTTTGTGGCAGCGCATCGGCGCTGGCGTAATACACGCCCGGCGCTAAGCCGCGCACGGTAAAATTGCCGGTAGCGTCAGTGATCGCACTGGAGCCATACACCGAATTTCCGATCGTCACGGTGGCACCAACTATTGGCGCGCCGCCAGCTGCCGTGCGCACGCTGCCAGACACGCTAGCACCGGCGTTGAGTGCGAAATTGATATTGCTGAGCGCGGCACCGGCGGCAATCGTCACCGCGCCGCCAATGCCGAGCGCATCGCAAATATTAGGATCATTACAATCTCGGGTAGTCACGCTGGGCTGGGTGCTAAGCACCACTTTGCCAATCAAACCGGGCGCAACGGCGACGACCCGATAGTTGCCAGGGCGCAATTTGGCAAATCTATAGCTGCCCGTTGGGGTGCTCAAAATGCTTTGCGCGAAGGTGCCGCGATCTTCACTGATCAGATACACCACCGAGCGGCCATCACCGGCATCCACTACCGGCGCGTTACTGCCGGCTTGGGTAATGATTCCGGATAGTTCACCCGCGCCTGGGCTAACGGTTAAATTGATGCCACTAGTGGTCGCGGTGCCGGTAACGGTGATTAATTCACTACCAGGCACGGTGTCACAGTCGACATCTCCGCAGGCAATGTTTGGGTGCACCGTGTGCAAAAAACCCGGCAGCGATGCACCTGCGGTGGCGACGCGATAGCGTCCGGGCGCAAGCCCTTGCAGAGTAAAGTTGCCGCTGCTATCGGTATTGACATTGACTTGAAAACCACCCGATTCTGATCTTGCCGAAACCAAGGTGTTGACCAGATTGGCCATGGTATCGGAGCGCTTAAGATTGCCGCTAATTCGCCCGCCAGTAGGCATACTAAAGTTCGCGGTCGCACTTGCACTGTCGGCTACCGTAACAATCGTGCCGACATAGCGCGTGCATTGAACTAAATCGACGCAGTTGCCAAAGCCAAATACCTGCGGAATAAATTCCAGATTCGGCGCGCCGGGCAGTGTGCGCAGCTGATAGTTGCCGGGCGGCAAACTTAAGCTGTATTCGCCATTCGCATTGATCGGCGCATTGTTGATGATGCCGGCGCCGCTTGGAAGCAGCTGCGATGAAAATTCTGTGGCTTGAATGCGGATGCTATTCGCCACGGTAATTGGCAAATTGGTGCTGGCGTTGCGAACCACGCCAACGATGCTGCCGTTCGCCAAAGCACTGCGCGGCGCGACTAGGGATTGGGTAACACCCAGCGACTCAAGCTTGTCAACCGCATTTGCCAGCGCTGCACGCGCGTGCATCGATAGCGCTAATTGCTGGTTAGGCTTGCCGGACGTGGCTTCGCTTTGCGCTTCTAAACGCAAAGCCTCAAGCAGCAGCTTAGTGCGCAGATCGAACGCCTGTGGATTAGTTAAGGGCTGCCCAGCCTGCTTGTCGAGCAGTGCCTCAGCCTGATAGACCAGCGCAAACGCGCGCGCATCGCTCGCCGCATGTGCCTGCGTGATCAACACACTAAGCGTCAATAACGCGCTCATAATCTGCTTACTCAAAATATTCATAACACGCCCCAGTAAGTTAAACGCATCGTCGGAAAATTCCGCGATGCTGTGCCCGCGTTTTTTATGCGGCTTATTGGGCTATCGTTTTTTGTGGGGGCAAACTGTCAAGCCCATCAAAAATATTTTGATCTTTGCTAAATCTCAGTCAAATCCTTACTGCAACCCCTCTAACGCCTTTTGCACCGTCAAATAAAGCCGATCCCCTGGATCATCCGCAGTTTCAGGGCGCATGGCTTTTTCGGCGGTTTCCAACAGCGGTTTTGCAGCAACAAGGTCCCCGCGCGCCAACAAAATTAATCCTTGCGCGCCATCCAGCCCGGCCTGCCACATGCCGTGCCCGCGATAGCTTTCCAGCACTTCGGCGTCGAGCAGCCGCAAGCGTGACTGTGCGGCATCGAGATCGCCCAAAGCGATGTCAGTGAACACGAGTAAAAACGCCACATCTTGGGTATTGGCACTCAGCGGGCCGGTCAAACGCAGCAAATTTTGATGCGCCAGCGTCAGCTTCGCTTTGGCCATGGGATAGTCAGCCAGCTCGAAATAAGGGCGGCCCCAGTTGCCCATGGTCACCCAGGTGCTGATGTGATCATCGCCGCGCAAATCGCGTATGGACTGATGCGCTTGCTCGGCATAAATCAGCGCTTTTGCGTAGTCATAGTTGCGAAATGCGACGCTCATGAGCTCAGGTGCAATGCTCAGGCTTCGGGCATGGGTGCGGCCAAATTGCGCTTCGATCACCGGTCTTGCTGCCAGCAGCAGCTTTTCCGCTTCCAACGCATCGCCCGCATAGCTGTAGCTGCGCGCCATCGCGGCTTTCGCGAGCGCCTCAAGCAACGGGCCACTGCTGCCACGCTGCTTGGCTTCTTGCACCAGCTGCGCGCCAACCGCTTGTGCTTGCTTAGTGTCATCCATGGCCGTCAAAGCGCTAATCAAATCCAAGCTGAGCCAATCGCGCGGCACTGGATTGTCAGAATCTAAGGCTTTATACGCGGCAATTGCGGCTTGCAGCTTCGGTACCGCAGGTTCGAACTCACCGCGCGCCATGTGATAGCTTGCCCAAGCACCCGCACTCGCTAAATCGGCCCGCTGTTTCGGCAATTTTGCGGCGGCTTGATCGAGCAATAGCAGCTCCGCTTTGGCAGGCTCAAATTTGGATTGCCTGGCTAAGGCGCGCACCAAAGCGCTTTGCACCGCTAACACAGAATCGCCCTGCACGTTATTTTTGCGATACAACGCAAGCGCTGCACGCGCTTCACTTTCAGCTTCGGGCAGCAAATCAATCGACAGAAATAGTTGCGCCAAACTAGCGCACAGCGCGGCTTGGATTAGCGGCTGATCCTGATAGCGCTCGGCAATACGCGGGCGCGCGGCCAGCAGCAAATCTTTAATCTGGGTGCTTTGCCCATTCGCCAACAGTAAGGGGTTTGAGCGCCCAATCAAATCCTCTTGAATAAATCGATTCAATGCTGTGGCTTGTGCAAGTGCCGCTTGCGCCTCATCCCGGGCACGCGCGGCGGATTGCTGCAAATAAAATAATCCCCCCACGCTCAAAAGCAGCGCACTCACAAACGCTAACAGATAAGGCCTGCGCGCCTGCGTCAGCGCCAACGCATGCTGCACGCGCTGCACCTGCTCAGCTTGATGCGTTTGCAGCATTGCGGCTTGCGAACGCGCTTCCCGGCTACGTAATCGATGCGTGAGCTCTTGCACACTGCCCAAGCGCTGCGCGGGCTGGCCGTGGGTGGCCGCTTGAATATCTACGCGCAGCAGCGGATCGCTGATATCTTGCTCCCAGCCTGGCGCCATCGGCTGCTGCAAACGGGCGCTGAGCAGCTGATAGAAAATGACCCCAAGGGCGTACACATCGCTTTGAATCGTTGGCGTTATGCCAGCAAACACTTCCGGCGCCAGATACAGCGGCGTACCGGAAGAATCGTCCGCTGCGATGTTTTGCGTGAGCGTCATGCCTAGTTTAGAAATACCCAGCTGCTCCAAACGCTCAGGATCAAGCAATCGGCCGCTGCCAAAATCCGTCAGCCGCACTTGCCAATGGCTCGCCATGTTTAGCGCGCCTGCGATAGGCTCACGCGGCATGATGACCACATTCGCGGGCTTTAAATCCTTGTGCAAAACACCCACCGAATGCGCCAGAGCGACCGCATCAGCGATGCATAAAAACAGCAAGATGCGCTGCTCGCAATCTAGCTGAGCCAAGTGCTGATCGGCCCAATCGCTTAGATTTTGTCCACCAAATTGGCATTCTAGAAAAAATGGCGCGGCTTCAAAATTCCAATCGATAATTTCCACAAACCCAGCCAAGGCATCGTTTTGCTCATCAAGTGATTCTTGCAGCACCCGATTGAGCGTCGCCTCGCGCTTGAGCGCGCGCAAGCGCGTGCCATCGTCAGCAAATTTATACACCCGGCGCTCATGCGTGCTGCGGTGCTCGGCTAGCCATACTTCACCGCCGGTGCGTTTGCTGAGTAGACTTTGCAATAGAAAATTGCTGCGAAACGGCACTGCATCGCCCTTTTTAAGGGCGAAATCGCTTTTCAGCGGCTGCCCGACCGCGATGCGCTGCACGGTGCCGTCCAAGCGATAGCCCAAACGCGCCTGCGTAGAAATCAGCTCAGCATTCGCCTCACCCACCGCCTTACGCAGTTTATTGACTGCGTTCGGCAACACTTTATCGACGGTAATCCGGCCTGCCCACACTTCGCGCAGCAGCTCATCTTTGGTCACCACTTCACCGGCGTGGCGCAGCAAATACGCCAAAACCTCCAAAGCGCGCCGCTCGGTTTCAACCACCAAACCGGCAACTTTCAGCTCGAACCGCGCCTCATTGAATTCTGCCGTGCCAAAGCGGTAGCGATACGCGGCGCTGGCTGTTTGTGTAAGTTGTTGATTTTTCATCGGTGCACCTCGAGTTAGCCGCAAAAGTTACCGATGCGTTACCGCATCGTGGCTGAATCGTGGACGAATTTGTTCGTATAAAACCTAAAATTTAGATTGTTAGCTGTCACTCGAACATTGAAAAGCGCCGTTCATCCCAAAGCGTTTGCAGCGCTTGGATGGATGGTTTCAGTCTTCATGTCGTCACACTTGCTAATTTCAAAATTGAAGTCATAAAAAGAGAAGACTATGTTCAATACGCCATTTAAACGCCTTGCCTTTTTAATTAGCTTGGCAATCAGCGCAAACTTATCGGCACAAACCTGGACTTTGGTGTCGTCCGAAAACGAGGCATTCACCTCACCAGGATTGCCGGCTGGCAGCAGGCCAACGCCTTTCAACGCGGGCTTAAGCGACAGTGATGGGCAAGGCGCACGCTTCCAGTTGGCTGAAAATGATTCAGCACTTGACGGCCATTGGCTGAGCATTAATTCCATTTTGCAGCCGGTGGCGCGTAGAGACACGCCAGGTGCACTGGGCCCACGCCGCACTGGCGCAGAACAAAATCATCAGTTCTTTGCCACACCGCAGTTTGCTGATGCCGGGCCCGGTAACACTTTGACTTACTTAGCGACTGCCGGAGTCCCGAGCAGCACTGCGTTTACCACTGGTTTTTGGCGCTGGCAAAACGGGCAGAATCAGGAACTTGCGCGCTGGGACACCGATGGCAGCCTTGGTCCTGGTTTAGGTGCGGGCTGGCGCTTCCTTACTACGGATGCCAACAATCGGTTTTTGAATACGGGCGCCAACGGCACCGCTTTGGCGCAATTTGTGGCCTCGCCAGCGCCGGCGAATTCCAGCCGCACTGCGCTGGTATTGCTTCGCCCGGGCGGAAATTTACCCTGCATGCTGCAAGGTGATACTGGCGCGTTAGGGCCTAATGTGGGCGCGGGCTCGTCATTTGCCTTTGGCACCTACGCTGCGGTCCGCCATGGTGATCGATACTTTGTTAACGCTACTTCTGACTCCCCAATTCGCGAAGGAATTTGGGAAGTTTGCAATGGCGCACCTCGGCCCATCGCGGTTGCCGGTTTTGTCGGCCAGCTGGGGCCCAATCTTGCGCTTCCGCAAGCGCGTTTCAATACCATTCGCTTCAGCCCAAAACCGCATGCGGGTGGTACGCAGGTTTTCATTGCTGACTACAATTTTGAGGACAATACCTTTTTACGCGGCTCCCTGTGGCGACATCAAAATGGCGTCAATCAAATGCTGGCGCAAATCGCTGATTCGAGCTCGAGCTTTGGCCCTAACTATCTGGGTGGAACTTTCGAGTTTTTTGACACGCTCAATTCCGATTTTGATTCTGCAGAAGGCCATATTGCGTTCGAAACATTCGCGCGAACATCGTCCAACGCGCAGGTTCGGGGGCTTTGGCGCATCCGCCCGGGCGGCAATCCTGAGCCTTTCGCTTTGCAGAATCAACCAGGCAAGGTGTCACCCGGTGCGGGTCAAACTTTCACTTCGATTGATCGCTGGAAGCTGTTTGGCAACGGCGATGTGATCGCCGAGTGTGATGTCAGCGGCGGCCCCAGCGGCCTGTATTTGTTCAAAGTAGGCCGTTTACCGCGACTGATTCTATCGGCGGGGCAAACCGTTCCACTTCAAATTGGCAACTCAACAGTAAGCGCTTTAGTACAGAGCTTTTCACCCGTGCTCGGCGATGAAAACGCTAACGCAGCCGCTAGCGACAGCGGCAATGGCGTGGATACTTGGGCCTCCACCGACGGCGGTGTATTAGTGTCCGCCAGCATCAGCAGCGGCGGCAATACCAGCGCGATTTTGATGCGTTTGCAAGCCGTTGATCTAAATCGCGTGTTTGCCGATGGCTTTGAAGACTAAGGCTAGCGCATTGAGCGCTACTCTCTTTTTGTAAGGAACCAACATGATTAAAACAATGAGTGCATTGACTACACTTTTGCTGTTTGCCGCATTTTTCGGTACTGGTTATTTTGCAATGCCACTTGCGGTAGAAAAATGGCGCAATTGGTTTCCAGCGCCTGCATTTACTGAGGGCGACTTTAGTGAGCACTACTCAGCAAACCGCATTCAAGTCGTGCTTTACGGCACTCGAAGCTGTGTTTTCTGCCAACGCGCGCGCGATTACTTTATCGCGCAAAAAATTGCGTTTACCGACCAACTGATTGACTCACCTGGCGAAGCGGCAAAATCTTTTGCACCGCTCAATATTGCAACGGTACCTGTCATTTTGATCGGCAATCGAATGATCAGCGGATTTAACCCAAAAGCAATTGATGAAGCACTCACACAGCTTCAAGTTGATCGCAAACAGCGACCTAATTAGCTGCTTGTCAAACCCATTCTGCGCATTCTGCGCGGCATACCGCGTCAGTCCGGATTTTGACTGATGAACTTGTTTTTTACCTTTAAACACTGGAGCAATCCCCATGAAAAAGTTTATTTTGTTTAGTTTATTAGGACTGGCCGCTGGTATCGGCGCAGCTACCGCATCCACTACCTGCCGCAATATTTGCCAGCTTGAGTATCAAAATTGTCGCGCCAATGCCGCAAACCCAGGCGAAGCGGGTGACTGCTTTGCGGCGCGTTACGAATGCTTCGCGCAGTGCGGCATTCGCTAACACGCTGACTGAAGAGCGGGTGCGCCAATGCGCGCAGCCGCTTTTTTACGGCATACCAAAAGCACTTCTAGCGTTGAAACTTTAGTAAGGAACCAACATGTTTAAAGCAACAGTCAAATTCATCGCCCTCGCATGTTCAACTTCGATATTCGCTAGCACCTGCCAGGACAACTTCAGCAAATCCGGCAATATTTTTCAGGGCAGCACGTACACCAGCTATGTAGAAGTTGACGCGTTGAGCGTGCCGGATGCTATGGCGCAAATGCGCGGCATTGCCTTGAATGACAAGCTGGACGTGATTGCCGAAGATTTGGAAGCCGGCAACATGCTGGTCGAACAGCGCGCCAGCACTTGGGCGCGCGCAGTTCCCATGGTTGTTGAAGCCAGTGCAGCAGGCGAATCAGCCAAAGTGAGCTTGACGATCAAACCCGAAAAAGGCGTCATGGCCAAAGCGGAAACCATGAAAACGACCATTTGTGGCTATCTCGTCAAGCTACAAGGCGGAGATGCGGCAAAAACGGCCGCCGCCGAAGGCTTGGCAGCGCAGAACAAGGCAGGCGATACGCTGCGTGAGGTGTTTTCCTTTTCCAGAGATATTGCGAACGAAGCCAAGCTCAATGCAGTTGCGGTGACCGCGCGACACAAAGGCCGTAGCTATTCGCTCAAAGGCAAAATCGACTACATCCAAGAAGACGGCGGTGATTACAACGTATCGTTCGAAGTGCCCGAGCACACCACCAGCAACTTAGGGAATTTGGTCGGCGATGCAGCGTTTCGCGTCGGCGTGGCTTGCCTTTTCAAGTCCAACAAACTGACTTGGGTATTGACTATGCGCGAAGGCCAGCGAGTCACATTTAAAGGCACGTTTTACCGTTATGACGACTTGAAAAAGATGGTTTGGTTGGAAGATTGTAAGCAGATCAAGTGATTGGCCTTAGCCACACCGAATTTGCTGTGTGCGTTCTCGATTACCTCACCGTCATTCCCGCGCAGGCGGGAACCCAGGCTCACTGAACAATCTGCGTGCTCTTCAGCTTAAAAAAGCGTTGTTTGCAGTGCTTCTAGCGTGGATGTGGAAGTTGACACCTAGCCTGGGTCCCCGCCTGCGAGGGGATGACGAGGCGGGGCGGAATGGCCAAATAGTATCGGCTATGCTTTTGCTAGAAACGGCAAATTTACGAACTGAGCCCATAATGCTCCCCAAAAGTAATTAGGTGACCATAAGCACGTGGAGCCACCCAGCTTGCAGTGCTAGCTTGACGGCACTTTCACTTCTAAGGGCCATCCCATGCTGCGAATTCGCGGGCTTTGCAAAACTTATAGTAACGGCGTGCGCGCGTTGGATCAGGTCAATTTGGATATTCCAGCGGGCATGTTTGGCTTGCTCGGACCCAATGGCGCGGGCAAATCATCTTTGATGCGCACGATCGCAACCTTGCAGGAAGCCGATTCCGGCAGCATCGATTTTTCCGGTTTAGATGTGCTGACAGACAAAGATGCGGTGCGCCGCCAGCTGGGCTATTTGCCGCAAGACTTTGGCGTCTATCCCAAAGTGAGTGCAGAGGCGCTATTGGATCATTTTGCCGTGTTGAAGGGTTTTACCGCGCGCGCGCAGCGAAAAGAAGTGGTTGATGCATTGCTCAATAAAGTCAATTTGTGGGATGCGCGCAAGCGCCACTTGGGTGGATTTTCCGGCGGCATGCGCCAGCGTTTTGGTATTGCGCAAGCGCTGATTGGTCAGCCAAAACTGGTGATTGTCGATGAGCCTACCGCCGGATTAGATCCTGAAGAACGCAATCGCTTTTTGAATCTATTGGCAGATATTGGCGAGCAGGTGGTGGTGATTTTGTCCACCCATATTGTGGAGGACGTGACGGATTTATGCCCGCAAATGGCGATTATCAATAAAGGACAGGTGTTGCTTGCCGGGCAGCCGCACGCGGCGATTGAATCGCTGAAATCATCGGTTTGGCGTGCGGTAGTCAGCAAATCGGCATTGCCAGAGCTGCAAGCGCGGCTCAACGTGCTTTCGACGCGCTTGGTCGGTGGCAAACCGGTGCTACACGTGTTTAGCGAAGCGCAACCAGAGGCAGGCTTCGTGCAAATTGAGCCGGATTTGGAGGACGTGTATTTCCAGCGCTTGCGCGTGCATGCGCAATCAAATGCGACAGCTGTCAATACGCTTGCCGCTTAAGGATAGGTCATGATTCGAGAATTTTTTAGTTCGAGTTGCGCCAACAGCTGCGTTCGCCACTGCTGTGGCTACTTGCTGCGCTGTTTGCGCAAATGGCGTTTGGCGCTGTGGCGACCGATGCCGTGCAGATTGGCGGTGCTATAGGCAACGTTTATCGCAACGCGCCGATCGTTGTGATCCAGTTTTTGACCATCTTCACGCTATTTGGCCTGCTGATTTGCGGCATTTTCGTGTCACACGCGTTACTACGCGATTTTGATGCGGGCACCAGCGATTTGCTGTTTGCCAATCCGATTAAAAAGCGCGATTTCTTGATTGGCCGATTCTGTGCGGCGCTCGTTGCTTGCATGGTCATCTACTTGGTCATCGCCTTCGCCATTTTCATCGCGCAGTTCATGCCGTGGATTGAACCGGTGCGCTTAGGCGCGGTGCGCTTGATGCCATATGTGTTTGGCCTGTGCGTGATGGTCATTCCAAATGTACTGTTTACCTGCGCTTTGCTGACGCTAATGGCGGTGACAACGCGCAGCGTGCTCTGGGTCTATGTCGGGATTCTGGGCTTTTTGCTGCTGTATGCGGTGGGTACCGTTTTGGCGCGCGATCTCGATAATGTGTGGCTGGTTGTTTTGGCCGATCCTTTTGGAATGCGCGCGCTGAGCCGCACGGTGCGCTATTGGTCTGCCGCTGACCGCAACGTGCTAATTCCCGCATTATCAGGCTATTTGTTGGCCAATCGGCTGCTGTGGATGGCGCTATCGCTGATCATTGCAGGCCTTGCATTTAAGCTGTTTAAAACCGAGCGCGCCGGAACCGGGCGCGGCTGGTTTAAAGCAAAAACGAGTCAAAATTTAGCGGCTGCAGGCAGTGCCAAGGTTGCTCAAATTGCGGGCAAGACGGCGGTTTTAGCACTGCCACAATTTCGGGCGCAAACCGCGTGGCTGCAATGCTGGGCTCAGCTCAAATTTGACGCGTGGGGTATTGTAAAAAGCGCGCCGTTTATTGTGATGCTGCTGTTTGGCTTGATCAATTTTGTGCCGAGCGCACTGTTGGCGCAAACGATGTATGACACCTCAATCTACCCGGTGACGTCGCAAATGTTGAGTGCTTTAGCGAGTGCTTACAGCTGGCTGTTGTTGATTATTGCGATGTTTTACGCAGGCGAATTGGTTTGGAAAGAGCGCCAAGCAAAGCTCAGCGACGTCATTGATGCCATGCCAACACCGAATTGGGCGCCGCTACTTGCCAAGCTCGGCGCGCTGCTGCTGGTTGTAGCCTGCTTTCAAATTTTGGGGGCCATGACCGGCATGCTGATGCAAGCGGTGCAGGGCTATTTCCAATTTGAGCCGCTGCTGTACCTGAAAGGGATTTCGCTGAGCGCAATCTACTTTGTGTTGATTGCCGGTTTGGCACTCGCGATACAGGTGTATGCCAACAACAAATTCATCGGCTACGGCGCTATGATTTTGCTGCTGATTTTCCAGCTCGTCGCTAGCACGCTCGACTTTACGCACAACCTGTATCAATACGCGCTAAGCCCAGAAGCTACCTATTCCGACATGAATGGCTACGGACACTTTCTTCCCGCAAAGCTCTATTTCAGCGCGTACTGGGGCTTAGTTTTGACCTGTTTATTGCTGCTTGCATCCGCGTTTTGGCTACGCGGCACCAGCAACAGCTTTGAAGAGCGCGCAAAGCTTGCCAAAGCGCGTTTACGCGGCGGCTTAGGCTATGCCTTGGGCATCAGCGTGTTAAGTACCGTGGCGTTGGGCAGTTTTATTTTTTGGAACACCAATATCCGCAACACCTTTAGATCGCCGAGTCAGCAGCTGGATTTACAAGCGCGCTACGAACGTGAATTCAAGAAGTACGCAAGCTTGCCACAGCCGAAAATCATGGCGATTGATATCGACGTCGATTTGCGGCCCGAAACGCAATCCATGCGCGCCACGGGCACCTATCGCATACGTAACCCGCACGCCGCTGCACTGACTGAAGTCCATATCCAGCTGGACGATGACAAAGCGCTAACGCATATCGATTTCGCCAGCGCGAATGATGTTGGCGCAACCTTGGGTTTGCACGATATGGATATCGGTTATCGGATTTACAAGCTAAATCAGCCATTGCAGCCTGGCGCCGAGCGCGATTTACACTTTTCGATTGAACTTAAACCAAGTGGCTTTGGCAACACGATGGCGCAGACGCAAATCGTGGAAAACGGCAGCTTTGTCAACAGCCGCATATTCCCGTCGTTCGGCTACTCGAACCGCTTTGAAATTGAGGATCGCTCTGCGCGCCGAGAGCGAAAATTGGGCGAGCCTGAGCGCATGCCCAAACTGGAAGACACCGCAGCGCGGGCAAATACCTATTTAGGCGATGATGCCGATTGGATCGATTTCAAAACTACGATTTGCACTGCGCCCGATCAAATCGCGCTGGCGCCGGGCTATTTAAAAGCGGATGTCATCAAGGGTGGCCGGCGCTGCTTTAGCTACGAGATGGATCAGCCCATGCTGAACTTTTTTGCCTATTTGTCGGCGCGCTGGCAAGTTAAAAAAGCGCAGTACAAATCGCTAATCACCCACAAAACCATTCCACTTGAAGTCTATTTCGATCCCAAACACCCGTACAACGTCGATCGCATGCTCGATTCGATGAAAAAGTCTTTAAGCTATTTCGAGGCCAATTTTTCCCCGTATCAGCACAGCCAAGCGCGGATTTTGGAGTTCCCAGGCTACGCCAGTTTCGCGCAAGCGTTTGCCAATACGATTCCGTATTCTGAAAGCATTGGCTTCATTGCTGATGTGCGTGACGAGACAGCGATTGACTACGTGTTTTACGTGACCGCGCATGAAATTGCGCATCAGTGGTGGGCGCATCAAGTGATAGGTGCCAACGTGCAGGGCGCGACCATGCTGTCAGAATCACTTGCGCAGTATTCCGCGCTAATGGTGATGGAGAAAGAGTACGGCAAAGCGAAAATGCGCAAATTTTTAAAGTACGAGCTGGATCGCTACTTGGCTGAGCGCGGCAGCGAAATTTTAGAGGAGCAGCCGCTTTACAAAAATGAAAACCAGTCTTACATCCACTACCGCAAAGGCTCGCTGGTGTTTTATCGCCTGCGCGACGATATGGGCGAAGCGGCGTTGAACCGTGCATTGGCAAAATTCATTGCTGCAAAAGCATTTCAAACCGCACCTTACACCACCTCAGCTGAGTTGATTAGCTTCCTGCGTGCTGAAGCCAATCAAGAAACGCAGCAGCTCATCACGGATTTGTTTGAGAAAATAAGCTTCTACGACAATCGTGTCGAGCAAGCGAGCGCGGTCAAACAAGCGAACGGCCAATACCTAGTCACCATCAAAACCCACGCGGAAAAACGCTACGCCGATGGCACGGGGAAAGAGACGCCCGGCGTAATGCAGGATTTCATTGAAGTCGGTGTTTATGCAGGCAGCGGCAAAAATACACACACGCTTTATTTAAAGCGCGAGCACGTCACCACCAGCAATCCTGAGTTCACCGTGCTAGTCGATGAAATGCCGACCGAAGCCGGATTTGATCCAGATAACAAACTGATTGATCGCGTCAGCGTGGATAATCGCAAATCGATGAGCATTGTGGATTGATGGATAAAAACCCAGTTGCCACGCGACAACTTCAGGCACAATTGCAACGACGATCTAACTGGACTTTCCGATGCGCCCAATCACCTTAGCTGCCTGCCTCATTGCTGCTGGACTTCCCTTGTTATCTAGCGCCCAAGCGCTGCGCGAACTCGGCGAAGAATCCCAAATTCAAGCCCGCGTAGATTGGTTTTATGGACCCAGGCTGCAAGCTGCGGAACCTGAGCAGGCGGCTAGACTCAGATCAATTGAGGCGGAAAAACTAGTCGCACAGCGGCGCGTTCCAATGCGGGAAAGCTTATCGCAGCCATGGAGCGCGCTAGGCCCATCACCCATGACTATGCTGAGCTGGCAAATGGGCAACGTAGCCGGGCGCGTATCCGCGCTAGCGGTTGATCCTCGAAGCGACAACACGCTTTTTTTAGGCACCGCATCAGGCGGGCTTTGGCGCAGTTTTGACGGCGGGGAACAGTGGCGCGAACTGCTCGGCGCGTCCGGCACACAGTCAATTGGCGCTGTCGCGATTGACCCGAATAACCCTGAGCGCATCTGGGTTGGCACTGGCGAAAAGGGCAGCAATTGCGCCAGCTACTTCGGCATTGGCGCGCTGGTTTCTGACAACCAAGGCGCCAGTTTTGTGCCGCGCAATGGCAGCAGCAGCGCCGCGCTCAATCTATCGTTTATCAACGCCATTGCGATTGCGCCGGGCAACTCTAACCACGTATTGATTGGCGGCTGGGCATTTTGTGCGCCCGGCACCGGCGTCTCGTCCAATGGCGCGCTGTTTCGCACACTTGACGGCGGTGCAAGCTGGAGCGAGGTACTCAGCGGGCGTATCAACGATGTGTTTTTTGATGCGGCCGATGCCAACATTGTTTACGCAGCAGTCGGAAGCGCGGGCTATTTCAAAAGCACCGATGGCGGGCTTAGCTTCAGCGCGATCAATACCGGAGTTACCCCAGCGGCCCGCATGCGCATTGCCCAATCGCCAACGAACGCGAGCAACCTTTACGGACTCGATTCCGGCAGCAGGCTGTATCGATCCAGCGATGCCGGTGCTAGCTGGAATACCCTCAGCACAACCGCTTGCGAGGGCCAGTGTACCTATAACCTAACCATTTCCGCTGACCCGTTTGATGCCAACGAAGCCATGCTAGGCACTATTCGGCACGCGCGCATATCTGGCGGTAATACGCTCAGTGCGCCGATGACAACCAATTGGGGCTCGGCTCAGCTGGTGCATCAAGACACCCAAGTCATTGTGCATTCCAAACGCCAAGCCGGGCGCTTTTGGGTTGGTACCGATGGCGGACTGTGGCGAACCGATAACGCTGGCTTAAGCTATGCAAACCTCAACAACGGCTTGAACATAACCCAGTTTTACGACGTTGCAGTACACCCAAGCGACCCAGGCAAACTTTGGGGCGGCGCACAGGATAACTCCAGCGAAGTGCGGCTAGGTTCGGGTGCCAATCCAAATCTATGGAACGTCACTTTCGTTTCCGGCGATGGCTTCATGAATTTGGTCAATCCAAACAACCCGGCCAATGTGTTTCAAACCAGCTATGCCAACAGCAGTTTGCCTGCGCTATATCGCTCGACCAATGGCGGCGGGGTTGGTCAATTCAGCCGGCTTGGCACTAGCGGAATTACCAGCGGACCGTTCCGCTTTGTGACACCGTTCGCCATCAGCGGCGCGCAGGGCGACTTTCCAGCGCAGGTATTTACCAGCAGCAATCAGATTTTTCGAGTGGCGGCGGAGCAAACTTCCGCGCAGTGGTCGGCGCTGACCACGCAAGCCTTCGCCAGCAATATCAGCGTTATGCAGCCCACCTGGACGAGCGCAGGCTTGACGCTGTGGGCGGGCTCAGAAACAGGCACGCTGCATCGCTGCGCTGACGTCCGCGCAGCCTGCAATTGGACGAATATTCCCAGCCCCGATGCGGCGCGCTTTATTAGCGATATTGCGGTCGATACCGCTAACCCCAATCGCATTTTTGTAACTCGCGTAGCGTTCGTCGAGCCGCGCCTGCTGCGCAGTGTTGATGGCGGCACAACTTTTGCCGCGGCGGGCGCAGGCTTACCGAGCGTGCCTGCGAATTCAGTGGCGCTTGACCCCGCAAATGGCGAACGCGTGTTTGTAGGCACCGACGTTGGCGTTTTCGTATCCCTTGATGGCGGACTAAACTTCACCGCAGCCGATAGTGGAATGCCACTTGGCGCTGTGGTGACTGATTTGGAAACCACAGTCAATCCACCTGCGTTGGTAGCCGCAACCTATGGCCGCGGCGCTTGGTTATTGTCGTTAGATCCGGACACAGTGCTTCGCAATGGCTTTGAATAGGTCGGAGATTAAAGTCACCCTTGCCGAAACCCCAGCACCAACACCAGCGAAGAAATAACGCACTGCAAAAATAGTTTAGATAGATTGGCTTTCATCGGCGGGCTCCTGGTTTACTGTGTCAGTTTGCACAGCAGTGCTGACAAAGCGCGTCAAAGTTCCGGATCACATCAGTCGAATTTGGGCAAAAACTCGGGCAGCCGCTGAAGTTATTCGCTGATATACGGCGAGAAAAAAAGTGCCTAGCCGTTCGATTTAGGGTGTCCATACGCCAGCGTATGGAGTAGACTTCGGCTTCCTTTTATCCCTTCGAGGCTTACTTTGACTCAATTTCACGTACGCAAAGTCGCCGTGCTCGGCGCAGGCGTTATGGGCGCGCAAATCGCGGCGCATCTGATTAACGCAAAAGTACCGGTGGTGCTGTTCGACTTGCCCGCAAAAGAGGGCGATCGCAATGGCATTGTTACTAAAGCGATCGACAACTTGACCAAGCTTTCCCCTGCCCCGCTTGGCCATAAATCGCTAGCCGCGCAAATCGAACCGGCCAATTTTGATGACCATTTAGAAAAACTGCGCGATTGCGATTTGATTATCGAAGCAGTCGCCGAGCGAATGGAGATCAAGCACGGCCTGTACGCCAAGATCGCGCCGTTTATAGCAAAGCACGCGGTGTTCGCCAGCAATACCTCAGGCCTCAGCATTACTGAGCTTTCGCACGGCTTTGATGCGGATTTGAAAGCGCGTTTTTGCGGCGTGCATTTTTTCAATCCGCCGCGTTACATGTATCTGGTCGAGCTCATTCCAACGCCCGCCACCCAGCCGCACATTTTGGATCAGCTAGAAGTTTTCCTAACGTCGACGCTAGGCAAAGGTGTGGTTCGTGCAAAAGACACGCCGAATTTCGTCGCGAATCGCATCGGCGTATTTTCTATGCTCGCTACGATGCACCACACACAGGCCTTTAAACTGGGCTTTGATGAAGTCGACGCGCTAACCGGCCCGCTGATTGGTCGGCCGAAGTCGGCAACCTATCGCACCGCCGATGTAGTCGGGCTAGATACCATGGCGAATGTGATTCGCACCATGGATAGCAAGCTGCCTAACGATCCTTGGCATAGCTTTTATCAAGCGCCTGCGGTACTCACAGCACTGATTGGTCAAGGTGCGCTGGGCCAAAAGACTAAAGCCGGATTCTTCAAGAAAGTCGGCGATAAAATCATGGTGCTGGACGCGGCGAAGGCTGACTACAAAACCTCAGAGGCTGAAGCCAGCATTGACGCCGAAAGCGCACTGCGGCAAAAAGGCTGGGCCAATAAATTTAAAGCGCTGCGCGATGCGGACGATCCGCAGGCGCAGTTCGTGTGGGCGTGTTTCCGCGATGTGTTTCACTACGCTGCGTATCATCTAGAAGCAATTGCCGACAATGCGCGCGATCTAGATTTTGCGATTCGCTGGGGTTTTGGCTGGAACGAAGGCATATTCGAGATTTGGCAGCAGGCGGGCTGGAAACAGGTGGTCGAATGGATTGAAGCCGATATTGCCGCTGGCAAATCCATGTCGAACGCGCCATTGCCTGCTTGGGTGAAAGATGGCCGCGATGGCGTGCATGATGCCAGCGGCTCGTATGCGCCAGCCGATAAAACCATGCGGGCGCGCAGTGCCCTCGCCGTCTATCAAAAGCAGTATTTCCCCGATTCAATTTACACGGAGAATTTCGACGCCAATAAAGGCGAAACAGTTTGGGAAAACGACGGATTACGCGCCTGGACCCAGGGCGATGGCGTACTGATCGCCAGCTTCAAGTCCAAAGGCAACACCGTCGGCGGCAAGGTGATTGAAGGCGTACACAAGGCCATTGAGTTAGCAGAAGCGAGCTACAAAGCGCTGGTGATTTGGCAATATAAAGAACCGTTCTCGTTCGGGGCCGATCTATCCGATGCCGTGCCTGCATTAGCTGCTGGCAAGATGGACGAGTTTGAAGCGATGGTGAAAACCTTCCAAGACACTTCCATGCGCATCAAATACGCGGCGGTGCCTGTGGTATCTGCCGTACGCGGAATGTGTTTTGGCGGCGGCTGTGAGTTTCAAATGCACTCGGCTGCCACTGTGGCTGCGCTGGAAAGCTACATCGGACTCGTCGAAGCCGGCGTGGGCTTGCTACCTGGCGGCGGCGGTTGCAAAGAATTGGCGCTGCGATCTGCTAACAATGCGATTGATGGCGATGTATTTACCCAGCTCAAAACCGTGTTCCAAACGCTCGCCATGGCATCAGTGGGAACCAGCGCAATCGATGCGAAGGAACTGAAATTACTGCGCAGCACGGATAGCATTGTGTTCAACAGCTTTGAGCTACTGCACACTGCAAAGCAAGTCGCGCTCGGCCTAGCCGCTGCGGGCTATCGCGCGCCGCTACCGGCGAAAGCGATTGCAGTCGCCGGTGATGTCGGCATTGCAACCTTCAAAGCCAGCCTGACGAATATGCTGCAAGGCCATTACGTCAGCGAGCACGACGTGGAAGTCGCTACCCGAATCGCTACCGCGCTTTGCGGCGGCGTGATCGAGCGCGGCAGCATTGTCGATGAAAAATGGCTGCTGGATGTTGAGCGCAAGAACTTTATCGCACTGGCTTTGCAGCCCAAAACGCAGGCGCGCATCGCGCACACCCTCAGCACCGGCAAACCGCTGCGTAACTAATTAGGAAACGACCATGAGCAAACAAATCCAAGACGCCTATATCGTTGCCGCCACCCGCACGGCAGTTGGCAAAGCCCCACGCGGCATGTTCCGCAACACACGGCCTGACGACCTACTCGCGCACGCCCTCAAGCAAGCCGTTCTACAAGCAAACGTCGAAGCAAAATACATTGACGATGCGATTATCGGCTGCGCCATGCCCGAAGGCGAGCAAGGCATGAACATGGCGCGTATCGCCGTGCTATTGGCCGGTTTACCCAATACGGTCAGTGCGATGACCATCAATCGCTTTTGCTCTAGCGGTTCACAAGCGGTCGGCTTAGCAGCGGATCGCATTCGCTTAGGCGAAGCCGATTTAATGCTGGCAGGTGGCGCTGAATCCATGTCAATGATTCCGATGATGGGCGGCAAGCCGGCGTTTAATCCGGCGGTATTTACCGATGAAAATATTGCGATTGCTTACGGCATGGGCATTACGGCAGAAAAAGTGGCCGAACAATGGAAAATCAGCCGCGAAGATCAAGATCAGTTCGCTTTTCAATCGCATATGAAAGCGCTCAAAGCGATTGAAGCCGGTGAATTCAAGGGTGAAATTTCCCCGTTCACGATTTCGGACAATTACCCTGATATTGCCAGCGGCAAAATCATCACCGATAGCCGCTCACTTGCAACCGATGAAGGCCCGCGCAAAGACACTTCCTTTGACGGCTTGATGAAACTCAAGCCGGCGTTTCGCGCCAATGGCTCAGTCACCGCCGGCAATAGCTCGCAAATGTCCGACGGCGCAGGCGCGGTATTGCTTGCATCAGGAAAGGCGGTCAAAGAAATGGGCCTCAAGCCGCTGGCGCGCTGGGTTGGTCATTGCGTTGCGGGCGTGCCGCCTGAAATTATGGGAATCGGGCCAAAAGAAGCGATTCCGAAGCTGCTCAAGCAAACCGGCGTCAAGTTGGATGACATCGACTGGATCGAACTCAACGAAGCCTTTGCGGCACAGGCCTTGGCGGTGATGCGTGATTCCGGGCTAAACCCTGAGCGCGTCAATCCACTTGGCGGCGCGATTGCCTTAGGCCACCCGCTCGGTGCCACCGGCGCCATTCGCACTGCCACGATTGTTCACGCATTGGCGCGCCGTAGTCTGCGCTACGGCATGGTCAGCATGTGTATCGGCACTGGAATGGGATTTGCGGGATTGATTGAACGCGTTTGAGCCCATTGTGCTCAGCAAAAACCCCGCGAAAGCGGGGTTTTTTGTGGGCACTAAAGCGCATCATCACGGTAGATTTAGCCGCGACACAAACTAACGCGCAACCCCACACGCATATTTGTTAGCAGTGGCCGCCAACGCCGTTAACTCAGGCGGCTTAAACCCTGTCGCAATCGCGCTTCGATAGGATGCACAAAACTGTGGTTTGTCTTGCTTGGCAAACGCCACTTCAGCGCGAATAAGATAGCTTCCAACGTCTTGGCGCAGCGCTAAATTTTGCTCAGCAAGCTGCTCAGCTTTTTTTAGATCATTGATTTCCATATAAAAATCGACGGCGTGTTGGGCATAGGCATTTGGATATTGCGCTAGGCGGCTGGCAAAGCCTGCGCGCGCGTGTGATCGCCACTGCCCTGCTTGCTCGACATTGCCTAGCTGCGCTTCTACCGAGGCAAGTGCGGCCATAAATTCAGGATTCCCAGCCGTTACACCACCGGTTTGTTCAATAACTTCAAGGTAAGTCGTGCGCGCCTGTTCTAGCTTGCCCGTTAAGCCTAAACACTCGGCTCGGTGTTCGGCGGCTAAATAGTAGCCCGGCATGCGCGCCAAGGCCGCGTCAAAAAAACGCAGCGCCCATTCCGGATAGCCAAAACGCAGCAGCGCAATGCCCTGCTGCGTGTGCAGCCAAGCCAATGGGAAAGGCGCGCTATCGCTGTAGACAAACTGTGCTTGATGGTAATTTTGCGTGGCGCAGTCCAAATCGCCTTTATCCACGCAGTGCCCGGCGCGCTGCACGAGCTCAGCAAACTCTCGACCGACGCTGAGCTCTGCTGCATTGATCGGCGCGTGCTCAGTTTGCCCGCGCGCGGTTTGAATTTGCGCTAACAGCTGCAATTTCGCAGCGGAATTGGGCGCTTTCATCTGCGCTAGCGCGCGCTGTGCGTGCGGGAACTCATGCATATATGCAGCGAGCGTGGCCCAGAGTAGTAACGCGTCATCACTCGCATCAGCTACCGCTGCTAGCGCTTTAGCGCGGCTAAACGCCATATCTAAATCAGCCATGCTGCCCAATATCTGATAGCGCTGATACCGAAAGCCCGCATGTGCGAGCGCTTGAGCTGGGCTCTGCGCGCCGCTTTGCAATTGTTGATCAGCGATTTGCAATCGGCCCTGGATATGCGCCAAATACGTGCTAGCGGCAGTCGTTGGCCGATCCGTTGCGCTCAATGGATAGTTCGCCAGCAAAAGCGTCGCCGGCAGCTGCGGCGCATTTGTCACGCTGCTTAATTTGGGTTTTGCGGCTTGGCAAGCGAGTAGCAGGCTGAGCACACACGCAGTTACAGTCCAATTCAAAAAAGTTCGCATGTAGGGCCTTAGTTTGTTAGATGTCACCAATAAAAAGGGCGCGCCACGAAATGCAGCGCGCCCCGATAGTAAAACGCTAGCTTCCTAATGGCTTAGTTAGGCTCGCCAATAAATGGAAAGTCAGTCAAGAATACGCTGTCATTCGCTACGTTGTCTTTAACGCCAGGGCCAACAACCGCGCCTAAAGTGTCATCGATAATATCGCGCGCCAATGTACGTCCACCGCATTTGTTCGCCACGCCGAGTTCCACAGCCAAGTATTCATCACAGGCTGGCTTGCTAACGTCAATGACCATGCGATCGTCGACCAGCACACCAGCCAATGTTGCGGCAGGTAAAACCGCGTTTCCGGTGATGCCATCTAAGGTGTCGAGCGCTGACAAATTGGCCTGCATTTCACCTTGGAACTGAGCCCAGCTTGCCACGCCTTGGGCGCGGTTATACGCATCTTTAAGCGCCGTGCCAGCGGTGGGAATCAGATTAATCAAAGCGGTGTTGATGGCTGGGCGGCCATTTCGATCAATTTGTCCAGATCCTAAAAAACTACAGCTTTGCCCAGAGATTGAGGTCAAACGATTCAGCGGCAAAGTACCGCTAGCAGGAAGGCCTGGCTCGTTGATGCTGTAACTCACGCTGCCATTGTTGCAGCCGGTAAAACTGAAAGTCAGCGTGCCGATTTGGCGCACCGAAACCGGCGGCGTGGTCGCGAATGGCGGTGGAAAACGCCCGCCGCTGGTGATGGCTACTGGCACCGTAGCGGTGGTGCCAGTGATTGGTCCAGTGCCGACTAAATAAAGCTGTCGACCGGTTTGATCGTACACATTCCAGGCAATGTTCAAGCGATCTCCCGCCATACCCGGCACTACTTCCACCATAAAACCGTGGCCTGGATTGGCTCTGTCATACCAAGCACCGGAAATGCCAGGGCTTATGCCTGAGCCGCCAGTGCGAATAGTGGAGGAATAGACTTTTAGCGTGTTGCGGGTGTTGTTCGCTGTCAGCATCGCGCTCGGAATGCCTAACGCAATCGTCAGCGTGTTTGAGTTCGCAAAAGCATTCGTGCCGGGGTTGGTAAAGCGCGGCGCGACTGCCGTTCGCGTGGCGTTGAACGCAGCTAGGTCAAAGAAGAACGGGTCATCACGCAGGCCGCTATATACGCGCATGCCGCCAGTGCCGCTGAGGGTTTTCCCAACGCTGCCAGACACGCTTAGCCCAGCAATGCCATCGCAGCGGATGGTGGTCGATCCAGGAAATCGACAGGTTAGAACCTGATCACCCGAGCCGTTATCAATGTGAAAGCGGTAGTCAACGACATCAGAAAACCGTGACAGCACATTTCCGAACGGCACCACGGTGCCGATAATGATTGTTTCAGCCGGGTTACGCGGATTGACAAATAGGTAGACGTCATTCAAATCCGCAGCAGGATCGTTGGTGGCAAAAGGGCCGTCGCGGTGATCGGCAGCCTGTGCGCTAAGCCCGAAAAGCAAAGCGATGGCTAGGCATTTGGACTTTAATACGCGTGCAAGAGTCTGGCGATTCATAGTTCACTCCATTGAGTTAGAAAAGGTGGGTCATTTGAAATCTATCGATATGGTTGCATACGTACTCAATCCACGAGCCTTTTTACGCTTCCAGAACAAAAAAAGATGCGGGATAGCGAACAATTGCGACTAAATACCTAAGATTTACGGGTATGACCGCCAAATTTCGTGTGCACTAACTTCATGCTTCTTACGTTCGCCATACTCCGCCTCTTTCCACTACCAAAAAAGCAACGCCATGCAACGTATTTGCTCTTTGTTTTTTATGGCTGTTTTGATAGCCACTGGTTTTGGCTCCCGTGCGTTCGCGCAGCAAACTTTTTACGTTGCCACGAATGGCGCGGATTTACCCGCTAACGGCACTGCTGCCAGCCCTTGGGCTAGCATTACCTACGCGCTAGACAGGGTTCCGGATCAAAGCACGATTTTGGTTCGCCCTGGCACCTACAACGGGCGCATTCGTATCCGCGGGCAATTTGCGCAAGGCGTAACGGTGCGATCGGAAGTGCCTTATCAAGCGCGGCTGCGTGCGGCGGAGGCGGTTCTGACTATCTATAACGACAACGCCAATATCGAAGGCATTACCATTGAAGGATTCGATATTGCGCATAGCGGCCAAAGTGCTGCGGCGCTGGTGGTCCAGATTCAAGACGGGTTTAGCACTGAAACGCGGCGGATAACCCTGCGCGATAATGTTTTGCACGATAGCTACAACAACGATATTTTGAAAATCAACAATGGTGCGAGTCAAATACGTGTTGTAGGCAACATGTTCTACAACCAAACCGGTTCAGATGAGCATATCGACGTTAACAGCGTGGATGACGTGGTGATCGAAGATAATGTGTTCTTCAATTGCTTTAGCTGCAGCGCCCGAGGCAATGCCAATGACACCGCGAGCTATGTGGTGGTAAAAGATTCCAACGCCAATGACGACGAATACTTAGGCGCGCGCAACGTTCAAATTCGCCGCAACGTCATGCTTAATTGGGAAGGCTCGATCGGCAGCGGCTTTATTCTTTTTGGTGAAGATGGCACCGCGAATTTCGAAGCCTTCGATTGCTTAGCAGAAAACAACCTGCTGATTGGCAACAGCGCAAATACGCAGCGCTCTCCCATGGGCGTCAAAGGTGCACGCGATATCGTATTTCGCCACAACACGCTGGTCGGCGACTTGCCAGCAAACGCATTTGCAACCCGCATCAATCGCGAAGCCAGCAACCCCCAAATCGAGGCCATTCGCTTTGTCCACAATGTATTTAGCGATCCTACTGGCAGCATGCTCGATTTTTCCGACACCCTGCCCGCCGACTTATCCACCGCCCGCCCGTCTAGCTTGCAGCGCAACGCTTACTTTAACGGAACAGTTGCGTTTCCTAACGACCCCTCCGATGTACTGAATATCAGCGGCGATAGCCAACGGGTGGAAGGCAATCCACTACTTCCAGCCGCAGGTGTGGTGACGCTACCGTTTTGGATTCCTGCGTCAAGTCAATTCAATGGCGGCTATGATTCAATCCGCAGCGCGTTTGTGGCATTAGTTGAAAGCTATGGCAGACCTGCGGCGGGTTCAACTTTATTCGGCGCGGCCAATGTCGCCGCTGATATTCCTAGCACCGATATCCTGGGCAATATACGCACTGCGCAAAATGCGGACTTGGGCGCAGTGCAGCGCGTTGATGATTTGTTTCGTAATGGGTTTGAGTAGATGCAAGTTAGTCAGCATCTGATTGATTTGTGAGATGTCCAGGTCGCTCGGCTCTGCGCGATGAAGTTAAGATTTTTTAGATTTTAACGCCAACGGCGTTGTGCCCTCCAGCCCAGCAAAGGTTTTCTTTTTCGAGGTGAAAACCGATCTCATTGCCCCGATTGCTCCCATTGACGCGGCCCTCGCGGGGGCCTTTTGCGTCAATGTCCGCGGCTTCTGAAATCACTTGCAGGGCTTTGGAGTCTTTCC
>JANOQN010000078.1:0-4700 GCA_031422315.1 Rhodanobacteraceae bacterium
CTTCTCAAATTTGTTAAAGATCAACCAGTCGAGGAAGTGAGACGCCGCTAAATCATCAGAATCAGGTTGATTCCTTCGCTTCAGCAGCCCCGCCTTTCCCCCAACCTCATCCCAATCCGCATCTCGCGAACCAGTCCGTCGCCTGGAGAGCCGACTACTCTACCTCATTCTCAAATCGAGTCAATCGCCCTATGTTCGATGCGCCACTTTCGTTCAGGTTCGCGCCTAACCAGACACTATTCCGAGCTTTGAAGGCACCACAGCTTCCGGTACCAAACCAAAGAATATCGCCAGTTTGACGAGTTCTATGTCGTTGCCAACGCTTAGTTTGTGCATCAGACGCCGCTTAAACGTACTCACGGTTTTCGGGCTGATATGCAGTCTACGCGCGAGCGCCGCACCCGTCACGCCATTGACTACCGCAACCACGGTATCAAGTTCACGCGGCGAGAGCTTGGCAAACGGCGATTGCTTTCCCTCGGGTTGATCTGCAAACGCAAGCTGCTGCGCGAGTTCTTGGCTAACGTAACGGCGGCCTTGATGCGCTCTGCGAATGCCGGTTTTTAGCTCTTCACTACCAACGTTTTTACTCAAATAGCCCATCGCGCCTCCGGCAAGTAGTTTGCGCAATAGTGATAGATCCTCGTGTTGCGTCAGAATCACGATCTTTGGCGGCTGGCTACCCGCCATCAAGCGATCAAACGCCTCAATACCGCTCATGCCGCTTGGCATACTCAAGTCGAGCAACAGCACATCTAATTTTTCCCGCCGACAGATCGCAATAGCATCTTCACCGCGCATGCCCTCAGCAATAACGGTAAATTCTGGATCCGCTTCCAATACCATTCTCAAGCCCGTGCGCACTATGTCGTGGTCATCAACTATCGCTATTCGGATCATTTCAGTCTCACTGCGGTTTACTTGTTGCTATCAAGCGCGCTTGCAAATCGTGAGCGCGCCACCAGTTCGGCTGAGTATAAAGATAAGGATTTGTAATGACGTCGCTGTTTTTACTGCTTGGCTTGTTTTTTTTGATAATTATTTGGCGCAGCGGGCGGAACGCTGCGGAAGCCGCAAACCGCGCGTGCCGAGCCATTTGCGAGCAGCACAAACTGCAATTTCTTGACCAAACCGTGGTGTTCCGCCGATTTGAGTTCAAAGCCGGCGTGTTGCGCCGCGTGTTTAACTTCGACTACTGCCCAGACGGGCGCGAACGTTTTCGCGGGCTGATTTGGATGCGCGGCGATGTGTTGGACTATGCCGCGCTGGATCAATCCGGTAGCCGCGTGATTGTTACTGCTGAAACTAGACCTGATTCCGACACTTAAGGTCGGTGCAGGCGCTGTGCACGTGGTTTCTTTGTATGGCGCGCCAAAAGAAACTAGGCGTTTCAGTTCTGGTAGAGTGTCGCCTGCCGAACGAGCCCTAAGCCAACCAAGCCAACGCGAAAATCCCCAATAGCGACGCCAGCGCGGCAATCTTCGCCACCGCGCCGACGATTAGCCCCAGCCATGCGCCCAAACCGGCTTTGGTGGCTTGGCCCAGATTTTCTCGGTAAATATATTCAGCGGCAACCGCGCCGACAAACGGCCCAATAATCAAGCCTGGCAGCGAGAAGAACAGCCCTACGATGGCTCCAACTCCCGCACCCAGCACCGCCCAGCGGCTAGCTCCAGTAAGTTTAGGCCCGAATATACTCGCCAAAAAATCCGCCCCCATTGCCAATAGCGTGATCACTGCCAATACAATCATGGTGGTGCCCGACACATGCGCAAAACCATCCGCCCAAGCTGCGAGTAGTAATCCGGCAAACACAAACGGCAAGCCGGGCAGTGCAGGCAGCAGCGTACCGGCAATGCCAACCAACACCAAAACAACAGCCAGCAGCATCCAAATCATGCGGTGCAATCCTTTAAAAGCTCAGAAGCGCCGAGTATCCGCCGCACTGCAACTCAGTTCGCTTTTTGGATATCGCCAAGCCTAATGCTTTCAGGCATCATTTAGCCACTTTGCCGCTTTGATACCTTGCTATGGATCGCCGCTACCTATTTTTGCTATTGACCTTGTCGAGCTTTTTCGCCACCAGTTTGTCATCCTTAAGTGCATGGCGTGGCGTCGTCGCACCGATCCTTTTTATGGTGTTTTTGTGCATGACTTGCTATTGCTTCATCGTCGCAAAAATTGGCAGCGTCACCCGGCCTGAGCAATACGTGCCATCGCCTGAAGAAGCCGAAGCGCTAAAACGTGCTGAGCTTAGTCGGGGTAAGAAGCGCTAGCATTTCTAAAAATCGTGAAATAGCATTTTTCGCAAACGCCTATAATTACGAGCTCGTCTTTGTCCACCAGCTATTGCAGAGCCAAAGCTCGCAATGAATTTGAATTCCGACTGCTACTAGTTCAATCTCACGCATTGGAAGCTGACGTCGCGAAAGGAAAATACTCATGCGCTTTATTGGTGTTTTGGCTCTACTTATTTCAAGCGTTGCACAGGCTGCAGGCCCCGCTAACACCGTTTATATCCATGCCGGGTGGCTGCTCGATGAGCCTGGCCAAAAGCCACGTGGGCTCTCAACAATCATCGTGCGTGACGGTAGAATTGCGCAGGTGCAAGATGGCTTGGTGGCACCAGAAACCGGTGCGGCTCTGGTTGATTTAAAAGATCAATTCGTGCTTCTCGGCTTAATTGATATGCACGTTCATATCGCCGTCGATGACAACCTACTGCGCAGCCGAATTGAAGCCACTGCGCGCGACGTGGAAGACGGCTTTGTGACTGCGCAGGGCAATGCGCGGCGCACACTGGAGGCCGGATTTACCACCATTCGCGATTTAGGCGGTGATGGCCGCACGACCAGTACGCTGCGTGATGCAATCAACAATGGCGAAATCGTTGGGCCGACGATTATTCCGGCCGGCTTGATGATTTCAGTTACCGGTGGCCATGGCGCAGTCAATGGCTTTAATCGACTGCTGTCGCAGGCTGCGCTCGGCGATCGCAACAATATTTGCGATGGCCCGGACAGCTGCGCAAAAGCCGTGCGCGCACAAATTTCAGTCGGGGCTGAAGTGATTAAATTCGCCGCTACCGGCGGGGTGCGTTCGAACGTCGCGGGCGGGCTTGGCAAGCAAATGAGCGACGCTGAAATGCAAGCGATTGTTGAAACGGCGCACAGCTTTGGCCGCAAAGTTACTGCGCACGCGCACGGTAAGGAAGGCATTGATGCCGCGCTGCAAGCTGGCGTTGATTCCATCGAACACGGCAGTTTTATTGATGATGAAACCGTGCGGCTGTTCAAATCCAGCAAGGCAGGTTTGGTGCCAACCCTCGTTGCACCGATTGCCGCTTTAGCACAAGCGCGCCGTGGCGATGCGCCCGCGCCGCAATTAGCAAAAGCCGAAGAGGCCGCTGCGGCGCACAGCATCAGCTTTGCGCGCGCAGTCAAAGGCGGTGTTCGCATACTTTTCGGTACTGATTCCGGCGTTGCCCCACACGGCGATAATGCCAAGGAGTTTGCCTTGATGGTCAAAGCAGGTATGAGCGCCGCCGATGCCATCAGGTCAGCCACTATTGATAATGCAGTCGAGCTGGATCGACCCATTGGCGCGATTCTGCCCGGGCGCGATGCTGACATTATTGCGGTTGCTGGTGATCCATTGACCAATGTGACTGCGCTTGAGCAAGTTAGCTTCGTGATGCGCCGTGGTGTAGTGCATAAACTGGCTGGTAAACGGCAGGCGTTTCCGCCGGAGTAGTAGTTGCGCCATTTAATGCTCGCCTAAGGAATTTCATTACTCACTAGATAGCGCCTTAAATAGCAAAGTCCGGAACACTTATCCACACGTCTCTATCATTCGAATGCTCCGTTTTCTCGCATTTTTTCCGAAATGTCGATAGCTACACGCGGTGCTTGAAACACCGCCTGTGGGTTGTGATTTTAGCAGGCTAGGCTTCAACGCGGGAATGTCAGCCAGCGCAACTTGCCATACTTGAATAAGTCCTTTAGCTTGCCCGGGAAAGGCACGGGTCGAGCTAAACACCAAGAATTGATTGTCCGGTGTGATGATGGCCCCGAAGTCTTCAGCAGCAGAATTGACGTCGCCACCTAAATTTACGGGCACCTGCCATTTTTCGCCGTTTCGATAGGAAACGAATAAATCAGAGCCGCCTGATCCGCCACGATCTGCATATGTCAGCAGCATAATTTTGCCATTCGGGCTAACCCAGCCGCCGGTATCGCGACCAACGGAGTTAATCGGTTTGGGTAGCGCTTTGGCAGCTAAAAAGCCGCCTTTGCCGTTCGTTGGCGCTTGGTAGACATCGCGCTCGCCGAGACCGTCCAACCTTTCGCTCCAAAAATAGAGATCGCCATTGCGCGTGAGCACGGGCGCCGTTTCGTTGTGTACATAGCCCAGCTTGGCGATCTCACCACCACGGATTCGATTGATATCAGGCTCATCCAATGGCTCAGGTTTTGCGTTCTGTAGTGTTAAGCATAAAAACCGCAGTTGACCGCAAGCGAAGGACACGCAAAGCTATGCAGGTCAGGGCTTCGCGCCCAAAAGTGGAGATCACCCAATGGGTGAGTCAAAAAGGCGGCAAGAAATTGCACTTAGGCAAGATTGCGATCCGATGTTGGTCGACACACCGGGCGGACGTATTCACGTGCAATGGGATCACAGCGCGAGCGCGACGCCGAACG
>JANOQN010000079.1:0-1971 GCA_031422315.1 Rhodanobacteraceae bacterium
CAGACGAGAAGGCCCTCACTGCCATCGGGTTCCTTCGGCGCGCCGTCATGCACTACGCCAGCTACGGCATCACCGTCGAGCGCCTGATCACTGACAACGGCCCGGCCTACCGCTCAACCGTGCACGCGATCGCCTGCCGAATGAGGCGGGCTGACTTCGACGGAGACTGGTTTAGTTGGTTCCCACCTTTGAATGATGTGGGTGAGATGAAACGTACTGCCGGTCGCGCTGAGTTTCGAATTCGGCGGGCGGGATGTCGCCGAGGCTCTCGTGCAAGCGGTCGGTGTTGAACCAGGCGACCCACTCGACGATCGCGAGTTCTAGCTGGCTGCGGGTGCGCCAGACGCGGTCGGTGATCAGTTCGGTTTTGAACGTGTCGACGAAGCTTTCGGCCATCGCGTTGTCGTAGGCGTCGCCGACCGATCCGATCGATCCGAGCACCTGGTGGTCGTCGAGGACTTGCTGGAAGACGTAGGACGTGTATTGCGATCCGGCGTCGCTGTGATGAATGAGATCGACGTCGGCGCCGGCTTGGCGTCGCGTTAATGCCATCCGTAGCGCGTCGAGGACGAGGTCGGTGCGCATGTGGCTGGCGAACTGCCAGCCAACGACCCGGCGGGAGAACGCGTCGATCACGAAGCTGAAGAACACGACGCCTTCCCAGCAGCGCAGATACGTGAAATCCGCCAGCCACAGCCGATCGGGTGCCGGTGCTGTGAAGTCACGGTTGACGAGGTCGGGGCTGCGTGCCGCCGCTGGGTCCGGGGTGGTGGTGCGCCACGGCTTGCCGCGCCGCTTCGCGCCCTGGATCCCATGGGCGCGCATCAGGCGCTTCACGTGGTCGCGGCCCGCGTCCTCGTCGGCGCGTTTCAGCGTCAGCCACATCTTGCGATAGCCGTAGGCGAAGTAGTTGGCGGCGTGGGTCTTCTCGATCACGGCGAGCAGCCGCTCGTCCTCGACGGTCCGGGCCGATGGCGACCCGCACCTGCGCTGGTAGTAGGCGGACGCCGACACGTCCAGGACCCGGCAGATCGGCTCAACGCCGAAACGAGCGCGGTGCTCATCAACGAACGCGCTCACCTCGTTCGGTCCGCGTCGAGCTCGGTCGCGAAAAACACGCTGGCCGCCTTCAGGATCTCGTTCGCGCGACGCAGCTCATAGACCTCCTTGCGGAGGGTCTTGATCTCCTCGCGCTCGGTCGTCGTGGGCAGATCAGGACGCAAACCCTCGTCAGCCTCGACCTGGCGCACATAACGGCGCAGCGCCTCCGCCGGGACACCGAGATCCCGCGCGACCTGCGCGATCGGCCGACCGGACTCGAACACCAGCCGCGCGCCGCGATCAAGCAACTCCCGCGGGTACTTCCGTTGACGGGCCATATGACAAAAGACTCCCTCTTCCCCGGGACAGAACCCGGGAATCAAGGCCTCCGTCAAAACCAGCCCGCCTCATCGCTACCTCCGCGTCAGCAGGTGGAGGGGGAAGTTCGGCGACGCTGGCGACTACGCGTTTCATGCCTAGGAAGGTTCACGAGGTGGTTGCCGCGCTCGAAGCCGCCGGCTGGGTCGAAGTGCGACGCCGGGGAAGCCATCGGCAGTTCCGTCACGTCGCGAGCCCATGGACGATCACGGTCGCCGGAAAGCCGAGCACCACCCGGGCAGTCGGTACGCTTGCTGATATCCGGCGCAAAACAGGGTTGGAGGAACTGCGTTGACTCAGTATCTCGTCATTTACGAACTGGCGGAAGATGGCGGATGGAGCGCGCACACCCCTGACCTCCCGGGTTGCTACGCCGCAGCGGACTCCCGCCGCGAGGTGGAGCGGCTAGTGCGTGAGGCGATCCCTTACCACGTCGACGGCATGCGTGCGGCAGGTCAGACGATCCCGGAGCCGCGCATCTCAGTCGGTTACATCGCTGCCTGAGGGTGCGCCGACTGGCACGGCGGCGAACAGCAGCGCAGCGAGAAGAGG
>JANOQN010000080.1:0-1666 GCA_031422315.1 Rhodanobacteraceae bacterium
GGCAGTGCTACCCCCGAGATCCGCCTTGACAGGGTCGTTATAAAGGCCGAGGTTCCCCGTCGGGACGCCATACGGTATCAAGTGACAGCAGCGCCCCTGCCGCTGCGTCCAGGCCCGAACTATGGCCGACGCGCGCGAGTGCCGCAATTGCGCGGTCAATGGCCTGTTGTTCCCTGTGAATAACACCAAGGAGATCGTGCAGGGCTTCGTGGCCTTCGCCCGCCGCCGCGCAGGCGAGGTGGGCGCGGCTGATCCTGCTGGTGCGGTGCCTGGCCAGGCCCAATGCCCAGGCCGCGACGCGGTCGGCGAGTTCGACGCGACCCGCGGCGCGCAGCGCGATCATTGCGCCGCCCACGAAATCGTCGCCCGAAGGTGTAAGGCCGGGCCCCATGCCGATCAGCGCGTTCGCGGTACGCGGTGCTGGCGTTTGCGCGCCGTTTTCCAGCCAACCGAGGAACGCCTGCGCCTCACGGTGATGGCGCCAGGGTTCAGTGATGGCTGGAACTGTGACGCGCGGTATTTCTTTGAATGCATTTAAGGGAGGAAGCCAGGTCTCGGTCCCGCTGGTGTCGACAAGCAGAAAGCCCTCTGGAATACGGAAAGGTCCTTCGACAATGACATTCAACGGTCCCCGGCCGATATCCGGGCCGCCGACGCACGCGATGCCGTCCTGCGTTTCGACGTAGCAACTGCGCTCGAAGGAGGCGAACACTCTTGCCGGCGCGCGCGAGCCGAGCGCGACGCGCGCGGCGCCGCCGATGTGCCGGGCGCGAAACTCAGCCCGGAACGACATGCGTGCCCGCTTTGCCGGAGAGCGCATCGGCGGCCTGGTCGAGGTGCGCGATGATGGCGCGCTTGCCGCCTGCGGCCACGAAGCGCAGCGCGGCCTTCACCTTGGGTCCCATGCTGCCCTCGGCGAAATGGCCTTCGCGCCGGTAGCCCTCCAGTTCCGAGGCGCTGACGGTTTCCAGTTCGCGCTGCTGGGGCTTGCGGTAATGGATCGACACGCGCGACACCGCAGTGAGGATCAGCAGCGCGTCGGCGCGCAATTCGGCGGCGAGCAGCGCGGAGGTCAGGTCCTTGTCCACTACGGCGGGTACGCCGCCGCAGGAGCCATCGGCGCGCCGCACTATGGGGATGCCGCCGCCGCCCGCCGCGATCACCACCACGCCCTGCGCGGAGAGCGACGCAATGAGCTCGAGTTCGAGGATTGCCATCGGGCGCGGCGAGGGCACGACGTAGCGCCAGCCGCGGCCGGCGTCCTCCATCATGGTCCAGCCGAGCGTGCGGTGCAGGTTGTCGGCTTCTTCCGCGGAGAAGAACGGGCCGATCGGCTTGGTCGGATTGGAGAACGCGCGATCGTCCGCGCCGACCTCGACGCGCGTCACCAGGCAGGCGACGCGCCGGTCGATTTCCGCGCGCGCCAGTTCGTCCTCCAGGCCCTGCATCAGCAGGTGGCCGATGCCGCCCTGGCTGTGCGCCACGCAGACATCCAGCCGCATCGGCGGCACGTGCTCGCGCGCGTAGTACTGGCGCAGCAGGATCTTGCCGACCACCGGGCCGTTGCCGTGCGTGATGACGATCTGAGGCACGTTCTCCACCAGCGGACGCAGGGCGCGTGCCGCGCGCGCGGCGATCTCCTCCTGCTCGCCGGTGGTGCCGCGGA
>JANOQN010000081.1:0-8206 GCA_031422315.1 Rhodanobacteraceae bacterium
CTACCGCAAATCGTCACCGGCGTGCTCAGCTGGAAAGTGATGCGCAGCTCGCTCGTTTCAAAGCGTATTTGCAGCAAGCCAGTTGGCGCCGATTGCTTAGCGCGCTCGGCGTAAAACTTGGAGCGCGTCAGGCCGCGTGCGGCGCAGAATTCAACAATCGTTTGGCCGCTTTGGGCTTGCGCTCTGAGCAGCGCGGGCCAGTCGTGTTTGCGCATAGACGCCTCCTATGAGTAGAGGCGCTAGTGTCATGGTTGCTTAGCTTGCTTGATAGGATGGGGGTGGCCGGAGGGTTACCAAAGGGGCGCGTATGTCTGAAATTGACGATGATGACAAGCTCGGCAACGTTGCCTGATGACTGGAGGCTGCACGGCGGCGATCAAAAAGCAAAGGGTACCGGTACCCTTTGCTCGCACTCATCTTCTGACCGTTGGGCAACAGGGCCCCTGGAGTTGGCTGCATTGCCACTGACCGCGGGCGCGGAAATGGTGAGCGCGATCCGCACAAGCTCGGCACCAGTGCCGAGCTACTCCAGACTTCGGCGCAATTAGCGTATACAGCTCAGGTTTCAGAGCGATTGATTGTTACTGCGTCTTGGGTAGCGTTGTGCCGCTGCAGGTGCGTTGCAGCACATCTGACCCTTGGGCACAGGGACCCTGGAGTTGGCTGGGTGGTCACTGACCGCGGGCATCGCGGTAACCCGACAGTTTTTGGGCTCACTAAGGACGCAGCAGCACCCTAGTAAGCTGCTGAATCTGTTGATTTTTTTCATCCCAGGGTGAGCCCGGCTATGTTGAACCCACGTGAATTGAACTTAGTGGTGCTAAACCCGCAGGCTCTGAAAATTAACCAGACGCGAAAGCAGAACCACCCACCAGGTAGAAAACTAGCCGAACTCGACTTAGGCAACAGCAGCAGGCCCAACCAAAACGTCAAGGTACCTCTTGCGCTTTGAATTCGCAGGGCACTGTGCTAAACCCGCAAGTCTTGACAATTTTCTGACCCTTACCTAGGCGTCCGTCACAGGTGAATGTCACCTATGAGAGCGGCAAACCCGTGCCTTTAACCTTCAATTTCAAAGTTTGAATTGAGCTGATTCGTTAGGATTGAAAGGGCTAGCAACTCCATCCATATGCTTCGGTATATGCTTTGAAAAGTCGCTTTTGTGCTGGACGTGGATTAAAAGTTTCTAACCCGTTGATTTTATTGGTGCCGGTGAGAGGAATCGAACCTCCGACCTACTGATTACGAATCGCATCGCAAACCCGAAACGCAGCAAAAGTTAGCGAAAGACACCGTAAGCGTGCGTAATAAAAACCATTATAAAACAATGATTTGGCGTGTTTTGGCGTAAGACAGCGTTACTTGGAAAACTTTCGCGGTGTACCGCTAGTGTACCTCGACCGCACTTGCGCAGCGAACGAGAAGGTGACGTCCGGGCGCGCGCCGGCGCGTTGGCCATGTCACCCAGTTTACCGTAAGGCTCGACAAAAGCTGCTCAGCTCAAGCGACCATGACGCACCAGCATAATCAACAAAACTGTAGTAACATAACGGCATGCAAACAAGATTTGAATGGGGTCCGGCGAAGGCGCAATCGAATCTCAAAAAGCATCAAGTGAGCTTTGAGATTGCTACTCGCGTTTTTACCGACCCATTTGCGGTGGTTGGGCAAGACCGTATCGAGAACGGGGAACATCGCTGGCAAACGCTGGGAATTGTTGATGGCTACCTGTTGCTATTGGTGGCGCATACCGTCCGGGACGACGAGGACGACACCGAAGTAATCCGCATCATTTCGGCACGTCGCGCCGATCCAAAAGACAGGAAGCGCTATGAACAAAACTATTCGCTATAAGCTCGACTTGAATAACCTGCCGCCTCTCACTGACGAGCAGAAGGCCGAACTCAAGGCGCTGTCTGAAATGCCAGATGATCAAATCGACTACAGCGATATCCCGCCGCTGGATGACGCGTTCTGGAAGAATGCGGTGCGCAACCCGTTCTACAAACCCACCAAGACTTCCACTACGGTTCGCGTGGATTCCGACGTAATGGCATGGCTCAAGAGTCAAGGTAAGGGCTATCAGACGCGCATAAACGGCATTTTGCGTGAAGCGATGCTGAAGTCGAGTGGCAAGCGTCCAGCGGCTGAATACCCTACGTGAAAGCTCGCGTGAGGTTTGCCAACAAACAAAACTGAAGGAGTAAACATGATTAGCGCCATAGTACTCTCAGCCGCAATTTTCGCCGCAAGCTCACAAGAGCTCATGCATCGCTCTAAGTCATTCGGTATGGGTGCCAATTTGCTCGAACGGGCAGCTGGAAAGCGTTCGCTTGAACAGTTACGAAAGTCTGGCGCCCGCTATTTATCGGATCTTCAAAGGTTGCGCGGTTTGGTTGTGGGTTGCGATGACACGCTCGCAAAGATTGAAGTGGTTGAAGGCAAACTGAAATCTGACGATTTTCGAATCAAGGTTGCGGGTGAAGCGTTGGCTCGTTCGATTCAAGAGTGTGCGAAGCAGCAGAGGTAGAGTTCATCAGACCCCGCCAATTTGCAAACACCCACGAACGGGTGACACCCGGGCGCGCGCCGGCGCACTGGTCATGTCACCAGCGACTCGTCTGGCCTTTGACGCCGCGTGAGTGCGAGCTAAAATAGAACACAAAACGCATAGAACTTGCTGTAACTACAAAATGACTTTACAATATGGCTATGAATTTCGAATGGGACGCGGCCAAAGCGGCGCACAATCTGAATAAGCATTGCGTTGCGTTCGAGGATGCCGCACGAGTCTTTCTGGATGTTGGGCGCCTCGAGAACTACGACGGGCGCGAGGACTACGGCGAAGATCGCTGGGCCACTATCGGACAAGTTTATAAGTCCGTTCTCTACGTCGTCTATGCAGTCCGGCTTGAAGACACCATTCGCATCATTTCTGCACGAAAGGCGATTTCTCATGAGCAAAAACAATACCGTGAAGCTAACACTTGATCTTAACAATCCTCCGCCGTTGACCGACGCTCAAAAGGCTCGGCTTAGTGCGTTGGCAGCGATGCAGGACGAGCAGATCGATACCAGCGATGCGCCTTACCGCCCCGATGCGATTTGGATGAAAGCAGCGGATCAATTGCCACTGACCAAGCAGCAAATCACTTTGCGCATCGATGCCGAGGTCTTGGAATTCTTCAAGCACACTGGACAGCGCTATCAATCGAGAATCAATGCGGTTTTGCGTTCCTATGTGGAGGCAAGCAAGGCAAGCGCGCGCGCTGGTGCCGCTTTAAAGTAAAAGGCTTTCTGAGTCTCAATCCTATGACCAATATGACCAATAGTGAAAAACCTGTTCACCCAATCGAATCCAGTGAAATCTTGCCGCGCCTGAACGCCTACTTGCGACTGCGATATGCTCTTAAAATGAATCCCGCGCGAATTGCGGCAACGAATGCGAACGTAATCGACGCTAAACGCGCCGCTTTTAGTTTGTACCTTCGCGTTGCCAAAGAACAGATGTTCTGGCCGCACGGAACGATAGTTATTGCAAGAATATTTTTCAGTAAAACGCGACAAGGAAACGGGCGCTCACTTGTTCAATTCCTAACCGCGGTGGCACGGGAACTAGATTACAAATTTTTAGGCATCGAATCACCCAATGACAACAGTCGCGCATTCGCGGCATCCTTGGGATTTGTTCTGGATCAGAAATACGGGAATTTACTTTTACGCATCGATTAGATGCTAGGCAAATTTGCTCTATCGCTTTTGCTTCTCCCACCCCGAATCCCCTCAAAACAAACACTATCTCACGCGTCTGCGGCGTGGCATCGAGCGCCATTCCTAAGCCAGAGCCCTTCGCCCACGGCTGCAAGTCACTGAGTTGCGTAAGTATCTGCACCCTTGAAACCATGGCGCTTGATTCCTGCACAGGCGCAGTAAAGCCACTCACTTCAAGCACTTTCACTTTGGCGTAGCAAAATCCGGTTTTGGTCGTGCTGGGTGACACGTGTTTGCGCCCGGCGTCGGTTAGTTCGAGGTGCAAAGAGTAGTAGGGTTCTGCAGAGTTGTCGTTCGGCGTTTCGCGAACTTCGGCGGTCAAGAATCCTAGATTTACGAACTCGCGAAGGTTGGCAAACCCAGCCTTTGCCAAGGTGGTTGCTAGCTCGGGTTTTGGGCGGTGTTCATTGCTGTAGCTAAACCCCAAGCTGATTTGCATATTGGCCGGAAAGGCCTTTGGCCCCAAGATGCCGAACTCATAGCAAGCGGGATTGGCGTCAAAATGGCGCTGGGCGGCGGCTGCAAAGTTTTCTTTGCTGGCGATTTCAGGGCCGGGTTTGCAGGCGATAAGCGATAGGACGGCGAGAACTAGGATGATGGTGCGCATGTTATTTCCTTTAGGCGTTGAGAGAATCGCTCTCTAAAAAGCGAAAGATGGCTAGATTGATGATGGCGGCACGGCCTTGGCCGCTGCGTGCTGCGGTTTCATCCACGCGGCGCAACAGCTCCGGGCTGATGGTGTGGGAGATCTGGCGCTTATGTCCTTTGGCGATGCCTTTCTCATAGCTGCCAGCGGGCTGCGTGGCTGCAATGGTTGGCGCATCCGGAGCGCCTGCAATAAAGGCTTCTGCTTTGTCAGTCTGTTGGCTGATGGCTTTGGGTTTGCGGCTGATGCTCATGTGCGGCGCGCTGCGTTGGATATGGTTTGCATGTTCTTTGCCGATTCTTTGGATATGTTTTGCATATTAAAAACCAGTGCAGCTAGCGCCTGAAGTTCATCGCAGGCTTTAGCATCTTTTGGCGCAAGCTCCAGCACTGACAGCCCTTGACCGCCAGCATTGCTAAATGCTTTTCGACGCCGAATAGGCGCGTCCAGGTATTGAAACTGCGGTACTTCTGCAACCGCTTCGGCGGCTTCGCGGTTGTCTGCGGCGTTTTGTCCGGGGTCGGCCATGTTCAACACCGCAAAGGCGCGAAGGCCATCGCGAACGCTGCGGGCTTCGTCGACAAGCGTGGCCATGTCGTCTAGCGCCCAGACGTCATAAGAGCGAGGCGCGAAAGGCACCAGCAAAACGTCGCTGAGGGTTAGGGCGGCCCGTAAAGCGGTCGAATCGCGGCCGCCAGCGTCGATGATGATGTCGTCCCACTTCTCGCGCTGCTGCTGCACTTGGCCGCGCAGCGCTTGGCCTTCGCAATACTGGGCACAGGCAATGCCCGGTTTGCGGGTGGCTTCGTTGCGCAGGGCAATAGCGGCGGATGCGGTGCCTTGGCGGTCGCCGTCGATCAGCCACACTTCGCGCCCTGCCAGCGCGCGCACAATCGCCAGGTTCACGGCGAGCGTTGTTTTGCCTACGCCGCCCTTCGTGTTTCCTATCGTTAGAATCATAATTTAATCGCCTTTTCATATTCATTGCATATGCTTTTCATGTCGTGATTCGCTAGTTAGCGCTCCAGCCTGGAGCCTTTGTTCCACGCTTCTTTGAAACGTGCGTTCGCCTGCTGGCGGCTGACTTTCTGCGCCTGCGTGCGCTGTGCAGCGCGCACCGCGCCGGTGACGATGCGCTTGGCCATCTCTGGCGGCATGGAGCGCGTGGCTTGTGTGAACACCTTGCGCGCCTGCGCTGGGGTCATATTGCGGGTGGTTTGGGTTGTCATGATCTGCTCCTTGGTTGTGGTCTCCGGATTCGGCCGGAACCGTTGGTTCCTGCTAACGGCCCCGGCTACGCGTGGGGCTGATTTGGGTCTGCTGCTGCTTCTGAACGGCCTCGCGCTGCTGCTTTTGCGCGTCGCTAAGCTTCATTGCGCGCAATATCTCGGTGCGCATTACCAGCTCGGGTGCATCGCGCTTGACCTTTGCTAGCGCCAACCGCCGCGCGTCAAACGGGCCTTGCGCAATCTTGGCGACTGTTTTCAAGCGTCGGTGTAGATCGTTGCTGCGTTTAGAGAGCTGTTGTGTGCGTTGCTGCCAGTTGGCTAAGTCTTTCGCGTGCTTGGCTTTGCCACCCAGCATGGCCGACAAACCGCGCGGTGCTTCTGGCTGATTTTGCTGATGCGTTCGAAACGCTTCGCTGTTTTTGTCACTGAGTCGTTCAAGCGATGCCATTAGCCTTGCAGCACGCCCGGTGCGCTCTGCCGTTCGCTGTTGCAAAAGCGTGTCTAAAGTCTGCTCATCGGAGGGTTCTGGCGCTGTGCGATGCGGCTTCACTTGAAGTTCTTGCTTGCCTTGTGGCTCGGGCGAAAGCTCTGCACTTTTAGCGTTCTCGCCTTGGCGTTCCAGCTTTGCTTTGGCGTGTTCTGCGGCAAGTTCAGCGGTGCTCTTGCGCGCAGGTGCTGCCAGCGGTGCTAAACCGTATTTTTCTTTGGCGTAATCATTGGCTTTTTTGGCACGCGTAGCGAGCTGTTCAAGCTTGGCGCGGCCTTGGTCAATCCATCGGCGCATGATCGATTCACCGTCCAGCTCGCGGCGGTTGGCAAAGTCCAACGTGCTCTCTTTGACGCGCTCACGGCTTAGCGCTTTTGCAAGCGCAGCGGTGCTCAATTGCTCGCTTCCGTTGACCTGCCAAAGGTTGCGCTCGGCGGTTTTGCCCTCTGACAGCTGCACCGTTTCAGCGCCAGTGCGCGCTAGCGAGATGTGCTCGCCTAGCTTGGCACCGCTCTGGGTAATGGCACGCTGCAAATCCACGCCCCAAACGGTGTGAACTTGGCCCGCTGCGCTCTGCAAGCTAACAAAGTAGCTCGTGGCGTTTTTAGCATCGTGCTCATAGGGCGCACTGCCATGACTAAGCAGCGTTCCGGCGCGCTTGTCGGTAAAGTCGTCTTTGGCAGCAAACATAGTGGCGGCTTCGCGGTGGCGCGTCATGCCGACATAAGTCAGGCTGCGATCCATTCCCGGCGTCGCTAACAAATATGCACGGTCTACCGTGACGCCCTGCGCTTTGTGGATCGTGACCGCGTAGCCGTGATCGATGGCGGCATATTGCATTGCTTCAACAAAACGTGTTTCGCCAGAATCAAGCAGCACTTCTAAGCGGCCGTCTTGCGCGTGTTTGACGCTGCCTAAAGTGCCGTTTTTTACGCCAAGAGAAACATCGTTCTTAAGGAACACCACGCGATCACCGGTCGAGAATTCGCGCCCGCCGCGTTCGGTCATAAAGCGTGCTGAACCGACTAGCTCGCCCTTGTCTTTGCGTGCCTCGCGCACGGCGTCGTTGAGCATCAAAACATCCGCGTTGGCATGCGCCAGAATAATTTGACTGCCTAAGCCCTTATCGGCCACATACGCATTTGCAAGCGCTTCCCTGGCGCTCTGTCGCGTTTCATGCAGCTTTACAAAATCACGCTCTGAGTAGGCTTGCAAACCATCAGACACCGACCCGCGCGCGAAGGCCTGCCCTGCCTCCCTCGCCCAAGCGTGGCGCTGGCGGCGCACCTCGGTAATTTCCGTGGCGCCCACATGCTGCACCACGGCGCGCAAAGCAGCGCCAGCCTCAATCGCGGCCAGCTGCTTGTCATCCCCTAACAGCACGACCTTTGCGCCTGCTTTTTCAGCGGCTGCCAGCACGCGACCCAGTTGACGACTGCCGACCATTCCCGCCTCGTCGATCACCAGCACGTCGCGGCTTTCAAGCTTGTCGCGGCCTTGCTTCCATGCGTTTTCTAGTGAGGCGAGCGTGCGGCTTTTGATGCCGCTACCCGCCTGCAATTCGTCCGCCGCTTTGCCCGCCAATGCAGCGCCGCGAACGGTGAATCCTTGCGCTTCCCACGCTTCGCGTGCGACCTTCATCGAAAATGATTTGCCGGTGCCAGCGTCGCCAATAACCACGGCCAAACTTCCGCCGCCGCAAACATGTTGAACGGCGCGCTGCTGCTCCGCACTGAGCGTACCTGCGCCATTAATGGCAGCTGCTGTCGTCGTTTCACTGACGCGATGCTTGCCGCTCTTGGCAAGGCGTTCTGCGCCGTCTGACATGCGGCGCTCGACTTCAATAAATTCGCGCGTGGAATAGCGCGCAGGCTCGCGGCCATTGGCCGGTTCTAACTCGATCAGCTGAGGCGAATTTTCTAACTTCACCAGCAGGGTTTGAAACTGATCTTTATCGTCAATGTAACGGGCCAGCTCGGTAGCAATATCGCGGCGATTGAATACCGCTTTGGTCGCGGTGATCTTGTCCAGCAGGATTTCTGGGCGCTCGATAATTTGCCGCGCCTGCTCATG
>JANOQN010000082.1:0-40928 GCA_031422315.1 Rhodanobacteraceae bacterium
GGCCTATAGCCACCTTTGTCACGAGGCTTCATCGTATCCAGTTACCCAGACCCAATGCTCGTCAGCTAACAGACTTACCAATACTTATCTGTGTGGTACCTTCCCCCACAAGTTGATTGCGCCCAGTACGGCGCACACCTAAAAACCGCAGTTGGACGGATAAGAGTGTGCTTTTTTTTGGGCTTTCCAGCAAGGCGCGACGACGACGCATACTCACTGTCTGCGAGGAGGAGCAACGCAGCTGGGAAGCTCAAAAAATGTGCAATCTTATTCGTAGCGTATTTCACCCAACTGGTGAACTTGAAAATGCTGAAAAACTTGAATAAATCCATACGCTTATCTACAAATGGGAGCGGTCAACTGCCGTTTTTAGGTTAAAGAGCAATGCCGTTAACTCGCGTCGCCTCGGCGGAAGTGGCGCACGTCATACTGCGCGCAGTCGCAGAATAGGACCCTGCGACTACGCGCAGGGTGACGACATTTTGGTTGCTAGCTTACGTTAATAGCATTGGCTTACAGAGCGCCGTCAACGTCAGATTTAGCAAACGCGCGCTTCATATCATAAAGCATATGATTTGGTTTTCCTGCTGTACGCAGTTGCGCCGCGCCTAAAATTTTAAATTCCTTGTGAGCCACGGCTACAATAATAAAATCAAATTTTTTCACGGGTATTTCTGAAAGTAACCGTATACCATATTCGCGTTGGCATTCTTCAACGTCAGCAATGGGATCAAACACTTCGACTTGTGCACCTGCGCGAAGAAGTTCAGCAATTAAATCAACCACTTTACTGTTGCGTAAATCAGGGCAATCTTCTTTAAAAGTGATGCCGCAAATTAAACAGCTTGCGCTAGGCAGCACCAAGCCGTTGCGGCTCGCAAGCTGGGCGATCTGTTGAACAACAAACTGCGGCATGCGCTCATTGGTACTGCGCGCTTGGGTGACGATTGGAAGCGGCGTGCCTGCGCGCTCGGCGCATTGAATTAAATAATAAGGGTCAACACCGATGCAATGCCCGCCGACTAAACCTGGACGCACATTGGTAAAATTCCATTTCGTCGCGGCTGCGTCAAATACTGCTTGACTGTCCAGTCCAAGCCTAGCGAATAGCATGGCGAATTCATTGGCAAGCGCTATTTGCACATCACGCTGGGTGTTTTCTATTATTTTGGCGGCTTCGGCAGTTTTTATATCGAGCGCTAAATAAGTGCCTGCTTTGACTATTTTTTTATACAAATCGTCAACTACGCGCGCTGCAGCAGGTGTTGAGCCGCTGGTTATTTTGACAATATCGCTCAAACGTCGATTTTTATCGCCAGGATTAATACGCTCAGGGCTATAGCCGACGTAAAAGTCAGTATTAAACGTCAAACCCGAGCCGCTTTCCAGCACAGGAACACATTCGCTTTCGGTGCAGCCCGGATAAACCGTACTCTCGTAAATAACCAAATCACCGCGTTTGAGCAGCTTAGCGATCATTGCACTGACGCGCTGCAGTGGCGTTAAATCCGGGCGGCGATCAAGATCAACCGGCGTCGGCACTGCCACGATATAAATATTGGCCTGATATGCTTGTAGCGCCGCCAAATCGTGCGAAAGCGCCATGCCTTCAAGCAGAGCGCGCTCAGCTTCAGTGAGCTCGTCAGTGGAATCCACGCCGGCTTTCAGCTCCGCGACCCGGTGCGCATTAACGTCAAACCCCAAAGTTGGCACACAACTAGCAAACGCAACGGCTAGCGGCAAACCCACATAGCCTAGACCCATAACCACAATACGCGGGTCTAATTCTGCAGAAACCCCTGCGCACATTGAATTTGCAGCGCTACTCGAAGGCTCAAGACCCATGAGCGGGACGCGATAAATCACACTCATTCAATAACCATCCCTTTTTTTTAAACCAATCAATATAAAAATCCATCGCTAACGATAATCCATCAGTGAGCGCAACTTTTGGAACATAACCGAGCATAGCCTGCGCCGCAGTTAAATCGGCGACATAGTGCGTGACTTCGCCCGCGCGAGCGGGCTCAATGGAAATTGGAACGCTTATATTAAGACGTTTGGCAATCATGTGCGCCAAATCAAGCAGCCGATTACCTTCTCCAAAGGCCAAATTCAACGTAGTATTGGCAGATTTATCCGACAACACGCGGGCAATACCGCTTAGAATGCCCAACACGCAATCATCAACATAAGTAAAATCGAGTATTTTGTCAGGCCCATATACAGTAATTGGCTCGTGATTCATAATTTTTTTCACGAATAGTGGAATGACGCGCTCCATGCGGTCTAGATCACAATCAAAGCGGCCGTAAACATTACTAAATCGAAATATCAAATAACGCATGCCAAAACAGCGCCCGTAGCTGTGAACTAGTGCTTCGCTGGCAATTTTGGATGCCGCATATGGGCTGGCCGCATTAGCGAAATTCGCTGCTGATTCAGTTGTTCGCTCTAATTGAATATTGCCGTACGTCTCGCGCGAACTGCCGAATAAGATGGGGATTTTCCGAGCGCGAGCAAATTCCAAGGCATTTGTCGTCATGGTAATATTGTCGAGCGCGCGTACTGGATGCTCGACCAGTTCATGCACTTTGGCATAAGCCGCTAGATGTACAAGCACGTCAATATTATCTGGATAGCGCTGCGCGCCAATGCCGATGCTGAAATCGTCTTCACGCTGCGCTAAATCTTGTCGAATTAAGCTGATTTTATTGGTCCATTGATTCGCGCGCCAATCTACACCGGTAACTTGGTGACCGCTGCTCAATAAACTCAGCGCAAGATTAGTGCCGATTTGGCCGGAGGAACCGGTAATAAGAACGTGAATAATCTAACTCCGAGACTGCAAATACTGATATGCGGAAATTACGCCTGCCGCCGCATGCTTAACACTGAAGTTAGCAACGTGCTGTATGCAATCGCGCCGGTTAAAGAATGCCAGGCGGTTTAGCGTGTTAAGCAGCATATGGTTAAGTGAAATTTGATTACCTCTTTCAAAAACCGCGCCGGTTTTCGGCGTTATTAAATCCACAGCACTTCCCACCGTATCAGATACTAAAACCGGAAGACCGTGCAATAGGGCTTCATTGACTACCAAACCCCACGTTTCGCTCGTGCGCGTCGGCAGAACTAACAAATCAGCGCCATGATAGAACGAAGAGAGCTTAGATTGATTCTGAAAACCTAAAAAATGCGTTCGAATGCCCAAATTTTGCGCTTCAAGCTTGAGTGGTTCCCGCAATACACCCTCACCCAAAAAGACCACGATCACCCTGCTCTTGATCGGTTCAGAAAGCGCGCTGACGGCCCGCAGGATCATTTCGGGCGCTTTGATTGGCATCAATTTACCGCTAAAAATCAACACGGTATCCAATTCAGTTGCGCCAAAAAGCGATCTAGATTGCATCCGGTAACGCGCATGCGCTGCATCAGAAAGCTCAAAATGCGCCTCATCGACGCAATATGGCGAGTCAAACATCCGCTCGCTAGGCACGCCCATGCGCTGAAAATGTTGCCGAGAGCGCGTGCCGATAGGATTAAACGCGCTAAATTTCGGGTATAGCGTCTTCAAATACAGCGTTCGGAATGCCGCGCGCAAAAAAGAGCGCGGGGTTAGCTCGGTGGTTTCCGCACGCATGATTAGCGGTAAATTAAGTGCGCTCCCGATCACTCTTGCACTGCGATCAAACGACGAGGAATAGCCTAAAACCATCAGTGCATCGCCTTTTTGGATCGCTATTGCATGGTTCAAGCCGTTCGTTTTCGCTTCCAGATAAGTTTTTGCACCGCCTTTCGCAACCGTACTTAAAAATGTGCTGTTGTATCCGCTGAGCAGGTCGCAATCCCATTTCACCGGTACCCCAAATCCCTCATCTTTTGCACCAACGACGCTAAAATCCGACCCGTAAACGACATGAACAGGTAAACCTTGGCGAACACATTCTCGCCAGACGGGCGCGTGGTATTGGACTGGATGCGTCTCAGCGACAATCAGCATTAAATACCCTAAATGGGAAGGCAGCCTCTAAAAACCTCACTACTAAGTCAAGCTAGGCACGAATGACAAAAATGGAGGCGGTATATGATTGGTATATAACGACATTTTTTCTTGATTAACGACGCTTCACGACGAAAATGGGGTTTTTCGAGGTTCCCAGAAGTGCATCGTTTGGTTCAGCGAGATTTATATCAGGTCTCTAAAAGATTTTATAACTGCTCGGTTTCGCGAATGTGAGTTTATGACAGGTTAAAAACAGCAATATTGGGAAAAATACTACGCAGATAATTTCAAACTCAAATAAAAAAAACCCGCATGTGAGCGGGTTTGTCGGGGCTTAATTTTTAAAAACCACTATTTGGTGCCGAAGGAGGGACTCGAACCCTCACGCTTTTAAGGGCGGCGGATTTTGAATCCGCTGCGTCTACCGATTCCGCCACTTCGGCAAAGAGGTGACAAGCTGAACGAGCCGCGAAGTATAGGTAATTTTTCGGTGAAGTCCAAAGGAATTTGCGGATTCACGGGGTTTGTGGGATCGCGCGCCTATTCGTAAAGCGCCTAGTCAGGAAAGCGATCACGTAGATTAACCGCTTGATCCCAGCGCTCGAACAGAAAGTCGACGAGTTTTGGATCAAACTTGACGCTGCGCTGCTCACCAATAAAACCGCGAATCGCTTCCCAAGTCCAAGGCGCTTTGTAGCAGCGCTGGCTGCCAAGCGCGTCGAAAACATCAGCCAGTGCAGTTATGCGCCCTGCAACGGTAATGTCTTCACCTTTTAAGCCTCGCGGGTAGCCGCTGCCGTCCCAGTTTTCATGATGCTCGGCGGCAATCGTCGCCGCAAGGCGCATCAACGGGCGCTTTGAGCCAGTTAACATGCCAGCACCGAGCCGAGTATGCGTGCGCATGGTGATCGTCTCTTGATCCGAATGCGGGCCGGGTTTATTGAGAATATCGTCAGGGATACCAATTTTGCCAATATCGTGCAGCGGTGCGGCGAATTTCAACTCTGCACAGGCCTGCTTATCAAGTCCGTAACATTCACCCAGCATTTCTGCCAGTAGGCCGACTCGGCGCACATGATTCGCGGTTTCTTTGGAACGCGTTTCCGCTGCGCCCGCCAGCATGTGCACCATTTCAAGCTGCGCATCGAACAGCTCCTGGTTCAAGTGCAAGTTTTCAAAAGCAATCGACACGTTGGTGCAAAATAGCTCGACCAGCTGGAAATCCAACTCGGAAAGTTTGAGCGTTTCACCCACATAAAGCAGGCTTTCCGTAGCTTGGCTGTCGGTAAAATACAGCACGTAATGATCTTCTTTGATCAACGACTGGCGATTTTTGTACGCCAAACGCAGTGAATCGGCGATGTGCGCGGGCAGATCGATATCGGCATAGTGATCCACATATTGCTGGTAATCACCGTTCGCTGCTGTCACGACGAAATGTTCGGGCGCTTGGCTGGTGGTGGCGGCTTCTTGAACTTTGCAGTACAGCGCGCCAGTGCGCATGCCGACTAAATTAGTCAGCTGATCTAGCACCGCAGAGGCAAATTCATGGCTCTTTTGTTTGCTGAAAATATGTGATGAGGCTTGAATGACGCGCTGTAAGCCGCGTTTGCTGTGTTCGATCGTCATAACATCGCGATAGGCGCGCAATGTGGCGTAAAGCGTGGTGTAGAGCTTTTGCGCGGTTAGCTCAGTTTTGTCTTTGTAATCATTAATATCGTAATTGGCAATAACGTCTTGCTCGGGCGCTTGGCCCGGTTGGCCGGTGCGCAGCACGATACGCACGTAGCTGTTTTTGAGCTCTTCGCGCACGTGGCGAACTAGCTGCAAGCCCGCTTGCTCATCTTCCATAACGACATCCAGCAGTAATACCGCCAAATCGTCAATCTGAGGCAGGATTTTGCGCGCATCTGCTGCGCTAAATGCCTGATAAAACTTGATTTTCCGATCTTCAAAGCGAAAATTTGCCAGCACCAATTTCGTGACCTCATGCACGCCCGGCTCATCATCAACAATCAACACGTTCCACGGCGGCAGCGTTTTTTTCACTTCCGGCGCAAAATCAAAAAGTGCATCGTTGAGGTCGAGATCGTTGGTCACGCTGTGCTCGAAAATTTAAAGAATGACGAAAACATATCACGGCGCAGCATTGACGTTTTGATGACTTAGTAACGCTTTGCACGCAATTGCTTGCAGTTGCCTCTCTTGAATCGCAATCGCCCAGTTGACGTGCTCTCGAACCAGCGCGCTGTTGGAATCTGACTTGGCGCGTAATGCCACGATATTTTCCGCGCTGGCGGGCGCGTTGCCGAGTGCAACGGCAATGTTGCGCTGCCAACGCTCAAAGCCAATGCGCCGTATCGCCGAGCCCTGGGTTTTTTGCAAAAACTCTTCTTCTGTCCAAGCGAAAAGCGCACGCAAGGTCGGCGTTGATAGCCCATGCCGTGCTTGAAAATCAGGCTCAACTGCCAGTTTGGCGAATTTATTCCACGGGCACACCAACTGGCAATCATCACAGCCATAAATTCGATTGCCCAGCAATGCACGTAGTGGCTCAGGAATGCTGCCTTTATGCTCGATGGTCAAGTAAGAGATACACAGCCTGGCATCAAGCTGATAGGGCGCGGTAATTGCGCCCGTTGGACAAGCGGGAATGCAACGGCTGCAGGTGCCGCAGTGGCTTATTTCAGCAGCATCAATCGGCAAAGCAATATCGACCAATAATTCGCCTAGAAAAAACCAACTGCCCGCGTCACGGTTAATAAGATTAGTGTGCTTGCCAATCCAGCCCAATCCCGCATTTTGTGCGAGCGGCTTTTCTAGGACCGGGCCAGAATCCACAAACACCCGATAGCCAAACGGGCCGATCATCGCTGCAGTTTGATCGGCCAGCGTTTGTAGCTTGCGGCGCAGCACTTTGTGATAGTCACGTCCGAGGGCATAGCGCGAAATATATGCACCGTTTGGATCATTAAGCTGCTGCCACATGGCGTCTTGGCTTTCTGGCAAATAATCCATGCGCGCACTAATAACGCGGAGCGTTCCCGGTACCAGCAATTCAGGCTTCCAGCGCTTTTCACCGTGCGCCTGCATATAGTGCATTTCACCGTGTTTGCCCGCAGCGAGCCATTCCAATAACGGTGCGGACGCCGCTGTTAAGTCTACATCCGCCACGCCAAGCTGCCCAAATCCGAGCGCCGCAGCTTTTTCGAAGATGTGCGTTTTCAACGTGGCCAAGTCTGCATTACTGAGCGCGCTGACTGTGTCGAGTGTGTCAAGCACCGAAAATGGACCGGTACATTAGGTCAGAGGGCAACGATCAAATATAAAACGCTACATTTTTGAAGCATTCCGGCGGTCACTGTTTTAGCTAATCACACGCACGCGCGCAGCGCAAAAATTTGTATCGGTTGAATTGACAAAATCGTTTTTTGTCAACGGATGGTTGAGCTCTCCGTTTACGCCGATGGTGTGAATAGGCAAATTGTTTTGCAGGAAAAAATCCGCAATGTCGCCCCGACTTGCATCTTTGATTAAGGACTCGAAAATGACATGTGAGCACCTTGTCGCAATCGTATTGACCGCACCGCGAAGTACCGGCAGTTCAAATCCTTCGGTGTCAATTTTGAGAACAATATCGCCACTCTTAGAGAGCGTCATGCTGTCGAGTGTTCTTATCGGAACTTCGATGTATGTCCAATCGGCGCGTTTTTCAGCAGCGCTAACACAAGTCCCTAACCATTCTTCGCCCGGAGGAAAGCCGAGCATGAGGCGTGACTCGAGTTCGCCAAGGCCGCAAGTGGTCCAATGCGTAGTCCAATCATTGAGCTTTGCTAGCGCTACAAAATGCGGCGCACAATTAGGATTGGGCTCAAAAGAGTAAACCTCGCTTCCGCTTGCAGCAAAGTAAGCGCTGTGAAAGCCATAATTTGCGCCAGCATCAACAAACGTCATTTTTTTGCTGTGTTTACGTGCGTTTAGCACCAACTTTCGATACAGCGCCTTAACTTCCACATCATGACCTAGGGTCGCGATGGCTGCGTCCCAATCTAGCCATGCAAAGTCGTTTCGGAGTGGCAGTTGAAAGCGCACGACGCCATCATCAACTTGCCATGCTTGCGCAGCAAATTTAACCGAGTGATTTACTGCACTTTTAGACGATTGCTCCCAAAGCGCATGCCTTGCACTATTAGATATCCGGTTTGCCATCCAGTTATAGAGTTTCAGCGTGACACCGTTTCGCATCGCGAAGCGATCAAGCGCAGGGCGAATTCGCCGGGTAACCCGGTTATTAATCAATTTGCTAACTATGCTCATCAAACTTTCTCAGAATAAATACCACAAAAATATCACAGGTAGCAGGCGGGCGTGACACGTGAGTCGTAAACCTGCACCTTTGGCAGTTGCATCAAAATCGCTGCATCCGCGATGCTCAAACTCTGATAAGTAATCGGCATTCATAAAACCATGTTTCAAGCGTTAAAAAACGGGCCGTACGTGCGGCTCGTCATCAGCGGCTTTTTTCTGACCTTTGCGCTGATGATGCAGGAAGTGCTGCTGGGTTACGAGCTGTATCGCATCACCAAAGATCCGCTCGCGCTCGGGCTTTTGGGCTTGGCTGAGGCCGTCCCCTACATTGCATTAGCGCTATTTGGCGGCTATCTGGCAGATCGCATGAACCGGCGTACGCAAATGCTGCTTACCCAAGCGCTGATGTTGGCGGCAAGCCTTAATTTGGTCTATTTCGCGCCGCGATTAGCCGATCCAAACAGCCAAACTACGGCTTTGTGGATTATCTACGGTAGCGTCGCAATGATGGGTTTAGCGCGCGGGCTCTATTCACCGGCGAATGCCAGCCTTCGTGCGCAGCTGGTGCGTGCGGAAGATCAAGCCAACGCCTCGGCTTGGAGCAGCTTTTTCTGGCAAGGCGCCATGCTGTCAGCGCCGGTTTTTTCCGGCTATTTCTATCTCAAAGCGGGCATGCAGAACGCTATGCTATTGACGGTGTTGCTGCTCGGCGTTTGTATGCTGATTACGCTCACGCTGCCAAGCTTACGGGCGCTTGGTGCGTTAACGAGCGAGCGCATGTTTGAAAGCATTAAAGCTGGATTTTCCTTTGTGCTGGATAATAAATTGCTTCTGTATTCGATCAGCTTAGATTTGGTAGCGGTGCTATTTAGCGGCGTGGTGGCGATTTTGCCGGCATTTGCCGAAGATATTTTGCACGTCGGGCCCGAAGGCTTGGGCTGGCTGCGCGCGGCCTCCGGCGTTGGCGCTGTGTCAGCCATGCTGCTGGCAGCCCGCTTTTCACCCACACTGCGGCCGTGGCGAAATATGTTGATCGCAGTGATCGGCTTTGGTCTAGCGACGCTCGTATTCGCGCTGAGCGAGATTTTCTGGCTCTCTTGCTTAGCGCTTTGCATTGCCGGCGCGTTTGATGGCATCAGCGTGGTAGTCCGCCAGTATTTGCTGCAAACCATTCCGCCCGATGCCATGCGCGGGCGCGTTCTCGCAGTCAACAGCATATTTGTCTCTAGCAGCAATGAGCTAGGCGCGTTTGAATCGGGCGTTGCGGCGAAATTTTTGGGTCTCAAACAATCCGTGCTGGCTGGCGCTGGATTGACGCTTGGTATTGCGTTTTGGTTGGCGGGGCGGAAAGTGAAGTCGCTTTAATTTGGTCATTAAGACTTTAATTTCGCCCAGCACATCGTACGGGCCCTGAATTTTATATATTGTCATCGCTGAGCAGGCCAATGTCATTAAGTTAACTAAATAATGGAATTATTTGCCAAGCTTGGATCAAATTGCCATAACAGCGCTTTTAAGGGCAACACATGCGCCGAAGCATCAAGCCGCTACTCAAATCCATCGTTTGCGTCGTCAAGTCGACATTGCCCAACTATTATCAAGCAAGCATGCAAACCTTGGTTGGTTTTTCAGTTTTCTGCCGACGTCCATCACCGGTCATCCAGTCGGAGTGCAGCGTGCGCCAAGTTAAACGCGCTTGAACTCAGTTAACACTGGCGCCGCGCCGCCACTCGCGTATTTGAACACTCGCTTGGCGCTATTTTACTTTTCCTACCTCGGTGCGCTAGGCGCGTTTTCACCTTACTTTGGGCCGTTTTTATCGGCGCGCGGATTTAGCGATAGCCAAGTCGGGCTGGTGATGGCGCTGTGGTATGGCACGCGCATTTTTGCGCCCAGCTTGTGGAATTCGGCAATTTCAAAAGCGAGTCGGCCTTCAACTTGGCTGCAGGGCGGTGCAGGCGTGGTGCTGCTGAGCGCAGCGCTATTTCAGCCGCTTTGGCCGCTGTTTGCGGTGGTGTTGGTCATGCTGGTTTTCGCCAGCTTCTATAATGCCATCATGCCGCAGTTTGAGGCGCACACGCTGCATGTTTTGGCAGCTACGCCCCGGGCTTATGGGCGGATTCGGCTGTTTGGTTCGCTTGGTTTTCTGCTGGTGGTGCTGGGTTTTGGCGCGCTGTTTAATCGCATTGGCGTTCAATATTTAATTTTGGCGATGCTGCCGATCTTGGCACTACTCTGGCTTAGCACCTGCGTGCAAGGTGAGCTGGTTTTAGATCGGCCACAATCTAATGGAAGCAAACTAAGCTTTTGGCAGCGTTGCATGGGTTTGCCAACGATTGCCTATGGCTTGCTCGGCGTAGCGTTCTTAAATCAAATTGCGCACGGGCCGTTTTATGTCTATTTTTCGCTCTACCTGGGCCGCGCGGAGTACTCCAAACTCAGTATTGGCGCGCTTTGGGCGCTTGGCGTGGTAGCAGAAATTTTGATGTTTTTTTGGCTGTCAAGCCGCTACGCCAAGCGCATCCCCAGCTTTGCCACGCCGGAAAGGTTACTCGCGCTCAGCATGTTCATCGGCGCGCTGCGCTGGTGTTTGGTCGCGCTATTTCCCGAGCAGGTTTTGGTGCTTTGCCTGAGCCAAAGCCTGCACGCTTTTACCTTCGCCGCCGCGCATACCTGCCTGATGCAAATCATTACCCGGCACTTCAGCCATGAACTCGGCTTCGCGCAAAGTTTGTTTTACGGATTCTCGGGCGGAGTTGGCGGCGTGGTGGGTGCAGGCTTAGCGGCGCTGCTGTGGACGCACATTAGCCCGAGCGCGGCGTATTTAGCAGCGGCAGTGGTTAGTTTTTTTGCGTTTTTGCTGTGTGGGCGGATGTTGGCTAGGCCAAACACCTTAAATCAGTGAGCCCTTCGGCCTTTTTCTGCGCTGGCAACTGCACCAAAGTTCTGACTCTTCGAAGCTGCTGCGCTCAACGCATCCTTCATGAGCTTTTCGTCGATTTTAATGTTTGTACGCATGTCGTGTACCGCTATCAACTTGGATACGCATGCGAGCACAGTGTGGTGAGCATTGACGCGTTACTAACTAGCATCCGCCTGATTTTCCGGCGCCGCGTCAATAAACTCTTGCATCTGCATGGCGTGCTGATAAATCCGCTCGATGATTGGAAATTCCGCCATGTCTAGCTGCCAGCGTTTGGCATTGTAAACTTGTGGAATTAAACAGCAATCGGCCAGTGTAGGTGCGTCGCCTTCGCAAAATGCGCCGGTTGACGCGCTATCGAGTAGCCGTTCTAGTGGCGTAAAACCCTCGCGCATCCAATGCTGCATCCAAGCGAGCTTTTTGGGCATATCGAATCCGGCTTCTTTTTCCAGATAGGCCAAAACACGCAGCACATTGATCGGCGCAACATCGCAAGCAATCAGCTGTGCAATGCTGCGCACGCGCACGCGTTCTCTGGCGTCGGTTGCTGACAAAAGCGGGTGGCCGCGGCCTTCAAAATGCTCCTCTAGCCATTCAATAATGGCGAGCGATTGGCGCATTACGCGTTCGCCGTGCATTAAAACCGGCACCATGTGCTGTGGGTTGTGGGCATCAAGCGCGCCTGGACCGGTTTCACTCGGATTTTGCTCGCCTGCTAACAAATCAACTGAAATTTGCTCGTAGGTCAAGCCTTTCAGATTGAGCGCAATGCGCACCCGATAGCTCGCACTGGAGCGCCAATAGCCGTAAAGTTTGAGTCCGTACATGCGGTGTTCTCCAATGGGGTGATTAGACGTTCAGTGCGACCATTTTCTGTTCAATGCTGCCAAAAATACTTGTCCCTGCGGCATTACACATTTCGATCTTAACGGTGTCGCCAAACTTTAAAAATGGGGTGACGGCACTGCCGCTCGCAATTACTTCTAAAACCCGTTTCTCTGCCAAACATGACGCGCCTTTGCCTTCATCTTGGTTCGCCACCGTACCTGAGCCAATGATCGTGCCTGCGGTTAATGGGCGCGTTTTGGCCGCGTGCGCAATGAGCTGTGCAAAGTTAAATTGCATATCTTCACCGGCTTCAGGCTTGCCAAACGCTTTGCCGTTGATGCTGCTGAGCAGCGGCAAGTGAACTTTCGATTCGCGCCAGGCCGCGCCTAACTCATCGGGCGTCACGAAAACCGGCGAAAGTGTGCTGCGCGGCTTGCTTTGCACGAAGCCAAAGCCTTTCGCTAGCTCATCTGGGATCAAATTACGAAGGCTGACGTCATTGATCAAACCGATTAGCTGGATATGCTCAGCTGCTGACTCTGCGCTGATCGCCATCGGCACATCGTCGGTCACAACAATTACTTCAGCTTCCAAATCAATGCCATAGGCCTCGGATGGCACGCGTACTGGATCACGCGGGGGAATAAATCCGGCGCTGGTAGCTTGATACATTAGCGGATCGACGTAGAAGCTTTCAGGCGTTACCGCGCCGCGCGCTTTGCGAACGCGCTCGACGTGCGGCAAATAGGCGGAGCCATCTAGAAACTCGTATGCGCGGGGAAGCGGTGCAGCAAATTCCCTGAAATCAACCGGAAACACGGTTTGCCCGTCGATGGTTTGCACGGCACCAGCCTGCTGCAAAATCTCAAACACGCCGTTCAAGCGTGGCGCAGCGCGTGACCAATCATCCAGCGCCAATTGCAACGTGTTAGCGATTTGTGGAACGCAAACCGCCCTTGTTAAATCACGATTGACCACGACCAAGGTGCCATCGCGGCCACCCGCTTTCAAGCTTGCTAACTTCATTGTCGTTTATCCTATTCATACTAAGAGTATGAGTTAAATTGTGACACGCCCACGCAGCAGTTGCAGCGCGATTTGCGCTCAAACGCCTAGATCAATGCATTGCTGTCGGCAAACCCGCGTTTTTATGACGATCTCTTAACAAAGTATTGCCGCCATGGAGTGCTTGGGCTATAACTCGCGCCCCGAAAAGGCGGCATTTGAGCGCGTCTTTGCCCCGGACCTTGAATTAGCGAAGCGTTTGCCTAATTTAGGGTTACCCGTACGTAATAAAGCTTGTAGATAATCGGCTCGCATTTGTGAAGCCGTTTTGGAGAAAAATCTTGATCGTTATTGAACTATCTGAACTGCCCGCCGATTATAAACCCCGCACTGTGCTGCCCAAAGGCTACAAGCCTAAGCAAAGCGAAGGCTATATGTGCGACAAGCACCGCGAGTACTTTCGCCGCAAGTTAGTGAAGTGGAAAGTCGAGCTTATTGCTGAGTCGCAGGTCACGATTGAAAACTTGCGTGATGAAGTGCGCGACGTTGGCGATGAAGCCGAGCGTGCATCAAGGGAAACCGAAAACAGCGTAGAGCTGCGCACGCGTGATCGCTATCGTAAGCTGCTGGCTAAAATCGAAAAGGCGATTATCCGCATCGATGACGACCGTTACGGCTACTGCGATGAAACTGACGAAGAAATTGGGCTGGCTCGTTTGGAAGCGCGCCCGATTGCTACATTGTGTTTGGACGCGCAGGAGCGCTACGAGCATCGCCAGAAGCAAATGGGCGAATAGCAAAAAGGCGATTAGCAAAGCAGCACCTATGCAAAGCCGCTCAGCGCGTGGCTTTACGCTGTTAGAAGTTGTGCTGGCGATCGCCGTATTAGCCAGTGCGCTGGCGGCGGTCATGGGCGTTGCGATTGGTCAAGTTCGCGCTGAGCAGCGCTTAAATGAGCGCTTTTTCGCTGGCCTAGTCGCAAAAAACGTCATCAGCGAAACGAAATTGACCGAGCGCTGGCCGGAAGTTGGCGAACGCAGCGGCGAAGTGCAGCAAGCTGGGCGAAGATTGCGCTGGCAGATGCGTATTTTGCCGACCCCAAGTGCGCAAATGCGTCGGATTGATGTGCAAGTCAGCGCGGTCAATGCCGATACGCAAAACTCAAGCGAGGCGGTACCGATTCTCCGCCTTAGCGCGTTTGTACGGCAGCGTTGATGCGCGCCCAAAGCAATGCCACGCAAAAAGGTTTCACGCTGTTAGAGGTAATTGTGGCCACTGCCATCTTTGCGCTGGTGGCCGCAATAGCCGCTGCAGGTTTGAGCGGCATCAGCCAAAGCTACCGCGCTTTGACTAACCAGCGCAGCGAACGGCATGCGCTTGCGCGCACTCTGGCAACTGTTGAGCGCGACTTACAGCAGGCCAGCGCGCGCGCGGCGCGCGGCCCGTACGGCAGCGTGGAGCCCGCATTTGTCGGCGATAGCAACAGCTTCGAGCTAACTAGCGGCAGCCTCAATTTATCCAGCATAGGCCCACAGCAAGGCTTGACGCGGCTGAGCTATACGTTGAGGCAAAATAACTTGTTGCGGGCTGTGCGCCAGGAATTGGATGCTGCGCCGAACAGCCAAACTAGCCAGCGCGCACTGCTAAGCCAGGTGCAAAACATCCGCCTGCAATACTGGGACTTTTCCGACGTGCGCACACCGATCTGGCCGCCTGCTAACAGCAATTACGGCATTGATCAGCTCCCGCGTGCGCTAGAAATTCGCATCCAGCACGCGCGCTTTGGCGAGCTAGTTAGGCTCATTCCAATCAGCGATATGCCGCCCGAACTAAAGCGCCCCGGCGAGTTAACGCCATGAGTCAAATTCGCCCACCAAAGTTCGCAAACCGGCAAAAAGGCGTTGCGCTACTCGGCGCACTTGCCACGCTGGCGCTCGCCACGCTGCTAGCTTATGCGATGCTGTCGCAGGGTCAAATCGCTGCTGCTCGAAGTGCGGCCGGCGCGCGTAATGATCAAGTGCAGCTGCTGGCTGAGGGCTTGTACGACTACGCGCTCGAAGCGCTCGCACAAGATGGCGCGGCAAACGCATTCGATCATTACAACGAAGCCTGGGCCGTTGCGCTGCCCGAGCTGCCGATTGAGCGCGGCGCGCTGAGTGGGCGATTGCGTGATCTCAACGGGCGGTTAAATCTCAATAGCGTATGGCAAGCAGGTGCTCGAAATCAGGTTGCGATTCGCCGATTCGAGCGCCTTTTGACCGTGCTCGAGCTTGACGTGAGGATCGCCCAGCATATCGCGGATGCGATAGATCCGGATCAACTCAGCCAGGGTGGCAGTGAAGATCCAGACTACGCCAAAGTAGCCCGGCGCGCGCCGAATCGCTACTTGAGCGATGTCAGCGAGTTGCGCAATATTGACGGCATTGACGCCAAAGCCTATGCCCTGCTCGCCCCACACGTAAGCGCACTGCCGGCCGATGCCACGTTGAATATCAACACCGCCAGCGTGCCGGTGTTGATGAGCCTCAGCAATGGTTTTGCTGAAGAACTCGCCAGCCGCGTTTGGCAAAAAGGCAAGGCCCGCTACGGCAATGTGTCCGAATGGGTAGTCGAACTCGACCAAGCCGGCCTGCGTATCAGTCCTGACGAGCAAAAAGACTTGAGTGTGCAAAGCAGCTATTTCAGCGCCTTAGCCAGAGTCAAACTCGACGGCATCGATCATTATTCGCAGGCTACGCTGCGGCGAACACCGGCGGGCCTAGTGGTCATGTCGAGAAGGCGTGGGGTGTTTTAGTTCGCGCGCTGCGGTAAACATGAGAGGCTAGTGGCTAGCTGAGCGTGATTTAGCTATTTAAACCGGCCATCGCCCCTCAAACACAAACTGCGCGGGGCCTGCCAGCGTTATGCTTTGGCCTGGGCCGGGCCAAAAAATTCGCAGACTGCCGCCGGGCAAATCAACGCGAATCCACTGGCCAATTTTCAGCAGCCCGCGCTGGCTTAGCGCTGCTACCGCAGCACACGCGCCGCTGCCGCACGCGAGCGTTTCACCCACGCCGCGTTCAAAGACGCGCAAAGAAATATGGCTATCCGAACGCACCTGGGCAAAGCCTACATTCGCACGATTTGGGAAATCAGCGTGGTTCTGAAACGCTGCGCCGATGCTGTCAATCGGTGCGGTTGCGCTCTCGGGCACCACAATGACCACGTGTGGATTGCCCATGCTGACGCAGCTAAATTCAATCAATTGGCGCTTAATCGTGCGTTGATAGCTCGGCGCTTGGGCATCGGTACGAAACGGCAGCGATATTGGATCGAACTGCGGCACAGAAAGCTGTACCGAAAGCGCATCCTCCACTGCATTTACTTGGATCGGGCCGGATGGGCTCATCAAAACGAACGGCGTTTTCAGATTTTTATGCTGGAGTAGCCAAGCCGCAACACAGCGTGCACCATTGCCGCACTGCTCCGCGCGCGAGCCATCCGCATTGAAAATCGCATAGCCAAAACCACTTTGGACTCGGCTTTCACGCTGCACTACCATCACTTGATCGCAGCCCACGCCAAACTGCCGATGCGCCATCGCTTGAACCAAGGCAACCGAGGGAAGCGCGCGCGCGGTGCAGTCAAGTACTACAAAATCATTGCCAGCGCCGTGCATTTTGCTGAAATTGAGGATGTCATTTGCCCGCATGGCAGCCATCTAGAACAGAGGTTGCGGAACTTTGCCCGCAGATATGGATGCAGATATAGGCTCAGCCGGTGCCGGTGGCAAAAGCGCGCCTTTATTACCGCAGCCTACCGATAGCAACACACTGCACATAAACAGCGTGCGATAAACCGCGCTTGGAATTTTTGAACTTTTCATACGGGCAGTATACTGCTGGGCTTGAATTTATTGAGAACCGCAATGAGATTTTTATGGTTTTTATGCGTTTTTTTTGCCCTGATGAGTCAATCTAGCGTCGGCTCTGCAGAGCCAAATGACGCGGCAGAGGAACGGCTGGATACGCGCGCTTTGTCAAAACAAATGCTACATCTGCATCCAAAATTGAATTTTGACAGTTATGCTTTGGGTTATCTTCAACATGAAAGTCCATTGCAATACAACAGTGTGGTGCACGATAAAACAGCGCTTAGCGCGGCAGTAATTGATGTATCGACTAAGCTCGGTGCTATTCGTGCAGCGCCGCCAGCACTGCCCGAACTGCGGCTTGATTTGATCGGCGAAGCATCGAAGTTGATCGGCACTAGCAAATCTGAGCTAAGTTCGGTGCTCACGAGTGGCGCAATTCCTATAGATAACAATGAAAAGGTTTTTCCTGGCTTTATGCCATCGTCATTTCTAACGTTATTTCCGAATGCATCGCTAGCCAGTGAAACCACTGTTACGCCTGAGTTTGCTGGCTACATTGAAACTAGACTAGCCAATCAAGATCGTACGCCCATCTTTATCAGTGCTTATTTTCGGCCAGTTCGATTTCAGCAAGACAATGTTGTGCAAACGTATCTAACACGGGTCAAATTTTACGCAGACGCAGAGCGCACCAAGCTTTTGGACGAACGTATGGAAAAGCGAAATGGCCCGGCGTTGATCGCGAAAACCCTACTTGCTGAGGGTTTGACTTTAAATGCTAGCCCCGATCATTCGACCGTTATCAACGGCGAATACATGCTCGAGTTTTTCCCTGCAGCAGGTTGGGCAGCGAACCAATGCAAACTGCAAAATGCGGTACGAGGGCATCGCGCTTGGCTGTGCAAACGCGCTCTTCCAAAAATCGAAGGTCAGGCGTTTGAGCGTGCTGAGCACCTTTACGTTGGCGGGCGGCTGGTGCAAGTCGCATATGTAATCGTTAAACCTGCGCCCAACACTGACGTAGCGGCTATCAAACTCAACATCGCGGATCGCTACAAAGGCACTTTTGACGCAACGCAAATGCAGTATCAGTGGCAAAATCAGCTTACTCACTATCAGGCTGACTTCTCCATGCTTAAAACCGGCAAAAAACCCTACTTACAAATCCGCGCGAGCGAATATCAAGAGCTGCTGGACGGTAAACCTGGCTATGAGCCGTTTTTATGAGCCAGTTATTCGACAGTGCGGTTAAACTAGATACCGGCAAAGATCCGAAATTTGCTGTGCTTTGGCTGCACGGGCTGGGTGCGGATGGCCATGATTTTGAATCCATCGTGCCGGAGCTTATCGGCCCAAAATGGCCAGCGATTCGCTTTGTGTTTCCGCATGCGCCTGTGCAGCCCGTTACCATCAATGGCGGCGCTTCGATGCGGGCTTGGTATGACATTAAAAGTTTAGATCGTGAAGGCTTGCAAGATGAGGTGGGTATTCGAAAAAGCGTGCTCGCCGTGAATGCAATTATCGAAACATTGGAGAAGCAGGGGTTTGCTTCAGAGCAGATATTTCTTGCTGGCTTTTCACAAGGCGGCGCGGTAGCGCTCGCCGCCGGGCTGCGCTACCCGCGTAAGCTGGCGGGTTTAATTGCGCTGTCTTGCTATTTACCACTTGGCGAAACTACCGCAGCACAGGCCGCAAGCGCAAATCAAAAGCTGCCTATTTTTATTGGGCACGGAACCTTTGATCAGGTTGTCGCACTGCAATACGGCGAGGCAGCTGCAAAAGCGCTATCCGCGCTTGGCTATTCGGTAGCTTTGCATAGTTATCCAATGCAACATTCTGTTAATGCACAAGAAATTTCTGATTTAAGAAAATTTATGGAAATTCATCTTAAATCGGAGTAGCGTAGCGGTGTAGTTAGCTCTAACCGGAGGTGACCGATGGATGAAGATGAGTAGAAGTTGAAATTCAGAAGTTGAACAGGTAGTGGAAAACGGTGCTGATACCCCTCAGCGCCGTTTTTTTTGACTTAAATGTGAGGCTAACCCGTTGCTCAAATCAACGTAAGCGCGCCAAGTGCATATAGCTTTTCGAGTTCCGCGCGCTCAGCCTGGGCGAGCTTTTGCCAATCCGAACCCGTAATCCCAGCTGCAAGCAGCTTCGCCGATACACGTTCACTCAATACGAACTGGGCTCCACCAGCGTAAAGTCCGTGCTTGGTATAAGCCCAGCGAAATCTCGAGTCGGGTTGCAACAACCAAGGGCTTGCACCAAGACTATTTAAGCGTGCGTCTAGCGAGTTCGCTTTTCTCCCGCGTTTCGTCGCAAGCGATAGGCTTCGATAGCGCGTGGTAAATCGACCGAACCAGTTAGCGAATTCATCGGAATCTAGCGCAAGCGCCTGCTGCATCAGCGCTCTAGCGCGTTCAATATCGGTTATTTCGATGGCGTTTGTATCAGCGCGCGGCTGCAAATCAGGATCAGCATAGCGTTGGCTGTCGGGCAGTATTTCTGCGCGCTCGGCGGCACAGTCCATCAGCATCTCAGTCAAGGATGGCGCGCGCAGGCCGATCGAAAACGTCATGCAATCGCTATCGAGCGCCACGCCGTGGTGGCCCACGCCGGGCGGCAAATACAGCATATCGCCGGGCGCTAAATCGAAACTTTCAGTTGGCTTGAATTGCTGCAAGAGCTTGACTTCACTGCGCGCAACGTACTTGCGCTCACTTGAACCTGCGTCCGAATCAATAGCCCAGCGGCGCTTGCCCGCAGCTTGCAGCAAAAACACATCGTATTGATCGACGTGCGCGCCCACGCTACCACCTTTAGTGGCGTAGCTAATCATAATATCTTCAATGCGCCAGCGCGGCAAAAACTCAAAATGCTCCAAAAGCGTAGCAACTTCGGGGTCCCACTGATCCACGCTTTGCACGAGCAGCGTCCAATGTGATGCGGGCAATTGGCGAAATATGTCCTCCGAAAACGGCCCATGTGAAACACTAAATCGTTTGCCTTGGCCATGAATAATGCGCGCTTCAACGCCTTTTTCGCAGGCCAAACCAGCGAGCTCTGCAGGCGTTACGCTACTTTGAAATCCGGGCAGCGCTTGACGGATCAACAGTGGCTTTTTCTGCCAAAATTCACTTAAGAACTGCTGAGAAGATCGCCCTAAATCAAGCTGCATCATCGCTCCGTATTGGTTTCAGCAAGGTCAAATCGCCTTTGTAGATAAAACCGCTGACTGCCCGGCGGCATATCCGTCAACAGGCCAAACTGCGTGTAGCCCTGACGTAAATAAAAAGCGGGCGCTTGAAAATCAAAAGTATCGACATAAGCGCCAATGCATCCTAGGCCACGCGCTTTGTGTTCAGCTCGCTCAAGCAGCGCTGCAGCAACGCCTTGACGGCGCGCGCTAGGCTCCACAAACAACATATCAATATGCAGCCACGACCAGCCGGTGCTAGCGATTAGGCCACCTAACAGCTCAGTCTCTCTATTCGCAAAAACCATTAGCGGCGCAAAATCCAAATTGTGCGCACGTTGATTGAACTGCATAAGCCCAAGCTGGATTTTCTCGAGCCATACTTGGGTTTTTGCATCGTGCAATTGCGGGCTACTAAGTTCAAAGGGCAGCTTGGTCACGGCCTCCTTAGACCTTCCAACGATAGCCCACGCCATGCAGCGTATCGATGGCATCAAAGCTTGGATCAATCGCCATAAATTTCTTTCGGATGCGCTTGATGTGTGAAGTAATGGTTGCCTCGTCCACCACTACCTGCGCGGCGTTCATCAGCTGATCGCGGTTTTTAACGTGGCCTGGAAAACGGGTCAGTGCGTGTACGATCCAAAATTCAGTCAGCGTCAACTCAACCTCGGCCCCATTCCAGGTGACCCGCATGCGCTCAGTTTCAAGGCGTAATGCGCCATGTTCTAGCAAATCTTCCTTGCCAACCGGCTGGCGCAACGCTTCAACGCGTCGAAACAGCGTCACAATGCGGGCGAGCAGCTGCTGTAGGCTAACGTCTTTGGTTAAATAATCATCTGCGCCTAGCCGCAAGCCGCTAATAATGTCGAAATCATTATCTCTAGCGCTCAAAAACACGATGGGCAGGGTGTTTGAGCGCGCGCGCAGGCCTCGGCAAAGCTCAAAGCCACCTTCAGGCTCATCGCCCAAACCCACGTCGATCAGCACCAAATCCGGCAAGCGCTGCGCAAATGCGCGCTCGGCGCTGTGCCGATCTGGATAGCCCGCCACTTCATAGCCGTAGCGCTTGAGCGCATCGGAATAATTCGCGCGAATTGTAGGTTCGTCTTCGACGATGGCAATTAGGCGGCCCATGGCGTGCTCCGTTGGATTGATGTGCTGACGATGGCGGCAACTTAACGACTGTGGACGCACCAGCTCAAGTGCTAGCGCTGCTTTTGCCCGAAAAATGTCGAATCTAGATCGCTATTTTTCGGCTCAAGACAATCTATTCAGGAAAGCGTGTCAAATCAACGCGAATAGCCGCAGCCGCACGGCGCGCTTTTTCTCTGGCTGCGAATAAGCTATCACCACGCGCTAGCGTAACGCCAACTCGGCGCTTGCCTTTGACTTCCGGTTTGCCGAATAGACGAACGTCGGTGTCTTGCTCAGCCAGTGCGCGTGCCAGCCCGAAAAAACGCGGCGCATGGCCGTGGCCTGTCGCGAGCAAAGCGGCGCTTGCAGATGGCCCGAGCTGGCGAATGGCGGGAATTGGCAGCCCTAAAATAGCCCGTACGTGCAAAGCGAACTGACTCAAATCCTGCGAGATCAGCGTGACCAAGCCGGTATCGTGCGGCCTGGGTGACACCTCGGAAAACAGCACCTCATCACCTTTGATGAAAAGCTCGACGCCGAATACGCCAAAGCCGCCTAAGTTATCGGTAATTGTGCGCGCAATCGCCTGAGCGCGCTGCAGCGCGATCGGCCGCATAGGTTGCGGCTGCCAACTCTCGCGATAGTCGCCTTCCTCCTGAAAATGGCCTATCGGCTCGCAAAAATCGGTGCCGCCGGCGTGGCGAATCGTCAGCAGCGTGATTTCAAAATCAAACGGCACAAATGCCTCAACGATGACGCGGCCTGCTTGATTTGCCTCGCTAGTCGACGCTCGACCGCCGGTTTGTGCATATTGCCAGGCGGCTTCAAGCTCATCGACATGGCGCACAATGCTCTGGCCCTTGCCGGAACTGCTCATCAGCGGTTTGACGACGCAAGGCATACCAAGCGCTTGCGCCGCCGTTTTAAAGTCATCAAAATGATCGACAAATCGAAACGCTGAGGTGGGCAGCTTCAAGGTTTCTGCGGCCAGGCGGCGTATGCCTTCACGATCCATCGTCAAATTAACCGCGCGCGCACGCGGGACAACATTAAAGCCTTCCGTTTCCAAAGCGATGAGCGTTTGGGTATGGATCGCTTCTATTTCGGGCACGATAAAATCAGGGCGCTCAAGCTCAATCAGCGCGCGCAAAGTCGCGCTGTCTTGCATATCAACAACGTGCGCGCGCTGAGCAACGTGCATCGCGGGCGCGCCAGCGTAGCGATCCACGGCAACCACTTCGATGCCCAAAAGCGATGCGGCGATTGCGACTTCCTTACCGAGCTCGCCTGAGCCCAGCAACAGCAATTTCTGCGCACTACCAGTGCCGGCAGTGCCGATGCCTAGCTGGGCACACGTCGGTGTTAGCGGTGTAGGGTGTGGTTGAGTCATAGGCTTTTCCATAAACATCTTTACTTAAGGTGGCGAAAGATAAATGAAATTTCATGCTGGCGCTTGGCGCTAAAGCTAATCAGCGCTTACTCAGGCAGTCAGTCGCATTCTTTTGACTCGCACGCTCCTGGAGCTATACCGCAATGCGCCAAAGTTTTACAATTGCATCCTCGCCACCTCTGCGCCGATTTGCGTGCGCTGCCTTGCTCAGTACGGCAGTGCTTTTCGGTTTGGCTTTGAGCGCAATAAGCAACGCTAATGCAGCGCAAGACGAACAAGAACAGCAAGATATGCTGAGCATGCGCAATGCAGTCGAGCAAGTTAAGCGCGACACCAACGGCAAAATCTTATCGGTTCGATCTGTTAAGACAGGTAAAGTAAAATTTTACAGAGTTAAGGTACTGACTCGCGCCGGGCGCGTTCACGTGGTACAAATACCATTAAGTGCGACGAAGCTTTCAGCCCAGGCGCAAATTAAAGCCCCGGAAACTGTTAAGAAGGATCAATAAATGCGCGTTTTGATCGTAGAAGATGAAGCCCCACTGCGAGAAACCCTCGCCGCACGTATGCAACGCGAAGGATTCGCCGTCGACACCGCTAGTGACGGCGAAGAAGCCATTTATATGGGCAAAGAAGTGCCGTTTGACATTGTCATTGTCGATTTAGGCCTGCCAAAGCTTTCGGGCATTGAAGTGGTCAAGCGCTTACGCGAAGCACAACGGCGCTACCCAATTCTTATATTAACCGCGCGTTCCAGCTGGCAAGACAAGGTTGAAGGCTTAAAAAGCGGCGCGGATGACTATTTAGTCAAGCCATTCCATATTGAGGAGCTGTTAGCGCGTGTGAATGCGCTGGTTCGGCGCTCGGCAGGCTGGAGCAAACCGGTACTGGAATGCGGCCCGGTCGCGATGGATACTACCGCGCAAACCGTGAGCGTCAGCGGCGCGCTGATCGATTTAACCAGCTACGAATACAAAGTCTTGGAATATTTGATGCTGCACGCGGGAGAATTGGTCAGCAAAGGCGATTTAACCGAGCATATCTACGAGCAAGATTTTGATCGCGACAGCAACGTGATCGAAGTATTCATTGGTCGATTGCGTAAAAAATTAGATTCCGACGGTGCGCTCAAGCCTATTGAAACGGTGCGCGGACGCGGCTATCGGTTTGCCATTCCCCGCACGCCATAAGATAGTCTCAGGTTAGTTTCCGGCAGACCGCGCAGCAATGCCGGGCAGGCCCTTTTCGATTGCATCACGGCTGACGCTTGCCAGTATCGTGGTGCTTGTACTGTTTTTGTACTTGACTACCGCCGCGCTTGAACGCGCATTTGAGCGCAGCGCAGTGCAAAGCATCCAGCAGCGCCTTAAATCTTATTTTTATTCGCTTCTGCAAGAAAGCGACGTCAACGTCAAAGGCAAGCTATTGCTTCCCGAGTTTATGCCGGATCCGGATTTCGACCGGCTCGGTTCTGGGCTTTATGCTGCCGTTTCCGGACCGGACACCGAGTGGCGATCACCCTCTGCGCTCGGTCGCGATTTGCCGTTTAACGAAGCCATGGCACCCGGCGAACTACGCTTTGAAGGCCCGCTAAAATCTTCGGTAGGCAACGTGTATTTGCTCAGGCACGGCGTGGTATTCGAGGGCCATGAAGAGCGCCCGTTCACTTATTTTGTAGCCATCCATGAATCTTCTCTGGTCAAACAAAAGCAAGCGTTTCGCGGTACTTTAATTCGCTATTTAGGCAGTTTTGGCGTGCTCATGTTGCTGGCACAAGGTATTTTGTTACATTTTAGCCTTCGGCCTTTGCGAAGTTTAGCGAGCGATTTGACCGAAGTTGAGCAAGGCCACACGGAGGAGCTCACCGCGCCATATCCGAGCGAATTGACCGGGCTAACAGGGAGTTTTAATCAGATTATTCGCTCCGAACGAATCAACTTAAAGCGCCATCGCGACACTCTGGGCGATCTAGCCCACAGCCTAAAAACGCCGCTTGCAATCATGCGCGGATTATTAGAAAACGCCGATCAGCTGGGCCCGCTGAAATCCGGCACGGAAGAGCAAGTCAACCGCATGAACGCGATTGTGGCCTATCAGCTGGCAAGAGCCGCATCGAGCGGACACAAAACGTTCGCCGCGCCGATAGAGATTGACGCAAACGCCGAAGAAATCGTGCGCAGCCTTGAAAAGGTTTACGCGAGTCGAGGCGTACTGTGTGAGTTCGAACTAGATGAAAACGCCAGATTTCATGGCGAGCTGGGCGACTTGATGGAAGTGATGGGCAATTTGCTCGACAACGGCTTCAAATGGGCCAAATCCAAAGTGTTGTTGACCACAAAGAGCCTGGGCGGCTCAAAGGGCTCAAAGACGCGCCGCGCGGGCGTCGAAATTTGCGTAGAAGACGATGGCCCCGGCATTCCCGAAGACAAAATCGACAGCCTGCTAGTGCGCGGCATTCGCGGCGATGAACAAGTGCAAGGCCACGGCATCGGGCTATCGACCGTCAGCAACGTGATTGACAGCTATGAAGGCCAGCTCAAAATTGACCGCTCACCCGAACTAGGTGGCGCGCGCTTTAGAGCGATATTCCCAGCGCTAGAGTAGCGTTGCCTTCCGATGGCTCTAAACGCTGCGCAGGTTTGGCGCTAATCCGAAAGGAACACCATGGAAACTGACCAAACGTCCGCTGTAATCATAGAAATTGCTAAACCTGCGGCGATTCAAAAAAGCCCGATTCGCACGCTGCTGCCGTATTTGTGGCGCTATCGCGGGCGCGTCGCGCTTATTTTGCTACTGCTGTGTGTTGCCAAAGTCGCCAATTTGGGTATTCCTCTTACTTTTAAACACATTGTTGATTCGTTTGACCCGAAGCTGGCCACGCTAACGGTGCCGCTGGCTTTGCTGCTGGCTTACGGCGCGCTGCGGCTAACCGCGAGTCTGTTTGGTGAGCTGCGCGGCATCTTATTTGCCGTCATTGCCACCCGCGCTCGGCGTGAAGCAGCGCTCGGTGTGTTCCAGCATTTGCACAAACTCAGTTTGAAATTCCACTTAGATCGGCAAACCGGCGGTATTAGCCGGGCGATTGAAAAAGGCACCGGCAGTATTGAGGATTTTTTGCACTACACCACCGTTACCATCGTGCCGACGCTGCTGGAAATCAGCTTGGCACTAGGCTGGCTGCTGTGGTTTTACCCGCCAAAATTCGCGATTGTCACGCTAATTACGCTGGCAACTTACATCGCAGTTACGTTGAAAATCACCGATTGGCGCACGCGCTACTACCGGGAAATGAATGTGCAGGATCAAAAGGCAAATCAAGTCGCGGTGGATAGCCTTTTGAATTATGAAACCGTCAAGTATTTTTCCAATGAGGCGTTTGAATCGCAGCGCTTAGATACCGAACTGGCGCGCTATGAAGTAGCGGCACGCAAAAGCTGGACCACCCTCACGCTGCTCAATACCAGCCAAACCTGCACAATTGCACTCGGTTTAACCGCGCTGATGAGCATGGCGGCTATAGAAGTCAGCAGCAAAAACATGACGGTCGGCGATCTGGTGCTAGTCAATGCGCTGATGCTGCAACTCTTCGTGCCGCTCGGGTTTTTAGGCATGATGTATCGCAACGTCAAGCAATCACTAACGGATATGGAGCGCATGTTCGGGCTACTGGACGAACCACTCGCAGTCAAAGATAACGAAGCAGCGCAAGATTTGCAGGTCAGCGCAGGCAAGATTGAGTTTGTAAACGTCAGCTTTAGCTACGACCCGCGCCGTGAGGTACTTAAAAATGTCAGCTTTATCGTGCCACCCGGCAAAAACATCGCAATTGTTGGCCCGAGCGGCGCTGGTAAAAGCACGCTGGCCAGATTATTGTTTCGTTTTTATGATGTCAGCGCTGGCAGCATATTGATTGACGGGCAGGATATTCGCGAAGTGCGTCAAGATAACCTGCGCCGCGCGATTGGCATCGTTCCGCAAGATACCGTGCTGTTTAACGAATCCATCTATTTCAATATCGCTTACGGCAAGCCGAGCGCCAGCGAAGCGCAGATCCACGAGGCTGCAAAAGCCGCACAAATTCACGACTTTATCGCCGGCTTGCCAGATGGCTACCAAAGCCAAGTCGGTGAGCGCGGCTTGAAGCTATCGGGCGGTGAAAAACAGCGCGTCGCAATTGCTAGGGCGCTGCTAAAAGCGCCGCCGATTTTGCTGCTGGATGAAGCCACTAGCGCACTTGATAGCCACACCGAACGGGCCATTCAAGCGCAGCTAGAAGATATTGCAAAAGGCCGTAGCACACTGACGGTCGCGCATCGGCTTTCGACGGTGGTCAATGCTGATCAAATTCTGGTGCTGGTGGATGGTGAAGTCGCCGAACGTGGCACGCACGCTGAATTAATCGCGCAAAACACTCGCTACGCGCAGATGTGGGCCTTGCAGCAAGCGCAATCGCAGGATGCGGAATTGACGGCTGGTGGGCTTACGATCATCTAGGTGGCAACTGCACAGCATGCTCAACTACTTTGAATTAGACTTCAGCCTGCGGGCCAATCGGCCCAATGACCTATAGGCTCAATTGTGAAAGCAGTGCGTTCGGTATCAGCAGCAAAACCAGCTAGTGATTGGAGCATCGAAAAAGCTCGGCAGATGTACAACATCGGACATTGGGCGGATGGCTATTTTGACGTCAATGAAAAAGGTGAGCTCATCGCCATGCCAACCAACGATCCGGCGCTTGCGGTTTCGCTGCCAGAAGTCATTCAGGCGGCGCGCAAACAGGGTTTGCGCAGCCCATTGCTGGTGCGCTTCACTGATATTTTGGGTGATCGCCTCAAGCGCATGCAGCAGGCCTTCGCGAAAGCTAGCGCTGATCATAAATTCGAAGGCGGCTACTGTGCGATTTTTCCGATTAAGGTGAATCAGCAATCCAGCGTGGTCAGTGAATTAGTGCGGCACGGCAATACCGAATTTGGCTTAGAAGCCGGCTCCAAGCCGGAGCTTATGGCTGTGCTGGCAATGAGTCCGGGCGGTTTGGTGATCTGCAACGGCTACAAAGATCGGGAATACATTCGCCTTGCCCTGATTGGCATCAAGCTTGGTTTGCAGATTTTTATCGTGATCGAAAAAGCCAATGAGCTGGAATACGTGATCGAAGAATCCAAAGCGCTCGGCGTGCGGCCGCTTCTAGGCGTGCGGGTGCGGCTTGCCAGTTTAGGTGCGGGTAAATGGCAAAACACCGGCGGCGATAAAGCTAAGTTTGGTTTACTACCGAATCAACTATTGCAGCTCTCAAGCGATTTGAAGGCCGCTGGTTTGAGCGATTGCTTAAATTTGCTGCACTTTCATATGGGTTCGCAAATATCCAACGTGCGCGATATTGCTAACGGCATGCGTGAAGCCGTGCGCTATTTTGCCGAACTGACCAAACTTGGGCATCCGATTCGCTACATTGACTCTGGCGGCGGGCTGGCGGTTGATTATGAAGGCACGCGCACGCGCAGCGATTGCTCGATGAACTACGGCTTGAATCAATACGCCAACACGATTGTGCAAGCGGTTTTTGAGTGCTGCGCGGAAAATAATCTGCCGCACCCGCGCCTGTTAACTGAAGCAGGGCGTGCCATGACCGCTCACCACGCGGTGCTTATTGCAGATGTTACCGCCGTTGAGCAAACCAGCCTAGGCCAGGGTGATATTGACGTCTCGAATTCCAAACCCACGCTCAAGCATCTAAAGCAGTTGCACGATCAGCTATCTGGGCGTAGTGCGCAAGATGCTCATCAAGAAGCACTGCACCATCATTCTGAAGGTTTGAGTTTGTTTTCGCAGGGCAGTTTTTCGCTAACCGAGCGCGCGCAGCTGGACGAGCTTTTCTATGCAATCTTGCAGCGCTTGCGGGCGCAGCTGCGGCCAGAAATTCGCAGCGAACGTGCGCTGCTAGAAGAATTGAATGACAAGCTGGCCGACAAATATTTTAGCAATTTTTCGGTATTTCAATCTGTGCCAGATGTGTGGGCACTGGAGCAAATTTTTCCGATCATGCCGCTGAATCGCTTAGATGAACGCCCAACGCGGCGCGGCGTGCTGGAAGATTTGACCTGCGATTCGGACGGCAGAATTGATCGCTATGTAGATTCCGAAGGCGTCGAAACCTCGCTGCCTTTGCACGCACTCAATGAGCAAACTTACTATCTTGGCTTATTTTTAGTGGGCGCATATCAAGAAACACTGGGCGATATGCACAATTTGTTTGGCGATACCGATTCGGTCAACGTGGTACTAACAAAGACCGGCTGGGAGCTGCAGCGCCCGCAAGAGGGCGACACCACCTTGGATTTACTGCGCTATGTCGGCTATGACGACGACAAGCTGCGGCGCAGCTATCGCGCCCGCATTGCGGCAGCCAATTTGCCAGCGGATGAGGGTAAACGTATCTCTGAAGCGCTCGAAAGCGGGCTTTCTGGGTATACGTATTTGGCTCACTAGCGTTTGGGCTATTGAGAAACTAGGTCAGTTGGCTGTTGCTAGTTGTTGTATCGGATGCGTCAAACCCGATACCGGTTGGGATGAAAATCAAATCATTCCGGCTTCGGCCCATTGTGCTCAAGCAGCCATTTTTCGACTTCGCCATACCAAAACACTGAATTCTGTGGCTTGAGCACCCAATGATTTTCATTAGGAAAGTAAATAAATCGGCTTGGCACGCCTTTCATCAGCAGCGTTTGATAAAGCTCCATCCCATGATTGACCGGCACGCGCTGATCGATTTGCCCATGGATGACTAGCGTGGGTGTTTTGAAATTTGCCGCGCCATAATGCGGGGAATTGCGGCGCATCACTGCCTCATTGCCCGGCTCCCAAAACCCGCCAAAGCGCGGAATTTGGGTGGCGAAATCGGCGGCGTATTGGGTGTATAGATTATAGACAGCGGCGTGCGCAATCAGCGTTCTAAACGGGTGCTCGCGCCCCAGAATAGCGCTGGTCAAATAGCCACCGTAGCTGCCGCCGCCGGCCGCCATGCGATCTTTATCAATCCAAGATTGTGCGGCAAAATATTCGGCGGCTTTGATCACATCTTGATAGGGTTGCTCGGCCCATTCTGGATTAATCGAATCGGTAAATTTCTGCCCAAAGCCGCTGCTGCCGTGAAAGTTCGGCCACGCAGTAACATAACCCCAGCTGGCAAATACCTGCGCATTCCAGCGAAAGGTCATGCTGTTGGTGGTGCCATTGTGCGGACCGCCGTGGATCAGCATAAACAGCGGATATTTCTTAGCACGATCAAACCCAGGCGGGTAGTTCACCCACATTTGAATATCCGCGCCGTTCGCACCTTGGTAGGTGACGGATTCAAAGGTGCCGAGCGCGGTTTGACTGAGCAATGAGTCATTAGTGCTTGAGAGCTTTGTGGCGGAACCGTTTCGGGTATTAATCGACACCAATGTTGGCGGCTCGTTAAAGCTCTGTCGTAAGCCGACCAGCGCGCCACTTCCTGCTAAGCTGAGCGCGCTGAACGAGGATTCGCCGGTGATTTTGCGCGGCTTGCCTGAAATGGGCAGCTCATAAACGCGGGTAGTTCCGGCATCGTCAATTGCTGCATAGAGCCGTTTGCTGTCGCTCGCCCAGTGCATGGCATCCGCGCTGCGATCCCAGTCTGAGTGTAGCTCGGTAGTAACGGCGCTTTTGCGAGCAAATAGCATCAGCCGATTTTTATCAGCATAAAAGCCCTTGATACGCTGCTGCAAAAAGCTTAGGTAGCTACCATCTGGACTGTAGAGCGGAGCGGAATCTTCGGCTAGATTGTCAATCGTGATATTCACCGGCTTGCTATCGGAATCGTCCAGCGCCAAGGTAAACACATCGCTATTGGATGCCTCACGCGCCGGGTTTGAATCGGCAACGAACGCCAGCTGCTTACCATCAGGGGCAATGGCATACAGCGTGTCGGTGCCTTGCACAGCGCTGCGTGGCAGCTGCAAGCCGCTGCTTCCAGTCAAATTTGCCACTGCTGGCGGCGCATCATTGGCACCCGCAACGTCAACGGCGAAGACGTGAAACTGGCGCTCATCTAAGTACTGATCCCAAGCCGTTACCGGACCGGCATCCCAAACGCGGCCAGTCATTTTGCTGGCCGCGCGCTCGTCAATGCGCTTTTGTTGCTCCGCCAGCGGCAGGTCGACAAAAATACGCGAGACAAACGCAATGCGTTGACTATCTTTGAACCATTTCGGGCTCTGTACGCCAGTCGCAAGATTAGTCAAGCGGCGCGCCTCACCACCATCAAGCGGCATGAGATAAAGCTGCGGCGCTTTGTCATCGCCGCGCTGGGCCACAAACGCTACAGATTTGCTATCCGGGCTAAACGTTGGCGCGCTTTCGTTACTGGCATCGCTGGTAAAAGCACGCTCCACGCTGGCATCGGTGTGCCACAGCCAAAGGTCAGTCACGGTTTTATCTTCCGCTAGCACATAACGGCTAATCGGGGCGATGACACGCTTGCCATCGGGTGAAATACTCGGATTACCAATGCGCTGAATTTGCCAATTGCGCTCAGCGGTGAACGGTTGTGGCTCAGCTGCGTGTAGGTCAGGCAGCGCCGCGCAAGTGATGCAGAGCAACCAAATCTTTGGAGAAAATGAGAATGACATAAGAGCGGCTCGGTGTAGTAGTGTGATTCGATGATCCCGCAAACTACCCGCGCTGACAATCGCAATGGTGTTGGATCGCGCATTTGCCCAGCGCGCATGAAAAATGGCCGTTGAAATTAGGCCCGTTTGAATCCACTCTTGAACCAGTCTTCGTGAGGTTGTGGGCGATAGACGGCAACCCTTCGACAAAATTATAGGCTCGACAATATGCAATCTAAATCCGAATCCATCCAAATAACTGACACTGATCGTGCTCGCGCCTTTGATCGCTTGCTGCAACATTTGCGCGACAATCCAGCCGTGCAAAATATTGACATGATGAATTTGGCCGGCTTTTGCCGGAACTGCTTAAGTACATGGCTGAGCGAAGCTGCCGCAGAATCTGGGCGAGTTTTAAGCAAGCCCGATGCGCGCGCGTTCGTCTACGGCATGCCGTTTGAAGATTGGAAAGTGCGGCACCAGCGTGAAGCTCAGCCTGAACAGCTAAAGGCATTTGCCGGGGTAAAGCCGAACCACTGAGTGGGCTTTCAAGCGGTGCGCGGGTTAAACTATCGCTCTTAAACCCAACCGCGACAAATCCCATGAATGTGATCGAGCTTTTACAGCCACTACGCAAACGCGCTGGCGAAAAACTGACTTACGGCCTTGACGACGCGACAATCTTGCGTTTTGCGGGTCAACATCCAGAATTAAAAATTGCATGCGAAGAAGCGGTTGCCGCCTATCGTCAAATCGCGGTTGAGTTTCCGGAACTGATGGATTGCTCAGAAACCGCGCAACTAAAAGCGTTTCAAGCCGGCTACGTGAATTTTTATGCCGATGACACCATCAACCCTTACGTGGCAATTGCCGCGCGCGGGCCTTGGGTGATCACATTAAAAGGCGCAGTCGTGCACGATAGCGGCGGCTACGGCATGCTAGGCATGGGCCATGCGCCGCAAGCAGTGCTCGACACCATGGCGCAGCCCGCAGTGATGGCGAACGTCATGACCGCTTCCGCCAGCCAGCTGCGCTTAGATCGCTTACTGAAAGCCGAAATTGGCGTCAAACGCGGTGCTTTTCCGTTCGCCAAGCTGCTGTGCATGAATTCGGGTTCGGAAGCCAATACCGTTGCAGGGCGTATTTGCGATGTCAACACGAAATTGATGACCGATGCAGGCGGGCGGCATGCTGGCAAGCGTGTCAAACGTATTGCGGTTAAAGGCGCGTTTCATGGCCGCACTGAACTGCCCGCGCTCTATTCGGATTCCTCTGGCAAAGCCTACGCGCAGCATTTGGCCAGCCACAAACACCATGCGCAGCAGCTGATTACCGTATCGCCTTTTAACGTGGCTGAGCTAGAAGCAACCTTCGCACAAATTGAAAGCGATGGCTTTTATGTGGAAGCGATGTTTTTAGAACCGGTGATGGGTGAAGGCAATCCAGGCCTTGCGCTAACGCCTGAGTTTTATGCCGCTGCCCGCCGATTGACGGAAGCACACGGCACCTTGCTGCTGATCGATTCGATTCAAGCGGGTCTGCGCGCGCACGGCTGCTTGTCAATTCTGGACTATCCAGGCTTTGAAAACGTCGCTCCACCGGACTTTGAAACCTATTCCAAAGCACTCAATGCCGGTCAATACCCGCTCTCCGTGTTAGCACTGAGCGATAAAGCCGCTGGCTTGTATCGCAAAGGCATCTACGGCAACACCATGACTACCAATCCGCGCGCGCTTGATGTGGCTTGCACGGTGCTCAAGGCGTTAACGCCTGCGCTGCGACAGAACATTGTTGATCGCGGCCAGGAATTTTTGAGCAAGCTCAGCCAGCTGCAAAAAGAACTCGGCGGTTTAATCACCGGCGTGCAGGGCACTGGCTTACTATTTTCTTGCGAGCTTTCAACTGAATTCAAATGCTACGGCACGGGCAGCACCGAAGAATTTATGCGCCAACACGGCATCGGCGTCATTCACGGCGGCGCCAACAGCCTGCGCTTCACGCCGCACTTTGCGGTTAGCTCAGCGGAAGTCGATTTAGTCATTGGCGCGCTGAAATACGCCATGCTGAATGGGCCGCGCTTATCGCAAAATAGTGAGTTGGCGAAAGCGGCCTAGCTCGAAAGCGTCTTGCCCCAGATGTGCGGAAAGCGCACTTATCGATCAAGCTCTGAAAACGCCCCACAGGCTGATAGCCTTGGGGCTCAGGCTTTGGCGGAAAGAGTTTGGCGGAGCGTCAAAATGTTTTTTCGCCAAACGGCGCGTCCAAGCTTAGCCTAGGTCGTTGAGCTTACGAACCGCAACAAATCCAGCGAGCAGTGTCATGACCGCCAACAGCAATACCGCAACGCGCGAATTGACTGACACTTGTGACACCAACGCAGGCGTGCCGCCGAGATTTAGATTGCAGGGCGTTGGGCCAATGCTCAAGCTCTCAATTCCCGCCAGCGTGCTTGAAACGCGAGTCGCTACACCACTCATTGGATCAATTTGGTAAATCGCGCTTTGATCAAGTGATAAATCTGCTTTACGAACTTCCGCAACCGCCCAGAGCTTGCCGCTGCTGTCGACGCTCAATCCGCCGCCTTCAGAAAAGCTGATGCCAGCAGCAAACGAACCAATTTGGCGAGTAGTTCCGTTCATCGTGTTGATCACAAAAAGCGCATCGTCACCTAGACCAAACAGCTCTTCGCCACGAAATGCGATATCAGTAATTTTACCAACCGCAGCGCCCGCTGACCCGACTAAATCCAAAACACCAGTGCTCGCCGAGCCGCGGTAAAGCGAGCGCGAATTTTTCGTCAGAACAAATAGCTCGTTGCGGCAGTTAAACGCCAAACTAGGATCCTGCGCATTGGATTCTCCGACTGCCAGGCGCGTGTTTCCAATACCTGTGCCCAGCGCTGAAGCTCTACCAGTTTGGCCGATCGCTACGAGCGTTTTAGTCGCGTCATCAATACCAAATAAGTTGCTTTGCTGGTCGAAAGCGAGTCCTTCAACGTCTTCAAATCCCGGGCCTAGCGGGCCGATCATGGTGGCTGTGCCCGATTGCAGATCGATGCTATGCAGTCGATCCGCTGTGGCGGCATTACTCGCATCGGACGTGACAGCAAAGCCCGTCACCTGCGCAAAAGCAGCAGGCGCGAAAATCGCAGTAGCAAAAAGCAGCAGTTTTATCGAGGCGCAACGCATAATTTTATAGTTTTTTTAAAGTGCATTCTGACGATGCAGTTCTCGGAGCATAGCAAATTTTTGTTTGTATCGTCTATGTCAAAGGGTGCATTCTGGAATTTACGTATCAGCTTCGCAAATTCCTGCACCTCCTGGTGATCTAACTTGGCTGAACCAAATCCCATCCGTTAGCGGGTAGCAACAAGAACGCCTTGACGGCTCAACAGACTGCGGGCTAATGTTCGGAGTTCAGGTGCGGGGTGGAGCAGTCTGGCAGCTCGTCGGGCTCATAACCCGAAGGTCGTAGGTTCAAATCCTGCCCCCGCTACCACAATGTTGCTCACGCAGCGTTGATTTTCAAACAAGCATGGCGCGTCATAGGTAGGTCGATGATGAGTAGTGTTTGGGCGCATGAATGCGCCATCCCGACAGGGACGAAAATGGGCTGATAGCCCATTTTTTTTTACCTGCGATTGGCTAGAACTGCGTACTTTTAAAATAAAGTGTATTTAAATCAGTAAGTTATCCTGAAATCTGTTTTCTTCCGCAACCTGGAACAACAACGCACTATGACCGATCTCCACCAACAGCTTGAAGCGCTTTGTAGCCCGGCAGTCGCCGAGTGCGAGCTTGAGCTGTGGGGCTTAGAATTGGTACGAAGTGGCGGTCATTCGCTATTGCGCGTTTACATTGAACGCCCAGATATGCGCGTTACGGTAGCGGACTGCGCGCGCGCATCCAAAGCGATCAGCGCCGTGCTAGATGAGAAAGATCCGATCACTGAGAACTACGATTTAGAGGTCTCGTCACCTGGATTGGATCGCCCGCTGTATGTGCTGTCGCACTACGCGCGGTTTATTGGTGAAGACGTCAAGATTGAAACGCATTTACCAACTGCGGGCCGTAAACGCTACCGCGGTACCATTGTTGCAGTGAGCGATAAGATCGAGTTAAAAGTTGATCAACAAAGCTTGTTTTTTAGTATCCAAGACGTAGCGAAAGCGCGAATCGTGCCGGACTACACCAAACCCTCGCCTTACCAAATCGAACCGGACGCCTCGGTCGAGGAAGAAACGCCATGAACAAGGAAATGCTGCTCGTTGTTGACGCGCTTGCTAATGAAAAAAATGTCTCCCGCGCTGTGGTTTTCGACGCATTGGAAAATGCGCTCGCAACCGCTGCTAAAAAAACCAGCGGCGCAGAAATAGCCACCCGGGTATCAATCAACAAAGCCACCGGCGGCTATGAAACATTTCGCCGCTGGGAAATTGTCGCTGATGATATGCGCATGGAAAATCCAGAAGCGCAAATTCGCTTAATGGACGCCCTCGATGTGCGCCCTGAAGCCATCGAAGGCGAGTTCATCGAAGAGCAAATTCCGAACTCCGATCTCGGCCGAATTGCTGCGCAAACCGCTAAGCAAGTCATTTTGCAACGCGTGCGTGAAGCCGAGCGCCAACTCGTCGTAGATCGATATTCCAAGCGCCAAGGTGAGCTGATCTCAGGCACCGTCAAGCGCATTGAACGCGGCAACGTTTATTTGGACATGGGCGACAACGTCGAAGCTATGATTCCACGTGAACGCACGATTCCGCGCGAATCGATTCGCGTAGGTGATCGCTTACGCGGCTATTTATATGACGTGCGCGCCGAAATTCGCGGCCCACAACTGTTTGTTTCGCGCACTGCACCTGAATTTATGATCGAGCTATTCCACTTGGAAGTGCCCGAGGTTAGCCAAGGCTTGGTGGAAATTAAGGCCTGCGCGCGTGACCCGGGCGATCGCGCGAAAATGGCAGTCAAAGCGCACGATAGCCGTACTGATCCTATCGGCGCGTGCATCGGTATGCGCGGTGCCCGTGTGCAAGCCGTGACTACGGAACTCAACGGTGAGCGCGTCGATATCGTGCTGTGGAATGACAACCCCGCGCAGTTTGTCATCAACGCGATGGCGCCGGCTGAAGTGCAATCGATCATCCAAGACGAAGAGAATCATTCGATGGATATCGCGGTGTCTGAAGAGAAGCTTTCGCAAGCGATTGGCCGTGGCGGCCAAAACGTGCGCCTAGCAAGCAAGTTAACCGGCTGGCACCTCAATGTCATGACGTCAGCGGCAGCACTTGCAAAGAATGAAACCGAGGCTGCAACAATTCGTCGACTATTCGTTGAAAAGTTGCAAGTCGATGAAGAAATTGCCGCCATTCTGGTGCAAGAAGGTTTCTCTACCGTTGAAGAAGTCGCCTATGTTCCAGCGAACGAATTACTCTCGATTGAAGAATTTGACGCAGATTTGATTGAAGAGCTGCGCGCAAGAGCCCGTGATGCGCTGCTAACTCAAATGATCGCTGCTGAAGAAGACGCTGAAGGCAAGCCGAGTGAAGATTTGCTTGACTTAGCTGGCGTCGATCAAGAAACCGCTTTTGCACTTGCTAGCAAAGGCATCAATACCCGTTCGGATCTCGCTGATCTGGCTACTGATGAGCTGATGGAGCTTATTGATATGCCAGAAGAGCAAGCCGCCGCCCTGATTATGGCCGCGCGGGCCTGATCCAAACAAAAAGCCGGAGTGCATTATGGCTGGAATGACTGTCAAACAACTTGCATCAGTACTCAACTTACCGGTTGAGCGCCTGCTTACGCAATTCAAAGAAGCGGGTTTGAAGCCTTCCACTGCCGACGCGGAAGTTCAACCCTCAGAAAAGATTAGACTGCTAGAACACCTGCGCAGCTCGCACGGCAAAGCCGCGCTCGGCGAAGAAGCGGTGCAGCCTCAGCAAATTACCTTAAAGCGCAAAACCCTGGGTGAGCTAACGATGAGTTCGCCCGCTACGCCTGGGCACCGTGCGCCGTCCAAAACCGTGAGCGTTGAAGTGCGGCAGAAACGCACCTACGTATCGCGCGCAGCGGTGGGCGGGGAAGTGACTGAAGTCGACAAAGAACGCGAAGATGCGCGCCGAAAGTTGGGCGAATCCAAGCTACGCGCTGAGACTGAAGAAAGCATTCGCAAAGAGCGCGAAATGCGCCGCAGTGCTGAAGAAAGCAAAGCCAAAGCCGAGGCACCGCCCGCCGTCGAAATCGCCGTAGTAGTAGAGCCGCAAGTCATTGCAGCGCCTGCACCGATTGCTGATGCCAGCCCTGAGCCACAAGTTGCGACTCCTGTTGTCACAGCCCCGGCTTCGCGCGAGATTCCAGTGCGACAAACATCGCCCGGATATCAGCCATCACCCGGCTATCGCCCGCGCGAGGGCTCGGCTGGTTACGCGCCGAGAGATCCGAATGCGCCGCCGTTTAGGCCACGTGACCCGAATGCGCCGTTCACTCCGCGCGATCCAAATGCACCAGGATTTCGCCCGCGTGATCCGAACGCGCCGCCATTCAGGCCACGCGATCCGAATGCACCGCCGTTTAGGCCGCGCGATCCAAATGCGCCGTTTACCCCGCGCGATCCAAATGCACCAGGATTCCGTCCGCGCGATCCAAATGCACCAGGATTCCGTCCGCGCGATCCAAATGCACCACCATTTAGGCCGCGCGATCCAAACGCACCACCGTTTCGCCCGCGTGATCCGAACGCGCCGTTTACCCCGCGCGATCCAAATGCAGCACCGTTTCGACCGCGTGATCCGAACGCACCGCCGTTTAGGCCGCGCGATCCGAATGCTGCACCTTTCGCACCGCGTGATCCAAATGCGGGTCCGTTTAAGCCACGTGATGCAGCACCCGGCGGGGCGCCAGGCCCATTCAAGCCGCGCGTTGACGCTAAACCAGGCGGCTTCAAGGGCGCGCAAGATGATCGCCGCGCGAAAGCCCAGCCAAGCAAAGGTAAAACCGGCGGTGCCATAGTTCGAACCGGGCAGTTTATTGATGAAGAAAGTTCGCCCAGTTTCAATTTAGGTCAGCTGCACTTGGCTGATGGCGCATCGCGCCGGCCTAAGCGTAAACAAAAAATGCGCCAAGCAGAGCCCACTCGCAATACCGCACACGGCTTTTCCAAGCCGACAGCGCCGGTCACGCGTGATGTGTCAGTCGGTGAGACGATTCAAGTCGGTGAATTAGCGCAAAAAATTGCGGTAAAAACCGGTGATGTAGTTAAAGCGCTGATGAAAATGGGCGTCATGGCGACCATCAATCAAGTCATTGATCACGATACCGCAGCATTAGTAGCCGAAGAACTAGGCCACAAAGTCAGTCGGTCGAAAGACGAGGACATCGAAACCACGATTGCCAATACCAGTGAAGCGAATGATGAGTCCGCACGCACCAGGCCGCCAGTCGTCACGATCATGGGCCACGTCGATCATGGTAAAACCAGCCTGCTCGATTACATTCGCCGCACCAAAGTGGCATCGGGCGAAGCCGGTGGCATTACTCAGCATATCGGTGCGTATCACGTCACTACCAAGCGCGGCGTAGTCACCTTTCTTGATACGCCGGGCCACGCAGCGTTTAGCTCGATGCGCGCGCGCGGTGCCAAACTGACCGATATCGTCGTGCTCGTCGTAGCCGCCGATGATGGTGTGATGCCGCAAACCATTGAAGCGATTCAACACGCCAAAGCCGCAAAAGTGCCGCTGATTATCGCGGTCAACAAAATGGACAAAGCCGACGCAAACCCAGATCGGGTCACGCAAGGCTTGCTGCAATACGAAGTGGTTCCAGAAAGCCTAGGCGGAGACGTGATGTTTGTTCCGCTTTCGGCAAAAACGGGTAAAGGCGTGGAAGAACTGCTCGATAGTATCTCCTTGCAAGCAGAAGTCATGGATCTAAAAGCCAGCTCCGAAGGAAGAGCACGTGGCGTAGTTGTGGAAGCTTCGCTAGATCGCGGGCGCGGCAACGTGGCGACGGTACTCGTGCAAAACGGCACCTTGCGCAAAGGCGACGTCATTCTGTGCGGCACGCAGTTCGGCCGCGTACGCGCGCTTTATGATGAAACCGGGCGGCAAGTCAATGAAGCTGGCCCGTCAATTCCGGTCGTGGTCGTTGGTTTGCAAGGCACGCCTAATGCCGGTGACGACTTCATGGTGTTAGCTGACGAGCGCATGGCGCGTGACGCCGCTTTACAGCGCGAAACCAAGCTGCGCGATCAGCGCTTCGCTAAGCAAGCTGGCGGCAAGCCGGAAGATATCTTTAGTCAAATTACATCGAGCGAAGTCAAAACGCTCAATATCTTGCTCAAAGCCGACGTTCAAGGCTCGTCCGAAGCACTGAAAGATAGCCTCACCAAGCTCAGCACCGATGACATCAAAGTCAACGTGATCGGCTCAGGTGTAGGCGGGATCAATGAAAGCGACGCCACGCTCGCGGTCGCATCCAAAGCGATGGTGATTGGCTTTAACGTTCGCGCTGATGCTAGCGCTCGCAAAGTATTCTCCGATGCGGGTGTTGCACCCAACTACTACTCGATTATTTATGAAGTGATCGATCAAGTAAGAGCCGCGTTAACCGGTTTACTTGGCACCGAGTTCAAAGAGCAGATTTTGGGCTTAGCGCAAGTGCGCGATGTGTTCCGCTCCAGCAAATTCGGCGCAGTGGCTGGCTGTATGGTCACCGAGGGTATCGTCAAACGCAAACTACCGATTCGCGTTCTGCGCGACAACGTGGTCGTGTTCGAAGGCGAACTCGAATCACTCAGGCGCTTCAAGGAAATTGTCGACGACGTCCGCAATGGCATGGAATGCGGTATCGCCGTCAAGCAGTACAACGACGTCAAAGTCGGCGACCAAATCGAGTGCTTCGAGCGTATCGAAGTGCAACGCAAGCTCTAACCAAAGCGCGTTGTGGCAAGCAAAAGCCAAAGTGAGCCTGATTTCTCGCGTCCCGCTCGGGAGGCCGCATCAAACGATGCGGCCTCACTTGCTGACGCGCTCCATCAGCGCGTAATAGGCCTCGAAGAAAAGCTCTGCTTTCAAGATGAATTGCTAGACGTTTTGAATCAGCAGCTCAGTGGGCAGCAAATCACCCTGTTGAATCTCGAGCTGCGCTTCCAGCAGCTGCAAGATTCCGTGCAATCTTTAAGCATCGCAGGCCCGAGCGGCATTGCGGGTGCGAATGAGCCGCCGCCGCACTATTGATTTGCGCTTTACGGGCTGTTGCAACAGAGTAGTCAACTAATTGGTGTGCGGATCGCGTCCAGCGTTAGCTGGAATGTGCATCAACGAAGCGTTGAGCAAAGTTGCAGTGAGCAGCTAATCAAAGTAACCCTCCGTCCACCCCCATCCTATCTAGCAAGCTAAGCAACCGTGACACTAGCGCCTGTACTCACAGGAGGCATCTATGCGCAAACACGACTGGCCCGCGCTGCTCAGAGCGCAAGCCCAAAGCGGCCAAACGATTGTTGAATTTTGCATCGCACGCGGCCTGACGCGCTCCAAGTTTTACGCCGAGCGCGCTAAGCAATCGGCGCCAACTGGCTTGCTGCAAATACGCTTTGAAACGAGCGAGCTGCGCATCACTTTCCAGCTGAGCACGCCGGTGACGATTTGCGGTAG
>JANOQN010000083.1:0-6857 GCA_031422315.1 Rhodanobacteraceae bacterium
CCGGTCAAGTTTTCTCACCCGAAGCGATTGAGGTGGCTTGGGTAGCCACGCAGGGTCAGCCGTGGCTTGCCAATGCGCTCGCTGAGCAAGCCATTTGGAAAACGCCTGCGAATACCGACCGTACAGTGGTCATTGATGAGCGCAAGATGCGCGCCGCACGCGAAGCACTTATCTTGCGCAATGACTCACACCTTGACCAGCTCAGCGACAAGCTTAAAGAGCCGCGCGTTCGTGCGGTGATCGAGCCAATGCTGACCGGCGAACTATCGGTTCCCACGGAAGCTGACCAACAGTATTTAATCGATCTTGGTTTGATCAAGCGCAGCATCAAAGGTTTAGAGCCTGCAAATGGTATTTACGCCGAGGTGTTGCCGCGCGTGCTCAGCGATGCGGTTATGTCGGTACTTCATATCGACTTGATCCAGTCCAGTTGGAAAGACGCCAACGGCAAATTGAATCCCATGCGATTTATGAAAAACTTCTTCGCGTTTTGGCGCGAACACGGGGAAGCCATGATGAGAACCGTTGCCTACCATGAGGCCTCGCCCACGCTGGTGCTCATGGCGTACTTGCACCGAGTGGTGAATGGCGCTGGCCGAATTGAGCGCGAGTATGCTGCGGGCTCAGGCCGAATGGATTTGTTGGTGGTGTACGGCAACGTTCGCATGGCCGTGGAAATTAAAGTGTGGCGTGAGAGTCGCGTAAACCCAGAAAAACAAGGTCTTATCCAAATCGAGCAGTATTTAAATCGGCTTGATTTGCCTGAAGGCTTCTTGGTGATTTTTGACCAGCGCGCGAAGGCGACGGAGTGGGGATCACGCATGAAAACGAGCACGGCAAAAACGGCCAGTGGTCGCGTGATTTCGGTGATGCGGGGATAATGCAAAAATCTGTGGAAGGCTGAGAATTTCCACGGTTGCATTTGACTTAAGTCGCGCCAGTCGGTAACGTTTGCCACACAGATGGTAGTCGTTCCTTACACGACAACGCGCGCAGTCAATTTCAAGCGCAGTCCTCACGGACATTGACGCATTTCAATCAACCCGCCGGGTGAACCTCACCTGCCCGGGCGTTGTTCTATCCGGCTTTTTTATGCCTGGAGAAAACAATGAAAACCTATCCTGTTTACAATTTAAACCGCTCTAAAATTGGTATGGCTTCATCCGCTTCTGAAGCAGGTGAATTGCTCGGTGCTGATGCATTGACTTGGGATTATTCAATCAACCCAATTCGCGTCAATTTGAGCAATATCGCAGGCCAGTTTGCCTGGACGGACTCACGTTTAGCGACTGAATCTCTGATTCCTTTGTTAGCGTTAGAAAAGAAAACACGATAAAAGAAAATAGGGCTTCGGCCCTGTTTTTTTGGCTGTAATTTGCCTCTCGCAAGCGTGAAAGCAAAGTAAACCGCCGCATCTGTACGAACCAGCGCGTGTTTCCTGTGCTAGCTTTATCGCAATTCAAGCAAAGGCAAGAACATGGATCGACGTATGAAAATGGTTAAGCACGCACCGGCGATGATTGAGATTAACCAGTCGGTGTTTCGCATGTCGAGCCACAAGCACTTTTTGAGTTTTGGCGTGTGGGTCTTCTCTGGAATGACACTGGCATTGATTGCCAGTCATGCGCCTGCACACTTGACGCTGGTTTTTCTGTTTGCCGCGCTGCTGTTGGGTTATGTCTACTGGCGCTGGACTTTCTACGAACACCGTATCGCCGATGCAAAGGTTACAGATCGCGTTTTGAGTGATCCAATCGACTTCGCCTGGTTGGAATGGGCGAGAGATTTAGAACCCGAAATTGACGAAATACTGATTGCGCGCCGCCCTGATGGCGGCTATACGCTGAAAGATTTTCAAGTGGCCTACGCTAGGCATGCGCGCTACATCCGCGATGTACCGGATCGCAGGCCGTACAACGGCGACACGGAAGCGGCTTTTGAAGATTTGGAAAAACGCCGTGAGCCACAGCGCCAAAAGCGCGCAGAAGAGAAAGCGCCATGATTAGAAAATTTCTGAACCGGCTTCAAAAAAGCGATCACGTGTCTATGCCATTAACCTCACCGGAGGGATTTACTTACACGCCAACTTGGTCGATTAATGATTTTGACGATCAACGCGCTCGAATTCAGAATGCTTCGGCGGAACTACAGACAGTGCTGCTGTCGGTGTCGGCTGCTGGAATCGGTATTTGCCATTGGCAAGACGCGCCCGTGCTGAACATTCAAATGCCCTTGCCGATAGCCCGCGCGCTCAGATCGTGTTTGAATACGAGTTGGGTGCTGGACGGCAGTTTTGATGACAGCGGTGAGGTAACTCACTGGCGACTTAGGCTCAACTCATTGGCTTTGAATCATTTGAGCAAGGATGAAGCCTATGCCGAGCTGCGCAAGCGGTTCAATTTGATTGCCCATGCGTTTCGCATTGCTTTGCACAACCAAAATGCAGGCGTTCTTTCAAACGAATCAGCGTAGCCCCTCGGGCACTTGACGAACCGCGCAATCAGCGCAATTATATCCGGGCATCCGCAAACTCTAAGTTCGTCACGCTTCGCGTGTAGAGTGTAAAACGAACGCATTACAACTCAACCCTGCCGGGATACCCTCCCGTCAGGTGGTGGTCTCGGCTTTTTTTTCTAAGCTCAGGAGATCCACCATGAATAGCAACAACAGCAATGAATTTTTTAACTCGGCTGAAACCGGCGTTGGGTATTTAAACGATATCAAGTTCCTGGAACCCAAAAATGATCGCGAAGGCTATTTTTCTTGTGACATTAACCGGTTGTCTGGTCCCTGCAACGATCCTAAACAAGTAAGGTATTCCGTCACTGTCAAGGCCTCCGCGCTCGAAAACATGATGGCTATCGCGCAAGTTTGGGAACAAGCCGGCGCAAAGCAAAAAACATTTATATCGTTCCGAATCAGTGACGCCTACCCAGATTCTTTCATAAAGAAACATGGTGAACGTGCCGGCGAATTGGAGCTTTACATGAAAGGTCGCTTGTTAAAAATCACGTCTTGCAACATCAATGGAGAACGTTTTGAACTGCCTGTTGGCAATCATTCGGACTCAGTCGATGCGCAAGATGACGATAACGAACACGCTAGTGAAGTACCCGTTCCGCACGCAGCGCCCCAAGGTCAAGCGCGCGGTTTTCAAAAGCCATCCTACCAAGCACCGCAGCGTGCTGCACCAACGAGCAATTCGCCTACGTCCTATGGAAAACCTGCCGCTCAGCCCACAGCTGGACGTCAAACTTATCCGCCGGTTCCAAGCAAATTTCCGCAAAATGCAGCCCGTCAAGCGCCAGCACCGGTTCCACCGAAACCTTCACACCAGCCACCGGCTGCGCGTCAAGTCTCGTCGAAACCGACCGGCAATTTAGCGCATCGCTTTGTTGGATTCGCCCAGAAGCTCGGGTACAGATAGCAAAAGAACGATTCCGTAGTGGTGGTGTGGTAACACACACCGCTGCGGGAACGCTCAGAGTCGATTGGTCAGTCGATTCCGAGCGTTCCCGCACATTATTGGAGAGTTCAAATGCTATCTCGCTATCGTCAAGTCGTTCCGTCGTTTCAGTTGCCTAGCCAAGGTCTGCCTGTTTTGAATTGCCGTGGTACACGGGTCGGCTATGCCGATTCCGCCAAAGCGGCTCAATCATTGCTCGGCGAACACGCGCATATGTGCAATGTTAACGGTGCTGTTGTTTTTGCTGATCCGCGCTGCCCACCCAAAGCCAATTGGAGTTGGAGTCGGTAGCCACCTAAAAACGTGGTGAGCGCCATGCAAATGGCGCGTCATCTCACCTATTCCTCCGGCCCTGAGTATGGGCACACCCCAGAGGCGCTCAGTAGGTTCCAGGAGCGCGGTCTTCCTACCCTAACCTACGCTTTAACCCACCTGGCAGAACACCGACGAAAAAGGTGACTGCGCTTTGTGAAGCGGCTGACAACAGCCGTTTCCCTTTAGCTGGCTAAGGCGCTAGCTGAGAGCTGTGGAACACCGCTCTCACCTATCGCTTTCACGTTACTGGACGCAAACCAGCAAAGCCGTGTCGATGAGCGATGCTCGCGGCTGAATATCGACGCATTGGCCGCAAGGCATTCACCCAATGGGGCCATCCCGTTGGGGTCGCTCCTTTCTACTTTTTGGAGCTATTTATGGATCATGGTACAGACGTAATTTTTAGTTATTCCCGAGCTGACGCCCTGCGCGATGGCAATTTAGTTGACCTTACTCGTGTTGCCAAAATGATGGGTTTTCGCTTTCCGCTCGCGATCACCGATAGCTTGTTGTTCGAAGTTTTAGGCGATTTGCCGGCTGACTCGATTGCGCCTGTTGCGTCAAAATCAGGGCCTAATTTAGCGCAAAAAACAAACTGGTTTCTCGCACATGTAAGGATCAAAGCGCTGCTCAATCAAACATGGGACATGATTACCCAATCGCAATCCGCGCCATTGGATCAAATCACATTCAACTTTGAAGCGATTGAAGTCATCGTGCATATCGGCCCAGGCGACACCGCAGAACCCGTTTTTACCTTGATGACCTCACGTGATGTTTAAGCTTTAACGGCCAAGCGAACTTGGAACATGCTGTAGTCGAAAGCCCGATGGGTTCGCAGCTGAAAAATCGACGCCTTAGCACTTTCAAACCACCCCGCCGGGACTCACTCCCGTCAGGGCTTGGGCTCTCGGTTTTTAGGAGAGTCACCATGCAACACTCATTACAAGTCGCTTTACTATCTACCGATCAACTTCGCGCCAGAGTACCGGCGGCATTTGCCGAATCACCACACGCCAGTCGTAGTGAACGCTACGGCTTTGTTAGCACTGGTGCGGTTATTCAGGAGCTGCGCAAGGAGGGATTTTTTCCAGTCTCGGCCATGCAAGCGAATGCCAGGAAGGAAGATCGCGCGCTACATACTAAACACATGTTGCGATTTCGTCGTGATGATGTGCCGGTAGACGGTTTGGTTCCAGAGGTCGTTTTGGTGAACAGCCACGACGGTTCTTCGGGTTACCAGCTCATGGCCGGCTTATTTCGATTTGTCTGTTTTAATGGGCTGATGCTGTCAAACCGATTCGAGACGATTTCTGTCCCGCACCGGCGAGAGCAAGTTCGTGACGTTATTGAAGGCAGCTTCAAAATCATTTCAGAAGCGCGCAAAGGCCTAGAGCAAGCGCGCGCAATGAATGAGGTGATGCTCTCGCACGACGAACAGCGGTTGCTTGCGCTATCCGTCCATCAGGAACGATTTGGTGCCGCCAGTGAAATTGGCCACTTGATTGCACCTGAGCGACTGCTAGAACCAAAACGGCCACTCGATAAGCGCAATGACTGCTTCACGACAATCAACCGGCTTCAGGAACATGCACTTGGTGGTGGCTTGCGCGAATGGGATAGATCACGCCGAGTTGGGCGTCGTCAACACACCATGCGCGCAGTCTCGGGCATTCAGCAAACCATCGATCTCAATCGAGCGATTTGGGGATATGGCGAGCGAATTCTTGAATTAAAGCATGCTTGAGTTAGACTAACGGCTGTAAACCATCGCAGCAAACCCCGTCGGGAATCAATCCCGCCGGGGTTGGTTTCTGATAATTCTTAATCCAATTTGGAGAAATAAAAAATGTCAGAGAACGTTGAAAACTTAGTTCTGCGTCAAATGATCGAGATGCGCAATGACTTTGCGTCGCTGCGAAGCGAGGTTCGTACTGGATTTGAGGAGCTCAAGTCCCGCCTATCAAGCGTTGAACATCAGCTTGTGGGCGTGCACCGTGAACTTGTCGGTCTGCATGAAGACAACGCTGGCGCTCAAGTTCGGCTAGACCGCGTCGATAGCCGCCTGGTGCGAATTGATAAGCGTCTGGAGTTGTTGCCAGCTTAGTTTGCTCAGATCTGCTCAAAATCAAAAGCCACCGCAAGGTGGCTTTTGATTGTTGGGAAAACTTAAAAAAACGTGTGATCGCGCATTTAATCCAACAATTCGCGCATCCACTCTGGCTCTCGGCCTAACACCACCATTGCTGCAAATGTAATGCCGCTTCCAAACAGCGCAATACAAATGCCGTAATAGGCAGCGCTAGTCAGGTACCAGGGATAACCAGGCACATACTGCCCTCCCAGTGGCATTGCGGCTTGGCCAGCGATGATCAACTCACGCGCGCAAAGCGATGCCAGAATGAAACCGAATGGTATGGCAATTCGCCAGTTAACCCGCCACGCCACAACAGTAGCGCCCACCGTAAGTAGACAAAAAATGCAAGCGATAAGCATTTTCCCCGCTGGCCCGCCAAACCGGTCAAGTGCAAGGAAAACCAAGCCAATGCACGCCACTAGGAAACCACAACTTACGAAGTCTTCAAAATCCGTTGAGCTCATGGCTGACAGCCTCCCACTTTAGTTACCTTGATTATTGCAAAAATTGCGCTGAGTGGCGTGGATTAAATTGGTTCGGAAATCCATCCCAAGTAGACCCATCCAACACTCGGCCGGCTTTTAGCTTGCCCACTTTCACCATGCGAATTCTGGATCCGCCAGCACCGCGCACTTCAACACTTTCGGAACGCGCCGCTATAGTTTCCTCAATGAGCTCAATCGGTGCCCAATGGCCCCATTGTTTAAAATGAAATGGCACACCGGCGGCCAGGCACTGGTCGCGCAATTGTTCTGGCCAGAGTGGATTCATCCAGCGCGCTTTTGATCCGCTTTCGCCGCCAGCAATAACCCAGTTTATGCCGTGTTCCGATGATCCAGGTGCTTTCAGCCACTGCGTCATATCCATCGAGCCAAGCAGCGGTTCTGCACTTACAAACCGCACGGCCGCATCGTGCATAAGCAAATGATCGATGCGCTT
>JANOQN010000084.1:0-39258 GCA_031422315.1 Rhodanobacteraceae bacterium
GATCGCAATCTTGCCTAAGTGCAATTTCTTGCCGCCTTTTTGACTCACCCATTGGGTGATCTCCACTTTCGGGCGCAAAGCCCTGACCTGCATAGCTTTGCGTGTCATTCGCTTGGGGTCAACTGCGGTTTTTATGTTAAACAAGCCGCTAATCCAACGATCAAACGCTACCGCAAACCCGGCTGGGTCATCACTGAAGTGCTGCGTTTGCTGGCGATCACACGCGGCCAAGTCGGTTGCCGAGGCGTGGCCGCAATGTTCAACGCACGCTTTGGTTTTCGCGGTGAATCGGTGAGCAAAAGCTTTGTTGCCCAGCTTAGCAAAAACAATCACTACGCCATTTTGCAGCTGCGCAAACGGCTTCGACAAGAACCGCGACCTTGCAAACCCAACCAAACTTGGGCGCTGGATTGGACTAACGTGACGATTGATATGGAAACGCACGTTTTGCTGGGCGTGATCGATCACGGCAGCAGGCGGCTTTTGGGTCGAATGATTTGTCGAGGTATGCATCAATCCCACACAGCCAAGAACGCCGAACGCAGCGATTGATGCAGTGAAAAGTGCCCGCTTGGGTTAGGTCTACGAGTTGGCGACGGGTTTGGGTCGTTGTGCTAGCTTGGCGTGTTGCGATTAGTTTTTTCAGCCGGTAATGGCGGGAAATCGTGTAGGATAAATCTGAAAGTGATGGGTGTTCCAGGCTTCTCCCAATTTTGACTTGTTCAGCCACGTGGAATGCACTCCGGTAGACTTCGCGACTTTACGTACTGGTAACAATTGAGCAACTAAATCTTGACGCTATTTTCGCAAACTGCCGTAAAAACCCAGTTTTTATCTGGCGTATTGACTTTTTTGCGCAGGCAAATTGGGAGAAATGAGGCCAAGTAGACAACTCTGCGTTTGAGTGCTGCGAAACAATTGCGCAGTTAACTGCGCGAGTCGTAACTTGGCTGGCTAGAAAGATATAAATAAAGCTATGCCAAGAACACACAGCTGCTTGTTATTGCTACGACCAACCTATCTGCTAAAGCACCAGGAAAAACTGTGAAACGACGTCTGCCCTTGCTTTGGATAGCTTTGATCTCATTCTTCGCTACTCAGACCGCGTTTGCGTTGAGCTGTGTACCCGTTTACGATTTGAATGTGTCTTCAACCGAGCGAGATACGCAGCAGTTCTTACTCGAACGCAAATTGAGTATAAAAAATGCAGCATGGACCGCATTGGTTCACGTTGAAGGAAGTGAGAGCTTACCCATTCGAACCGTGTGGTACAGCTACAAAGTGGTGACCGTGCGCATTGATCGCATCTATCGTGTGTCGCCCGAGCTCCACAAAATAGTGCGCCGTGGTAAAACTCTTTCTGTGAGGGTGCCGCTCGAAACTCAAATCGGTTCCGAATTGTTGATGACGGTGAATGAAACGCCAGAAGCGTCGCTGAAAAAGGCTTTTGCGCGAAGGAAATCCGAACCGAATCTGGCGAGCCTGGGGGACGCGATTCCGAATCGATGGTATGCGATCAGTGAGTGCTTTGACGGAACCTACCTAAAGGGCAGCGCCAACTTTAACGCGTTGCAGGCAGAACTTGAGCTATTGCGCAATGCTCCTCATACACTAGGCGAACTGGTTCCAAATGTGCGGGGTGTTTATGGTGAAAAGCAATTGGTCCAAATTTGGGATGAAGCAGGCAAGCGCAAAATTACCCAGTTTTCCTTAGGCAGTTGGGAAGCGCCGACTAAACTTCCTGCTGGGCGCTATCAGATTGATTTTCCCGAAGTGCCAAATACCGGGTTTAGTTGTTTTTTTGATAAGCCGAGCGAACACCGTTGTACATTTGAAATTGAAAGCGGGTTTCCGACGACACAGTTAGGATTTTATCAACAAGAAGCAGTACCGCTGATACGTTTGCTAGACAATCGAGGCGAGCTAATAAAAACAACTGCGGTTTTACGGTGGTACGAGTCTGGAAAAACCAAAACACTCCCTGTTCGTGAATTGAATGCGAAGTCCTATCGGTTTGCAGAATTTCAAGCAGGGGCGATCATGCATTTAAAGGCAGATTGGGTCGAGGATGACTCACAACTGTTCGCGGATGAGGGCGAGTGTAAAGCCCATGACGTTAGATCCGAGTACATCAAAGCCAAACCGCCGGGAGCTTTGATTTCATTCAATTATGCCGTTTTCAGTCCAGGCTTTAATATTCTGGAGACCGAGATCAGTCCGCGAAAAATGGGGTGGATTAAAGTGCAGTTTGTGGGCGATCTGAAGGGCAATTCTTTACACGTTGAACCGGTTTGTAATAGCTCAGATCATTCGCTATATCTTGAAGAATTGCCGGCTACTGTTTTTGTCCCGCGCGGCCAAAGCATTAGTTACATGGTGGGGTCGTGCTGCAGTTCCGAAAAAGTGCTGATCACTGTTCCTGTCGCAATTAATGTAACCAAACAAAGTTGGTGAATTGCCAACAGCCGCGATTTAGACGGCGCAGTTTTGGATCATGCGCTGATGCTCGATTGCCTGCGGCAGCTGTCATTGCAAAAGGGCGCGCGCATTCGCATCCTGGTGCAAGAGTGCGGCCGCGCGTTAAAAAGTGGGCATCGACTGCTGGAGCTTGCCCGCCGGATGAACTCCACGTTTGAATTTCGCAGCCCTCAAGCGGAGGATTTGCAATATAGCAGCGCGTTTATCGTAAACGATCAATACGGTCATGCGCTGCTGTGATTCGAACGGATGTGGTGATCAATCCCGAGGATCAGCTACGGCAAAAGTTGTAATTTCGTTCTTAAATCAATCAAGACAATATCAAGCTGGCTACTTCTCTCTCTTTTAATTTTTACAAGCTTTCATCTTTTTCGGCACTTTGGGCGTCTACTTCCGGCACTTTTGGCGGCAATGGTTCCAACACACAAGTCTTGTTCTCGCAACGGGCTTTTTGAATGCAAACGCCGTTTTCATCATGCACTGCTGTTGAGCGGTTAATCACGATTGGCGCTGCGGCTTGTTCTTCTATGGACTTGACCAAATTCGAATTGTAGGCCTCGGAACAACCAAGAACGGCGCATTCCGAATCATCGGTACAAGCTGTTGAGTTTGGAATGGTTTCTTCGAGATTTGAGTAGCCCGACGATGGATTTAAACAAACCGCTAAAACAAGCTTTGGTGCAAACAACAAAATCGCGCATATTATGAATTTCATTTTTTCCGCCTCAAACTCGTTACGTCACCGCAAAAACCAAACCGGATGCGACGGATTAAATCGCACCCGATGTTGGCTGCCATCCAACCACGGCGTGCGGTGCGGCGCGCTCATCAATAAAATCGGCAAATTTGGGTCAACTTGCAGGCGATATACGGTTTGTGCGCCGCGAAATTCGCTGTGTATCACGCTGACGGTAAAGCCCGGCGCTGCTTCGTCGGCTTCAATAATGTCCTCTGGGCGCACTAAAACCCTTGCCATTTGCGGCGTAATACTTGCGCCAGGCAGCGCTAACTGGCCTAAATGCGTTTCAAGTCCGCGAGCGTTGGCGGTTCCTGCAATCCACACGCCTTCACCAATAAATTCCGCGACGAATTCTGAGGCGGGCGCGCAATAGACTTGAAAAGGCGAGCCCCATTGAATCAAGCGGCCTTGATGCATGACGCCGATGCGATCAGCGCACACGAGGCCTTCTTCCTGATCGTGCGACACCATAATCGCGGCGCAGTTTTGTGCTTTGAGCTGGCGCCGTAAATCCCGCGATAGTTCAACACGGAGTTTGGCGTCCAAGCTCGAAAATGGCTCGTCCAGCAAAACCAAGCCGTGCTGCGGCGCGAGAGCTCTGGCAATCGCGACGCGCTGCTGCTGTCCGCCGGAAAGTTCGTGCGGTAAACGCGCGGCAAATTCAGTCAAATGAAATTGATTGAGTAGCGAGTCAACACGCTCAGTGCGCGCATTCGCGGGCATGCTGCGTAGGCCAAGCGCGATATTTTTTTCTGCGCTCAAATGCGGAAACAGCGCTAAATCTTGAAACACAAACCCCAAATGGCGAAGCTCTGGCCGCAGCTGCGTAGTCGGTGTGTCGCTGACTTGCCCGCGCAGCGTGATCATTCCAGAATCCAAATGCTGCAAGCCGCCAATGCAGCGTAGCAGCGTGGTTTTGCCGCAGCCGCTTGGGCCTAACAAACAGGCGATTTCACCGGCTTGCAGAGCAAAACTCAGCTGCTGCAAAACCAGCTGGCCGCCGAGTTTGACGCTGATTTGATCGACTTGGAGTAGGGTGGTCATTTTTCTTAGCCGTCATTCCCGCGAAGGCGGGAATCCAGGTGCCTTAGGCAATCAGATTTCATTGCAATGTCGAAGTTCGGCGAACCTGAGTCCCCGCCTGCGCGGGGACGACGACAAGGCAACCAAGTACGCGCAAATGAGTTTCGACAAGGCAATCGAAAGTAACCAACTAACGCATATTCGCCGCTGCAAAATCCCAGTTCACCAAATTCCAGAACGATTCGACATATTTGGCGCGCGCATTGCGGTAGTCCACATAGTAGGCGTGTTCCCACACATCGCAGGTTAGCAGTGCATGATCTGCGCTGGTCAGTGGGCAGCCGGCGTTGCTGGTGGAAGCCAAATCGACCGAGCCATCCGGCTTTTGCACCAGCCAAGCCCAGCCTGATCCAAAAGTGGTCAGCGCACATTGGGTGAACTTTTCTTTGAACTCGGAAAAGCTGCCGAATTTGGCGTTGATCGCCGCAGCCAGCGCGCCGGTCGGTTCGCCGCCGCCGTTTGGCTTCAAGCAGTTCCAATAAAACGTGTGATTCCAAACTTGCGCCGCGTTGTTGAACAGGCCGCCGGAGCTGGTTTTGATAATGTCTTCTAGCGATTTGCCTTCGTTAGGCGTGCCCTTGACCAAGTTATTTAGATTGGTGACGTAGGTTTGGTGATGCTTGCTATAGTGATAGTCAATAGTTTCCGGCGAAATGTGCGGCACCAGGGCATCACGGGCGTAGGGTAGGGCGGGTAGTTGAAATTCCATTGGCTGAGTCCTTAGGTTTTGGTGGCGGTGAAAGAGATTGGGCGGGCGTTGGAAATTACAACCAGCAGGGTGAAATCAATCGCAAATCTCAGGGGCTACGCGCAGATTTCGCACGCGCTTTTGTACACTTGCGTTTTGGAGGAACAATTATGACTTATTTAACCACCTTGGCGCGCCTGCAAACAGCGGGCACCGCACCAAAAGATGCCGTCGCTGAAACTGCAGCCATCGCGCGCTTCACCCGATTTTTTTCGGATTTTTCGCCGGACAAAATCGCGGTCCTGCTCGATGAAACTTACGCTAAAGATGTCTGGTTTAACGACACAATCAAGACCATCGAAGGCGTTGATGTGCTGCGCACTTACTTAAAACACTCCGCTGAAGCGGTAGAAGCCTGCAGGGTTGAGGTTAAAGAAACGCTGAAAAACGACAAAGGCGACTTTTTCGTTCGATGGGTAATGACCATTCGCTTCAAAAAGTTTAAAAAGGGCGTTGATACGCAAACCATTGGCATGAGCCATTTACGTTTTAATCAGGCCGGGTTGGTGTGCTTTCATCAAGATTATTGGGATTCAACAGCAGGTATTTTTGAACATATTCCCGTGCTTGGCTGGGCAATTAAGAAGATTAAAGCGCGGCTTTGAAGCAAAGCAAGTTCTGTGCTTTGGTTTGCGATAAATCGGCAAATTTCTTTATCGTCATTCCCTCCTACGCGGAAATGACGAGACTGAGGATTGACGCTAATCAGGCAGTATTAAGCAAGCAGTCTTTCATGCTTCAATATTCACCGAACGCTTGAGGCACCTGGATTGGCGCCTTCGCGGGAATGACGAAAAAATTGACGCCAATCAAGACTTACTTTCCAAAATGCCGCGCCGCTTGAATCACAAAAACCGCAATGAGCCACCAAAAAAATCTATTGCTGCCCGCACTACCAAAAAATGATTCGCCCCAATTGGCCTGAACGGGCTTGATATGTTGCCTGCGCTGCATAAGTTTCGAGAAAATCGCTTCTGCGCGACCGAATTTCTTTTGCCATAAATAAAACCCTACGCTCGCAAGCAAAACGATTAAAGCAATGAAAAAACCAGCCTGATGCGTCGCAGGCGCGAGCGATATGATAACCGTGCTAATGACGGTAATTGACACCATAAATGTTATTCCAGCAATTGCAACGCTGATAAAAGACGCTAAAAAAAGCCCAGGCATTGGCATGACCAATGCCCAGCTTAATCCTTGAACCGCAGCAGAACTCAACAGCAAGTTACGAAGTGTGGGTGAAAAAAATGGCGCCGATTTATTCAGATCAGGTAGTTCTTTTTCAAACTCAATATCTTCGAATTTTTCGGGAGGTACTGATTCGCGCCAAATCCGCCGCGCAATTGCTTTGTTACTCACGCAGACAGCCCAAGTTGTAATTGCAATCAAGCTGAGGCCGATAGAAATTTTAGCAAGATCAACCACGCTATTGGTAGGTTCGATTAAATAAGTCAGCAGTACGATAATCATTGGAAGCACGATGCAGCGTGTCAAAACTACCAATGTTCTCGGCCAGTTAAAACCAAACGCCATTAACTTGCGCTCAAATGCGACTGCCTCTATATTAAAAATCGCCTCTGGTGTCACTTGCTGCGCTGCGAGCTCTGCGAATATTTGCTGTGGCTTTTCTTCATATTGCCAAATTAATCCTCGCATGAGTCTGTCGAATAGATTGAAGGGCTGCTGCAAGCGATATATTTCGCCTAATCGGTTTAATCGCTGATACCACTTTGGTTTTACCACGCGATAGCTCAACGCCAATTCAGCGGCATTGATAGCGCTTCGCAATCGTTGGCTAATGCGCGCGTGAATGTCGCCCCAGCCGAAATACCGGTGTGCGGCAATTAGTGCATTTTCAGGCCAACGTTTGACTTGTTCGGATTGCGCATCGGCCTGCATTTGCGCCCCAATTTCGCGTTCAAATTGCGTTCGCTGCATAAGCGGTACCAATTCCGGGCGGTGGCCCAGCCAATCGACCAGCGCTTGGATTCCACCTGTATCGAGCGATGCCTGTTTAAGTGCAGCGTTCTGAAAATCTGCCAAGGTACGCATAAGATCAAACGGCTTTGGCTGCGCTATCGCTTCATTTTGGTCTACAGCGCTTGGGGTTTGCAATGGCTCAGGCAAAATTTGCACAGGCCCAAGATTGAAAAATTCGATGCTCTGACTTGGAAATGCGGTTTGAGGCAGTGCGATTTGCGAGGTTATTTCAGTATTTAAGGCAGTTTCTGGCGGCAACGCAAACGTATTCTCAGCTTCAACAAAAACATCAAACTGTGCTGGCGCATCAGATTGATCCTCTACTTGCACGTGTGGCGCTACTGCCAAAGCCCATTCGTAAGCTTCACGCAGTGTTTGAAACAGCGCGGGCGCATCTTCCGGGCGCACGATTTTCAAGCGTGCCGCGTAGGCGCGTTTGATGGCTTTAATCTCGGATGTGGCAGGCAAACCTAGGATTTCCCAAGGGTCGCCTTCGTCAACTAAGTTGGAAAATTCTTCTAGCGTCATATCGGGCGGATTCTAATGCAAATTGTAGGGCGCCAGCACTGGCTAGCGTTGCGCCCGGCTTCACACTAAGTAATGATTATCAAGCTGGTTCTAATGGCTTAAGTCGCGCAAACTCACCAAGTCTAAATTGACACTCGTTTTAGCTAAGGTTCCGATTGATGCCTGATTCTTTACTGCTGGTGCTCGCGAGCGTTAGTGCCCAGGCAATGATTGCTGCGGCAATGTTTGTGGTGCTTTTTTGGTACGCCAATACTTTTTCGATGCCTTGGCTAAAAACCTGGGCATACGCGATGGCGGCATTAATTTTGAGTTTGGCGGGTACCGGAATTGGCTTTGCGCTGGCGTTTGACTTGCAGCCGGTAGCCTCAGCGCCAAGGTTGATTGCGGTTTTTGCTTCGCAATTCGGCATATTCTTGCACCTAGCACTGCTCGCCATTGGTTCGTCGCAGTTCACAGGAGCGCCCATGTCAGCGCTGAGCCGCAACCAAAAAGCCGCGCTATTGGCTGCCATTGTTTTGTTAGCCAGTGCAGTGAGCTTTAGCTTTATCGACTCCGAGCGCCAGCTGGTGCAGCGCTTAGTAGCGCGAATTGGCATGCACTACAGTGTCAGTGCGGCGGTGTTATGGATCGTTGTTTTGCGCCTGCGCAGAATGAAGTCCAGCACTTCGAGCGTGCTGCGCGCGAGCTTTATCGCAGCGGCGCTACTGCAAAGCGCCATTGTTGCGATTTTTCTATTCCAGCTTTACACGGGTAAATCCTTCGGGGGCCGGATTTTTCCGTTTGTCGATTTGTTAACGCTGGTGGCGATTGCGCTTGGCCTGATTTTTTGGCTACTGCATTTGGAGCGCGGCAACGTCACGCGCGCGCGCTCAGAAGTATCAAGACTGAGTCATTTTGACGCGCTAACCGGTATCGCCAATCAAGATTATTTAATGCAGCTGGCTGATACTGCGGTGAAAACCGGTGCGGACTGTGCGCTGCTAGTCGTGGATTTGGATCATTTTCGTACGCTGGGTGATGCGCTTGGCCGAGCGGGGGCCAGCGGATTGATTCAAACGATTTGTCAGCGAATTTCACGCTGCGTGCCGCCTGAAGCGCATTTTGCTAGGCTAAAACACGACACCTTTGCCATTTTAGCGCCAACTGCGCAGAGCTTCGAGCTTGAAACGATGGCTGAGGAAATTCATGGCGCACTGGCACCGCCTATACATGTGACGCATCGGCAAATTTACTTAACCGCCAGCATTGGCATTTCGCTTTTTCCGGCCGATGCCCGGGATGCAGATGGGTTACTGCGCGCTGCGCGTTTGGCGGTCAATCAAGGCAAATCGCTGGGTCGTGGGCAAACTCGCTTTTATGCCGAAGCGCTCAATACCGCAGCCGATGAACGATTAGGCTTGTTGGCTGAGCTGCGCCAAGCGTTAAATCAAGATCAGTTCGTGCTGCACTTTCAGCCGATTTTTAGAATAGATGGCAGCATCGCCAGCTTTGAAGCGCTGCTGCGCTGGCAGCATCCAAGCCGTGGCCTGCTGGCGCCGGATCAATTTATTGACATGCTGCAAGCCGCTTCTATACACGGCGCAGTGGATCGGCTGGTGCTGCGCCAGGCTCTGAAAAAGTTGCGCCAGTGGCGCGCTACTTTCGCGCTATCTATCGGCATTGCCGTCAATATCGGCGCTAGCAGCTTTCAAAGCCACGATTTTGTCGATACCGTACAGCGTATGCTCGCCGAATTCGATGTGCCTGCCAGTGCATTGACGTTAGAAATTACCGAGTCAACTACCTTGGACGACATCGATCTGGCGCTCAGCGTGCTGACCCAGCTCAAAAATCTAGGTGTGTGCGTGTCGCTGGATGATTTTGGCACTGGCTACTCCTCGCTCAGCCATTTGCGGCGCTTACCGATTGGTGCGGTCAAGATTGATCGCTCGTTTGTTAAGGAGCTTGCAAGCGATGCCAAAGACGCCGCCATCGTAACGGCGATAACTCAGCTGGCGCACAAATTAGGGCTAACAGTGGTGGCAGAAGGCGTGGAAACCAAAGCGCAGCAGGACTGTTTGGTGGCGGAATCGGTGGATTTTTATCAAGGGTTTTTGCTGGGCATACCGATGCCGGCGGATGAGGTTGAGGTATTGCTGCGCAAGCACTGATTGGGAGGAAACCAAGCCCTTTGAACTTGCTTTTAAGCAATACCTAACAGTTTCCGTACTAAGTTAGCGATAAAGTGCGGCCAACAACAATTGTTACTAATTAAAGGCGCTGCAAATTATGAAATTTCAAAACTATGGTTTAGCTATGTTTGCGTTGTGCTTCGCGGCGGGTGCTGCTAACGCTCAAACCGTGCCCACTGATCTTGCTTTAACCGACGTGTGTTCGGGCTGCCCAGCTTTTACAACCCCGCTTGGTATCCATCAGGCAACCGGGCTGAATTCGCTTTATTTTGTCAATGAGCAAGGCGGTTCTTTGAAAGTTTTAGATCCAACCAACACGACGGTTACTACTTTGCTGAACTTTGGCACTGGCGGCACAGCGCCGCCAGGTGGATTTACCTCCGCTGGTGAGCGCGGCCTGTTGGGGCTTGCTTTTCATCCGCAGTTTGCCGCTAACCGGTTTGTATTTTTAAGCTACACCGATGGCAATGGCGATACGATGCTGGCGCGCTACACACTGAGCAGCGTTAGCCCACCCACTCTGGATGTCAGCTCACGCCTGGTTATTTTGCGAGTAGATCAAGATTTTTCCAATCACAATGGCGGCCACATCACATTTGGGCCTGATGGCTTCTTGTATCTGGGCTTGGGTGATGGCGGCAGCGGCAACGATCCTTGCAATCGTGGCCAGACGATTGTGCCGAGTGAGCTTAACAACGCGGGCAACTGCGCGGTTGACGCGAATTTTACTAGCTCTGGCGGTAACGCCAACAGTCGCGCTTTGCTGGGTTCAATGCTGCGTTTAGATATCGATGCCACCACAGCAGCGGGAAGTAATGAGCTCTGTGCAGCCAATGCCAATGGCAGCGCAAACTATGCAATTCCCGCCAACAGTCCATTTACAGGCAGCGCGCTCGTTGCAGGCGCTTGCGATGAAATCGTGCACTACGGTTTACGCAATCCTTGGCGATTTAACTTTGACCGCCAAACTGGCGATTTGGTGATTGCTGACGTTGGTCAAGGTGCTCGCGAAGAAGTCAGTTTCCGACCTAATGCGCTGCTGGCAACTGCCGCAAATTTTGGTTGGTCTTGCCGAGAAGGATTTGTTGCTGCATTGGGCGTTTGCCGTGCGGGTGATACTGTGGTGAGCCCGGTGCTTGACTACAACCGAAATGCGGGTTCCTCGATTACTGGCGGTTACGTCTATCGTGGCCCTATTACCCAGATGCGCGGGGTGTATTTTTTCGCAGATTTTTCTACTTCGCGCGTGTGGACAGCCGTTCAAACAGCGCCGGGAGTGTTCAACAATCAGCCTAACGACGCAAACGCGCTGCTCACCGCACCGGATAACGTATCTAGCTTTGGCGAAGACTTACTTGGCAATGTTTATATTGTTGGGTATGGCGCAGGCCGAATTGTTCGCCTAACGAGCGCAAGCGGCGATGGTGTCATTTTGCAAAATGGGTTTGAGTAGGTGCGCCGTCACAAACCGGCAAAGCGTAAGGGCTGATAGACAAAACAGTGCAGTGTGGGGTCTCCGCCTGCCCAATGGGCATCTGGGCTAAGCAGTGCAGAGCTTTCATTCGCGTTAGGCATGTCGAAGTTTTTCATGGTTTCACGATTGCCGGGTGCCAGGTGCTGGAGAATTATTTCCTGCAGGCGCGTCACGATTTATGGTTCGTGTTGTGGTTAGCGCTCTTGCCGAGCCAGCGTCGGCTGCAGTCGTTGAGCCGGCACCCACACGCACAAACGTACACCACCGCCCGCACTTGCACCCAATTCCAGCGCACCGCCCAAGCGAGCGGTGCGTTCGCGCATGCTGGCTATGCCAACGCCGCCTTGCGCATGCACCTGTGCGCCCAGCCCATCATCTTCAATCAGTAGATTGACCTGATTCGCCTGCAAATTGAGTTTAATACTGATGCTTTTTGCCTGCCCATGCCGCACCGCATTTGACACCGCTTCTTGCGCTATGCGAAACAACTCAACTTCCGTCTCAAGCGACTGTTTTTGATAGTCACCATGTTCAAAGCTCAGCTGAGTTTGTGTGCCCGAGGCGTATTCAAAATATTCCTTGAGCGCAGCAATTAACCCTAACCTTGCAAGCCGATCAATCGCGACTAGCTTTTGACTGCCTTGGGATAACGGTTTTAGCGCCGATTTGGCTGCGGGTTCGCGTTCGCCAAGCGCAGGTGACGCCGTAGGCTTGCGCAGCTGGTCAATCACTTGGCGCAGCTCGGCATTGGCCGTACGCGCGGTGAGGTGTGCTTTGGCTAACTGTGCTTTGGTTTGGGCATGTGGGTAGTCTGCTTGTTCGAGCAATGTTTGCAGCATTAGATTCACCGCGCTCAGTGATTGTGCGACGCCATCGTGCAGTTCTTGTGCGAGCGCGGCTGCTGTAAGGGGACCGGCGGTAGAGGGACTGCCGATCATTGAAATATTTTTGACTCAAACACCGCGCTGTTATTCGCAGCTGGCATCACGATCAAGCGTGATTTAAGCCCGTGCAACACGGCCTGCGTGCGCCCGCTAACGCTGAGCTTGTCGAACAATCGGCTGGAATAGCTTTTGATCGTGCCGGTAGATAAAAACAGCTTGCGCGCGATTTCTTTGTTGGAAAATCCGCCTGCCATTAGCGTTAGCAGCTCTTGCTCGCGTTTGCTCAGCGTCGGCGCTTCGCTAACCACTGCTGGCTCAAACAGCAATCCGGCACTGCCATAAAAATAGGTGTTGCCCAGCGCGAGTGCGTGAATCGCTGCAATCAGCTGCTGGCCGTCGGCATCTTTCGGTAGGTACCCTTGTGCGCCTGCTTGAATGAGTGCGCTTAAGCGATGCTCACCTAGATCGCTGGTCAGGATCAAAACGGCGGGTTTAATCGCTTCGCTCAACAGCTGCTGCAAGCGCTGGTAGACATCCAACCCCGGCATGGTTAAATCCATGACCACCACATGCGGCAAATAAAGCGCATGTGCGCCAACACAGGCGGCTGAGTTGGCTATTTTGCCGACGATTTCGAAGTCCTTTTGCTGAGCTAGATACAACGCCAAGCTATCAAGCAGCACCGGGTGATCGTCAATGAGCAGTACACGAATAGGTTCAGATTTCAGCATGGGTATTGCGCCTTGTTACAAGTCTGGAGTTTGGTGCGAAATGGCATTGGGCTCAGTGGGCTAGCGCGCAAAGGCATGCCGGAATTACGACATGTGCTAGCAGCTGGATGCGAATCGCAAGCAAAAAAAACTAACTTTAGTTGCCAAACCTTGCAACCTTTGCCAACTCGCGGCGCTGCAATTGTGCGCGCACGCTTTCACTATCGCCTGTAGGCACTTCTGTGACGCTTGTGCATGAAACCGCTCGCCCTAATTCCAATCTTTTTCATCACGATTATTTCACTATGCTCAGCTGCCAATGCGCACGAAACTTGGCTGGTGCCCGGCAGTGCAAGTGTGCAAGCTAAGCCTACAGCGGGGCATAAGAAAGTCGCACTGGCGTTGACGACTGGCATGGCATTTCCCGCGCTTGGAACCTCAACCGCGCCAGCGCGAATATTGCGAGCGAATTTGATCTCAGCGGATGCCAGTGTGCCGCTGCTGGCCGGCAATTCGAGCACTGAGAAGCTCGAATTAAGCGGCTTGACCACATCAAAAAGCGCAGTGATAGCCATCGTGCAGCTCAAGCCCAGCGTAATTGATCTACCAAAAGATAAAGTCGGCGAATATTTAATCGAGCTAGGCAATCCTGCTTCGGTAAAAGCACGTTTTGAAGCCAGCGGCACTTGGCGTGAAAGCTACACCAAGAACGCCAAAATGTGGGTGCGCGTGGGTTCTGAAGCTGCGCCCAAAAGCCTAATGGCACCGATGAATTTGCCTTATGAGCTGGTGCCCGCTACCGATCCAACTGTGATGAAAGTGGGCGATAGCCTTAAAGTCTGCGCTTTTTCAGATGGCAAAGCGGCGCCAAATGCCTACCTCGGGCTGGTCGATGCAAACAGCAAACACAGCCACGCGCGCGCAGATAAAACCGGCTGCGCCAGTTTCAAGTTGCCCAGCACCAGCGGCTTTTTGCTGCACGCGATTCGCATTGACGCGTCCACGCAAAGCGATTTGGACTGGGAAAGCCATTTCGCCAGTTTGACGGTGCTGGATGCTGCCAACCCCGGCAACTCGACGCGCTAAGCCTGTCAATCAACTCCATTTCTTCTAAGCCTCCAGGACTTCTATGCCACACCTAAAACATATCGCACGCGCACTCGCGTTAGCCATTACCGCAACACTTCCACAGCTAGCGCTTGCACAGCTCAATGATCAAAGCTATTACTTGTTAACCGCCGACGGCAGCCTTGCGCAGGTATTAGATGGACAAACCAGCGTGATGACTGCGGCCGTTCCTGTCAGTGGCCTTGCAGCTAGCGATCAACTCGTCGCAATTGATGTGCGCCCGCAAACCGGGCGCTTGTATGGCTTGGCGCAAAACCCCAAAACCGGCACGGTACAGCTGTATATTTTGCAGATGAACTCTGCTGCTGCGAGTGCTGTAGCGCTGGGCACACCGCAAAGTTTTATTGATGCCGCAGGCGCGCCGCTGCCTATTTTGGCGACTGCGTTTGATATGGATTTTAATCCGAGCGTGGATCGTCTTCGAGTTGTTAGTACCAACGGCATTAACTTTCGCATGAACCCGAATGATGGCGCGCTGGTCGATGGCAATTTCGGCGGTGCAGCGGGATCGGTGGCGGGTGTAAATCCGGATGGCCGTTTGAACGTAGCCGGCGCTAACGCGCAGGGCATGGGCACGGCGTATACTAATAACGAGCTCAATACCGCGATCACCACGCAGTACACGCTCGATCACATCACTAATCAGCTGTACATCCAACAACCGCCCAATGCCGGCACGTTAATTAGTCCACTAACCATTACCGTGGCCGGTACGCCGCTAGATTTCGCCGCCGATGGTGGCTTAGATATTCAGCCCGGCATCAATGCTGCAAGCGCCGGTGCGGCGGGTATGGGCGACGCGGCTGCCGTGCTGGTGAGTGCGGGTTCGGCTCGACTCTATCGCATCAATCTTGGCACCGGCGTGGCGACTGCGCGCAGCATGCTGGGTGGTTTGAACGTGATTGACGTGGCAGTAGCAAATACGCGCGCTGGCGCATTTACGCTGTCCAATAACGGCCTACAAATTGTTCGCTTTGCACTCGACGCGCCTGCCACCAGCGCATTAGCTGGCGTTATCGGCGTAGCCCCGGGCGAGCGTCTAGTCGGCATGGATTTGCGTCCGCGTACTGGGCAAGTGTTTGCGCTCGGCATTGATAGCGCGCTAGATCGCGGCACGCTGTATCGGCTGGAACCACAGAGCATGGGCACGACTTCGGTGGCTACTGCGATCGGCGCTATCGGTCAAATCGCCTTTGTCGATGCCACCGGCGCAGCGCTGGACTTGAGCGATCTATCGGTCGGGATGGACTTTAACCCGATGGCAGATCGCGTTCGCGTCGTTGATGCCAGCGGCTTGAATTTTCGTTTGAATCCGGACACTGGCGCGCCAGTTGATGGCGATGCGGCGCTAGCGGGAACCAATCCAGATGGCGCGATTACTGCGCCGCTCGCCACGCAATTAGCCGGCACGGCGTACGCCAATAACGTCAATATGCCGAGCGCCACCACGCAGTACACGATTGATCAGCAAAGCGCCAAGCTGTACGTGCAAAACCCACCGAATTCGGGCGTGCAAACGCTGCCTTTGGACATCACTGTGGCAGGCCAGCTGCTTGAATTTGGTGGCGGGGTTGGCTTTGATATTGCGCCCGGTGTGGCTACTTCAGCGGCGAATATGCCAGTCATGGCGGGCGCGGGCTATTTTACTTCAAGCCGTACAGCCGGAACGCCAGAGCTCTACCAAATTGCACTGAACACGGGCGCAGCGACGCGCATTGGCGCCATTGCCAGCGGCGGGCAAGATGTGGACTCCTTGATCGTTACGCAGGCGCCTAGCGAATTCGCTTTGGCCGGCAATAGCATCTCCGTCATGGAAAGTGCGACGCCTGCATCAATCACCATTAATCGAATCGGTGGCGGCCCGGCCCTGCTGCGCTATAGCACCAGCGACGGCACAGCATTGGCAGGTTTGGACTACACGGCGAGTTCCGGCAGCGTGTTCTTTGGCGCGAACGATGCCAGCACAACGATCAGCATTCCAGTTTTATTAGATGCTTTAGATGAGCCAGAAGAAACCTTCACGATCAATTTGCAGGGCGCCAATGGGATCGCGACGGTGCTGACTGTGCGAATTGCGTCGGATCAGATTTTCGCCAATGGGTTTGAATAGAGGAACCTAACATTTTATTTGATTTTAGATTCGCACAAAGTATTTTTGTACCTCGAATCGTCAATGCGCCTCAAATCGTCATTCCCGCGAAGGTGGGAACCCAGGCTCCTTACCCAATCAATTAATCGTTGACACCTGTTCCTGGGTCCCCGCCTTCGCGGGGATGACGAGAGGGACACGCCAAATCTAGGTAGTCCTAGCAGCCAATCAGTCCAAGCACCCTGTACATCCAAGCAATTTGAACGACTTAAGTACCCCTTTTGACCCATTCCCACACGGAGTAACACATGAATACCCAACACAAATTTAGCCTGCTTGCCGCATCGCTTGCGCTGTGCTTATCAGCCTATAGTTCTGCTTCCAGCCATCGTGAAGCGCCGTTCGTTACCGAAAACCCCAAGGTTGATGCGACCGACGTTTACTTGTTCCGCAGCTATGAAACCGGTCGATCCAACTTTGTCACCGTGCTTGCAAACTATCAGCCGCTGCAGGGCCCGTACGGCGGCCCGAACTACTTTTTTATGGATCCTGAAGCGATTTATGAAATCCATGTCGATAGCGACGGCAATGCGGTTGAAGATTTAACTTTCCAGTTTAAATTCAACAACTTGTTTAAAAACATTGCGCTCAATATTGGCGGCTCAATGGTGCCGGTGCCGCTGGTGCAGGTTGGTCAAGTGACTGGTACTGCGCCAGATTCCAATGATGCGGTTAAGAACCTTATTGAAACATACACGGTTGGCGTGATTCGCGGCCCACGCCGAGCCAGCGCGCCGGTGCTTGCAACCAATCCAAGTAACGCAAACAGCAGCGTGTTTCGCAAACCACTGGATAACATCGGCACGAAAACCTTCACCAACTATCAGGGCTACGCCAACAACCACGTATTTCCGATCGCGATTCCAGGCTGCACCGAAGCGGGTAGGGTGTTCGTAGGTCAGCGTCAGGATGGCTTTATTGTGCCGCTCGGCGAAGTGTTCGATTTAATCAACCTCAACCCAATCGGTCCGCGCAATGGCAATCAGGCATTGGATGATGTTGGCGATTCCAACATCACCAGCATTGCGCTCGAATTACCGATTAGCTGCGTAGCACCCACCCAGCCGATTATTGGCGCATGGACTACCGCTAGCTTGCGCCGTTCGCGCGTGCTGACTAACGCTCCGGGTGGAACTGCCATCGTGCCGAACAGCAGTGGCCCAGGCAGCGCCAGTGAAGGCGGCGCGTTCGTGCAGCTTTCACGGCTATCAACGCCATTGGTCAATGAGTTAGTAATCGGGATCGGTGACAAAGATCGCTTCAACGGCTCCGAGCCGCGTAATGATGGCCAGTTCGCCACCTACGTCACCAATCCGACGCTGCCTGCGCTGCTGGAGATTTTGTTTGGCGCAGCAGGCGTGCGGGCACCGACGCTATTTCCACGCACCGATTTGGTGGCCGCCGCGCTAACTGGCATTGCTACATTGAATCAGCCGCCAAACGTGGTGGCGTCTGAAATGCTGCGCCTCAATACCAGCACGCCGGCCGTGCCGGCCGCCATGCAAAATAGCCTGGGCGTTATCGCAGGTGATGCCGCCGGTTTTCCAAACGGCCGCCGCCCCGGTGATGATGTCGTTGATGTATTGCTACGCGTGATGCTCGGCGTATTGCTGGCACCGGCTGATGCACCCAGCGGCCAATTGCCGGTCAACGATGGTGTTGAAACCAACTCATCACAGTTTCAAAGCGTGTTTCCGTACTTGATGACGCCGCTATCCGGGAGCTAGTTTTTTCGACATAGTTTCACAACGAAAACCCTGCGAATGCGGGGTTTTTTTGGCGGCGCAAAATAGTTCGTCCTCGGGTTTGAGCATCTTTGCTCATAATGGTAATGTGCGAATGCCTTACTTTTATTGAATTTCTGATGCAGACTCTAACCATAACCGCAAAAGGCCAGGTAACTCTGCGAAAAAGCCTTTTGAAACACCTCGGCGTTACCCCAGGAAGTTTGATCGCAGTAGAAGCGCTGCCAAACGGACAACTTTCAATTCGGTCAGCCAGTCAAGGCAATTGGGCAAGCTTTTTCGGCTGTTTGCATGATGATAAAACCGCGCCAATTAGCATTGAAGCAATGAACGAAGCAATTTCCGATGCTTGGGCTGCGCGGACTTGAAAATCACCCCTGATACCAATGTGCTTGTGCGTGCTGCGGTAATGGATGACCCACGTCAAGCCTCAATTGCGCAAGCCATGCTTCAGAACGCTGAGCTTGTCGCTTTAGCCACACCAGCGCTATGTGAATTCGTGTGGGTTTTGACGAAAGTCTATAAAAAAACCACCTCAGACGTAATAAGTGCGTTACAAAGCCTGATTGCCTGCCCGAACGTGGTCGTCAATCACGCCACAGTCGCGGCTGGCATTAGTGTTTTAGCAGAAGGCGGCGACTTTGCTGATGGCGCGATTGCTTTTGAGGGAGAGCTATTGGGCGCGAAAACGTTTGCTACGTTTGACCGAGCTGCAGTAAAACTAATTCCGAATGCTAGGCTTTTAAAATAGCGGCGCGCTTTGTCCGAGATACCAAGTGGGCCTGTTAACGCCGACTTCGCTGATAACCTAGGTCTTGCCAATAAATTTGATATCAACTCATAGGGAATCCGACATGCGCAGCATTAAATCTAAGTTGTTATGGATATTGATGCTCATTTTGACGTGTACGTTGGGCTGCGATGAAGCTTCGAAAGCACCAGCACACTCTGAACTGGCAGCGCAACCGACCAAACCAGGGCTGGATGTCGCTATTGATGCAGGCGGGCCGAAATGGGAGCCGAAAGCTGATGCAAGAGATGTCAGAAACACGCATTTACAAGCGCACATACTGTTAAGAAATGATCGCTTTGATTTGCTGAAAAAGCTGCCGATTTCGATGTTTGATCAAGTCTTCTCAGTGAGTGATCCTACTTTGACGGCGCATTTTGATGCGTGGGTAAATGCCGATTTGAACGCGCTTCCGGCCTATCTTGCGCGGGGAAACCACTACCAGGCGCGCGCATTCGAAGCGAGAGGCGGTGGTTTTTCTCAGCAAACGTCAGACAGTCGGCTTGATCGAGCAATGCCGTTATGGGAAAAAGCCCTTGATGATTCGCTTAGTGCAATAGCGCTTTCACCCTCCAGCGCGGAAGCACTTCGACTGCATCTTTCGATTTGCCGATTCGCGAAATTCTCCAGATGCTCAAGAGAACAAAACGCAAGGGCGGAACGCGATTTTGGCCACAGCTTAGAACTCTGGCTGACGCGAGTTACTGATGCGATGCCGCGCTGGAATGGATCAATGCAGCAATTGAAAAGACTCGAGCAAATGGCCCAGCAATCGCCGCTTAGTGAGTATGACAAGCGCATCGTAAGCACCGATATCGCCTGCGCTTTACTGGTTGATTTTAGCCGCGCGTCTTTGCCGAATCAGTTGAAAGAGTTCAACGAAATCATTGGCGAAGGCCCCGCTTCTTCGCGGTGCTTGATTGAGCGCAACGGTGTCCGCGCCAATTTGGACCGCTCTAACGAGAATTTTAAAGATCTGATTTATCTGCTCGCCAAAAATCCGAATGATTACTACAACGCTAAACGGCTGGCGGATTTGTACGACCTGCGTTCGAAAAGACAGCATTGGCTGAGTTATTACCAAAAAGTAGCGCCTGGAGAGGCGAGATTCGATAGCCGAATAGGTGAAGAATATTTCTACGGGGGCGACTGGGCCAGCGCGCTTCCACACCTAAAAACTGCATTCGCTAAAGCGCCAGAGGATTCTCGGGCTCGATTTAACTTAGCTCAGCTTTATCAATTAGAGCCCAAATTAAAGTCCGAGCGCATGAAATTGTTGAGCAGTTTGGCAACCGACTTTGGGTTTGATGGCCTTTATTTCGTGGCACGCAAGAGCGAGTCACAAGCTGCTAGCATTCATTTGGCTAGGGGCGATTTTGGCTTGGTTGAAGAGTTGACGCGTGAATGCGTAACACGAATAAGTGTTTGTTCAAATTACCGCGCCGAGGCGCTACTTGGCCTCGGCAACATGGCTGATGCAAAAAGCATGATTGAACGGCTTGTGCAGCAAAGGCCGAAGCATCGACCAAGCCGTGCGATTCAAGCTCGACTATTGGCACTTCAAGGCGATCATGAAAAAGCGCTACTTGCCTGGCAGCGCGTGCATTCTTTTGCACCGCGTGACCCGATTTTAGTTAACGAATTCGCGCGGTACGCAAGCGAACAAAATTTGTGTATTGCGGGGGAAATTGCGCGTGAACTACTGACGGTTTGCAATGAGGAAAAGCTATGCGCCAGTGTGTGGGCTTGGGCAAGGCAGCAAAAGCCTAAAGCAAACTGTAAGGCTTGAAAAACTTCCAACCCGTCTTGCTAATGTTGCTGTAACTGCTCACGCAATCCAATGAGCGCGGCTTTGACCGTTGCGCGTCGAATGGCATCACGATCGCCTTCGAATAAAAACCGCGTTGCTACCGGTGGGTGATGGCCGCGGCCCCAGGCGACCCACACGGTGCCAATTGGTTTGCCAGCCACTGCGCCGCTTGGCCCGGCAATGCCGGTGATCGAGCACGCTAAATTCGCGCGTGATCGTGAAAGTGCGCCGCGCACCATCGCTACCACTACTTCCTGGCTGACTGCGCCGAATTGCTCCAACGTTTCACGCGGCACACCGAGGGCGGATTCTTTGGCTTCGTAGCTATACGCCACGAATGAGCAGTCGAACCAATCCGAGCAGCCGGCCACTTCCGTCACGACTTTGGATAGCCAGCCACCAGTGCAGCTTTCGGCGGACGCCAATTTCATCCGGCGCTGCAACAGCTCCGCACCTAAATCTGCGGCAAGGCTTTGTAGTTCAAAATCAGTGGGGATGGGCATGGGTTTTCCTATTGAGGCCACGGTTTGAGCGGCATTCTAAAGCAACTCGGTTGTAATCGCTGCGCAGCTATGCAAGTTGGACGCTGCCTAGGCTGACGAATTTTGAATGCTCGACGGTAAAGTAGCTTTGTAGGCTGGAGCATAGCGATTCCCAGCAATGCAAATCCATGGCTCAACACTCAGCTTTCGCTGGGTATCGCTACGCTCCACCCAACCTACGTCAAATGCATTGACCATCGTCAACGCGCCCAGGAAAACATCAGACTGATTTGCACCCCCACAAAAACCTGCACTTGCAGGTTTCCTCAAAGCTGCCCACTATTGGCGGCTGATGATGCGGTTGGTTTTTGGGGTGGCGCGCTGGTGCTTATTTTCGTTTCGGTTTTGTTGGGCACGCTGTGTATTGGGGCGCTTTGGTCGGTGCTGAGTGCAATTTCCGGTGGTTGGAGCAGCACTTTCGCACTTTTGGCGGCGTTAGCCATCGTTGCCATGCTGCAGTTTAATGGTGTAAAAGCGGGCTTTTGGCGGGCGCTGCTTGCGCCGTTTTTACTCGCACTTTCAATGGCTTATCAGGCTTATATTCAAGCGGCGGCGACGGTTGCGAGTCAAATGGGTTTGGGGCTTTATGAAACTGCGCGCAGTCTTGGGCCTGAATTTGCATTTGCCGTCGTGCGTGCGCAAACGGATATGACCATGCTGATGTTCTATGCGGCAGCATTGCTGCTAGCAGCGGTTTTGGGCTATTTTTGGTTTCGGCGCGCAGTGTCAAATGCGCCAGCAAAATCGGCACGCAAGTAGCATTTTGAGGAAGCCATGATTGTAGGTATTGACTTAGGTACAACCCATTCACTGATCGCACGCTGGCATGACGGACAGGCGCAGCTTGCGCCGAACGCGCTGGGGGATTTTTTGACGCCTTCGGTGGTGGCCATCGAAGCTAGCGGGCAAATATTGGTGGGCAAATCTGCGCGCGAACGCGCACAAACGCACCCAGAGCTTGCCGCCGCAGCGTTTAAGCGCAGCATGGGAACCGCCAAGGAAATCATGCTGGGCAAGGAGCGTTTTCGGGCTGAAGCACTGTCGGCGCTGGTGCTGAAATCCTTGATAGCCGACGCCGAAGCAGCATTTGGGGAAAAAGTAACCGAAGCCATCATCAGCGTGCCGGCGTATTTTTCCGATGTGCAGCGCAAAGCTACGCGTACCGCGGGCGAGCTAGCTGGCATTAAAGTCGAGCGTTTGATTAACGAACCCACTGCCGCTGCGCTGGCCTATGGCTTATCGGAGCGGCGCGAAAACGCGAGCTTTCTGGTATTTGATTTAGGCGGCGGCACCTTTGACGTGTCGATATTGGAAATGTTTGATGGCGTAATGGAAGTCCATGCCACCGCCGGTGATAACTATTTAGGCGGTGAGGATTTTCTTGATCTACTGGAAAAGAATTGCTTAGAGACGCTCAAACTGGACCCTGGCAGCTTAAGTTTGCAGCAGCGCGCGATTTTGCGCAGCCGATTAGAACGGCTCAAACAGCAGCTCAGCGGCCCGCAAGCAATTAGCTTTGAGTTTGAATTTAACGGCCAAAATCTGCAATTTAGTATCGATGAAACAAGATTCGCCGAATTAGCGCAGCCGCTTTTGCAGCGAATTCGCACGCCAATTGAACGCGCGCTGCGTGATGCCAAAATCAGCCCGGAAGCACTGGATGAGATTATTCTGGTCGGCGGCGCATCTAGAATGCCGATGATTCCAAGGCTTATTACCCGAATGTTTGGCCGCTTGCCACTGCGCAATATCAATCCTGATCAGGTGATTGCGCTTGGTGCTGGGGTCGTGGCCGGTATGAAAGCGCGCGATGTCAGTTTTAAAGAAGTCGTGCTAACCGATGTTTGCCCGTATACGCTCGGTTTAGAAGTGAGCGATCGTGACAGTGCAGGCCGACAAATTCCGGGCATGTTTTCCCCCGTGATTGAGCGCAATTGCACGGTGCCGGTCAGTAAAGTTGAAACTTATTCGCCGATTGAGGATTTCCAAACGCATCTGAAATTGCGGGTTTTTCAAGGTGAATCCCCCCGCGTAGTCAATAATGTTTTTTTAGGCGAATTAAGCGTTAATTTGCCTAAACTCAAAGCTGCTGAAAACACGGTAGATGTGCGCTTTACCTACGATGTAAACGGCTTGTTGCAAGTTGAAGCCTATGTCAACGCCAGCAAAACCAAAGTTGAGCTGCTTATTCAACAAAATCCGGGGCTTTTGAGTGAATCGGAAATTCGCGCCAGCTTGCAAGCGTTGGCGGCATTAAAGATTCACCCCAGGGAAGATCAAGCGAATATCGCACTAATTACCCGAGCGGAACGGCTTTACAGTGAGATTTTAAGCGAGCGCGATGCGATCAAAAGCCTGCTGACCGGCTTTATGGGCGAGCTTGAAAGCCAAGATAGCGCGCGCATTATTCGCGCCAGAGGCCAGTTAAAAGCACAGCTGGATGCGATAGAGGGCAGCGGTAAGAATTTGATTTTTTAAACATATTGCCAATCTGAACCAACCGATAAAGCCAAACCAAGGTTAGCGAAACATCGGCTATTTGATTAAACATCTTGCAACACATTAAATAACTGGCTTTAATAGCGCAATTCTAATTTGTTGAAAGCCATGACAAACAAATTGTTAGCGAAACTCGCGCTGTTTATCGCCTTTTTTACCGCCTTGCTTGCGCTGAGTTTCAGTGCAGCTGCGCAAAGCGCTAGCGTCAAAAGCGTGCGCCTATGGGATAAAAAGGACTACACGCGCGCCGTGCTTGAGCTGAGCGCAAGCGCCGAATACAAGGTTTTCTCACTGGAAAACCCGAGCCGATTGGTGCTGGACATTAAAGGCGCGCGCTCCACAAAAATGCTCAGCGCGGGCGCAAAAGGCTTAGTCAGTGGTGTTCGCAGCGGTCAAACCGAAACCGGGCAACTGCGGGTGGTATTTGATTTGACCGAGTCGGTTCGTCCTAAAACCTTCCTGCTGACGCCAGGAGGCACGCGCAAATTTAGTCTGGTGCTTGATCTTTATCCGGATGCTGGCAGTTCTGCCGCGCCGATTGTGCAAACCGTACCGGCTGGCGAATCGCCACGGGAAGTCGTCATCGCAATTGATGCGGGCCACGGCGGCAAAGATCCAGGCGCAATTGGCCCCAAAGGCACGCATGAGAAAAAAGTAACGCTTGCGGTCGCGCGCGCTTTGGCCAACAGAATCAACAACGAACCCGGCATGAAAGCTTTTTTGGTGCGCGATAGTGACGATTACATCGCGCTCGAAGCGCGCTTTGAAGCGGCGCGCATTGCCAAAGCCGATCTGTTTATTTCAATTCACGCTGATGCGTTTACCTTAGCCAGCGTGCGCGGCTCCTCGGTGTTTATTTTGAGCCAGCGCGGCGCCAGTAACGAAGCTGCAGGCTATTTGGCAGATCGGGAAAATCGCACGGATTTGGTCGGCGGCGTATCGTTAAATGATAAAGACACCTCACTGGCTGCCGTGCTGCTTGATTTATCCTTGGGTGCAACTTTAGAAGCCAGCTCAGTGGCTGCTGATTCGGTTTTAAAATCGCTCGGCAAGTTTGGCAAAACCCACAAGCGCTATATTGAGCGCGCCAACTTTGTGGTTTTGCGCTCACCCGATGTGCCTTCGATGCTGATCGAAACAGGGTTTCTCAGCAATCCAGAGGAGGAAAAAAATCTCAATAGCGCCAAACACCGCGGCCGTTTAGCCGATGCGATTTTAGACGGCGTGCGCGCCTATTTTTACGCCGCACCGCCGCCGGGCAGCTGGATTGCCAAACACGCGCGCAGCAAACAGCACACCGTGGGCGCGGGTGAAACTTTGAGTGAAATCGCATCGCAGCACGGTACCAGCGTGTCAAGAATTCGCGCTGCGAACAATCTGGCCGACGATATCGTGCGCACCGGATCTACGTTGAAAATTCCGACTGATTCTTGAGTATTTACAATAGCAACAATGATCCTGGCAAACGCGCAGTTGAGTTTGCCGGTAGTTTCGCCCCACCTCGTCATCCCCGCGAAGGCGGGGACCCAGCACAGGTGTCCGCCTTCTCACCCACCTTAAAAGCACCGCAACCTGCGCATTTTTACGCCGCCAAACACACTATAAGTTTGGTGAGCCTGGGTTCCCGCCTGCGCGGGAATGACGGTAAGGCGGCGAAATGCCCGTAAACATTCGCGAAGTTCACCTGTGCGGCCCGACGGCTAGCGGCAAAAGCGGGCTTGCCGAGCGCTTAGCGCTAGCGTTTAATGGCGAAATTATCAGCGTCGATTCCGCGCAAATCTATCGCGGCATGGATATAGGTACTGCTAAACCGTCAAGCGATGTACGCGCACACATTGCGCATCATTTAGTTGACATCCTAGAACCCGAGCAAAGCTACAGCGCCGCGCAATTTGCCGCAGACGCTAACGCGGCGATTTTGGATATTCAAGCGCGCGGCAAACTGCCCATTTTAGTCGGCGGCACCATGCTGTATTTTCGCGCGCTGGGCCGAGGTTTGAGCGAACTGCCGGTTTCTGATCCAGCAATCCGTGCTGCACTACAGGCAGATATGGTTGCACGCGGCAGCGCAGCACTGCATGCCGATTTAGCAAGGGTCGATCCGAAAGCCGCCGCTAGAATTCATGCCAACGATACCCAGCGCATTGTGCGCGCACTGGAAGTTTTCCACGCCACCGGCACGCCAATTAGCGCGCTGCAAACCAAAGCCAGCTCGAATGCGAGTGACGCGCCCGCGCCCGGCCAGCTTCGCATTGCGCTATTCCCGACGGATCGCGCAGCTTTGCACAGCAAAATCGCCGAGCGTTTTAGTGCGATGCTGGACGACGGTCTAGTCGCAGAAGTCGCCAAACTGCGCCAACGTACGGAACTAACCGCTGTTCACCCGAGCATGCGCAGCGTCGGCTATCGGCAAACCTGGGCACATCTGGACGGCGAATATGCTTTAGCCGAGCTAAGCGAAAAAGGCATCGCCGCTACGCGCCAGCTCGCTAAGCGGCAAATGACTTGGCTGCGATCTGATCCTGGGCTGCTTTGCTTCGATGGCAATGCGGTTGATGTTTATTCGGCGATTGCTAGAGCGCTTGTTTAAGCGCGTAGCAGGAATAAGCTGGCACAATAAACGTCAGCTTGCTATCGCCGAACCTGCATTATGTTCGATTCCTATCTATTGTTTTTCTTTGCCGCCTTGGGCTCTTTCAACGGCCTAGCGCTGACGCTCTACCTGCTGTGGCGAAAACCCGTAACGCCTGCACTGCGCTGGCTGGCGGCGCTGGTGTTTGTGCTTAGCGTGCGCACCGGCAAGTCGGTGGTATTTTACTTCTGGCCTGAGGTTCCCAAGCTGTATTTGCAAATCGGCTTGACCGCGTGCGCGCTGATTGGCGTGTGCCTGCTCGGTTTCGTGCGCGCCTGGGCCGATCCAAAGGCGAGCGGCACCCGCAAAGATCCGCTGGTGGTGTTGGGCGTGCTGGCGCTGGCTATCACGTTTGACGTGGTCTATCCCTACGACGCGTATTTAAACCTGTGGCGCGATGGGCCAGTCATCAAATTTATCTACACGAGCTGGTTGCTGTGCATTGTGCTCGCAGCGGGGCTGGTATTTCGCACAATTCGACAGGGCAAGGCGCATGCAAGCGCGGCAGTCTCGACTGGGATGCTGACAAACACCCAGGTTGTTTCGGTGGTCACCGGCGTCGCATTGGTCTGGCTCGCCTATTACACTTCCGGCTTCACATCCTACATTGTCGGTGCGCTGTCGTTTTCGTTTTTGCTGTATTTGAGCGCCATGATCGCAGTCGCCCAGCGCACCTGGGCATCGGCTGGCTCGGTGGCGACTTTGCCCGAACCACCTGAGCCCTATCAAGATCGCAAGATCGACCCAAGCGAGGCCAGGGCCGAATTGCAGTCCTTGCACAAGCTGATGCAGGTAGAGCGGCTGTACACCAATGCTGGTTTGACGCTCAACAAAGTAGCAAGAAGGCTGAATATGCCTGCCGCTCGCCTGTCGCAATTGCTCAATGACAACCATAAAACGCCGTTCAAGCAATACCTGACGCTGCTGCGAATCGACGCAGCAAAATCGCTGATGTCCAAGCCCGATCCGATGTCAATGGAGCAAATCGCCGAGGCCGTAGGTTTTCTATCTATGTCGACTTTTTACAGCAGCTTTAAGAAGCTCGAGGGCACCACACCGGCCGCTTGGCGGCAAACGCTAGTGGATTCGGACTCCTAAAACACGATTCAGGAGTTTTAAAACACGCTCTAAGATATTGATTCACAAAGGTATCGAACAGAATCTAGGCTCCACCATCCGGAGCTCTACCGATGACAAAAACGCTTTACACACTCAAGCTGTTTGGAATCGCACTGTTCGCGCTGTGCGGAACCGCGTTTGCCCAGCCCGCCACTGACCAGCTTCAGGTCGAAGCAGTCATTCAGGACTATCTGGCGGGCACTTCCTTTAATCGCCCTAATCAGCTCAAACGCGCGTTTCACCCTGATGCGCGCCTGTATCTAGACAACGGCACCGGCGGCATGCGTGAAGTACTGTTTGCTGACTACCTTAAGGGCTTTGGCGAAAAAGTTGGGCAGTTCAACGGCCGCTTCGGTGGCTTGCTCAGCGTCCAAATTGACGGCGGCGTCGCGACTGCGAAAGCGGAAGTGTTACACGCCAGACTTCAGGCCCGCTTTGCGGATTTCTTTTTGCTCAAGAAGATCGATGGCAAGTGGCTGATTATCAGCAAAACCGCCGCCCGCCAGCCCGCCGCAGTACACGGCCGAAAAGTGGTGCTGGTGGTGTCCAATGCCCACACCATGCCGGGCACTGATTTAAACGCGGGCAATAGTTTTGGCGAGCTGTTGCATGCTTACACAGGATTTCGCGCTGCTGGCTATGGCGTGCAGTTCGTTAGCCCAAAGGGCGGCGCGGTACCGCTGGCCTACATCGATTTTACCGATGCCGAACACCGCGCGAATTTTTACGACACCGATTTCATGTGGGGCTTAGCCAATACCCGCACGCCTGAAGAAGTAGCCGCAAGCGAATATTCCGCGCTGATGTACATCGGCGGCAGTGCGGCGATGTACGGCGTTGCGGAACATCCAGGCATGCAAGCTTTGGCGATGCGCATCTATGAAAAGCAAAACGGCATTGTTGCAGCGGTCTGCCACGGCAGCGCTGGGCTGGTGGACTTAAAACTTGCCAACGGCACTGCACTGGTCAGCGGCAAGCGCGTCACTGGCTACCCTGATGCCTTTGAAGACATGGATGCACCGTACTACAAGACCTTTCCATTTTCGATCGAACAGCGCTTGCGGGAAAACAAAGGACGATTTAGCGCCGGTGTGCGTGCCCGCGCGCATGTAGAAGTCGATGGCCGCTTGATCACCGGCATGAATTGGGAATCCACGAACGGCGTCGTGGCCGCCATCGTTAAGACGCTGCAATCGCAGGCTGATGTGACAAAACTTAATTCCGCACTCACCAAATAAAAGCCGCACTCGATGAAACATATTCAACACTCAACAACGCTAATCAGGAAACTTTAAAATGATGAAACAAGTGCTTCAACCCATTTTATTCGCCGCCTTACTCATGTCTCCCTACACGGCGACCGCGCAGAGCGCCGAGCATGAAGCGGTAAAGTTAGCCATGCAAGACTTTATACTAGCCTATGAAACTGGCGACGGTGCGTACATCCGAAAGCGCTTTCGCAGTGATGGTGTGATGATCGGCCATGCCGCAAAAACTGATAAGGTAATGGTTGTCAGCGGTAGTGAGTTTGCCAACCGATTCGATGGCACGATTGCCGCAGATGAAAGCCAGCGCAAGCGCACCGTTGAAATCTTAGACATTACCGACAATGCAGCGCTGGCCAAAGTCACCTTGGACTACCCGACATGGGACGGCGTGGACTACATTGCACTCACCAAAATTGACGGCGAATGGATGATCATCAGCAAGGCTTGGAGCGGCAAGGTGAAGGCTGCGCCGAAGCTGTAGGTCGGGGTTTGATCGCCAGCGCTTGAACGTTTGCTTGATGACGCTAACTTACTTCGTCGTTGCGATTAATTCTCTGACAGATTTAGTTAGCTTGACACGTATAGTTGTAGTTGGATTGACTCGACCGGCAATATGCACCGGCCCCTGCAAGTTCGGTGTGACCTAACTGTAAGGTTTTGATTTTGACATCAAGGTCGCCCTGAGCTCAAGCGTTGCGCCGGTGGCGAAGCTGCCGGGTGTAAAAGGCGCTAACGGTCGTAGTCGATTAATTCTTAGCTTACTCCGGCAACCGAACCCTTAAATACACCGCAAATCGTGGCAATCCATGCACAGTAAAACCCCGGTAGCGAAACGTGACATGGCTGCCAATAGGCGGTGGGTTGGCGCGCTCGAACTTACTAAAACCGGTGCCAATAGAAAAGCGCTTGCCGTTTTCTAACTGCACCCGCAGTGCGCCGAGCTGGCCTTTGAACTGACCCTTGCCCGGCAAATGGCCGACCACTTTGGCTTCCATATCGTGCCAAGGCTTGAGTTTTAGCAGAACATCGCTGCGGCCGGTGATGTAAGGCGCGCTCGTTAAGTGCAGCATCAGGCCTTCACCGCCTTTCGCTAGTACGCTTTGCAATTGCCTCTCTAAATCCGGCAGATTGTTCGTGCGCCGCTGCGGGATTGTGCGCAGTGGTGTATCTGGATTTGCGCGCAAAGCCTGAACTACGATTTGTTCAATGCGTTTGGCACGCTCGGCAAAACCGCCGGGGCCGTTGGGTAGCTCAAAGATGTGGTACTGCACGCCCAGCCATGCATCCTTGCCTGGTTGAGCCAACCGAACAATAGCCGACAGCGCTTCAAAGCGCTGATAGCCTAGCCAAAGTTCGCCATCTAAGGCTTGATTTTTAGGTAGCTGATTTAAAAACGCGCTCGGTGCTTGAATCAAACCGCCGCTTCGATATTGCAATGTTTTGCCGTCCCAAATTGCACGAATGCCGTCCAACTTTTCACTGACTAGGTAGTCTTGAATCTGAAAATTCGGGCGATTTTTTAGCTCAAGCGTTTCCGCCAACAGCACCGGGGCAGCCGCGAAAAGCGAAGCGCAAGTAAACCAAGTGACCGCTAGCAAACACGCTAGGCGTGAAAAAAACTTGCTCACGGCGTGTGCTTTGCTGGGGTTGCTTGCACATCAACCAGGCCGTCTGCCATGCGCAATTGCAGCACTGCGGGCACAGCAATTTGCCCGGCTCGCGAATAAATTTGTCCACTTACGCCATCTTGCACGATCGCATAGCCGCGCTCCAAGGTGCGCTCAGGTGATAACGCGCGGAGCTGTAAATCTGCTTGCGCCAAGGTGCGCTTCGCGTTGATCAATCTAGAATTGACCGCCTTTTCCAGCGCCATTCGCGCACTCATCAAACGGTGTCGATTTTTTTGCAAAACCGGCACTGGATCCGCGCTGTTTAACCTTGCCGCATCATTTTTCAGGCGCTGTAAAAGCTGCGCAAATTGGGCTTGCAAAGCACGCTGTAATAGCGATTTGGCGTGTGCAAGGCGCTCGCGATTACGGCCAATAATGGCGATGGGTGAGTTAGCTTGTAGTAGCCGAAATTGTTGCTCAAGCTTGAATTGATATTGCTCTAATCGGCCCTGCACGATTCGGCGCATGCGGGCTGAATTTTGCGTCAACTGTGCTTGCAAACGCTGCCGATCCGGTGCAATTAACTCGGCCGCCGCGCTGGGCGTTGCGGCGCGCACGTCGGCGATAAAATCAATCAGCGAAAAATCAATCTCATGTCCAACCGCAGCCACCACTGGAATCGGAAAACCTGCCAATTGACGCGCCAGCGTTTCATCATTAAAACAGGCCAAATCCTGTGCGGAGCCGCCGCCCCTCGTCACCAGTAACACATCATAGCGACTAGCGACGCTCGCAATTTCAGACACGCGTTGACGCAGCTGAGCAATCGCTTCATCGCCCTGCACCAAGCTTGGCCAAATCTCAACCTGCAAGAGCGGATAGCGCCGTGCAAATACCGCCAACACATCGCTAATCGCTGCGCCCTGCGGGGAAGTTAACACTGCCACCCGGCGCGGAAACGCCGGTAAAGCGCGCTTTTTCGCGACATCAAACAAACCCTCGGCTTGCAGCCTAGCTTTCGCTTCTTCAAAAGCGCGCTGCAGCTGGCCGGAACCTGCGGCTTCCACCTGTTCGGCCACCATTTGCAGCTCGCCACGGGCGTCGTAAAGCGTTACTCGGCCTCGTACGCGCAGCTTTTCACCATTGACCGGCGCAATTTTGCTGTACAGGTTGCGGCCTTTGAACATTGCCACTTTTAAAGTGGCGTCTTGATCCTTTAGCGTGAAATACCAGTGCCCGCTCGGCATCGGCTTAAAGCCATTGACCTCACCTTCTACCCACACGCTGGTAAAGCTGTCCTCCAGCACGCCGCGAATCAAGGCGGCAAGCTGCGAGACACTCAAGGTGGGTCGCGTGGTAGGTAGAGCGGCTGTCGTCATGATGCCTCTGGAAAATCCGAGCGCTGAGTGTCCGCAAAGCGAAGCCCGAGTCAACTGCTTTGAGGTGAAATAGTGTGGCGTCATGCGGGCAATGTTGCCCAGCACACGAACAATCAGCACTCAGGCAGCAATTTTGTAGGCTGTCAGGCAAATCTGACAGCTATTGCTTCTGACATTCACAAACTAAATCTGTTGATTAAAACAACGACACTTTCAGTCTTTTCGCCAAACATATCCTTTGCCCAATTATTAGGTGAAGTAAGCTTGTCCAAAATTAAAAACAATGCAAATCCTTCGTCTTGCGACCACCATTTTCCGCCACGCCTTACCCCTACAATCGCAATTTCGCTCTTTATGTTGCCACCTTCTGGATGCGTCAACCATAAGAACATTGAGTATTGCCCGAGCCCTTCCATGGTAAGAAAAAAATCGTCGATTTCTTTAAGGTTTTCAAACTTGCCGTTGAAATACTTATTGTGCCGCTGATTCATTAATGACAAGCCTTCACTTAATTCAGTTTTGTCTAACGCATTGTTTTTTATTGAGCCATATAAAATTCTAGTTTCTTTCTTGTATAATTTCAGATATTCCTGGTCTTTCGAGAAAATATTCTGAACGATGTCATCACTAAATTCAATCCCAAAAGAACTCTGCTTTTCAAACACCGTTGCTTTTTTACCAAAATTCTGCATCTGTTGTGAGTGAGAAAATTCGTGGATAAATACACCCGTGATGAGATTTTCTAACCCCAACTCTTTACTTGAAACTTCTGCCTGCTTCCAAAAACTCGGTAATGGCATCACGAAAAACGATTTACCTTCAGTCGGGATCTCCCCCGCAAATGCCATTAAGCTAATCGGTACTTCTGATTTGTCTGGGAGTGTAATTGAGTCGTTGTGTAATTCCCTTCTCCAATAAAATCGCAAATTCATTAGATTATTGCCTTTAACAGGCCTGCCTTTTTTGACGGCCACATCAGAGGTTGAATACACATATTTGTCATCAAAAAAAACAAATTCCACTGGCCTAGCTTGGTCAATTCCATAGATATTTTTGCTAACTAATTCCCAAGCAGAAAACCAATTTTTGGTTGCGCTATGAAATTCTAAGCTGCTCTTTTTGTCATCAGCATTACTTTGTCCGCAAACAAAAAAACTCGCAAAGAATAGAAGGTAAAATATTTTCATCATAGTTGGGAGTCTTTTAGTTGGGTCGTTAAGGAAATCGAGTTGCTCGATTGTTTAGTGATAAACGCGCCGCCAAAGCCAAAGCGAACAGGAAAGTTCTGCCACGGTTAAAGTAGATGTAAAACGACAGACTGGCATCGATATCAGCGCAGCGGTTCAACATAACTCTCTATGGCCCATATTTTTTGTTCGTTTCAGTGCCCTCATATCGTTATTGTGATTTGGCGACACTGAAATCAAACGTTGCGTTGAGTCATTACGCCGTGAAGCGAACCAGGAGTTTTGTATGGCTAGAGTTCTTTGGGTACTGCTATTTGTCATTATCGGCTTTGCCGTTGCAGCGCCGGCGGGCTACTTCCTTGTCTCGAAACTGTCGTCGAATCGCCACGACGGCGCGGTCGAAGCGATCATGACTGCGGTTTTTGTTTTTGGCCCCATCGGTGCAATCGTAGCGGGCGTGGGCGCTTTCATTCGAACCGCGAACTGGGGCGGTAGGGAATGATTGAGCGCGCGCCATTTTCTACCAGCCTTGTCGGCAAATAGTTCAATCCAATTGCGAGTCATGAGTTACTCAATGCCACTCTTAAACGTGGCATCTTGCACCCGCGCCACAATAGAAGCGAACACGCTTATGATTAGGCGTCTTACAAACCACCACATCTGATCGGCGCTGCAATGAATCCAATTCAACTTGTACGACAGGTGACCGCGCTCACCGGATTCACTCGTTCGGCGGGTGTCGAAGTCAATTCGGCAGAGCCAGGTCGCGTTGAACTTACGCTTGCAAAAAAGCCAGAGCTTCTTCAATTTAAGGGTTACTTTCACGGCGGAATCGTCTCTGGTCTGGCGGATCATGCTGCTGGCGCAGCAGCAACAACAGCCCTGCCACCGGGTAAAATTGCCGTTACAGTAGATTTGCACGTCAACTTTTTAGCGCCAGCGAGTGGCGACACAATAGTTGCCAAGGCGCAAGCCTTGCAGGTTGGCAGCACCATTTGCGTGGTTTCTGTCTCGGTTGAAGCGCAAACGCCTACCGGCATTAAGGTGTGTGCGGTAGCGAACGCCGTACTCCGCGTCGTGGATATGCCTAAGCTCTAAGCCTTTAAAGTGCGTGGCTGATCCTCAGATCGCCACGCCATCACGAGGCGAGCGAAATCTTTGTTAGCGATCTTCTTCTCCTTTGGGTTTCAGTTCCCACAGTACGTTCACAATGCGCCACGCGCCATTTTCGGTTCGAGCAACATGCATGAAATCGACCCATTCATCCATCGTCAGTTTGACTGATGCCACGTTACAAAAACCGCTGAGAATCAATACCTCGGTGCGCTTGGGGGCCTTGGCATAGTGCGCTGCGTTCTCGGGCTTATTGCCACTCAACAGGCGTTCTTTGTCCATTTCACTCAGTCGACGCTGACCCGCTGCATCGGGCAAGTAGGCGCGTTTTGCCAGCGCATCGTGCAGTGAGCGTTCCATCCGTGCTCGGTCGCCGCTATACCAGCCTTCGGCGTAGTCCAAGGCAGTTGCCCGTATCGCACGCTGGTCGCCTTCGCTTAGCTTGGCGCACGCACTGGCGACTATTGGCGTCAAAGCGAAGCAAAGCAGGGGGGCGAGAATAAGTAGTGTCTTTGACATGGGAGTGCTCATTGTTTGGGGGCGGGAAGAGGTCGGGCTACAGCAGGCGGGCGCATCGAAGATGTGGGAATACAGCAAGCGGGTGCATCCTCGCTCACCCAGGAGCGCGCCAAGCCTCGATGAAGAGTCAATCGATAGTCTGGATCGATACGGTCCGCGATGGTGTCGCCTGCGTTTTCGTCGAACGAAAAATGTGCCGATACGCCATCTGATACCACTGGCTCGCCGCGCGCGGCCGCAATGATCTCGGCGCTATCAAGCGATCGTGACCACAGGCGAAGCTCATCAACCTGTCCCTTATAATCTTCGTACTGATTGAAAACCTGATCCCAGGCCGTCATGACTTCGGCGCCCAGTGCCCAGCCACCCAGCGCCGATGGATCGCCTGGGTGGGCAAGTGTGTCCCACCACGGACGCATATCGACTTGCTCCGGAATCTCACGCGAGGCTTGTAGTTGACCGTCAATCCAGAGCTCGAGCACGGCACCTTTTGGGTTGCGCCAGCGACGTTGAGCAACAATGTGGTGCCAGCGATCATCCAGCAGGCTCGGCGCTGTGGATGCTGGCCAAGCCTGGACACTCCAGACTTTTCCAGGCACATCGAGATCACCATCTGCAAACATCCAGCGCAGCCGCCCACCACCATAAAACTGCAGGCTAAATGTGCCTTCTCGGGTGTCGTCGAAGTCGAACCCATGAGGGCGCGTATGTCCGTCGAGTAGAAAATTACCGGCAAGCCACCAGCTGGGTGACGACAGTGGCTCGGGGTCGGCATCCGACCAGTTTCGCAGTTGATCTTTGGAGGCGCGCCATACTGGCCCAACCGGGAAAGAGGCGTCTGGTTTTATCCACAGTTCAAACGCAAATTCAGCTCGACCAAAATCGGACGGAAGACTTGGAATGTCGATAAAATCGAAACGCTGAGGAGCGCTCTCTAGTAGCCGCAAAGATGCCGAGCGGGCGCAATCGGAAATTGATAACGCAGTCAGCATCAGCATCAGGCTGATATTTGCAACACGTAGGCTCATGGGACTACTCGTAAGCTTGTGTTGCTTCCCGACGCATGCAGCGGGTGAAAGTTCCCTCGGATGAGCTGAAGCGAGCGCACTGAACGGCGTGGCAAAGCCGCGGAAATTTGCTCTCGGTGGTAGGCAGACGCAATGCAAAATCCGAGCAAAAAGCTGCTGAACGGACTTGCTTTTATAAGTTTCTTTTGTGTCTGTTGCACGAATTGACGTGCCAGGAATCGCTTTGGTTGAAGCTCGTGTGTTGCATCGTTGGTGTTCATAGTTTTCTCTATAAGTAATTAGATTTCTCGTTTGCCAAGGCAAACAAGTACGCCGGGTTGCTTTTTGTCGCTGCGCCAGGCCTGTGCTTCATTGATGGGAGCGACCACAAATTAGTGCGTCACGATTACCATAAACGTTGGGCTTTGCAGAAAACGAACAGCATTTTCAAAAATAGATTTTGTGCCATTGATGGCGTGCAAACAAAAGCCTTCATCGTTAGCGCATGGCAACGCTTGCCAAGCAGAATATTTGATCCGCTTTCAACGGTTCGGTTTAGTGCTGCGCCTGCGTTTAAGTCAAGACGAAAGGCATTTCGCTAGCGATAGCATAAAAATCGCTAGCGCTAAGCAGGCATTAAAATTCGATGGGCTTGGAGTTCTCAATGATTTCTCAAAATACGCACTTTATTTTTATCGCCACCGGTACCGCCGGGGATGTCTATCCATTCATTGGCCTCGCCAAGACATTTCAAGCCCAGGGGCGCAAAGTCACTTTCATTGGATCGGAATTTCATAGCGATATTCTCCGCAAATCTGGGCTGCCGTTTGTAAGTTTTGGAACCCGGGAAGAATATTGCCAAAGATACGATAACCCCGATATTTGGAACCCGCAAAAGGGCTTCGCCGCGTTGTTTACCGGCTTCAGCCTGCCGTGGCGGCAAATTGCAGACGCACTACAGGCATTACAAACGCAAGAGCGTTGCGTCGTTATTGCGCATCAAATTGCGCTGCCAGCGGCTGAGCTGGTGCGCGAATCTGGCGCGAATATTAAAATTGTTGGGGTCTGCCTTGCACCTTCCAATCTGCGTACCTGTTACGACCCATTAAACATCGGGCCATGGGCAGTGCCTAAATGGCTTCCAATGGCATGGCGTCGGCTATTGTGGCGCGTTATTGAAGCAGGTTTGATTGACCCGATTGCGGTGGCTGAAGTTAATGCACTGCGCACCAATGTCAAAGGACTTGCTTTGTCTCGACAAAACGAGGAATGCAAACATCCTCCCGTCAAAAGCTACTTAGCGCATACGGCAGGTGTCGCCGACTTAACGGTCATGCTGGTGCCAGAGTGGTTTGCCGGGCCACATCCAGACTGGCCAAGCCCGCTGCAGATGGCGAGCTTTCCGCTTTACCAGCTATCCCCTGATGCGGCTTTGCCTGCTGCATTGAGCAATTTCCTAAACGCTGGGGATCGCCCCATCGTTTTCACGCCCGGCACCGGCCACGCGCATGCAGATGCGTTTTTTCGCGCAGCTATCGTTGCAAGCGCGCGTCTTAAACGGCGGGCAATTTTTTTAACGCCGCTACGAACGCAAATACAGGCGGTGCTACCCGACACGATTCACTGGCAACCCTATGTCTGCTTGAAGGCGCTTTTGCCACACGTCGCGGCCATCGTTCACCATGGCGGAATCGGTACCACGGCAGAGGCCTTGCGCGCGGGCGTGCCCCAGCTTGCGGTTCCTTTTGCGTGGGATCAGTTTGACAATGGTGCGCGGATTGCTGCGCTGGGCGTTGGCAACGTGCTGCACGCGCAAAAGCTAACGGCGCGCCGGCTTGAGCAGGCACTTGCGGCGATACTGACCTCGAGTGCAATGCTTACTCAATGCGCGCACATGGCAAAAGAGTTCGCGGCGCATCCTGGCATTGAAAACGTGTGCCAAGAAATTGAAGAAAAGCTTGGCCTATAGTTGCGCTTCTCGTCACTCACTATCCGCACCCTTTCAATCTCAGAACTCAGGAAAAACATCATGCTGCCTTACGGAACACAAACCCTCGTACTCGGCGGCGCACTGAGCGCTGCGGCGGCAATCGCGCATCTAGTCTGCATTTTGCTTGGCGCGCCTGCGTATCGCTTTTTGGGCGCTGGCGAAAAAATGGCACGCGCCGCCGAAGCTGGAAAAGCCAGGCCTACCTTGATCACACTGGTTATCGCAGGCCTATTGTTTGTTTGGGCCGCCTACGCCTTTTCTGGCGCAGGCGTGATTCGCGAATTGCCATTAAGCAAGCTCGCACTGATGGCGATCAGCACGGCGTACCTGGCCCGCGCATTCGCGTTTCCGTTGCTTAAGTCAGCCTTTCCCGATAATTCTGCACGCTTTTGGCTGGTTTCATCGGGAATTTGCCTGCTCATTGGGCTGTTGCACGCTTATGGTTTGGTCGCACAATGGTCAAGTCTGTAGCGGTTAGCAATTTCAGCGGCCGCAAGAAAATGCTTGCGCTTTGAGCCTCACGACGAAAATGGGGCTTTTAGAAGTTTCCACCGATCAAGGATCGAAAATTATGAAATTTGCTATTGCTTTACTTGCCCTATCGGCAAGTAGTTTGTGTCACTCAAAAACCTGCTCTGAAATTGAAAGCCGAACCGCTGCGCATGATTTCTATGCAACCGTCGACACAGGCAGACTGTTTTCCGTGCCGTCCGAAATAGAGTTAAAACAGCTAAAACCCTATATGACTACATCACTGTATAAGCTATTTTCTGCTGCCGCATTAGCCGAGAAAAAGGAATTTAAGCGCTCGCAAAGTAAAGCACCCCCAATTTTTCAGGGGCATTTATTCTCCGGTGTAACCGAAGGTTATACCAATTTCTACGTATCCAGCGCTGTTCCAGCCAAAAATGGCGCTGAGGTTTATGTGTGGCTTCAATACGCACAGCACCTTATGCCATATTATTTCGCAACTCCAGGTATTCTTGAGTGGAAAGAAAGAGTTGAAATAAAAGCAGAAGGCAAGCGCTGTTTGGTTAATAATATTTACTACACGCTTGATAGCGATAACGAAAGTTTGGCTGGTGTACTTGCGACTATTGTTACGCGCTAAAAGGGCGATCCAAGTCGTTCAAGCGTGCGCTAGAGTATCGAAATTGCATCAATACGATCACAGCGAATAATGACTCGGCTCGAGGTTTGATTGCGCAGCTCAATCGTGTTTTCGTCGTGCCGGCGAACAAAGATCGCGTGGATAACTTGGGCATTGAGATAAATGGTGAGGCCCTTTTTCTGTGCAATACTTTGCTCCAATACTTCTTCCAAGATCGAACGGGATAGGCCATTGTTTTGGCTTTAGTTATTGCATTGCTCGGCCGGCAGATTAGTTTCTATGAGCATGGGTTGCTCTTTAGTTGAAAACGGCTAAGCCAACAGTATTTTTGTAACTCAACTTCAGCGCTCTGGTTGTAGTCTGACAAACATCATTTTGCAATTAATCAGACTGCACTGTTTGCTGACTGAGCTTGAAAAAAAGCGAGCACCGGCATTTACCGGTGCTCGTTAAGTTAAGCGCAATCATTTCGAATCACCTTATTCCAATTCTAAATCAAATAGCTAATTACGTTGGCTCGATCCGGTCTCCTAGACGTACATTAAGTACGCCTTCGTCGATCCCCACATCGCCGCCTTATTATCGTCTTGATTTAGAAATGGAATTAGTGCGCGGTCCGAATGAAAGCGCTTACGACGACATTTTATTATTGAATTTTGAATCAGCTCACTCAAAGCCACTCTTAAAGATGTCATCCTGCACCGGCGGCGCTTCAACAATCGAGATAGCCGTGCCCACTTCGGAAGTATTTCCCGCAGTATCCGTGGCGGTAAAGCTCAGCACGCCGTTTGGCAATTGATCAGGCACCAAAATATCCATCGTAAAATTGACCGGTGGCGCGCCTAACAGTTGGGTGATATTGCGG
>JANOQN010000085.1:0-146512 GCA_031422315.1 Rhodanobacteraceae bacterium
GTAAGACGCAAGTAAGATACATTGCGCTGGCAGTGTTGTCACGCGCTGCACGATCGCGCGCGGTAGCGTGTGTGGCGGGAAGGAAGCGCTGGCTTCGACCACTGGCAAAGCGTGGCGACAACTTGGGTGATCAACTACGCAACGACCAGAAACAGTGAGGTTTTAGCGTCGTCGGCCTAGCCGGGCGCCAAACCAGCGGCGAACGATGGTGCTGCTCAGCGTGTACGGCGGGGCGTAGGGTTTGCTCATGGCGGGGTTTTAACTTCCGCAATCTTCGCCATGTAAGTTTGATAGCTCGGTGATTTGCCATAGACCTTGTCGTAATAAGACTTAAAAGCCCGCAGCTCACCGTGGCTGATGCTATCCAGTTCGCCTGTTCCGACATAGGGTTGGATCAGCTGCCACGCCGCTTCGGCGTTGCCCAGTCGTCGCTCGGCACCAGATAGAAACCAGTAAAACCGAGCGCGATCATCTCTTGCGGGTTCCGCTTGCGCTTGTTTTAGATGCTCTCTGGCAAGTGTTGTTTCGCCCGACAGCGCAGCCCAATAGGCCAGATGGCCGCGCGTCACGGCTTTTTGGAAGGCAGGTGTTAGCGAGTTTTCAGCCAGGGCACGCGCTGACACTGCGCTCGGCCCGTTCGCCGCTAGCCATGCTTTTGCTTCGGCGCCGCGCCCAGCCAGCTGCAGCAGCTCGATTTGTTGAAGCGGAGCGAGCGTGTCCCGGCCTCCATGATTCTTTGGTGGCTTCGCACCAACCTGAGGTAGCAGCGCATCGATATTGCCTTGAACAAAACGCGCAATCATGGCTTCACGCGAATCCGGTGCCAAGGCCAACACCACGCTGATGTCATCGCCCTGCGCCAGTTTGGTCCACATCACAGCTAAACGCGCAAATCTCTCGGTTGGAAAGCGTTCCAGTGCGCGCTCAGCCACCGTCACGGCCTCGTCCAGGCGTTGATTCGCCAGTAGCGCCAGCACCAATTCGCCAAACGCGAGCACAGACTCAGGGTCGAGTTCAACCACATGCTTAGCGGTTTCGAGGAACGCCTGATTCTGGCCAAGGCGTTTCAGGCAGGCGCTGATGCTTCTGAGTAGTTCGAAGTGACCCGGCAACTGCGCGCTGGCGGCTTCAAAGTGCGCCAGGGCGGGCGCATAATCGCGCTCGAGGTTGTACAGCAACTGCCCCTGCGCGATGCGGCTTTGTGGGTGATCCGGCCAGCGCTGCACAAGATCTGCTACCGCCAGCTTGGCCTTGTTGGCGTAGCCGCCGTCCAAATCGTCGCCTTGCCAATTGATCCGCCCATAGGCATTGGCCAGCAAGACACGCGCTTGCAGGAAATCGGGATCGGCTGCGACCGCGGGCTCGAGCAAGGCAATGTTGGACTTGAAGCCTTCGGTGCTGAGCAAAGTGCGCGATTCTTCCCGCGCCCGCAGGTAAAGCGCATACGCGGCTTGGTTCTGCGTCGGGCGTTCGTTGAGATTGGCTTGAAGTTCTGGGCTTAGGCTGAGTTTGAGTTGGTCGGCAATGGCAATGGCGATTTCGCTCTGAATTGCGAATACGTCATCGAGCTTGCGGTCGTAGTTTTCTGCCCAGATGTGCTTGTCGGTTGCCGCTTCGATCAGCTGCACCGTCACACGGATTAGATCGCCTTCGCGACGCACGCTGCCTTCGAGCACGTGGCTGACGCCGAGACGCGCGCCAATCGCGCCGACTTCGAGTTTGTCTTCGGCGATGCGCTCCATCGAGGTGCGCGAAATCACCCGCAGCTCGCCGATGCGGGAAAGCTTGGTCAGCACTTCCTCGTAAACACCGCCAGCAAAGAAGGCGTTGTCCGGATCGGGGCTTAGGTTATCGAAGGGCAGTACGGCGATGCCGCGGACGATGGGTTTGACGTTTGACGTGTCAGCGGCTGTTGCAACGGGTGTTGCGGTTATCGCAGCGGTCGGTGTGGTGGCGACAAGACTCGGCGCCAGCACGAATTTATCAAACGCGAAATAGCCCAAAGCCAGCGCCATGACCACTACGATCATGCGATTCATGCGCTGCGCGGTGTTGGATACGTTGGAATCAGTAGGTTCTGCGGACGCGACATCGTCTTCGCGTCGCAGGCCGTCGGGTGTTAGCTCGAACACCCAGGAAATGATCAGCGCGGGAATAAAGCCGATGGCGAGCAGCAAAATCACCCCGCGCAACGCCCAATCGGGCAAATCGAAAGCCGGAAACACGGTGCTGGCAACTTGCGTGATCAGCCACGCGCCGACCAAATACAGCCCGGCCATGCGGATGACGTTGCGGCGTTTGAGTTCGGCGAGGAAGTTCATTGTTATTGCCCTATTGCCACAAGCTCGATATCCGTTTTTTTAAAGTCACTGTCCAAAGTAAGCATAGGCAAACCCCGTGCTTTTGCCAACGAGTAGGCAAAACAGTCGCCTAGGTTTATGGGATATCGCAAACGCGCAAGCGCTGCGGCACTGGCCAGCACGCGATCAACAGGCACTACCTCAAGATCGAACTCTGCCAAAGTGCGCTCCAAGGTTTTAGCGGCATCAGGGGCGTGGTCTAGCACGCGTATCAAACATTCGGTGTAATTCACGGCACTCATGATGGGGTGATTTGCGGTTGACAATATTTGCGCAAGTTGAGTTGCTCGTGGTTCGCCAAACAACACGGCCAGCAGCGCTGAGGTGTCAACCACCATGAGAGACGTCTACCGTGTCGCTTTCGCGAGACTTGTCTTGTTCCCACAGGGCGTCGTCGTTCTCAAAACGGGCGCGCTGCTTTGGTTTGAATAAGCCCACCAAGGCCGAAAAATCGCTCCGAAGATGGCTCATCTGCGCAGCTTTGGCTTGTTCTGCCACGGCCACGCGAATGGCTTCCGACTTACTGGATATAGATCTTAGCCGCATCAACACAGCGAGTTGCGACTCAAACTCGGGTGTTGTGTGCAAGTTTAACTGCGCCATACTTTTCTCCTTTGCTGTATCTGTACAGAATATAGCATGGCTTGCGTATCGGTCATGATGCTGGATTCGGTGGCGTCAGTACACATCGTTAATCGCGCAAACAACGGCTGCCACTGGCTCAAGTCGGACTCGCGGGCAAGAGCTTTGTCTCTTTCGCCTACTGCACCGTAGGCAAGTGCCAGACAGCCCCGCCATGCGAATCACATTGCGGCGTCTTAGTTCGGCTAGGAAGCTCATGGCGCGGTGTCTTTGGCGCAGTACCGCACACCGGTTAAACCCTGGTAGTCCACGTCCTGCGTCCAGAAAGTGGCGTCGAACTCCCGTGCCATGCTGTACATCGCAGCATCTGCCATTGCCAGTTTGAAACGCAATGCGGCCTCTGATGCGGCAATCGCGCGGGCGTCGGTAAGCTCAAGCACGCGCCCACGGCGCATCACATCCAAGCACTGCGTCACCAAAGCTTGCGGCAAGGCGCGGCTGAGGATCTTGTGTACTTCATACAGGGCGATAGTGGGCACCAGCAGGCGATGGTGGTCTTCAATCACCGGCTTGAAAATCGGCCCATGCGCACCTGCCAAGAAAAACTCAATCCAACCTGAGCTGTCGACGACATTCATTAGAATTCCCGATCTGGCTCTTTCTCGGGCTCAATATCCCCCAGGTCAAAGCCCTTCAACATGCCGTAAAACGCGCTCATCGGCAGCTCCGGCTTGATCACCAACTCGCCCTCGCGCAGCTCAAAATGAATGTGCGAACCCGGTTTGATCCCGAGTTTGGCACGCATGGCGGCGGGCAAGGTGACTTGCCCTTTGCTGGAAACGACTGCTTCAACGGAATGCATGGCTTGCTCCTTGGCCCAATGTGGGTGACGAGCTTGAAAGTAAAGCAAAGATAAAAGTAAAGCAATGCGTCAAGTAGTGCATGTTGGCCGCTAGCTAGTGGCGCGCATGCTCAACGTGGGCAGTCAATAGGGCACAAATTTTTTGCGATTCGTAGAGCCATGATCCAATCCCTTAGCGCAGCTAATGTGCTGGGTTGGACGGATTTAGAGGCGTTGGCGAGTTTGTTTGACTATGCCTTTGCTAATTCAAATGCTGCTTATCAAGTGCAGCCATTTTGCACCTGCGCGCGAAGCATTCGCGCGCAGTTTGTGATCTAAAGTGGCAAGTTGCGCATTGTTGCTGGCGGCTAGGGCTAATAGATATACGTCAGTTAGCTCGCCTGAGTGATTTATCCTATCAAGCTCAAAATGCGCCGCGTCCAACAAGCTGAGCTGGTCAGGCCAAAATCGATGGTTTCCAAGCGAAATAAATTGACGCAGTAAGCCTGCTTCTACACTCGCATTGCCAGGGCGATTGCCATAGCGTGGATGGCTGCAAATTCTAACGAACGCGTTCTCAGTAAGCGGGCAACTTGCCCACTGACGCGGCTCGTTTTGTGTCCACCAGCGGTGCGCGGCGTCATGAAATAAGTGCAAGGGATCAAGCAGTGCAATCAACACGTTGGCGTCCAGCCAATAAATCACGCGCTACGGCGCACGAACATCGGGAAGCTCATCGCGCAGCGCATTGACGTGTTCGAGCGTAACGATAGTCGCATCACTCTGGCGCGGAAATAGAATAATGCCGTTCCGTATATTTGTTGAAGGCTCAGGCAGCAGCGATTTGCGCAGGAGCATCGACACGACTTCACCGCAGCTGCGGCGCTGGCGGGAAGCGAGTTCACGCGCAGCGGCAAGCAAATCGTCATCAATATCGAGCGTGGAGCGCATGGGAGGTGACCTTCAATCCTTGGAGAGCGAAGTGTAGCGCCGCGCATCACGCATCAAAATGGCGGTCAGCGGATTTTTCAATTATCTTTGCCCTGGTTGTCGTTTCCGAATTGAAATCTCGTACTTATCCATAATCCGTTGAATTACAGCGGCGTTTTGGAGCGTTCGATGATCAAAATCTGTTCACTACCTCTGCTGCTGCTCACGGCTTCAACAGCCCAGAGCCAAGCCTTACCGCCACCCACAGGCGGGACTTACACCATAACCAAGCAAGTAGTTGCGGGCGGCGGCGCTCGCGCAGTTGGGGGTTCTTACGTGCTAACCGGCACGTCGGCGCAATCAATAGCTGGACTCGCCAGTGGCGGCATTTACGCGCTCAGCGGCGGATTCCACAGCGCGACTGCCCAAACTAATCAGCCCGAAAATATTTTCGCTAATGGCTTTGAAAACTAATCAACCACACAAGGAGCATTCCCATGATTTGCAAAAGCATCACGCTCGCCTTATTAACCGTTTAAGTCCCGCCACCAAAATTGCGCCGACGCCGCAGGTGGCAGGTTTGGCGGTAGAAGCCGTCACCGTCAGCCCCGCTGCGATTGTACAGCGCAGATCAATCAAGCTCAGGTGCAGGCGCGCGCTTTCGACGCACCTCTATTTAGAGCCCCGCCAAATAAGATGCCCCGCCTAATTGCTGCATTTGCCTGACAATCCAGCTGGCGCGCTTGTGCATAGCGGCGCTGGGCGCGTGCGCAAAGCGCTGGTGAGGGTTAGGTAGTGAGGCGGCTAATAATGCAGCGTGATAGGGCGAAAGCCGCACCGGTTCGACCCGAAAAGAGCGCTTGGCACCCGCGCAAATCCCATAAACGCCGGGGCCGAATTCGACGATGTTTAAGTACACTTCCAGTATGCGCGGCTTGCTCCAGGTCAGCTCAATCAGCACGGCAAAATAGGCTTCCAATCCCTTACGCAGATAGCTGCGGCCATGCCATAAGAATAGATTTTTCGCCAACTGCTGGGTAATCGTACTCGCGCCGCGTTTGCGGCCTTCGCTTTGAGCGGCTTTGCTAAGCTCGGCTAAATCGATACCCCAATGCTGATTGAAGCGCTGATCTTCACTCGCGATTACGGCTAACGCTGCGTTCGGGCCAATGCCGGCTAATGTGCGCCAGCACTGCTCGGCTTGATAGGGTTGATCGCTCATCCATGCGCTGGCGCGCCGCTGTATGGCAATGGCGCTGGTGGGTGGATTGACGAAGCGAAATAGCAGTACCAGCGCAATTGAAAGCACAGTTAAACCGAGCGCACACCACAGCACGCCAAAGATTATCTGTTTGTACCAGGGTCTCGTTTTGGCGCTCGATTTACTGCGCCTCATGCGCTGCTTCGAACTTGAAAGCGTATAGGCCCTGCCTCTTCGATGAGCAGGTATTTGACGAGCCAGTCGCGTTCATTAACTGCATCTTGCTCGAACCACGCTTTTGCTGAGCCCAATCTAAAACTGTAACCCCAGGCGTCCATGTCGGCGAGCGCGCGTTCGCGTCCAAAACCGGGCAGAACGTCTGCCAACAGAATTTGTAGATAGCAAGTAGCGTTTTCTTCCATCTGATTATCAGCGGCGTCGGTGTGCAGCACAGCTCTGCGCGCAGGTGTGCAGGTGATCCAGTGGCAGGCTTCATGCAACACCGAGTGCAGCGGCGTATCCAACCTGGCGTATAGCGCATTCAGAATTAAGCCGGCTTCGTCATCGCCCCAAAAGCTGCCGGGAATAGCAGTATCGGGCTCGACAATAATCATGCGTAAGCCGAACCTTGCCAGCAACTCGCGCAAGCTGCGGGTGTTGCAATCACAAACGCGTAGAACATCGGCGTGAGACGTTTCAGCGACTGGCTGGTTGCGTGCGCGCATCACAGCAGCGTAAAGGCCATAGCCGCTATCGTAGTTGGCAATAGCGCAGCAATCAACAATTTGAGCGCGCTAATCGCGCCATCTTTAAAATGGCCCTGCAAGATCGAAAAAGCCGCCGGATTCGGAGCATTGGCAATGACGGTCAAGCCGCCACCGGTTACCGCGCCAGCTACAAGATAATATTGAAATGCGGCATCGGTGCCTTCTAAAAGTGAACCCAGATATGTCAGCGCAGCGTTGTCGGTGATCGCGGTTAATGCGGTTGCCCCGAAAAATAGTGCGAGCGGATTTAAATCAGAGATCAAGGGCTGTAGCCACCAGCGCTGCTGCGCGCCGAGCACAACCAAACCTGCCAAGAAAAATCCAACCAGTAAGCCTTCGCGTAAAATCAGCCGCTCTTGATAGCGTTTATAGGCATGCGTGATGCCAATGAAAAATAGAAACAGACCGAAAAAAACCACTGGATGATGCGCAAAAACGACTACACCCAATAGAAAAAGTAGGTGCGTAATCGTGAGCATTGCCGGTGCGGTGCGCGGATCAAACTCGGGCTTTATAGGGTGCGCCGCCAGTTCTTTGCGAAACACCCAGCAGGCAATTAATGCATTGACTCCTACCGCAAGCGCGGCTTTCCAGCCAAAGTTTTGCAGCATGAAGGTCAAATCCCAATCCCAGGTTGTGGCAACCATCAGCACCGGTGGCGCTGCATAGGGGGTGAGCGTACCGCCGATGCTCACGTTGACCAGCAATGTCGCGAGCGTTCCGTATTTAAGGCGCTCTGATATGCCGGGCGCGAATAGCAGTTCACGCAGCAGCAGTGCCGCAAGCGTCATCGCGGCGGGTTCGGTAATGAATGAACCCAGCAGCGGAGTGATGGTTAGTGCAACGCCGTAAAACGCCAGCCCAGGCGCTATCGGCAGCGCTGAAGTCAGTGCCAAAATCGTGCGCCGAACGATATCCAAAATGGGCTTGCTCGCTGCTACCACCATCACCACAAATACAAACATGGGTTCGGTGAAATTAAGGCCCTCCAAATACCCAATTGCATGCTCTGTGCTGCGCACGAACGCATAAAAGACGACGAAAATGAGCGCCCAAAAACCAAATACCACTTCAATTTCGCCCAGCAGGTGGAAGAGCCCGCTGTGCGTCGGGTAGCGATTGGCTAGGCGCTCGAAATAAGTCGTAGAAAAGGTGTGGAGTACAGCCAGCACAAACAAAATAGTGCCGGCGATTTCAATTGCCGTAGGCTGCATGCGCTAAGCGCTCACGCTTGGCGTAGCATCATCTCCCGCCCGCTGATAGTGCTTAGCAATCACATCGGCTACCGCCGCGGTGAGCTTCTTACCAGTCGGAATATGCAAAAACTCATTTGGCCCATGCGCGTTAGATTTGGGCCCAAGCAGGCCGGAAATCATGAACTGCGCGTTCGGAAAACGCTCGCTCAGCATGCCCATAAACGGAATCGTGCCGCCTTCGCCCATGGCAGCGGAGCTTGGCCCAAAGTGCGCGGCTGAGGCTTCATCCAAAGTAGCTTGCAGCCAGCTTTTGGTCGGTGGCGCGGCCCAACCGCTGGCGGCGGCTTCGGCTTCAAACTCAACCCGCGCGCCATACGGTGGATCGCGTTCCAGCATTTCTTTGAGCGCTTTTGATGCGCGTTCGGCATCCAACATCGGCGGAATGCGGATCGAGAGTTTCAGCGCCGTTTCTGGGCGCAATACATTGCCGGCGTTGCCCAAGCTGGGAAAGCCTTCCGCGCCAGTCACCGATAACGTCGGGCGCCAAGTTCGATTCAGCAGCAGCTCTGCGGTATCGTCCAGCATCGGGCGCGTGTTACCTGCCCAGGGAAATCGGTCGTAACTCGCATCGCCTAAAATTGCGGCGGTGTTTTTCGCCTGCTGCATGCGTTCGCTGGGAATATCGACGTAGAAAATCTCAGGAATAATCTTCCCGGTGCGCTCATCTTCAATTCGGCTTAGCAGTTGGCGCAGGATTCGAAAGCTCGACGGCACAATGCCGCTGGCGTCGCCCGAATGCACGCCTTCATCCAATACTTTTACCCGCAATGTGCCGCCTGCTAGCCCGCGCAGGCTGGTGGTTACCCACAGCTGATCGTAATTACCGCAGCCCGAATCCAAGCACACCACTAAGCTCGGCTGGCCGATGCGATCTGCCAGGTAGCTCATATAAAACGGCAAATCATAGCTGCCTGATTCTTCACAGCCTTCGATCAGCACCACGCAGCGCGCATGCGGAATGCCGCGCTCATGCAGCGCCATAATGGCCGTGAGTGAGGCAAACACCGCATAGCCATCATCTGCACCGCCGCGCCCGTAGAGCTTGTCGTCGCTAATCACGGGAATCCACGGCCCCAAATCATTGGCCCAGCCGTGCATTTCTGGCTGTTTATCCATGTGACCGTATAGCAATATGCAATCCTCACCCTGGCCTGGAATCTCCAAAAACAACAGCGGGGTGCGCCCTGGCAACTGGATTTTTTCAATTGTCATGCCCGGAATCGGCTGCTGGCGCACCCAGGCTTCAATCAGCGCCATCGCCTCGGCCATATAGCCGCGCTGCTCCCATTCCTCGTCAAACGCTGGGGATTTCGCCGGTATTTTGATGTAGGTTTTGAGCTGCGGGATGATGTCGTTGTCCCATTTGTTTGACACGAAATCTTTCACATGCTGAGTGTGGTTCATGAGATATCCGGTGTGTTTGAAGTGCACCAAGCTTAGCAGAGCAAAAACCCGTCATAGTCATAACGCAAGCTTTTTTGAAATTTGTCCAATTTCCGTTGAAGCAAAAATTTCCCAAATTCGAGCAGATTCGTTTAGCGTTTACGGCTTAGATATTCAGGCGTAGATGTAGACCAAGCATCAGCCTAAATTTGGATAGCGCACCAATTGATACCTTGATAGCTTTGCGCGCACAAGCCCTAACCAACACTCACCCGCGAATACTGCCCACACTCCACTTTCAGCAGCGCAACCAACGCATCCAGCGTCATTACACCCAAATCCTCACCATTGCGCTTGCGCACGCTGACCGAATTGGATTCGACTTCTCTAGCGCCCGCGACCAGCATGTAGGGAATTTTGCTCAAGGTATGTTCGCGTACTTTGTAGCCGACTTTTTCGTTGCGTAAATCTGAAATGGCGCGCAGGCCGTGCGCTTTTAGTTTGGCTGTTACGCCGGTGACATAATCTGCCTGCGCATCGGTAATACCCATAACAGCGATTTGCTCGGGCGCCAGCCATAGCGGCATCGCGCCCGCATGATTCTCAATCAGAATGCCAATGAAGCGCTCAAGCGAGCCTAAAATTGCGCGGTGCAGCATGATTGGCGTTTTGCGGCTGGAATCTTCCGCCACGTATTCAGCACCTAATCGTGCCGGCATGCTCGGGTCGACTTGAATGGTGCCGCATTGCCAGGGCCGGCCTAGGCTATCTTTGAGCGTAAATTCGATTTTCGGGCCGTAAAACGCGCCTTCGCCGGGTTGCAAAATGTACTCGATGCCCTGGCTTTCGAGTGCGTGCATCAGTGCGGCTTCGGCTTTGTCCCAGTCCGCATCAGAGCCGACCCGTTTTTCAGGGCGCGTGGATAGCTTGTAGATGATTTCGCTAAAGCCAAAATCGGTGTAGACCTCACGCAGTAGTTTGACGAACGCCGCAACTTCCGGCTGGATTTGCGCTTCGGTGCAAAACACGTGGCCATCGTCCTGCGTGAAGCCGCGTACCCGCATAATGCCGTGCAGCGCGCCGGAGGGCTCATTGCGGTGGCAAGAGCCAAATTCACCGTAGCGCAGTGGCAAATCGCGGTACGAATGCAGGCCGTGATTGTAAATCTGCACATGGCCCGGGCAGTTCATCGGCTTGACCGCGTATTCGCGATTTTCCGATGCAGTGGTAAACATATTTTGCCCGTAATTATCCCAGTGCCCGGATTTTTCCCACAGCGAACGATCCAGAATCTGCGGGCCGCGCACTTCGGCGTAGCCGTTATCGACGTAAACGCGGCGCATGTATTGCTCGATCACCTGCCACAGCGCCCAACCTTTTGGGTGCCAAAACACCAAACCTGGTGCTTCTTCTTGCATGTGAAACAATTCTAGTGATTTGCCGATTTTACGGTGGTCGCGCTTTTCCGCTTCTTCCAACTGATGCAGATGCGCGTCTAAATCTTTTTTATTGAGCCAGGCGGTGCCGTAAATGCGTTGCAGCTGCTCGTTTTTCTGGTCGCCGCGCCAGTAAGCACCGGCGACTTTCATCAGCTTAAACGCGCCGAGTTTGGCGGTGTTGGGCACGTGCGGGCCACGGCACAAGTCTTCAAAGCTGCCTTGGCCATACAGGGATATCTGCTCGCCCATTGGAATAATGTCGTCAATAATCAATGCTTTGAAGTGCTCGCCTTTGGCTTTGAACACTTCAATGGCGGCATCACGATCTAGAGTTCGGCGCGAAACGGGCAGGGCTTCTTTGACGATTTTCTGCATTTCGGCTTCAATCGCGCTCAAATCGGTTTCAGTGAACGGCGTTTTGCGGCTGAAGTCGTAATAAAAGCCGTTTTCCACCACCGGGCCAATCGTGACTTGGGTTTCTGGATACAGCCGCTGCACCGCTTGCGCTAATAAATGGGCGGTGGAGTGGCGAATAATCTCTAGTGCATCACCGTGTTTTTCCGTAACGATCTCTAGCTTGGCGTCTTGCTCCATTACGAAGCTCAAATCTACCAAGCGGCCATCGACTTTACCGGCGAGCGCAGCTTTCGCTAAGCCTGGGCCAATAGAGGCGGCAAAATCCAACACGGAAAGCGCGGCTTCTGGGTGGCGCTGGCTTCCGTCGGGCAGAGTAATGATTGGCATGGTTGCTTCCTTAAGGATTTTGTAAAATTAATAAACTAAGTAAATGTTTAAAGATTGGATGTACGAGCAAGCGAACCATTCTCTATATCGTCATTCCCGCGAAGGCGGGAACCCAGGTTCCTTATGCGTTCGGTTGAGCGTTGACATCTGTGCTGGGTTCCCGCTTTCGTGGGAATGACGAAAAAGCATTACGCCGAATATTCGCTGCCTAACTACCAATCAATTCCTTCAACTGATCCGCATTGTGTTCTTGCTGAAGCGGATCAAGCAGCTGCGCTAAATCGCCCTGCATAACTGGATCGAGCTGATAAATTGTTAAGTTGATGCGGTGATCGGTAATGCGGCCCTGCGGGAAATTGTACGTGCGAATACGCTGGCTGCGATCGCCGCTGCCGACTTGCAAACGGCGTGATTCCGACTGCGCGGTGTTTTGCTTTTGCTTTTCAGTATCGGTAAGCCGGGCGCGCAGCAGGCCCATCGCGCGCGCGCGATTTTTGTGCTGCGAACGCTCATCTTGGCACTCGACCACTACGCCGCTGGGAATATGGGTAATTCGAATCGCCGATTCGGTTTTATTGACGTGCTGGCCGCCGGCGCCAGATGCGCGAAAGGTGTCGACCTTCAAATCCGCTGGGTTCAACTCAACATCGCCGATTTCTTCTAGCTCCGGCAAAATCGCCACTGTGCAGGCGGAAGTGTGGATTCGCCCCTGCGCTTCCGTCAGCGGCACGCGCTGCACGCGGTGCGTGCCCGATTCAAATTTGAGCCTGGAATAGACGTCTTGGCCTTCGACGCGTGCAATTACTTCCTTATATCCGCCGTGCTCGCCCTGGCTGGCCGACATGATTTCCAGCTTCCAACCGACGTTATCGGCGTAGCGGGTATACATCCGGAATAAGTCACCCGCAAAAATGGCCGCTTCATCGCCGCCGGTACCGGCGCGTACTTCCAAATAGATATTCGCGCCATCCATTGGATCTTTCGGCACCAGCTGCATATTGAGCTGGGTATCAAGCGCCTCAAGCTGTGCATCCAGCTCGGGCAGCTCTTCTTTGGCCATTGCTGCCATTTCAGCGTCCGAGCCTTGCAGCATCGCATACGTCTCCGCGCGATCGCCTTCCATTTTTTCGAACTGCTCGAAGGTTTGCACGGCAGGCTCTAAGCCCGCATATTCACGGCTCAGCGCACGGAAGCGATTGTTATCGCTAATGTTTTGTGGGTCAGCAAGCAGCAGCGCAACTTCCTGATAGCGATCTTTAAGCTCGCTCAGTTTTCGGCGGATATTAGGTGTCATGCGGCGAAGTTTAGCGGTTTAAGCGCAGCCTTGGTTAGCTGCCTTGTTTAATGCGGGAAAAATGTTCACCTATACTCCAACAAATCCCAGCGCGTGCCGTACAAATCCTCAAATACTGCCACGGTTCCGTAAGCTTCCTCACTGGGCGGGCGGACGAAATTCACCCCAGCCGCCTGCATTCGGTGGTAATCGCGCCAGAAATCGTCGGTTTGCAAAAATAAAAACACCCGGCCAGCAGCTTGATTACCAATCAAAGCGGCTTGCTCAGGGCTGGACGCGCGTGCAAGCAAAACTGAGGTTGTCGAAGTTCCAGGCGGCGCAATCGTAACCCAGCGCTTGTTTTGCTCAGGCTCAAATCGATCTTCGGTTAGGCTAAACCCGAGTTTGTCGACGTAGAACGCGAGCGCTTCATCGTAATCACGCACGATCAGTGCGACGTGGGCAATGGATTGCTGCATGGGTATTCCTTAATTTGCTGATGTTTTGATCTGCCGTCGTGATGGCTTTCTGTTGCAAGTCGCCGATAGCCTTGGCACCAAGTTCAACCGACCGGGTTGTCATTCACCCGCTTCCATAGCGCAATGCTTTTGGCCCTGGCGGCGGGAAGACTCTAACAAATTATCGCGGCTTACTATGAAACCGACCACAAACGGCTCCTTCTTCCACCCGATCTTTAGGCTGCCGCACTTTAAAGACATTTTGGTTGCTAGCTTAAGTAAATGACATTGGGATTTAGGGGCATGCCGTTAACTTAAGTTAGTTTCCAATGCAATTTGGCTCACGATCGTTTTCCTTTGATGTACACCCATAAGGTGTATGTAAATCAAAGGTTGGCAGGTAAAAACTACGCATATTGGCCAAAAAATACGCCAGCACTACTCAATCAGTATCAATTTTTGATGCGCTCAAGTATCGAGTTGCATTTCAAAAGCTTGCGGCTACATTGCCCGCATGAAAACTCCCCGCCTTTTTGCATTGCCCCGCCGATTTATGCGAGTTGCTTATTGCTTTATACGCCAGCTTCTATTGCTGGTTTTTGAAGTGCCGATTGTGTTTTGGTTTATGGCGAAATTTAAAGCAAACGCCCTAAAGCCTGATCATCCGTGGATTACCGGCAAGCGTATATCGGCAGTGGCTCAGGGCGATGCAATTTGGCGTCACAACATCGCTTTTAGATCACCTTCGAAATATCCCGAATCGATGGATATTGAAATCGTCGAAAAAACGGGGCAGTTTTTGGCCAAAATGGTGTCCCGTTCAATATCGGTCGAAGAAATTCCGCACGGTCCACAGCGGCGCATGCCGCACGCAGTCAACTATTTGCACGGTGCGGTGCATTACAACGGCGTGTTTTTGATTTTCGATGATTTTCTGGATTTGATCGGGCACCTGTCCAACGATCAATTTCGCGCTGAAGTGCTAAAGCTCGGCCGTAAAGAACAGCGCGAAGTCACTTTTTTATTGCGCGTGCGTGATTACGATCCGCTCGAATTTGCCTACTGCGTCGGTGCGGTGCGCGCCTATCTGCCTTGGTTTTCAAACGGCAATGGCCCGACCAAAAAACCGGTGCTGTGGGGCAATATGGCGCCGTTTCCCGCGATAAATCTGATCAATGGCAGCTGGATTGCCGATATGAAGCTACTGTTAAAAGGCAACGTGCGCGATATCGTTCGCCCAGCGCTAGGCACCACTCAATATTTTAGTGGCGCACAATACGCGCCGCAACAGACTCGCTTTTCGCTGGTCGATAAACTGCTCGCCTGGTACATGTACACCGACGTGCGCGCACGCGGATTTCGCGGGCAATTGTTTTTTACCAATCGCAGTAAAATCGAACCGCAGCGGCGCGCGCAGTTTGATCAGCAGGGTGGCTATTGGCGCTGGGTGGCTTGCCACAAAGTGCCATTTCCGCTGGCTTTCTCGGATATCCGCTTTGGTTGGCTAGCGCTCAAACGCGCGTTTAAATCGAGCAGCTCGTGAGCATCAGCGTGATCGTTCCCTGTTTAAATGAGGCGTCGAATTTAGCTAACTGCCTAACCAGCGTGCGCGCACACTTGCCCGGGTGCGAGCTAATTGTAGTAGATGGCAACAGCGACGACGGCAGTGAAAAAATCGCTGAACTGTATGCCGATCAAGTTATCCGAACATCGCCAGGCCGCGGCGCGCAGTGCCGACTGGCTGCTAGCGTTGCGGCCGGTGAGTTGCTTATTTTTTTGCATGCGGATTGCAAACTTTCGCCCGGCGCGCTTGCAACGGTGAGCGCTGCGTTTGCCAATCCGAAGATGATGGTTGGCACGTTTCGAGTGAAGTTTGACGCGCCTGGGCGCAGCTACCGATTCCTGGAATTTTGCAGCCGATTCGACACGCTGGTAACTACGTTCGGTGATCAAGGCTTGCTGGTGCGCAAGCAGCACTACTTGCAGCTCGGCGGAATTCCTGCGTTAGCGCTATTTGAGGACGTCGCATTTTTTAGGCAGGCGCGCCGACACGGCAGAATCATCAAACTACCCAGCCAGATTTTGACGTCCGCGCGCCGATTTGAGCGGCTCGGCTTTTGGCGCACGCATATGATCAACACTTGGCTGATCTTTGGTTATTTACTCGGCATTAAAGCTGAGCGCCTGCAACGGGTTTATTACGCTTGCCGGCGCTAAACGTTTCACATTGTTGGGAAATCAGCGGTCAGACTTTGTAACCGTGTTTCATGCTAGCGATTAGCTACCACACAACCTGCAATAGCGTGGGCATTGCGTCATATCCAAGTCAACCAAACGATTTTTGGGTCAAGCTGAGCTTTGAAGCGCGCCGCGCATTTAGGTCTTGGATTGACAATAAAGCGCTGTACAGCATGGCTTAGCAACGGGAGATCGGCCCAGTGGTCGGTGTAAGCAAATTCCCAAGGAGCGAAATAGCCACGCGCCCGCAACATTGGGATTTTCTGTTTACCGATGCAATGTTCATGCACCACCATACCGCCTAGGAGCTTGCGCATGCTGGACCCTACAACCGCAATACCGCTCAATCCCTCGCTGTCCAATATGGCCCTCGCTAGCAGTTCGAGTGAACCGGTTGCGACGACTACATCATGGCCATGATGTAGATGAAAATTGATGCGCGCGCGCGCGGCAGGTCGAATGAGTGAGTCTCCATTGTTGGCGACAGATCGTAGATGCATAAATATGTGGTCGGCCAGTTGCTCGTGTGATAGCCCAAGCGTCGCAACCCACGCACCAAATCGAATCGGTATTTTTTGGGTATGGCGCAGCAAGAACAAGGGGCCAAGCAGGGGAAATGCACACAGCACGATGGCACACTTGCAAGCGCTGCGCCGAATCAGCCAGATAAAAAATCGTGCTGCTGAATCGTACGAGGTAATCGTGTGGTCAAAATCAAAAACCGCAAGTGGACGCATAGCAAAGATAAAGCCTTAGCGTGCTTGCCGCTGGCGCTTATTCGCCTGCCAGCGTGCTAAGGCAAAATACAGCACCGATCCAAACGCGCCGCTGCCGATGCACAGCCAGTGCAGAGTCTCTACGGAGATCAAACCCAGCAAACCATTGGCAGCTGAAAATGGATAAAACGGCTCGACATCAGAATGCATCAGGCTGTCTAACACCACGTGGCTATAAGTGCCAATCGCTGCACTAACGCACGCTACCGGCCAGCTAATGGGCAAAAACTGCCGCGCGTCAATCAGCTTTAGCCCAATTTCGGCTAGATATTTACCGCTCAATGCGGCAACTGCACCAAGCAGCGTTGCGCCAATATAAGTATGACTGAAATCATGCAGATGCCCTTGCTCGGTTAGCAGCACGAGCAGCGGTTGAATGTCCATGACAATTTGCGCCCAGCCAAAAACCATTAGCGAAAAGCTGCCTTGTAGACACGCTTTGAATAGCAGGCCAGGGCCCATATGGAACGGTGTGAAGGGCATGGATTAGCTCAGTAAGACTGTTTGAAAAGCGGATTGTACGGCTTGAGCGTGGCCAATAGCTTTGGCGGCTAAGCTGGCATATTTGGAGCAATTAGGGCTTTTCGAGTTGGTTTCCGCGCTCTAAGAACGCCTACACTGTCGGAGCCTGATATCACCGAGCAATATCGATGCACTATCTCTTGCTTTTATTCTATCTGCTGAGCGCCTCCGCTATATCCGGCGCCGAACCACTTAAAGATGGCGACATCATTTTCCAAACCTCACGCTCAGCGCAGTCCTTGGCTATTCAACGCGCCAGTAATTCTAAGTACAGCCATATGGGTTTGATTGTTTTTCAAGCCGGTAAACCATTTGTATTTGAAGCGGTCAAAACGGTACGTTTGACACCACTGGCAAATTGGATAGCGCGCGGGCAGGGCGGCCACTATGTTGTCAAGCGATTGCGTGATGCGAGCACTCGGCTAACGCCCGCCGCGCTCAAGAAGTTGCGCGCCGCCGCTGAGCAGTATGCTGGCAAGCCCTATGATTTGACCTTTGAGTGGTCGGATAAGCGAATTTATTGCTCTGAATTAGTTTGGAAGGCCTACGACCAAGCGCTGGGTGTGCAAATTGGCGCTTTGCAAAAGCTGCATGAATTTAATCTAGAAGATCCAGCGGTGCAGGCCAAAATGCGCGAGCGCTACGGCGCGCGAATTCCGCTGCAAGAGCCGGTTATTTCGCCAGCGGCAATGTTTGAATCGGCGCTATTGCAAACGGTGCTTGAGCATGAGTGACAAATGAGGCCGCTCCACGCTGCTGATGAAACCATGTAAAATCCCGCATCGTATTAAAACTGAGCAAATCACTTGGCAAATCATTTCCCGCTGCGCTTAACCGGCAGCAAAATGCTGGCGGATTCGGTCCGGCATTTAGTGTTTCAGCGCCCCGATGCAGATGCGCTGCCCTATATTCCCGGGCAATTCCTGCAGATCCACTTTGAGCATAACGGCGCTGCTACCAAACGCAGCTATAGCCTAGCCAATGCGCCGGTTGCAGGTGCAGAGCCTGAATTTGAAATTGCGGTCAGCTACGTCGACGGCGGCGCGGCCACTGCGCTGCTATCAAACCTGAAGTTAGGCGAAGACGTGCAAGCTAGCGGGCCATATGGCCGATTTTGCCTGTTAGAAGCCGATAAAAATAAGCGCTATATTCTGATCGGCACCGGCACTGGCATAACGCCCTATCGCGCGATGCTGCCGCAAATTGCCGAGCAGATCCAGGCTCTGGGAAAATCGGTGGTGATTGTCCAGGGCGCGCGGGTTGAGCAAGAGCTGCTATACACCGAAGAATTTCAAGCGTTTGCCAAAGCGCACACCAATTTTCGCTATTTTGGCTGTACGTCACGTCAGCAGGCTGGCGCTGATGTTGATCTAGGCGCGAATTCGGTGCGCCTCAAAGGCCACGTGCACGCGGCTTTGCAGCATTTGAGCCTTGATCCAGCGCAGGATATTGTTTACCTATGTGGCAACCCGAATATGGTCGATGAATGCTTTAACGCGTTGAAAGAACAGGGATTTCCGATTCCATCAGTGCGGCGGGAAAAATATGTTTCATCAAAATAATCACCCTATGCGCGCCTTTAAAGCTGCAGTTTTATCTGCGCTGACTTTTTTTATTGCCAGCTGCACATGGTTTGACTCGCCAGCGCCAGTCGCAAAAGCGCCGGAAAAAGTAGTTCCTGTGCGCGATCCGATTATGGAAATTCGCGCGGCAGCGGCGAAAACCGGCGATGTGCTGACCATAACGCCGGTGCATAACCCAGCGGTGATGCTTATTTTTGAAAAAATTGAAGCCGCTGATCGCGCCGGCGATTTTTTCAAAGCGCGTGAGCTAACCGTTGAAGCGCGCATTATTGAGCCGGAAAATCCGCTGGTGCTGCAATACACCGCTGAGGCGCTATTTCGTAACGAAAACTATTTGGAAGCGGAAATGATGGCGCGTAAATCGTTCGAGCAAAGCGCGCAGCTAGGCCCGCTTTGCGTGCGTAATTGGCTATTGATTGCCGAAATAAAGCTTGCGCAGCGGCAAGTAGCTGATGAAGTGCAGGCGCGCGCGAGCGCCGACAAATGCCCCGTTAAAGCGCTGCAACGCTTATGAAACTCATCCATTTGATGTGTATATTGATGATTGGCTTGAGCAGCGGCTGCGCGCGTACGCCAAGCGTTGAATTGCGCGGCCAGCGCTTTGAAGTTGAAGTTGTCGACAACGATCAAACTAGAGCGCGCGGCATGATGTTTCGTGACTCATTAGAGAAAAACCACGGCATGCTGTTCGTATTTGAAGAAACCGCCATGCACAGCTTTTGGATGCATAACTGCAAGATTTCCCTCGATATTTTGTATTTTGACGAGCAGTTAAAGTTGGTCGGGCAGGCGCTGTCCGTGCCGCCTTGCAATTTAAGTCCGGAGCAGTGCCCAAATTATCCGAGTAATGCACCCGCACGCTACGTACTGGAAACGAACGCGGGCGTCGCGAAAACGCTGGGCGTTGAGCTGGGCGATACGCTGACCCTCAACTTGTAGATCGAATCAGATAATCCGTGCCGATTCGTTTTTTCCAAGCACTGCGGGCCGGTGGCCTAAAACCTAGTGTCTCGGAATATCTACACTTGTGTGATGCCTTAAAAAGCGGCGTTATCGCACCAGATTTGAGTGAATTTCATCATTTATCGCGCGCGGTGCTCGTCAAAGATGAAAGTCAGTTTGATCGATTTGATCGAATTTTCGGCGCTTTTTTTGAAGCAAGCGACGCCGCTTTTGCGGATTTATCGGGCTTGCCGACTAGCTGGTTAGAGGCTGAGCTCAAACGCCAGCTTACTGAGGCGGAAAAAGCTGCGCTCTCAGGCTTGGGAAGTTTCGAAGCCCTCATGCAAACCCTGCGCGAACGCTTAGCTGAGCAAACCGACCGACATCAGGGCGGCAATCGCTGGATTGGCACCGGCGGCACGTCACCGTTTGGCAATAGCGGCTATCACCCAGAAGGTGTGCGCATCGGCGGGCAGGCCCGGCACGGGCGCGCGGTTAAAGTGTGGGAGCAGCGCCAGTTCAAAGATTTTGACGCCAATCGAACGCTCGATACCCGGCAAATGAAGCTCGCGCTTCGCAAATTGCGCCAATTCGCTAGAACCGGTCAGGAGAATGAACTGGATTTAGACGAAACGATCGCCAGCACCGCGAAAAACGCCGGTTTTCTTGATCTAAAAATGCGCAAAGAGCGCCACAACGCAGTGAAAGTGCTGCTATTGCTGGACGTCGGCGGCAGTATGGATTCGCACGTGTTGCAAGTTGAGCAGCTGTTTCACTCACTGAAAAGTGAGTTCAAACATCTTGAGAGCTATTACTTCCACAACTTTATCTACGAAAAGCTGTGGCGCGAAAATGCCCGCCGCAGCGACAGCAGTGTCGATTTACAGACGCTTCTGCACCGGTTTGAGCCTGACTACAAGCTGATTTTTGTCGGCGATGCCAGCATGAGCCCGTATGAAATCCTAAGCCACGGCGGCTCGCTCGAACACTGGAACGAACAGCCCGGCATCTTTCATCTACAGCAGCTGCTCGGCCATTTCCGCCATTTTGCATGGCTCAATCCGATTGAAGCGCCGCATTGGGGTATGACCGCTTCAATTCAAATCGTCAAAACCGCGCTCAGCGAGCGCATGTTCGCGCTGACTTTGAACGGCATTGATGCGGCGATTAACTGTTTGAAGCAGCGGGGTTGAGGGGCGAATTTGCGACTGCGGATCAAAAAGCAAATATTTTGCTGTTTTCACAACTGCACACTGGTGATTTAAGACTGAAAATTAGATTATCGGGCGCGAAAAATGAGCCGCGATTACATGTTCGCCGGTTTCCTGCGAATTGTTAGTTTTTTCTGGAGAAGACTATGAAGTTAAATTTTAGGTTCGCGGTAAACACTGCGGTTATATTGGTGGCAAGCACTTTAAGTTTTGCCGCCGAACGCCCAATCAGCTTAACTGTTGAAAGCCAAGCAAGAGAAGGTATTAAAGTTGAAGTTGGCTCAGGCCGATATTTTGAAACACCGCTTCTAAATATTGCCCCGAAGCAACCTGAAGGCCCTGGCAAAGTTCGAGAAAATCAAGAGCATGACGGGCAACTGCGCGAGCCGTTTATTGTTACGAATGATCCTGTTAGTTTTTCTGTAGCGGTGCCTACTGACTCACGGAACCGCAGCTTCGCGCCTGAAACGTTCACTTTGCTGCGAACATCAACCGCCGGTCCCAATGTGGGTGGCAATGGCAGCATTTCAACGGTTGCGGAGCCGAGTATTGCCAGCAGCGGGTTGAATGTTTTCGAGACTTACAACTGGTTCTCTGGCATCAGTACTGACAATGGCGAAACACGCCGATTTGTTAGCCCATACACCGCGTTTCCAAGAGACCCTGGTACGCCATTTTCTGCTGGCTTTTGTTGCGACCAGCGCGCAACGCAAGCGAGTCATAAAGGATTGGTTTTTTGGTTTTTGCAGTACATCAAAACCGGCAACACCGCTACAAGTACGGGCGGTGTTCGACTAGCAGTCGGAAGAGACAACACGCTCGGCAACAACCCGATTCCGTGGCAAACCTATGATTTTTTCCCTGAGCAAATCAATTTGACCGGCACTTGGTACGATTTTCCGCATATGCAGGTAAGTAACAATTTCGTCTACTTTACGAGCAATATGTTTACCACCGCTGCTGATTCATTCGCGGGGTCGGTGATTTATCGAATACCGCTAGCGGCTATTTTGGCGAATCAACCGGTTGTCGCTGAAACATTTTTTACCACCCAGTTCGGCAGCATTCTTGCGGTTAATGGCTCGGGCGGCGAAGGCACTAGGCTTGCGAAAAACACGATGTACTTCGCTAGCGTATCTGGAAGCAATACGGTGCGCGTTATTAAGTGGCCAGAGGCGGACGCGCAGCCAACGGTTACCGTGATTTCAGGGCTAAGCACAACCGCCGCAGGCACCTTTAATTGCCCAGTCACAGTTGGGGCGACAACTTTGAATCCTTGTGGGCGTGCGAATACCCGCATGCAAAGCGGCTGGGTTAATGAGAATGAGCTTGGCTTGATGTGGGTCTCAAATACCATCGCACCAAGTCGGCCATTTCCGTTTACGCGTGTTTTGATAGTCAATCCTGACACGTTGGCCATCATCAGCCAGCCCGATATTTTTAGCACGACCAGCGCGCTGCTTTATCCAGCAATTGCGGTTAACCAGCGCGGGCATTTAGGCGGAGTAGTCGACAGCTTAGGTGGCGATCAGGCAACAACTTTGCGCGCTTTTATCCGAGACGATCTTTCGCCAGACGTAATTACAGCAGGCTGGGAAACTTTTACCGTCTCGCTGGGTAATAACGCTGCAAATTCATGGGGCGACTACAACGGCGCGGCAGCGCATCAGCGCTTCCCCAATACTTGGGTGAGCATTGGCCATAATCAAATCGATTCCTCAGCGAGTGCAGGATCAAGATTGCGCAGTATTTGGTTTGCGCGCGAGCGGGATGCTACAGGTTCGGTCGATGCGGGCTTCATTGGTACCGGCACTGCTGCGATTGGGAGTGTTCCAACAGGCGTTGCTTGTAACTCGGGCGTAAGTACAGCTTGTCAATCAAATTTCCCCTTGGGCACTAGCGTTACGCTTACCATTACCCCCGCGCCGAGTACTGGCTTTTTTGGCTGGACAGGCGCGTGTAGCGGCCAACTTTCGACCTGCACTGTGAATGCTGATCAACTGCAAACGGTACGTGCGCGAATTGCCGACGGCGTGTTATTCAATTCCGGATTTGAAGATAGATAGCTCCTTTCAACATTAGCCAAAATCCTCAGAGCCACAGCAAGCATCATCCTTGCTGTGGCTTTTTCGTGGGCCCTGCAGAACTTTCCGCCTGCATCTCGCCCCACAATTTCGTAAATTAAAGTATCCTCTGCGCTCTTTCAAAAAGACGAACCAGATGAGCCAGATTCCACCGCCACCCGTGCCGCCTAGCCAAGCACCCGATCCACATCAAGGGCCGAATTCGTCGGATAAGTTTCAACGCGGCGCGCAAGATGCCGTCACGGCAGCAAAAGCTGCTGCGCAAGATGCGTTCAAGGTATTTATGCAATTGATCTATAACCCGGTTGGCGCCATGCCGGGCGCATTTGCATCGCTTAATCCTAATCAAGCGATGGCTGTGGGCGGCGTGTTTGCTGCGATATTTACGCTGTGTTTGTTGTTTGCGGGTTCGGGTATTGCTGCGGTGTTTACGCTTTGCTTGTTGTTTGCGGGTTCGGGTATTGCAGCGATGCTGCCTTTTCCAGTTCATTCAGGCATCGGATTTAGAGGTTTTTTACTTACGCTGCTCATCAGTTTTGGCTTTGCTGCAGGCGTTGCAGCGGGTAATTACCTGACGCGTTTATCGTTCAAAGGCCAAGGCAGCTTGAGCTTTGATATTTTTTCAGGCGGCGCTGCATTGCTGCCGCTGGGTTTGGGCTTGCTTGTTTCAGCCATTTTGGCCATGGTTGGTGTGAGCGGTGCAATCGGGTCAGTGCCCACCATGATTGGCGGCTGTTTGATGGTGCTGGTTTTGTTTACCGGCTTAACGCGAGTTGCGAATATCAATGAAGGCCCGGCCAGCTATTCGGTTGGCGCGATTTTAGTATTGGGCTCTATTGCGGCATACGTTATCGAGCGTATCTTCGTTAGTATTTTGTATTAGGTGTATGTCATTGCATCGGCCGATCGGGGTTGAACACCTTGCAAATTTCTCCCAAAGCGCTGATTCAGAACATATTTTCAAGCTATGCACGGCCGCGCATTGGCAGGCGCTGCAAACTTCCGGAAGCAGTTTTGGCAGCGCCGACGATATGCGCGATGGGTTTGTCCACTTGTCAACCCGTGAACAAGTTTTTGGCATATTTGAGAAATATTTCGCCGCTGAGCACGCACGCGGCGAGGTGATTTGGCTATTACATTGCGCGCTTTCACGTTTGCCGCCCGAACATTTAAAGTTCGAAGCCTCGCGTGCGGGCATGCTGTTTCCGCATTTTTATGGCGCACTTCCGCTTGCATCGGTTGTTTCAGCACAGCAAATAATTCAACCCGCAGCGCAGCCTGCAGCGGTGTAATGCTGGCTCCTTGACGCGTCAGGATTCGGGCCACATCCCGGGCAATTCGGGTCTTTTGGTAAACGTAGCTCGCGAAAACTTACGCTCAGCATATTAACCAGTAGCAAGCGGCCCAAAAGTGGCGTGCCAATTCCCGTGATCAGCTTGATCGCTTCACTCGCCTGCAGCGTGCCAATCAAGCCCGGCACAACGCCTAAAACACCGGCCTCTGCGCAGTTAGGTGCAGCTTCCGGCGGCGGTGGTGCAGCAAACAAACAGCGATAGCAGGGCAGGTGAGATTCGTGCCCGCAAAAAACGCTGACCTGGCCAGAAAAGCGTAGCACCGCGCCATAGACCAGCGGTTTATGCTGTGCAAGACAGATATCGGCAAGCAAAAAACGCGTCTGGAAATTATCTGAGCCGTCAATCACCAAATCATAGTTTTGCAGCAAGGCATGCGCGTTCTCAGCGCAAATGCGTGGCAATCGATCAATTTGACACGCTGGATTCAATGCGCGCAGCGTCAGCTCGGCCGACAGCGTTTTCGCCATGCCAACTCGATCCGTGCGGTGCAATATTTGCCGCTGTAAATTGCTGATATCGACAGTATCGTCATCACTTATTCCCAGCCTGCCGACCCCGGCGGCGGCTAGATACAGCGCAGCCGGCGAGCCTAAACCGCCGGCGCCAATCAGCAGCACTTTGGCGCTTGCCAGCATGTTTTGCGCCTGCGCGCCGAAATTCGGCAATATCAGCTGGCGCGCAAAACGCTGCGGGTCAAAATTCAACGCGGCTGGCAAGTCTATCGGCAAACCGGCCGCCTTCCACGCGGTAAATCCACCCTCAATTGAGGCCACATTTTGATAACCCAGCGCATGTAAATTGGCCGCTGCCAGTAACGAGCGCTGACCGCTGGCACACATCACTCGCAGCGGTGTCGCTAAATCAGGCACCTGCGCTTCAATCTGCAATTCCAAGTGCGAACGCGGCAGGCAAAGCGCGCCGATTGCAATGCCGCCAACCTGTTCTGATTCCGAGCGTACATCCAGCAAGCGCGCACCGAGTTTCATATCACTCAGGGCTGCAGCGGGCGCTATTTCGGCAATATCCAGCCGCAATTGGCGCAGTAGTTCAGTGGTGCGGTTTTCAGGCATCGGAGCGGGCTGAGTAAAATGTAAGTCTAAATCAAAATGTGCGTTGGGTTGGTAAGTCTCTTAATAACTGCCTGGTCGTGCCAAGGGCAATAACGACCGAAACTAAAGCAAAATCATGCGCTGTGAGTACTTGCTCCACACCCCAAAGCCCGCATAAAAGCCGCCGGCTCATCAAGCCCGATTCGATAAACCCGGCCATCGTCTAACGTCAACTCCACATTCGCCGCGCCCATGCCTTGCAATTGAATCGGGCGCGCTGATTTGCCCTTGATGGGCTCAAAGTCGCGCCAGCTTAGCGCTCTGCAGGCCACGATTTGCTTGCGATCAATGCGCAAATCTGTCCACGTGCCATATCGCAAATACAGCGTATCGACATCAAGAGAAACTGGCCGGGCCTGCGTGGCGCGATATTCTGCCCAGAGCCAAAAAGAGCTGAGCCCGGTAAGGATCGTAACGACCCACGCCAACACCTGCGAAAACGGCGCGAGTACGAAGTGCAAAATGGGAATCGGCAGCGTATTGACGACAAAAAAGCCATACCAGGTCGAGGCATTGCCGTTTTGCTTCGCATAAGAAAAATGTAAATCGCCGACAAAATCGCTGGGTTTTGGTAAGGTTTTGCTGAGGCCGTAAATCCACATGCGCTGCTCGGCGGCAAAAAATTTAATCAGCCCATTGTTTGCGCCCAGGGTGGCAATCAATGGTGCCAACATGAGCTCGATTGCACCTTCTTTCATCGGCTTTCGAAGGTGTTTTAAAACGATCAGAACAAAGTAAATTTCAAACGCGCCGAACAAAATCCAAATCAGCGGCATTAGCTTTTGCCGCAGCGCCAAAAGCTGCACTAGATCCGCGCTCATCAGCTCGCTCGGATACCACACCCGAATCGCAAACAGGCCCAGCGCAGCCATCGAAAACCCGCCTAGCAGCGCTTGCAGCTTATGCTTGCGCGCGCACCACATGTAAATCAGCGTCGGCAACAGCACCAAATCAAATGCGCTGGCCCACTCCGGAAAAGCGATGCCAGCAATTAGATAATTATGATCCCCCAGGAAATCAAAGTGCCGGGTCAAAATCAGCGCATAAACGGAATGGACGGCCAGCAGGTATAGCCAGAAAATGCGGTGGATTTTGGGGGATTGGGTGGAGGTCATCAGTGCGACTCTACAAAGGTAGGGCTTAATTATAGGCTCAACTCACGCTGCATACCCATGCTGTGAGCTTGTCAAAATAACCCAGATTTTCCGCGCGCCTGATGTAACGAAAATACGCATACTGAAAAATCGGCGGATCGTTCTCACTTTTTCAATATCGAGCTATGCTCTGCCGGGGCGAACTCTACAGATACTAACAGTGCTTTTACCTAATCCCCAATAGTTTCCCTACCACCTCGAGGAGCCACCCATGAACTACACCGATGGTTTTATAGCCGCAGTACCACTCGCCAATAGAGCCGCTTTTATCAAACATGCCAGTGAAATGGCGGCAGTATTAAAAGAATTCGGCGCGCTGCGCGTGGTCGATTGCTGGGGCGATGATGTGCCCGATGGCAAGCTCACGTCGTTTTCCATGGCGGTAAAGCGTGAGGAGGCTGAAGTTGTAGTGTTTTCGTGGATTGAATGGGAATCAAAAGCCGCGCGTGATGCGGGTTGGGAAAAGGTTATGGCTGATCCGCGTATGGATCCTACGCTTGCACCCATGCCGTTTGATGGTAAACGCTTGATTTATGGTGGGTTTCAGGTGGTTTCTCAAGTTTGAAGCGTCACCTAAAACCAGCGCGCAATTCAATGTGCGCGCTGGTTTGCTGAGGTTATTGACTATCAGCCAGCGGCGCTTTGCCCCGGCGATCTTGAATTCGTTCTTTGTGTTTGCGGATTTGCCCGTCTAATTTGTCGGCGAGTGCATCAATGGCGGCATAGGCATCCTGACCATTTGCTTCGGCGTGCAGGGTTTTGCCCGCTACGTTGAGCGTCCCTTCGGCCTGCTGCACTAACTTCTCAACGCTTAGAATGACTTTGACGTCGAGTACGTGATCAAAATGCTTAGTTAGCTTGTCAAGCTTGCTCTTAACGTACTCGCGCATCGGCGCGGTAACTTCAATTTGGCGGCCCGTCACGGTTAATTCCATGGTAATGCTCCTTTCTCAATCGACCTCAGCGCAGCTGTGGTCAGGCAATCGCTCGATCGGAGTTTCAAAGGTTCCGGCGAGCGCGGTTCGCGGCAAGATGCCGCATAAAATGAGGTTGATTTAGTCTGTGCGAAGGCAGCAGGCGTTCGAACGTGCGCGTGGGCGTTTAGCAATGCGGGGGTTGCATTGTTTGGTCTCAACGGCGAACTCGGTCAGTAGAAGAGGGGATTCCCATGGCCTCACGATACTTCGCCACGGTGCGTCTGGCAACCATTACCCCGCGCGCTTTGAGAATTTCCCCCAATACGCTGTCGGACATCGGTTTTTCAGTGTCTTCGGTTTCCACCAGCCGCCGGATCATTTCGCCAATCGCAGTGGCGGAGGCTTCGCCGCCATCACGCGTTGCTACACCCGAGCTAAAAAAGTGCTTAAATTCCAGCAGGCCGCGTGGCGTGTGCATATATTTGCGCGTGGTAATTCTAGAAACGGTGGATTCGTGCAACTCAACTTGCTCGGCGATATCTCTTAAAATCAACGGCTTGAGATATTCCAAACCATGATCAAAATAGCGTTCTTGTTCTTTAACAATCGCTTGCGCGACGCGTAAAACGCTGTCTTCACGCTGCGCTAGGCTTTTCAGCAGCTGCTTGGCATCGGCGATTTGAGTTTTAAGGAATGTTTCGTCACCCTGTTTACATTTTCCGATCAGCGCGGCGTAGCTGCCGTTGATACGCACACGCGGCAGGGCTTCACGATTAAGCTTGACCACCCATTTGCCGTTTTGCCTTTGAACGCGCACATCCGGCACGATGTATTCAATGCGCCGCGAATTGAATCTTGCGCCAGGACGCGGATCTAGCCTTCGCACCAGCGCTAACGCTTCGCTAAGTTCACACACTTCCACGTCAAACTGGCGCGCGGCCTTTTCCCGATCAATGCGCGCTAACGCTTCAGGGCCGAGCGCGACTAAATCCAGCGCCAGCGTGCGCCTTGGGTGCGTGATCGATTGCAGCTGTACGCTTAAACACTCGATCAGGCTGCGGCACAGCACGCCAATCGGATCTAGCCAAGTTAAACGGTGCCGCACAATTTCCAGCTCGTGTGCACTGACAATTAGCTCAGGCGACAATGCAGCGCGCTGAAAATCAATCGGTTCGCGAATAAAGCCATCATCCTCAGCTGCGTCAATAACCACGTGTGCAATCGCCGTTTCGCGCCTTGAAAACGGCAGTAAATCGAGCTGCGCACGCAGGTGATCGGCCAGCGTGCCGGTGTCATCGCTTTGGTAGCTTTCTTCGCGATCATCACTGTCTTGCTTGAATTTGCCATCTACGCCGTCGCCCCAATCTCGCAGATCTGCCATATCTGGCTCGACGTCTAAATCTGCTCCGGCGTCGTCACCGCTGACAGATTCTGGGGCTTCGGAAAAATCATCCGCTTCTTGACGCTCATTCGGCGGCGCATCATCAAGCGCGTTGGTGCCCGAATCTAAGCTATCTTGCAGTCTTAATTCGCGCTCCATATCAGCGCTGGCTTCGTAGTCCAAGTCATCCGGTGCGTCGTCGAGTTCTAGCACCGGGTTCATTTCGGCAATTTGCGAAAGCTCAGCGCTCAGCTCTAGGTTATTCAACGTCAACAGCTTGATCGCCTGCTTGAGCTGAGGAGTCAGCGAAAGCTGGGTGCCAAGTTTGAGTTGTAAAGCAGGTCGCATGCAGCAAGTGTGCCACGTGAACTAGCTGGATGCACGGTCTTTTAGCCGCTCTCTTCATGGGAGAGGGGCCACAAATTGGATACTCCAAACGCACCCTCTCCCCCAACCCCTCCCATAAAGGGAGAGGGGGGCTACTTGAGGCTTCGATTTAAGAAGAGGCCAGTTTTAGTCCCTCTCCCATAAAGGGAGATAAGGGGTTGGGGAGAGGGATTCACGCACCTCAAACCTAATCACCGCTAGATAACTAATGTCGACTTGTTCAAACATAGAAATCAAGTTAAGTTACTCTGCTTAATCCTTGATTTACAAGCGAAAATATGAATAAACATAGCGCTCTGCGCACTTTAGCGGTTAGCGCTTTGCTCGGTATGTCGATGCTCAGCACCGCCAACGGCGCAAGTTGGACCCATTCCCGCGCGAATGCAAGGGCACAGATTGGCGCACTCTACAGCGCAGCTGAAACGGCGGTAAAGCGTTTTAACGCGGATGCGCCTATTAGCCAAATGGAAAGCCTAAAGCAGCTTCGAACGATTTTGCAGCGCTGTCAGGGCTTACGCGGCTGCGAACAAGCGCGGATTATTGAGCAGTATGAAAAGCTGGTGTTGAGCTCGGCCACAAATACGGCCGACGACGCAGCTGCTAGCGCCCAGGCAGTGTTAACCCGCTCTGGTGGCCATTTGATCGGCGCGAAGCTGCCGGAAATGCATCGCTCCATGACGCTGCTGCGCGGCCAGCGCTTGAGCGAATTGATCGACTTGAACGAGCCAGTCAAAGCCGCATTGGGTGATTGGCTCAGCAGCATGCGCCCGCAGTTGATCGAAGCGTACAAAAACTATGCCTACATGCGCCCGCTGATGCTGCCCGCCTATCAAAACGCTGAGCTACCCGAAGCGCTGCTGTTTGGCATATTGGCGAAGGAATCCGCCGGGCGCGTACACGCTTATTCAAAAGCAGGTGCGGTTGGGCCGCTACAATTTATGCCCGCCACGGCCATGCGCTTTGGCCTGCTGACCCACAATGGCTTTGACACCAGGCTTGACCCAAGCGCCGCTGCGAACGCCAACGCGCGCTACATCGAAGAGCAGCTTGGCAAGCTCAACAATGATTTAGAGCTGGTTTTGGCGGCTTACAACGGTGGCGAAGGCCGGGTAGGGCGGCTCTACGCCGAGCACAAACAGGGTTTTTGGAACGATGCGGTCTATCAATCTTTGCCAGAAGAAACCCGTAACTATGTGCCCAGCGTGCTGGCAGCGGCGTATTTGTTTTTGCACCCGGGCGAGTTTGGGCTGGACTTTCCAGAAGCCATCGGCGCTACCGCACAAGTCAAGCTCGGCAATGCGGTTTCCTTGAGCGAACTGGCGATTTGTCTGGGGCAAAGCGGGCGCGAAGAAGGCTGGTTTCGCACGCTGCGCAATCTTAATCCAGCCGTGCAGCCGGATCGAAGGCAGCCCGCTGGCACCGCGTTTTTGATACCGGAAGCCGCACTTGCAAGCTACGCCAAGCAGTGTCTGAGCGTTAAATTTATGACACAGATTGCCGGGCTGCACGAAGCCCGCGTGCCAAGCGCAGCCAGCTTGGTCGGCTATGTGGTGCGCCAAGGCGACACGCTCGCAGCTATTGCCCGCAAAGCCGGCTGCAGCAGCGTAGGCATCATCGCCACGATCAACGAAATTCCCGCGCCGCAGTTCGCAATTAAGCCAGGGCAGAGGATTAAATTGCCGAGCTGTGGGTAGTTTTTGAATGATGTTGACTGGTGTTAATTTTTTTTGAGGGTCATTCTCCATACGCTCCTGGTTCGCTATATCGTCATCCCCGCGCAGGCGGGGATCCAGAACAGGTGTCAAAACTTAATCCAACGCTTACGGTGCCCGGATTTCTAAAACCTTCAAGGAGCCAACATGGATCGTCGACATTTTCTAGCAGCAGGCGGCGTGGTAGCGGGTTCGCCCATGCTTGCGCAATCCTTAGCCGCAGTGCCGGTGGCCAGGAGCCTAGTTAGCTTGCCTGAGCAGGTCAACTTTAGCTCCGATGGCTTGGGCCTAACGCCACGCGACTATGCTGCACAGCTGCTTGAAGCAGCTTCTGAGCCATCGTTTGCCGCAGACTATTATTCCAACGGCGGCGCAGTGGCTGAGCTCGAGCGCAAATTTGCCGCGCACTTGGGCAAAGAAGCGGCAATGTTTGTCCCGACCGGAACTTTGGCTAATCATCTAGCAATCCGAAAGCTAGCGGGTAGCAACAAGCGGGTGTTGGTGCAGGCAGAAAGCCACCTTTTTAATGACAGTGGCGATTGCGCAGAAATCCTGAGTGGGTTGAATCTGATTCCGCTCGCGCTGAGTAAAACTACCATGGAACTGGCCGAGGTTAAACAATGGGCCAATCGTTCGGCGAACGGCCGAGTGCCGGGGAAGATTGGCGTTATTTCCATTGAAAGCCCTGTGCGCCGCAAAAATCATGAAATGGTTGATTTTGATGAGCTTGAGCGGGTTTGCAGCTATGCCCGTGAGCAGGGCATCCGCTTGCACTTAGATGGCGCGCGCATGTTCAACTTGCCGCTGCATTCGGGCAAGAGCGTCAAGCAATATGCCGCGCTATTCGATAGCGTCTACGTGTCGCTCTGGAAGCATTTTAATGGCGCATCAGGCGCGATACTGGCCGGTGATGCCACATTTATCGAAGGAATGTTTCACACGCGCCGCATGTTTGGCGGCTCTTTGCCATACGCTTGGCCGCAGGTGGCGTTGGTGTCGAAATTCCTAGATAGTTATGAAGCTGACTACGCCAAAGCGTGGCAAACGGCCGATCAGCTAATTGCATTATTGCAGCCGGATGCTCGTTTTAAGATCGAGAAAATCCCAGGCGGCACCAGCCGATTTTTGCTGTCGATTGAAACCGGTGCAGCAGAAATGTTTGTCAAGCGCGCGCTTAAAAAAGGGCTGTTGCTGCCCACACCAATGCCCGGCACAGGCATTTTTCAAATGCAAGTTAACCCGACCTTATTGCGATCATCGCCGGAAAAGCTCGCAGCGATTTTCATCAACGCGTTAGCCGCTTGAAATGACACTCCTCATGCGCCACTGCGCCCCGCAAATCGCCAAAGGCGTGTGTTTAGGGCAATTGGATGTGCCGCTCAACGCCGATGGGCGTGCGCATGCGCAGCGCATTGCTGATGAATGGTCAATGCCTGAGCCAACTTGGCTGGTGTGCAGCGATTTACTGCGCACCCAGCAAACCGCCGAGCCGATTGCGCGCCGGTTTGGCTTAACAGTTAAATTAGATGCGCGCCTGCGCGAGCTGGCGATGGGTGAATTTACCGGCCGCAGTTGGGATGAAATCTATGCCAGCGAGCCTGAGACTTTTGCGCGCTGGGGCGAGCATTTCATCTCAGAAGGCCCACCGGGTGGTGAAAGCTATCTAAGCCAGCAGACTAGAGTTTGCGCTGCATTTGCCGAGTATTCCGTGCGCCCGGGCAGTGGTTTGATCGTGACGCATCAGGGCGCATTGCGGGTTTTGTTTGGCTTCCTGGAGGGTATTTCGCCTGAAATTGCCGTGCAGCGAAATTTTGCGTACGGGGAGATTTTGTCGTGAATTTGCGACATCGTCATCCCCGCGCAGGCGGGGATCCAGTACCGGTGTCAGAAATTCGCTCGGGCAGCTAACGCCACAACGTCAATGCATTTTTTAAACCAATGAGCAAACTCAATGCTTGGTGAGCCTGTATCCCCGCCTGCGCGGGGATGACGATATAGCCAGATTCTGGAATAAGAGGATTGCTCTGAGCGTAAGCTTAAATCAGGCTTATTCCTTGCAGCTTGATTACCGCTCAACCAATAAATCATTTCGATGAATCACCGCATTGCCTAAGCTAAAGCCGAGCTGTGCATGGATGTCTTTGGACTGTGTGCCGGCGATTTGCGATAGCTCGGCGCTGGAGTAGCGCACTAGCCCGCGCGCTAGCTCGACGCTGGCGTCAATCACTTGCACCATTGCGCCGCGATCAAACTCGCCGACGATTTTAACAACGCCCACCGCGAGTAGGCTTTTGCCAGCGCCAAGCGCTACAGCTGCACCCGCGTCGATATGCAGCGCGCCTTGCAGGCTTTGGGTTCGTAAAAAGCGCTTTTTGCTTTCCTTTGGATCAGCTAGCGCATGAAATCTGGTGCAGGCCAATGTGCCAGCCAAGGCGCGCTGCAAAACGTTTGGCTCACTTGCGTCAACAATCAGTACCTCACAGCCGATATTGCGCGCCATTTCTGCGGCTTGCAATTTGGTTGTCATACCGCCCGTTCCTAGTCCCGAACTTGATCCACCGGCAGATTGCCATTGCGCCGCGCTAATCGGGCCTGGAATGTCGGTAATGAGATTCGCATCAGCAAATTCGCGCGGGTTTTTATCAAATAGCCCAGCGCAATCGGTAACTAAAATCAGCTTATCGGCTTGTATCAAATTCGCCACCAGTGCAGAAAGCTGATCGTTATCTCCAACGCGAATTTCAGCGGTTGATACCGCATCGTTCTCGTTGATGATCGGCAAAACCTGGTGCGCAAGCATGGCGTTGAGGGTGTCGCGCGCATTCAAATAGCGCTTGCGATCTTCGATATCCGCTTTGGTCAGTAGAACCTGTGCGACTGCAATATCAAAGTAGCCAAATAGCTCGCTATATCGGTGCATCAAGCGCGGCTGGCCGACCGCCGCCAGCATTTGTTTGGCGGGCAGATGTTTCGCTAACGTCGGCTGCTGCAATACTTCCCGGCCGGCCGCCACTGCGCCCGAGCTGACTAAAATAACTTCATGCCCAAGCGCGCGCAGCTGCGCGATTTCTTGGGCAAAGCGCAGCAATGACGGCGCATGTAGCTTTTTCGTGCCCGCCGTTACGCTAGAGGTGCCGAGCTTGACGACAATACGCATGCGCTATTCGAAACCGTCTGACAGCATTTGATCATCACTAGGCCCCAGCATCCGAGTACTAAACGCATCAACTTCTTCGCCAAACGTCACGCTAGTTGCGCCTTCTGCGGGCGCGATATTGCTGTCAAAACCAAAGCTGTAAAGCGTTCCCCAGCGCAAGTCGGCGCTGCTTGTAGAAAAAACCAAACCACCCACTGTGCGAGTGATATTCCAGTTATTAGCGGCGTTGAGATCAGCATCTAAAAAACGCGGATTAGCAACGGTTGCGCCCTGTGGTAAAGCGACGAAAAAACGCGTAACGCCGCGAGAATTAAGCATCCGTAGATTGGGCTGGCTGCCGCTCGTGGTGCTAAGCGCGCCGTCTAAGTTCATCACCGAATAATCATAGCGCCAAAAGTTGGCGGTAAATGGCCGTGCGCGCGCGCCGATTTGTACGGTGCCGTGCGGTGTTTTAAGCACACCGAATCGGCTGACGCCATCGGCTGGTGAGCTTTGCGCCATCTTACGTTCCAATGCGCTACCGTTTTGAAATTCGCCCGCATTTTCGCCGATTACCCAGCGGCCATCGGCGTTCATGACCGGTGGAATCCAATTCACGCCAACGGTTCTAGAGCCGATATTGTTGCGGATTTGGCCGTCGTCTCGCACCAAATACCAGGACTCAAAAAAGTAGCGCTCGCCTATCCCGGAATCGAGCTCATTTTCGTCGACAAGCATGCGGTGTTCGAAGCTGGTGTAGGGCACGGTATCTTCATCGCTGCCATCGCAATTGCCATCGTAAATTGAGCCGCAGCGCGCCCACTGCGCCGTGGTCGGTAAAATTTCAGACCGTGGGCCTTGGTGGCATTCGCTAGGCGTGGTGCAATCGCCAACGGTGGGCGTATCGTTGGTCAGCGCGCCGTAAATATCGGTGCATTGCAGCCCTAAAATAAAGCCAGCGGGGCAGTTGCAAGCGCCATTGACGGTAAAAAACGCGTGCTTGACGCCCGACTGCCCGATTTGGCGCATGCGGCCATCGTCGTCAATGCGGTACATATTCCAGATCAGCATCGGGTGCTGATCATTGCCATAGGGCGGGAAATCACCGTTGAATTTTTGATACCAGGGCACGTCTTTGCTACCGACATTTTCGAGTGCTGCGGAGGGCGCGATTACCACTTTAGGATTGTCAGCGCCCGGGCCATCGCAACCTGTGCCGTTGCAGCGCAGCGCAAAAATGCCCTGAATATCGGTAAGTGCGACATCGGCTTTTTCCGTTTCGCTAGGCCAATTTGGTATGGCGCAGCTGCTGGCCACCGATGGCATAAGATTGCCCTGCAAACGCATAGTTACTCGGCCTTCGCCCAAAAATATCGCGCTGCGCTCGTTTGGATTCAGCAGTGCGCTTAAAGCTGGGCCGGCCATGGCGTCGGCGTTTTTAATGCGCAGCTCGCCTTGCTTAACGTCGATTTGGCTATGCAGATTGATAAACCGTAGCCACAGCGCAGCTTGCGCATCGAACCAGTCAATGCTTACACCATCACTACCTGAACGGCCAGTCAGCAGTTGATCGATCTGCCTGCTGTCAATGCGCAAATGCAAGCGTAGGCTTGGGGTATTGCCTGCGCCCAAACGCGCGAGTTGGCCGCTCGGAGCGATCAATTGTAGGGTTTGATCAACGCTGCTGGCGGGTGTAGTGCTCGCGCTGATCGGCTCAAAGTCAAACGCCACCATGCTGCCTGGGTGAAAAAGCAGCATCGCTTCGCCGCCGGTGGCGCGAAGTGGCGAGCTGTCGGTTAGTGCAGCCGCTGGCTTCAATTCGATGAACTGTGAATCTTGCGCAGCGAGCGCGAAGCTGGCTGAAACGCCAACAAGTAAGGTAAATAAGGTATTTCGTAATGCCTTTATCATTGATCGTTACTCGTTTCAGTGTCCGCCATGGCGCGCATTATGGTAGCCAAATAAACCCGCCGGAGGCGCTCTAAATCAGCGACCTCAATATGTTCATTGACCTTATGAATACTATCGTTGACTGGCCCCAGTTCAATCACTTCAGCGCCGGTTGGCGCAATAAATCGACCATCCGACGTGCCACCGCCAGTATCTGGCTTGGTATCAATTCCTAGCACTGATTTAATGGCCGCCGTTGCTGCATCGCGCAGCCTGGGCTTTTCGGTCAGAAACGGTAGGCTAGCAACGCGAGATTGCATCGCAATTGGGACGGTTAGCGTGTCTGCACAGCTTTGAATTTGCGCTAGCAAACTATCCGGGGTGCTGGCGGTGCCAAAGCGAAAATTGAGCTTCACGCAGAGCTCGCCTGGAATCACATTATTCGCGCCCGCGCCCGCGCTGAGCTCATAAATTTGCATCGAAGTCGGCGGAAAATGCGCATTGCCCTGATCAAAGCGGTGCTGCGCAAGCTTGTCCAGCAGCGGTGCACCCAAGTGAATCGGGTTGCGCGCTTTTTCTGGATAGGCCACGTGGCCCTGCACGCCAATCACGCGCAGCTCAACATGCATAGATCCGCGCCTTCCTATGCGAATTTGATCGCCTAGCCGGGTGTTGGATGAGGGCTCGCCAATCAGCGCCATGTCGATTTTGACGCCTTGTTCGCCTAGCCATTGCATGACCGCCTTAACACCAAATTGCGCCGGGCCTTCCTCATCACTGGTCAACATCAACGCAACGGTGCCGGGGTGATTTGGCTGCGCGCTAACATAATCCACCAAGGCTAAAGCTGAGGCCGCGACGCCAGCCTTCATATCCGCTGCGCCGCGCCCGTATAGCTTGGCGCCGCGCACATCGGCCACAAATGGATCGCTCCGCCACTGTTCAATTGGCCCGGGCGGCACCACGTCGGTATGCCCAACCATCGCAAAAACCGGCGCGCCGCCGCCGTGCGTGGCCCATAAATTGTCCGTTCGGGCGCTACCTTCGCCAAAACTCAAACGATGCACATGAAAACCGGCGGTTTGCAAAATGTGCCCAACCAAATCCTGGCAGCCCGCATCATCCGGCGTGACCGAAGGGCAGGCGATTAACTCGGAAGTGAGTTCTAACGTTCGGTTTTCGGCGATGTTAGGCGCTGCTTCGGTTTGACGCATTGGTTCTAGAATAGGCATTTTGAGACTCAAAAAATTTACATGGTTAGCAGCAGAAGCCAGATTCCTCCTCATCGTCATTCCCGCGCAGGCGGGAATCCAGGCGCCTTATCCGTTCGATTAAGACGAAACGCAGGTGCCTCGAAGTATCCGTGCTTCAACTTTGGTCAAAAGATACTAGCCTGCTACGCATGGCGCGAGTGAAATGCTTCATCAGGCTGGTAAGCTTACGTACTAAATCAAAGGTTTACGCGGCATGCCATCACCCAATATTCATCAAAAACGAAAATCGCAAGATGCCGCAGCCGCTTAACGTCGCCATTTTAGGCTACGGCACGGCAGGCCAAGCAGCGGCGATTTTACTGCGCCAGCAGGGCCATCAAGTGACTGTTATCGAGCGCTCACCGGCGCTCAAGCCGCTAGGCGCTGGATTACTATTGCAACCGACAGGCTTGGCGGTTTTGCAAGATATGGGCCTGATGCAAGCGGCATTGGCACTCGGCAGGCGCGTGGATGCGCTGCACGGGGTGAATCAGCGCGGCGGCCGCGTCATGGATATGCGCTACTCGGAATTGCACGCAGATTATTTCGGCCTTGGCATCCAGCGTGGCGCACTATTTGGCTTGTTAAAGCAGGCTGATTCGCACGCTGATCAAGTCCAGCTCGGAGTTACTGTCACGGATATAGATCGCAGCGCGAATACTTTGATTGAAATGGGCGGCAAGCGAATCGGGCCGTTTGATTTGATCGTGCTGGCCGATGGCGCGCATTCACAGCTGAGACGCTGCTTTCCAGAGCTAATTTCGCGCGATCAAGCCTATCCGTGGGGCGCGGTGTGGTGTTTGCTGGAGGATCGCCGCGCGCCAGATGACCCGGGCCGAGCTAAGCTAATGCAGCGTTACCGTGCGGCGCGGCAAATGTGCGGCGTGCTGCCGGTAGGTACATTGCTTGACGAAGACGTCGCTGCTTACAAAACTAACGTTGATAAAGTGTGCGTATTTTGGAGCTTGCCGGTCGCAAAATTTGCTGAGTGGGAGTTTCATGGCTTGGGCAACTGGCGCTCGCATGTGCATGAGCTGTGGCCGGAAGTGGCGGATATGCTGCTGCAAATCCAGCACCCGGATGAGATGGCAAAAGCCAGCTATCGCGATGTTGTTATGAAGCGCTATTTTGCCGACCGCGTGGTGATGCTGGGCGATCATGCGCACGGCATGAGCCCGCAGTTAGGTCAAGGCGCGAACATGGCGCTGCTGGATGCTAAAGCGTTGGCGAATGAGATTGCGCAGCAGTCAAACTTAGCGAGTGCTCTAGCTCATTTCGATCTGCAACGCCGCCAACATGTGCAGATTTATCAGCGCCTGAGCCGCTGGCTAACGCCGCTGTTTCAATCGGATTCGGTACTGGCGGCTTGGCTGCGAGATTTGACCATGTACCCGAGTTCCCGCCTGCCATTTATGCATCAGCAAAGTTTAAAAGTGCTGGCCGGCATGCAAAGCGGCTGGTTTGGGCGTTGGAAAAATTAATCGCATGAAAAAGCAGAGCGAAAACAACGATAAAATTCCCGCAGTGCCGGAAGTGCGGCTTGACGTTTGGCTGTGGGCCGCGCGCTTTTTCAAAACCAGGGCGCTGGCTAAAACCGCGATTGAGGGCGGCAAGGTGCGCGTCAACAATCTAGCTTGCAAGCCGGCAAAATCGGTCCACGTCGGCGATGTCATCAAAACCGTGCGCGGCGATGAAATCTGGGAGCTGCGCGTCATGCTGCTGCAAACCGCGCGCGCAAATCCTGCGCAGGCGCAGCTGCTCTACGAGGAATTGCCAGAAAACACCGCGCTTAGGTTGTCAATGCGTGAGCAAAACCGGCTGAACCGGCTAGGCTACAGTGCGCCGGTCAGTAAGCCCGACAAACGCGCGCGTCAAAAAATCACAAGGTTTGAGCGCGCTGAGCCACCTGCGTCGGGCTAATTTTGCCAAGCGGATATGAAGTTCGACACATAGCCAAAGCCTGCCGCAATCAGCAAACACGCCCAAGCTGCCATAGCGATGATAAAACCTGTGCCGCGATTGGCCGCTGATTTCAAGTAGCTGCGCGCATACCAAACCCGCCCAAAAATCCAAATCATACCCAGCACGAACGCGATATCACCACGGTAGTGCGTTGAACAGAGCCAAAGCGTCGGCAAGAAAATGACCGTTTGCTCGATGGTATTCATTTGCACGCGAAACGCGCGCTCAAAATCCGGGTGGCCTGTGGTGGCGGGCGCTTTGACGCCGGTTTTGCCGCGCGAACGGCCGACTTCAAGCGTGACCCAAAACAACAAAAGTATGTTGAGGAATACGACGACCGGCAACAACCAATTCAAAATAGGCATGATTGAGAACTCTTAAGAAAGCGTGAGCGTATCGGAAAAATATCGCGAGTGATCGATTAAATTCTCGCAACGCGGCAATATGTGATGGCGCAGGGCAGCGTCCTTAGATGTTGCCGTCAAATATTTGAAGGCCTGCAGGCTTTGGAAAAGTTAGTATCAAGCGTCGTTACGCGTCTGCGCAATGCCACGCTTCCTAATAAACTAACGGATTTCATCGCCCGTTTGCGGTTTAGTGCCGCCCGCTCTGGCCATTAAGCGATCAAATGCCAATAAGTCCGCCTGTGCGCTACGTTCGTCAAAAAACGCAAACGTTGCGATAGCCGCTAGCTTTTCGGCTACGGCGGTGTTGACAAACTGGTTGATGCTGGTTCCATCTTGTTTACTATATCGCTCAACGGCTGCCCGGATTGAGCGCGGTAGTCGCAATGGGTAGGTGGCGATGGAATTAGCGCTCATTTTAGGCTCCATAGGATGTCGGACGGGGTTGCAACGACGATGCCAAATTTTTCAGGAGTGGCACCGAAATCTCGCTTGTTAAACGTTACAAGGCAATCAACTTGGCCATTGACCGCAGCTTCTAGCACCATTTCATCGGCCGGGTCACGTAGCTGTGGACGCCACAAATAATGGACTGTTACCGGTCTAATGAGCTTGGCTAAAACGTTTAAAAAAATTTCAATTTCTTGACTGCTCAATCCTGATGAATTTTGATGTTCGGTTCGGGTGCAGATCGCCTCGTACTCAACAAACAGAGGCACGCTCGCAAATAAAACAACTTCAAGCCGACGAGCACGTCTTAGAAGTTCCGCAGACGCACCCGTTGGGCTGCGCATTCCGGCGACTAGAACGTCGGTATCAAGCGTTAATTTCATGCGAAATAGTATCGCGGGTGATATTGTATTTCAAGGTCAACCTGGGTCGGATCGAACTTTGTGCGGCTTCAGTGCTAACTAAAATCCATCGGATCAACATCAATTGAGAAATGCACGGCGGAGCTGCTGAGCATCGCGAGTTGATCACGCCAGCCACGTAAAATTTGATGCAGCTGCGCTCTAGCCTCGGCACACAGCACCAGCTGCGCACGGTAGCGTGAAGCGCGTTTGGCAATCAACGCTGGCATCGGCCCATAGCACTGGATTCCTGATTGCAGTGGCAGCGCGGCCCGTGCCGCGAGTAGAAACTCCTGCAATTTCAATTGGTTGAGCGATTCTGCGCGTAACATAACGGCGCTAGTAAAGGGGGGAAACTGCGCGGCTTTGCGCTCGGCAAGAATGTGATTTGCTACCTCGCTGTAGTCTTGTTTTAGCAGCAGCTGTAACAGCTCATGTTGCGGGTTTTGTGTTTGCACCAATACCCGGCCTTCGCGAACGCCGCGCCCGGCGCGCCCGGCGACTTGGAATAGCAGCTGGCTTAAGCGCTCACCTGCGCGAAAATCTAGAGAATGCAGGCCCGAATCGGCACCGACGGCAATTACCAATGTCAAATTAGGGAAATCATGGCCTTTGGCTAGCATTTGTGTGCCGACCAAAATGCAGGGCAGGCCGCTGCGCACTTTGGCGAATTCTCGCTCTAGCACGCCGCGCTTGCGGGTGGAATCGCGATCAATTCGGATGCACGGCCATTCGGGAAAGCGCTGTGTAAGCGCGTCGTGGATGCGCTCGGTGCCGGCGCCCAGCGCAACTAGCTTTTCACTGCCGCAGGCGGTGCAGGCTTCAGGCAAGCGCTCAACATGGCCGCAATAATGGCAGCGTAGCTGGCTGGCGCGCCGGTGAATCGTCATGGGCTGTTCGCAGCGGCTGCAGTGCGGCACAAAGCCGCAGGCCTCACAGCTTAATTGCGGTGCAAAGCCGCGCCGATTGCGAAACACTAGCACTTGCCCACCCGCGCTCAATGCCGCGCGCATTTCAATTTCTGCCAGCCTGGAAAGGCCATCCTCCTGCGATTGCATACGCAGATCAATTAGCCCGATTTCGGGCATATCCGCACTACCCGCGCGTTGGCTCAAGACTAGCTGCTGGATGCGCCCGAGCTGCACATTGCGCAGTGTTTCCAAAGCTGGCGTGGCACTGCCCAGCAGCACGCCAATGCCTAAAGTGTGCGCACGCTTGAGCGCGAAATCACGCGCGTGATAGCGAAAGCCCTCCTGCTGTTTATAGGACGCGTCGTGCTCCTCGTCAATCACAATCAGCCCTAAATCCGGGAACTGGCAAAACACCGCTGAGCGCGTGCCGATAATAATGTCGAGCTGACCCTCTTTGGCTGCCTGCCAGGTTTGCGCGCGTTCGGCTTCAGAAAGCTGTGAATGCAAGACGCCAACCTTTGCATTTAAGCGCTCGCGAAAGCGCTGTACGGTTTGCGGCGTCAAGCCAATTTCCGGCACCAGCACGAGCGCCTGCTTACCTAAATCCAGCACGCGTTTGATGGCTTGCAAGTAGACTTCAGTTTTGCCCGAGCCCGTCACGCCGTACAGCAATATCGCTTGAAAGCCGCTGATTTTGCCGATGGCCAAAACCGCATCAGCCTGCTCGGCGTTTAGTTCCGGCCCAGTGCTGGTGCGCTGTGGCGGCGCAAAGTTTGAGACCCGAAAGCGCTCCACCAAGCCGCGTTTTTTCAGCGCGCTGAAGGCTTTGCGCCAGCCTGCGAGGCGATCATCAAGTTCAACTACGCTGAGTGCGCCGGTGCCCAAGTGATCAATCAATTCTGCTTGCAGCGTTGTCTTTGCTAGCGCTTTTCGGGCTTTTAACGAAGCGTCGCTTTGCGGATCAGTTTGCATGACCTGCCAACTTTGCTTAGCCTCAGGCGTAAGCATTAAATAATCTTGCCCTGGCGGTAATGCGGATTCATTTTTACGAAGCGCTAAAGGCAAAGCACTGGCTAACACCTCTCCTAGGCTGTGCTGATAATAGCGCGCGGCAAAATTCAAGCTGCGCCAAAGCTCATCGCTAAACAGCGAGCTAGTGTCAGTCAATGCCTCGATAGGCTTGAGTTTGCTGAGCGGAACCGAGCTTTGCGCAGTGATAGCTGCAACAAAACCCTGCATTTTGCGGCCAGAAAATCGAACTTGTACCCTCGCGCCGAGCTCGGGGGCTAATTCAGCGTCATATTGATAGTCAAATAGCCGATCAACCGGCGTAGGCAGCGCAATTTGTAGAATCAACGCAACGGGCTAGCGAACGTTGGGCTAATGAACATTGGGCTAATGAACATTGGGCTAGCGAACAAGTGAAATTTTCGTCGCGTGGTCGTCATGCCACCAGCGGCTAGCCGCAGCCGCCAACGATGCAGAGATTAAAATGCCGATCACAATGGCGATAAACCACTTACGTTCGCGGCGCATGGTAGCTCCTAGGCTTTGATTTTTTCAATGCGCTAGGATAGCTCGCAATCAGCCCTTAAAATAGCGCCATGGGTCATGTTTGTGGTGTGCTTAAGGGAGCTCTAAAAATCTCATTTTCTAAGTCAAGCTAGAAACGAAGGGCAAAAATGGAAGTGGTATATGATTGATATATAGCGACATTTTTCTTGAGTATCGACGCTTGACGACGACAATGAGGTTTTTAGAGGTTGCTTTACTAACAGCCACTCACAACTTGCGCTAATAGTCGCTGATCTTTCTTTAATAACGCCAACAGCGACAGCACACGCGCATCGACACTGCCCTCATCGAGCTCAATTTCGGCAAAGTCTCGTGCGAAACGCTCAATATCTACAAAGCCCATGGCCCAATCACCAAACATGCGATGGGTGATGGCATCGCGCACCAGCAGCACCACATCGTCATGACGCGGATCGTCATTAATCCGCAAGAACAGCGCATCAACAACGGTCGCTTCGCCTTCCAACACTTGCACGTAGTTCAAACCATCGCAAAATAGCGCGCCGGTAATCCCGTGCAGCGGGTTGTACCGACGTGCGCTTGCCAAAATAGCCTGCCAATCAGACGCGTTCGCCCGCTTGCAGCGGCTTTTGTAAACTGCGCGAATGTCCATAATTTTTTAACTTAATAGAGCCTTAGGAATTCCATTTCAGAATCGACGCGATATCAAGGCGGCGTAGTGCGGATCAACGAAGGCGTACATAAGTACGTCAAGGAGACCGCAGCGAGCCAACGCAGGTAGCGCGTCGATTATGAATTAGAATTTTTACCAGCCCATGTAGTGGCCGCCATTGATTGATAAGTTCGCGCCGGTGATCCAGGCGGCTTCTTCGTTGACCAAAAACGCCACCGCGTAGGCAATTTCTTCGGGTTTACCCAATCGCCCGGTAGGAATTTGCGCTTCGATTTTCTGCCGCACTTCTTCCGGCACCGCCATCACCATTTCCGTAGCCACATAACCCGGTGAAATCGTATTGACAGTAATGCCGAATTTGGCATTTTCTTGCGCAAGCGAAATGGTAAAGCCATGCATCCCGGCTTTGGATGCCGCGTAATTGGCCTGACCATATTGACCTTTTTGGCCGTTGATCGAACTAATCTGAATAATGCGGCCCCATTTACGAGTGCGCATCGCATCGATCAGCGGGCGAGTGACGTTAAAGCATGAGTTCAAATTGGTGTTGATCGCTTCATGCCATTGCAGCGCGCTCATGCGGTGAAAAGTCGAATCGCGGGTAATGCCAGCGTTATTGATCAAAATATCAATCGGGCCCAGTCCTTTCTCAACCGCGCGAATGAAGGCTTCAGCATCCTCTGTCTTCGAGACATCACCGGGAGCTATAAAAAAATCATAGCCGAGCGCTTTTTGCTTGGCCTGCCACTCTAGCGCGCGTGCTTCATCTCGGTAGTTTGTGGCCACTTTGTGGCCCAAGCTTGCCAAACGCTGGCAAATAGCTGTGCCAATGCCGCCGATACCGCCGGTTACTACTGCAACTTTACTCATGTGATCTCCCGTTCAAATGGTTGTGGTTTTGCTCAAGATTGAAACGCAATCGCGCTTGATGGATCGTTTCAAACTGCGGCGATCATAATGAATTTTTCACGATTTGGCTCACGAAAGTTTGACTTTCGGTGGGATGTGAGGTGCATCGGATTCGAGGAGCTTTTTGCGCAGCATTGGCATGGTAGTTTGGGCCGGGATAATTCTCACAACCTCGCATCCCCCGGCAAATACTGCCCAGTCACCGCCTTATAAGCATTCGAAGTACGTGTGCCCGGCCAGCCGTCGATTTTCAGAGTAATGCCAGGATGCGTTGCCAGCCATTCTTGCAAACGCATCGCGGCAGCGATGACTTCGGGTTTGGTGGGTTTTTTGACGGCGAACAGGACGACTTGCGGTGGGCCGGCTAAATCTGGTTCGCCGCAAAATTGTATTTCTTGGCGTTCGCTCAGGCGGCGCAATAACGTGGCGGTGCCGCATTGCGCGTCTAGCGCTTTAGGATCGAAGACGCGATCTTTGATGAATTTGCCGCGTTCAAAATGCTGGCTAAAGCTCCATAAATATGGGCTGGCAATTTTGCGATAGTGATAGCCCCAGCCGTTGTAGGCTTCGAGTTTATACAGCGTGCCGGGAAGGCTCCAATCTTGCCATTGGTTTAAGCCTTCATAGATGAGCGCGTCGCTGGCGCTTTGCTCGAAGGTAAATGGTGGATTGCCGGTTTTGGGGCGGCCGGCGGGCACTTGTAGCGTTCTGGCGGTGAGCGGATCGCCATTGTGCAGGTGCTTTTTGAAGTTCAAGCTGCTTTCGCGCATGTGAGCAGCGGCGATGAAATGCCAGGGAATGCCGAGTGGTGCGCCTATAGATTGGTACCTGGCTTTTTGTAGCAGCACTTTATCGCACCAAGTATCAACTGCTTTTGCGCGTTCGGGTCTAATTTCGGCGAGATCAAACAGGCGCTGATAGGTTTGGCGCAGCGTGAGCGTTAGGCTGGGGCTAGGCATGATGAGTTACCTCATTGTTTGATGGAATCGGCCGTGCGGTATGTGCATCAGTCGATATTAGCCTACACGATTTTCAAGATTAATCAGTCGCAAAATTATGGGAGTGGCTTGCGGGTGATTCAATCTGACTTAGCCATTTGCGCGGGTTTTGCAATTTGATCCCACCAGTTGATCCCACCAGGGATCACAGAAGGGTAGCCGGTGTATCGAAGCCGCGTAGCGGCGTAGATCACCGGAATTTGGGTACAAATCGAATCGACCCCAGCAGGGGTCGCATAATTGATTTCACGGCAAATCACATGTGCGACCCACAAGGGGTCGACGTATAGTCGCCTAACCGTGGTTCCGGTGGTCTACAGCGCTTCGCGCTTACGACGCACCGGCTACCATATGCGATCCCTGGCGGGATCGGTTAAGTTGCCAATGCGCCTTGGCAATCACCTACCCATGCCGATTTTTCAAAGTCGCTTCAAGCTCTCTCAAATCCAAATCCTTGGCATGCAGCAAAACCAGCAGGTGATACAGCAAATCCGCTGATTCACCAAGGAGCGCGGCATTATCTTGCGCGACCGCAGCGAGTGCAGTTTCCACGCCTTCTTCGCCGACTTTTTGCGCGATTCGACGCAGCTCGCCATCAAATAGTTTGGTGGTATAGCTGCCGCTTGGGCGCAGGCGTTTGCGTTCGGCGATTAGAGCGTCGAGCGTGGCAAGAAAGTTGACTGGCGGGCTGGGTAAAGCGCTTGAATAGCCATCACCAAAGCAGCTTTGCGTGCCGACGTGGCAGGTCGGGCCGGCTGGCGTTGCGAGTATCAGTAGTGTGTCGGCATCGCAGTCTAGAAAGATATCGACCAGCGTTAAAAAGTGACCGCTTGACTCGCCTTTGGTCCAAAGCCTGGCTTTGCTGCGCGAATAGAACGTCACATGTCCAGATGCTAGCGTGTGCGTTAGCCCGGCTGAATTCATGTAGCCCAGCATCAGCACCGCGCGGGTTGCACTGCACTGCACAACGACTGGCACCAAGCCATCGGATTTCGCCCAGTCGATGCGATCAATATCAGCTCCGCTCAGCATGGCCGCACCAAAATTCCGGCTGCTGCAAGGCTGCGTTTGAGTTCGGGTATGCGCACTTCGCCGCTGTGGAACACGCTGGCGGCGAGCGCGGCGTCGACGTCAGCATTCGCGAACACGTCGGTAAAATGTTCGGCTTTGCCAGCGCCGCCTGAGGCCACTAGCGGCACTTGGCAAATGCGGCGCACCGCTTGTAATTGCGCGATATCAAAGCCCTGGCGTACGCCATCTACATTCATGCAATTCAATACGATTTCCCCGGCGCCGCGCTGCTGAACTTCCTTGACCCAGGCCAGCGTGTCCATGCCATCGCTGGCACTTTTGCTTGGGTCACCGGTGAATTTATGGACGCGCCAGCCGCCGGTGCCGTCTTCTGCACTGTCAATACCGATCACCACGCATTGCGCGCCGAACTCGGCGCTCAATTGGTTGATAAGCTCCGGATTGAGCTGCGCTGGCGTGTTGATAGAGATTTTGTCGGCGCCCGCATGCAGCACGGCGCGCGCAGATTCCACCGAACGAATGCCGCCCGCCACAGCAAACGGAATATCAATCGCATGCGCGACTTTTGAGACCCAGCTCAGATCCACACTGCGGCCCTCTGGGCTTGCCGATATGTCATAGAACACCAGCTCGTCCGCGCCCTCATCTCGATAGCGCAGCGCTAGATCTAAGATATCACCCATCACCACATGATTTTGAAAGCGCACGCCTTTGACGACTTTGCCATCACGCACGTCTAAACAGGGCACAATCCGGCGAGTTAGCATGCGAGCGCTTCTTGCAGCGTAAAGCGGCCTTCTAGTAGCGCTTTGCCGATCACAACGCCAGGCGAATTGATCGCTTTGAGCGCGTGCAAATTAGCCAAACTAGCGACGCCGCCAGATGCTTGCACGGCCACACGCGGCTCAAAACGATTCAGCTGTTGATAGAGCGCAACATTTGGGCCGCTCAGCATGCCATCTTGAGCAATATCGGTGATCAGCGCGTGGACAAAACCCAGATCGGCGAATACTTTCAGCTGATCAAACACATCAACGCTTAAGCTTTCTTGCCAGCCGCTGGTGTAGACCCAATAGCGACTCTGCGTATCAGCTTTGCAATCAAGCGCGATGCAAAAGCCTTCCGCGCCGCGTGTGCCGAAATGATGCATCCAGCTGGCAACCTCCTCAGGCGCGCGCACGGCTTTGGAGCCCAGCACAATGCGCGCGCAGCCCGCATCGAAACGCCGAGCGACCGAATCACGATCACGAATGCCACCGCCGGTTTGTACGCGCAAATTTGTCTCACGCACGATGCGTTCGATGATGGATAAGTTTTGTTGGCTTTCGGTTGCTGATTTTGCGCCATCCAAATCAACCACGTGCAGCCAAGTTGCGCCAGCGTCGGCGTATACCTGCGCTAGCTCCAATGGATCACAGGTGTATTGACTTTCTTTAGCGAAATCGCCTTGCACTAGGCGAACCACTTGCCCGCCGCGTAAATCAATTGCTGGATAGCACTGCATTATTGAGGTTCCTTAGTTTGGTTTTACTTATCGTCATTCCCGCGCAGGCGGGAATCCAGGCTCACCAAACCTCCAGAGTTCTTGTGAGTGTGAAAATGCAACTTCGACCGGTTAACAACAAAAGCGAATTTCTGACACCTGTACTGGGTTCCCGCCTGCGCGGGGATGACGTGAGGGAAAAACACGTTCAATGCAACGAACTGGATAAGTGGAAAACAAAACTCATCATCACTCCAACCCTAAAAAATTCCGCAATAGCCTTGCACCCGCCGCTTGTGAGCGCTCCGGATGGAACTGCGCGCCGTAAAAATTACCCGATGCCACCACGGCTGAAAACGTACTGCCGTGCGTGCAGCTAGCGAGCGTGTAATCGCCAATCGGTGCGGCAAAGCTGTGCACAAAATAGGCGTACGCGCCATCTAATCCATCCATCAACGCCGCGTGATTGGGTGTGTTTTGCACAGCTGAGGTGGCGTGAATTTTGTTCCAGCCCATGTGCGGAATGCGCAAGCCTGGGCTGGCCAGAAGCCTTTCTACCGGCGCATCAATCACGCCTAAACAAGCGGTGCTTTGGCGATCAGAACTTTCTTGCGAGCTGGCAAATAGCAGCTGCACACCAACGCAAACGCCAAGTACCGGCTGCGTCAAGCTTGGCAAGCGCCTAACTAAATCGTTCGCAGCTAGGCGCTGCATGGCGGTATTGGCCGCGCCAACGCCAGGTAAAATAACGTGGCTTGCTGCTTGAATGATGGACCAATCAGCAGTCACCGGCGCAGCGACGCCCAGCCTTGCTAGGGCCGCTTGCACCGAGCTTAGATTTGATCCGCCCGAATCCACCAGCACCACGCGCGCGCTCATAGCGTGCCTTTGGTGCTGGGCAGCACGTCACCGGCTCTTGTAATGGCTAGCCTTAGGCAGCGCGCGACGGCTTTGAAGCTGGCTTCAATTTGATGATGATCGTTTTCACCCTGAACTTTTAAGTGCAAATTCGCGCCCAGGGTTTCGCACAGCGATCTAAAAAAATGCGGGAACAGCTCGGTCGGGAATGCGCCGATTTTTTTACGATCAATCTGTCCATCAAATACAAAATAAGGCCGACCCGACAAATCTAGTGCTGCCAAAGCCACTGGCTCAGCGGTCGATTCTGGATTGATGCTCAACTCAGCCTGCACAAGTGTTTCGTCCATCGGCAATACAAAAGCGTAACGGCCAATGCCGCGCTTATCACCCAGGGCCTGCTTGAGTGCTTGGCCCAAGGCAAGCGCGCAATCCTCAATCGTGTGGTGCTCATCAATCTGCAAATCACCGGTGCAATCTAAACTCAGCGAAAAGCCGCCGTGCTTGCCGAGTTGCTCTAACATGTGATCGAAAAAACCAATGCCGGTATGCGCGCGCAACGGCGCGGTGGCGTCCAAATTCACCATTACTTTGATCTGCGTTTCGCGGGTATTGCGCTGCACGGTTGCGCTGCGCGGTGCGTCTAATAGCAGCGCAGCAATGCCGGGCCAATCTGGCGCACTTGTGTAAGCTAACCCACTGCTCGAATGCGCATCCTGGACGTGATCCACGCCAATGCGCAGGCCGCGCACGCCCAAGTTAACGGCAAATTGCATATCGGTAATGCGATCACCCACCATCGCTGAGGCTGGATCAATACCGGCACGCAAATAGTGCAGTACCATGCCGATCTTTGGCTTGCGGGTATCGGATGGTTCGTGCGGAAAGTGCCTGTCAATGCACACCTCAGTGAAGTGAATGCCCTGGCTGGCGAACACTTTCAGCATCAAATTGTGCGCGGGCCAAAAATCCGCTTCAGGAAAGCTGCTTGTGCCTAAGCCATCTTGATTAGTTACCATTACCAACGAATAGCCTGCCGCTTGAATTCTGGATAGCGCGCTAAACACGCCTGGCAAAAACGCCAGTTTGTCGATGCTGTCAATTTGATAATCAGCAGGTTCGGCAATCAAGCAGCCATCGCGATCAACGAATAAAATCTTCTGCTGACTCATGCTGCTCGCTCCTCAAGTGCAGTGCGGATGGCGGTCAAAAACAAATTGTTTTCATGCACGCTGCCAACGCTGACGCGCAGGCAATTTTTTAAACCCGGGTAATGGCTGACGTTGCGCACGACTACATTTTGCGCTAGTAGACTCTGGTAGCAGCTGTGCGCATCGCCAACTTGAAAGCACAGAAAATTCGCTGAGCTCGGCCAGAGTTTGACGATCCCAGCAAGCTGATGCATAGCTTCCATGAGGCGTTGGCGCTCTTGTTTTGCGATGCTGACTCGGCGATTCAACAGCGCTGGAATCATAAGCGCTTGCAGCGCGGCCGCACTTGCCTCAGCAGGAATGGGGTAAGGCGCCATCAGCTTGCGCAGCGCGCTGATAATGCCCGGGTGTGCTAGCAGGCAGCCTATGCGCGCACCCGCCAATGCGTGCGCTTTTGATAGCGTGCGAAGCACCGCCAAATGATTGAACTCAGCCAGCCAGCTGGATACGCTCGCGAGCGTTGAATACTCTTGATACGCCTCATCAACCACCACTACGCAGCGCCCACGCGTGGCTAGCAACACAGCCCGTAAATCTGCGCGTGCAATTTCGCTGCCGGTTGGATTGTTTGGCGTGCAAAAGTAGACCAACTTGATGCTGGGCTCACTTGCGAGTAAGGATTTTAGCCCGGCAAAATCCGGCTGAAAATCAGCATTGACATCACTGAATCGCAGCAGCGGTAATTCAATCACGCGTGCGCCCTGCACCTGCGCGCAGACGCTGTACATGCCAAAAGTTGGCGGCATAATGACGACTGCATCTTGCTCAGCTCGACAAAACCCGCGTGTCAGCAAATCAATAGCCTCATCTGAGCCGCGCCCGATGAGCAGTTGTTCCGGTTCGATTTGATAGTGTTCGGCGAGCGCTTTTCTGAGCGCTTCAGGCTGCGGTTCTGGATAGCGATTTAAGCCGGGCAAGTCATCCACTGGGCCAATATCCGGCGCTTCGTTGGCGTTCAACATCACCTGCGGAACTTGCGCCGCTTTGGCTTCCATGCGCGCCGAGCTATAGCCCTTCATGCGCTGCACATCAGGCCGCAGCAGCGCTAGCGTGGGGGTAACATCATTCGCGTCATTGATTACGTTAGGCTGATTTTGAGCCATTAATTCAAGCCGCAGTTGCACCGCATGGGCGTGAGCATCCAGCCGTTCGGCGCGCGCCAGTTCAATGGTTTCCAGGCCGATGTTTTGCAAGCCTGCAGGGCTGAGTTCTTGCACTGTCACCAATCGCACAAAGCTCGCAACCGACACGCCGCTGATGCTTCGCGCCCAGCCATAGGTCGGCAATACGTGGTTGGTTCCAGAGTTGTAATCACCCACAGATTCGGGTGTGTTTGCGCCTAAAAATATTGAGCCAGCGTGTTTTACTTGGCTGAGCCAGTTGCGCGGCTCAGCAACATTCAAGATCAAGTGCTCCGGCGCATAAGCGTTGCTCAGATGCAGCGCTTGCGGCAAATCCTTGACGAGAATCAGGCGCGCGAACGCCAGCGCTGTGCTGGCTATTCCCGCGCGCGGGAGTGCTTCAAGTTGACTGTCTATCGCCGCTTGCACAGCTTGCAGCAGCGCGCGGCTATCAGACACCAGCACAACTTGGGAATCCGGGCCGTGTTCGGCTTGCGAAAGTAAATCTGCGGCGACAATGTGCGCATTGGCCTGCGCATCGGCAATCACCAGCACCTCACTTGGGCCTGCGGGCATGTCAATTGATGCGCCGAGCGGATCTTGACTCACCAGCTGCTTGGCCTGCGTAACCCAGGCATTGCCCGGGCCAAAAATCTTGTCGCACTTAGGCAGGCTCTCAGTGCCATACGCCATTGCTGCTATCGCCTGCACGCCGCCCAGTTTATATACCTGGGTAATGCCGCACAGCTTGGCGGCAAACAGCACCGCAGCGTGTACGCAGCCATCGGATTGCGGCGGCGAACACAGCAGTACCGAATCGCAGCCTGCGATTTGCGCTGGCACACCCAACATCAGCGCAGTTGAAGGCAGCGGCGCGCTGCCGGCCGGCACGTACAAGCCAACGCGTTCAATCGGAAAAATAATCCGTTCGCACTGCACACCAGTCTGCGTTTCCAGCGCGTACGGCTTTGGCGCACCGGCACGGTGAAAAGCGGTGATGCGCCGATGTGCGTTGACAATCGCAGCTTTGAGGGGTTCGCTCAAGCTGGCTTCGGCGGCGCTAAACTCGGCCGGGCTGACCGCAATGTGCGCAAGCTCGACGTTATCAAAACGCCGAGTCAACGCGCGCAAAGTGGCATCGCCATCAGCCCTGACTTGGGCAATCAAGCGCGCGGTTTGCTCGGCTAGATTTTCGTTTTGCAGCGCTGGCCTAGTCAAGCAAGCGGCCTGCGCGACTGAATCCAGCGTGTTCCAATCAATAATATCCATACAGCTTAGCTCAACATTTTTTCAATAGGGAGAACCATGATATTGCTGGCACCCAGAGCGCGCAGCGCTTCGAGATGCGGCCAAGTTAAGGTTTTGTGGCACACGACCTGCACGCTGAGCAATTCCGTACTGTTCGCGCTTTGAATGGCGCTAATTTGGGGTACGTCCGCATCGGGCAGCGCTGCGAGAACTACCGCTAGATTCGCTCGCTCAACCGCCAATAACAGTAGCTTAGATTCACGCAAACGAATCACGCCATCCAATCGGCGCAGCAGTAAATCAATCAGCCCTGCACGCTCATCAACAAAGGTTTGCGCGGAACCTAACAAAACCGCTTGCGATTGCAAAATCACCGTGACTTCTTTGAGTGCATTCGCAGTAAGCGTGGCGCCGCTAGATACCAAATCACAGATCAAATCCGCCGTGCCCAAACGCGGCGCAATTTCCACCGAGCCCGATAACATCACCGGCGTAGCCTGCACGTTTTGTGCGGCTAGATATTCTTGCAAAAGCGCTGGATAGCTAGTCGCAATCCGCTTGCCAGCCAGGTCGCTAATGCCGGTCCACTGAAATTCTTGCGGCACCGCGATAGATAGTCGGCAGCGGCCAAAATCAAGCTCGCGCAGCTCGACAAAGCCCTGCGGCTTGCCGGCCAAACGCGCATCGACGGCTTGTTCGCGCGATACATTTTGTCCGACCAATCCCAGCTCACACACGCCTTGCGCGATCATGCCGGGAATGTCGTCATCGCGCACCAGCAGCAGGTCAATCGGCAAAGATTCGCCAAAGCAAAACAGCTTATCGCGGCTAAATCTAAAGCTTAGGCCGCACTTTCCTAGTAACTCGAGTGAGCTCTCTGAAAGCCGCCCGGATTTTTGAACGGCAATACGCAAACGATCACGGCTCATACGTTTTCTCCTTTTTGTTGAGTCGGCCACTGTTTGCGGCGTTTGAGTTTGCGAATCGCGATTTGGTAGCCGCCGGAACCGTCACTTAAACAGCGCGCCACACGGCCAATGGTAGTTACGCTGACTGCAGTGCGCGAGTGAATTTCCCGGTACGCGACGTCGTCCAGCAAAAGCGGCACCACCCGCCAGCGATCACTCAGCGCTTCTAACTCAGCCGGCGTGCAAAGATCACGCAGGAAAGCATGCACGTCGTGTTGATCGGTGAGTAGTGCAATCGCCCTTGCAAGCGCCTGCGCAGGCGCTTCTACAGGCAGCTCGGCTTCAACGAATCGTCGTTTCATTTGTGATATCGCATTATTACAATATTGCAAGATTGAAGCTTGCTGTCAAACAGGTCAAGCGGTGTTCGCGACGGGTTGGCGTCGTGGCGAAAAAACGTTGAAAACGCAGGTTTTCTGATGAATAGGGAGTTCATGCGGTTAGCTAGCGCGCATAAAAATTTGTCAATTTTGCTGGCGATTTCGACCCACCTCGTCATTCCCGCGCAGGTGTCAGTGTTTACATCTGCTGGGATCAGTCAAGCGCACACGTGATTTTGCTGGCAATTTCGACTCACCTCGTCATCCCCGCGAAGGCGGGGATCCAGCGCAGCTGTCAGTGTTTACATAAGTTGGGAAAGTGCCGGAATTTGAGCATTTTTACATTGATGAGTAAACCCAAAGTTCGGCGAGCCTGGATTCCCGCCTGCGCGGGAATGACGATGAGGCCAACAATGACGATGAGGTAACAATGACGATGAGGTAGGAAAAACGATAAATCGGGATTGACGAAGGTGCTAAGCGCGAAGCGCGCCTAAACATTGGCAACCGTCAGTCAAGCTTTGCAATAATGCCGCATGCAAATTTCACCGACATCCAATATCGAAGCAACTAGCGCTCATGCATTGCCCGCTCAGCCAATTCCACTTTCACCCTCACTTTCCCCCTGGGCACTGTGCGTAGCGCCCATGATGGATTGGACCGATCGCGATTGTCGTTACTTTCATCGGCTTTTGACACCCAACGCGCGGCTTTACACCGAAATGGTGGTTGCGCACGCGGTAATTCGCGGTGATCGACCGCGGCTTTTAGGCTTCGATGCCGCCGAGCATCCGCTTGCGCTGCAATTGGGCGGTAGTGATCCACTTTTACTCGCGCAATCCAGTTTAATTGCGCAAGATTTTGGCTACGACGAGATCAATCTCAACTGCGGCTGCCCGTCTGACCGCGTGCAGGCTGGGCGTTTTGGTGCGTGTTTGATGCTTGAGCCTAATCTGGTTGCGGATTGCCTGGGCGCAATGCGCAGCGCAGTGGCAGCGGACATTCCCATCACTGTCAAATGCAGATTGGGTGTTGATGCGCACGATAGTTTCGAGCAGTTTTTAAACTTTGTTGATGTGTTGAGCGCGGCCGGTACCACGGTGTTTATTGTACACGCGAGAAAAGCCTGGCTAAACGGTCTGAGTCCTAAAGAAAATCGGGAAAAACCTCCGCTTTGGTATGACCGCGTGCATCAGCTCAAAGCGCTGCGGCCCGAATTGACAATCGTACTCAATGGCGGGCTTGATACGGTTGCCAAATCAATGTCGGCGATGGTGGATTCCACCGCACCACTCGATGGCGTCATGATTGGCCGCGCCGCCTATCATCAAAGTTGGCTTTTGGCTGAGCTTGAACGCGCGATGTTTGGCACCGAGCAACCTGATCGCGGAGAAATCGTCAAGGCCCTTCAGGGCTATTTGAGCGAGCGCGCCACATCAGGGCTACGCGCACGGCAACTGGGCCGCCACCTGATGGGTTTTTTTCACAGCGAGCCAGGCACTAAAGCGTGGCGACAGGCGCTTTCCGCCGGTGCGGATCCAGAGCAAGCTTGGAAGGCGGCGTTACAGATGACAGCCTTAATCGCATAGCAAGTTTCACGCTGTAGTAGCAGTGGTAAGTCTAAGCGCTTGGCACACGGTTGCCGACTAGCTGCCGATGATGTCCGAATTTGGCGAGTATTTGAAGTTTAAGGCGCGTATGTTTTGTGCGCTGCCTCAATGGCTCTCAAAAAAAGGAATGAGTATGTACCGTGTATTTCGACTCAAATATCTACCGATAGCATTTACCGCCATTAACCTCGTTTTTATCGCACCCAGGATTGCAGCTTCTGAAACTGGGCCACTCATTTCACCCGACTGCATGGCGCCGGAATACCGCCAACTAGACTTTTGGATTGGCGATTGGGACACGTTTGAGACTGATGCTTCCGCTGGGCCATCGATAGCTCGCGCCCGCATCAAAGCTACCGCACAAGGCTGCGCCATCCACGAACTGTATGAGCAGTCCGATGGACTCATTGGCGACAGCATCCTAAGTTATGACGCCGTCCGCAAGCAGTGGCAACAGACATGGGTCACCAATCGCGGCGCGATAATGCTGCTTTGGGGCAACTTCAAAGACGGCGAGTTAGTGCTTGAAGGTGAGGTACACCTTCGGAACGGCAAGTCAGTCAAGCAGCGCATTACTTGGAAATCTGAAGCTAAGGGCGTACGTGAGTCAGCGGTGGTGTCCAAAGATGCAGGCAAGACTTGGACGCCAGCATTCGATGTGCTTTTCAAGAGGCGCAAGGGTGGGTGAGCTTACCGTTATGGGGCAGACCTCGGTGTTGAACCTCGAGCGAACGTTACCGCGGGTGCGTCTGGCGCGGATACTAAGAAGCTTGGAAGAGCTTGCGAGGCGGTTTCGAAAATGACAATGAAAAATTTAAAACTCGAAAAAGGTTTTTAGATAGAAATGACTTTCGGCATTCTGTCGAAGCACAAAATTTGTCATTCGTGCGAATCAAAACAGAATTATTTGCTATTCGAGTAAAAACACTAAATGAATTTACGTTCAGTGTTTTTGAATTCCAGATATTCACATTCTTAACACCGTATCTTAGGCGCACTATTTTCCGCGTGCGCGGCCTAAGGACATAATAATGAATCTGAACAAATTTGGCGTACGTTCGCGCGCGCTTTTAGTAGCAGCGGTATTGCTTGGCCTAGCTGGTGCAGGGTTTGCAAACGAGCCAGATCCGAATTTCGTACCCAACAATGCGCTTGGTGTTGACTCGTCGGTCGACTATACCTCGCTCTCCAAATTCGGCCCGTGGGACGATCGCAATTATCAGCTCACGCGCCAAGATGTTGCGATGCTGCCAAAAAACGATCGTTTTGTCCCAGGCGTGCCCGCGTTTTTCAAGGTGCAAAAGCGCAAGGAAATGTCCGCGCAGGGTTTTCCACTGCAGTTTGAAGTCTATCCGCGCGAAGTCAATAAAGAATTCGAAATTCGCTTTGGCGGTCTGCTACAAGGCGGCGTGCAGTTTTTGACGCCGCGCGGCGCGGCGCGGCGCGCAGGTCCAGCAGAAAAAGCGGCGCGGCTATATGCAACTGATCCGCTGCCTAAAGCAGCGCCAGTGCTCGGCCAAGGCCCTTTTGATGGCACGCAGAGCAATAATGAAACGTCAATCGAGTTTCATCCGACCGATCCGAACATCGTTGTTGCAGGCTCAAACGGTGTAGGCGATCAACGCATGTCGTTCTCTAGCGATGGCGGAGTAACTTGGGGCAATGCAGGTGGATTGCCCGCAACGTGCTGTGATCCGGCAATGGATTTCTCCTCAACTGGCAATATTGTTTATGCGGCTTCGTTACCCGAGCAGGGCTCTGGCGGCTGCGGCTTCAGCCTATGCGCGGGCGTTTTCTGGTCATTTAATAACGGTCAAAATTGGACTGGCCCAGTCAATGCTTCAACCGCAAGCTCGGATAAAGAATGGATCCACGTCGATAGAACCGCAGGCTCTCCGTTTCTCAATCGGCTCTACATGACTTGGCACCAAGGCAATGTTATGAGCTTTGCACGCTCCAGCGCCGCACCGGTCGGAGGCGCGACGCCAAGCCCTCTGGTATTTGCGCCTACAATAACGTTCGCATCAGATGAGCGCGGCATTGGTAGCGATATCACAACCGACCGCCAAGGCCGGATGTACAACGTATACGCAAGTATCACTACCGGTTCAGCGGAAATGTATCTGCTACGCTCTGATGACGGTGGTTTGACTTTCCAAGATTTGAACGGCGCCAGTCCGGGCCTTGGCAAAATGATTTATGACCTGCACGGACGATTTGATTTCTCTATACCAGCCATGGAATCAAGGCGCGTTTTTATTTATCCATCGATTGATGTAGACACCAGCGGCGGGCCGCGCGATGGCCGAATTTATGTCGCATTTACCGACGAAAACGCCGCAGCCGGTAGCCCTGGCAATGGCACCGGGTCAACCGCTGCAACGCACGGCTGGATTCAAGTAATTTATTCCGACGACCAAGGCACGACTTGGACAACGGCGGCAACGCCGCACCCAACGACTGATCAAACTACCGTGGATCGATTCCAGCCTTGGATGGATGTTGATAGCCTCGGCAATGTGCACGTTGGCTGGCAAGACACCCGCAACTCAGGTGCAGGTGCACGCAATAAAGCCGATTGGTATTACTCCGTATCTGCTGATGGCGGTGCGAGTTTTATTGAAGAAACAAGAGTTTCATCCGTTGTATCGGAGAACATTGCAAACGGCCAAGAATGGGGCGATTACAACGGTTTGTCCGTCTCCGCAGACAATAATGTTATCGGCATGACCTGGACGGACAACCGAATCGTTACTCCGCCTGCAACTACGTCGCAACGCTCGTTCGCAGGTCGAGTGCAGAGCGTCGTGGCTGGGCCTTCATACACCGTTGGCGCAGCCAATAATACCCAATCCATTTGCGCGGCAACAACTCCAGTAACCAGCTCGCCAATTACCCTTAGCTATTCGGTGCTACAAGGCTTTAATTCTTCGGTCAACGTCGCATTTACGGGACCATTGCCTGCCGGTGTGGTTGGCAACTTAAGCGCGCCGACCATTACACCGCCAGGCGCGTTAACGGCCAGTGTGACCCTCAATTCCGGTGTTACATCAGGTAATAAATCGCTTGAGATTGCATCAACCAGTGGCACGATTACCCGGCGGGCGAACGTTAGCTTAGACGTGTTTACCGCGCCTGCCACCGCTACGACACTCACTACGCCGGCGAATAACGCGGCTAATCAAGCCTCTAGCCTTACGTTTTCCTGGGCTGCTGCGCCGCAAACGCAGTCATACTTGCTGGAAGTTGCACGCGATGCAGCCTTCACCCAAATAATAAGCTCGCAAAGTGTGTCGGGATTGACAGCCTCTGTTGCTGGCTTATCGAGTAATACGCAGTACTTCTGGCGTGTTACTACCTCTAATATCTGCCCGCTGATTGCGACAACCGGCGACACGATCTTGCGTGATGGCTTTGAGGTTGCGGGTGGTAGTTCTGTTGCATCCAGCGTGTTTACCTTTACCACCCAGCCGGGCCCAGGGGATTGTGCACCTGGATCTACGGCAACGGTGGTCTTTAGCGACAATATGGAAGCTGGTGCGCCGGGCTGGGTAAGTGGCGTGTTAACCGGGGCAAGCACCTGGGCACTTTCTACCGCGTTCCCTAACAGCCCTGTCAATGCCTATCGCGGCGTTGCGCATACAGCGGCTGGCGATCAGTTCCTTGATTCACCCGTTATCGCGGTTCCAGCTACGGGCGCTACCCGTTCGCTAGTTTTTAGCCAGCGCGTGGCGATGGAACCTAACGCGGCAAACTGCTACGACGGCGGTCAGCTGCAAGTATCGACTGATGCTGGCGCAACCTACAGTACGGTTACTGCTGGCATAACTGGGCGTCCGTACACGGGTAATTTGGGTGGAACAAATGGCCCAGCATGGTGTGGAACAACGCCATACACGGTGACGGGTGTTGATTTGCAGCCTTACGCAGGTCAATCGGTGAAATTTAGATTTAGAATCGTGTCAGACATAAACACGATTGTTGCAGATGGTTGGAACATCGACGACGTTAAAGTGCAAACCTGCTCTGCTCCAGTGAGAACCGGTAAATAATCTGTTGGGATGTAGTTAAATTGAAAAACCGCGCGAATGATCTTAGCGCGGTTTTTTTTCACCTGAAATCTTCGTTGTTCAGAAAATTTGCCGCAAAAACTAATAGATGGCGCAGGGTTTGGTCGAAGTATCGATCATTAATATGCCTGATCTCTGGCGAGAGATTGCCAGAGGGCCGGACTTAAGAACTGTTTTGACTTTGATTGCACCTGCAATGAAGTTTGTACATTAGCGGAGGAAGATTGGGGAATTTTGGAAGAAATTCCAACTCCGACCTTCGCTCTAGAGAACACGCTAGTAGTTTTCACAAACGGAACAAATGCCTATGTTTGCGTTGATACCGAAGAACCAGATGAAACAATTTCGGGCGTGCTTTGGAGATCAGACAAGGCTCCTCGAACCAACCAAAACGTCTGGGGTTTAATTGATGCATGGACAAACATCGGTATGGCTCAGGAGTAGAAGCTGCACGTACTTGCATGTCGTGTAATTAACGATGAAAAAATAGCGAAAAAATGCAGTCACCTTAGATTGCTGCGGATTTTCTAGATACCAAACCAGTGCTAACATGAGTTTTCCGCTCTGTGACCTAGTATCCAGGGTAGACTTCCAAGCTTTGACAAGCTAAAAAACCTATGACGCACCCCAAAGTAGTCGAACTACTCGAGCTTTTGAGCCTTGATGAGCTGGGCGAAAACCACTTTCGCGGGCAGAGCCGCGATATCGGTACGAAATATGTGTTTGGTGGGCAGGTTTTAGGCCAAGCACTGTCAGCTGCGCAGCAGACAGTAACGCCGGATCGGCTGGTGCATTCGATTCATTCGTATTTTTTGAAAGCCGGGGATATCACCGCGCCGATTGAATACATGGTCGATCGCTCGCGGGATGGCCGTAGTTTTTCGGTGCGCCGGGTGACGGCGGTGCAGCACGGGCAGCAGATTTTCGGGCTGGCGGCATCGTTTCAGATCAAAGAGGATGGCTTAACGCATCAGCTCAGCATGCCGCATGTGCCAGCGCCTGAGGATCTATCCGATCCGGATCCGATTGCGCCTGAGCTTTTGGAAAAGGTGTCCGCCAAACAGCGGCGCTGGCTCAGCAATGAAGGCCCGTTTGAGTTCAAACACGTCTACCCACGTGATGAGCTGAAACGCCCGAAGCGCCCGCCATTTCAGCACGTATGGTTTCGATTGATTGATCGCATTGGTGATGATGAAGAGCTGCACAAACGCTTGCTGGCCTATGCCAGTGATTTCCATTTGCTAGGAACCTCAACATTCCCACACGGCATTTCATATTTGCAGCCGAACGTGCAAATGGCCAGTTTAGATCACGCGCTCTGGTTTCACCGGGCTTGCCGAATTGACGAATGGCTGCTGTACTCGTGCGATAGCCCGACTGCTGTTGGCGGGCGCGGGCTGGCGCGCGGCAGTATTTATACGCGTGACGGGGTTTTGGTAGCGTCAACCGCGCAGGAAGGTTTGATTCGAGTGTTGGAGGATGAGTGAGCAAGCCACGTCGAGTTTGCTTTTGAACTGTAATCAGGAAAATTTGCTTTCGATCTGCACTCCGAGTTTTCGGTTTGTTGGATCGCCGAGTTGTACTCGGCAAAGTCTCTGCCACAGCGCGGATATCTGAAGATTTTTGGACGAAAACGACTGACGCGAATGCCGCTTTTTGACGCCACCGCGAACTGCATCACCGAATTAGGCAGCAATGGAAATCTGTCGAGGATTAATTGAATACGGAAGGCAAATCTGAAATCAAACCAAAAGGCCGCAAAAAGCGATTGTTTCTAAGTCAGGCAAGGCGCGAGGGGAAAAATTTGAGGAATGTACAGTTGTACATGACGATAATTTTTTTCTGAGCAACGCAGCATGACGACGAAAGAATCGCTTTTTACCAGATGCGAAGGGGGCGTTCGCGAAACCATAGGGTCCCAAGCCACTTTTCCCCCGCCAACACCGGCAAACCCGCATGCACGCTGTCGGGTTCAGGTTGGCCATCGGCGCGCACGTTGTCAAAAATCACCACGCTTCCTAGCTCTGGACTGATGCGTTGATTCCAGTGCAAAAACTCGGTCTCGCCGCCGATTTCAACCGCGTTTAAATACGCAAAAACTGTGCGTGTACGTTGGCCTGGGCGATCGCTGTATAGCTCTTTGGCATCGTGTAGATAATCCCGATGCGGCTTGTATTCTTCGCCTACGCCGTACCGCAGAATCGATATGGGCTCAGCGCGCGCGAGTTCACTGCCTGCAAGTTCGGCGAGTCTGGACTCGATAATCCGCACCGCCAAATCCGCGCTTTCCGGCCCAATCGGCGCGAAGCTATTGGTGCGCAAATGCGTGCGCAATCGTGCGCCGGTGTTTGGGTCCAGCACCATGGCTGGTTGCAACCTTGGCCCGGCGATCGTCTTTAAATACAGACAGGCAAATCGCCCGAGCGCGCCGCGCAGCAGGCGTATATTTGGGCCAAGTTCGATGGCTTTGCCTACCTCAGGTTCCCACAGCAGAACCTGCTCGATGAGTTTTGCGTTGGGCGTTGCGGCAAGCACGTCTTCGCTTAACCAGCTTAGCTCTGGATCGGTTTGCGGTAGATTCTTTAGATAGCTGGCAAGCGGATCTTTCAGCGCTACCGACTGCGCCCACGCGGCGGCGGCGTGCTGGTAAAACTGCGGGCTGCGGGAAGCTAGCAGCACAAATGCCCGTAATGCGCCGCTAAATCGGCCTTGTACGGCGGCGATAAAGTGCATGCGAAAATCGCTGTCGTTCAAGCCAGCTGGGCTGCTTGCAAGCGCTAAAATGGCGAGCCAATAGTGCGCTTCGGCATCGCCTCGATTCGCGCCTTCGACAAACTGAGCACGCGCCGCTTTGGCGTCGGGCAGGTCAACAAATCCATTGAGTGAGATCAGCCCTAAATCGGTGAACGCACCGGCAATTCCGCTGGTAGCAGCGCGTTCAAACAGCCGTCTGGCTCTGGAATATTGCGCCCCGGCAAACGCTTCTCGACCGCGTTCAAAATCTTCATTCATGGCGTGCATCCGAGCTCTTATTCGGCCCGATTGTAGCGGCTTGCTCAAGTGCATGTGGCAGCGCAAAGTTGAAGAAATGACACGCGGTTTGCGTACTCGAGCATGCCAGTGCTTCTGCAGTTTCGCCGCGTGCATGCGCGACTGCCTGCAAAATGTGCGGCAAAAACTGCGGTTCATTGCGCCGATTTTTCGGCTGCGGTTTGAGCGTGCGCGGCACCAAGTACGGCGCATCGGTTTCCAACATCAACCGATCAGCGGGAATTTTCTTAACGAATTCAGCAAGATGCGTGCCTCGGCGCTCATCGCAAATCCATCCGGTAATGCCGATATGGCAGTCCAGCGCAAGATAGTCATCTAACTCTGATTCGATGCCGGTAAAGCAATGCACAACTGCGGCTTTAAGCTTTGGCCGAAAGCCCTGCAAGATCGCCATGAAATCTGCATGTGCGTCGCGTTGATGCAGAAACACCGGCTTGTTAGCGGCTACCGCAAGCGCGAGCTGGCGCTCAAACGCAAAGCATTGATCCGCTCTGGGTGAAAAATCGCGGTTGTAATCCAGACCGCATTCGCCCGCTGCGAGCACTTGCGGATGGCGCAGCAGCTCGGCAAATTGAGCTTCCACATCGCTATTAAAATCATGCGCATGATGCGGATGCAGGCCAGCAGTGGCGTATAAATAGCCCGGATAGCGCTTCGCGAGCGCCAGTGCGGCGTTGCTACCTTCTGCGCTGGCCCCGGTGACCATCATCGCGGCTACGCCAGCATATTTAGCCTGTTCAATTACCCGTTCCAGATCATGGCTAAACGAGCTGTGGGTCAAATTCGCGCCAATATCAACAAGGGGAAAGGCATGATTTTGCATAGCTTTGTGTTGTTTCCTTCAGATAAATCGCCCAGCAGTGTAACGGCCTAAAGCCAGTAAATGACCAATAAGTTCAGAACGAATTCAGTGCCAAGTTCGATACTTAGGAGGCTCACTTTGGGCTATGAACTTTAAGGATTAATCATGTCACGCATTCAAGCTGTATTTGCGTTTGGGCGATTTACTGCGTTGTCGATACTGCTGTTAGTAACCACCCTATTTGCGCCGAGGGCCAATGCATTTACGCCAGAAAGCGGTATGTGGTGGAATCCTGCCGAGGGTGGCCGCGGGTTTGCCTTCGAGATTCAAGATAATTATTTGTTTTTTACTGGCTATTTGTATAACCCAGACGGTACCCAGCTTTGGTACACCACCCAAGGCACCATGCGCGGCAATGCGGCCTATGATGGCGTGCTAACTGGCTATCGTAATGGCCAGTGTATTGGCTGCGCGCATCGCAGGCCACAAACACTGCTTGGCGTAGGTGGCAACATCAGCATTACCTTTACTACTGAAACCACGGGCCGACTGACTTGGTCAGGTGGCACCATTCCGATTGAGCGCTTTGATTTTTACTACACCCGCACTACTGGCGACCAGCGCAATGACGTCATGCGCGGCGAATGGCATGCCACGCTGGATTACTCAGCCGTTGCCAGCAGCACCAGCAATTTCTTTGCCGATATTTTGATTTTTGATCGGGTTGACACCTCAGTCAACCCACGGCAAACCACCGGCTGCAGAGCACCGACCAGTCAAGCCAGCCGCTGCGTCAGCACGTCACGTACGGCATCAGGGTTTTTTGATGCACCCGCTGGCAAGCACTTCTTTGTCGTCGATAACGGTTTTTCCGGCGGTGTTGATACTTTTGCGGTGTATTCGGTGACGCTTGGCACCACGCAGTTTGATGGTTTTGCCAAGGTATGCCGCAAATCGATTTCACTGTCTTCATGCTTGTCTGATACGCGCGTTGCCAGCACGCCGGTGCGCGGATTTAGAAGCGCCAGCTTCGCATTCGTCAACACCGGTTCTGGGCCAAATAGTGTTGAGCCAAGCCCGAAGCAACTGCAATCCGTTACTGGCCTGCCGATGGCTGAAGCAGCGCTTGCAAGCAGCAATAGCTTTGGCGTGTTTCCAGCGGCAGCATTGGATAGGCTTGCGGAAAGCATGCGCTAGCGGATTGATTTGGCCGCTTGCAGGGCTTAACGGAGCAAGCGGCTGACATACCACCGGACTCTGGCGCATTTGGCGTAACGTAGGCCTATCGATAGGAGCGAACTCATGTCAGCCGAGCCAAAATTCGTCGAGTTGACTTACTTAGATTATTTGAAGTTGCCTGAAGATGGCAAACGCTATGAGCTCATCGATGGTGAAGTTATTGCCATGGCTGGCGCAGGTCGCAGGCATCAGCGGATCGTCGCCGCGTTATCCGCTCAGCTTCTTAGTAAGCTGAAAGGCCAGCGCTGCGAACATTTTATCGCGCCGTTTGACGTGCGTTTACCGCACGCTGGACAAACATCGGATAGCGCCACCAACGTGGTGCAGCCTGATTTAATGGTGTATTGCGATCCTAAAAACCACGATGATCGCGGTGGACTTGGCCCGCCTGAACTGGTCATTGAGGTGCTTTCACCCGGCAACGGCCGGCACGATCATGTGCGTAAGCTGCGTTTATACGAAGCGGCGGGCGTGCAAGAATATTGGATTGTTGATGGCGCCAATCGCTTGCTGATCGTGCATGTGCGCGAGGGCGATCGCTTCGTATTGCTGGATTCCTTTAACTTTGACGTTGACGTACCGGTCAAATCCGTGCCGGGGCTTAGTTTGGATTTCATAGCCGTCGCAGCGGAACTTGATCGCCTTAACGATCAACTATAACGATCAAATATAAAGCCAGCGACCGCCATCAACGCGCAATATCTGCCCGGTGATATAGCTGGAGCCCTGCACTAGAAACAAAATTGCACCGGCAATATCGCTAGGCGCGCCTTGACGTTTGAGTGCCGTGCGCTCCAAAACAATAGCGGGCGTCTCAGCTTTTTCCATATTGGTGGACCAAATAATATTCCCAGGCGCAACGCCGTTGACGCGTACTTCTGGGCCCAATTCACGCGCTAACGCGTAGGTCATCGACACCAATGCGGCTTTTGCCATGCAATACGGCGTGTAGCGGGCCAATGGTCTGTCTGCATAAATGTCGACCATATTGACGATTGCGCCTTGGCTGGCCTTTAAATGCGGTGCGGCTGCTTGCGATAAAAAAAGCGGCGCGCGCGCGTTGGTGGCGAACAGATCTTCAAAGTGATGCGCGCTGATTTCACCCAATGCCGTTGGGTAAAAACTCGACGCGTTGTTGATCAAAGCGTCCAAACGGCCAAATCGTGCAATTGTTTTGTCAATCAAGGCGGGCAGGGCAGCTAGATCGGCTAAATCAGCCTGCAGCAGCAGCACCGAATGTTCGCGCTGTGCGCCAAGCTCCATTTGCAGTGCTCTGGCATCGATATCACTTGAATGGTAGTGCAGCGCAATATCAAAGCCAGCCGCGTGCAGCGTGCGCACAATGTCTGCGCCGATGCGCTTAGCGCCGCCGGTAACCAGTGCAACTCGATTATTTGGCATATTCGTATCCGTTCAATATTCGAAGCGATTATGCTTGAGTGTATGTCAATAAAAAATTCGAACCAAAGCGCTGCGCTGCTGCAGCAATTGCCTGCACCATCAGCCGATGCGCTTGCGCAAAGCAAAGCGCTCAAAGCGCTTATTGCCGATGAAATAGCTGCGCGTGGCGAGCTGACTTTCGCACGCTATGTTGAGCTAACCCAATATGCGCCTGGGCTAGGCTACTACTCGGCAGGTGCGCAAAAATTCGCTGAGCGTGTGACTTTGCAGGGAGCCGAATTACAAGGTGATTTCGTAACCGCACCTGAGTTAGGCTCGGTATTTGCGCGCTGCATTGCCAAACTCATAGCGCCTATTTTTAGCGCTAATCCAAACGCGGTATTTCTAGAAATTGGTGCAGGCTCAGGCGCGTTTGCTTGTGATGTGTTAGCGGCGCTTGAGCATGCGAAAGCACTGCCGTCACAGTATTTGATACTAGAACGCAGCGCTGATTTAAAAGCGCGCCAAGCAACAAAAATAAAGGCGCTAATTCCAGAGTATTTTCAACGCGTTAGCTGGATAGACGCGCCGCCATCAGCACCGTGGGATGGTGTTTTGTTTGGTAATGAAGTAATTGATGCGCTGCCTTTTGAGCGGTTCGAGGTAACCGAAAATGGACCGATGCAACTGGGCGTGCAGCTTGATGAGTCGGGTGATTTTTACTATAGAACGGGTGCGCCGATTCTACTAGTCGATCACCTCTTGAAGGCTTCTGAATTACCGCTAGGCTATCAATCAGAATTCCAGCCGCAACTTTGCGCTTGGCTGCATGGGCTTACGCAAAACCTAGGGCAGGGCCTGGTGCTGCTGATTGATTATGGCTACACCCGCACCGAATATTATTTGCCAGAACGAAGCAGTGGCACGCTGGTTTGCCACTATCAGCACCGCATGTTTGACGATGCTTTTATTTATCCAGGTTTAGTCGATATCAGCTGCTCGGTTGATTTTACCGCGCTGGCTGAAGCGGGTTTAGCTGCGGGGCTTGAGCTGCTGAGCTATGCCTCGCAAGCCCAATTGCTAATCGCCGCAGGGCTCAATGACGTGCTTGCGATGGCTGATTTCGAAAACTTGCCACAACGTGCGCGCTCGCGCTTGAGCGCAGAGGTGCGTACGTTGAGTTTGCCTGGTGAAATGGGTGAGCGCATGCAAGCGATGGCTTGGGCGCGTGGGTTGCCGGCTGAGCAGTTGCACCCGGCGTTTTCATGGCCTGACTGGCGGCATCGTTTGTAAATGCGCAACTACAACAATCATTCGCTAATCAAGCTCAAAACCCATACCGCAACTTAAGCAAAAACTGATCGGTATCGCTCAGTTCAATGACGTCATCAAGCAAATCAAAAGCGCGCTGATACTCAGCGTCAAAGCGATCACCGCCTCGGCTGTAGACGGCGAAAAAATCACTGATCGGATTAATTTTATAGCGATAGCGAAGCTGAAAGCCAAAGTTCTGAATGGCAAATGCCCGCACTGGCTCAGCGCTCGTGACTAGAGTTCGATCAGGCCGCAAATTAAACGCCAACGGGCTTCGGCCGGTAATCGCGAGCAGTTCAGTTTTTAATCTTAGCTCGTGCTTATCACCGCTAAACCACTCCAAATCAACCCGTGCAGAGCTGCTTTGGGTTTGCTTATAGCGGCCAAACAAAGTGCCTGATCGCCAGAGCAAGCGTTCGTCAAAACGCGTCGCACTTAAGCCGATCCTGGTGCTAAAACTATCGCTAATCCAAAAGCGCATGGCAGGCGCAAAATCAATAATTTGTTTGCGTGTACCGCCGCGTTCGATGAAAAAATAACCACCCCATTTCCAGTTGCCAATACGCGCGCTGTCGTGTTCAAGGAAAAATCCGTGCGACGCGCTTACGTTGAGCGCGCCATTGCCCCGGCTAATCAGATCATCTACGCCACGCGTGGCTCTGGATAGTTCAATGTAGCCGGTCGAGCCGCCCGAATAGACCAAATCAGCGCCAATCTCGAACCGTTTTCGCAGCAGCTGGTTGCTATTGTTTTCACTGATATTCCCATCTAGGCTGATCGAAGCTGAGCGTAGACCAAAACGGCCCTGTAAATCTTGGAAACGCCAAGTCGGCTCAAATTCAAACAGCGAAACGTTATTACGGCGCTGAAAGCCTAAGTCATTGAAATCAACGTCATTATCGTATCGCGTGTAATCCATCGACAGCTCAAAGCGCTCGCTCGGGCGATAGCTGCTGCGTAACCAGCCACCATAGCCCGAGCGCGCCTCGCGCCCGCTGGCAGTGCCGGAATTAAGCAGCGCAAATTCACCGTCGGGCCTTGAATTTACGGCTGCGCCACGTAGCAGCCAGCTGCCGAAAGCGGCGCTGCCATCCAATGAAATCAGCGCAGTTTGCCGATCCAAAAACGGGCGATCAACAAAGCTTGTTAGTACGCCTAGATCAAGCTCAGCAGCCCCGAATGCAATGTTCGGGCGAATCGTGCGCAGCGCGGCAATGCTGCGCCCAACGCTGTCTGGGTCTGATTCCGATACCGCAAACACACCGTAGTCAAATCCAGCGATAGAGCCTGATATTTTTGTTGCCAAGTCAATGTCGCTAACGCCATTGCCATCGTCGCGATTGCCACCGGCACGTCTTGTGTAAACCAGGCTTTCTTCCTCTGGTGATTGCAGTACGAAGATCGATTGGTTTTCAGTAAAAAAAGGCCGTTTGTCAGAGAAAAACAACTCGACCGCATCAAAATTGACCACTAAATCATCGCTCTCAACCTGGCCAAAATCAGGGTTGATGGCGGCGGTTACTTGCAAATCAGAGCTTGGCTTCCAAAACAAATCAATGCCAGTGCGAAATGCGCGGCCACCCGAATTGAGATCGGCTTGCGCGGTGATGTACGGATAAACTTTAAACAGCGACTGGCTAAATGCCGGCACCGAATGCTTTTCAAAAAGCGATAAAAACTGCGGCCTAAAAAACACGATGCCCGGACTTGCCGCGCGTAAATCTTGCGAGCCAATCACTCGATCCACATACAAGCCAACGCTGCGATTATCCCCGGCTGCTTTGCGCATAAGCGCGCTGCTCCAGGGCACCAAGATTTCTGCCTGCCAACCGGCGCCATCGTCTAGCTCTGTTACAGAGTGGCTCCACACACCATCCCAGTCTGGATTGAATTGATTTTCATTGCTGATGGTGCTGTCTTCAATGGAATTTGAGCGAGATACCGTCATGTTGTAGCCGCTTTGACCGGCACCGTCGAAATCAATCATGATATTGACGCGGTCAGCGCCGCGAAGGTTGTCGCGCAGCTGGCGGGGTGCTCTGGCTGGATATTTTAGAACATCTTGAAAACAGATGAAATGAAACGCCAAACCATCGCTTGTAGCAAGCCAGCGCACCTCGGTTTTGAAATCTGGAACTGCACCAGTTTCTGGCGCTGTGAGTTTCAAGTCAGTTATTTGCTGTGCCGATTGCCATATCAATTCGTCGGCTTTGCCGTCAATGCTGAGCGGTAAACTGCTTGCTGGCTTTGCTGTTAGTTGAGCGCTGAAAGCTAGTGCTGCTAAAGCGAGAATCGCACCGACAAATCGTTCGCTCCGAAGTTGTCGAACGCCGGGTTTGTAAAGATTGATAGTGGCCAATAGGCGCGCGGTTTTGACGGGAATTTTTATCATGCGAAATTCTAGTCAGCACGATGATTGGAGCTAGTCCCAAAAGTCAGGTTTGAGGTTTGAGGTTTGATGTTGTTGAACTCGAACTATTCGAACTCAAATATCTCATAGCAAGTTGTCGCTGCTACACGTCATTCCCGCGAAGGCGGGAACCCAGTCTCGCCGAACGTTCAAGGTGCTTGCTGGTGTAAAAATGCGTGGTTCGGTACTTTTTGAAGCCTTGTACGTTCGTTCGTGGTGAGCTTGGCGAACCTTGAAGCCTTTCGAATCTCTGACTCCGGTACTGGGTCCGAGATGACGTTTCTTGATTCACCAGGAAAGTCGATTTTTAGAGTCTCTTTTTGCCTTCTGAATTTTTTCAATAACCATCAATCAGTCAATCTACGCCTCAAACTGCAATAGCGCCTGTTGATAGACCTCACTTGGATCTGTATCTGCCGTCATGGTCACTTTCAAATCGTGAATCAAGCCATTGCTAAGGCCGTAAATCCAGCCGTGCACCGAGACATCTTGGCCGCGTTTCCAGGCGTCGCGCAGGATCGTGGTGTGGCTAACGTTTTGCACCTGTTCGATCACATTGAGCTCGCACAAACGATCGTGCCCGGCTTCACCATCTAGCGCATTGAGCTGATCGCGGTGTTTATGGTGTACATCTTGCAAATGCCGCAGCCAATTGTCGCTCAGGCCTAAGCGATCTCGTCGCAGCGCAGCCTGCACGCCGCTACAGCCAAAGTGGCCGCAAACAATGACATGTTTGACTTTCAATAGATCAACCGCAAACTGCATTACCGACAGGCAGTTAAAATCGGTATGTACAACCAAGTTCGCCACGTTTCGATGCACGAATAGCTCGCCTGGTAATAGTCCAACAATTTGATTGGCCGGCACCCGGCTATCCGAACAGCCGATCCATAAATATTCGGGGAACTGCTGGCCGGAAAGTTTGGCGAAAAATTCTGGATCTTGCCGGCGAATGGCTTCGGCCCAGATGACGTTGTTGCTGAGTAAGTTTTGTATTGAGCTCATGCTGATCCTAGTATTTGAGGAAGCGATTCTACCGGGTGTTTTGCTAATTATTTCGATGAATCGTTCGCGCCAAACACCCTCTCCTCCAGCCCCTCCCATAAAGGGAGAGGGGAGCTTATTAGGGCTTCGATCAGCGTTGACGGCGGTTCTTAGCCCCTCTCGCGCTTCGATCAGCGTTGACGGCGGTTCTTAGCCCCTCTCGAGCTTCGATCAGCGATAAAGTTGGTTTTAGCCCCTCTCCCTTTATGGGAGAGGGGTTGGGGAGAGGGTTTTTTCGGGAGTACATCACACCTAACAGAGAAGACCTATCACTCAAGCCAAAACCGACACCCGATCCCGCTGTAAAAACTCAGTAATTTGCTCGGCGTTGAGCGGTTTAGAAATCAAATAGCCTTGCGCTTCGTCGCAGTTTTGTGCGCTCAAATAATCGAGCTGCGCAGTTGTTTCAACGCCTTCTGCTACCGCATTGAGTTTGAGCACATGTGCCATCGCGATAATGATGTTGACGATGGTGGCATCGTCCGGATCAGTGCTCAGATCGCGAATGAAAGACTTATCGATTTTAAGTTTGTGAATTGGCAATCGGCGCAAATAGCTCAGCGATGAATAGCCGGTACCGAAATCATCTACCGCAATCGTCACGCCTAAATCGCCGAGGGATTTGAGCAACGCGATGGATTGCTCTGGATCTGCCATTAGCACGCTTTCGGTCAACTCAATTTCCAACACCGAACCGGGTAGGGAAAATTCCGTCAGTAGTTCTGGCACGCGCGTAGCGAAATCCCCGCGCTGGAGTTGAATTGGCGAAACGTTAACGGCGACGCCAATATCTCCGAGCCCCATCGATCGCCAAGCCTGGCATTGCGCTAATGCCTCGCGCACGACCCAATTGCCGACCGGCACGATCAAGCCAGTTTGCTCAAGAATTGGAATAAATTTATCAGGCTGCACCATGCCCCAGGATTTACTGCGCCAACGCAGCAGCGCCTCAACCCTCAGCACGCGCTGGGTGGTGACTGACCAAATCGGCTGATAGTGCAGCTCGAACTCATCGCGCTCCAGTGCGCGCCGGAGTGCAGTTTCCATGTTGACGCGTTCACGCGCCGCGCTGTCATCGCTACCGGTTGAAAGATGTACGCCATCACCGCCCAAGGCTTTAACCACCTGCATCGCGCTTACTGCTGCGCGCAAAATGGTATCGGGCGCATTGCCGTGATCGGGCGCAATCGCCACGCCCAAGCATGCAGTGACGACGAGTTCGGTTGCCAGCACACTGACTGGTTCATTGACCGCCAACAGAACGCGTTTGGCCACTTCTAAGGCATCATCGCTGGATTCAACTGTGTCTAGCACTACCACGAACTCATCGCCGCCAAAGCGTGCGACCACATCCAGCTCGCGAATATTATTGGCAATGCGCAGCGCCAATACCCGCAGCAGTTCATCGCCCGCGCCGTGGCCAAGGCTTTCATTGACCTGCAAAAAGCGATCTACGTTAATAAAGATCAACCCGCACTGACGATTATTTTGCAGGCTCTGCGCAATACTTCGACTGAGCTGCGACATAAATGCAAGCCGATTCGGCAGGCCGGTCATTGGGTCAAAATTAGTAAGGTGGCGAACTTCAATTTCGGCGCGTTTGCGCTCGGTTAAATCGTTTAACACCGCCACCACGTAAGCCGCTTCGCCGGGCCGCGCAGGAATTAACGAAAGTTCGGCGCTAACAAAAAAGTCGGCGCCTGATTTGCGCCGCAACCACAGCTCTCCCGACCATGCGCCTAAATCAAAGGTCCGCTGCAGCAATGAGTTGAGCAAAGCGGGTTCTAGCCTGGCGGATCCAAGCGCTTCCCAGTGCAGGCTTTGTAGGTCTTCTGATGCGTAATCGCTCATGCGTTCGAATGCGGGATTGACCGTTTGAAACGAGCCATCCAGCGCCACCACCGCGACGCCTTCGGCAATGCTGTGCAGCGCTTCTTGGGCAATTAGCAGCTGCCGTTCTGCATTGCGTGCACCGGTAATATCGACTGCTGTGCCTGACATGCGGGTCGCTTCGCCGGCCTCGTTGCGCGCCACAATTTTACCGCGCGAACGCACCCACACATATTCGCCTTCGGGCGCGCGAATACGGTGTTCAGAGTCAAACTCTGTGGTTTCTCCGCTAATGTGGCGACGCATACGCAATGCAACTGCCTCTAGATCGTCAGGGTGTAACGCATTGGTTTTCCACTGATCTAATGAGATCAACATGTCGGTTCTAGCGCCAAACAGTTTGACGCCGGATCGATGCAGCGTATTGCTGACCAAATTAAGATCCCAATACAAGCTACCACTCGCCCACAGGCAAAGCGAGAGTCGGTCTTCTTGGACTTTTAACTTAGCAATTTCAACGCGTTGCGCGTACTGGCGCACCCAAAGGTAGACCAGCGCACTCAGCCCAATTAGCGCAATCGCTAAGCTGATCATGCGGTGGTTGTTAGACTCTGCTCCGGCATCCAACGCGCTGACGGACGCCACCACAGGCACAAGCCCGGCAAAGGCTAGCGCCAGCGTTTCTGGCTTGATGAATGGCTTTAGGCGATGCAAAACGTCGGCTGCCGAGCTTTCGTAGCGGCGTTATTTGCAGCGATAAGCGCGATAGCGGCGCTCGCCGCCTGCTAGTTCAGAACTCGGCGCAATCGTGTCCGCACCCAACTCGACTGCGGAGTTTCGCGCTAAAGCCTCAACTTCATCGAGCACCTTAGTGCGTTCGCGCTTGATCGAAAGAATACGATCCTCGACCGACGCGGTGATTTCGCCCTTATCCTCGCAGGAACTGAGGCTATCGCTGGCGTCCATCACGCGAATGCGTTTTGCCGCATCTTCGAGCTTGACCCACGTGCAGCCTTGAATGCCAACGCAAAGTAGCGCCGCCGTGATAAATCCGCACACAATTGGAGCACGGATTGGACTTCGGTTTGGTGTTGAGCTCATGAGCATTTCCAGTTGAGTGAAGCGTTGTGCTGCGATGGGGTTAATGAGCTGATACTGCATCAGCGGCCGCAGCCTAGACCGTTAAACTGTAGGCTAGCCTGAATTGTCGAGAGAATTTACAAAGGCAGTCAAATAAATAACGATGTTGGCGTTCTGCTTGCACAACGTATTCACAAGTCGCACGCCCAAGCGCATCAATCGTTAACAAACTGAGTCAAGTTAGGGCGCTATGATCCCGGCGAGTGGGCCTGAGAGGCTGTATCCAACACGTTTGTTGGTCAATTGTTTGGGGGTGATATGGCGGGCTTTGTTATCGTGATGTGCGGTGTATCCGGCAAAGATGCGCGAATGGTTGAAATCGTGGTGTCGCGCGCGCCGAATATGAAATACAAATACGAGCTCGTGCAAGCAGCGAACGCCAGTCGTTGCGATATCGTTTTGATGGACGCCCAGGCATCCACCGCAAAAGGTGAGTTGGCCGCGCTGCAAGCTAAATTTGGCAAGATGCCGGTCATTTACATATCCGACGACGGCACGCTAGGCGAACCACCCTATCGGATCGTTCGAAGAACGCTGCTATTGAATGTGCTGCGAACGTTAGATGAGATCGGCAATGTGCAGATGCGCGGCGTAGTCGGAGCCCCTGCTGCACCCGCTAGCACATCGGTGAATGTGAGCGGCGTTCAAGCGAACTCAACTTCAGCGCCAATCGCCGCGCCAATTGAATCGCGCAAGCTAGAGCCACTTTCGGCATTGATCGTTGATGACAGTTTGACGGTTCGCACGCAGCTACAAGGTGCGCTGGATCGTATTGGTATTAAAGGTCAGCTGGCGGATGGTGGTCAAGCCGCGATTGAATCCGTGCAAAGACAGCGCTTTGAGCTGATTTTTTTAGACGTAGTGATGCCAGGCATGGATGGCTACACGCTGTGTCGACAGATTAAAAGCGCACCAACCACACGCAATACGCCGATTGTGATGCTGACGTCGCGTTCGTCACCGTTTGATCGCGCGCGTGGTGCGCTAGCCGGCTGCGATACTTACCTGACTAAGCCAATTGATTTGAAATCGTTCTATCGCGCCGTTGATAAAGTTTTACTCAAAGCTTTTAAAGATAATCGCGATTTAATGACCGAACGCGGGTATAAAACGCTAGCGCTGGGCTAACGGGTAGCAAGTTTCCTAAACGTTTTTTTGCCAGACAGTTTTTGATTTGGAGTTTTTGCAATGAGTAAGAAAGTATTAGTAGTTGATGATTCCCCAGTCGAACTGGCTAATCTCAAATCGCTGTTAAATGACCATGGCTATCAGACGGTTTTGGCGACCACCGGGCGGGAATGCATCGAACGCGCGCTTTCTGAGCAGCCTAGCTTGATTTTGCTCGATATCATCATGCCGGACATGGATGGCTACGAAGCCTGCCGTAAACTGCGCGCGGATCCTAAAACAAAAGGCATTCCGGTGGTTTTTGTTTCCAGCAAAAATCAAAAAGCGGATCATTTGTGGGCTTCTATGCAGGGTGCAAAAGCGCTGCTGTGCAAGCCCTACACTTCAGAGCAAATTTTGCAGACGGTTCGTACTTACACTTAAAAGGCAAGGCTCATGCAGCAGCAAATTGTTGAAGCTGCAAGCCCGGCCACTTTGGGTGGCGAGCTGCGCTATAGTTTTAGAATTACCAGCACGCACCCCAGCTTAGTTTTGAGAAACGGCGTAGTCTCTGAACTACATTACGGCGTGCGGCCCGCTTATGTGCCGAATTCTCCGGGTTGGTTTCGCGGAATTATGAATCGTCGTGGCGCGTTGGTGCCGGTTTTTGACGTAACCCAATGGCTAGGCCTTGGGCGTGACGCAAGCACAGAGAGGCGTGGGCTTTTGCTTGTGGATTTGCCACCGAAAACTGCCGGTCTTTGGATTTTGGGCGAACCTAAACTGATGACCTTGATCCGCGCCGAAGAAGCGGATTTATCTGTGTTTCCAGACTCTTTTCATCCTTTCATTTCTGGCGTATTCGACAGCGATGATGGTTTTTGTTTTGAATTTGATCACGAGATGTGGTTTCGAGTTGCGGGTGGCCGCTCGAATATTTAGCGGTGTGATTGAAATTACGTTTTTGTCGAACGGCCGATTGCGGCCTACTGTAATTAACCGTTGTGAATTAACTGTTGTGAGGGCTTGGCATGAAACTATTTGGATCAATTCGTTCGCGCGTGCTGTTTGGAACCTTAGCGCTTGCGCTGATTCCACTTATTATCGCATCGCTAATTATTGGGATATTAAGCCTTCGATCCGCACGCAGCAGCGTCGGTGAGCGCGTTGAAAGCCAGCTGGAATCTTTGCGTGTTACCCAGGCTTCGCAAATCTCCGCATACTTTGAAGGCTTAGCTGACACCATGCGCGTGCTAGCGGCGAACCCTTCGATTAAATCGAGCTTTAAAGAGTTGGATGCAGCGTTTGCTTCATTGCCTGGCAGCACATTAGCGAGTGAAGCTGAGCAACGCGCTGCGGTACTAAAATTCTTTGGCGAACAATTTGGCGCGGAATTTAGCGCCAAGAATTTAGGTCAAAGCTTTGACCCAGCCGAAATTGTTGCAGCGCTGCCCGCTTCCGCGCTAGCGTTGCAGTACAACTACATCGCACTCAATGCAAGCGCGCTCGGAAGAAAAAATGAATTAATGCAAGCGCCAGATGGATCCGCCTACAGTGAAGCGCATGGAAGAATTCAGCCGTTTTCCAAAGCTAACGTAGACCAGTACGGCTTTTACGATATTTTCTTCGTTAACTTAAATGGTGAAGTGGTTTATAGCTACTTCAAAGAAGCTGACGTTGGTACCTCGCTCATCAATGGATCGTTTGCAAAATCTAATCTTGGTGATGCCTTTCGTGCCGCGCTCGCATCCAATGACCCACAAAAAATTCACTTCGCTGACTTCAAAGCCTATCTTCCTTCTTACAACGCTCAAGCAGCATTTATGGCAGTACCGTTGTTTGAAGGCACGACCAAAATCGGCGTGCTGATTACCCAAGCGCCGATTGATCGCATCAACGCGATTATGGTGTTTGAGGAAAAGTGGCAGGAAGCTGGCTTAGGCGAGAGCGGTCAAGTTCTTTTGGTCGGACCGGATAAGTTCCAGCGCTCAAAGTCGCGCGAATTTCTGACTGATGCTGAGGCCTATCGGACTTTACTGACTGCGAAGTTCAGCAAAGCAGTTGCCGACAATACCACTGCGCGCGGAACCGACATTGGCGCTGTGAAGGTCGAGTCGCCATCCGTCACCGCAGCGCTTTCCGGTAAATCAGGGCGATCAACCTACGTCAACCATTTGGGCAATCGGGTGATCGGCACGTATGCGCCGGTGAATGTGTTGGATACCAACTACGCGATCCTGGCCGAAATTAGCGAAAAGGAAGCGTTTGCGCCGGTGAATCAGCTTGTTAAAAATATCGGTTTTTTCGGATTTTTGACGGCGGGTGTTTTGGGAATTCTTGGTTTTGTGTTCGCCAACCAATTGGCCAATTCGATTAATAAGCCCATCAAGGCGCTGCAATCCACCATGCAGGAAGTTGCCAGTGGTAAAATGGATGCCCGCACGAATATGCAGCCGACGGATGAGTTGGGTCAGCTAGGAAATGTGTTCGATAATTTGTTGGATGAGCGCGTTTCTACGCTGGTGCAATCAGCGCATGAAAATGAAGTGCTGAATAACTCAGTGATTGACATCATGCAGTCCCTAGGATCACTCGCGCAAAACGATTTGACGGTCAAAATTCCAGTCACTGGGGACGTAACCGGCGCAATTTCGGATGCTATTAACTTAGTGACGACAGAAACCAGCAGCGCGCTGCGGCAAGTTCTGAATATTTCCACCAACGTAGCGCGCGCCTCGACCATGGTTCGCCAGCGTTCGACCGAAGTGGCAGCTGCCGCTGAGAAGAACATGCTGGAAATTTCCGAAGCTAGCCGCGAGCTTGAAACTTCCGCGCGTGCGCTGGATCAAATTGCCGGGCAAGCGCAATCGGCCAACCGAGCCGCTGAAAAAGCCATTGTCGCAACTTCATCAGCGTTGAAAATCGTGAGTGAAACGGTGCAGGGTGTTACGCAATCGCGCGATCAGATTCGCGAGACGGAAAAACGCCTTAAACGCTTGGGCGAGCGCACCCAGGAAATTAACTCGGTGGTCGGCATCATCAATCAGATCGCCGAACGCACGTCGGTATTGGCGCTCAACGCCGGTATGCAGGCCGCCGCCGCCGGTGAAGCAGGCCGCGGATTTGCACTGGTGGCCGATGAAGTCAAGCGCCTCGCAGAAAGTGCGCGTGATGCAACTCGCCAAATCGGCACGCTTGTCAACGGCATTCAAGCCGATACGGTTGACACGATGCGCACCATGAATGAAACGATTGCCCAGGTGGTGGACATTTCCAAGCTGGCCGAGCGCGCAGGCGAACAGATGGAGCAAACACTGTCCGTTACTGACGGTTTGGTGAGCACAGTGCGTGAAATCACCAGCACCACCGCAGCGCAAGCTGCGACCTCGAATATCTTGCTCAAACGCGCGCAAACCATCGATCAAACCAGTAAAGAAACCTTGACCCAGCTAACCGCGCAGCGCGAAGAAACCGCGCGCTTGATGCAGTATTCCAAAGCACTGGTCGACACCGTGCGTGTTTTCAAACTGCCGGGTGATGATCAAAATACCGGCAGCGCGGCATGAGTTCGATTTCGCCAGCGGCCGTTGAAGAGCTGCTCGCGCAGCTTGATCCATGGCTCGCGATGCTCAGTGCGCAGCCGACTGAGTTTGATGACTTGTGCGTTGAGTTAAACCAAGAGCTTGCGGCATGCACTAAGCAATACGCGCAAGAATGCCAAGCGCTTAATCTGCGCGGGCTGTCGAACTGCTTTATGCTGCTGGTGCGCGGCTTGGAGCAGCTCGAAAAAGCGCGCGCACCGATTAGTGAAGATGACAGCGCGCAGCTGATTTTGTGGCTGAGCGGCGTGCAGTCATATTTGCGATTGGAGCTTGTTGAGCCTAGCTGCTTAGTGACAGATTTGACCGAGCTTAGGTGGATGCCAAAGCTAGCGCCGGCATTGATTGAGGCGCTGAGCTTGCGCTTGCAAGAGGGCTTGGCACTCTTGCCGATGCAAGTGAGTGTGGCTGCTGAAGTAGTCGAAACTGTTAAAGTTTCAGAATCTGACTCGATAGACGCAATCGACGTAGATGCACTGCAAGGTTTCACATTCGATGATGACGACGCCTTAGGCAACGCGCCAGCTGGTACAGAAATTGACGAAGAAATTGGTTTCACTGATGAACCTATTGATTTCGTCAACTTAGCCGGTTTAGCTGAGTCAGATGAAAGCGAATCGCTCGTCGACGATCCAGTAAATCGCGAAGCATCGGCAATGCCTGCGCTCGCGTTTGGCGCAGAACCGAGTGATGATGATGCGGGCCCCGTTTGGATTGCCACTGAAGAATTCCAGCTGGTCACCGAAACTGTGCAAGCGCGGCTTTTGCCGACGCTCACCGCACTGGCGTCTGATCCAGCGTCGCTTGCTGATAACTACGTTGAGACGTGCTATCAAATTGAGCTGCTAGGTAACGCATTTGAAGTGTTGAGTTTGCCGAATGCCTCGCAAATGACTGCGCGGTTGCTGAGTGTTTTGCACGCCCCGGGAGCGGACTTCCCTGCGCTTATTCTGGCGCGTGCGCCCGCACTGATGAGTTGGGTTGTGGCATTAGTCGATTTTTGCGATAACCCCGACAGCAGTGACGCTAGAGCGTTAATTGTCGATACGATTGCCCACGAAGATTGGATTGCGCCGCAGTCGTCAGCTGAAGTGCAGGCACTCGCGATAGAACTTGCGCGAATTCACGTCGGGCTTGATCCTAAGCTCAAACAAGCTCGGAAAATTGAAGTCACTGATGCCGATATGCTGCTTAGCCCGGCTTCGGATGTCATGCATAACGTGCTGCAAGGCATGCTGATGGAGCTTCCGGGTAATGCGCAAAGCTTGAGCGAAAGCATTGCCGAGTTCATAAGCAGCGGCGATATTGATGCGATTGATCAGGCGCGCCGAGTCGCGCATACGCTCAAGGGCGATGCCAATACCGTAGGCATTCGCGGCATTGCAACGTTGACCCACGCGCTGGAAGATATTTTCATTGAAGTGGCGAAGAATCCCGGCGTGCCGGCGAAAAATTTCGCGAATCTGATGACCCAAGCGGCCGATTGCGTCTCCGAAATGGCGGATCACGTATTAGGCCGCGGCGAACCGCCCGAGGACGCCCGCGAAATCGCACAGGAAGTGTTGTTGGTAGCGAACCAGCTGATGGATGGTGAAAGCATCGCTGAGCTCACGCTAGCGGGCCCGGCGCGCGCAAGTGAACTTGCAGATGACGTTGATGTCGCAGGCATTGGCGATGATTCCACTAACGCGCAAGACAAACCCGCGCCGCAGCTGGTCAAATTCACGCCGCAAGCCAAAGTTTTGGACACTGCCGGTGTGGTAGACGTGCCGATGCTGCAAATTCCGGCTGACGTGTTGGATCGCTTACTAGATTTCTCATCGGAAGCGCTGATATTGCTGCGCCAAATCGATACCCAGATCAAAACGGTCGACGAAAGCCAAGTCGAAATGGGCCGCCAGCGTTTGCAGTCAGAAGTGTATCTAGCCGATTTGGATAAACTGATTTCGATTCGCGGCGCGGCGCTGCAATCGGCGCGTGTCAAAGGCGACGTCGATCCGCTTGAGCTGGATCAATACAACGAGCTGTACATGGTTTCGCGTCGTTTGGTGGAAGCCAATTCAGACGAACAAACCGCCAAGCAAGCCATTGAAGTCGCCGCGCGCAGGCTCACCGGCTTGGTCAACGATCAGGAAAAAGTACAGCTCGAATTGCAGGATCAGCTGATGCGCACCAGGCGCGTGCCAGTGCGTGAATTCGTTGGACGATTCCAGCGTGCAGTGCGGCAGACTGCAAAAATGCTGGATAAAGAAGTCGAGTTGATCGTTAACGGCCAAGACACTTTGATCGATAGATTGCAGATGGAAAATCTGATTGATCCGCTCATGCATGCGCTACGAAATGCGGTCGATCACGGCATCGAACAGCAAAATATGCGCATGACGCGCAGCAAGCCCATCGTCGGCAAAGTCACGCTCAGTTTTAATCGCGATAATCAGTTCGTCACCGTCAAGCTCGTTGATGATGGCGCTGGGCTCAATTACGATCGAATCCGCGCCAAAGCGATCAGCCGGGGCCTGATTGGTGCTGGCGATAGCATCACTGAAGATGATCTAGCGCAAGTGATTTTGCTGCCTGGTTTCTCGACCAAAGAAGAAGTTACCCAGGTTTCAGGCCGCGGTATTGGTCTGGACGTGGTGTATCAGCGCATTCAAGACTTGCGCGGCTCGTTGCAAATACGCTCCAAGCAGGGCGCTGGCACGACGATGGATATTTATCTGCCGACCAGCACTAACTCGCAATACGTCGCGCTAGCAAAAATTAGTCCGACTAATTGGGTCGCGGTTGCGACTGATACCGTCGAAAGTTTTCAGCTTATTGAACCGGCGAACTGCTCGCTGGTGGGCGATCAGCTCAAGTGGCTGCACGATGGCCAGCTGTTGAATGTCAGTGATTTAGCCGCGCTCACGCTTGGTCAGCGTACCCAAGCAACGCTGCCAACGAAAGCCATGACCGGCGCAGTCATTCGCGCGCCGTCAGGTGAGCTATTAGTCGGCATGCTGCCGGAAGTGTCAGAAATGCGCACTGTCATCACCAAGGATTTTGGCCCGTATATGCGCACCTTCCCCGGCGTGCGTGGCGGCACGATTCTAGGTAGCGGTGAAGTGGCACCCGTTATTGATGCCAGAGAGCTGATCCGCAGCGTTTCTTCCTACCAGCCTTGGTCGATGCGCGATGAGCAATATCGGCAAGAACTTGCGAAAATGGTGCGTCGGCGCATTATTGTTGCGGACGATTCGCTATCGGTACGCCGCTCGCTCAATCAGCTGCTCAGCGATGCTGGCTATGAAGTAACGCTAGCGCGTGATGGCTTGGAAGCACTTACGCTCGCCAAAATGAGCTATCCAGATATCTTATTGGTCGATCTGGAAATGCCGCGCATGAACGGGCTGGAATTGGCTTCGCATTTACGTTTCCAAGAAAACGTGCGCGATATGCCGATCATTATGATTACCTCTAGGGCCGGTGAAAAACATCAGCAGATGGCGAGCGAAGCCGGCATCAATGAAGTGGTGGCAAAACCGTATCAAGATGATGCGCTGCTCAGTTTGATTGCATCGTATCTGGCGCAAGCGGATGCAAAAATGGCGGCTTAGCTCGCACGCCATATCCAAAAGAATCCGCTAGTGTGGTTTGGCTATCGGCATAGTGCAGAAAATTCCGGATAGCCCTGATCAACGAGGTGTCCAAATGAAAATGATGTGGCATTTCATTTTTTTGGCAATCCTCGCCAGTCTGGGTTGCAGATCGGCGCATGCGCAGGATTTTCCGTTTGCGCGCCCGTATTTTGAAAACGTAGGCGATAGGGATTCAATACCCGGCGGCGTGGTCACCGCCATGGTACGCGCGCCGAACGGCCTATTGTGGCTTGGTACTCAATCCGGCCTTTTGCGCTATGACGGCTATCGTTTTAAGCAATACGAATTCGATCCACTCGACAGCAACTCTATTTCCGGCAATTTTATTAATGCGCTAGCTGCCACGCCAGACGGGCGTATTTGGATAGGCACCGCCAATGACGGCTTGTCAATCTTTGACCCCAGTACCGAGCAGTTTCGCAATTTCCGCAATAGCGCCTCGGACCGCACAAGCATTAGCGCAGGCGCGGTTACTGCATTTGCGCATTCAGATGAAGGCATGTGGATTGGCACTCAAACCGGCTTAACTCGGTTTGATTTGCAGCAGTCCATTTTTACGCATTTCCCTGCACAATTGCATGGCGCTAATCGGCCAAATCTAGATCGTATTCGCAGCCTGCATTTAGATCGGCACGGCGATTTGTGGATTGGTACCTGGGACGGCGTGCGTTTTAAAGCAAAAACGTCCAGCGCTGCGGTGCTTTTTAAAAGCGAGCCAAACGAGCTTGGATTCGCCGGGCAAGTCATCAACACGATTTTGCACATGCAAGATGATTCAATTTGGATTGGCACACGCCAACATGGGCTAGCCAGCGTGCAGCATGATGGCATTAAGCTTATGCGTTTGAACATTGACGCAGTTCCAAAAGGGCTGGCGAGTAACCGAATCCAGGCCATTTTACAGGCCAGCAGGACGGAAGTTTGGGTCGCGACTACCTCGGGTATCAACATACTGGATGCGGACAAATTTAGTGTATCGCAGCATTTTTCGAGCGACAAAACGCAAATAGGCGCGTTGGCGCTAGATGCCATTGGCGCACTGACGATGGATAGCTCAGGGATGATTTGGGTTGGCACCTGGGGCGGCGGCTTGCAAAAAATCCAGCCAAGTAACCTAAGCTTTCGCAGCCTTCGAATGGACGCGAAAGGCGCTGCAGGGCTTAGTTTTGCCGATGTCCACGCCGCGTTGGAATTAACCAATGGGAAAATCTGGATCGGCACCGGCGGCACCGGTATCGATATTTTCGATCGCCAGCTCGGCAGAATTGGCAATCACCCGGCGAGCGGGCCTGCAGGCAATGGGCTTAGCGATGGCATCGTGGTAGCCATGGTGCAGGCGAGTGAATCCGAAGTTTTTGTCGGCACCCAAACCGGCGGGCTGTTTCAGGCAAATCTAAACACTGGAAAGTTTAAGCAAATTGGCCAAGCGGGCAGTGTTTCGGATCTGTTGATCGCAAGCGATGGCGCGCTGTGGTTAGGTGGCTCACAAGGCGTGGCGAAGCTAGATCGTTCGAAAAGCGATGCAGTGCCTGAGGTAGTCGTTGATACAGAAGGCAAGCCGGTGCTCGGGCAAGTTAATCCGCTAGTGCAAGATCAAGTAGGTCGAATTTGGGCCGGCAGTGCGGATGGCTTGCGGGTACTGCTGCCGGGCGAAACGCGCTTTCAAATCATTCGAAAAGATCCGTCGCGCGCGGATAGTCTGGTGCATAACTCGGTGTTTGGGCTATTAGTAGATCGCGCAGGAAATCTATGGGTTGCTACCGAACAGGGTATCGATAGAATGCTCTCGCTTGATCCAAGGACTTTTGACCCTGCTCGCGCTCAGTTTAGCCATATAAGCGCCGAGTTCGGCAGGCCCGGGCGTGATATGGGCGCGAATCTTCTGGAAGATGAGCAAGGCCGCATCTGGACTTATAACGCCGTGATTGATCTGGCTGAAAAGCGCATCTTCGATCTAACGCCCGCCGACGGTGTCGATATCGGCACTGCGTGGACTGGCGCTTACACCAAACTGCGAAACGGGCTGTTTTTGCACGGCGGCACCGAAGGACTGCTGATTGTTGATCCGCAGCGATTTAATCCTTGGGATTTCGCGCCTGAAGTGGTGGCGACTGAGCTTCGCATCAATGGACTGAACCAGCCGGTGGCGCAACTGGGGCGAAGCGGTGCCGCGTCCGGCATGACTTTAAGCCCGAAGCAGCGCAGCTTTAGTGTGGAGTTCGCCGCACTCGATTTTTCTAGCCCGCAAGATAATCGCTATCGCTATCGTTTGGAGGTTGGATTGAAGCTGGCATTGGCCAGCGCTTAGCGAGTTACAGCAATCTAAATCCAGGGCGTTACGTGCTCAAAGTGCAGGGCAGTAACCGTATTGGTGTTTGGAGCCCGCACAGTTTAAAAATTCCAATTCGCGTGCTGCCATCGTTTTGGCAAACGCCTTGGTTTATTGCTTTGGTGTTCGCCAGTGCGTTAGCGCTCGCATGGTTAATACTGCGTTGGCGTACGCACGCGTTGCACCGTTCTGCGGATCGCCTGCAAGGCTTGGTTCTAGAGCGCACCGCCTTGCTAGAATCCTCGAATGCCAGCTTGCAAAGCGCTAATTCAGCGCTCGAAACCGCGCAGCAGCGACTGATTGCAACCCAAGAAAAGCTATTGTTCCAGGAAAAAATGGCAGGCATGGCGCAGCTGGTCGCGGGTGTCGCGCATGAGGTCAATACGCCGCTCGGCATCGCCGTTACTGCCAGTAGTTTCTTGCAGCAGCGCGCAAGCGAGCTTACTCAGCAGCTCGAATCCGGCAGCTTGCGCAAAAGTGAGCTTGAGCGTTTTGCAAGCGATGCGGACAGCTCAAGCCAGCTATTGGGCGCGCAACTGCAGCGTGCGGTCAGCCTCATCACGCAGTTCAAGCAGCTGTCATTCCAGCAAAATTTTGACGCGCACCAGAGCCGCCAGTTAGCTGAGGTAATTAACGATGCCATTCGAACGGTAGCGCCGCATTTTGCCAACGGGTTTATTCAATTGGACTATGCCGGTGCGCCCGATATTTGGCTGGAAACCTACACCGGCGCGCTGGCGCAAGTCATCAGTCAGCTACTGCAAAACGCATTGACGCACGCCTTTGCGCCCGAGCAAGCTGGCAAAATTACCCTGAGCTGCGCGCTGCTTGAATCAGCCGAAAACCCCGAAATCGAGATAATTGTCGCCGATGATGGCATAGGCATAGACAGCGCGCAGCAAGCTAAAGTATTCGAGCCGTTTTTCACCACCAAGCGCAATCTAGGCAGCACCGGACTCGGCTTGCATATCGCATTTAATTTGGTCACCGCACGACTAGGCGGCAGCATTTCGGTGCTCAGCACGCCGAACAAAGGCTCAATTTTTACTGTGCAATTGCCAGCGCGATTGCCTAAATGAGGAGCGCGCAAAATATTTGCATCATCAAGTTTGAGGTTTTGCCCTTTGAAAGTTTCCAGGCGAGCGGCATTTTGTAACGTTAGTCAAAAACGCCTGCTAAACCCGAACAATCATGCCTTGCAATCGACATAGCGACTCGGCGCTTTACGCAACTTCTTTTTACTGCGCGCCGAAGCCGCCGCAAAGCCCAGCGCCAGCTCCGATTTACGCGGCGGTTTGTGCATCCATAGTTTGATCCAGTCAAAGTCATCGCTTGAATCAGGCACTGAACTCGACAAGAGTGCCAGCAGCGGCTGGCTCGGAGCGGAAATTCGAAGGTTGCGGGCAAATTGCAGTCCCAACGCACCGCGCAAATCCGCATCGATTAACACCAGCGCAAAGTCATGCTGTTTGCACAGCATCACCGCTTCATCAGGCTCGTTACATTCAACCACGACATGGCCAAAATCTTGCACGGCCAGCTTGGTTTGGTGGCGGGTGTCGGTATCAGATGACAGCACCAAAACTTTCGGGCCAGCGCCTAAATCGAGCTGGCTTAGACGCACCGTTTGAATCGGAATCGTGCAGCGCCATTGGCTATCCTCTGCACTCAATACGCACTGCATGGGTGCAAGCCATGCGCTGAGCTGCAGCCATTGACTGCTGGAAACCAATGCCAGCGCACAGCTGTCGCACTCCAAGATAATTTCTAACGAATTTTTCGCTTGCCCGCGCAAAATATCTAAGTGGAGCGCCGCTTGCGATAGGTTTGCAAGCGCTAAGCGCACCATTGAACTCATGACCGCAGTTGGGTCAACCCGCCCCAGCGCAATGTAGGGCGGTGCAAGTGGATCTACCGCCCATGACAGCACCACGCCACGTCCGGCGGCGTCCATCGCTAAATCATCCAGCGCTAAGGAAACTAGCCCTACAAGCGAACACACGGGTGCGTCTACCGGCAGAACCGGCGCTGGCGTAAGCGAATTTGGCGTTGGGAGCGCCGCAATATCAAGTTGCGGTGCGGCGATTTGCAGGGAATCGGCGGACATGAGTTCAATGGCAAGGCAGGTGCGCAGCGTAGCGCAGCATGCAAAAACTTGAGCGCAAAAAATTGTACGTTGGCGCGATCAGGGTTTAAACATTCACATGAGCAGTCAGCCGCTAGCATTCACTTGAAACAACACAGCTATCAGGATTCTCTGAGCCAAACTTAAACAAAATAATGACACCGCTGCTAAAGCGCAGCTTTGGATTGACATGCTCGGCTGAGTGGCTATTATTCGCGGCTCGTTGCGGGAATAGCTCAGTTGGTAGAGCACGACCTTGCCAAGGTCGGGGTCGCGAGTTCGAGTCTCGTTTCCCGCTCCAAATTGGCAGCCTGATAGAGAGGCTAGTTGTTTTGAAACCTCGGTCTTCCGGGGTTTTTTTCTGTAGGGCCGCCAAAGTGCGGCACCACCGGCCTGGTGGCAGAGTGGTCATGTAGCGGCCTGCAAAGCCGCGTACGCCGGTTCGATTCCGACCCAGGCCTCCATTTGTTGCACGTTGATGCAGCACAATGGCTTCAAGCCGCTGACTTCAGCGGCTTTTTTTATGTGCGCCCAGCATGGGCGCACTTCGGACTTAATCTTCTGCCGTTTGTGACGTAAAGTTGCGCCAATAGTTTTAAAAACGGCAATTGACTGCCTCCAACTCCCGACAAACGTTTGGATTCATTGAAGGTTTTCAGCATTTTCAAGTCACCAGTGCTTAAATACTCGCCTGTGCGGGTATGACGACATAGCGATTCTGTGCGGCTCCAGGCGCGCGTTAACGCTGCGTACTCAATTCGACGTCAACACATTGCCCGGCAAGAACTGCCAGGTGCGGGTGATGTGCAAAATATCGTAGCTATCGCCGGGTACGTCAGGCACGGCGGAGTAGGGTCCGGCTAGCTCGACAATGCGGATGGCGGCATCATCCAATACTGATTCGCCGGAGCTTTGAATCAGCTCGACTTTGGCGATTGTGCCGTCTCTACGAATGCTGACGGCTAGCACTAAGCTACCCAGCAAATTGCGCTCACGAGCTTCCGGTGGGTAGTTGATATTGCCGACGCGCTCAACTCTTGCCACCCACGATTGCATGTAGCTGGCGTAGGCATATTCTTGCGTGTTGGCGGAGATAAATTTGAGTTTTGGACGCTTGGCATAAGCCTGTTGAGTTTTACTGATTTCAGCTTGCAGGCGCGCCATTTCGGCGTCGCGCTCCATTAACTCGGGCGCTTCGGGCAAGTCCAGCGCGGCTTGTTCGCGAATTTCGGTGCGTGCGGGGATCTTTTGTTCACTCGTTGCCACAGTAATCACATCTGGCGCGGATTCCTGCCTAACTTGCGGCGTTGGCGCACCCGCTTGCACTTCGACAGGTGCAATGCCGTCTTCTGGTTTCGGCACGTTAGAGGAAAACAAGTCTGATGGCCTGGATTTTTCGTCCGAATCGCCACCGCCTTGTTGATTCGCCTGCGCTAAAAAATCGGCTTTTTCAGTTTTTGTGTCGCTCTTGGTTTGCACCAAAATCACATCTAGCATCGACACGTCAATTGCCTGCTCCGGTTCGGGCGCAAACGTCACGCCGAGTGCCGCCACCGCATGCAAAATTCCGGCTAGCAATACGGTAATGCTGAGCCGATCATGCGGACCAATTTTTGGACGAGATTTTGCTTTGTCGGCGCTCATTGCAGCAAGATTACTTTAAGTAAGTTTCTAGAGCGTCGAACAAATCGCCGGCAATATCAAGCTGATAGGCTTTATCGAGTTCCCGGATACAAGTCGGGCTGGTCACGTTAATCTCGGTCAAGTAATCACCAATCACGTCCAAGCCGACAAAATACAGGCCAAGTTTTTTTAGCGTTGGGCCGATTTCGCTTGCGATTTCCAGATCACGCTCGCTAAGTGGCTGTGGCACGCCTAGGCCGCCTTTGGCAAGATTGCCGCGAAATTCCTGGCCCTGTGGCACGCGCGCTAGAGCGTAGGGCACAGGTTTGCCGTCAATCATCAAAATGCGCTTGTCGCCTTGTTTGATTTGAGGCAAGTATTTTTGCACCAGCGCAAGTTCAGTGCCATTTTGCGTCAGGGTTTCTAAAATCACGTTGACGTTCGGATCGTTTGGCTCAATCGAAAAGATGGAGCTGCCGCCCATGGCATCAAGCGGTTTGCCAACACAGCGCCCGTTCGCTTGAATAAACTCGCGAAGGCGTGCTGCATCTCTTGCGACGACGGTGGCCGGGCAAAATTGCGGAAAGCTCAACGCAAATAATTTTTCATTTGCGTCGCGCACCGACTGCGGGCGATTGACTACCAGCGCACCCTGGCGTTCGGCCAAATCGAGCATGTGCGTGTCGTGCAGATATTGCGTATCGAACGGCGGATCTTTGCGCGCAAGAATGATGTCAAGCTCGCCCAAGCGCATATTTACCGGCTCGCCAAGCGTAAAGAAATGCAGCGCGTCAGTAAAAACTTGAAGTGGCAAAAGCCTGCCCATTGCTGTGCCCTGATCCAACCAAAGCCCGCTTTGTTCTAGGTAAAACAGCGTATATCCGCGCTTTTGCGCGGCCAACAGCATTGCAAATGTTGAGTCTTTAGTTATGTTGATGTGCTGGATCGGGTCCATCAGTACTGCAAGCGTACGAGCCATGAGAAATTTTGCCAAAAAAAGAAGGGATGAACGATAAGGTTTAGTTGTTTCTGCTGTATAAATACAGCATTGTTCGCGTTAATGTTGTGGCACTGCAGTATCGATAGAAAAAGTAAAGCGCTAGCCTTTGCAAACACTTAGCGCGGTATCTTGACAGAGAGTCGCAGCACCGCTAAACAGTCATTCAGGATTTGCGCGCAGTATGCGAGCAAGGTTTCAAAAGTTTTGCGCCGCACTGTGCGGTCAAGATTATCAAGATCGGGTCGCAAGTTGCGACCAAGTTTTTCTGGCTCTGTCTGCGGCATGCAGGTAACCATTTGGAAGTTCGGTTTGAAGTTTTTTTTTCAAATTTGTTTTCTCAAGTTTGTTTTTTCAAGTTTGTTTTTTTGCGAGCGCATACAGTGGAAGAAGAAAATACTAAAGGCGGCATGAGCGGCATGAAGGTCATGGTGATCGACGACAGCAAAACCATCCGTCGCACTGCTGAAATGCTGTTGAAAAAAGAGGGTTGCGATGTCGTGACCGCCTGTGACGGCTTTGAAGCACTGTCGAAGATTGCCGATCAGCAGCCGCAAATTATTTTTGTGGACATCATGATGCCGAGATTAGATGGTTATCAAACTTGCGCACTGATCAAAAGCAACAGCCAGTTTAAGCATGTGCCAGTGATTATGCTGTCCAGCAAAGACGGCTTGTTCGACAAGGCGCGCGGGCGAATTGTAGGCTCTGAGCAATATTTGACCAAGCCATTCACCCGTGACGAATTGCTAGGTGCAATTCGTAAATACGTAGCATTTTAGTCAGGGCGGCCAGTGGCACTTGTTTTAGTGATTGATGATTCCCCGACGGACGTTCGCGTGCTGACCGTCATGCTTGAGCGCAACGGTTTCAACGTGCAGGCGGCTGATAACGCAATCGACGGCATGCAAAAAGCTAAAGATATGCGCCCAGATTTGATCTTGATGGACGTTATTATGCCCGGCATGAATGGTTTTCAAGCCACGCGCATGCTGAGCAAGGACCCTGAAACGGCGGGCATTCCAGTGATTATTGTGACGACCAAAAACATGGAAGCTGATCGACTCTGGGGCTTGCGTCAGGGCGCGCGCGATTTCGTCACCAAACCGCCGACTGAGAAAGACCTCGTGGCCCGGATCAACCGACTTTTGCATGTTTAGTTTCATGAAAATCGGGGTTATGAAAATCAGGGGCATGAAAAATAATGCGAAACCTAAGCAGGAGCGAGGCTAATGAATACTGAGTTTGAGCCTGCCGTAAGTGATTTCGGTGAAGAAACGGCGAACTCACCATTTGCGGTGCTGCTCGATTACGAGCGCAAAAGCTTAGCGCACGTTGCAGGATTGCCAGATCAGTTAGAAGCACCAGGATTGTGGCGCGGCATTGGTTTTCGCTTAGGCGATGCCTATTTGGTCAGTACGATCGTGGAAATCAACGAAATTTTGCGCTTCCCGACGTTAACACCGGTGCCTGGAACCAAAGCTTGGCTGCTTGGCATTGCCAACGTGCGCGGTAATTTGATGCCAATCGTGCATTTGCGCGGCTTTTTAGAAGGAGAGCGCTTTAAAAACTCCGATGCGCAGCGCGTGTTGGTCGTGAAAAACGGCTCAGGTTTTGTCGGTATGGCGGTAGATGAAGTGTTGGGGCAACGTAGTTTTGTCGATGCCAATAAGCGCGAAAAAAGTGTTTATTTGGACTCGCCAATTAGCGGTTATTTGTTGGATGAGTACACTCAGGGCCCGCTTACGTGGGGCTTGTTTTCGATGCAGAACTTGATTCGTCAGCCTGATTTTATTCAGGCCTCGGCGTAACTTTTTGATTTCAGTTGGCAGTGTAGGGAGAGCAAACCATGAGTAACCCCAGTGGCGGTAGTCAGCAGCGCGAGTCGCAAGCGCTCATTACGATTTTAGTTGTCGTTCTGATCTTGTCTTTGTTAGCTTTGTTTCTAAACTTTTTCTTTGCGAACCAGCGCAACGAAGAGGATCGCGGCGCTATCGCAGCCACGACGGAAATCCAAGTGCGTTCTCAGCAGATCGCGAAATTCGCGGCTGAAGCGGCTAACGGTAATCCGGCGGCGTTTGATGAACTCGGAAAAACCCGGGACGAAATTCAATTTCGTATCAACGCGCTGCAGAAAGGCTCTCTGGCGACCGATAAATTCCCGAAAGTACCGCCGATTAGCCGTAACCCAAAGGTTGAGCCCGCCGTCAAAAAGCTGGTCGAATCATGGGAAATGGTGAAAGCGCAGGCAACCGCGATCTTGGAGCGCAGCGCGAACGTCGATAACTTCTCGCTGACCGCGCTGAGCTTCAGCGAAAAAATTGGCCCGCTTTCAGTGCGGTCCGACCAATTCGCGAAAATACTGAGTGAACGCGGCGCATCACAAGATCAGGTGTATATCGCTGGCCGACAAGTCGCGATTGCCGAGCGCTTAAATCGCCGATTGACTGAAGTTCAAGCTGCTGGTGAAAATGCCGACGCCGCGCGCGATGGCTTCTTACGCGATGCGCAAATGTTCAACCGCGTGTTGGAAGGCTTTCAAAACGGCGATGGCGATTTGAACATCGCAGCGGTGCGCTCGCCTGAGGGTTTGCAGATTCTTCAAGAAGTTAAAGCGATTTACAGCGATATTTCCGGCTTTGTTGATCAAATCACCAAGGGTTCGAACGACGTGTTCGCCGTGAAAGAGGCATCGGACACGCTGTTTAATCGCTCAGGTTCGCTGCTTTTGAATGCGCAGTCGGTATCCAAGCAGTTCGCCGATCAACCGGCTTCACGAATTTTTCCATCGCTCGGCGCCGCGCTGTTTTCTGGCTTGTTAGCTGCACTTTCCGTGTTAGGCCTTTTGTATTTGGGCTATCGCGATCAACAACGCCGCTACAAAATAACCGCCGATCTTAATCAACGTAACCAAGAAGCTATTTTGCGCCTCCTGGATGAAATGGGCAGCTTGGCTGAGGGCGATTTAACCGTCCGCGCAACCGTGACTGAAGACATCACCGGCGCGATTGCCGACTCGATTAACTTCGCGGTTGAAGCACTGCGATCGCTAGTGACCACGATTAACGAAACCGCCTTGCAAGTGGCGTCCGCTGCGCAAGAAACGCAAGCCACCGCGATGCACCTCGCAGAGGCCGCTGAGCAACAAGCGCAGCAGATTACTTCGGCGTCCGCAGCGATCAATGAAATCGCGGTTTCAATCGATCAAGTGTCGAAAAACTCTGCTGAATCAGCCGACGTGGCGCAGCGCTCAGTGCAAATCGCAGGCAAGGGCGCGGCGATTGTGCGCCAGACGATTCAAGGCATGGATAACATTCGCGATCAGATTCAAGAAACCTCCAAGCGTATTAAACGCCTGGGTGAAAGCTCGCAAGAAATTGGTTCAATCGTGGAGCTAATTAACGACATCGCGGAACAAACCAACATTCTGGCATTGAACGCTGCTATTCAAGCGGCGTCAGCCGGTGATGCAGGCCGCGGCTTCGCAGTGGTTGCCGATGAAGTGCAGCGACTTGCAGAACGTGCGTCGAATGCAACCAAGCGAATTGAAACGCTGGTGCAAACGATTCAATCCGATACGAATGAAGCCGTGACCTCGATGGAGCAAACCACCGCCGAAGTGGTCGCCGGTGCAAGGCTTGCCGAAGACGCAGGTCTGGCGCTCGGTGAAATTGAAAAGGTGTCTAACGATTTGGCGGATTTGATTCAAAACATCTCCGAAGCTTCACGTCAGCAATCGGCCGCTGCAACCAACATTTCAGCAACCATGAACGTGATTCAAGAAATTACCACGCAAACCTCAGTCGGCGCATCGCAAACCGCTGAATCCATTGGTAACTTGGCGCAGCTCGCTGCTGATCTCAGGCGCTCGGTTGCCGACTTTAAGCTGCCAACCTAATGCGTGAATTTGCACTCGCTTCAATCATAAAGAGAGCCGATGTTCAATCGGCCGGCCACTCGCACCCGCTGCTCGGCAACGCGGCAAACTTATTTGGGGTCTGTCCATGAAGGATCCAAACGATATTGACTTCACGACATTAAACTGGGTCAAACAAGAGCTTGATGACACGCTAAAACAAGCCGTGCAAGCGCTTGAAGCCTATGTCGAGGATTCTGGCGATAAAAGCCAGCTGCGCTTTTGCATTAATTATATGCATCAAGTGCAAGGCACGCTTCGGATGATCGAACTTTACGGCGCTGCGATGGTGCTGGAAGAGATGGAGCGCGTCGCTCAGGGCTTGATTGATGGTGACGTCAAACAGACCAATGAAGTGCTTGAAGTATTGATGACCGGGCTGGTGCAGTTGCCAGATTATCTCGGCCGCTTGCAAGGCGGGCACCGTGATATTCCTATCGTGCTGTTGCCACTTCTCAATGATTTGCGTGCTTGCCGAAGCGAAAAGCTGCTGTCTGAAACGGCACTATTCTCACCGGATTTAGCGGCGAATCTGCCAAACTCCGCTGCGGGTGCGCCTGCGGCGATGTCCGAAGCATTGTTAAAATCCAACGCCAGTAAATTTCGGCTGGCGTACCAGTTTGGACTGCTCAAGTGGTTTAAAGGTGATGATATTGCCGGTAACTTGCTCAGGCTGATTCAGATTCTTGATCGACTACGCGCCATGTCGGTGCAAGTAGAAGCAAGACGGCTGTGGTGGATTGCCTCCGGTGTTTTGGAAGGCGTATCCTTACAAGCGTTAGACGCGAGCGTTGCGGTCAAATTGCTCTACGGCAAAGTGGATCGTGAAATCAAGCGATTCGTCGACGCGGGCGAGGCTGATTTTGGCCGTGCGCCGCCTATTGATTTGTGCAAGAGCCTGCTCTATTACGCTGCGCAAGCAAAACCGATTGGCGCGCGCATTGCTGAGCTTAAAGGGCTCTACAAGTTAGATGCATTGCTGCCTTCACAATCTGAAATCGAGCACGCGCAAAGCGCGCTGAGCGGCCGCAATCGCGCGCTGCTTGACACCGTAGGCGGTGCGATTAAAGAAGACATCATGCGCGTTAAAGACGGGCTTGATATGTATTTGCGCTCGCCATCGCCGTCTGCATCTGACTTAGCGCCATTAGGCGAGATGCTGCAGCGCGTCGGCGATACGCTAGGCGTGTTGGGCTTAGGCGTGCCGCGTAAAGTAGTGCTTGAACAACGCGATTCGTTGACCAGCATGGTGGTTGGGCGCATTGCCGCTGAAGAGCAGGCGCTACTTGATGTTGCGGGTTCTTTGCTGTTCGTAGAATCGTCGTTGGACGATTACATTGAGCGCTTAGGCCAAGGTCAGCAGCAGGATTCTGCACTCAAGGGCTTAGAGCTGCCATCGGCTGAAGTGCGTCGAATTCTTGACGCAACGATGAAAGAAGCGTCGGTTAATCTATCGCAAGCCAAGCAAGATATCGTCGCGTTTATCGAAGCGCCGTGGGATCACAGCAAGATCGAGAACATCCCTAAGCTGCTGGAAGAAATTTCTGGCGCGCTGCGTATGCTTTCGATGCCTGAGCCAGCCGACTTAAATGACGCGATTGCCAAATTCGTCGATACCGAATTCCTGCGTTACAAGCGCGTGCCAACCGCAGAACAGCTCGATTTAATGGCTGACGCGCTCGCCAGCATCGAGTACTACCTAGAAGCGATCCGCGAAGCAAGGCCGAATCGTGATCGTATTCTTGATGTCACACGTCGCAGTTTGGAAGCACTCGGCTATTGGCCCGTAAAAGATGAAAATCAGCTTGGCGTAGGCGGAATTGATCCGAACGCTCGCGAAGCGAATGAGTTTGTCGCATTCTCAGATGAGCTTACGATCACGCGCCATGACGTGGCTGTGCAAGACGTTCCGCTTTCGCTGGTCGAGATGGAAGCATTGCCGAGCGTGGATATTCCAACCGCAGCCGAAGCGGCGCTTGCTGCTCCAATAGTTGAAGTGAATTTAGACGGCTTTGTTATTAGCGGCGAGACCGAGCGCGCGCCAGAAACGCTAACCAGTTTTGATCTAGCGGATGAATCGCTTACCTTGGCGGACACCGAGCCAAGTTTTACAGCCTCTGAAGTCAAACTGGATGAAGACAGTGCGTTTTCAGATTTCGATTTTTCAGCGCTTGATTCCGAGCAACCGGTTGCAATAGTTGAAACTTCGATATTCGAAGTGCCGGATCGATTACTTACGCCCGCTGCAAGCGAGCCCGCTGAAAGCGAGCTGTTCGGACAGCAGTTAGTTGAAGTTGCGCCAGTTTCGAGTGAGCCTGAAGCGCTCGAAGCCTTTGATCTAGGGCTTGACGAGCCTGCAGCTGACTTGCTTTCAGCGGACGACAGTGCTTTTTCAGACTTTGATCAAAGCTTCCTAGATCCAGAGCCCGAACTCGCCGTTAGCTCAGAGCCAGCAATCGCGTTTGAACCTGAAGCCACCAATTGGGCCGGTGTCACTACCGAAACACTGGCGGCTAACAACGAAGCCGCAGCAATTGTTGATTTCACGGATGACTTGGCGTTCGATTCGAGCGGCCAGATTGACCTGCAAGAAGTTCCGAAACCGGCAGAGCAGCTGCCAAGACCGTTCTCGAGCTCCGGCTTTCAGATGGTGCCGTCGGATGATATCGACGATGAAATCCGCGAGGTATTTGTCGAGGAAGTTCAAGACGAGCTAATTGGGCTTGCCAAGTATTACCCGGCCTGGAAAAACGATCCCAATGATTTTGAGAAACTCAAGCCGGTTCGGCGATCATTCCACACCTTAAAAGGCTCTGGACGTTTGGTGGGCGCGCTCGCCATTGGCGAATTCAGCTGGAAAGTTGAAAACATGCTTAACCGCGCGCTGGATAAATCCATTCCGGCTAGCCCCGCTATGATTGCCTGCTTAGATGAAGCGATCGCAGCGCTGCCGCAGCTGCTCGCAGGTTTGAAAGGCGAGGGGAATCCCACCGCAAATATTGGCGGAATTATGCACGTCGCTGATCGCGTGTCCGCTGGAGAGGAGATTTATCTCCCAAAAACTGAGCCCGTCACGAGTGCTGTAGAAGCCGTTGATGCTTCTGCAAGCTCGCTGGCGGGCAGTGACGCGTTCCAAAGCCATTCGGAAAGTAACGCAGATGCCATCGTTGAAACTGACGATTCGGCATTTGCAGACGAAGCTGCGGTTCAAACGCACACAGAAGAAGTACATGTGATTTCGGGCGAGTCCTCAGACGCTGAAATTGAATTAACGGCGAGCCCAGAAACCACCGGCGAGTTCATAGAAAGTGAGTCAGAGAACCCGATTCCCCAAGCGATTTTGTCGGATCCGGTGTTGGCTGAAATATTGACCGTTGAAGCGCAGACGCACGTCGCGACCATCCGTCGGCACTTGGTGATGATGCAATTGCAAGACGAACCGGCGCCGGTGAATGATGAACTGCTGCGTGCGGTGCACACGCTCAACGGCGCTATTTCGATGGTCGAGCTGCCGCTGGTGAGTCAAGTATTTGCCCCGCTAGAAGGCATGCTCAAACGCATGCGCGGCAAAGGCGAACGTATCGGCTTGGTTGAACGCGGAATATTGGCTGAATCTGCTGATTTAGTAGAGCACTCGATTAATGGCATTCAATTAGGATCTCTTGCAGGGCTAAATTCTGACGATCTTGCTGCGCGCGTAACCGTCATGCGAAATAGACTGCCTGAGCCTGAAATTCAATCGTTTTACAGTCAGTTGGTCGATGATGATGCGGTCGAACCCGAACTTTTCGATCAAGACGCCGTTGATGTAGCCGACTCTAACGATGTTTTGGCGGTGCTTGGCTTGCAATCCGCTGACGAACTCGCTTTAGAACAGCCGTCAAACAGCGGAAGCGGTGGCTTAGATAGCGCTAGCGCGGCAGAATTCGATAGCTTGGCAGAAGCAGCGTTTGAGTTTGAAGGTTCAGGCATTGATGCAAGCCTATTCGCAATTCCTGAAAACACCGACGATTTCCTCGATTTAGCAGCGCTAGACGCAGCGACCGATCCACTCGCGGCATTTTCGGATATTGAAGCGGACGCTGATGCCAATGCTGACATTGATATGGTGGCCATTGCTGACTTTGACTTTTTAGAAGCCGAAACCACGTCGGCGAACAGCAACGTCGATAGCGCCCACAGCGCCATGATGGAAGAGCTTGTTCGTTTGGAACAGCAAGCCTTTGCGCCAATCGAAAGCGCAGAAGCTAATGACGATCTGCTCGCCGATTTGACCTTTTTGGATGCGGATGAGCCGCTTGGCCTAGAACCCAATGGTTCAATCGACAGTGAATTTGGTTTTGATCTGGCCGCGTTGCAACCTGAGTCTTTGTTCGACAGCGCAGCAGCAGAAAAAAGCTCAACGAGCGCCGAAGAAACGCAATCTGACGCTGGTTTTTCCGAACTTGATCTGGCGGAATTGGATTTGTTCGGCGCTGCCGAAGCTGACGCATCGATGCCAGCTGAGCTTGATTCACCCGGTTTTTCGGGCTTTGTCAATTCGACAATCACAGAGGCTAGCCCAAGTGAAATAGAAGCTGACGAAATAGCGTTGTTCAGTCTAGAGTTTATTGAAGCGCAGCCTGAAGCCAATCAAACGCTTGAAGATCTAGAATTGGCGAATTTGAATGCTTTACTTGAAGGCATTCCTGAGGCGGACGTGGATTCAGTTGAATTTGATTTTGCACCGCAATTGTTAGATACGGTTTTTGAAGTGCCTGATGGTTTGTTCGCTGCAGACGATTCAATCGTATCTGACAGCGCGTCAGCGCACGTCGAAACTGAAAAGCAAGATGCAGAGTTGCTAGAGTCGGACTTCGCCATCTCAACTCCGCCTGAATCTCTACCTGAATCCTTGGCTGAGCTGCACGCAAGTTTTGACATCGAGCCGAACACTGAAACTCAGCCAGAAGCTGCGGTAATGCAGTCTCCTGAAATCGCCGAAACGGCGGGTAGCTTGGAGCCTTTGAGCGAAGAATTGGGCGGTGGATCGCCGCGTTCCCTCGCATTTTCCGGCACGATTTTACCGATTGCGCCTGATCTTGATCCGGCTGGCGCGCTTGAGCTTGTTGACGCTGATCCTGAATTGCTAGAAATCTTTGTCCAAGAAGGCACGGACATCCTAGACACCTCTGACAAACTCATGGCTCGCCTGCGCGATACGCCCGATAGCAAAGACATCGTTATCGCGCTACAGCGCGAGCTGCACACGCTAAAAGGCGGTGCGCGTATGGCAGGCGTGGTTCCGGTGGGTGATTTGAGCCACTCGATGGAATCGCTATTTGAAGCGATCGTGGATAATCGCGCGCGCAATTCCGGCGTTGCGATGGAAGCGCTTGAACGATCTTTTGATCGCCTGCATCAGCTGGTTTTGCGCGTTGGCAAGAACCAAGCGGTAGGCGGCGCAGAGAACGTTATCGCGCGATTGGATGCGGTGTTGGACGGCCGCGAAGACGAGTTCATTGTAACGCTTGCGCCTATTGAGGCGAGCGATGCTTCGCCAGGGATCGAAGCGCCAGTTCTGATCGCGCCCATTGAGCCGAAAGCAAAGCCTGCACCCGCGAAAGCGCCAGAACCACAGCCCGCGCGCGCTGAGCGCAAAACGGCACTGGACGAAGAAGAAAATCAGCGTCAGCAGCAAGATTCGATTCGCGTACGCGCAGATTTGATCGATAACTTGGTGAATTACGCTGGCGAAGTTTCGATTTATCGCTCGCGGCTTGAAGCGCAGATCGGTGGCTTCCGATTTAACTTGCAAGAGTTTGATCAGACTGTTTTGCGTTTGCGGGATCAGCTGCGTAAGTTGGAAATGGAAACGGAAGCGCAGATTTTGTCTCGCTACCAGCGCGAGGAAGTCAAAAAAGATGCCGGCTTTGATCCGCTTGAACTAGATCGCTTCTCAACTTTGCAGCAGCTTTCACGTGCGCTTGCAGAGTCAGTATCCGATTTGGTGTCGCTGCAAGGATTGATGGACGACATTGCACGTCAATCAGAAACATTGTTGCTGCAGCAGTCGCGCGTCAGTACTGAATTGCAAGAAGGCCTGATGCGCACGCGCATGGTGCCGTTCGATTCGGTGGTACCAAGGTTGCGTCGAATTATTCGGCAAACGGCGAGCGAACTTGGCAAAAAAGCGCAGCTAAAAATCGAGGGTGCGCAGGGCGAAATGGATAGAACGGTCATGGAACGCATGACCGCGCCGCTTGAGCATATGCTTCGTAACGCGCTCGCACACGGTCTTGAACGCCCGGACCAGCGCGTTTCAGCCGGCAAATCGGAAGAGGGCAATGTAACGATCGCGGTTTCTCGAGAAGCGACCGAAGTTGTCATTAAAGTCACGGACGACGGCCATGGTATGGATCGCGATGCGATTCGTAAAAAAGCCGTTGAGCGTGGCCTTATGCGCAGCGATGCGCAGCTTTCAGATCGTGATTTGTTTCAGTTTGTGCTTGAGACAGGATTTTCGACGGCCGAAGTGGTCAGCAAAGTCGCCGGTCGTGGCGTTGGCATGGACGTCGTCAACAGCGAAATTAAGCAGCTTGGCGGTTCGCTGCAAATCGATTCGGTACGCGGCAAAGGCTCGCTCTTTACAGTTCGTTTGCCATTTACGCTGTCAGTCACGCAGGCTATTTTGATCCGTCTGGCTGACACTAGCTTTGCGATTCCGCTGTCATCGGTGGCCGGTGTGATTCGAATGCCGCGCAAAGAGCTTGACCGGCGTTTGGCTGAGGGTGATTTGTCAGTTAACTATGCGGGCGAGGTCTATCAAATCTACGATTTGGGCGAGCTAATTCGCCAGCCGATTGCGCATGCGAACGATGAAACGCAGGTTCCGCTGATTATGACCCGAACAGGCGATCAGCGAGCTGCTGTGCGTGTGTCGAGCGTGGTTGGTTCCAAGGAAATCGTTGTTAAATCAGTCGGCGCGCAGCTTAGCTCGGTCATTGGTTTCTTCGGCGCAACGATCATGGGCGATGGTTCCGTCATCGTGATTTTGGATTTGGCGCCGCTGGTGCGACACGGCGCAGCGTTGCGGCAAGCACCTGAACTGGCGCAAGAACTCGAACTTGAACTTGACGAGCCAGTGGTTCCAATCAGACGGCAGAAACTGGTCATGGTGGTCGACGATTCCATCACGATGCGTAAAGTTACGACGCGCGTTTTGGAGCGTCACGATATGGAAGTGGTCACCGCAAAAGATGGCTTGGATGCGGTCGAGCGGCTTCAAGATTGCGCACCAGATTTGATGCTGCTCGATATTGAAATGCCACGTATGGACGGCTACGAATTAGCGACCTACATGAAAAACGATAGTCGTTTGAAACATATCCCGATCATGATGATTACCTCGCGCACTGGCGACAAACACCGCCAACGCGCCATGGAAATCGGCGTCGAGCGCTATCTCGGTAAGCCTTATCAAGAAACGGATTTACTGAAAAACGTCACGGAGATGCTGAATGGCCGAAAAGCTTAGTGGTCAAAAAATCCGCGCTGCGCTCGTCTTTCAAGCCGTACAGCTTGGGCAGCATCTGCGAACGGCGCTTGCCGAAGCGGGCATTGATGTCGTTGCGGAATCGACCGCAAAATCGCTGGCAACCTCTGGATTCAACGCGACGCTCGATGTTTTCGTCGTCAATCTTGATCCTGAGTTAGAGGATCATCTAGACGAAGTCTCGGATTTGCTTGATCGCTACGAAAGGCCGGTCATCTTTAATGATGGCGCGGCGTCGTCTGGCCTTGCAGGCTGGGACCAAGCGCGCTGGGCGCGGCATCTTGCGTCGAAAATCCGAGGTGAGCTTGATTCGCATCCGCCGAGGCCGATTGACGCTACCTACATTCCCGACCAGCCCAAGCCGAAGGCCAAACCCGCGCCCAGCCCACCAGTGGCTACCGTGCTGGCACCGAGCAAACCGCTGTCTGCGACTATGGAGCTACCGAAATTCGAGCTGCCAGTTCAAGCGCCTTTGAACGCAAACTTCGATAATGTTCCAGACGCATTGATAGCGGATTTTGATCTACCTGAATTGCCCAATAGTGCTGCTGAGACCTTCGATCTAAAAGAAGCTGATTTTGGTTGGGACGAGTTAGATGCGCTCGCCCCAGACCCAATCGCCTTGGTCGCTGCGCCCGTCGTTGAGGCAGACTTTTTCGATTTGCCTGATTTTGAACTCGCGCTGGAACCCGAGGTTGATGCGCCTGATGAGTTTGAAACGCTGCTTCGCTCGCAAAAGAACGAGTCCATTCCTGCACCGATAGCCCCCATAGTTGCGGCAAAAGCGCCCGTTGTCAGTGCTGCCGACACCAGCGCTGCCGACAGCCTCAAATCCGCGCCAATGGAATGGTCACTCGAGCCATTAGATTCGGAAGATTTTGCCGCGCCGATTGCACCAATCTCTGGCCGGGCGTCGTTCGTTGTAAAAGACGCTGCTTTGCCTATCGGTGCTAAACCGGAAGCGAAGCCTGTTGTGCAGTCGCTCGACGTTTTGGATGAACTCGCGGACTTAGATTTCTTCGCTGACATGCCGCAGACACCCGAGGCATCGCCTTCAAGTACCCCAAATGTTCAAAATCAATCGCGAGAGCCGAGCGCTCCACAGAGTTCGCAAAGTCTTGACCAGCTATTTGCAGACCTTGATGACATAAGCTTCGATGCTAGCGAGCCATTGACTTCAAGCGCTGCGAGTTCGGGCGTTTCTGAAAGCACGAGTTTTGTCGATGATTTTGATTTCGATATGGACGTCCAAGCACCGGCGCCAATGCAGTCCAATGCGTTGCAATCGAGTTCTAAAGACGCCCCGTCGAGCGATATTGCCAATTTTGACAGCCTTTTTTCGACTGGCACATTGCCAGAAGACCACGCTGCGGATGGTTCGAGTGTTGGCCCCGCAAAGGTGTATGTATTGGGCGCTTCAATTGGCGGACCTGAAGCCGTCAAAACATTCCTATCAAAACTTAAGCCAGGAATTTCAGCGGCGTTCGTGTTAGCTCAGCATATGGGCGCTGAATTTTTAGAATTGATGGCTGGACAGCTGTCCAAATCTTCTGCATTGCCGGTCAAATTGGCGCAAGAGGGCGTTTTGCTGCGCGAATCTGAGGTTGTGGTTGTGCCCGTCAACAAGCGCTTCATGATTGATGCGGCAGGAAATGTTGAATTTCAAGAAAACTTTGATGAATCCCCCTACAGCCCGTCCATTGATCAAGTCATGTCAGACATGAGTGATCGGTTTGGTAATCGCTGCGTAGGTATTATTTTCTCAGGTATGGCGAGCGATGCCATCGAAGGCTCGAAAATTATTGCCAGCCGAGGCGGCAAAGTGTGGGTGCAAGATCCAGCAACCTGCGTGATCAGCTCGATGATCGACGGTGCGCAAGCGGCTGGCGTTGTAAGTTATGTCGGCGCACCGGAACAGCTTGCGGATCATGTGCTTGAAGATCTTGGTATGCGTTAGGAGCAATGAATGGCTAACCCAATTGATGTACAGCAGGAAATTCGCGGGTTATTAATCCCGATAACGAACGGGCGGCTTTTGATGCCCAACGCCAACGTATCTGAAGTGATCACGCTTTCAACGCCTGATCGCGTTCCCAATGCGCCAGATTGGCTGCTAGGCCGAGTCAATTGGCGCGGATGGCGTTTGCCTTTGATCTCGTTTTCTCTGCTAGCAGGATTCGCGCTAGATGAGCGTGCAACCGGCGGCCGCGTCTGCGTGATGAAAGCGCTGCATGGCTATCCCAAGCTGCCGTTTATTGCGATGTTAGCGCAGGGCTTCCCGCGTTTGACCACAGTTTCGATAGACGCGCTCGTGCAAACCGGCAGCACACTGTCAAATCGGCCAGGCGTCTTGATGGATGCGATGTTGCGAGATGACCAAGTTGTTATTCCAGATTTGAATTACGTCGAATCGCAGGTTTACGAATCGCTAAATTCGGCGGCGTAAAGCCAAGTGAGCTAACGAGCAACGCTTCAAATCGCCGCCTACGGGCGGTCTTTTTTTTGGCTCTGGAATTCCTGTTTATGCTTGCGTGCTTCTCACCAATCGCCGATTTGGACGCTCAGGTGCTCATATTGGGCTCATTCCCAGGGGTCGCCTCGCTAACCGCAGTGGAATACTACCGGCATCCACGCAATGCCTTTTGGCCGATCATGGCTGAGGTCTTTGGCTTTGATCTGTCAACGAATTACCCACAGCGATGTGAATACTTAAAAACCAACAAAATCGCGCTCTGGGACGTGATCGCGCAATGTCAGCGCAAGGGCAGTTTGGATAGCGCAATCGAAATGAAAGAACTCCAATGCAATGATTTTGCGAATTTGCTTGGAGCGCATCCAAAGATCGAGCGAATATTGTTCAACGGTGCCGCAGCTCGGAAGCTTTTTGAACAGTTTGCGATGCCAATGCTGGCAAATACCCCGGTACCACAATTGTTGACAATGCCATCGACTAGCCCCGCTTTCGCCGCCATGCGTTTTGAAAAAAAACTTGCGAGCTGGAAAAATGAACTCCGCAAAACCCGCTAACACGCTGGTTTCATAATAGTTTCAAACTTAAAGTGTATGGGAGTTCCGAAAAACCCACTCAAGTTTTGCGCATTCAATGGCGGATGTTGGTGTGCTGAAAACACAAAATTTGTCAGCATTTTTTTTTGTCAAGCGGCATATCGGCGTCAGGTCAACAAAACATTCGAATTTAATTAAATTTTTGTGTTGCGCTAGTTTGCATGCACTGGCTACTATCTGAACATTCCCTGGATGCGAAAAAGGAACTGAGCATGTCGTCTCACAAAATACTATCTCTCGCGCTGATGTCGGTCATTCTGGGCGCTTGCAGCTCAGGATCGAACAGCCCATCAGTTGGAACTACGCCACCTGGCAACACCGGCGGCGGCGTCATCACCGGCGTTATAACCGCTAGATTTGACTCTGCGGTTGGCGCGGTCCCGTTTCCGACTAACTTGCTGCTCAATGGCTCGACTGACGTCACCCTCAACCCGCCAGTCGTCAACGCGACTAACTTTGGCGATCCAGCAGTAGCGCTCAGTGCGCTTGATGGTTTTAGCACCAGCGCGCCGTGGTCCACCACATTTTCTGTGCCGGTCGATCCTGCAACGGTGGTAGCGGGTCAAACGGTGCGTATGTATGAGGTCACCCGCCAAGCAACAGGCATCGGCATCACCGGCTTTGTGCGGGAATTGGCACCAGGCACGGAATACGTAACTGCTGTGGTGCCGAGCACTGAAAGTGACCCGCGCTTTGTCACCGGAGCGCGCATCGCAGTTATTCCGACTCGCGCACTTGAGCAGCTAAAAACCTACATGGTTGTTGTGACCAAAGGCGTGCGTGATTTACGCGGCAATGATGCAACGCCAGACAGTTCCTATTTTCTCGCAAAACGTTTGGCCCCGGTATCGGCCGGCGTGGGTGCGGCATGCGTCAGCTTGGATCCGCTGCTGCCGAACGCCAACGCGTGTGCGCTTGAGCCAGTGCGGCAATTAGTGAATTCGCAAGAAGCGGTTGCAGTTGCGCGCGGCGTTGCTAGAGACGATATCGTTATTTCTTGGTCCGCCACTACACTTTCAGTGACGCCAGTGCTAAGCGCAGTTCGAGCAACGCAGACTGCACAGGCGTCGACTATCGTAAGAACGCCATTGAACATCGGTCAGTTGGGTTTGGGTTTGCCCCCAATTGCTGACGTCTATATCGGCATTACCCCAGTCAACTACTACTTGATTGCGCCCGGTGCAGTGCCTGAGGGTTCTGCTGCAGGTGCTGCCGCTTCATCGCCAACGGCGGTTCTGACAGGTTTCTGGCGCGCCAGGCCAAACGGCTATGTTGCGCCTTTTAGTGCATTCGGACTCGATCCAACGTCCACTAACCTCACTTTTGCAAATCCGGTGCCAGTTCGAAACTCGGTGCAGAACGTGCCTGTGCTCATGACGATTCCAAACGCCGCAGCTGGCCCAGCTGGCGTCAAACCGGCAGCTGGATATCCGGTGGTCATTTTTAATCATGGAATTACCCGTAATCGCTCGGATATGTTGGCCGTTTCAGCTACCTATGCGCAGGCCGGATGGGCGGTGATTGCCATCGATCAGCCATTACACGGCCTTGATCGCACAAGTCCGTTTTACATCGAATCAACTCCGTTCGCAGCGGTTTCTAGCGAACGTACATTTGATGTCGATTTGATAAATAACCTCACATCGGCACCCGGTCCGGATGGTAGCGTTGACCCGTCTGGTGCGCATTTTATCAACTTGACCAGCTTGCTAAGCTCACGCGATAACAATCGCCAATCGCAAGCGGATTTATTGCAATTGGTGAAAAACCTCAGCGTGATGGACGTTGATGGCGTTGCAGGTCCAGACTTTGATGTCACCAGAATTGCCTACACGGGTCAATCTTTGGGCTCGATCAATTTGATTCCTGCAATGGCACTTGAAACGACCGTCAACGTAGGCGTTTTAAATGTCCCAGGCGGCGGTATTGCAAGGCTATTGAACGGTTCACCAACATTTGGCCCGCGAATACGAGGTGGTCTGCAAGCTGGCGCCGGGTTAGTACAAGGCACAACCAACTTTGATACCTATTTCACGATTACCCAAACCGCAATCGACGCTGCTGATCCGCTGAACTTTGCGCGCGCCTTAGTCGTTACCGACCGAGTTCTGCTTCAAGAAGTTGTCGGATCGGTTCCCGCGTCTGATCCTAGCTGCGCGCTTGCAAACGCACAGGGCGCGCCCATCGCTGGCGCACCGGCAGATGGATGCCCAGATGCGGTCATTCCGAACACCGTCGCTGGTGCCCCGCTTGCGGGTACAGAAGCGCTCATTGCAACCATGGGGTTAACGCCGATTATCGCAACTGTCCAATCTGCGACCGGTATACGCGGAGTAACGCGGTTTACTCGCGGCGATCATGGTTCACTGCTGAGCCCAGCGAAAAACGCCGCAGTAACGGGCGAGATGCAAGGCCAAATGGCAAGCATGGTGGCATCGGGCGGCACCAGCGTTCGCGTGACCAACACCACCGTTTTGAAAACAAACTAAGCGCTCTCCAGAGACTCAGACTTAAGGACTTCGAATGATGAAAACGACCCATCGATCCATACTGACGCGTAAAGCTCTGGTTACTGCACTATGTGCAGGATTTGCCGGTAGCGCGTTCGCTGTTGAATTTACCACCGGCGATTTACGTATCAACGTAGACACCAGCCTTTCTTACGGCGTGTCATTTCGTGCGCAAGATCGCGACAACGCTCTAGTCGGCAAATGTAATGTTGGTGCCTGTGTAGGCTTTTTGCCATCCGGCGCACCAGTGATTCCGCTCACCGCGTTGCCTAATGCTGTTCAGCGCGCAGCGCCCGGTAGATTTTCGACCAACAGCGACGACGGTAATTTGCTTTACGACAAAGGCGACGTATTTTCTAACGCCGCAAAAATCACCCAAGAAATTGGCTTCAATTACGGAGAGCAATCCGGCGGCTTGATTCGCTGGACTGGCTTTTATGATTTCGAAAACAACAAGCGTGATGACATTACCGATCTAGCAAAAACTAAAGTCGGGAAAGACATACTGCTGCTTGACGCATTTGCTTTCCACAACTTTGACATTGGCTCAAGCCCAGCCTCCGTACGCGTAGGGCGACAAGTTGTTAGCTGGGGCGAAAGTACCTTTATCCAGCAGGGTATTAACGTCATCAATCCGATCGACTTATCCAAGCTGCGTATTGCCGGCGCCGAGTTAAAAGAGGCGTTTTTGCCGATTGATATGCTTTGGGGCAGCGTTTCATTGAGCGAAAACCTGTCGATGGAAGCGCTTTACATGCTCGAATTTGAGCAGACCGAGCCTGAGCCAGCCGGTACATATTTCAGTACCAATGATTTTGGATCGCTAGGCGCGCGCTATGTCATGTTGGGCTTTGGATTGACAGATGAGCCGGCAAACTTTGACGCCTGCTTCCGTCCAGGCGTTGCTGGTTCAACAGATCCAAACATTCTTGACCTGCGAAACGTCGGCGCGGTCGCATCTTGCGCGACTGCTGTGCCACGCTTAGAGGATCGCTACCCAAGCGACAATGGTCAATACGGCGCAGCACTGCGATATTTTTCGCCTGAGCTCAATAACACCGAGTTTGCCTTCTATTTCTTGAACTACCACAGCCGACTACCACTTGCGAGCGGCGTTGCGGTCACGAGCGGTGCGGCCAATTCGGCGCGCTATTTCATCGAATATCCAGATGACATCAAGCTTTACGGCGTTTCCTTTAATACGACACTAGAAGAGTCTGGCATCGCGATTCAAGGCGAATTGAGCTATCGGCCGAATCAGCCGCTGCAAATCGATGACGTCGAACTGTTGTTTGCCGCGTTGAGCCCGCTCAATCGTGTAATCGCGCAGCCTTTCAATCGCTTTTACAGCCAATATGGTGATTTGACGCCTGGAAGCTACGTAAAAGGCTGGGATCGCCACGAAATCTCGCAGCTGCAATACACGCTGACTAAAGTCTTTGGCCCAGGTAACCTCATCGCGGCTGATCAAATTTCGGCGGTTGCGGAGTTTGGATTTACCAAGGTCTGGGATTTACCAGATCCAAGCGTGCTGCGATATCAAGGGGATGGAACGGATGCTGGCGGTGGAGCAGATTTCCTAACGAACAACTCGCGTAATCCAATCACTCAAGTTGCTGGCTTCCCGACTTCATTCTCGTGGGGTTATCGCTTGGCAGGCCGCGCTGATTACAACAACTTTATGGGATCAGCCTACACGGTGAGCCCTCGATTTGCATTCAATCATGACGTCAACGGAATTACGCCGGGCCCAGGTGGCAACTTCCTTGAAGATCGCAAATCACTTACGGTTGGTGTTGAAGCAAACTACCTCAATCAATGGTCGACCGATCTGAGCTACACGCGCTTCCATGGTGCGGGTGACTTGAACACGATTAATGATCGCGATTTCATTTCGATCATCGCGAAGTACGCTTTTTAATCGCTGGTTCACCTAAACATTCTTTGTAGTACTTTGAAATCGAAGGAGATTTTAATGAAAAAGTTTAAGATTGCCGCTGCAGTTGCACTTTCAGTCTCAGCGTTTGCTGCGAACGCTGCCGTTCCCGCTGCGCAAGCGGCGCGATTAGGTGCGGATTTAACGCCGATTGGTGGGGAAAAAGCTGCGAATAAGGACGGCTCAATTCCGGCGTGGACCGGCGGTATTACCAAGCCGCCCGCAGGTTACAAAGCCGGTGATCATCACCCAGATCCATTTGCAACCGACAAACCGCTCTATACCATTACGGCGGCCAACTTAGCGCAGTACAAGGACAAGCTCACCGCTGGCGCGGTGTCAATGTTTCAGAAGTTTCCGGCATATCGAATGGCGGTCTATCCAACCCGTAGAAGCTCAGCTATGCAGCAGCGCTTTTATGATGCGACTAAGCGTAACGCTACCACCAGCAAACTTGTTGGCGTAGCGGATGGTGTAGAAAGTGCGGCAGTTGGCATTCCATTCCCAATTCCACAAAACGGTGCGGAAGTAGTATGGAATCACAAGATGAAGTTCAAAGGACTGTCCGTTTTGCGCTACAACAATCAAGTTGTGCCGACGGTAACGGGCCAATACACAATGATTCGCGTGCGTGAAGAGCAGCTCGGTTTGTATTGGAAAGAAGGCAACACATTGAAAGATATCAACAATGTGCTGCAGTATTTCTTCCAAGTTGTTGAATCACCGGCCCGTTTGGCAGGAAACGCGCTCCTCGTACATGAAACGCTTAATCAAGCGCTCTCACCGCGTCAAGCTTGGATTTATAATCCCGGTCAACGGCGAGTTCGAAAAGCACCAAACGTCGGCTATGACAATCCAGGCACTGCTTCAGATGGACTGCGCACAAACGATATGGCCGATATGTTTAACGGCGCGATGGATCGGTATGACTGGAAACTCGTTGGCAAGAAAGAGCTTATCGTGCCTTACAATTCCTACAAAGCACATCAGAAAGGTATAGATTTAAATGCCATGGTCAAGCCTGGTCATTTAAACGCGGATTATTTGCGCTATGAGTTGCATCGCGTTTGGGTGGTGGAAGCTACGCTCAAAGCGGGTCAACGGCATATCAATAAGCGCCGCACGTTTTATTCTGATGAAGATAGCTGGCAAGTGCTCGCAACCGATCATTACGATAGTGCCGGTGCGATGTGGCGTGTTTCTGAAGCACACTGCATTAACTACTACGAACAGCCCATACTTTGGTCGACGCTCGAAGTTCATCATGACTTGAAGAGCGGCCGTTACCTAGCGAGCGGCTTGGACAACAACGAGAAAGTCAATGATTTTTCATTCTTAACTACGCCAGAAAATTTCTCACCGCAAGCGCTGCGTACCCGCGGCACACGCTAGAGATCATTGCGAACGCTACGCTGTAGAAACGGCGTAGCGTTTGTTGTTTCATCCCGCTTGAGTGACGCAAGTGCGCATACTAAATACAAAATACACGCTAACGCTGGCATTAGGTTTATTCGCACATTCGACTTTCGCGCAGCCAGCGCCCTTGGTCTCTGCTTATGATCCTGCAACGGCCGACGCTGAAATGATGCCGATTAAGCAGATGATGCAGGCACTGTTTACCGACATCGTAAAAACCGGAACTGGCGCAGTTGCTGTCGGCGAACGCGGGCACATTCTTTACTCAAGCAACATGAAAGAGTGGACTCAGATTCCAAGCCCGACGCGTACTTTGCTAACCAACGCTTTTGCGCTTGACAGCCACGTGTGGGCAGTTGGCCATGAGCAGGTCATTTTGCATTCAAGCGATGGCGGATCATCCTGGACTCGGCAATATCTAAAACTTGACGCGTTCGGTCCACTACTCGATGTCCTGTTCTTAGATGACCAACGCGGCTTTGCGATTGGCATCGAAGGCACGATATTGAAGTCAAGTGATGGCGGTTCGACCTGGGCTGAAAGCGTCATCACCGATTTAATGACTGAGACCGCTGCACCGGTAGCCGTTGCGGTAGACGACGAAGCCACCGACACCGGCGTAGCGAGCGACGATATGGGTGTTGACGAAACGCCGCCGCATTTAAACGCAATCACGCGGAGTCCGCTTGGCTTGATGATTGTTGGCGAAAACGGTGCTGTTTACAGTTCAATCGATGACGGCGCAAGCTGGGTTCGCAAATCCTTGCCTTATAACGGTTCGATGTTTGGTGTTACCACGCTTGATGATGGCTCTTTAGCCGCATTCGGGCTAAATGGCAATGTATTTCACACCAAAGATCTCGGCGACTCGTGGGAAAAGCTAATGTCCGACACCGACGCCAGCATCATGGGTGCAGCTGCGGCGACAGGCGGTCGCGCAGTGTTTGTCGGAGCGCGGGGCGTGGTGCTGACGAAAGGAGCAGACACGACGCAACTTGCGAAATTCGTCTTTCAAGACGGTGGGTCGCTCGCTGGCGTTCTACCGATTTCAGATGACGAGTTCGTCGTAGTCGGCGAAAATGGCATCAAAACATTCAAGCCTGAGCGCAAATAGCTCAGGCCTAAGCTGATAAAACCAGGGGCATCACATGGCAGGCGGCAGCTATAACCCGAATTTCGCGGGCTATCCAATTTTAGAAAAGATAATTTTTGGAAACCGCGCAATTGTATTGGCGATATTTTCGATTATTACTGTGTTGATGCTGTTCGCAGCCTCCCAATTACAGATTGATGCGGGTTTTCGAAAACAGCTGCCGTTAAACCATGAATATATGAAAACGTTCATCGAGTACGAACGTGAGTTTGGTGGCACCAACCGAATTCTTATCGCTGTGGTTGATAAGCGTAATGACATGTTTAACGATGAATTCATGACCGCACTAGAAGGCGTGTCAAATGATATTAGCAATATTAAAGACTCAAACGGTATGGGTGTCGATCAATCACGCACTCGGTCTATTTTTACTCCGAATACCCGCTACACAATCGTTACCGAAGAGGGATTTGAAGCCGATAACGTCTGGCCTGCGCGCTTTCCAGAGCCGTTTCCTTCGATGGACTCAGGGTTTAAGCCTAGCCGCGAACAATACGCAATACTTAAGCGCAATATTGAGCTTTCTGGAATCGTAGGGCGTTTAGTTGCCAAAGATTATTCTGGTGCCATGGTGCAAGCGGAATTGGTGCCAGAGGAAGGCACCGACGGCAAAAAGCTTAACTATCAAGAAATTGCCAAGCAGCTTGAAGTTATTCGTACAAAATATGAAAAAGGCAATATTGGTATTCATATCATTGGCTTTACCAAGATTGTCGACGATATTGCCAAAGGCGCTAAGTCTGTAATCTATTTCTTTTTGGTGACTGTTGCATTCACTTGGCTGCTTTTGTTTATTTACTCTACATCCGTCAAGCTGGCGTCTTTGACTGTGCTTGCTGCCTTTGTTGCGGTCGTTTGGATGCTTGGCGCGCTTCGGCTTATGGGTTTTGGTATCGACCCGATGAATATTTTGACGCCGTTTCTTATCTTCGCGATTGGCGTAAGCCACGGCGAGCAAATGATTAATCGCTTCCGAGGCCAAATTTTCTTTGGCGGATTAGAAGAGGGCTCAAGCGAAGAATTGCGCCAGCGCCAAGGCGTCTCGTCTTATGACGGTGCAATCGCGGCATTTAGATCACTATTAGTCCCCGGCTCAGTTGCGTTAATTGCAGGCTGTATCGGTTTTGCCGTCATTTTGATGATTCCGATAAGAATCATATTTGAATTGGCCGTTACTGCCACTGTTGGCGTAGGCATTATCGTCTTCACTAACCTTATTTTGCTGCCAATTTTGCTTAGCTACACCAAACTGTCAAATTTAGAGCGCAAACGCGAGTTTAGACTTCGGCAATTAACTAAATTTGACGCCATCTGGGTATTTATGGCGAAATTTAGTAAGCATATGGTTGCTGCCGGAATATTGGTGATTGGTTTAATGATTTTTGCATTCGCAGAGCACTACGGCAGCAAAATGATGGTGGGCGACGCCCAGCGCGGCGTTGCAGAGTTATTCCCGGATTCGCGCTATAACAAAGACGCGGATGTGGTCACCAATAAGTTTGCATTGGGTATCGATATTATTAACGTGATTGCAGAGGTCGAGCCCAATGGCTGCGCGCAGAGCTACAAGGCTATGGAGATTTTTGATCGCTTCGCTTGGCACGTTCGGCAAGTTGAAGGCGTCACTAAAGTGATTACTATGGTCGATGTTGGCAAGCAGGTGTGGGCGGCGAATAACTTTGGCTCATTGCGCTGGCGCGTATTGCCGAGGGACCCGCAAAACATGGCAACTGCCTTTAGATCCGTCGAGACTGATACCGGCTTGCTTAATGAAACGACCTGCACCGCAATGCCGATGATGATCTTTTTGGACGATCACCGCGCCGAAACGATTGACCGCGTTATCGCAGCCGTTTTGAAATTTAGAGACGAGAACAAACTTTTTAACGTGGAATTTAAAAAGTCACTTGATGCAGCGAAAGCCTTGAACGCCGCAGCCGAAAATGGCGGCGCTGAATTCATTCCTTCCGATGCAATCAACTTTAGACTTGCTACCGGCAATGTTGGCGTTATGGCCGCCACGAACGATGAAGTAAAACGCCTTGAGAAGCGCATTCTGTATTGCGTGTATGCGGCGGTTTTCATCATGTGTTTGATTAGCTTCCGTAACCCGTTGGCAGCGCTTTGCATCACGCTGCCATTGATTTTGGTCACAGCACTGGGTGAAGCGCTGATGGTCTATTTAGGCATCGGCTTAAAAGTCAACACGCTAACTGTGGTGGCACTTGGCGTTGGAATCGGCGTGGATTACGCCATCTACATCTATGCACGCATGAATGAGTTGATGCATCAAGGCAAAACTTTAGCGCAAAGCTACTTTGAAGCGCTTAAAACCACCGGTATCGCGATTTTCTACACCGCACTCACGCTGGCTTGCGGCGTTGCGACTTGGATATTCTCAGATCTGAAATTCCAAGCCGATATGGGGCTAATGTTGACCTTTATGTTCGTCGTCAACATGATTGCCGCAATGGTGTTTTTGCCTGCGCTGTGCCGATGGTTAATGCGGCCTACGGAAAAAGATACCAATGTGGTCGAGCACTAAGCTGCTCACTAGAACATCGATTTGCCGGACGTTCTAAACGCACTGAAAAACTCACCGCAGTAGTGGGTTTTTCAGTTTGGCTTTCGAGCTTTGATCTCATAAATCCACGATTCGTCGCGTAGCTGCTTTTGCGTTTACCAGCATGAGCAAAATCCAGTACGGCGGCGGCTTCCGTAATCCATAACGAAGAGTGAGCTCATTTTGAGCCGGCATCGCCCGCGCAGGCGCTTTTGTTGCGAGGTTAAGCTCGTTAAGTGCCATAAATTAAAACTATCTATTCCATTGAAAACAAATACTGTATCTATCGCTACAACTGCGTCAAACTCTACCCGCACGCTCAAGTGCGTCAACTTAAGGAATTGCCATGAATGCTGAAGTGAAATGCCCGTTTATCGCTGGCACACGCAGTAACGCAGTAACAGGAGCACTCACCAACTCAGATTGGTGGCCAAACCAGCTCAACTTGAAAATATTACATCAGCACTCTTCGCTCTCTGATCCGATGGGCGAATCGTTTGACTATGCTGCCGAATTCAAAACGTTGGACTTGGACGCAGTGGTGCAGGATTTGACCGCGCTGATGACTGATTCGCAAGACTGGTGGCCGGCTGATTATGGCCACTACGGCCCGTTTTTTGTACGCATGACCTGGCACGCTGCCGGAACGTATCGCATTGCTGATGGCCGTGGCGGTGGTGGCACCGGTGCACAGCGCTTCGCGCCACTTAATAGCTGGCCCGATAACGGCAATTTGGACAAAGCGCGCCGTTTGCTTTGGCCGATCAAGCAAAAATATGGTCGCAAGCTTTCTTGGGCCGACTTGTTGATTCTGACCGGCAATGTCGCGATGGATTCGATGGGCTTCAAAACTTTTGGCTTTGGCGGCGGGCGAGCTGATATCTGGGAACCCGAGCAAGACATTTACTGGGGCCCAGAAGGCAAGTGGCTCGCCGATGAGCGATACAGCGGTGATCGCGAGCTGGCGAATCCTTTAGGTGCTGTGCAAATGGGCTTGATTTACGTTAATCCAGAAGGTCCAAATGGCAATCCTGACGCGCTGGCATCGGGCCGTGATGTACGTGAAACCTTCGCCCGCATGGCGATGAACGACGAAGAAACCGTCGCGTTGACTGCAGGCGGCCATACCTTTGGCAAAGCACACGGCGCAGGCGACACCGCGCACGTAGGCGCTGAGCCAGAAGGCGCTGGCATTGAGCACCAGGGCTTAGGTTGGATCAGCAGCTTTAATAGCGGCAAAGGCGTCGATGCAATCACCAGCGGCATTGAAGGTGCTTGGACGCCAAACCCAATTAAGTGGGATAACGGCTATTTTGAAACGTTGTTTGGTCACGAGTGGGAGCTGACCAAGAGCCCAGCCGGCGCGCATCAGTGGAAACCAAAAGATCCTGCAGCAGCCAACTTAGTACCTGACGCGCATGACAAAACCAAGCGACACGCACCCATGATGACCACCGCTGATATGTCGATGCGGGTTGATCCTGCGTACGAAAAAATCTCGCGTCGGTTTATGGCGAATCCAGAAGAATTCCATGATGCATTTGCTAGAGCTTGGTTCAAGCTGACGCATCGTGATATGGGCCCACGCGCGCGCTACTTGGGCAAACTAGTGCCGTCTGAAGTGCTGATCTGGCAAGACCCGATTCCAGCGGCGACGTATCCAATTATTAACGATGCAGACGCCGCGAGTCTCAAGGAGAAAGTTCTAGCATCAGGATTGACTAACACGCAGCTGATCTCGACTGCTTGGGCGTCGGCCTCCACGTTCCGAGGCAGCGACAAACGCGGCGGTGCCAATGGCGCGCGCATTGCGCTTGAGCCGCAAAAGAATTGGGAAGTGAATCAGCCTGCTGAACTGGCAAAAGTGATCGCTGGCCTGGTAGCAGTGCAAACTGAATTCAACAGCGCACACACTGGTGGCAAGCAAGTATCGCTCGCGGATTTGATTGTGTTAGGTGGCAATGCGGCGGTAGAAGCTGCAGCCAAGCTAGCCGGACATACCATCAGCGTGCCGTTTGCACCCGGCCGAGTTGATACTACTCAAGCACTGACCGATGTTGACTCGTTTGCGGTGCTAGAACCCGCTGCGGATGGCTTTCGTAATTTCGCCGGCAAAGGGCAAAACGGTGCAGAAGCCGAGCTACTGGTTGACCGCGCGAATTTGCTGACGCTTACTGCGCCTGAAATGACGGTATTGATCGGCGGTTTGCGCGCATTGAATGCCAATTTTGGCGGCGCACAGCATGGCGTGTTCACCAAGCGCGCGGGCACCTTGAGCAATGACTTTTTCGTCAACCTGCTCGATATGCGCACCAAATGGCAAAAATCTACCAGCACTGAAGGCGTGTTAGAAGGCCGCGATCGCAGCACTGGCGAGATCAAATGGACGGCCACCACCGTTGATTTGGTATTCGGCTCGAACTCGCAATTGCGCTCTTTGTGCGAAGTCTACGCCACTGCCGATGGCGAACAGCGCTTCGTGGCAGATTTTGCCAAAGCATGGGCGAAAGTCATGAACTTGGATCGCTTTGATTTGGCGTAAGTAGGTCGTTTTAATTCAAACAAACAGGCCAGCGCAAGCTGGCCTGTTTGTTTGTGACGGTTGCTAGCACCAAGTCAATGCCTAGAACCGTAGCGGCATCCGAGAGAAGGCGGGGATCCAGTACAGTTGTCAAAGTTCGCTTGATTGCGTTTGAAACCTAGTTCTAGCGCCGAAAGCTTCACTTCCCCACCGGCTCCGCGCGCCCATAAAGCCAACCTTGGCCGTATTTAACGCCGAGTGCGCGAAGCTTTTCAGCGATCGCTTCGCTTTCAATGCCTTCAGCGACAACGTCAAGCCCGATGGACTTGCCAACTTCGACAATGCGCTCGGCAAGTACTGCGCCGACGGCATCAGTGCCGAGTGAGCGAGTAAAGCTTTGATCCATCTTCAACAGCTGAATCGGGAATTGCCTCAAATAGTTCATGCCGCAATAGCCGCTGCCGAAATCATCTAGCGCCACGCGCGCACCAGCGGCGATTAAGCGCTCCAGGTTTTGCCTGACGATGCCTTCGTTATCGACCAGCAGCTCTGTTTCAGTAATTTCTAGCAGCAAGCGGCTTAAATCTCCGCTGTAGATATTCGAGACATGCTCAGCAAAGCCTTTGTTCTGCAAATCGAGCGCGGATAAGTTGACCGACACGTAACCATCACCCAATCGGCTGCGATCTTTCAGCGCTTGGCGCAGTACAAAATCCGTCAGAGTGGTTACGAAGCCGGAGCGCTCGGCTCTTGCGATGAATTCATTCGGCATGACGATTTGCCCGTTTCGGCGCAGCCAGCGCAGCAGCGCTTCATGCCCAACGACGCGGGCGTTTTCGTCAAGCGCCACAATCGGTTGGTAAAAAACATGCAGTTGGCCGGCTTCAAAGGCATCGCGCAACTCGTCATCGAGTGGATTGCCATCTGGCATGTAGCGGCGCACCAGCCAAAGTAACAATGCGCCGACCGATAAGCCGAGTACCAATGCGAGTAGCGCATCACGCCACCAGCGCTCGAAAAACCAGGGCCTAGTCGCACTGACGACTGCTGAGATTGGAAAAACTTTGGAGCGTGCAATAGCGTAATAGGTGCCATTTTGCATGACCACTTGACTGAGCTTCTCCTCGGCATTCGGCAGGCTGGGAATATCGGCTTTGCCGAGCGCAAACAGCGCGCGTTTTTGCGAATCTAGCAAATACACCCCGCTGGCTTGGCCCATTCGAAAATACGCTAAGGCATCACCAAACACTTCTGGATAAACCAGCGCATTGACAAATTGAGTCTCATTGATTCGCCGATGCACCAAAATCGATTCGCCGTTAAGTGTTGCCGTTTGCCCCGTAATGTGGATTTTACCGGCCTCAGGAATTACCAAATGCTCAGAATTAGTTATATTGACCGGCGGCACGAACAGCTTTTCGTCATTACAAACCAGTCTTGCGTCAGCAACGATGCCCATTTCGCGAATATTGATGTTGTTAAAAACCGCTTGCGTCATCGCGCGGCGGGATTTTGGATCGCAAGTTCCGTGGGTTTGACGTGCAACCGCGTCGAGTGATTTTTGCACCGAATACAATATGGCTTCACTTCGTTCAACCGCCGCGCTGGCGTTGCTGCGCATCTGATCAAACAGCGAATGCTTCAAAGTTTGATAGGACACACCCAAAAACAGCACGCTCGGCAGCAGCCCGCAGAGCAGGGTAATTAGAAACAGCAGGGTTTTGAATCGGCGACGGCGCATTGACGGAGGTTAACAAGTTTTCGAGTTCTGGTTTGTAGAGACAATTTAATTGACAAACGGCCGCGCTACGCGACAAACAGCTGAGCCACGCAAACATCTCGCCACGCAGGAAACCTGAAGGGCCTGTTTGACCCGCACCCGGCTGCTTAAAGTCGGCTGCTTAACGCTATAGCTCAAACCCATTCGCAAATAAAATTGCCGAGCCGCCGCAATTGCTAGCGACAAACACACCCGGCGAACCGATATCGCTTAGGTTGGTGGCGGTCAGGTTCGATCGCACTGAGCCGTAAACATCACCGACGCTTGCAAGCACCCAAACTGCAATCGTGTTTTGCCCCAAAGCCGAGCAGGGTGCTTGGCCGCTTATGTTTTGCGCGCGAATCGTGCCTGGAAAGGTTTGATCGCCGTAGCTCAAACGATCAATCAGCGCATTGCCGGAGTCAAATACATTGATTTGATCGCTGCGGCCGTAGTTTTCCCCGCCGATGCCTATTGCGCCCAGTTGGCCTAAAATTTTGGCGTTCGCGGGCAAGTTCCACGCCGTGCGAAATGCCACCTCGACATTATCCGTCACGATGAGCGTTTCACCAGGCTGCAATACGCCAGCTGGTGTCAAACTAAAGCCGGGCAGGTTGACTTGATCATCTTTTAACGTCCAACCGGTTAGATCGATAGCTTGGGCACCGCGATTAGTCAGCTCGACAAACTCGCCCTGATTGCCCGAGTAAAGGTACTCGGTGATTTGCAGCGTAACCGCGCCTGATAGACCGAATTCGACAAAGCGCGGCGCTTGCTCAGCCCCGGTCGGTAAAAAGCTTAGCGAGTTAAAGCTATTCGCCGAAGTCGCCATCACATAGTAAGCCACTCTTTGGCCAGCGCTAGCGGTACCGGGCAAGCGCACGCCAAAGCGGCCATCACCAGCTGTGCCATCGCCGGATAAGCCATCGTCGAGCATCGCCTCGCGCAAATAAATCGACGTCGGATCTAGGCGATAGAAGAGTTCAACTTTGCTGATGGAAGCATTCGCTTGCTGCACGTCGGCGGTAATGAACACGGGTGTGGTGGGCGCGGGCGTGCTGTTGCTGGCCTGCACCGCTAAGATGCTCGGTCCGGTGACTGCTAGCTCAGGATTGCTGGCCGCGTTGCTTAGAAACGCGCCGCGCCCTTCGATAAACTGCTGCACGCCTGGAATAGTGCCGCCAGCCAAGCCACCCGCCGCAGTGCCGGTAATGCGATTGGTCAACACAATCGAGCTCGTGCCAAAGCCTTCGGTGAAGTTTTGCGTGGTGTAGATTTTTTTGTTATCTGCAGCGACCGCTGCGGCAAGCTGAGTGCGCCGTGTTTCAAAAAGCGGCTGAAATTGGCCAGTCCAAACAAAACCCTGCCGAACAGTTCGATAGTGTGCCATGTAGCGCTGGCGCAGCTCGGGCACGGCTAGCAATCGATTGATAAAGGGCTTATTGGTTTGATTGAAATTTCGATTGATCGCCCAGGTGGTTTGCGTCCAGGTTTCATTCGCATCGCGCTGAATGATCGCGGTGCGGCCATCGACCGGGTTGCGATAGGTCATAAAATCGCAGCCCTTATTGATGTACGAATCATCATCAGTCAGCAAATTTTCCAACGCGACTGTCCAGGTCGAGGCATCAATGGCCATCGTGCGATCCATGCTCGGCACATCTACCGCCGGATTATTGAGTGGGTTTTGCGTCAAAATTCGAGTTAGTTCAATAAACTCAGCCGTTGCTTGCGGCAAAGTTAAGCCGCCCGTTTCCTGGATTTCGTAGCTAGCATTCAGCGTTGGGCTGTAGCTCAGGCCTGGGCCGTTGGGGTTGTTAAAGCATCGCACTCGCAGCCCATCGGCATTGCTGAAATAGCGCCGCAGCATCGCCTTATCAGTTTGCTGGACGTTATTATAAACGCCCCAATTTTCACCGTTAATCGTCACCAATACATTATTCGCGCGCGCATTAGGAGTGAACTGCGCCAGATAGTTATTGAACTCCACCTCTCTGGTAAAAGTCGGATCACGCCAGCCGTTGTTGAGATTAATTGAGTCATAGCCCATCAAATCTTGATTCGGGTTGACGACATCCATCTCCAATTTTAGCGAGAACTTTTGCGACCCCATTGGTAAGGCGGAATACGAAGTATTGCCGCGAATGCGAATGCCAACATTCGGGTAGATTTGCCCATCAACTTGCACGGTTCCGAGCAGATCGGTCTCTGATAAGTAGTTCGCGCGCAAGATGCTTTCCCAAGTGGGTTGGGTAAAGGTGATATTGACGGTGCGCAACGTCGCTGGATCGTACCAGTCTTGCGCGCAAACGCTGCCAGAGAAAGTGCTCATTGCAACCAACGCGATTGGCGCTAGCGCGGCGAATAGCTTGCTCGAAAAAGTGTGTGGTGAACTTAGCGATGAACAGCTTGGCTTGATATTTGCGCGCATAGAAACCTCTAGCAAGTTGCGAATTGACATCGGCGCTTTGGTGGCGCCGTAGCGGAGATTGTATTCTTCGAAATCCAAAAAGTGGCGGCTGAAGTGATGCGCGAGTGCATTGACCATTGCCAACGCATCGAAGTCGCGTTAAATCGGTAAATAGCCATGTCATAAGGGTGTCACGCTTGAAAAATAGTCTGCGCTTGTGAAAGATAAGTCAGCGGTTTTAGAAGTTACGCTCAACCCCTTCCTCTGGGCTGAAGCTGTTTTTTTGGTGTTGTTGGCTGTGGCTCTTGCCGTAGCCAGTTTTGTTTCACACGTCATTACGGTAATGGGCCATCAATCCTCGGCATTGGCGGATCGTTTGACTTGGCTTGAGTTAGCCGCCCTGCAAGATGCGGGCACGTTGATCGACGCAGTTGAAGTTGAGTTGCTGGCACGGAATGTTCTGAAATTTGATGATGAACCGACGGGCTTGTTCTCCTTTTTTCAGCAAAGAAAAACGCACTTTGTCAATCCGCATGCCGCTCATTCCTTTGACCATATCCATGGTTGGGCGATCGCAAAGCTGGTTGAGCGAGATGCGCTTGAGTGGTACGGAACCCCGCATATTTCAGTTGTTGCCAATCAAAATGCCTATAAAGAGAAGCGCGATAGCTTTCGTGAGAACGGCTTTTTGCGATCACAAGTCGATGTGCAAAGGCGCGAATTTTCTGCTGGCTTACCGTTTGCGGTACTCCTATTTTTTGAGCTGATATGGGTTGCGGTGAATTGGCAGCCGAGTAACGCAATCGTGGTTGCCTTGTTATTAACACTAAGCGGCGTGTGGATGAGTGTCTCTGCGCAAAGCGAAATGACGGCTAGTGTGTGCGCGCGCTGGCAGCACATGCGCGGCGAATTTCGCTATAGGCCGGGCGCTAGCATAGCGACCGAAGAATTGGCGCTGGCGTTTGCTTTGCACGGCTACGCAGCGCTATTTGGCTCGCCGCTTGAGGAGTTTGCTCGGTATCGAGATAAGCAGCGTGCAGGTTAGGAAATTGGCAATCTCGAAGGGCATTGCGGCAACCTCCCGTCCTTCAGTGAAGGCGGGAACCCAGATTCACTGAACTTCTGGGGGTGCTTACAAGGGTAAAAATGCGCAGCTTGCGGTGTTTTAAAATATAAGGCGGTCCCCGCCTGCGCGGGGATCACGGCGTACTACTTCAAACTTTCTTCGTTTAAAAATCGACTAACATACAAGCCTCTGCGCTCAGTACAGCCGCATCAGCGCACTATTTGCGGCTAGCGGCCCGCTCAATACCGGCGCAATCTACTTTGGAGTAAGCCATGAATACCGATTCGCTTGTTTTCACTGACCGCGCTGCGCGCAAAGTCAAAAATTTGATTGAAGAAGAAGGCAACGCCGACTTGAGCTTGCGCGTTTACATCAGAGGCGGCGGTTGCTCGGGCTTTCAATACGGCTTTAGTTTTGATGAAGAGCTGCAAGACGAAGATGTCGCGGTCGAAACCGACGGCGTGCGCTTGGTGGTTGATCCGATCAGCCTGCAATACTTGCACGGCGCGGAAGTCGATTACGCTCAAGATTTGCAGGGCGAACGCTTCGTGATAAAAAACCCGAACGCAAAAACTACCTGCGGCTGCGGCTCGTCATTTTCTGTTTGATGCGTAAGGCCTGATGCGATTTTCCTCTGAAAGATCCGCCCGCAATACTTTTGTAGCCGAACAAATCGATAGAGCTGGTGAACTGCGCGAACAGCCTGAGCAACTGCTAGCGCTGCAACAAAGCACTGATGCGGTCGAGCTTTTGCTTAGCCTGGATTTACTGATTGCTACGCAAAATCACGGCGCGCTGCATTTGCGCAGCTGTGTTGAAGCGCCCGAATTGAACGAGTCGCGCTGGTATTTGGGCCGAACCCAATTGACAAAATCCGATAAAGAAGGGTGGCGACATTACTTTGTGCGCGTGCTTGAAACGTCGGCTCAAGCCAGTGCCAGTGATGCGTATGTGTGGTCAGATTTACGCCTTACCGCAGCTAGTTTGTCGCCAGTTGAAGCCGGATTTGCCGCTTTCGCGCGCGGCTTGCAATTTTGGCACTCACGACATCGGTTTTGCTCGGTATGCGGATCGCCTAGCATTGTCAGCCACGCTGGGCACCGGCGTGTGTGTGTTGATCCGCAGTGCGCCGCTGAGCATTTCCCGCGCACGGATCCGGCCATTATTGTCGCGGTCGAGTTTGATGGCGCTATTTTGCTGGGCCGACAAGCCAGCTGGCCGCCGAATCGCTACAGCACTTTGGCCGGTTTTGTCGAGCCGGGTGAATCGCTAGAAGATGCGGTGCGCCGTGAAGTATTTGAAGAAGCAGGCGTACGCGTGCTGAGTGCGGATTATCACTCCAGCCAGCCCTGGCCGTTTCCAGCCTCGCTTATGTTGGGCTTTAGCGCCACGGCTGCCTCGATGGATTTACAGATCGGTCCCGAATTAGAAGACGCACGCTGGTTTAGCCTTGAAGAATTTGAATCCGCACTTTTCGCAGGTGCGCTCAAAGTGCCGCCGTCAGTTTCGGTCAGCTACCGGCTGATTGAAGCGTGGTACGAAAAAACCAGTGGTCGCGATTTCACTGTGTTGCTTGCTAACGTAAAAGCAAAAATCCACCTGGATAGCGAAAATCCCCAGCATCGTCATTCCCGCGCAGGCGGGAATCCAGGTTCCTCAAACGATCGGTGAATACTGATGCATGGTGTTTGAGAAATTGTTTGCATTGGATCGCCGCCAATCAGGAAATTCCAAGCCAAACAGCCCGGTTTGGTGTTTGTGTGTAATTAATAAAAATCAATAATATTCAAAGATTTAGGAGCATGTCATGCCAATTTACGAGTTCAATTGCACCGAGTGCAGCAATCAGTGGGACGAGCTACTCAAGCGATCCGATCCTGATCCAGAAATTTGCCCCAAATGCGGCCAAGCCAGCGTGCAGCGCTGGGTTAGCGCGGCCGCGTTTCGCCTCAAAGGCGCGGGCTGGTATGAAACGGATTTCAAGAACGATTCGGATACCAAACGCAATATCGCCGGAGATAACGCCGCAGACTCAGCAAACGATAAGCCCGCAGCAGACTCGGTTAAAACCGATACGCCGAGCGATAAAGCCAGCACCGAAACTGCGACACCCGCCAAGGCCACCGAAAAAGCGCCGGAGAAATCAGTGGATAAGCCCAAAGCCGCTGCGGCGCCAGCTACAGCGCCTGCTTCGCCGCCACCGAGTGATAGTTCGAAAAGCTGATCTTTTGTCTCAAATGAGCTATTCTAAATGCTCATTTGGAGAAATTACAATGAATTGGTTAAGTCGCGTAGAGAAGATGACTGGTGATCAGGCTTTTGAAAATGCCTTTGTTGTATCGAATTTTGACTCGGTTTTGATTGGGCGAAAGGGAACCAAAAGTCTGCACACGATAGCGATCAGAATGCTATTGCATCTCACTTTCGATAGCTTGCGAGAGTTCCTAGAAAGTCAACGGCTTGTGGATGGAAAATCTGGCGAAGCAGATAAGACAGTTGTTGTGCAAATCAATTTTTCTAAAGATAAAGGCGGCACTGAGAAACTATTTTCCAGGCTATATGCGGCTGATCCGTTGCTTCGCATTAATGCTATCAAGGGAGGCTTGCCAGCCTTGTTGCCATCTTTATTTGCCCTGCGTATGGGGATTTCCAAAGAGCGGATGTACGGAACAATTGGGCTGCCAAGGGCGACGGTCGAAAGAAAAGTTAAAGAGGATGAAGTGCTAACGCCAGAGGAAAGCTCGCGCGTGTTGGGCATTGCTCGATTAATTGGGCAAGCGCAAGCGATGGTCGAGCAATCAGGTGCTGAACACGCAGATTTTGATGCGCCTACTTGGGTTGCTAGCTGGTTAGATTCCTATTTACCTGCTTTGCAAGCCAAGCCTGCATCGCTGATGGACACTACTGAAGGTCAAGCACTGGTAGCTAATCTATTGGCGCGTGCGCAGAGTGGCGCGTATTCATGATGCGACTGTGGCGTATTGCGACCGACGCCGCGAGTTACCCATCCGATGATATGTCTGGCAAAGGCGCGGAAATGACGGGTGGGCGGTGGAATAGAGTGGGCACGCCAGTTGTGTATACCTCAGGGTCAATTGCACTTGCGGCGCTTGAAACGATCGTCCACCTAAATGCTGGGTCGCTGCCATTGAATCGTGTGCTTGTTGAAATATCTGTGCCAGATCATGTTTGGAAAAAGCGGCTAATTCACACCAGCAAAAGCTTAAGTGTGGGCTGGAATGTACAACCGGAAGGATTGGTATCGTTAGACCTAGGTACGTCGTGGGCTAAGCAATTGAGCACAGCGCTGCTTCAAGTACCTTCTGTGATTGTTTCTGAAGAATTCAATGTTTTGATCAATCCACTTCATCCAGAGTCAAAACGAATTCGCGCCAAAAAGCTACGGGTGTTTCAATATGACGCTAGAATTTTATAGTGCTCGGATGCACCTTGCAAAGCCAAGATCAGGTTTGCTGTTTTTCCAAACCTAACTCGCCATTACCAGCCGATTTCTGCCGTCATTTTTCGCCTGATACAGAGCAATATCCGCGCGCCTAAGCCAGCTGCTGGCACTTTCACCTTTTTGTAAGCTTGCGCCGCCGACTGACACGAACAACTGGCCGCCTGGGCTTTCTAGTTTGCCGCTGATCAATCGGTGCAGACGTTTTAAAGTCAGCGCTAACATCGCCGGATCAGTATCTGGGAACAGCACGGCAAATTCCTCACCGCCGATTCTGAAAGTGCGATCGGGGCCGCGTAAATTGCCTTGAATTAGCTTGACCAAGGCAATCAGCACCGCATCGCCTTCGGCGTGTCCGAAGTTGTCATTGACTTGCTTAAAGTGGTCAATATCAATAATCGCCAGCCCAAATTCGCCGTGCCCGCGTGCATGTTGGGCGAGCGCACGTTCCAGTTCTTGTTCAAGTAAGCGGCGATTACCCGCATTGGTAAGCGGGTCATGGGTGGCTTGGGTCGCCAAGAGCTGCTGCTGCATTTGATTGCGATAGGCTGCCAGGTAGCTAAACAGCATGACCAGCAATGCCGTAATCATAAAGCTGCTGCGGCCAATGGGCCCAGAAAAAGGCGCACTTGAAAAGCCAACTATCAGCCAAGGTAGCAGGCCAAACCCCAACGCAAATTTGGGTGGAGCAACAAAAAAGTTGGTGATCAACACTAAATATACCCAGCCCAAGCAATCGCTGCCATAAATGTGCGCAACTACGGCACAAACTGCCGAATTGGTCGCAGAAAATCCAATAAGTGCTGCTCTGGGTGAGCGCCCGCGCCACAGCCAAATCAATCCCAAAATAATCAGCGCGACCACGCCAAAATCGGCCCAAGCATGCGCATATTCACCGTTACGCCAGCGCAAAAGGCCCATTGCGCCTATGGCTACGCTTGACACTGAAACTAAAATGGTTGCAGTTGAGCGCTCAGAATCGCCAACTGCGCGCATTAACATACGGGTAAATGCCTGCTTCATTATTGATTGCGATTGAGAATCATCGGCAGCCAACTCATGAAGTGTGCCAAGTCAAAGCTTAAGTTTCTCTGGCGCAATCACCGCACCCGAGCTAACCGGGACGCTCTAGCCGCGTAGCACAAGCGCCGTCATTGCGCTATTTTTGCGCACTTCAATTTGCTTGGAATGAATCACATGAGCGCATCTGCAAACGGCCACGGCATCGGCACAAAAGCCATCCACGCCGGCCAAAGTCCGGATCCATCAACCGGCGCGATCATGACGCCGATTTATGCCACCAGCACTTACGTGCAAGAAGCGCCCGGTAAACATAAAGGCTATGAATATAGCCGCACGCAAAACCCAACCCGTGGCGCGTATGAGCGTTGCATTGCGGCGCTAGAATCCGGCACCGATGGCTATGCGTTTGCATCTGGATTAGCCGCCGCCGCCACTGTGCTGGAGCTGCTCAATACCGGCAGCCACGTGATTGTGATGGACGACGTTTACGGCGGCACGTTTCGCCTGTTTGAGCGCGTCCGAAAGCGCAGTGCGGGCTTAAGCTTTAGCTTTGTTGATATGACCAAACCCGGCGCCATTGAAGCGGCGATTCAACCAAATACCAAAATGATTTGGGTGGAAACGCCGACCAATCCGATGCTCAAACTGGTTGATTTGACGGAAATTGCGCGCATCGGCAAGGCGCGCGGCCTCATTACCGTGGTCGATAACACGTTTGCTTCGCCTATTTTGCAGCGCCCTCTGGAATTGGGCTGCGATATCGTTTTGCACTCGGCGACGAAATATTTAAATGGGCACTCCGATATCGTCGGCGGCGTACTGTGTACCGCAAAACCCGAACTGGCAGAGCAGCTTAGCTTTTTGCAAAACGCCATTGGCGCAATTCAAGGCCCGTTTGACAGCTTTCTTGCGCTGCGCGGGCTCAAAACGCTGCATTTGCGGGTCGAGCGCACCTGCCAAAACGCGCTGCAAATTGCGCAGTGGCTAGAAAAACACCCAAATGTCGAAAAAGTGATTTACCCAGGCTTGCCGAGCCACCCGCAGCATGAATTAGCCAAGCGCCAAATGTCTGGTTTTGGCGGCATTATTTCGGTCGTCGTTAAAGGCGGTGAAGCTGGTGCAACCCGCATGTTGGCGCATTGTGAGCTGTTCGCCTTAGCGGAATCTTTGGGCGGCGTGGAAAGCTTGATTGAACACCCAGCTATCATGACGCACGCGTCAATACCGGTCGAAAAACGCGCTGAATTGGGGATTAGCGCTGGCTTGATCCGCCTGAGCGTTGGGGTTGAGGATGTGCGGGATTTGATTGCGGAGCTTGGAGCTGCGTTGGAAGCTTGATTAGTCCCTTCCTGGTTTGATGCGTTAGCTAGCAACTACGCTCAATCGCGTAATGAGCCAATTCCCGCAACAGTTCGCCACGCGCTTTAAACGGTTCAATCGCAGCTAGCGCACGCTCTTTTAGCTGCACACAGCGGGCTTTCGATGCATCAATGCCAATCGCGGCAGGGTAGGTGGGTTTGCCACGTAGCGCGTCAGAGCCCTGCGGTTTGCCGATGATGGCAGTGTCGCCCTCCACATCTAATATGTCGTCATGAATTTGAAATGCCAAGCCAAAATCTTGCCCGTAACGCTCAAGTGCGCTGAGCAAATTTGGATCAGTGCAGTTGGCGGCATCTGCGCCCAGCATGACGGAGGCGGTAATCAGAGCGCCGGTCTTAAAGCCATGCATACGATCAAGCTCAGCCTCGTTTAAGGCGCGGCCGATGCTGGCAAGATCAATCGCTTGCCCGCCCGCCATACCTGCAGGGCCACATGCTCTGGCCAATCGCAGCACCATCGCAGCTTTTGCTGGCTCCGGCAGCGGCACAGCACTTCCAAGCACCTCAAAAGCCAAGGCTTGCAGCGCATCGCCAGCCAAAATGGCGGTGGCTTCGCCAAACGCAATATGACAGGTCGGCTTGCCGCGCCGAAGCGCATCGTCATCCATAGCGGGTAAGTCATCGTGAATCAGCGAATAGGCGTGAATCAACTCGACTGCACAGGCTGGGGCGTCTAAGGCATCAAAATCAACGCCGAGCGCTGCACCCGCCGCATAAACCAGCAGCGGGCGCATGCGTTTGCCGCCGCCCAAAGTGGCGTAGCGCATGGCTTCGAGTAAGCGGCTTGGCGCCAGCTCACCACAGGGAAGTAAATTTTCAAGCGCCAATTCGGAGCGCATTTTAAGATTTGAAACGGAAAAAATAGTCATGAAATGGATGTTAACAGCCGCTCTAGCGAAAATTCAGGCGTTTTTCTGAAAATAAAGTTCAGCGCGGGCTTGGCGTGCATGCTTCATGAAGCTATCTTAACGAGGTGCCCGGATCAGAGCTTAGATTCTAGATTTTAGAACGCTGACGCAGCTTCGCCACTTCACCGGGTTGGTCGTATCCATTGCAGTTTCTACTTTTACTTTTTAATCATCACTAGAGAGGCGTCATGAGCTATTTCGTTACTGGAGCAACAGGTTTTATTGGGCGGTTTCTAGTTGGGCATTTGCTAGCGCGCCGGGGCACCATTTACGTTTTAGCGCGTAAAGCGTCAAAAGATAAGGTTGAGGAACTCAAAGCCCGCTACCCAGAACACGCCGAGCGCATTGTGCCGGTCTGGGGTGATTTGACCAAAGCCAAGCTTGGGGTCAGCGCTGAGCAGCAGCGCGAGCTGAAAGGCAAAATCAAGCATTTGTTCCATCTGGCAGCGATTTATGATTTATCCGCCGACGCCGCCAGCCAGCAGGCTGCGAATATTGATGGCACCCGCAATGCAGTCGAATTTGCCGAAGTGGTCGCTGCCGGCTGCTTTCATCACACCTCATCGATTGCCGCTGCTGGGCTGTATGCCGGCACGTTCCGGGAAGATATGTTTGAAGAGGCGGAAAAGCTGGATCACCCTTATTTTCGTACCAAGCATGATTCTGAAGGCATCGTGCGCAATGAGTGCAAACGGCCGTTTCGCATTTACCGCCCGGCGATGGTGGTCGGGCACTCGAAAACCGGTGAAATCGACAAAATCGACGGGCCATATTACTTTTTCACGCTGCTAAAACGCCTGCGGCAAACGCTGCCACCTTGGATGCCGATGCTCGGTTTTGAAGGCGGGCGCATCAATGTGGTGCCGGTCGATTTTATTGTTGACGCGATGGACCATATCGCGCACGAAAAAGGCCTTGACGGTAAATGCTTCCATTTGACTGACCCCGCGCCAAAACGGGTCGGCGAGCTGCTTAATATATTTGCCAACGCGGGCCACGCGCCGAATATGACCATGCGTATCGATGCACGCATGTTTAGCTTTATTCCTAGCGCCATTCGCAACGCCATTGGCATGCTGCCGCCAGTTCGGCGCATCATGGGCAATGTGCTGAAATCATTAAAAATTCCACCTGATGTGTTGAAATTTTTCAACTATCCAACCCGATTTGACAGCCGCGAAACCGAGCGCGCTTTAAAAGGCACCGGCATCAAAGTGCCAGCGCTGGAAAGCTACGCATGGCGGCTATGGGATTACTGGGAGCGCCATTTAGATCCGGATTTGTTTGTTGATCGCTCACTGACCGGCAAGGTACGCGGCAAAGTGGTGCTGATTACCGGTGGATCATCCGGCATCGGCTTGGCTACAGCGCACAAAATGGCCGCTGCAGGCGCAAAAGTGATCATCTGCGCACGCGGTGAAGATGACTTGATCAAAGCCAAAGCGGACATCGAATCAGGCGATAAAAAGGCCCAGGTTTTTACCTACACCGCCGATTTAGCGGAGCTAGCCAGCTGCGATGAGCTGGTCAAAAAAGTGACCGCAGATCATGGCGGCGTGGATATTTTAGTCAACAACGCCGGCCGTTCGATTCGCCGCTCGATTGCGCTTTCGTACGATCGCTTCCATGATTTTGAGCGCACCATGCAGCTCAACTACTTTGGCAGCCTGCGTTTGGTGATGGGCTTTTTGCCAGGCATGACGGCAAAACGCCGAGGCCACGTGATTAACATCAGTTCAATCGGCGTGCTGACCAATGCACCGCGATTTTCAGCGTATGTAGCATCCAAAGCCGCACTCGATGCCTTCAGCCGCTGCGCTGCGAGTGAGTTTTCTGATAAAAATATCCACTTCACGATCATCAATATGCCATTAGTGCGTACGCCTATGATTGGGCCGACCAAAATGTACGACAGCGTGCCCACGCTATCACCGGAAGAAGCCGCCGATTTGGTGGTAAAGGCCGTGATCGAACGCCCTCAGCGCATTGCGACGCGCACCGGTATTTTTGCAGAAATGCTTCACTTGACGATGCCAAGCGTCTATCAAATCGTCATGAACACTGCGTTCAATTTGTTCCCAGATTCAGCCGCCGCCAAAGGCCAAAAATCCGGCAGCGAAGAACCGGCAAGTACTGAACAAGTTGCGTTTGCTACGATTATGCGTGGGGTGCACTGGTAGTGTTTTTGTAGTTGAATTGATCGCGTTAATCGACGGCCAGCACGCTTTTTTAGGTGCTGGCCGTTTGTTTTTAGGAGTTATGTAAATCGAGATCACTAGTACCTCTTAGCTCCGGAATTTTGTGCAATTGATGCGGAGTCGGATGCAATTCAAGTTTTGCACCACACCAGGGTTCTGGTTTGCGCTCGCCAGTGGTACCGTCCACGCAGCTATTTCGCCGATTTTCAAAGATTATCCACGTGACCGCACTTCAACAGCTGCTTCAAAGTTTCCGCATCGCCGCAGTGTCCGAGCGCGAAAAAGGCACGTATTTTGAGGAATTGACGGTGCAGTATTTGCGCCATGAAGCCGCATACGGCGCGCGTGCGTATCCGACCACGAACATCAGCAAAGAAGATCTGTTCTATTACATTTATGGCCTGCTGCATTCCCCCGACTACCGCGCCCGCTATGCCGATAATCTAAGCAAAGAACTACCGCGCATCCCGCGCGTGAAAACGGCGGATGACTTTTGGGCCTTCAGCAAAGCCGGGCGCGCCTTGGCGGAGCTGCATTTGCACTATGAAAGCGTGCCGATGTATCCGTGCGAAGTTAGTGGCGTTGCCTTTGATGCTAGCGAAAAAAGCAAAATAGAGCTGAGCAAACTGCCCACCGCCGATTACCGCGTCGAGAAAATGCGCTACGGCAAGAACGGCAAAGACAAAGACAAAGACAAAGACAAAGACTTAAGCACCGTACTCTACAACCACAAAATCACCGTCAGTGGCATTCCACTCGCGGCGTACGATTATGTTGTGAACGGCAAACCCGCCCTCGATTGGGTGCTGGAACGCCAATGCGTGAAAACCGATAAAGACAGCGGCATTGTTAACGACGCCAACGATTGGGCCATTGAAACCATGCACAACCCACGCTACCCGCTGGAATTATTGTTGCGCGTGATTACGGTGAGTTTGGAGACGATGAAGGTTGTGCGGGGCCTGCCGGGGTTGGAGATTTCGGAAGGCAATTTATGAGCGAAAACAACCGGTTTGCACCACTGTTGAATTGTGTTGGTGCGCCATGAGTACGCAAGTTGCACCTTCGTCAGAGCCGTTTGATGCCCTACATGGCGAGGTTTGCCAGCTCATCGAAGCCGCACGCAAAAACATGGTGACTCAGGTCAACCAGGCTTTAGTAACGACCTACTGGCAAGTGGGTCGCATCGTTCGGACGAGGGTGCTGGTGCAAGAACGCGCGCAGTATGGTGATTCAACAGTGAAGCGTCTAGCTGAAATTCTAGTCGTCGAATATGGCGAGGGCTTTGGTCAACGTAACTTGTTTCGTATGGCTAGTTTTTATCAGCGTTTCCCGGATGAGGCGATTTTGTCGACACTGTCGACAAAATTAAGCTGGTCGCATTTTGTTGAACTACTGAAACTTGAAGATCCGCTCAAACTGGAATTTTACGTGAGCATGTGTGCGGATGCACGCTGGTCTGTGCGTGCCTTGCGCGAACGTATGGACAGCATGTTGTACGAGCGCACCGCAATCTCAAAAAAGCCGGAAGCGCTTATTCGCCAAGAATTGACTAATTTGCAGCAAATGCCCTCGAAAACCAGCCCTGCGCTTTTTCTGAAAGATCCATATTTACTCGATTTTTTAGATTTAAAAGATAATTTTTCTGAGAAAGATTTGGAAAGCGCGATTCTCCTGGAACTTGAGCGCTTTATTCTGGAGCTTGGCAGTGATTTTGCTTTTATGAGCCGCCAAAAGCGCATTCAAATCGGCGGCAATGATTACTACATGGACTTGTTGTTTTATCACCGAAAACTGCGGCGTTTGGTGTTGATTGAGCTCAAGCTAGGTGATTTCAAAGCAGACTACAAAGGCCAAGTCGAACTCTATCTAAAGTGGCTTGCAAAGTATGAGCGGCAGCCTGGCGAACAATCACCTATTGCAATAATTTTGTGTGGCGGCAAAGACCATGATGTGATCGAGTTGATGGACCTGGAAGCTGAGCACATTCACGTCAGCGAATATTGGTTAACGCTGCCACCCAAAGAAGTGCTGCAAGCCAAATTGCAAAAAGCCATGTTTGAAGCAAGAACGCGTTTCGAGCTACGAGGTTTGCCGGACAGTGAGTTGAAAGCGCAATAATCATGACAGCGCTAATCACTATCACAGCAATCAACACCGAGCTGCGCGAACTAATCAATAGTGCGCGCCGGCGTGTTAGTGCTGCGGTGAATGCCGAACTGAGTCAACTTTATTGGCGCATCGGCGCGCGCATCAATGCCGAAGTGCTGGGCGGTGCGCGGGCGAATTCTGGAACAGGCGATTTTGCGGGAACTTGAGCAATATTGGGTGATGGAACGCCAGTGTGTGAAAACAGATAAAGACAGCAGCATTGTCAATGACGCCAACGAGCCGTTGATTTGCAAGAGGCTTTTCCCGGTATTGGTGGATTTTCACGCAGCAATGTGTTCTACAGGCGCGAGATTTACTTGCTGTATCGCAGCGAGGCAAAAGTGCAACCACTGGTTGCACAAATCGCTTGGTCGCACAATTTGGCGATCATGCGGTAACCTCTAAAATCACGAAATTGCCGTAAGCCTAACCGCCAATCAAAATTTTCCCCGCATCCGAAACTGCAGCTGGCTCAGCAAACCGCGCAGCATGCGTAGCTCTAGCTCCGTTGCCGATGTGCGTTGAAAAATTCGTAGCAGCTGCGCGCGGCTGACTTCAAGGTTTTTGTTGGCGAAGTAGTCGGCTTGTTCGGCGGTTTGCATCAAATGCGCGAAAAAGCCATCGAACGCTTCGACTGCTGCGGGGCGGTGTTTGGGCTGGTAAACCGCGCCGTTTAGTGCGGCAAGCCGCAGCTCGTAGCAGACAATTTGTACGGCCGATGCCAGATTTAGCGATGCAAACGCCGGGTTGGCGGGCACTTGTAGCAGGTTTTGACATTGCAAGATTGACCCGTTATCGAGCCCGGCAGGTTCGGAGCCAAACACGAACGCAACGTCGGCTAGCTGCGTTAGATTTTCTGCCGATTCTGGTTGGTTAAGTAGCTCCATGGCTTGCTCTGCGGCGGCTCTGGGTGTGCATTCAGGCAAGTAAATTTGCCGCCGCCGTGCGCTAGCGCCATAGACTGCAACGCAGCCTTGGAGCGCCGTTTGCAATGAATCCGTCACTCGTGCGTTTGCCAAAACGTCATCTGCACCCGCAGCTAGATCGTTCGCGTCTTTATGTGGAAAGCGGGTAGGGCGCACCAATACCAGCTGAGTCAAACCCATCGCTTTCATGGCACGCGCCGCCGAGCCAATATTACGCGGCTGCTGGGTTTTGACCAGAACGATGCGAATATGTGCAAGTGTTTCTGGCTCGGCGCGCGCCGGGCCTGGGTCGGTGGCATTGCGTGCGTTTGCGCTGGGTGGTTTGGTTGGCTGCGATGAGTTCATGGATGGTTTGGTTGGTTTGCGGTGAAGTGAGTCAATAAAAAACCCGCGCAACGGCGGGTTTTTTGGTTTGGATTTAAGCGAGCGTTTGAGGTGCCTGGATTCCCGCCTGCGCGGGAATGACGAGGTTAGCCCGAAACTTGAGTGTTAAATCACGTAAACAAAAACAAACAGACCAAGCCAGACCACATCGACAAAATGCCAGTACCAAGCCACCGCTTCAAAGCCAAAATGATCGTGCTTGCTAAAGTGCCCGATGACGCAGCGAAACAGCATGATAATGAGCATGATGGTGCCGAGTGTGACGTGCAGGCCGTGGAAGCCGGTCAACATGAAGAACGTCGAGCCATAGACACCGCTTTCAAGCGTCAAATTCAGCGCGTGGTAGGCATGAATATATTCTTCAGCCTGGAACACCAAAAACAAAATACCGAGCGCCGCAGTGCAAGACAGCCAGAAGTTCAACCATTTGCGTTCGCCAACTTTCAATGCCCAGTGCGCCAACGTGATCGTCATGCCGGAAGTCAGCAAAATGATGGTGTTGAGCAGCGGCAAGCCCCACGCGCCGATCGTTCTAAACGTGCCGCCAATTCCGCCTGGACCATTATTGGGCCATGCCGATTGATAGTCTGGATAAAGGATTTGCTGGGTTGAAAAGCCATCACCCGCGCCACCTAACCAGGGCGTGACAAACTGGCGTGCGTAATAGAGTGCGCCAAAAAACGCGGCAAAAAACATGACTTCAGAAAATATAAACCACACCATGCCCATGCGAAACGACATGTCTTCTTGTGATTTGAACATGCCCGCTACCGATTCGCGGATCACATCACCAAACCAGCCAAACAGCATGTAAATCAGGCCCGCGAGCCCTGCCCAAGCAAAGTACTTTGCGCTAGGGGACTCATTCATCAGGCCAGCTAGGCCAACCATCAGCGTGAACAGTGATATGGAGCCGACTATTGGCCATTTACTGCCGTGGGGAACGTAATAAGCGCCGGGCGTGCTAGCTGCCATAAAGGCCTCGTGATTTAGATGTTAAGGATGCGTGGAGTCTACAAAATTGCGGGCGCTTGCGCCACGAGCTTTGCAGTTGCGGTGTCGTTTAAATAAAAAGAATAGGCCAACGTCAGCACTTTCACGCCTTCGGGTAGTGCAGTGTCAACGACGAATCGCACCGGCATGCGCCGCACTTCACCGGCGTCCATTTTCTGCTCGGTAAAGCAAAAGCATTCGGTTTTGTTGAAATAGAGTGAGGCTTCATTTGGCGCGACGCTCGGTGCGGCGTTACCGACATTGGCCTGTTTGCCGTTATTGGTAGCCACGTACCAAACCAAGGTTGGCTCGCCAGGATAAACGTCAATCGATTCGACTTCAGGTACGAAATCCCAAGGTAATGCAGCATTGACTGATCCGGTGAATTCAACCCGAATTTTTCTTGATTTATCAATCGTTTGCGTGATCGTGCCGCCCATTTTTGCGCCTCGGCCGTTGGCGCCGGTGATGTCGCAATAAATCGAATAAATTGGAATCATTGCAAAGCAGAACAAGAACGCGCCAGCGCACGTGATTAGCGCGCGGCGCACGATATTTTTCGTGCTTTCAATGCTTTTAACTTGCTCGCTCATGATGGCTAGCCTTGCCCTTGCGCCATTAAGACTGCACGTATAAAGAACGTGAGGAATATTCCGGCGGCGATAACACCTAGGATAATGGCAGTTCTGCGTGAAGCGGCGCGGCGCTGGTTGATTCCATCCAGCGCCGCGCTATTTTGTTGATTTTGATTCGTCACGACACCGATCACTAATGGCTTACATTACCGTGTGCCAACACGCGATCATCTATCACCGGCGGTACGGTAAAGGTGTGATGCGGAGCAGGCGAGGGCAGCGTCCATTCCAAACCACGCGCACCTTCCCAAACCTGCGCGGTCGCCTTTTGGCCGGACTTGCCGAGCGCACACTGCCAGACGATATACACAAACAACAACTGCGATAAGCCAAAACCAAACGCGCCGATTGAGCTGATCATATTGAAGTCAGTAAAAATCACGTTGTAATCCGGGATTCGGCGCGGCATGCCAGCCAGGCCTAAGAAATGCTGCGGGAAGAACAGAACGTTGACGAAAATGGTGCTGAGCCAGAAATGCCATTTGCCTAAGGTTTCGTTGTACATTTTGCCGGACCATTTTGGCAGCCAATAATACGTTGCGGCCATCAGCGAGAAGATTGCGCCGGTTACCAGCACGTAATGGAAATGCGCCACCACGAAATAGGTGTCGTGGTATTGGAAATCCGCCGGAACAATCGCCAGCATCAGGCCAGAAAATCCGCCGATGGTGAACAAGATAACGAAGGCAATCGCAAACAGCATCGGGGTTTCAAAGGTCATAGAACCTTTCCACATGGTGCTTACCCAGTTGAACACTTTCACGCCAGTCGGGATTGCGATCAGCATCGTTGCGTACATAAAGAACAGCTCACCTCCGAGCGGCATGCCGACAGTGAACATGTGATGCGCCCAGACGATAAAACTCAAAAACGCAATTGAAGCAGTCGCGTACACCATGGCTTGATAGCCAAACAGCGGCTTGCGCGCAAAAGTCGGGATGATTTCCGAGACGATTCCGAACGCTGGCAGAATCATGATGTAAACCTCAGGATGCCCGAAGAACCAGAAAATGTGCTGGAACATCACTGGATCACCACCACCCATCGCGTTAAAGAAGCTGGTGCCGAAAAATTTATCGGTCAATAACATCGTGACCGCACCCGCAAGCACCGGCATCACGGCGATCAACAAGAAAGCGGTGATCAACCAAGTCCAAACGAACACTGGCATTTTCAGCAAGTCCATACCCGGAGCGCGCATGTTTAAGATCGTCGCGATGATGTTGATTGCGCCCATGATTGAGCTGATGCCCATCATATGAATAGCGAAGATAACGAACGCTGCGCTATTGCCGCCTTGTAAGCTGAGTGGTGGATAAAGCGTCCAGCCGCCAGCAGGGCCGCCACCGGGCATAAATAGGGTGGAGAGCAGCAGCGTGAAAGCAAACGGCATGATCCAAAATGACCAGTTATTCATGCGCGGAAGAGCCATATCGGGCGCGCCAACCATCATCGGAATCAGCCAGTTCGCCAAGCCGACGAAAGCTGGCATAACCGCGCCGAAAATCATGACCAACGCGTGCATGGTGGTCATTTGGTTAAAAAATTCCGGATGCACCAGCTGCAAGCCGGGCTGGAACAATTCTGCGCGAATCACCAGCGCCATCGCGCCGCCGATAAAGAACATAATGAGTGCGAACACCAAATACATCGTGCCGATGTCTTTATGATTGGTGGTGTACACCCAGCGATCCATAAACGGAATCGGCTTGTGGTCGTGCTCATCATGAGCGTCGTGTGTGTGTGTCTGTGCCATGGTTATCTCTCGCTTATCAAATTTAGCTATTGCGCATTGACGGTGCTGGCGGGCGCGTTAACTGCGCTGGCAAGCTGCGGTGCGGGAACGGCGGTGCCGTTGATTTCAGTTTTCAGCTGCGCTAAGGCTTCAGCGAACTCGGCTTTCGGCACAACTTTCACCACAATCGGCATAAAGCCGTGATCTTTGCCGCAAAGCTCAGCACATTGACCACGAAACAGCACGCCGCCGGGCTTAGTCTTTGAGCCGTCAATTTTAGTCCACGCCTCATTGACGTAGCCGGGAATCGCATCTTGTTTCCAACCCAGCACCGGCACCCACCATGCGTGGATAACGTCGTCTGCCGAAATTACGAAGCGAATCTTTGTATCGGCAGGCAGCACGAGTGGGCGATCTACGTCCAGCAGATAATTAGCCACCGCGTTCGGATCTTTACCAGATCCTAATCGACGGGTTTCGTCAGATTCGCGTTTAAGCCTGGAAGTAAATTTCAGGTCTTGACCGTGATATTTGTATTCCCAAAGCCACTGATAGCCGCGAATTTCCACGGTCATTTCGGGCTTGCTGGTGTCATACATTTTGTAAAGCACGTCAGTCGCTGGAATAGCCATGACGACCAAAATCAAAATCGGCACGACTGTCCAAATGACTTCAGCGGTGGTGTTGTGGCTCCAAGTGGCGGCGACGGCGCCTTTGGATTTGCGGAACTTGAACATCGCATAAAACATCGCGCCAAAAACGAGCGCACCAATAACGCAGCAGATCAGAAAAATCTGCATGTGTAGGTCATACACGAGTTTGGACGTCTCAGTCACGCCTTCGGTCATATTGAGCTGCCAGCGCTCCGGGCCTGTGCTTGCGGGCACTGCTTGCGCGGCTGCAACCAGCGAGAAAGCCAAACTGCTGGCCGCCGCTAACGCTATTTGAAGGTTTTTTTTCATATCCTGCTTGCCTACTGGTGAAGTTCTGAAGTGGAGTCCGGCTGGCGCAGCGCAGATTCGCGCGCACGGGCCAAAAAATCGTTGACGCGTCTAAACAGTAATTTTCGCTGTTCTGGGTTAAGAAAGCCACCTAATTGAAACGAAACGCCGTTACAAATAAGCAAACCGCTGCATTTTGCAGAAGGATCAGCCTCGAACCGCACCCACAGCGGATTGAATTCAGCCCGGCGCGTGTTGGCGCCTTTGCGGCATTCGACGAAAAGGGTGCCGTTTGTATAGTCAAGCCGCTCTTCATAATCCTGACTTTTCCAAACCTGCTGAAACAGCAGAATTAAAATGGTGATGTTGACCAGTGCAAAAAAAGGTGCAAACACGTTGCCTTGAATAAAGCTATAGCCGGCAATTAAAACAGAAACGCCGACAAACACGCTACGAACCTTCAAGAAGACTGACTGGTCCATCGATTGATTCGGACGAACTTCGATGGCCGCATCGCTGAAGCGTCCATTTATGCAGGACAGCTCGACGTCGTGTGATCGAATCAGCTCGGGATAGTTCATTGCCTAAGCTTAATTCGATACAGCTTACCCGGCAATGGAGAAGGTGTGAAATGGGCGCATTAAAAAGTAGATTGCCGCCACTAGCTGCAAACGGCTAGCATCCACGCAAATTCGGTCAATTAGGCAAGGAAGCCATGCGTACGCATTATTGTGGTGCAGTCAACGAGCAGTTGCAGGATAAACAGGTCAGTTTGTGCGGCTGGGCCGATTCCAGGCGCGATCATGGCGGGGTGATTTTTATTGACCTGCGCGATCACGAAGGCATCGTGCAAGTGGTTATTGAGCCTGAAAATGCGTTGGCATTTGAAGCCTCTGCGAATGTCAAATACGAGTATTGCCTGCGCGTAACAGGTTTTGTTCGCGCTCGCCCGGCGGCGATGGTGAATGACAAACTCGGTAGCGGCAAGATTGAAGTGGTCGCAACTGAAGTGGAAGTTTTGAACGCTTCTGCGCCACTTCCCTTTATGTTGAACGAAGTGCCGAATGAAGAAACTCGGCTGCGCTATCGCTATTTAGATATTCGCCGCCCTGCGATGCAGCGCATCATGCGTATGCGCACCCGCTTGACGCAGTCGATCCGCAGCTATCTGGATACCCGTGGCTTTCAAGATATGGAAACGCCGATTTTGACCAAAGCCACGCCCGAGGGCGCGCGCGATTATTTGGTGCCTTCGCGGGTCAATCCGGGTGAATTTTACGCGCTGCCGCAGAGCCCGCAGCTGTTTAAGCAGCTGCTGATGATGGCCGGCATGGATCGCTATTATCAAATTGCGCGCTGCTTTCGCGATGAAGATTTACGCGCGGATCGCCAACCCGAATTTACCCAGCTCGACATTGAAATGGCGTTCGTGAAAGAACGCGATGTGCAAGATTTAGTCGAAGGCATGGTGCGGCATATCTTTCAAGATGTCGTGCAAATTGAGCTGCCTCAGCCGTTTCCACGTATGACTTACGCCGAAGCCATGCGCCGCTACGGCTCTGACAAGCCAGATTTGCGAAATCCGCTTGAACTTATTGATATCTCCGAGCACGTCAAACACGTCGAGTTCAAAGTGCTGTCCGCGCCTGCCAATGATCCTGCGGGCCGGGTTTGCGTGTTGAACGGCAAAGGCGGCGGCAAGCTATCGCGCAAGCAAATTGATGACTACGCGCCGTTCGTTGCTAAATACGGGGCGAAAGGTTTGGCCTGGATTCGCATCGACGATATCAGCAAAGGCCGCGAAGGCTTGACCAGCCCAATCGTCAAGTTCTTAGATGACGCCGCGCTGGAAGGCATTTTCAAAGCGACCCATGCCGAAACCGGCGATTTGCTATTTTTCGGCGCTGGCAGCTATCAAACGGTGTCCGATTACATGGGCGCACTGCGCTTAAAAGTTGGCAAAGATTTGGGCGTAACAAAAGAAGGCTGGGCACCGCTGTGGGTGGTCGATTTCCCGATGTTTGATTTTGATGCCGACGGCGGTCGCTGGGTTTCACTGCACCATCCGTTTACTGCACCTAGCGTGGATTCGGTCGAGCAGCTGAAAGCCGACCCTGGCCCGGCACTATCGCGCGGCTACGATTGCGTGTTGAACGGCTCGGAGATTGGCGGCGGCTCGATTCGTATTCACCGGCCTGAAATGCAGTCGGCGGTGTTTGATTTGCTAGGAATTAGTTCTGAAGAAGCGCAAATCAAGTTCGGTTTCTTATTAGACGCGCTCAAATTCGGCTGCCCACCACACGGCGGCATTGCTTTTGGTGTTGACCGTATTGCCGCGATTATGGCGGGCGCAGATTCAATCCGGGACGTCATCACCTTCCCAAAAACCGCCAGCGCGCAGTGCCCGCTGACCTCCGCACCATCAGAGGTGCCAGCTAAACAGCTGCAAGAAATCTCAATCAAGGTGGCCATTGCGGAGAAGCAAGTGCGGTAACAGTGGACTGACAAATTATCGGCGCATTGTTAAGAAAAAATGGGCGAAAAAACGAATAACGCGCAATTTATTGATTTTTTTGTACGAATAGGAACAATATAGCGTCTTTGGAGCCAAACTCATGAAGCCGCTATTAGCTATTGCAACTACTTTATTAGTCACTTCCGCCGCACAAGCGGGTGTTTTGCGTAAAGATCTGAACGTGTACCCGGCTGTGATTCAGCGCGGGTCGCCGTTTTTGATACTGGTCGAGAGCGCTTGGAGCTCTGGGTGCCAAGGCAGCCTCAGCATTCGCGCTACTCCCGAGCTTATCGAAGTTTTGGCTGACGAGTCCGCGGCAGCAACGCGCATTTGCACAACAGTAGTCGTGCCGTTCCAACAGTTGTTTAATCCCAAAACCGTGCTGGCAAATGGACTTAACTTTGCCGATAGCATCACCGTGCGCTACACCAAGCGCGGGTTTAGTGGGCCAGACTACATTGAAAGTGAAATCATCCGTTTTAGTAATGTAGCCGCTGAGCCTGTCATGCTGGAGCCCGGAAGCTTTGTTGCGGATCAGCTTAGCTCTTCAAACCTTGCAATTGATCAGCGCGGTGCGGTTATCACTACCAACCTTAGTGATTATGACGCTCAGGGCCGTGGATCCTGGTTTTTCGGTTCTGGCAAACTTAACGGCAATGTCTACATCGGCGCACCGGCTAACTATCGGACAATCCAATGTATACGGGCGCCTTGCCCACGCGCAGCGCCGGATCAAATCGGCAACATGCTGATGCTGATTCGCGATCAAAATACGCTGTTAGTCGACTACCAAAATGTGCTGAGCGGGCCGCAGGCAGCGCTCTCTACACTGCAATATCGCCGATTTAACTTTATGCCAAATTTAAGTTTGCCTAGTGCTGAGGTCGTTGGATTTAGCCTGCCCGATTTAGAAGGACGCTGGCTCGCCGGAGTGCTTGGCAGCGGTGCGCGCGAAGCAGCGTTGAGCGATGTGACTATTCGCTATGTAGGACGCTTGCTTGCTGACCCAAACGCGGGTTTTCGTTTCCAGGCGTTTGCACGTGATCGCAGCGGTAATGAACAACCAAGCTTTACGATTGACTGTGAAGATCAAAGGCCTTTTGACGGCCCAATCGCTTGTAGCCTAAATAATTTTAGTTACCAATCGAGTAGCTGTAATACGAGTTTTAGCCCGCAAGCTGTCGGCCCGAGTAGGCTTGAAGCTGCAGCAAGCTGCGGTGGTCCAAGCAATACTTTTGAAACGCTATTTGTATTGCGTCGCTTGTAGCGAAAAAACGCTTGCGCAATTGGAATACACGCTGCTGTTTACCAAGGCAGTACTTTTGCAACGTTGCGCTTTGCCTGTACCGCAACCTTAGGCCTTTGCCATTTGCCACCGCAATGTGCAACAATGAGGACCGGGTTTGCAATGGTGATAGCAGACACGGCAATTATTTTCACCATAAAATCAAAGAGTAAAAAATGAGCAAAGGTACAGTTAAGTGGTTCAACGCGACCAAAGGTTTCGGATTCATCACACCAGAAGATGGCAGCAAAGATTTATTTGTGCACCATTCTGAAATTCAAATGGGCGGCGGATACGCAACGCTCAATGAAGGCCAGGCAGTTGAATTTGAAGTAGGCGAAGGCCAAAAAGGCCCGTGCGCAAACAAAGTTCGCCCAATGTAATCACTGGCGATCTTTGCCCAGGATGAAATCGTAGTTTGATTTCTGGGCTTGATAGGCTGCGAATGCTTGCATTTGCAGCCTTTTTTTATGGCTGTTGTTGACGATTGACATGTGCAAGCGTCGGTTTTTTTGATCTCATACTTACCCTGAATTTGAGGGTTTTACGTGCTCGCTCATAATCGCTATTTGATTGAGTCGATCTTGTTCACACCTTCTGCTAACAGGCGCTGCAAATAATACTGCTGACTTTAGTGAGTGTCGAACACTACCAAAGGCACCCATGCCGCACACACGGACGTCGGTTTCGCGTTTAGCCTCATAGATTCAATGTTTGCACCAGCCCATTTGGGTGTATCCATGGATCCGTTATGAATCTCAAGTCAATCGCCAATGCCAGTCTTAGGGCTGTGCTGCTCGCCGTGCTAATAGCACCTGCGCACGCAGCTTTTACCAATACTTTTAACGGTGGTGCGCTGAGCATCACGGCAGTCAACGAGGCTCAAATAGTGCTGAGTTGCAACGCGGGCAATGTCGCGATAAACGGCAATACGGCACTGACGCCAGCCGTAGTGGCCTGCGCCAGCGTGACCAACATGACCATCAACGGTGACGCCCTGGCCAACAACATTGATCTCAGCGCGCTGACAGTGGGCGATTTTCCGGTAATGACAGCCACTGCGCTGCTTGGCGGCGATGCTATCGATACCATCTCAGCCAGCTTTACGAGCGACGTGGTTACCGGTGGCAAAGGCGATGACGCTATCAATTTGGGAACCGGCAGCGATGTCAATATTTGGAACAACGGCGACAATACCGATGCCGTGATCGGCGGCGATGGCAACGATCGTCAAATCGTCAATGGCGCGGGCGTAGGCGATGTTTTTACCGTCATCGCGGGCACCGCGCCAGTGTCAGTACGCTTTGATCGCAGCAATCTGATTCCGTTTGGGATTGACTTAACCGCGGTGGAAACACTTGAGATTAATGGTCTTGTGGGCGATGACAGTATTTCCGCCGGCACGCTAGCCTCAGGCTTGATCGCGCTGCAACTCAACGGCGGCGATGGCAATGACACCATTGCAGGCTCATCGGGCATTGATGTAATCACTGGCGGCATTGGCAACGACACAATCGATGCTAATCCAGGTGATGACAGCGTTGATTTAGGCACGGGTGATGACAGTAACGTCTGGAACAACGGCGACAATACCGATGCCGTGATCGGCGGTGAGGGCAATGATCGCCAAATCGTCAATGGCGCTGGCGTGGGCGATATTTTTACCGTGAATGCGGGCACTGCACCAGTTGCCGTGCGCTTTGATCGTAGCAATTTGATCCCATTTGGGATTGACCTAACTACAGTGGAAACGCTGGAAGTTCATGGCTTGGTCGGTGATGACAATATTTCTGCTGGAACATTAGCCGCAGGCTTGATTGCACTGCAGCTCAACGGCGGTGATGGCAACGATACGATTGCCGGCTCATCCGGTGTTGATCAAATCACCGGCGGCATCGGTAACGATACGATTGATGCTAATCCAGGTGATGACAGCATTGATTTAGGCACGGGTGATGACAGTAACGTCTGGAACAACGGCGACAATACCGACGCCGTGATCGGAGGCGATGGCAACGATCGTCAAATCGTCAATGGCGCAGGCGTCGGCGATATTTTTACCGTCATCGCAGGCACTGCACCAGTTGCCGTGCGCTTTGATCGCAGTAACCTGATTCCATTTGGTATTGACCTAACTACAGTGGAAACTTTGGAAGTCAATGGCTTGGTGGGCGATGACAATATTTCCGCTGGCACGCTAGCCGCAGGCTTGATTGCACTGCAGCTCAACGGCGGTGATGGCAATGACAACATTGCAGGCTCATCGGGCATTGATGTAATCACTGGCGGCATTGGCAACGACACAATCGATGCCAATCCAGGTGATGACAGCATAGATTTAGGCACTGGTGACGACAGTAACGTTTGGAACAATGGCGACAATACCGACGCCGTGATCGGCGGTGAGGGCAATGATCGCCAAATCGTCAATGGCGCAGGCGTTGGCGATATTTTTACCGTCATCGCAGGCACCGCACCAGTGTCGGTGCGCTTTGATCGCAGCAATCTGATTCCATTTGGTATTGACCTAACTACAGTGGAAACGCTGGAAGTTAATGGCTTGGTCGGTGATGACAATATTTCTGCGGTGACTTTGCCAACCGGCTTAATTGCGCTGGAATTAAATGGCGGCGATAACAATGACACGCTTATCGGTTCGTTTGGCTTAGACGTGCTCAACGGCGGTGCAGGCGAGGATTCGTTGCGCGCCTCTGCCAATCCGGTCGGCACCTCGGAACGTGTAATTGGCGGCACGGGTAACGATCAAATCATTTGGAATCCAGGCGATGGCGATGACTTAAACGAAGGCAGCGAAGGCAATGACACGCTTTTAGTCAATGGCGCCGGTGCCAGTGAGCAGTTTCGCGTAAGTAGCATTGGAGCGCGCTTTTTGTTTGTGCGGCTACAACCTACCGTTTTTATGCTCGACAGCGCTGGCATTGAACAGCTACAGCTCAATGCCACCGGTGGCGACGATATTGTCGAAACTCAGCCTTTGGTCGGTGTACAGCAGCAACTTGATGGCGGCCCGCAATTGACGGCACTAGGAGATAATTTGCGGGTCGGCGGCACCTCAGCAGTGGCGCAGAATTCGCCTATTTTAACGCCGGGTTTTGGCGCGATTGCGCATAGCAATTTCGAATTCGCGGCAAGTTCGCTCAGCGGCGGCAGCTTCAGCGGATCGTTAAGTGGCTCACAAGAAGTGCCGCCCGTAACGACGAGCGCTTCGGGCCGTGGCACCGTGCAGCTCAACGCCGACGAGACGGAAATCAGCGTGCGCGTCAGCTTTGCCGGGCTCAGCAGCCCCAGCACTGTGGGTCATATTCACGGCCCAGCGCCGGTTGGCACCAATGCGCCGCCAATTTTCAATTTGACCGGACTAGGCGGTACTGCTGCGGTATTAGGACCTACGGCATTTGCGGTCACCGCGCAGCAGGTTCGCGATCTCAAAGCGGGTCTGTGGTACTTCAATATCCACTCACAAAATAATCCTGGCGGGGAAATTCGCGGGCAAATTTTGCTGGATCGCGTATTCGATGGCTTAGCAACGGGTCGGCAAGTCGTGCCACAAGCCCAAACTCTGGCACAAGGCTATGCAACCGTAAGGTTAGATGGTGCACAAGATCAAGTGTTCGTCACGTTGAGCTATTCGGGATTGACCGGCGAAGGCGTACCGGGAGCCAGCGTGGATGTCGGCATTTTTGCGCCAGCGCGGCGCGGTATTGTCGGCAGCCGAATTACCAGTATCGTGTTGCCAGCTTCAGGTTTGGCGAGCGATCAAATCGCGCTTGGCCCGTTTGCCATCACGCCCACGCAGGCGCAGCAGTTAGCCAGCGGCTTGTGGTACGTGCAGGTTGCCTCAGCGGAATTCCCGCAGGGTGAAATCAGGGGTCAAATCACCGATTCGGTGTTTTATGATGGGTTTGAATGATTTTGCAGAAATCGCGGCATCGCTATATCGTCATTCCCGCGAAAGCGGGAACCCAGATTCAAGGAATGTTTGATCGAACATTGATACCTGTTCTGGGTCCCCGCTTTCGCGGGGATGACGATCTAAGAACATACAGACTTTTGGCTCATTTTTAGAATTTTCTCTTCGCCCGACAAACCCACTTGGCCGCATAATCCCCTGATGAAAAACCCGGAAAGCCCACCTATTCGCATTCTATTGGTCGACGATCACGCGATCGTGCGTGAAGGGGTAAGTGCGCTGTGCGAACATGAAGAAGGCTTACAGGTGGTTGCAGAAGCGGCCAATGGCGCGGAAGCGCTCGCCGTATTGCAAAGGCAAGCTGTGGATGTCGCCATCGTCGATCTAAAAATGCCCGGCATGGGTGCGGTGCAGCTGATTAGTCAGATGCGCGCTAAGGCGCCGCTTTGCAATATCATCATTTTCACCAGCTTTGCCGACGATCAAGCGCTAGTTGAAGTAATTCAAGCCGGTGCGATTGGCTACCTGCTGAAAGACGTCCAGCGCCACGAACTCATGGCTGCAATCCGCGCCGTTGCCACCGGCCAACCGTGGTTACATCATGGCCTACACGCGCAAGTCGTAGCATTGTTGCGCCGCAAGCCCGACGTAGATCGCTACGCAACGCTCAGCCAGCGCGAACGCGAAGTGCTGCGCTTGCTAGGGCAGGGCATGAGCAACCGCGAAATCGCAGCCGAACTGGTGTTAACCGAGGGCACCGTCAAGGGTTACGTAAGCCATGTGCTGCGCAAACTCAGCCTGACCCAACGCACTCAAGCAGCGCTGCTAGTAACGCGCGAGCCGGTGCCTTGAAGTGGGTGTAGCCGAATCGGCCTCAGCGCGCTGAGGACGGCATTGATTGAGAACATACCATCAGCTGCACATCACCTTTTGCTCTGGCGATGTGCTGTGGATGCGCGCGCGCTTGACTGCAAGCAAACGCAAAGCCGAATAAAGCCAGCAGCGCGTAACGCATGTTTAAAGTGCATCACTGGATCGATTTTAAAAGGCAATCAGCCGCCTCTGAAGTAGCGATTGCGGTCGGGGATTTTTCATAAGCGGCGCCGCACGACCCATCAAAGCCTCGTGTGCGACTTTTGGAAAATCTGGCAATTGAGATTTTGACTAAGCGGCATTGCAATCAGCGACTGATATGCCAAACGATCGCCTGACCCCTAAACTGCGTGCCCCGCATAACCCACACGGTTCGGCATGAACCCCAAGTTTGTATAGCCCTGGCAGCCTTGCTGGTCATGCTAGTGAGTTATTTGACAATGCTGCAGTTTCAGCGACCCGCCACTTGCAAACCGCTGGGTCCGCCAATCATTCGCCGCAGCCTTAAACCTAAAAACCGCAGTTACCCCAGCGATTCCGAAGCGATTTGGCGCTGCCGAAATATCGGTGGCGGGATAAATCGAGCGATCACATAGTTGATAAATGACTGCCAGCGGTTTTGCGCTGGCAACTGCTCCGCACATACTT